>NZ_BMPY01000004.1:156243-273117 GCF_014647835.1 Microbispora rosea subsp. aerata
TTCCAAGGCGGGCCCGGCGGAGGTGGCCAAGGCCGGGCGCTATCTGCGGGCGGTGCTCGACCCCGACGGGGAAGAACGGGACGAGCAGGCCGACTATGGGCGGCGGTTTCTGCGGGTGCGGCCGGGTGCGGATGGTGGCGTGGAGGGGGAGTTCTATCTGCCCCGGGAGGCGGCGGCCCGGCTGCGGGCGTTGCTGGACGCCTATGCCAAGCCCAAGGCGGAGGGGGACGATCGGCCGTTGCGGGTCCGCTACGCCGATGCGTTCATCGCCCTGCTGGAGGACAAGATCGTCACCGAGCTGCTGGTGCTGGTCAGCGCCGAGTCCCTCCCCACCGACCCCGAACCCGCCAGCACAGTGCCCGGCCCTGCGAACGGCTTCGCCACGCGGCATCCGGAGTCCGCCCAGCCTGCCACAGAACACTCGGAGCGCACCGGCCACCCTGCCGGTGGAAGCCCTGCTTCCATCAGCCCCACCACGCAGCACCCCGAGGCCGAGCATCCCGGGAACACCGGCCACCCTGAGGGCGAGCGTCGTGAGAGCACCGATCGCCCTGGGGCTGGCACTGCGGCCGGGAACCCCGGCGGCGGCGATCGCCCCGGGACCTGTCACCCCGTCAGTGACCACCTCCCTGCCGACGACCATCCTCGGGACGCCGAAAGGGCTACGGATGCGCGGGATGCCGAGGACATCGTGGACCTCCGGGACGGTGAGGACGTCAGCGCGCCCGACAGCGTTGGAAGCTGCGAGGAGCCGAGTGCGGCCGTTTACACCGGCGACTCTGCTCTGAGCGAGGCTGGCGACAACACCAGCGACTCCGCCCCCGATCGCGCCGTGAACCCGGGCGGCGCTGACCGCTCCGCAACTTCCGGGACCTGCCACCCCGCCACGGCCCACGCCGAGGCGATCGAAGACAGTGAAGCCGCTGAGGGCATCGGGGACTGCCGGGACGGCGAGGCGGTCCAGGAGGGCCGCCGGGCCGCCGTGCCTGCAGGCGACGCCGAGAGCCCATCGCAGCACGGGCACGCGCAGGGGCAGGGGCCGCGCTCACGGGAGTCGCGGTGGGGCCAGTGGCGGTCGTGTGATCCTCCCGGGCATACCTGTGCCCACCTCACCCACGCCGGGCCTCGGCCTGCGGGGGAGGTTCCGCATGGGCAGGGTCGTGCTGACGGGCCGTCCGGACCTCGGCTCGCAGGGCCGGAGAGCGCACCGGAAGCGCCGGGGACATCGGGGGCGCCGGGTGTCCCGGGACCGGAACCGGCCAGGTCACCGCGCCCAGAGCCCCGGACACCGGGAACACCGGACCCACGGCCGGGAGCGCCAGGACCACAGCGTGACGCGCCCTCGGGGACTGGGCTCGGCACGTCATTGGGAAACGGACTCGGCGCGTCGTCGGGGCCGGAGCCGGGAGCGCCGGGAACGGCGCCGGGGCCGCTGTTCGGCACGGCGGCGGGCGCCGCGCTGGGTGCGTCTGGTCTGGTGCCGGGGTTGCTGCTGGCCACCGGGCAGGTGCTGCCCGTCTCCAGCGTGCACCGCCTGGCGCGCACCTCCACCCTGGTGCGGATCGTCATGGACGCGCAGGGGCAGGTGCTGGACATGGGCCGCAAGGTCAGGTTGGCCACCCCGGCCCAGCGGCGGGCGATCTTCGCCCGGTATGCCACCTGTTGGGTCGACGGCTGCCCCCTCCCGGCCACCTTGTGCCAGATCGACCACGCCGACAACTGGAGCACCGGAGGACTCACCGACCTCAAACTCCTGGGTCCGGCCTGCCAGTTCCACAACCGCGACCGCTACCGCCACCCCGACCGCTACACCCGCCGAAAGGTGGGCAAAGACCGCTGGGCCTTCACCTACCACCGCCTCACCGCAGCCCGGAGGCCACGGGAATGACAGCAAGGACGCCATCACCCGTCGTCGCGGCCCGCCCCTGGACGCCTCCGCGACAGGTGGGTGATCCACACCCGGCCGGCGATCCGCGCCCGGACCAGGTGCGCGAGCACGCCTGCCTGCCTGTCCAGCGGCGTCACCGAAAGGTGGGCAAAGACCGCTGGGCCTTCACCTACCACCGCCTCGGCAGCGCCCGGCGACTATGAGCCACGGCGAGAGGAACGGCTCACATGACCAAGCGACCGGAGACGGCGCGGCGGGCCAGAGCCATCATCTACCACCGCCTCACCGCAGCCCGGCGGCCATGAGACCCGGCGGCTGTGAGCCACGGAAGTAGGGGGTCTCGCATTATCAGGCGACCGGGGAGGAGGTCGGCAGGGGCCTTCACCCGCCACCGCCTGGCGAAGCCCGCCGACTAGGAGACTCGGCGGCTATGAGAGCCACAGGCAGGGGCAGCGCGCATGACCGGGCGGCGGCAGCCGCGAACGGCGAACCACACCACGTCAGGGCCGGGCGCCCTGACCACAGCCGGCCCGGGCATTACACACAGCCCACGCGACCGGACCCGAAACCGAGCGCCGCGCTTGATCTCTGGCTGCGCATGTACGGCCATCGGCCACGTCGCAGACGTCGGATAGAACGCTTAGCGGAGGCTTAAGTGACGTTTAGGAGGCTGACAGAGGCGTTGACCACAGGGCGCGGAGTGCTTACAGTCACGAACTAATAGGAAACTTTCCTATCGTTTACCCCCCAGACCGGGAGTTTCCGTTGCGTAAGATCCTCCTTGGGTCCATGATCGCCGGAGCCGCGCTTCTCGCGCCGCTCGCGATCGGGACCGCCTCCGCCGCCACCCCCGCCACCGCCACGTACACCGTCGATTCCGACTGGGGCACCGGCTTCCAGGGCAAGTTCACCGTGAAGGCGGGTTCGGAACCCCTGCCGAGCTGGACCATCGAGATCGACATGCCGTCCGGCGCGACGATCAGCTCGGCCTGGGACGCCGTCATGACCCGGAACGGCAACCACTACACGTTCAAGAACCCCTCCTGGAGCGGCACGCTCGCGGCGGGGGCGTCGGCGACCTTCGGCTTCATCGGCGCGCCCGGCGGCTCGACACCGCTGAACTGCACCCTGAACGGCGCGCCCTGCTCCGGCGGGCCCACCGCCTCTCCCTCGGCCAGCCCGAGCGCGAGCCCCAGCGCGAGCCCGTCCGCGTCGCCGTCGGCCTCGCCGTCCGCGTCGCCCTCGACGAGCCCGACGCCCCCGCCGCCCGGCGGCAGGAAGGTGCTCGGCTACTTCACCAACTGGGGCGTGTACGGCCGCCAGTACTTCGTGAAGAACATCGTGACCAGCGGCTCGGCCTCCAAGATCACTCACATCAACTACGCGTTCGGCAACGTCACCAACGGCCAGTGCGCGATCGGCGACTCCTACGCCGACTACGACATGGCCTACACGGCGGCCAACAGCGTGGACGGCAAGGCCGACACCTGGGACAACCCCAACGCGCTGCGCGGTGCGTTCAACCAGCTCAGGAAGCTGAAGGCGCAGTATCCGCACATCAAGGTGCTCTACTCCTTCGGCGGCTGGACCTGGTCCGGCGGCTTCGGCCAGGCGGCCGCGAACCCCACCGCCTTCGCCAACTCCTGCTACAACCTGCTGAAGGACCCGCGCTGGGCCGACGTGTTCGACGGCATCGACATCGACTGGGAGTACCCGAACGCCTGCGGCCTGAGCTGTGACTCCAGCGGTCCGGCGGCCTTCAAGAACCTGATGGCGGCCCTGCGGGCCAAGTTCGGCCCCGACTACCTCGTCACCGCCGCGATCACCGCGGACGGCACGAACGGCGGCAAGATCGACGCCGCCGACTACGCGGGCGCCGCGCAGTACGTCGACTGGTACAACGTGATGACCTACGACTACTTCGGCGCCTTCGCACCACAGGGCCCGACGGCGCCGCACTCCCCGCTCACGTCGTACTCCGGCATCCCCGTCGCCGGGTTCTACTCCGACGCGGCCATCCAGAAGCTCAAGAGCAAGGGCGTGCCGGCGAACAAGCTCCTGCTGGGCATCGGCTTCTACGGCCGCGGCTGGACCGGCGTCACCCAGGAAGCCCCCGGCGGCACCGCCACCGGCGCCGCGCCCGGCACGTACGAGGCGGGCATCGAGGACTACAAGGTCCTGAAGAACACCTGCCCGGCCACCGGCACCGTCGCCGGCACGGCCTACGCCAAGTGCGGCTCGAACTGGTGGAGCTACGACACCCCCGCCACCGTCGCCGGGAAGATGACCTACGCCAAGAACCAGGGTCTCGGCGGAGCCTTCTTCTGGGAGTTCAGCGGCGACACCACCAACGGTGAGCTGGTCACCGCGGTGTCCAACGGACTCAAGTAACCCGTAACCCGTCCGGCGGACGACGGACAGCCCGGCCCCCGTGCGCTACCGTGCGGGGGCCGGCGCATGAGCAACGTCATCCCGGCCATCACCGCGAAACCGTCGCTTATGGTGGCATTTATGGACGCGACGAGGACGATCATAGAGACGGTGGGCAAGCTGCGGCAGCGCCGTACCGCACCGCTCGTGCTGGAACTGGACCTGACCGAGGGACTGTCGGAAGGCCCGCCCGCCGACCCCGTCTCCGCCCTGCTGTCCATGCGCAAGGCGCGCCTCACCGACGTGCTGTCGGGCCTGCGCCGCGCCCGCAAGGACCCCCGCGTCACCGCGCTCATCGTCAAGATCGGCGGCAACCCCCTCGGGCTCGGCATGGTCCAGGAGCTGCGTACGGCCGTGATCAAGCTGCGCGCCGCGGGCAAGCGGACCGTCGCGTTCGCCGAGACGTTCGGCGAGTTCGGCGCGGGCACCGTCCCCTACTACCTGGCCAGCGCCTTCGAGCGGGTCTACCTCCAGCCCTCCGGCGACGTGGGCCTGACCGGCGTGGCGTTCGAACAGCGTTTCCTGCGCGACGCGCTCGCCAAGGTCGGGGTGGAATACCAGCTCGGCCAGCGGCACGAGTACAAGACCGCGGCCAACACGTTCACCCACAACCAAATGACCGACGCCCACCGCGAGTCGACCGCGCGCATCGCCGAGTCGGTCACCGAGCAGATCGTCGCGGGCATCGCCGAGGCACGCGGCCTCGACCCGAAGCGGGTGCGCGAGCTGATCGACCAGGGCCCGTTCATCGGGGCGGAGGCCGTCGAGGCCGGGCTCGTGGACGAGCTGAAATATCGCGACGAGGTCTACGCCGAGACCGTCGGGGAGGACGCGCACCTGCTCTACGTGTCGCGGTACGCCAAAAGCGCGCTGTCCGGAAAGCTCCCCCACCCCGCGGCCGACACGGTCGCCCTCGTCCACGGCAACGGCATGATCCGTCTCGGGCGCAGCGGCCGCTCGCCGCTGGGCGGCGGGGGCGCCATGGGCTCCGACACCATCTGCGCCGCCCTGCGCTCGGCCCGGCGGGACGAGAAGGTCAAGGCCATCGTGTTCCGCGTGGACAGCCCCGGCGGGTCGTACGTCGCCTCCGACGCGATCTGGCGCGAGGTCGTGCTGGCGCGCCGGGCGGGCAAGCCGGTCGTCGTGTCGATGGGCGACGTGGCGGCCTCCGGCGGCTACTTCGTGTCGATGGCCGCCGATGTGATCGTGGCCCAGCCGGGCACGCTGACCGGCTCGATCGGCGTGTTCGGCGGCAAGCCGGTCATCGGCGAGTTGCTCGGCAAGCTCGGCGTGGTGACCGAGACGATCGCCGAGGGCGCCAACGCCGGGATGTTCTCCCCGTCCACCGCGTTCACCGAGGCCCAGTGGGAGCGGGTGAACGCCTGGCTCGACCGCGTCTACGACGACTTCGTGGGCAAGGTCGCCCAGGGCCGCGGCCTGACCAAGGAGCGGGCGCACGAGCTGGCCAAGGGCCGGGTGTGGACCGGCGCCGACGCCAGGGCGGCCGGTCTCGCCGACGAGCTCGGCGGCCTGGAGGACGCCCTCGCCCTGGCCCGCCGCCGGGCCGGCCTGCCCGACCACGCCCCCGTACGGACCTATCCCCGGATGCACCCCCTGGAGCGGCTGCGCCCGCCGGAGTCCAGCGAGGACAGGGCGGCCGCGCTCGCCCGGGTGCGCCTGGAGGCGTGGGGGCCGCTGGCGCGGATGGCCGGGCAGCTCGGCCTCCCGCCGTACGGCCCGCTGGTGCTGCCGGGCTACTGGACGATCCGGTAGCGGGAGCGGAGCCGTACGAGCGGGGCCTTCGACGCGTCGACATAGTCGACGCCGAGGACCTCCCCGATGAACAACGTGTGGTCGCCGGCCGGGACGACCCGGGTCGTCTCGGCCTCGACGGCCGCCACCCCGCCTTCCACGACCAGCGCCTCGCTGTGCGCGCCCCGATGGTGGGCGACGCCGGCCAGCAGGAGCCGGGCGCCCGGACGTCCCGCCGTGGCGAACCGGGAGGCGACCGCTTGCTGCCCGTCGGCCAGGACGCTCGCCGCCCAGCGGTCCCTGCGCAGCAGCACCTCGGCGAGATATCCGGCCGAGTCGAGGCTGATCAGCACGAGCGGCGGGTCGAGCGACACCGACATCAGGGTCGTGACCGTCGTGCCGAGGTCGTCGCGGTCGTCCTTGACCGTCACCACCGCCACGCCGGCGGCCACCTGTCCCATGGCCTCGGTGAACAGCCCCTGCCCAGGTCCCACGCCCCGGCTCCTCCCGCTGACTGACGTACATCACCACGCCGCCCGAGCCCTCCGGCCCGAAATCTGCCGATGCCGGAGGAGCCTGCGCCGGCAGGCCGGACACCGACGTCCGGGTGATCCGCCGGCCGGGGTTTGACGTCGTCGTACGGATCGGAATTCTGGCCGATCGCCACCGTGCCCCGCACGCCGCCCCGTGCCTCGTCGCGCACGCCGTTCCGCGCGTCGTCGCGCACGCCGTTCCGCGCGTCGTCGCGCACGTCGCCCCGCACGCGCCGCGCCCGGAGAAGACGAGCGTGCTCAGATCAGGGCGAAGAGCGTCCTGGACATGATGACGTCGTCGCTGGCCGGCATCGTCACCGAGTCCCCGGGCGCGCGAGCCGCCGGCGGCGCCGGACACGGTCGCGGCCGGGTGCGGGAGTGCCGGCCGTACGGGGGAAACGTCCTCTTAAGAGACGTCCGGGGGCAGGCGGAGCCGCTCGGACGCCGCGAGTTCGGGGAGCGCGGCAGCCGCGTCCGCGGGCCGGCCGGGAGGTGTCTGTGCGGAACACGACGAGGCTCACCGTGGCGCAGGCGCTGGTGCGGTTCCTCGGGCGGCAGTGGACCGAACGCGACGGCGTGGAGCACCGGCTGATCGCCGGGTGCTTGGGCGTCTTCGGGCACGGCAACGTGGCGGGCATCGGCCAGGCCCTAGCCGAGCAGGGCGCGGGCACCCGCGATCCGCTGCCGTACTATTCCGCCCGCAACGAGCAGGCCATGGTGCACACGGCCGCCGGGTATGCCCGGCAGTCCTGTCGCCTGTCCACGCTCGCCTGCACCAGCTCGATCGGGCCCGGCGCGACCAACATGGTCACCGGGGCGGCACTGGCCACGGTCAACCGGCTGCCGGTGCTGCTGCTGCCCGGCGATCTGTTCGCCACCCGGGCCGCCTCGCCCGTGCTGCAGGAGCTGGAGGACCCCCGTTCGTACGACGTCAGCGTCAACGACTGCCTCAAGCCGGTCAGCCGCTTCTGGGACCGGGTCAACCGGCCCGAGCAGCTTCCGGCGGCGCTGCTGGGGGCCATGCGGGTGCTCACCGATCCCGCAGAGACCGGTGCGGTGACGCTGGCGCTGCCGCAGGACGTGCAGGCCGAGACGTACGACTGGCCCGAGGAGCTGTTCGCCCGCAGGGTCTGGCACGTGGCCAGGCCGGTCCCCGAACCCGCCGCCCTGGCCAGGGCCGCCGGTCTGCTGCGCGGCTCGCGCCGCCCGCTGATCGTCGCCGGGGGCGGGGTCAAGTACAGCGGAGCCTGCGCCGAGCTGGCCCGCTTCGCCGTACGCCACGGAGTGCCGGTGGCCGAGACTCAGGCCGGCAAGGGCGCGCTGCCGTACGACCATCCGTGCGCGGTGGGCGCGATCGGGCACACCGGGACCCGCGCGGCCGACACACTGGCCCGCGAGGCCGACCTGGTCATCGGGATCGGCACCCGTTACAGCGACTTCACCACCGCGTCCCGGACGCTGTTTCACCGGGCCCGGTTCCTCAACGTCAACGTGGCGGCGTTCGACGCGGCCAAGCACGCCGCCGAGCGCGACCAGCGGCCCTATCTGTAGGGCCGGCGCTCGGCGATCGTGGTGCCCGTGCGAAGCCGGCCCGGCCGACACCGACACCGAGCTGGTCATGCACGTCCACACCTCTAGGGTCGGCCTCGATGATCATCGTGCCCCTGTGAAAGCGTCCCGGTCGGCGCCGACGCCGGGCCGATCGCCGTGCGATGCGCATAGACGAACGCCTCCCGGTTCGGAGCACGAGTCGTGCTCCGCCGGGAGGCGTTCACCTAAGTCGTCGCCGTCAGAGCAGGCCGTTCTGGGTGAGCCAGTCCTTGGCCACCACGGGCGGGTCGTCCTTGTCGACCGCGACCCGCTTCATCAGGGCGACCAGCGTCGCGGTGTCGAGCTTGGCGGAGATCGCGTTCAGCGTGGAGACCACGGTGTCGTTCACCCCGGCCTTGTAGACGAGGGGGGTCACGTTCTCGGCGCCGAAGGCGTTCTTGTTGTCCTCCAGCGGCACCAGGCCGTTCAGCACGATCTTGGGATCGGTGGTGAAGACGTTGCCCACCTCGATGGTCCCGCTCTTGATCGCGTCAGCGGTGGTGTCGCCGGTGGGCTTCCACTGCTTGAACTCCAGGCCGTAGACGTTCTTGAAGTTCTCCTCCTGGCGCTGCTTGAACTCCGGCGGCCCGCCGACCGTGAAGTCCTTCGACACCTTGGCCAGGTCTTCGATCGTGGTGAGCCCGTACTTGTCCGCCGTGGCCTTGGTGACGGTGAGCGAGTTGTTGTCCTCGGCCGCCGCGGGCTCCAGGATCTCCAGCTCCGGCGGCAGCTTGGCCTTCAGGCCGGCGAGGATGTC
This sequence comes from Microbispora rosea subsp. aerata, assembly GCF_014647835.1. GTDB lineage: Bacteria > Actinomycetota > Actinomycetes > Streptosporangiales > Streptosporangiaceae > Microbispora > Microbispora aerata. The sequence continues at coordinate 165,194 of NZ_BMPY01000004.1, forward strand.
GTCCTTCGTCTTGGCCGTGCTGGACTTGTCGACGAAGGCCAGCAGCGACCCGATGTATTCGGGCAGCACGGTCAGGCCGCCGCTCTTGATCTGGTCGTAGACGACCTCGCGGCTGCCGATGTTGGGCTTCTCCTCGACCGTGACGCCCTTGGCCTGGAGCGCCTGGGCGTACATCGAGGCGAGCAGGACGCTCTCGGGGAAGTTGAAGGAACCGACGACGACCTTGGCCGGGGCCGCGCCGCCTGAACCCGACTCCGACGGCGCGGCGGAGGCCGTCGTGGAGAGCGGGTCGGAGCCGCCGCAGCCGGATAACGCGAGCGCCGTGGCCAGGGCGACGGCCGCGATGCCGAAGATACGTCTCATATCAAGAAAATCCCTTCATTTTAGGGCGATAATAGCGAGATTATCGACTCTGTCGGACACCGGGCGAGACGGCGACCCGGTCGAGCAGGACGAAGGCGAACTGAACGGCCAAAGCGAGGACGGCGACCAGGACCGCTCCCCCGATCACGTCCGCGTAGGTCTTGGTGGCCAGGCCGTCGATGATGAACCTGCCGAGGCCGCCCAGCCCGACGAACGCCGCGATTGTGGCGGTCGAGACGACCTGGATGGCGGCCAGGCGCAGGCCCAGCAGGATCAGCGGCAGCGCGACCGGGATCAGCGTCCGCACCAGCACCTGCCGCCCGCGCAGGCCCATGCCGTACGCGGCGTCGCGCAGGTCGGCGTCCACCCCGCGCACGCCCTGGTACGTGTTCACGAGGATGGGCGGAATCGCCAGCACGATCAGCGGGATCAGCACCGGCAGGACGGTCCCCACGCCCGCGAGCAGCACCACGAGCACGAGCAGCCCGAGCGTCGGCAACGCCCGGGCGGCGTTGGCCGCGACCACGACGACCAGCGCGCCGCGGCCGGTGTGGCCGATGAACAGGCCGAGCGGCACGGCGATCAGCGCCGCGACGAGGAACGCCGCCGCGGAGAACTCCAGGTGCTCAAGCAGCCGGACCGGGATGCCGTCCGGGCCGGACCAGTGCGACGGGTCGCCGAAGAAGTCGGCCAGCCAGTTCACGCCGTCCTCCTCGCCCGGGACCAGGGGGTCAGCAGTCGCTGGGCGAGCACGAGCAGTCCGTCGGCGAGCACGGCGAGCAGGACGATGAGCACGATCCCGACCACGATGGGCGTGTAGAACTGCCGCTGCCAGCCGTCGATGAACAGGTTGCCCAGCCCGCCTTGGCCGATCAGCGCGCCCACGCTGACCAGGCTGATGCTGGACACGGTCGCGATCCGCAGCCCGGCCAGCACCACCGGCACCGCGACCGGCAGCTCGACCCGGAGCAGGCGGCGCGCGGGCCGGAACCCCATCGCCACCGCCGACTGGCGTACGGAGTCGGGGACCGAGGCGAGGCCGTCCACCACGGCGGGGATCAAGATCGCGAGGGCGAAGAACGTCAGCGGAATGACGACGGTCGACCGGGTCAGCCCGGTGACCGACAGGAAAATCGAGAACAGTACGAGCGACGGCAGCGAGTAGGTGACGTTCATCAGCGCGGCCGTCGGCTGATACAGCCAGCGCCAGCGGGCGCAGGCCAGGCCGAGCGGAAGGGCGACGACCAGCCCGAGCAGCACGGGCAGGAAGGCCATCACGATGTGGTTTTCCAGCAGGGCGCTGATCGCGGTGGGGCCTCCGTTGGCCCAGTTGCGTGCGATCCAGTCCCAGCGGATCAACGGCTCGTCGCTCACGTGGGCGCCCCCTGAGAGGAGCCGGCGCCCGGAGGCGGGCCGACCGTGGGCGGGCCGCCCCGGGAGGATTGCGCGCCGGCGGCGGGGCCCGCGACGGGCGGCGCGTACTCGGCGAGCAGTTCGTCGATCGCGTCCCGCCCGGCCACGCCGCGCACGCGGCCCTCCTCGTCCACGGCGACCGCGACGCCGTTGGGCGACAGCAGCGCGGCGTCGAGCGCCACGCGCAGCGAGTCGGCCTCGGGGTTGAACACGCCGTACGCCGCGAGCCCGCCCCCGCTCCGCCAGCCGAGCGGCCTGCCGTCCTCGTCCGTCACCAGGTCGGCGGGCGGCGGGCTCAGCCGCACCTCCTTGGCCGAGATGAACGACAGCCGCCGGATGCCCCGGTCGCGGCCGAGGAACTCGCGGACGAAGTCGTCGGCGGGCTCGGTGAGCAGCGTGGCCGGGCCGGCCATCTGGGCCAGCCGCCCGCCGACGCGCAGGACGGCCACCGTGTCGCCGAGCTTGACCGCCTCGTCGATGTCGTGGGTGACGAACACGATCGTCTTGCGCAGCTCCGACTGCAGCCGCAGCAGCTCGTCTTGCAGGCTGGCCCGCACGATCGGGTCGACGGCGCTGAACGGCTCGTCCATCAGCAGCACCGGCGGGTCGGCCGCGAGCGCCCTGGCCACGCCGACGCGCTGCTGCTGCCCCCCGGAGAGCTGGAAGGGGTAGCGGTGGGCCAGGCTCGGGTCCAGGCCGACCAGTTCCAGCAGCTCCATCGCGCGGGCGCGCGCCTTCTTCTTGCTCCAGCCCAGCAGGTACGGCACGGTCGCCACGTTGTCCACGATCTTGCGGTGCGGGAACAGGCCCGCCTGCTGGATGACGTACCCGATGCCGCGCCGCAGCGTGGGCGGGTCGATCTCACGCACGTCCTGACCATTCAGGGTGATGCGGCCGGAGGTGGCGTCGATCATGCGATTGATCATCCGCAGCGACGTGGTCTTGCCGCACCCGGACGGGCCCACGAACACGGTGATCGCTCCCGTGGGCACCTCCAGACTGAGGTCGTCCACAGCCACCGTGCCGTCCCGGTAGCGCTTGGTGACGTCTTCGAACGTGATCACGCCATCTCGCCCTTCGAAAGAGTGTGCGATCAAGCCAACAGCGGGAGGCCTCTCCGCTCTTCCCTGTGAGCCTTGCGGATATCCAACGCCACTCGTTCCAGGCAGAACACCCAGCCGTCAGCCTACGGTGGGAACCTCCGATATCCGGGCCTAGATATCTATCAATAGGGCATCTCCTGATGCGGGGCGCGGTGATGTGTTGGCATGATTACTCTTACGCCTCTCCTGTCCCTCCGCCGCGTCCCTCCGTTACGGACCAGCACGAAACTCAAGAGGAGCCGGTCGTGACTGCACCGCTCACCGGTCAGCGCTCCAGAAGCGAACTGATCGCCGAGCTCTACGAGCGTCACGCCGCGGGGTTGTTCGCGTACTGCCACGACCAGCTCGGTCAGACCGCGTCGGCCGCCGACGCCGTGGTGGCCGTCTTCACCATCGTTCCGACCGCGGAACCGCCCTCCCGCGCCGCGCTGTACGCGCTGGCCCGCCGGGAGATCTACCGCCGGGATGTCAGCTACGCGCTGCCGGCCGTCGACTCCGTCGCCGACCCCGCCACCGCCTTGATCGAGCGGGTGTTCCGCGACATCCGGCCGCACCAGCGGGAAGTTTTGCTGCTCGCCGAGGTGTGCGGCCTCACCGCGCCCGAGATATCGCAGGTCCTCGACGTGGCGGTCGACACCGCCGAGGAGCTGATCAGGGGGGCGAGGCACCGCTTCACCCAGACTCTGGAGACGGCGGTCGTCGCCGCCAGGTCGGCGCCGTTCGTGCCCACCGCGGTCGCGGAGGTCTACGACGCCATCGGCGTCTCCCCCATCGGTGACGTGCTCGCCCGGCTGCCCTGGCGCCGGCCCGCCGCGTCCGTGCGCAACCGGGTGCTGAGCGCGCTGCCGTACGACGAGCCGGGCGACGCCCCGGTGAGTCAGGAGCACTCTTCCAAGCTCGTCACCAAGCGGCTGTGGCCGACCACGCCGACCTGGCCGCTGCCGCTGAGCGACCCCGACCAGGTCACCAACACGTGTGTGGTGAAGGCCGACGCCATCGCGCAGCCGCAGGGGTCCCGGCGCAAGGCCAAGCACGAGGCGACGACCGAGCCCATGCCCCGGCTGCGCGGCGCGCTGCTCGGCTCTCTCGCCGAAGGGCGGCTGCGCAGGAAGCGCGGCGGGCGTTCCGCCTCGGCGGAGCGAAAGCCGGCCCCGGCCGCACCCGTCGAGCCGCAGGCGTCGCGGCAGGAACCCGCCGAGGCCGCCCCCGCCACGCCGCCCACACCGGAGGTGACGGGCGAGACCACCGAGACGTTCGACGCGTTCGGCGTCTCCGGCGCCTCCCACCGCGCGGACCCGTTCGACGCCCTGAGGGTTTCCAGCGCGCCTCGCCCGGTGGACCCGCTTCCCGCCTTCGGCACCACGCCGCCGCCGGCACAGCCCTTCGACGCACTCGAGGCCACACCGCCCTCGGGGCAGCCGTTCGACGCCTTCGGCAGCACGCCCCCAGCGCAACCGTTCGACGCCTTCGGGAGCATGCTCCCGGCGCAGTCCTTCGACGCCTTCGGGGCCACACCGCCTTCGGGGCAGCCCTTCGACGCCTTCGGCAACACGCCCCGGCCCGTGGAACCCTTCGATGCCTTCGGGGCCACGCCGCCATCGGGACAGCCCTCCGACGCCCTCGGCAACACGCCCCCAGCGCAACCGTTCGACGCTTTCGGGTCCACACCGCCCCTGGGGCAGCCGTTTGACGCGTTCGGGAGCACGCCGCCTTCGGGGCAGCCCTTCGACGCCTTCGGCAATGCGCCTCGGCCTGTGGAGTCGCTCCAGCAGCCGCCCGGCGCCACTCATACGCCGCACCCGCCGGAGGCGTTGGACGCGCTGTTCGACACGCTCCGCTTCGCGGTGCCCTTCGACGCGTTCAGTACGGCCGACAAAGCCGACAAATCGCGGCAGGCCGAGTCCGTCGGAGGCTTTACGCAGCGCGAGCCGTCCGCTCCGGCTCCCGCGCAGGAGCAGGCATCGACCGCCGAAGCGTCCAGGGCCTTTCCTCCGGCCTTCCCCCGGAATGAGGAGCCGTTCGACGGGCACCCCCTGTCGGCGCCCCCGGCCGAATCGACACTCACCGAAGCGCTCCGCACCGAACAGACCCTCGCCGAGCAGGCCCTGGCCGAGCCGCTCTCGCCGACCACTCTCCCTTTGGACGTGTTCGGCCCCGCGCCCGAGGAGGCCGAGCGCCGCGCCGAGAGGCAGGCTGACAGGCCCGTCGAGGACTCCGGCGAGAACTACGCGGAGGACTTCGGCACGCCGTTCCGTACGGCCGAGGTCGCGGACGCGCCGCCGTCGGCGCGGACGGACGATGACCCTGCCGGTGCGGCGTTCGCGACGAACACCGACCCCCTCGTTCACCCGGTGGTCAAGGCGGTCACCGCCACACCGCCCGCCGTCTCCCCCCGTCCGGGCCGCGCGCACACCAGCAGGCACACACAGGGCAGGAACTCCGGCAGCAAGCACGCGGGCAGGTCGTCCGGCCGCAACAACACCGCCAAGAGCCGGCGCGGCAAGGGCGACCGGCACTACGACTGGCTGTGGGAGGTCGTCGGCATCCTGATCTGCCTGATCATCGCGCTGATCGTCTTCTTCAACGTGCCGACGGTCTTCACGCCCTGAGCCCGGAAGGGGCGATCAACTCGCGCCGCACCTCGTTGACACCGCCACCACGAGGGTGAGCACGAGGACGGACGACGCCTCGGCCGCGTTCGGGACGATTCCGGGCCGCCCGGTGATCCGGTCGTCCCTGACGACCACGGCGGGCGGGTCGCCCGGGTTCGCGCCTGACTCGTGGAAGGCGACGGATGGCCAGCGCGGCGATGAGACCGGGCAGCAGGAGAACCGGTGTGATCCCGGCCCGGTCCGTCTGCCGGTCCAGCACTGACACGGCCGACGCGCGCGGCTCCGCGTGGCGTCTCGTCAAGATCGAGGTCCATCGGGCGTCCCGCCTGTCGCACCGGCCTGCCGCATAGCGGGAGCCCCACCGGCTCGGCAAACTAGAACAGATTCTAATATCCATCCATTGGGCGGCTCGTTAACAAGCTTCGGCGTGCGACCGAAACACGGAAGTCATACGCTCTCCAGCGCTTTTTGTGACTGACGGGTAACCATCCGGAAGGACCGCGAATCAGATAACGTGTTCCTATGCGCACTTCGCATGCAGTCGCCGATGTTCCACCGCTCCCGGACGGAACCTCCGGCGCGGCCGGCCACCCGGTCCCGACCGCTCCCGGGGTTCGCACGCGGAGCCAGCACCAACGGCGCAGGCGCATCGTCCAGGCGGCGGCCGCCCTCGCCTCCCGCGGCGGCGTCGAGGCGATGCAGATGCGCACGGTCGCCGAGCGCGCCGGCGTCGCCCTGGGAACGCTCTACCGCTACTTCCCCTCGAAGATGGACCTGGTCGTGGCGGTGGTCGGCGAGGAGATCGATCTGCTGGAGTCCAGCATCGAGCGGCGCCCGCCGACCGCCGCGCACCCCGCGGGGCGCGCGGTCGACGTGCTGATGCGGGCCACCAGGGGCCTGATGCGCGAGCCGGAACTCGCCGACGCGCTCATCCGCTCCCTGATCCTCGCCGAGGTGGAGGCGCCGTTCGGCGAACGGATGGCGAGCCTGCTGCTGCGCGTCGCCTGCAACGGCCGCACGGTGAACCTGCCCGCCGAGGACCAGCGCGCGCTCGCCAGCTCCCTCGCGGGGGTCTGGGTGCAGGAGTTGCTGGAGATGCTGCGCGGGCGACGCACCTACGAACAGATCCAGCACCGCATCGAGATCGCGGCCGAGCGGCTACTGGCGGATTTCTAGACGTTTATTCTGGAAATGGCCGCATTCTTCGGCCACACGCCGTCCACCCCGACTGCCGGTAAGCGCATGACGTCAAATTGGATCATGTTTTCCGAAACGGCCTTATTTGGCTAGAACGGATTCCACCTCTATTGGAATGATTTCCAACACGGCGGGCCGGCAGACCGCTCGGTCTCGCCCCAGCCGCGGCTACGCCCCGGCTTCGTGCGCCTCCACCAGGGACTTCGGCGCGGTGAGGCACCACGCCTCGGTGACCAGCTCGAACAGCTCGTCGGGGTCGATCTTCGCCAGGTGAACCACGACCCAGCCGAAACGCCCGGCGGTGAACTGCGGCTCGAACACCTCGGGCCGCTCGGACACCAGCGCGATCTGCTCCTCGATCGTCGCCTTGAGCCCGACCGTCTCGGTCCGCTCCCACAGATAGCCGAACCCCTTGCCGCGCACCTTGAACGAGACCCAGTCGCCACCCTCGCTCTGCCGGACCTCGGGCAACCGGTCCAGCATGGCCAGGAACTCCTCGATGCTCACACCCATGCGCCAGTCGTATCAGAGGCCACCGACAAGACGGCCACAGCGACAGATCACCTCCAGGCCTGTTGACGGACCGTCACCACGCGTATACAACACGTCTTAGAAGCAGGAACGAACAAGCGCTTGATCGACAGGCGGCGTACGGCGCGGTCGTGGACGACGTCGGCGACAAGCGGCCCGCGCCGGACCGGCCGGTGTCGGGAACGGGCCCGTGGTCCCTGCCGGTCGCGGTGGCTTTCGACGCGGCCGGTCGGCTCCGTGCCGTGGTCGCCGTCGCCCGGCACCGACAGTCCGGTCGTCGCTCTTACCAAAGGCAGCCGAAACCCGATTGAGTGGGTGCATGGAGATCAACCTCGTCGACAAGGACCGCTACGCGCGCAGTGGCGTGCCGCACGACCAGTTCCGCTGGCTCAGGGCCAACGCCCCCGTCTACTGGCACGAGGGAGAGGGCGACTGGCCCGGGTTCTGGGCCGTCACAAAACACGCGGACGTCGTTCACGTCTCCCGCCGCTCCGACCTGTTCTCCTCGGCTCGCAGGCTGGCGTTGTTCGACGAGATGCCCGAGGAGCAGCGCGAGTTCCAGCGGCTGATGATGCTCAACCAGGACCCGCCCGAGCACACCCGGCGGCGCTCCCTGGTCAACCGCGGGTTCACCCCGCGCCAGATCGGGCGGCTCGAGGAGCACATCAGGGATATCTGCCACACGCTGGTGGACGAGGTCATGGGCAAGCCCGAGGTTGATTTCGTGCGGGACATCGCCGCGCCGCTCCCGCTGTATGTGATCTGCGAGTTGCTCGGCGCGCCCGTCGAGGACCGGGACAAGATCTTCGAGTGGTCCAACCGCATGATCGGCAGCGACGACCCCGACTACTCCACGAGCCCGGAGGAGGGGCAGGCCGCCGCCCTCGAGGTCTACTCGTACGCGCACACGCTGGCCGCGGCCCGCAGGGAGGACCCGCGTGACGACATCGTCACCAAGCTCCTGCAGCCCGACGAGAACGGGCAGACGCTGACCGAGAACGAGTTCAACCTGTTCGTCCTGCTGCTGATCGTGGCGGGCAACGAGACCACCAGGAACGCCGCGTCCGGCGGCATGCTGGCCCTCTTCGAGCACCCGGACCAGTGGGAGCGCCTGGTGAACGACCCCTCCCTTGCCAGGACGGCCGCCGACGAGGTCGTCCGCTGGGTGTCCCCGGTCAACCTGTTCCGGCGTACGGCCACCGCGGACACCGAGATGCGCGGCCAGAAGATCGCCGAGGGCGACAAGGTGGTGGTCTTCTACGCGTCGGCCAACCGGGACGAGGATGTCTTCGAGCGGCCCGACGAGTTCGACATCGGCCGCGACCCCAACCCGCAGATCGGCTTCGGCGGCGGCGGGGCGCACTTCTGCCTCGGCAACCACCTGGCCAAGCTGGAGCTTCGGGTGCTGTTCGAGGTGCTGGCCCGGCGGCTGCCCGGCATCCGGCAGGCCGGCGAGGCCAGGCGGCTGAGGTCCAACTTCGTCAACGGCATCAAGACGCTGCCCGTCACCCTCGGCTGAGGGGCAGCGGGGCGCGGCCGGGGCTCCCCCATACCCGCCGCACGGCGCCCTGCCGCACACGCCACCGCCTCCGAACGGGCGGCACCCCACCACACCCGGCCGCGCGTGGAATCGCGAGGCCGGGTGCGGCTACGCGGCCGGGTAGCGCGACAGCAACGGTGACCGGAGGTTCACGCCCACGAGGAGTCCTGCTCGGGGTCGCCGCCGTCGGCCAGCAGGCGCAGGTCGGCCTCGACCATCATCGTCACGAGCTCCTCGAACGACACGGTCGGCTCCCAGCCGAGCTGGGTGCGGGCCTTCTTCGGGTCGGCGCACAGCAGGTCGACCTCCGCCGGACGGTGCAGGCTCGCGTCGCAGACGACGTACCGCTCCCAGTCGAGGTCGGCGGCGGCGAACGCGGCCTCGACCAGCTCGCGCACCGAGTGGGTGCGCCCGGTGCCGATGACGTAGTCCTCGGGCTCGTCGGCCGACAGCATCATGTGCATGGCGCGGACGAAGTCGCCGGCGAACCCCCAGTCGCGGCGCGCCTCCAGGTTGCCCAGGCGAAGCTCGTCGGCCATGCCGAGCTTGATCCGCGCGACGCCGAGCGAGACCTTGCGGGTGACGAACTCGGCTCCCCGCCGGGGCGACTCGTGGTTGAACAAGATGCCCGACACCGCGAACATCCCGTACGACTCGCGGTAGTTCTGCGTGAGGAAGTGCCCGTACGACTTGGCCACGCCGTACGGCGACCTGGGGTGGAAGGGCGTCCGCTCGGTCTGCGGCGTCTCCCTGACCTGGCCGAACATCTCCGACGACGACGCCTGGTAGAAGCGGATCTGCCCCGCGGACGAGCCCCGTGAGGCGGTGATGCCCGAGCAGACGCGGATGGCCTCGAGCATGCGGAGCACGCCCATGCCGGTCACCTCGGCGGTCAGCTCGGCCTGCTCCCACGACATCGGCACGAACGAGATGGCGCCCAGGTTGTAGACCTCGTCGGGCTGCACCTTCTCCACGGCCGCGATCAGCGACCCCTGGTCGAGCAGGTCGCCGCGGACCAGCCGTACGTCCTGCAGGAGCCGGCGCACCCGCGGGACGCGGGGGTTGGACTGCCCGCGGACCAGGCCCCAGACCTCGTATCCCTCGCTCAGCAGGTGTTCGGCGAGGTAGGAGCCGTCCTGCCCGGTGATGCCGGTGATCAGCGCACGCCTGGCCAACGGATCCTCCTCGTAGTGCCCAACTTGGCCTATAGGAGGCGAATGTACCGCCCTGCCCGGCCGTCCCAATACGTACTGCTAGAACGTGTTGCACCGAATGACGTTCAAGTAAGCTAACACCCCAGGTCGAGCAGGGTGAGGCTCAAGCGAGGACCCTTTCCACCTCACCTACCCCATCTAAGGTCAAATGGTAGTGTTCCTGGCAGCAGCCCCACCGGGGCACAGCGGGAAACCGGCGGGAAAGGGGTGCCTCTTGGCGGAGAGGCTGCGCGTCGCGCTGCTGTCCTACCGCAGCAAGCCCACCTGCGGCGGCCAGGGGGTGTACCTGCGCCACATAAGCCGCGAGCTCGTCGCTCTGGGCCACCACGTCGAGGTCTTCTCCGGACAGCCCTACCCGGAGCTGGACGAGGGCGTGATCCTCAACAAGGTGCCGAGCCTGGACCTCTACCGCGACGAGGATCCGTTCCGCACGCCGAAGCGCGAGGAGTATCGCGACTGGATCGACGTGCTCGAAGTCGCCACCATGTGGACGGCCGGCTTCCCCGAGCCGCTGACGTTCAGCCTGCGGGCCTACCGCGAGCTGAAGAAGCGACGCGGCGACTTCGACGTCGTCCAGGACAACCAGACCCTCGGGTACGGCCTGCTCGGCATCAAGAAGATGTTCCCGGTGGTCGGCACCATCCACCACCCCATCAGCGTGGACCGGCGGATCGAGCTGAAGGCCGCCACGGGCTGGAAGCGGCTGTCGCTGCGCCGCTGGTACGGCTTCGTGCGCATGCAGAGCATCGTCGCGCCCCGGCTCAGCCCGATCCTCACCGTCAGCGAGTCGTCGCTCGCCGACATCCACCGCGACTTCAACGTGCCGCAGTCCAACATGCGGCTGATCCCGCTCGGCGTCGACACGCGCTTCTTCCACCCCCGGCCCGAGCTGCCGAAGCGGGAGAACTCCATCGTGGCGGTCGCCAGCGCCGACTCGCCGATGAAGGGCGTGGCCACCCTGCTGCGGGCGGTCGCCAAGCTCGCGACCGAGCGCGAGGTCAACCTCACCGTCGTGAGCAGGCCCACCCCCGGTGGGCCCACCGAGCAGCTCGTGAACGAGCTGTCGCTGCACGACCGCGTGCGGTTCGTGCACGGCATCCCCGACGAGGAGCTGGCCGAGCTGATCGCCACCTCCGAGATCGCGGTGGTCCCCTCGCTGTACGAGGGGTTCTCGCTGCCGGCCGTCGAGCACATGGCGTGCGGCACCCCGCTGGTCGCCTCGCGTACGGGCGCCCTGCCCGAGGTGGTCGGCGACGCGGCCGTGCAGGTGACCCCCGGCGACCCCGAGGAGCTGGCGGCCGTCCTGCGCCGCCTGCTCGACTCCCCCGGGGAACGCGCGGAATACGGCCGGCGCGGCTACGAGCGCGTGATGGAGCGCTACGCGTGGCCGGTCGTCGCGCGGCGCACGGTCGAGGCCTACCACGAGGCCATCGCCGCCCACCGCGCCTCCCGGTGACCTTCAACGACCGGTGACTCCCCCGAATCCACGAAAGGCAGGCGCCGAGTGCTGACCGTCGACTTCAACCGGCTGCCCGTCGGACCGGGCGACCGCGTTCTCGACCTCGGGGCCGGTGGTGGCCGGCACGCCTTCGAGGTGCTGCGCCGGGGCGCCGACGTGGTCGCCTTCGACATGGACGCCGCCGAGATGGAGAACGTGGCGGCCATGTTCGCGGCCATGGACAAGGAGGGCGAGGTGCCCGCGGGCGCGACCGGCGAGACCGTCGTCGGCGACGCCCTCGACATGCCGTTCCCCGACGCCTCGTTCGACCGGGTCATCGCCGCCGAGGTGCTTGAGCACATCCCGGACGACATGGCCGCGATGCGGGAGATCGTCCGGGTGCTGAAGCCGGGCGGCCGGGCCGCGATCACGGTGCCGAGCTTCCTGCCGGAGCGGATCTGCTGGGCCCTGTCGGAGGACTACCACACCGCCCCCGGCGGACATATCCGGATTTATACGTTGGCGGAGCTCCAGGCGAAGCTGAAGTCCTCGGGGCTGGAGGTCGGCGGCCACCACTACGCCCACGGCCTGCACTCGCCGTACTGGTGGATCAAGTGCGCGGTCGGGGTGAACAACGACGAGCACCCGCTGGCCAAGGCCTACCACGAGCTTCTCGTCTGGGACATCATGAAGCGCCCCCTCGTCACCCGGCTGGCCGAGGCCGTGCTCAACCCCCTGATCGGCAAGAGCGTGGTGGTCTACGCCCGGAAGCCCGCATGAGGCGGGTGCCGCACGTTCCGGGGATCATCACCGCCGAGCAGGTCGTCCGTACGGCCGAGAGCATCGCCGCGATCCAGGACGACCAGGGCGGCGTCCCCTGGCCCGAGGGCCACATCGACGCGTGGAACCACATCGAGTGCCTGATGGCGCTGACCGTCGCCGGGCTCCACGAGGAGGCCCGCAAGGGCTACGACTGGCTCGTACGGCACCAGCGTCCGGACGGCTCCTGGCCGATGAAGGTCCGCGACGGCAAGCCCGCCGAGGCGGCAGGCGAGTCGAACCACGCGGCCTACATCGCGGTGGGGATCTGGCACGACCTGCTGGTGACCGGCGACGAGGACTTCGCCCGGTCGATGTGGCCGGTGGTGACGCGGGCCCTCGACTTCGTCGTCGGCCTGCAGACCGCGCGCGGCGAGATCCTGTGGCAGCGCGACGCCGAGGGACGGCCCGCGGACTACGCCCTGCTCACCGGGTGCTCGTCCATCCACCAGGGCCTGCGGTGCGGGGCGCTGCTCGCCGAGCGGCTGGGCGACCCGCAGCCCGACTGGGAACTCGCCGCCGACCAGCTCGGCCACGTGATCGCCGAGCATCCGGAGGCGTTCGCCGACAAGAGCCGGTTCTCAATGGACTGGTACTACCCCGTGCTCGGCGGCGCCGTACGCGGCGCGGCGGCGGCCCGGCGGTTCGACCTGGAGTGGGACACCTTCGTCGTGCCCGGCCTCGGCGCGCGCTGCGTCTCCGACCAGCCCTGGGTGACCGGCGCGGAGTCGTGCGAGCTGGTGCTCGCGCTCGACGCCGCCGGGCTGCGGGAGCGGGCGCTGAGGGTGTTCGCCGACATGCAGCACCTGCGCCACGAGGACGGCTCTTACTGGACCGGCTGGCAGTTCGTGAACCGGCGGCACTTCCCCAACGAGCGGTCGGGGTACACGGCCGCCGCGGTGGTGCTCGCCGCGGACGCCCTCTCCCGCGCCACCCCCGGCTCGGGGATCTTCCGCGACGCCGGCGGCCGGGAGGCCCGCATCACCGGCGAGTGCGGCTGCGAGCGCGCCCGCGCCTGACCGAAGCACGCCCCGCCCGCCCTCCCCGGCAGCGGGAGCGTGTCAGAGGCGTTCCAGCACGCGCAGGGACCCGGTCACCCGGACCTCGCGGAAACCACCCGACTCCAGCGCGCGCAGGTAGACCCGGTACGGCGCCTGCCCGCCGTCGGCGGGGTCGGGGTAGATGTCGTGGAAGACCAGGGCGCCGCCCTTCATGACGTGCGGCGCCCATCCCTCGTAGTCGGCGGTCACCGGCTCCTCCGAGTGGCCGCCGTCGATGAACAGCACGGCCAGCGGGGTCGACCAGTGGCGGGCGACCGTCGCCGAGTCGCCCACGATCGCGATCACCACGTCCTCCAGGCCGGCGGCGGCGATCGTGTCCCGGAAGAACGGCAGCGAGTCCATCCGCCCGGTCTTCGGGTCCACCAGCTCGGGATCGTGGTGCGGCCAGCCCGGCTGGATCTCCTCCGACCCCCGGTGGTGGTCCACGGTGAAGACCACCGTGCCCGCCCGCCGGGCTCCCGCACCCAGATAGACGGCCGACTTACCGCAGTATGTCCCGATCTCGCAGATCGGGCCGCGAGAGCCGTACGCGCAGGCGATCTCGTACAGCGCCTCGCCCTCGGGCGGCGGCATGAACCCGCGCGCCTCCTCGGCGGCGCGGCGCAGGTCGTCGGGCATCGGAGTCACCATGACCGGCACCTTACCCAACCGACCGAACAAGGTTCGGGACTCCCCCTTGTCCCCCTTGCTGCAACGTGTTCTACTTTGCTTCGTGAACCAGCGCGCCCGCATCGTGATGAGCGACGACGAGATCGCCGAGCTCCTGCGGGACGCCCGCAAGCTCCAGCTCGGCACGATCAACCCCGACGGCACGCCTCACCTGGTCACGATGTTCTACGGGCTCGACGACGGCCGCGTGACGTTCTGGACGTACGCCAAGTCGCAGAAGGCCCGCAACATCGGACGCGACCCGCGGGTGAGCTGCCTGATCGAGGCCGGGGAGGAGTACGCCCAGCTGCGCGGCGTGCTCATCTACGGCAAGGCGCGGCTGGTCGACGACCCGGCGGCCGTCCTGGAGATCGGCCTCGACGTGACCCGGCAGGCGATGGGCATGCCCGTCGACGACCCGCAGGTGCGCGGTTACATCGAGCACACCGCGCGCAAGCGCGTCGCCTACGTGGTCGAGCCGGTCCGCGTCGTCTCCTGGGACCACCGCAAGCTCGGCGATAGCGTGTGAACTCCAGCGCTACGTGACGCCAGGAGGAGGACGCGCCATGAAGATCAAGGTCGACTACGACGTGTGCGAGGCCAACGCGGTCTGCATGGGCCTGGCCCCGGAGGTCTTCGAGGTGGACGACGACGACAACCTTCACGTGCTGATGCCCGAGCCGCCCGCCGAACTGCTCGACCGGGTCCGCCACGCCGTCCGGTCGTGTCCCAAGGCCGCGCTGTCGCTCGAAGGAGAGTGAGAGCGCGGCACCCCCCAACCTGACAACCAGGAGGTCCCCCCATGCGCGGCGCGCTTTTGCACGCGGTCGGCGACGAAAAGCTCGACATCAGAGACGACTTCACGCTGACGCCGGTGGGTCCGGGCGACGTCCGGGTGCGGGTCAGGGCCACCGGGGTGTGCCACTCCGACCTCTCGGTGCTCACCGGGGTGCTTCCGCAGCCGCTCCCGATCATCCCGGGTCACGAGGGCGCGGGCGAGGTCGTCGAGGTGGGCGACGGCGTGACCACCGTGAAGCCGGGCGACCACGTCATCGTCAACTGGACGCCCGCCTGCGGCGACTGCCCGCACTGCGTGGGCGGCCGGCCCAACCTCTGCACGACGTACATGAAGAAGAGCTTCAGCGAGCCGCGCTTCCGGTTCGGCGGCGGCACCCCGGCGTTCGGCATGGCCGGGTGCGGCACCTGGGCCGAGGAGATCGTCGTGCCGTGGCAGGGGGCGATCAAGGTCGACCCGGACGTGCCGTACGAGGCGGCGGCGCTGATCGGGTGCAGCGTCACGACCGGCGTCGGCGCGGTGCTCAACACCGCGAAGGTGCGCCCCGGCGCGACCGTGGCGGTCGTCGGCTGCGGCGGCGTCGGCCTGTCGGTGATCCAGGGCGCCCGCATCTCCGGCGCGACCACGATCCTCGCGATCGACCCGGTCGAGTCCAAGCACGAGCTGGCGAAGAAGGTGGGCGCCACCCACGCCTGCACGCCCGACCAGCTCAAGGACGCCGTCGCCACGCTGACCGGCGGCCTGGGCTTCGACCACGGCTTCGAGGTGGTCGGCAAGTCCGCGGCCATCATGACGGCCTGGCAGGCGACCCGGCGCGGCGGCGACGTCATCGTCGTCGGGGCGGGCGCGATGGACGACACGGTGCCGCTGACCGCGTTCAACCTGCTGTTCGACGGCAAGAACATCCTCAGCTCGCTGTACGGCGACGCCGACGTGCGCAGGGACTTCCCGCGCTTTGTGAACCTCTACAAGGCGGGCAAGCTCGACTTGGACAGCATGATCAGCGCCCGCATCAGGATCGGCGACCTGAACGAGGCCGTCGCCGCCCTGCGCGGCGGGGAGGTGCTGCGGCAGATCGTCCTGTTCGACTGACGCCGCCGCTCCGCCGGAGATCTCCCCGGCCCTGGGGATATCTCCGGCGGGCCGGGGTAGCCCGAGCGGCGACATGCAGACGTTCCTGCCCTACCCGGACTTCGCGGCCACCGCCCGCGTCCTCGACCCGCTCCGCCTCGGCAAGCAGCGGGTCGAGGCCCTGCAGGTCCTGCGTACGCTCACGATCCCCGGGTACGGCTGGCGGCACCATCCGGTGGCGCACATGTGGGCGGGGTACGAGGAGGCGCTGGTCCGCTACGGCCTGGAGATCGTCGCGGCCTGGTGCGATTTGGGCCGGGCCGACACCTGCGCCGGCACGATGACCCGGGAGCTGCTCGGCTGCCGGGGCATCGGGGCGCCGCGCACCCAGGCCGCCCTCGCGGAGGCGGGCGAGCTGCCGCCGTGGCTCGGCGATCCCGCCCTGCACCTCAGCCACCGCTCGGCCCTGCTGCGCAAGGACCCGGCTTTCTACGGCCCGAAGTTTCCGGGAGACCCCGACGACCTCCCCTACGTCTGGCCCGGCTCCGACCGCGTCAACGCCCTGCTCCCGCCCCGCCGCACCTCGTGACGCGCCGCTCGCGGGCTCGGCACTTCGCCGGCGTGGGACAAGCCTGTGGCGTGGCGGTGAGGAGGTGCGGGCATGCCGGAGGGCCGGGCGCACGCACCCGGTGGTGCGCCCGGCCCTCGGGGACGTCCCGCGGATCTCCCGCCTGCCCCGGTTGCGAGGCGAGGCCCGCGGGACGTTCCCTGTCCTCGCGGGAGCTGGGGGGAGAGAGGTCAGCCCTCGGAGGAGAAGGCGGCGTCGAACGCCGCGGCCGGCGGGGTGATGGCGTTGAGCGAGCGGATGTAGGCGAGGGCCTCCGGCGCGCCGTGCAGCCGGTCCATGCCCGCGTCCTCCCACTCGATGGAGATCGGGCCGTCGTAGCCGATGTGGTTGAGCGCCCGGAAGCACTCCTCCCAGGGCACGTCGCCCCGGCCGGTGGACACGAAGTCCCAGCCGCGGCGGGGGTCGGCCCAGGCCAGGTGGGAGGCCAGACGGCCGCGGCGGCCGTCGCGGGTGGCCACCCGGGCGTCCTTGCAGTCGACATGGTAGATCCGGTCGGCGAAGTCGAGGATGAAGTTCGCCGGGTCCAGGCCCTGCCACACCATGTGCGAGGGGTCCCAGTTCAGCCCGAAGGCCGGCCGGTGCCCGATCGCCTCCAGCGTCCGCACGGTCGTGTAGTAGTCGTAGGCGATCTCACTGGGGTGCACCTCGTGCGCGAAGCGCACGCCCACCTCGTCGAAGACGTCGAGGATCGGGTTCCACCGGTCGGCGAAGTCCCGGTAACCCGCCTCGATCATCGACGGCGGCACCGGCGGGAACATCGCCAGCGTGTGCCAGATCGACGAGCCGGTGAAGCCGACGACGGTCTTGACGCCGAGTCTGGCCGCCGCGCGGGCGGTGTTCTTGATCTCCTCGGCGGCGCGCTGCCGTACGCCTTCGGGCTCGCCGTCGCCCCAGATGCGCGCGGGCAGGATGCCCTTGTGGCGCTCGTCGATGGGGTGGTCGCACACGGCCTGGCCGACCAGGTGGTTGGAGATCGTCCAGACCCCCAGGTTGTACTTGGCCAGGGTCTCCTTCTTGCGTTCGATGTAGGAGTCGTCGGCGAGGGCCTTGTCGACCTCGAAGTGGTCGCCCCAGCAGGCGATCTCCAGGCCGTCGTAGCCCCATTCCGAGGCCAGGCGGCAGACCTCCTCGAACGGCAGGTCCGCCCACTGCCCGGTGAACAACGTGATCGGTCGCGTCATCTCACACCCGTTCTCACAGCCCGGTGAACATTCACAACGAGATCCAGCCCGACCCGGCGGCGGCGCTCCGCTCGACCGCGTCGAGCACCCGCTGCACCCGCAGCCCGTCCTCGAAGGACGGCTCGGGGTCGGTCCCGGCGGCCACCGCCTCCAGGAAGTCCTTCGTCTCGTGGACGAAGGTGTGCTCGTAGCCGAGGCCGTGGCCCGGCGGCCACCACGCCCCGGCGTACGGGTGGTCCGGCTCGGTGACGAGGATCCGGCGGAACCCGGCGTCCCGCTCGGCGGCGTCGTAGAACCACAGCTCGTTCATCGCCTCGAAGTCGAACGACAGGCTGCCCGCCGAACCGTTGACCTCGATGCGCAGCGCGTTCTTGCGGCCGGCGGCGAAGCGGGTGGCCTCGAACGAGCCCAGCGCCCCGCCCTCGAAGCGGCCGATGAACAGCGCCGCGTCGTCCACGGTCACCTCGCCCGTCTCGCCGGTGCCGCCCTCGCCGGCCAGGCCGCTGGACCCCTCGGCGAGCGGGCGCTCCTTGACGAAGGTCTCGGTGAGCGCGCTCACCCCGGTCAGCGGGCGGCCGATGATGAACTGCGCCGTGTCGATGATGTGGGCGCCGATGTCGCCGAGGGCGCCGGACCCGGCCTTGTCCTTCTGCAACCGCCAGACCAGGGGAAACTCCGGGTCGACGATCCAGTCCTGCAGGTATTGCGCCCGCACGTGCCGGATCTCCCCGAGCCTGCCCTCCTCCACCAGCCGCCGGGCCAGCGCCACGGCGGGCACCCGGCGGTAGTTGAACGCGACCATGCTGCGCACTCCGCGCGCGGCCGCCTCCTTCGCCGCCGCGGCCATGGCCTCGGCCTCCGCCACGGTGTTGGCCAGCGGCTTTTCGCAGATGACGTGCTTGCCCGCGGCCAGGGCCGCGATGGCGATGTCGGCGTGCGAGTCGCCGGGCGTGCAGATGTCCACGATCTGCACGTCGTCGCGCTCGATCAGCCGCTTCCAGTCGGTCTCCACCGCCGCCCAGCCGAGCTTGGCGGCCGCGTCGGCCGTGCGGCTGGGCGACCTGCCGGACAGGACCGCCATGACGGGCCTGACCGGAAGGTCGAAGACCGAGGCGACACTCCGCCACGCCTGCGAGTGCACACGTCCCATGAACGCGTACCCCACCATGCCGACGCCCAGCGTCGGCCTGCTGTCTGTCACTGAAACTCCCCCGAATCAGGATTCGAAGCCGAGAGGCAGATACTTCTCCACGTTGTCCTTGGTGATGGTCTCCGAGGCGAGCGTGATCGACTGGGGCACCTGCTGCTCCATCAGGTCGCTCATGCCCTTGCCCTGGGCGATCAGCCGCGCCAGCTTGATCGCCGAGGCGGCCATCGTGGGGCTGTAGGTGACCGTGGCCTTCAGCACGCCGTTGCCGGCCTGGATGTCGCGCATCGCGTTGGCCGAACCGGCCCCGCCGACCATGAAGAACTCGTCGCGACCGGCCTCCTTGATCGCGGCGAGCACGCCGATGCCCTGGTCGTCGTCGTGGTTCCAGATGGCGTCGATCTTCTTGTGCGCCTGCAGCAGGTTGCTGGCGACCTGCGTGCCGGACTCCACCGTGAACTTGGCGTCCTGCTGCGCCGTCACGCTGAAGCCGTACGTCTTGAGGGCGTCGGCGAAGCCCTTGCTGCGGTCCTGGGTCAGCGGCAGCGTGGCGATGCCCTGGATCTCCAGGATCACCGGGTCGGTGACGCCCTTGTCCTTCAGCGTCTTGCCGATGAAGTGGCCGGCCGCCACCCCCATGCCGTAGTTGTCGCCGCCGATCCAGGTGCGGTACGACAGCTTGTCGGGGAACACGCGGTCCAGGTTGACCACCGGGATGCCGGCGTCCATGGCCTGCCGGGCGACCTGGTTGAGCTGCTGGCCGTCGTTCGGCAAGATCACCAGCGCGTCGACCTTGGCCTGGATCAGCGACTCCACGGCCGAGATCTGCTGGTTGATGTCGTTGGTCGGCTCGACCGGCTTGAACTCCACGTCGGAGTACTGCTTGGCGGCGTCCGCCGCGTTCTTGGCGATGGCGGCGATCCAGCCGTGGTCGGCGGCCGGGGCCGAGAAACCGATGACGACCTTCTCGCCGGGGGCGTCGTTGCCGCCCGTCGCCGCGGCGGCGGGGGCCGCGGCGGGCGCGCTCGTCTGTGCGACCGGCTCGTTGCTGGTGCAGGCCGAGATGAGCGCGCCTGCGCCGAGGGCGGCCCCGCCGAGGAGGAAGCCCCGGCGGCCGGGGTTGTGCGTCATGTCGTTCTCCCTTGCAGTGGGGGTGAAAGATCGGGAAAGGCGGTGAGAAGGGCGTACGAGTCCGGGACCGCGGCCGTACGGCGGCGGACCTGGGAGTTCGGATGCGGTTGTGCGGGGGTGTGCCGGGTGTGCGGGGTCAGGTATGCGCTTTGAGGCCGCGCCGCTGCAGCAGCACGGCGACGACGATGATCGCGCCCTTCGCGACGAGCTGGTCGGCGGTGTTGAGGCCGTTGAGGATGAACAGATTGGTGATCACGGTGAAGATCAGCAGGCCGAGGATCGAGCCGATGATCGTGCCCCGGCCGCCGCTGAGCAGCGTGCCGCCGATGATGACGGCGGCGATCGCGTCGAGTTCGTACAGGTCGCCGTGGGTGGACGACCCCGTGGTGGTCCGGGCCATGATCAGCACGGCCGCGATCCCGCAGCACAGGCCCGACAGCGCGTACAGCATGACGGTGTGCTTGCGGACGTCGATGCCGGCCAGGCGGGCCGCCTCGGGGTTGCCGCCCACCGCGTAGGTGCGCCGGCCGAACGTCGTGCGGTTGAGCACCACCCAGCCGATCAGCACCACCAGCGCGAACACGTACACCAGCAGCGGCAGCCCGAGCACCCGCGTGGTCGACAGCTCGACGATCAGCGAGTTCTCCGGCCGCACGAGCTGCGTGCGCTGGTTGGACATCCGCTGTGCCAGGCCGCGCCCGGCCACCATCATCGCCAGCGTGGCGATGAACGGCACGATCCGCCCGTAGGAGATCAAGATCCCGTTCAGCAGTCCCGCGCCGGTGCCGACCAGCAACGCGCAGACGATCATCACGACCGGCCCGTACGACTGGGTGGCCAGCGTGGTCGCCCATACCGACGCCAGCGCCATCAGCGCCCCGACCGACAGGTCGATGCCGCCGCCGATGATCACAAACGTCATGCCGACCGTGATCACGCCGATGGTGGAGGCGAGGGCCAGGATGCTCACCAGGTTGGAGGAGGTGGCGAAGTTCTCCGGCCGGGTCACCAGGCCCACGATCGCCAGCAGCACCAGCGCCGCGACCAGGCCCAGATGCCGGACCTCGCCCAGCCGGCCGAGACGACCGCCCAGGCCCGGCGCCTTCACACGCGGACCGGCCGGCGCGGCCTGATCGACCTCAGTCATGGAACGCTCCTTCTGAGGAGGGGTTTGCTTCGTCGGACCCGGACGTCTCCCCGGCGGAGACCATCACCAGGTCGAGCACGCGGTGCTCGTCCACGTCCTCGGCCGGCGCCTCGTGGACGATCCGGCCCTCGCGGACGACCAGCACGCGATCGGCCAGCCCCAGCACCTCGGGCACCTCGCTGGACACCAGCAGCACGCCGATGCCGTCGTCGGCCAGCTTGCGGACCAGGGCGTACAGCTCGGCCCTGGCGCCGACGTCCACGCCGCGCGTGGGCTCGTCGAGCAGCAGCAGCTTGCGGTCCTCGTCCAGCCAGCGGCCCAGCACCGCCTTCTGCTGGTTGCCGCCCGACAGCGTCCTGATCGGCCGGCGCGGGTCGGGCGGGCGGATGTCCAGCGCCTCCGACAGCCGTTTGGCCTCGGCGAACTCGGTCCGGCGGTCGAGCCAGCCCAGCCAGCGCGGCTTGGTGTAGCGGGTCAGGCTCGCCAGCGTGATGTTCTGCGCGACCGGGTGGTCCAGCAGCAGCGCCTGGGCCTTGCGCTCCTCGGGGGCCAGGCCCATGCCCATGCGCACCGCGTGGGTCGTGCTGCCCGGCCGCACCCGCCGCCCGTCGAGCAGGACCCGGCCGCTGGCCCGCCGCGCGCCGTAGATCGCCTCGATGATCTCGCTGCGGCCCGAGCCGACCAGGCCGGCCAGGCCGACGATCTCCCCGGCCCGGACGCTGAACGACACGTCGGCGAACCGCCCGGGCAGCGTCAGGTTCTCCACCCGCAGCACCTCCGGCCGCCCCTCGTGGGCGCCCCTGGGCGGCCGGGGCGGGAAGACGTACTCGACGTTGCGGCCGGTCATCAGCGACACGATCCGCGAGGTCGGGGTGTGCTTGGCCCCCAGCCCCACGGCGACCGTGCGCCCGTCCTTCAGCACGGTGACGCGGTCGCCGATCTCGCGGATCTCCTCCAGCCGGTGGGAGATGTAGATGACCGCCACCCCCTGGGAGGTGAGATCGCGGATCACCCGGAAGAGGTTGCGCACCTCGTCGTGGGCGAGCGCGGCCGACGGCTCGTCCATGATGATCAGCCGGGCCGAGTGCGACAGCGCCCGGGCCATGCTGACGATCTGCTTGTGCGCGGGGGACAGCCGGCCCACCTCCGTGCGGGGGCGGATCTCGCCGTGGCCCAGCCGCTCCAGCAGCCGGGCCGCCGCCCGGTCGGCCTCGGCCCGGCGGGAGAACCCGAAGGTCGCCGGCTCGTGGCCGAGGAAGATGTTCTCGGCGACGCTCAGCCCGTCGACCAGGTCGAGCTCCTGATAGATGGTGGCGATGCCGTGGCCCATGGCCGCGGTCGGAGGCGCCAGCCGAACGGGCGTGCCGTCGAGCAGCACCTCGCCCTCGTCGGGCTCGTGGGCGCCGGAAAGGATCTTGATGAGCGTGGACTTCCCGGCGCCGTTCTGGCCGAGCAGGCAGTGCACCTCTCCGGCCCTGACCTCGAGGTCCACGCCGTCCAGCGCGCGTACGCCGGGGAACTGCTTGACGATCCCCCTCATTCGCAGCAGGGGGTGTTCGTCTGCCATGGGGTCTCCCAACGGTGGTCAGGTGGCAGAGTAGACGTGGTCGCTGATCAGCCGGGTGGCGCCGATGACACCCGCGGTGTCGCCGAGCTCGGACAGCACGATCGGCAGGTTTCCGGTGGCGAGCGGCAGCGATCTGCGGTAGACGACGCTTCTGATCTCGGCGAGCAGCACGTGGCCGAGCTTGGCCACGCCGCCCGCGATGATCACCAGGCCGGGGTTGAAGAAGCTCACCAGGCTCGCCAGCACCTGGCCCACCCGGCGTCCGCCGTCGCGGATCAGCCCGATCGCCCCCGCGTCGCCCTGCGCCGCCGCGGCGGCGACGTCCTCGGCGGTCAGCGTGCCCGCGACCGCGAGCCGTTCGGCCAGGTACGGCGAGCCGCCCGCGCGGGCCACTGCGACGGCCTCCCGCGCCAGCGCGGCGCCGCCGAAGTACGCCTCCAGGCAGCCGGAGTTGCCGCAGGAGCAGACCGGCCCGAGGTCGTCCACCTGGATGTGGCCGATGTCGCCGGCGCTGCCCGAAACACCGCGGTAGATCTTGCCGTCCACCACGATGCCGCAGCCGACACCGGTGCCGATCTTGACGAGCAGGAAGTCGTCGACGTGCCGGGCGAGGCCCGCGTGCAGCTCCCCGAGGGCCATGATGTTGACGTCGTTGTCGACCACCGCGGGGCAGCCCAGCGCCTGGCCGACCGTCTCCCTGACCGGGTAGCGGTCCCAGCCCGGCATGATCGGCGGCACCACCGGGACGCCCTCGGCGAAGCTCACCGGCCCGGGGACACCGATGCCGGCGCCGCTGAGCTGGGTGAACAGCCCGTCCCTGCTCAGCTTGCCGAGCAGTTCGATGGCCCGGTCGAGCACGACGACGGGCCCTTCCTTGATGTCGCACGGCTCGCTGAGGTGACCGAGCACCGTGAGCTCTCCGTCGGTGACCGCGACGTCGATCGAGGTGGCCCCGATGTCGATCCCGGCGAACCGGATGTCGCTCGCCAGCCGTACGCGTCCCGAGCGCCTGCCGCCGCGTGAGGCGGCCAGCCCGGCGGACTCGACGAGCCCCAGCTCGATCAGCCGGTCGAGCTCGACGTTGAGCTTCGACCGGGACAGATCCACCACGTCGCCGAGCTCGGCACGGGAACGTCCGCCGTCCCTCAGCAACCGCAGGAGCGCGGCCTGGTGGACGTTCTCCGGCCTGACGATCGTCCTCTTCACCTACGCCTCCGCGTGCGAGTGATTGGCTGGAAACGTACCTCTTTTCCGCTGGCCTGGGAAGACCTTTTATCAACGTGATGCAACCTTTCGCTGAAATCAGCAAAAGTCTTATCCGCGCGCCACGGGGTAGGAGTGCAGGCGGACATCCGGCGGGGCGGACGCCAGAGGGGGTTGCCGGACATGCTGGGTTTGCCTGACGAGGTGCGCGGCTGCCTGTTCGACATGGACGGGGTGCTCACGCGCACGGCCCGGATCCACGCCGCGGCGTGGAAGGAGATGTTCGACGAGTTCCTGCGCGAGCGCGCTAGCGCCGCCGGCGCCGCGTTCACGCCCTTCGACGAGACCGCCGACTACGAGCGGTACGTCGACGGCAAGAAGCGCCTGGACGGCACGCGGGGATTCCTGCTGTCCCGGGGCATCGACCTGCCCGAGGGCGAGCCGGACGACCCGCCGGGCATGCCCACCGTGAACGGCTTGAGCAACCGGAAGAACGAGCTGGTCCAGGCGATCCTCGACCGGAAGGGCGTGGAGGTCTTCGAGGGCTCCGTACGCTACCTGCGCGCCGCCGGCGACGCCGGGCTGCGCCGCGCGGTCGTCTCAAGCAGCGCCAACACCGCGCGCGTGCTCGCCGCGGCCGGGCTGACCGGCATGTTCGACGCGCGGATCGACGGCGAGGTGGCGCGCGAACGCGGGCTGGCCGGCAAGCCCGCCCCCGACATGTTCCTCGCCGCCGCCGAGGCGCTCGGGCTCGCGCCGTCCGAGGCCGCGGTGTTCGAGGACGCCCTCGCCGGGGTCGCGGCCGGGCGCGCCGGCGGCTTCGCCCTCGTGGTGGGCGTAAACCGCGGGCACCAGGCCGAGGCCCTGCGGCGCAACGGCGCCGACGTGGTGGTGACCGACCTCTCCGAGCTGCTGGACGAGAAATGATCAAGCATCCCGCCTTCGTCGTCGAGCCCTGGTCGGTGCGGGAGAGTCACCTGCACACCGACGTGCTCGCCCAGACCGAGTCGGTGTTCGCGCTGTCCAACGGGCACATCGGGCTGCGCGGCAACCTCGACGAGGGCGAGCCGCACGGCCTGCCGGGCACCTACCTCAACTCCTTCTACGAGCTGCGCCCGCTGCCGTACGCCGAGGCGGGCTACGGCTACCCCGAGTCCGGGCAGACGGTCGTGAACGTCACCAACGGCAAACTGATCCGGCTGCTCGTGGACGACGAGCCGTTCGACGTCCGGTACGGCACGCTGCACTCCCACGAGCGGGTCCTCGACCTGCGGGCGGGCACGCTCACCCGGAAGGTCTGCTGGAGCTCCCCGACCGGGGCGCAGGTGCGCATAACCTCGACCCGGCTGGTGTCGTTCACCCACCGGGCCGTGGCCGCGATCCGCTACGAGGTCGAGCCGGTGGACCAGCCGCTCCGGGTGGTCGTCCAGTCGGAACTGGTCGCCAACGAGACCGTGCCGCCGCCGACCGCCGACCCCCGGGCCGCCGCCGCGCTGGAGGCGCCGCTGCTGCTGGAGGAGAACGTCACCGCGCGCAACGGCGTGTGCGTCATGGTCCACTCCACCAGGGCCAGCAGGCTGCGGGTCGCGGCGGGGATGCGCCACGAGATCGACGGCCCGGACGACACCCGGGTCGAGTGCGACGGCGGCGGCAACGTCAGCCGGGTGACGGTCGCCACCCGGCTCGCGCCCGGACAGCGGCTGCGGCTGGACAAGTTCTTCGCCTACGGCTGGTCGGCCAAGCGGTCCAGGCCCGCGATGCACGACCAGGTCGTGGCGGCGCTGGCGGCGGCCCGGCTCAGCGGGTGGGACGGCCTGTGCGCCGACCAGCGCGCCTTCCTCGACGACTTCTGGGCGGGCGCGGACGTCGAGGTCGAGGGCGACACCGAGGTGCAGCAGGCGGTGCGGTTCGGATTGTTCCACCTGCTCCAGGCGGGCGCCCGGCTGGAGCGCCGGCCCATCCCCGGCAAGGGGCTGACCGGCTCCGGCTACGACGGCCACGCGTTCTGGGACACCGAGATCTTCGTGCTGCCGGTGGCCACCTACACCTATCCGAGGGCCGCCGCCGACGCCCTGATGTGGCGGCAGGCGATCCTCCCCCACGCCCAGGCGCGGGCCGAGCAGCTCGGGCTGGGCGGGGCGGCGTTCCCCTGGCGGACGATCAACGGGGAGGAGTGCTCGGGCTACTGGCCCGCCGGCACCGCGGCCTTCCACGTCAACGCCGCCATCGCCGCCGCGGTGACGCGGTATGTCGACGCGACCGAGGACACCGACTTCGAGCGGGACATCGGCCTGCCGCTGCTGGTCGCGACCGCCCGGCTGTGGTGCGCGCTCGGCCACCACGACGCCGAGGGCAGGTATCGCATCGACGGGGTGACCGGCCCGGACGAGTACAGCGCCGTCGCGGACAACAACGTCTACACCAACCTCACGGCCCAGCGGAACCTCCGGGCCGCCGCCGCCGCGGCCGTACGCCATCTCGACCACGCCCAGCGGCTCGGGGTCACGCTGGAGGAGGCGGCCGTGTGGCGCGACGCCGCCGCGGCCATGTACCTGCCGTACGACGAACGGCTGGGGGTCCACGAGCAGAGCGAGGGGTTCACCGGGCACGCGGTGTGGGACTTCGCGAACACCAGACCCGAGCAGTATCCGCTGCTCCTGCACTTTCCCTACTTCGACCTGTACCGCAAGCAGGTCGTCAAGCAGGCCGACCTCGTGCTGGCCATGCACATGTGCGGCGAGGCGTTCACCCCGGAGCAGAAGGCGCGCAACTTCGCCTACTACGAGGCGCTGACCGTCAGGGACTCCTCGTTGTCGGCCGCCACCCAGGCCGTGCTCGCCGCCGAGGTGGGGCAGCTCGACCTGGCCTACGCCTACCTGGGCGAGGCCGCGCTGATGGACCTGCGCGACCTGGAGCACAACACCCGCGACGGCGTCCACATGGCCTCACTGGCCGGGGCGTGGATCGCGCTGGTGGCCGGGTTCGGCGGCATGCGGGCACGCGAGGGGCGCATCCGCTTCGCCCCCCGCCTGCCCTCGGGCATCACCCGGCTCGTCTTCCGCGTCCGCTACCGGGGCCGCCTGCTGCACGTGGACATCACCGCGGAGGGCACGACGTACTCGCTCCTGCACGGCCCGCCGCTCACGCTGACGCACCACGGCGAGGAGCTGAAGCTCGGCGCGCGGCCGCAGGCGCGGCGCAACGCGCCGCCGCCCTTCCCCGACCTGCGGGTCAGGCAGCCGCCGGGCCGCGCGCCCATTCCCCGGCTGCCCGGCCAGCTGACCACCGGTCTCGCCTGCCCGCCCGAGCAGCCGGAGGAGGAGGTGTGACGGCAGGTCAGAGCATCGCCCGCAGGGAGGCGCCGGACTGCTCGCCCAGCCTCGTCGGGAGGTAGGGCTGCTCGGCCATGATCGCCTCCCAGTTGTCGCGGATCGCCTCCACGGTGAGGTCGTCGGTCCGCCAGCCCGGGCCCTCCGCCACGAACACCCGCGCGACCCGGCCCGCGCCGACCGAGAACACCTCGCCGGTGGTCTCGCAGCTCTCGTGGGCGAGGTACGCCACCAGCGGGCTGACCCGCTCGGGGGTGAACTTCTCCTCGAACTCCGCGGGCAGCAGCGACTCGGTCATCCGCGTCCAGGCCACCGGGGCGATCGCGTTGGCCTTGATGTTCGCCCGCGCGCCCTCGATGCCGAGCGTCTTGGTGAGGCCGACCAGGCCCATCTTGGCCGTCGAGTAGTTGGCCTGGCCGAAGTTGCCGAACAGCCCCGAGGGCGAGGAGGTGTTGACGATCCGCCCGTACGCCTGCTCCTTCATGTGCGGGAACGCCGCCCGGCTGACCAGGAAAGAACCGCGCACGTGCACGGCGATCACGGCGTCGAACTCCTCCACCGTCATCTTGCCGAACGACTTGTCGCGCAGGATGCCGGCGTTGTTGACGACGACGTCCACCCGGCCGAACGCGTCGAGCGCGGTCCGCACGATCGCCTCCGCGCCCTCCGGCGTGGCGACGTCGTCGGCGCTGGGCACCGCCTCTCCGCCGTTCTTGACGATCAGCTCGGCGACCTCCGCCGCCGGGCCCGCGGACGCGCCGGTGCCGTCGAGGGCGCCGCCGAGGTCGTTGACGACGACCTTCGCCCCGCGCTGGGCGAGCAGCAGCGCGTGCGACCGGCCGAGCCCGTGCCCGGCTCCGGTGACGATCGCCACCCTTCCGTCGAACCTCAGCTCGGACCCCTCGGACACGGCGTCACCCCTCACTGAAGAGAACAAGATTCTGGAAGCACTTTAGCTCCCGGCGGCGGTGGCGGTCGATGCCGCGCGACGGCGTGCCCGCCGGCGCTTCGTCAGTCGCCGTCGGCGGCCTTCGCCGCGGCCATGTCCTCGACCCAGCGGCGCAGCAGGCGTTCCAGCTCCATGAGGTCGTGGTCGCTCCACCGGGCGAGAACCGGACCGGCCAGGCGCTCGCGGGCGGCGTCGAGGGCGTCGGTGACCCGGCGGCCCTCCGCGGTGAGGATGGCCTCCTTCACCCGGGCGTCGGCGGGGCTGGGGCGGCGTTCGACCAGCCCGAGCGAGGCGAGCTTCGCCACCTGGCGGCTGATCGTGGTGTAGTCGCGCCCGACCCGCTCGGCCAGCTCGCCCACGCCGATCGGCCCGGACCGCTCCACGACCACGAGCAGGGGAAACAGGGCGCGGTCGAGGGAGACGCCGGCTTCGGCCAGCAGATCGTCGTCCCGGCTGGGCAGGTTCATCAGCACCATCAGATCGAGGATGGCCCCGTGGAGACGGCGCAACGCGGCCTGGCGTCGCCGTGTGGTCAAGGCGGCCGCACCATCCTTCCTCGTACCGGCCTTCCCCGCGCCGGCCTTCCTCGTGCCGGGTCATCCTCGTTGCCGGGTCATCCTCGGCATCCGGCCTCCTCACGGACCGGATGCGAAAGGCAATTCTAGAAGGTCCGCCCGCGACGCCGTCGACGGCGCGGAGCCGGGCCGCGCGCGGCCTGCGGGGCCCGCCGTACGAACGCGCGGACCCGGCCGCCTCGGGCCCGGCAGCGAAAGACGTCCGGGGCCGCCCGCCGTTCCGGGACCGCCTTTTCCACCGGCGGGAAGACGAGCCCGGTCCACGACCTCCTCGCCGGACCGCATCGCCCGCGCCGTCCCGTCCGGCCGCCATTGGGCATCCGGTCACCGATACGTGCTCCATACACCTATGTTGACATGCGATCCCCTATCGGATGACGCCGCGATTCCCTTTGTCGTGATTGACGGACGCTCTCGCCTGTGCTTACGATGCGTGCGTTTTACACATAACTTCCGGGATGACCGCGGCGTCCCGGCGTACGTGAAGGAGGAGCCGAACATGACCGACGTCGACGTGATCGTCTGCGGGGCCGGGGCGGCCGGGGACACCCTCGCCATCGACCTGGCCCGCAGGGGCGTGAGCTTCCTGCTGATCGACAAGGCCGCGCACCCGTTCGCGGGGTCACGCGGCAAGGGCATCCAGCCGCGCACCCAGGAGGTGTTCGAGGACCTCGGGGTGATCGACAAGATCGTGGCGTCCGGCGGCGAATATCCGGTGCAGCGGCTTTACACCCCCGACGGCCCGGTCGACACCAGGCCGGGCGACATGGCCGGCCCGACGCCGTACGAGCCGTACCGGCTGGCGCTGCTGGTGCCGCAGTTCCTCACCGAGCGCAGGCTGCGCGAGCGGCTGGCCGAGCTCGGCCACGCCCCGCACTACGGCCACGAGCTCGTCGGCTTCGACCAGGACGACGACGGGGTGACCGCCCGCGTCCTCACCCCCGAGGGCGTGCGCACCGTGCGCGCGCGCTATCTGGTGGGCGCCGACGGCGGGTCGAGTTTCGTGCGCAAGTCCCTCGGAGTGGCCTTCGACGGCGCCACCCTCGGAGTGCGCGCCCTGGTGGCCGACGTGATCGTCGAGGGGCTCTCGTTCGACGCGTGGCACCGCTGGGGGCAGAACCCCGCGGACATGCTCATGCTGTGCCCGCTCTACGGCACCGAGATGTTCCAGCTCCAGGCGCCGATCCCCTTCGGCGTGGACGCCGACCTGTCCGCGCGGGGCCTGACCGAGCTGGTGCGCGAGCGCACCGGCCGGGACGACGTGGTGATCCGGTCGGTGTCGTGGGCCTCGGCGTACGAGATGAACGCCCGCCTGGCCGGGACGTACCGGGTCGGACGGGTGTTCCTGACCGGGGACGCGGCGCACGTCCACCCGCCGACCGGCGGCCAGGGACTGAACACCAGCGTGCAGGACGCCTACAACCTCGGCTGGAAGCTCGCCGCCGTGCTCGGCGGGGCCCCGGACGAGCTGCTGGCGACCTATGAGAAGGAGCGCCGCCCGATCGCGGAGGCGGTGCTCGGCCTGTCGACGCGGCTGCTCGAGGCGGCCAAGAAGGGCGACACCGACCGCAAGCGGGACGTCTCGCAGCTCGACCTCGGCTACCCCGACTCGCCCCTCACCATCGCCGACCCGCGGCGCACCACGGGCGTGCTCGCCGGATATCGCGCCCCCGACGCGCCCGTCACCGGCGCAGGCGGCCTGCCCACCCGCCTGTTCTCCCTCTTCAAGGGCACGCACTGGACGCTGATCGGCTACGACGTGCCCGCCGGCGACGCCCCCGCCGCCCGGCGCGACCTGCACGTGCACACCATCGGCGAACGCGGCGACATCGTGGACGCCGGCGACCACGTGCGCGACGCGTACGGGCTCCTTCCCGGGCAGTGGGTGCTGGTGCGCCCGGACGGCTACGTCGCCGTGGTGACCGACGACACGGACGTCGTCGACGCGTACCTCGAAACCCACCTGAACATCGCCGCGCCCGCGAGCGCGCGGCACGACGTCGTCCCCGCGGGCGGCCCGGCGTCTCGCTGAGGGCGCAGACCGGGGGCTGGACCGCGACCGGCCGCGGAGGAGGGGCCGCGGCCGGTCGCGTCAGGCGGAGGGGCCGTACCAGAGGTCCGGCTCGCCCGGCACGCGGGTGACCATGCCCTGCCGCTCCAGCCAGACCAGGTGGGCGAGCGTCTCGTTGTTGGCGGCCCGCCGCATGTGCGCGGGGATCTCCTCCCAGCCGCGCGACCAGGTGAGCCGGGTGGCGATGTCCCAGCAGGTGGCGCCGTCGCTCTCCGTCACGACGCGCCGCACCTCCGCCAGGCGCTCCTCGTGGTGCGCGATCAGGTAGTCCACCCGCTTGGCCAGCTCGAGGAAGCGATACTCGTGGGCGGGCAGCACCTCCTCGACGTCGAGCTTGCCCACCGCCCGCAGCGCGTCGAGGTAGTCGGCGAGCGGGTTGGCCGTCGACTGCGGGTGCACGGCGACCAGCGACGTGATCCGGGCGAGCACGTGGTCGCCGGAGAACAGCAGCCGGCGCTCCGGCTCGGCGAAGCACAGGTGACCGGGCGAGTGGCCGGGGGTCCACATCGCCCGCAGGTCCCAGCCGGGCAGGTCGAGCCGGTCGCCGTCCTCGATGAGCCGGTCGGGCGTCGCCATCGTGACGAACTGCCGCAGCATGACCGACGCCCCGGCGAGCTCCTCCGCCGTCATGTCCGGCACGCCGCACCGCAGCAGCAGGGCGCGTTCGCGCCGCACGAGGGAGTCGATCGCCGACTCGTCGTAGCGGTCGTGCACGATGGCGGCGTCGGCCGGGTGCAGGCCGATCCAGGCTCCGGAGACCTCCCGGATCCGCCCGGCCAGGCCGTAGTGGTCCGGATGGATGTGCGTGACGAGCACGGCCTTGACGTCGGTGATCTCGTACCCGGCCGTGGCGAGCCCCGCGACGAGCGCGCCGTACGCCTCCTCGGTGTTCCATCCGGCGTCGATGATCACGACACCGTCCGGGATCTCCAGTGCGTAGACCAGGACGTACCGCAGCGGGTTGACGGGGATCGGAACGGGGATCGACCACAGCCCGGGGCGGACCCGCTCGACCTCGGGCATCGCGCCGCCCAGCCACGCGGCGCGCTGCGCCTCGTTCGCCGCGGTCACACTCACCTTGCTCATCGGCTTCCCGCCCCTCTCGCAGCCCTGCCCGCTCGATTTTGCCGCCCCACCGAATGAAGTTCTACAGAGGGGTGGCCCGGCCGGGGCCTCAGGACCGCCCGGACGACGGGTCGTCGCGGCGCGGATGGGCGGCGAGCAGGACCGCGACCGGGCGCGCGTCCGGGTCGTCCCGGTCCCGCTCGGCGGCCTCCAGGAGCATGGCCGAGACCCGTTCGTAGAGGGAGGCCACCGTCGCCGGGGACAGCCGGACCACCAGGTCGGACATCCCGGCCGCCTCCACCCACGCCTCGCTCCACAGGTCGCGCTCGCGCTCGAAGTTCTCGACGTCGGCGGTGAGCTTTTCGAGCTGACGCCGCCGCAGGATCGCCGCGGCCTCCCGGCCCTCGGCGGTGGCGGCCATCTCCACGTCGCTCCAAGCGGTGAAGCGGTGGATCGCCCGCCACCGGCGCTCGCGCCGGTCGCGCCGGTCGGGGTCGGGCTCCACGAAGCCATACCTGGCGAGCTGGCGCAGGTGATAGCTGGTGGAGCCGGAGCTCTCGCCGAGGCGTGCGGCCAGCTCGGTCGCGGTCGCCGGGCCGCCCGCGCGCAGCTCTCCCAGCAGCCGCATCCGCAGCGGGTGGGCGACCGCCTTCAGCGTGCGGGAGTCGCGGACGTGGAAGACCTCGTGATCCATGCGGCCGACGCTAGTTATCGCAAACACATCTTTGCAAAAAACGCTTTGCGAAAATGAAACTTTCAGGCTCGCCCGTTCGCAATGCCCGGTCAGGCGCGTCCGTCCACCCAGATCATTGACGCCCGTGGAAACCCACGGGAAACATGCGAGTCGCTCTCCACTTTGGGAGCGCTCCCATTCTCCCCCGAGGACCATCTGTGCTCAGACGAATCGGCATTCTCGCCGTGGCGGCACTGACCACGGCCTGCCTGACCGGCGCACCCCCCGCCAGCGCCGAGGAGGGCCCGGAACAGATCCCCAACGGCACGTTCGACACCACCACCGAGCCGTGGTGGCACACCGCGAACCTCAACTTCGAGCTGTCCGACGGCCGCCTCTGCGCCGACGTCCCCGCGGGCACCACCAACCCCTGGGACGCGATCATCGGCGTCAACGACATCCCGCTGGTGAAGGACGAGACGTACGCGTTCAGCTTCTTCGCCACCGCCGACCCCGCGAAGGTCGCCAGGGCCTACGTGCAGCTCCCGGTCGACCCCTACACACAGTACGTGGCGGCCGCCCCCGAGCTGAGCGTCTCGGGCAACACCTACCGCTACACGTTCACCTCGCCGGTCGACCTGCCCAACGCGCAGGTCGTCTTCCAGCTCGGCGGCAGCGCCACGCCGTGGCGGTTCTGCGTGGACAACGTCTCGCTCAAGGGCGGGGCGCCGCCGGACGTCTACGTGCCCGACACCGGCCCCCGGGTCCGGGTGAACCAGGTGGCCTACCTGCCCAAGGGCCCCAAGAACGCCACCCTGGTCACCGAGGAGACCGAGCCGCTGCCCTGGAAGCTCAAGAACTCCGCCGGCACCGTCGTCGCGGAGGGCACGACCACCCCGCGCGGCGTGGACGACAGCTCCGGGCAGAACGTCCACTCCATCGACTTCGGCTCGTACAAGAAGGCCGGGACCGGCTACACGCTGACCGCCGACGGCGAGACCAGCCACCCGTTCGACATCAAGCCCGACGCGTACGCCGACCTCAAGCTCGACGCGCTGAAGTTCTACTACACCCAGCGCAGCGGCATCGAGATCGACGACGCCCTGCGTCCCGGGTACGGCAGGCCCGCCGGCCACGTGGGCGTCGCCCCCAACCAGGGCGACACGAACGTCCCCTGCCAGCCGGGCGTCTGCGACTACACCCTCGACGTGTCCGGCGGCTGGTACGACGCGGGCGACCACGGCAAGTACGTCGTCAACGGCGGCATCTCGGTCGCCCAGCTCATGAGCGAGTTCGAGCGCACCAAGAACGCCGCGACCGCCAAGCCGATCGGGAGCCTGAACATCCCCGAGAGCGGCGACGACGTCCCCGACGTGCTGGACGAGGCCCGCTGGGAGCAGGAGTTCCTGCTGAAGATGCAGCGGCCCGACGGCATGGTCCACCACAAGATCCACGACGAGAACTGGACCGGCCTGCCGCTGCTGCCGCACCTGGACGCGCAGAAGCGCGAGCTGCACCCGGTCTCCACGGCCGCCACGCTCAACCTCGCCGCGACGGCCGCCCAGGCGGCCCGGATCTACGCGCCGTACGACGCCGAGTTCGCCGCGAAGAACCTCACGGCGGCGAAGAAGGCGTGGGAGGCGGCCAAGGCGAACCCGAACATCCTCGCCTCCCCCTCCGACGGCGTCGGCGGCGGCACCTACGACGACGCGAACGTCACCGACGAGTTCTACTGGGCGGCGGCCGAGCTCTACATCACCACGGGTGAGAAGGAGTTCGAGGACTACGTCCTCGCCTCGCCGCTCCACTCGGCCGACATCTGGAGGACGGGCGCGATGGACTGGGGCAACGTCGCCGCGCTCGGCCGCCTCGACCTGGCCACCGTGCCGAACAACCTGCCGGGCCGCGACGAGGTGCGCGCCTCCGTGGTGGCCGGCGCGGACAAGTACCTGGCCGCGCTGAAGGCCCACCCGTACGGCGTGGCGTACGACACGACGTCCTACGACTGGGGATCGAACAGCATCGTCGTCAACAACCTGGTGGTCGTCGCCACGGCGTACGACATCACCGGCGACGTGAAGTACCGCGACGGCGTGCTCGAGGGCATCAACTACATCTTCGGCCGCAACGCGCTCAACCAGTCGTACGTGACCGGCTACGGCGAGGTGGCGTCGAAGAACCAGCACAGCAGGTGGTACGCCCACTCGCTGGACACCTCGCTGCCGAACCCGCCGCGCGGCACGCTCGCGGGCGGCCCCAACTCCTACATCCAGGACCCGGTGGCCCAGGCGAAGCTGAAGAACTGCGTGGCGCAGTTCTGCTACATCGACGACATCGGCTCGTGGGCGACCAACGAGCTGACGATCAACTGGAACGCGCCGCTGTCGTGGATCTCGGCGTTCATCGCCGACCAGGGCGACGGCACGGTCAAGGCCCCCGCCTCGTGCGAGGTCACCTACACCACGCACGGCTCGTGGCCGACGGGCTTCACCACCCAGGTCACGATCAAGAACACCGGCACCAAGGCGATCGAGGGCTGGTCGCTGAAGTGGTCGTTCCTGGGCGGTCAGAAGGTCGAGCTCGGCTGGAACGCCAAGTTCTCGCAGCAGGCGGCGACGGTGACCGCCTCGAACGAGTCGCACAACAAGACCATCAGGCCCGGCCAGTCGATCACCTTCGGCTTCAACGGCAAGTCGGCTCCGGGGGCCAACCCCACGCCCGACCTGTTCACGCTGAACGGCGCGGCCTGCGCCTGACCCGATCCTGACCGGATCGCGCACGACTCCGGCCGCCGCCCCAGCAGGGGCGGCGGCCGGTTCCACTCAGCCCCGGTTCCACTGCCCCGGATCCGCTCAGCCCCGGTTCCGCTCAGCCCCGGCGCCGCTTGACCACGGCGGCGAAACGGGAGGCCACCTCGCCCCAGGCGGCCCGCGACAGCGGGTCGTCGGTCACGGCGGCGGCGTACAGCGCCTCGACGTCGAGACCCCGCACGCGGGTGTGCTCCACGTCCCACTGCCGGATGCGTTCGGGCCCGGCCTCGGGGTGGAACTGCACGCCCCAGGCGTGGTCGCCCAGCCGGAAGGCCTGGTAGGGGCAGCGTTCGGTCTCGGCGAGCCAGACCGCGCCCGGCGGCAGGGCCGTGATGGCGTCGACGTGGTTCTCGATCGCCGGGACGGCCGCGGGCAGCCCGCCGAAGATTACGTCGTCCGCCGCCTCGACGCGCATGGTGATGGACGTGCTGCCGTGCTCGGGCGCCCCCGCGTCGCCCTGGACCTTCCCGCCGCCGACCGAGGCCAGCATCTGCCCGCCCAGGCAGATGCCGAAGAACGGCACCGACCGGGCGAGAGCCTGCGCGACGAGGGCGCGGGTGGCCGGCAGCCAGGGCGCCTTGTCGTCGTCGTCCGGCAGATATCCGCCGCCGAGCACGAGCAGGCCGTCGTGTCCCAGGCGCGCCGGGAGGGCGGACCCGTCGAAGGCCGTGACCACGTCGACGGCGACCCCGGCGGCGTCCAGCCATTCCCCGAACCGCCCGGGACCTCCGTCCGCTCCGTTCTGTACGGCGAGCACACGTGGCGTTTGCGGCATGAGCCCGGACTCTACCGCCCCCGCCCTCCCGGCCGGACCACGGTGCTCCGCCCCTGAGCGCCGGAGTGCGGCCGCTCCGCCGCCGCCCGGCGGGGGTCACAGGTCGCTGCCGCCGGTGGCGTCGACGGTCGTGCCGGTGACCCAGCCGGCGTCGCCGGAGGCGAGGAACGCGACCACCCCGGCCATGCCCGCCCCTTTCTGTAGCGTTCGCTACACAATAACACGATATGTAGCGATCGCTATAAAATCGCCGCATGGCGAGGACCAGGGCGTTCGATCGGGACGTCGCGCTGGAGCGGGCGCTGGAGGAGTTCTGGCGCAACGGCTACGAGGCGACCTCCGTCGCCGGGCTGACGGCGGCGATGGGGATCAATCCCCCCAGCCTCTACGCCGCCTTCGGCGACAAGCGCCGGCTGTTCGGCGAGGCGGTGCGCCGCTACCAGGAGACGCACGGCGCGTTCGCCGCCCGCGCGCTGGCCGGCGGGCCCACCGCGCGGGCGGCCGTCGAGCGCCTGCTGCGCGAGGCGGCGCGGACGTACGCCGATCCGGCGCATCCGCCCGGGTGCATGATCATCTCGGCGGGCGTGAACACGAGCGACCCCGGCGTGATCGAGGAGCTGCGGGCGCACCGCGAGGCGAGCAAGGCGGCCATTCGCCACCGGATCGAGCGGGACGTCGAGGCCGGCCTTCTCCCTCCGGACACCGACGCCGCCGCGCTCGCGACCTACTTCGCCGCCGTCATCCAGGGCATGTCCACCCAGGCCAGGGACGGCGCGAGCCGGGCCGACCTCGACGCGGTGGCGACGCTGGCGCTGCGCGCCTGGCCATAAGGTAAGTGCCGTGATCGACGACATCTGGGTGGACGACGCCGTCACGGCGCTGCGTCCGGACTTCGCCGTCCTGGTGATCTGCGCGTACGGCCTGCGCAACGGGCCGTCCGACGACCGGTCGCGGGCCTGGCTCGCCGACGCGGCGGCCCGCGCGGTGCCGCTCGACGACGCCAGGATCGAGTCCTGGCGCGCGGCCTACCGCGCCTTCGGCGCCAAGCCGCAGCGCACCCGGCCGTCGGTCGACGCGCTGGTCCGGCGGATGCCGCTCCCCGAGATCAACCTGGTGGTGGACGCCTACAACGCCGTGTCCGTACGGCACGGCCTGCCGATCGGCGGCGAGGACCTGCGCCGTTATCAGGGCCCCGCCCGGCTGGTGCGGGCCGCGGGCGACGAGCCTTCGGACGAGGTGCTGGGCGATCCGGAGATCGGCGAGGTGGTCTGGCGCGACGACGCCGGGATCACCTGCCGGCGGTGGAACTGGCGGCAGTGCGTGCGGACGAGGATCACCGAGGAGACCGTGGACGCGCTCTTCCTCCTGGAGCGCCTGGAGCCGCTCTCACTGGAGGCGCTGCGTGCCGCGGGCGACGACCTCGCGGGTATGCTGTCCGATATAGCTCCCAATATCCGGATCGAGTCACGGCTCATCGGCTGACTCAGCCGTTGTGACCAGTGGGTAAGGAACACCTCACCACCCAGACGGGCTATGCGCGCGTGACCTCTTTTATCGATCCTGGGAGGATGGGCCGAGACGTGCGACCCGCCCGGGCACACCGGAGTGTGCGAGGCGAGTAGCCTTGGACAGGTTCACCAAACATCAACGCCGATCTGCGGAAGAGGGCGATTTCCGCCGTGTCGTCTGAGTCGTCGCGGTCAAACCCGCTGGCAAGCTTTGGGCAAAATGAGTGGCTTGTCGACGAGTTGTACCAGAAGTATCTCGAAGATCCAGAGTCTGTTGACCAGGCCTGGTGGCACTTCTTCGCTGACTACAGTGGGACGGCCAAGCCCGCTCCGTCCAAAGCCGCAGGCGCCGCGAACGGCGCGACCACGACGGCCGCGCCCGAGGCTCCCGCACCGGTGACCCCGGCCCCGCAGACGGCGCCGCCGGCCCCCAAGCCGCAGGCTCCCAAGCCGGCGGCGAAGGCGCCCGCGCCGGCCAAGCAGCAGGCCCCGGCCCCCGCGGGCGCGGTCGAGGAGAAGCTGCGCGGCGCCGCCGCGCGCACCGCCGCCAACATGGAGGCGTCCCTGGCCGTCCCCACGGCCACCAGCGTCCGCGCGGTCCCCGCGAAGTTGCTGATCGACAACCGCATCGTCATCAACAACCACCTGTCCCGCGGTCGCGGCGGCAAGATCTCCTTCACCCACGTCATCGGCTACGCGATCGTCCAGGCGCTCAAGTCCATGCCTGAGATGAACTACTCGTACGCCGAGGTGGACGGCAAGCCGGTCCTCGTCAAGCCCGAGCACGTCGGGCTCGGCCTCGCGATCGACGTGCAGAAGAGCGACGGCACCCGCCAGCTCCTCGTGCCCTCGATCAAGCAGGCCGAGACCCTGGACTTCCGCCAGTTCTGGGTGGCGTACGAGGACATCGTGCGCAAGGCCCGCGCGGGCAAGCTGGGCGTGGAGGACTTCCAGGGCACCAC
Source organism: Microbispora rosea subsp. aerata (assembly GCF_014647835.1). Classification (GTDB taxonomy): domain Bacteria; phylum Actinomycetota; class Actinomycetes; order Streptosporangiales; family Streptosporangiaceae; genus Microbispora; species Microbispora aerata. The sequence continues at coordinate 203,721 of NZ_BMPY01000004.1, forward strand.
GATCTCCCTGACCAACCCCGGCACGATCGGCACGGTCCACTCGGTGCCGCGGCTGATGCCCGGCCAGGGCACGATCATCGGCGTCGGCTCGCTGGAATACCCGGCGGAATACCAGGGCGCCTCGGAGGAGACGCTGTCCCGCCTTGCCATCAGCAAGGTGATGACGCTCACCTCCACCTACGACCACCGGATCATCCAGGGCGCGCAGTCGGGCGAGTTCCTGCGCCGCATCCACCAGCTCCTGCTCGGCGCCGAGAACTTCTACGACGAGATCTTCGAGTCGCTGCGCATCCCGTACGAGCCGGTTCGCTGGGTGCCGGACATCTCGGCCACCCACGACGACGACGTGGCCAAGTCGGCGCGCGTGCTCGAGCTGATCCACGCCTACCGGGTCCGCGGCCACCTCATGGCCGACACCGACCCGCTGGAGTATCGCCAGCGCAAGCACCCGGACCTCGACATCCAGTCGCACGGCCTGACGCTGTGGGACCTGGAGCGCGAGTTCCCGACCGGCGGCTTCGGCGGCAAGCCGCTGATGAAGCTGCGCGACATCCTCGGCGTGCTGCGCGACTCGTACTGCCGCACCGTCGGCATCGAGTACATGCACATCCAGAACCCCGAGGAGCGGGCCTGGATCCAGGCGCGGGTGGAGCGCCCGCACGCCAAGCCCAGCCGTGAGGAGCAGCTGCGCATCCTGCGCCGGCTCAACACCGCCGAGGCGTTCGAGACCTTCCTGCAGACCAAGTACGTCGGCCAGAAGCGGTTCTCGCTCGAGGGCGGCGAGTCGCTGATCCCGCTGCTCGACTCGGTGATCAGCGCGGCGGCCGAGGAGCACCTCGACGAGGTCGTCATCGGCATGGCCCACCGCGGCCGGCTCAACGTGCTCGCCAACATCGTGGGCAAGTCGTACGCGCAGATCTTCGGGGAGTTCGAGGGCAACATCGACCCCCGCAGCGCGCACGGCTCCGGCGACGTGAAGTATCACCTCGGCGCGAGCGGCGACTTCGTCGCGCCCAGCGGCGACAAGATCAGCACCTCGGTGGTGGCGAACCCGTCGCACCTGGAGGCCGTCGACCCCGTCCTGGAGGGCGTGGTCCGGGCCAAGCAGGACCTGCTGGAGCGCGGCGAGGAGGGCTTCACCGTCCTGCCCGTGCTCGTCCACGGCGACGCGGCGTTCGCCGGTCAGGGCGTGGTCGCCGAGACCCTGCACCTGTCCCAGCTGCGCGGCTACCGCACCGGCGGCACTGTGCACATCGTGGTGAACAACCAGGTCGGCTTCACCACCTCCCCCGCCTCCTCGCGGTCGAGCGTGTACGCCACCGACGTCGCGCGCATGATCCAGGCGCCGATCTTCCACGTGAACGGCGACGACCCCGAGGCGGTCGTGCGGGTCGGTCGGCTGGCCTACGAGTACCGCCAGGCGTTCCGCAAGGACGTCGTCATCGACATGGTCTGCTACCGGCGGCGCGGCCACAACGAGGGCGACAACCCGGCGTTCACCCAGCCGCTGATGTACGACCTCATCGACGCCAAGCGCTCGGTCCGCAAGCTGTACACCGAGGCCCTGATCGGCCGCGGCGACATCACGGTCGAGGAGGCCGAGCAGGCCCTGCGCGACTACCAGGAGCAGCTCGAACGGGCCTTCACCGAGACCCGCGAGGCCGCCAAGCAGCCGCCCGCGCCCGGCGCGGTGCGGGTGCCCGAGCCCGACGAGCAGATCCCGTGGTCGCACGAGGACACCAAGACGGCGATCTCCGAGGACGTCGTCAAGCGGGTCATCGAGACCCAGCTCAACCTGCCCGAGGGCTTCACCGTCCACCCGCGTCTCGCCCCCGTGATCCAGCGCCGCGGCGCGATGATCGAGGAGGACGCGATCGACTGGGCGACCGGTGAGCTGCTCGCGTTCGGCTCGCTGCTCATCGACGACCACCCGGTCCGGCTGGTCGGCCAGGACTCCCGCCGCGGCACCTTCGGCCAGCGCCACGCCGTGCTGGTCGACCGGCTCACCGGCGAGGAGCACACCCCGCTCAAGGCGTTCAACCACGGCACGACGAAGTTCTACGTGTACGACTCGCTGCTCAGCGAGTTCGCCGCGATGGGCTTCGAGTACGGCTACAGCGTGGTCCGGCCGGACGCCCTGGTGGCCTGGGAGGCGCAGTTCGGCGACTTCGCCAACGGCGCCCAGTCGATCATCGACGAGTTCATCTCGTCGGGCGAGCAGAAGTGGGGCCAGCGCTCCTCGGTGGTGCTGCTGCTGCCGCACGGCTACGAGGGCCAGGGACCCGACCACTCCTCCGCCCGCATCGAGCGCTACCTGCAGCTGTGCGCGCAGGACAACATGACGGTGGCGCAGCCGAGCACCCCGGCGAACTACTTCCACCTGCTGCGCTGGCAGGTGCTGTCGCAGCGGCGCAAGCCCCTCATCGTGTTCACGCCCAAGTCGCTGCTGCGGCTCAAGGCGGCGGCCTCGGCCACCTCGGAGTTCACCTCCGGCGCCTTCCGCCCGGTCATCGGCGACCCGACGGTGGACCCGTCGGCCGTCCGCAAGATCGTGGTCTGCTCCGGCAGGATCTACTACGACCTGCTCGCGCGGCGCGAGAAGGACGGCAGGAAGGACGTGGCGCTGGTTCGCCTGGAGCGCCTCTACCCGTTCCCGGAGAACCCGCTCAAGGCCGAGCTGGCCCGCTACGGCGCGGACGCGGACCTGATCTGGGCGCAGGACGAGCCGGTCAACATGGGCCCGTGGCCGTACCTCAGCCTGAAGATCGTGGAGAAGCCCGACCTGCTCGGAGGCCGCCGCTTCCGCCGCGTGTCGCGTACGCCGAACTCCTCGCCGGCCGTCGGCTCGCACGCCAAGCACGACGAGGAGCTGCACATCCTGCTGGACGAGGTCTTCGGCTGACCGAAGGTCCCGCACGACTGAGGAGGTCCCCCATGCGCGTGGGGGACCTCTCTCCATGACCAGGTCATTCAACTGGAGCACGGCATGTACTTCACCGACAGGGGGATCGAGGAGCTCGTCGAACGCCGCGGCGAGGAAGAGGTCAGCATGGGCTGGCTCGCGGAGCGCCTGCGCGAGTTCGTAGACCTCAACCCCGAGTTCGAGGTGCCCGTCGAGCGGCTGGCCACCTGGCTCGCCCGCCTGGACGAGGACGACGACTGACCTCCGGCCTTGCTCTTTCCGGTCGCCGTACCTCCCCCGGGGACGGTGGACCTGGCCGCGGACGCCGGGGTGCGGGCCGGGGGCGCCGGGCTCGCGGTGGCGTCCGGCTGGGTGCCCGCATGGACCACGGCGGTGGTCGCCGTCGTGACCGTCGCCGGGCTCCTGTCCCGCTACCCGCGGCGCGCGGGCGCTCACGGGCGCCGATCACCGCGCGGCCTCGCGCGGTCCAGCTCGTGATCTCGCGAGTGCACGGGTCACCACCCCGGCTGCGAGATCGTCATCGGACGAACGCGCGGATCGCCGGCCGTCGCCCCGGCGGCCCGCGAGGTCACGGGGTAGAGTACGACAACACGCGATACATCTTGACTTGTCGAAAACGAGATATATCTTGTTCGTAGACGTTCCGTCCGCGCACGGCCGCCCGACCCGCGTGGACGCAGGACTTCGCGTGGAAGGGCCCGAGTGATGCCCCAATGGACGTTCGACTCTCCGGGACGGCTCACCTTCGAAGAGGTCACCGCGCTGAACGTGCGCGTCGTGGCCGGGCGGCTGGCCGTACTGGCCAGTGACGGCCCTGCGGCCCTCGACGTGACCGAGGTGGACGGCTCGGCGCTCGTGGTGACCCAGGACGACGACGGCCGTCTCACGGTCGCGTACAAGGACCTGACGTGGGACGGGATCCTGGGGTGGCTGCGCCCGGGCCCGCGCAGGACCACGCTGACGCTGACCGTGCCGAGGAGGTGCCCCGTCCAGGTCGGCGTCGTGTCCGCCTCCGCCGTCGTGGCGGGCATGGAGGGGATCACCGCGCTGAAGAGCGTGTCGGGGGAGGTCGTCCTCGACGGCGTCAGCGGCGAGGTGCGGGCCGAGACGGTCTCGGGCTCGGTGGAGAGCCGGGAACTCGCCGGCGACCTGTCCTTCTCCAGCGTCTCCGGCGACCTCACCGTGGCCGCGGGCCGGCCCCGGCGACTGCGCGCCAACACGGTGTCCGGGCGGGTCACCGCCGACCTGGAGCTGGAGCCCACCGGTCACGTCTCACTGCACAGCATGTCGGGTGCGATCGTCGTACGGCTCCCGCGGGATGTGAACGCCGACGTGTCCGCACACTCGACCACAGGCAGGATTGAGTCGGCCTTCCCCGAGTTGTACGCCACCACGATGCCCGGAGTCCGTTCGCTCAGCGGCCGGCTCGGAGGCGGCATGGCGTCCCTCTCGGCGACCACGATGTCCGGCGCCGTCACCCTGCTGTGCGGGCAGCCCGCAGGCAGGCGAGCAGAGGAGGAAGTATGAGGGAGCGGATGGGAGACCACCGCGTCCGGCCGATGCCGCGCCACGCCGCGTTCGGGGCGAGCGAACGGGTTGGAGAACGCCGCGCCGCAGGCGAGGCGAGCGATCGAGTCAGGGAGCACAGCGCCGAAGGCGAGGCGGCGGCATGAGTCCGGTGTTCGGGCACGGCCGGTTGCGGCTGTATCTGCTGAAGTTGCTGGAGGAGAGCCCACGGCACGGCTACGAGGTCATCCGGCTCCTGCAGGACCGGTTCCTCGGCGTCTACTCCCCCTCCCCCGGCACGATCTATCCCCGGCTGGCCCGGCTGGAGGACGAGGGCCTGGTCACCCACGAGGTCGTGGACGGCAAGAAGGTCTTCACGCTGACCGACAAGGGCCGGGCCGAGCTGAACGACCGGCTGGACGAGCTGGCCGACCTGGAGCGGGAGATCACCGCCTCGGTCCAGGACATCGCGCGTGAGGTCAAGGAGGACGTGCGGCAGACCGTGCGTTCCCTGCGCGAGGAGCTCACCCAGATGGCCAGGGAGATCAGCCGCGAGGGCGGCGTACGGCGTGAGCAGAAGGACGAGTGGCGGCGGCAGCGCGACCACGCCAGGCAGGAGTGGCGCAGGCAGAAGGAGGAATGGCGCCGCCACAAGCACCAGTGGAGGGAGGAGAGCGAGCGCTGGCAGCGGGAGTGGCGGCGCATCTGGGAGGAGTCCTGGGGGTTCGGCAGGGCCCGGCCCGGCGCTAATGACGCCGCGCTCAGCCAGATGCTGGCCGACTTCGTCGCCGACGTCCACCGGTCGACCGCGGCGGGGGTGCCGGACAAACGGGCTCTCGACGAGTGCCGGGCCGCCCTCGACGAGGCCGCCGAACGCATCCGCCGGGCGATGCGCTCCTGAAGGCCGCAGGCTCCACCGGCACCCCGGGAGCCTGGAGCCTCACAACAGGCTCCGCCGGCGTTCCCCGGCCGGCCCGGACCCCCACAAGGGGGGCGTCCGACCAATGCCGCCCGTTCCGAGCCCGGCCCCAGGCGCAAGGCGGCGGAGGGGGCGACAGCAGCGTTATCGGTGACGCTTCCGGCCCTGCGGAGATCGCGAGTCCGCGCGATCTCCGCGAGCAGGGCGAGAACGCGGCGAGGCGGGCCACGCGCAGCAGGGCTTGATCCGCAGGACACGACCTACCACCGTCGACCAGCGAGGCGCCGAGTTGAGCCCGCACGGCTGGCACGACCCCTTCCTGGCGCTCGCCTCCCCGCGCTGGGCCGGTCGCCGGGGCGGGACGACTGGTCACGACCGCAGCTCACGGCGCGACCACGACTGCCGGAGCTACCGGGAACCCCGCCGGGCGCTCGCAGCGTACGGCGAGAAGAGGGCGACTCATGGGGGGAGCGGCGGCGAGAGTGCCTCCCTCCCCCCGTGGATGCCCGTCAGAGCGTGAAGACCACCTTGCCGAAGATCTCACCCCGGTGCATGGCGGAGAAGCCCTCCTCCGCCTCGGTGAGCGGCAGCACGCGGTCGATCGCCGGCCGGACGCCCGTCTGCTCCAGGAACACCGCGAGCCGCGCGAGCTGCTCACGTGTCCCCATCGTGGATCCGATGATCGACTTCTGCAGGAAGTAGACCTGCGCGAGTTGCGTCGGAGCGACCATCCCGCTCGTCGCGCCGCAGGTGACGATCCGGCCTCCCGGGCGCAGGGAGCTGAGCGAGTGCTTCCAGGTGGCCTCGCCGACCGTCTCCATGACCGCGTCCACCCGCTCGGGCAGCCGCGCCCCCGTCTCGAACACCCGGTCGGCGCCGAGCGCGAGAGCCCGTTCCCGCTTGTCCTGGGAGCGGCTGGTGGCCCACACGCGGAAACCACCGGCCCGGCCGAGGGCGATCAGCGCGGTCGCCACGCCGCCACCGGAGCCCTGGACCAGGATCGTCGAGCCCGGCTCAAGCCCGGCCTTGTCGAAGAGCATGCGGTAGGCCGTCAGCCAGGCCGTGGGCAGGCAGGCGGCTTCCTCGAAGGAGATCGCGGCGGGCTTGGGCACCAGATTCCGGCGGGGCACCGCGACCTTCTCCGCGAACGTCCCGTCGTACTTCTCCGACAGCAGCGAACGCGCCGGGTCGAGGGTCTCGTCCCCGTTGACGGGCGTGCCGATGACGGAGTGGACGATGACCTCGTTGCCGTCCTCGTCCACCCCCGCCGCGTCGCAGCCGAGCACGATCGGCAGCCGGTCCTGGCTGATCCCCACACCCTTGAGGGTCCACAGGTCGTGATGGTTGAGCGCGGCGGCCCGGACCGTGACGGTCGTCCATCCTTCCGGTACGACGGGCTCGGGATGTTCCCCGAGCGTCAGGCCCTTCAGCGGGTTGTCCGGATCGGTCTGTGTAGCGGTGACGGCGAACATGCCAGAACATTACTCCGGCTGTCGCTCCGGGCCCGGACGACCCTCGTACGGCTCGCCGCGGCCGCCTTTGATTCGGATGGATATCACCGGGAACAGAGCCGAAGGAAATCAAATAAGACCGGTCAAGAATGGCCGTAAACCTTGAGACGCCATGACGCGACACTCTCCGACGAAGCACCGCGACCTGCGGATATGCCACCAAGAACCATTCGGTGGGTGTTCGTCCCGTCGTACCGGAACGGCGGCCAGACGTGGGAGGGAAAGACGCCGTACGGCATCTACCCGGCGAAACGGTTCCAGACTCACGACGATTTCATCCTCAGGGAGGATTACGACCGGATCTCCTCGCCGTACTTCAACAGCGAGACCTACGACGTCTACGCGATGGCCGCCAACCGGTGGACCCGGTGACGACGAAGACACGGCGACGGCAGGAACCGGCGACGGCGAAAGCCTGACCGCGGTCATTCGGTCAGCCCGGGGCCTGGCGGACACCCCGCCGGGCCCCGGCATCAACACCACGCACCGGCCTCACGCAGCACCCGGGACGCAACCTGCCGCACCGAACCCCGCACGACGGTTCACACACCCCGACCCCGCACGACGGCTCACACACCGATCTCCGAGCCCGGGCGCACGACCCGCCGCGCAACCCGCACGACGGCTCACGCGCCCCGGCCTCACGCATCAGAACCCGGACGACCCCCGCGCCCGGACTCATGGCCCGGGTTTACGCGCTGGGAGGCACGAATCGGGGGCGCGCTGGCAGGCACGCGGTGATCCCCAGGCGGGAGCGTCGCAAGGCCGCTCGGCTGACGTGCTTCGCACGCCGCCTTTACGCTCTCCGTACGCCGCGTACGGTCCACTGTGCGTGTCAGAAGTTGAACAGGGCCCCGGCGGCCGACCGCTTCTCACAGTCATTGCCGTAGGTACGCCGGAACTGGAAGTACTTCCCGTCCCAGATGCCGCTGGCGGTGACCGTGACAGGTGCGTAGATCATTGTGCAGGGCTCGGTCGGATTCACCCGCAGGGAGCCCGGGTCGAGGTTCGCACTGCTCAGCAAGGCGCACGCCTTCTCCGGGGAAGGGTGCGAGCCGCCCACCGGAGCGCAGTTCAGGAAGACCGAGCGTGCCGGCGGCTCCGCCTGCTCACCGTTCGCGACGGTCAGGATCACCGCACGCACCCGGTTCGCCGGCAGCGCGCGCTTCGCGGCGATCTCGGGTGGCGGTGGAGCAGGCAGCGTACCCTCCCGCGCGGGTGACGTGCCCCCTCGTGCCGACGACGCGTCCCGTCGCGCGGGCGTCGCGTCTTCCCGCACCGGCGTCGTGTCTTCCCGCGCCGATGTCGCGCTCGCGGGCGCGGCGGCCGCGAGCGACACGAGCTTGGGCGGGCCGGGCCGTACGGTCGTTCCGCCGTCGCCGGAGGTGCCTGAATGTGCCCACACCGGGGCAGAGGGGCCGGCGGCCAGCGCCGCACCGGCCAGGAGAACAAGCAGCGGTTTCATGCGATCCCCCCGTTTCCGCTGGTGCTCAGCGTTATCGGGGGAGACCTCCGGGGCAAGCGTCCACTCCGGACCCCATCCGAAATCTGATGTACCACAGACCCCATCGGTTCCGCTCGGTTCATAACGAGCTGGGCAAGTCTCTGTGCCACAACCGTATGGATCTGGAAAAATCACCCCTTACTGACCATATCTCCACCCCGAGGGGCTCACGGTGACCAGGAAGCTCACACTCGCCACGGCGGGCGTCGTCGCCGCCGCGAGTGCGGTCGCCGTGGTCTGGAGTCGGGGGCCGGTCATTCCCGCGACCTCCGCGTCCAATGACGCCGTGTCCCTTCACGCCACGACCGCCGCGTCCCGTGACGCCGTGTCGCTCGACGCCACAACGGCCGCGTCGCTCGACGCCACGACCGCCGCCACGGTGACCGCCTCCGGGGTGACCGGCGTCAACAGGAACGGGGTCAGCGCCTTCCCCCTCGCCCCCAGTAAGGCCGACGAACAGCGGGTGGCCGCGTACTGGAGCCCGGAACGGCTCAAGCAGGCGAGCAGCTACGTGCCGAGCACGAAGCCGTCGCACTCGACGACGAGCACGACCTCCGCGGTGGAGGTGGGGCCGGGAGACACGACACCGCGCACGAGGGGCCCGCACGGCGCGACGCCGCCGCCCGTGGCCGCCCCGCCGATGGTGGGCAAGGTGTTCTTCGTGATCGGCAACAAGGAGTACTGGTGCTCCGCCTCGGCGGTGCACTCGGCCCGCCGCAACCTCGTCGCCACCGCCGGGCACTGCGCGTACGCGCTGTCCCCGGACAAGCCGGTGTCCAACTGGGTCTTCATCCCCGGTTACCACGACGGCGTCGCCCCCTCCGGCATCTTCGTCGGCCACACGCTCTACATGCACGAGGACTTCGCCGGTCAGGGCGACTTCGACCGCGACTACGCCTTCGTGACCGTGCACCGGGGCTTCTCCTGGCAGCCGTACGTCGAGGACGGCAGGCTCAAGTATCGGGCGGTCGACGTGGGCCGCCTGGAGGACAAGGTGGGCTCCTTCCGCTTCGCCTCCGGCAAGCCGCTCGGACGGCCGACCTACGTCTTCGGCTACCCGGCGGGGGCCAACCCCGACGGCAGCCGCCCGTACACCGGTCAGACGGTGAAGTCGTGCAGCGGCACGACGGAGAAGAAGTTCGTCAGCGCGCCGACCTGGCAGCTCGAACACGGGGTGCGTCTGCCGGGGTGCCCGTTCACCGCCGGCGCGAGCGGCGGCCCGTGGGTGACCGGCTACAACGCCGCCAAGCGGACCGGCTACCTCACCGGAATCACCAGCCTGAACTGGAACCTCAGCGGCGGCGGGCGGCTCGACGCCATCTCGACGCCGCACTTCAACCACCTGACCCAGCGGGTGTACGCCCAGGCGAGCAAGCAGGGGACGGGCTGACCCTCGGGCTGTCCGCCGCGGCGCCCGCAGAGCCGGCCGCCGGCGACCGGTCCGGCTCCGTCACCCGACGCCGCGGACATGGCGGCCGTCGCCGGGCTGCGCGCACGGCCCGCCGGTGGCATGCTTGACCGACCGGCGACCACGAGGAGAACCAGCGATGACCCAGTCGGCGTACAGCACGCAGCCCACTCTCCGGCGGACCCCGTTGAACGCGGAGGAAAGGGCCCGCAGCGAGGCGCTGTTCTCGCAGCTCGTCGCCGAGCATCTCGTCGCGCGGGGGCGCTTCAGGATCACCGCGGACAACCCGGAGATGGTCGATCTGTGGCAGACGGTCGCGCGCAGGGTGGGTGAGGCGCTGCGGCGGCCCGTGGTCAGCTACGCCAACGGCCGCGACATCGTCATCACCTTCGCCCAGCAGGAGACGCCGGTTCTTCCCACGCACGGGTGAGCACCGGCGCGGGCGCCTCGCCGCGGCGAAGTGCTCGCCACTGCCCGCCCGCCGCACTGCCCGCTCACCGCAGCGGGCGCTCACACTGCCCGCTCGCCGCGGCGCGGCTCGCACTGCGCGCCGCCCACGGCGGAGTGCCCGCACTGTCTGATCGCTGCGGCGGGGTGCTCGCGCTGACCGACGCTTCGGGCCGCCGCGCAGGTCAGCGGCTTTTGTTCGCGTTGTTTTCCCGACTTGATCCCCATCGCTGTATGTTCCTTCGCAGCCCGTTCACACCGCATTGTCGAGGGCCGCGGGCGAGGAAGACGTTCCACAGCAAGGAGATCCGGTTGAAGCGCATCCTCCCCCCGCTGTGTGGTGCCGCGGCGGTCGCGTCGCTCGTCATCGGGGCGACGGTGCCCGCCCACGGCTACGAGATCACCGTGACGACCCCCCTCGCCTCCAAGGCGAAGGTGAACTCCGTGCTCGCCTACTGGCTGAGGAACGGCGGACGCCCGCTCGCCGACGCCACTCCACTCTCCGCCCCGACCCGGATCGCCGCCACCCCCGTCACCACCGAGGGCGCCGCTCCCGGGGGCGTACGCGGCGTGGTGCCCGCCTCCGCCGGGGTGAAGCGGGCCGGTGAGCCGACGAGGAACATCAACCTGCCGAGGACGACCGGCAAGGTCTTCTTCGTCGGGTCCGACGGCCGGCCCCACTGGTGTGCGGGCACCTCCGTGCAGTCGGACCACCGCAATCTCGTGGCGACGGCCGGGCACTGCGTCTTCGCCGGGTCCAGGTCGGGGGCCTCCGCGCGGCCGTACCGAAACTGGATCTTCATTCCGGGGTACGTCGGCGGCGGCACGCCGTGGGGCGTCTACGCGGGCGCGCGGGCCTTCACCCACAGCGACTTCACCCGCTATGGCGACCTCGACCGCGACTACGCGTTCGTCAGCGTCCACACCGGCGTGCTGCCCAAGCAGGTCACGCTGCGGGACGCCGCGCAGTACGCGGCGTTCTCCGGCCTCAAGTACCGCACGGGCACCGGCTACACCGGCGTCAGGCTGCTTCCCGCGGGGCGTCTCGGCGACAAGGTCGGCGGCCAGGGCCTCGCCTACAACCTGCCGCTCGACCGGCCGCTCGCCATCTTCGGCTATCCCCTGCGGACCGCCGAGGGCCCCGCGAAGTCGCTCACCCCGCTCACCCGGGCGTACCGCAAACCCTTCCTGGCCCAGGACCTGTCGAAGAGGGCGAACGAACTGGTCGCCGTGCGCTCGGCCTTCGTGGTGGCCTCCGGATCGCCGTGGCTGGCCGCCTACCGGGGCGTACGCGGCTTGGGATACCTGAACGGCCTGACCATCGGCCTTTCCGGCCCCGCGACCGGCCTGTCGCCGTACTTCGACGGGGAGCTGTTCCAGGTCTACAGCGCGGCCCGGCGCGCCGGCTGAGGCTCAGACGCCGACCGCCTCCCTGCTCGCCGTTCCCGCGCCGCCCGGCTGCTCGCCGACCGGCCGCCTGCCCGCCGTCTCCTTGCCCGCCGGCTGTGTGCTCGCCGCCCGGCCCCGGCCGCGCTCCAGCACCTCCGCCACCCGTGGCTCCGCGGCGTACGGCGCGAACCGGCGGCACATGTCCGCCACGTACGTCCGGGTTCGCGCCGACTGGATGGTCTCGGCGAGGTCGAGGGCCGACGACGCCGCCTGGCACGCCTCCTCCAGTTCGCCCTCCTGGATGAGAGCCGTGGCGAGCAGCGAGAGGTTGAACATCTTGCCGCGCACGTAGCGCCCGTCCATCACCAGCGAACGCCGCGCCTGCCGCACGGCCCGCACCCCGTCGCCGAGGTCGCGCAGGCAGTGGGCGGACTTCGCGGCCAGGTACGCCTCGTCGAAGTAGCCGATCCAGGCGGGCTCGTCCTGGGGTTTGCGCCGGTCGAAGGCGACCTCCGCCTCATGCAGGGCGCTGCCGCAGGCCGACCGGTCCCCGAGCAGGGCCAGGGCGTGGGCCTCAAGCACCCGGGCCTCGGCCAGCAGCGAGCCCACCCCCGAGCGCCGGGCGGCCACGACGGCGGCCCTGGCCAGTTCGAGCCCGTGCCGGGCATGCCCGATGTAGACGGCCTGGTGGCTCATCCCGGCCAGGATCTCGCCGCACAGGGCGTGGTCTCCCGCGCCGCGCGCCAGGCCGAGCGCCTGGATCAGGTAGCGCTGGGCCAGCCCGTGCTGCTCCAGGTCGTAGGCCATCCATCCCGCCAGCCGCGTGAGCTCGGCCGCGGCGGTCGCCAGCGAGCGCCCGGTGGCCTCGCCGTACGCGCCCTCGCGCAGCAGCGGGGTCACCGCGGTGTGCAGGTAGCGCACGACAGGCCCGCGGATGCTGCCGCCGCCGAACCGGTTGTCGAGTTCGCTGAACGACCGGGTGACCTCGCGGATCGCGGCGACGTCCGACGGCCCGACCCGGCGCGGGCCGTTCGCGGAGAGCCGCTCCCCGTCGGGCGCCGACAGCCAGCCGGCGATGCCCGCCGAACCCGCTCCCAGGGCGAAAGTGGAGTCGAGCAAGAACCTGCGCCGCTCGACGTCGGCCTGCCACAGTGCTGTCACGCTTGCCACACCCTCCTCCCACGAGTGGGGGAACTCCTGTCCCAGATCGGCGGGGATCGTTTCACGCGGCATGCCGATGTCTTCCCTGGACACCTGCCGCCCCAGCCGCAGCGAGAAGATCTCCGCCAGCAGGCCGGGAACCGGTTCGCGCGGACGGCGGCCGCCGATCCAGCGCAGCACGGAACCGTGGTCGTACCGCATTCCCCGCAGCCCCCGGGCCGAGCCGAGACCGTTGAGCCGGCGGGCCAGGCCCTTGCGGGACAGGCCGGCTTCGGCGAGGTGCTGCTGGAGCAGGCGGTTGGGGTCACGTCGCATCGCTCTCCAACCGGGACAGGCAATAGCCGATTTGGTTACGGAGAGCTTTCTTTATAGCACTATCCGTGACGACCTAAAGGGATTCCCAAATGTTGACCGGCCATGACAGTGAGAAGACAGAAGGGCCGCGCACCGCGATCACGCGGCTTGCGGCCCTTCCCGGGTCCGTACGAGGACTGCTCGCGGGACTGCACGCGAGCACTACACGGAGCCCTGTACGTGGGGATTACACGCGAGCACCGTACGTGAGGACTGCACGCGGGAACCCCCGCGAGGACCACACGTGGAGGCCGCTCGCGGGACTACGCGAGCACTACTTGCGGGCGACGCCGTCCTCCCGCGCCTGCCGCGCGACGGCGGCGATGACCGCGGGGGCGACCCGGGCGTCGAACGGCGAGGGGATGACGTAGTTCTCGGAGACCTCGTCCCCGACCACGGCCGCCAGCGCGTCCGCCGCGGCCACCTTCATGTTCTCCGTGATCGTCGTCGCGCGGACGTCGAGCGCGCCGCGGAAGACCCCGGGGAAGGCCAGCACGTTGTTGATCTGGTTGGGGTAGTCGGACCGGCCCGTGGCGACCACGCGGGCGTGCCGGCCGGCCACCTCGGGGTCCACCTCCGGGGTGGGGTTGGACAACGCGAACACGATCGAGTCCTTGGCCATCGCCGCGACGGCCTCCTCGGAGACGGTCGACCCGGACAGGCCGACGAACACGTCGGCGCCGGCGAGCGCCTGCTCGGTCGACCCGGACAGGCCGGCCTTGTTGGTGTCGCGGGCCAGCGCCCGCTTGACCGGGTTCAGGTCCTCGCGGCCGGTGTGGATGATGCCCTTGGAGTCGGAGACCGCGATGTCGCCGATCCCGGCGTTCAGCAGGATGCGCGACACCGCGACGCCGGACGCGCCCGCGCCGGCCACGACCGCGCGCAGGTCGCCGAGGGACCGCCCGGTGAGACGGGCCGCGTTGCGCAGCGCGGCGAGGACCACGATCGCCGTGCCGTGCTGGTCGTCGTGGAAGACGGGGATGTCGAGAAGCTCCCGCAGGCGCTCCTCCACCTCGAAGCAGCGGGGGGCGCTGATGTCCTCGAGGTTGATGCCGCCGAACGACGGCGCGAGCCTGGCGACGGTTTCGACGATCTCGTCCACGTCGGTGCAGTTGATGCAGATGGGCACCGCGTCGACGTTGGCGAACTGCTTGAACAGCAGGGCCTTGCCCTCCATCACCGGCATCGCGGCGGAGGGCCCGATGTCGCCGAGGCCCAAAACCGCGGTGCCGTCGGAGACCACGGCCACGACGTTGGAGACCCAGGTGTAGTCGTTGACCAGTTCCGGATTGTCGGCGATGGCCGTGCAGACGCGGGCGACCCCGGGCGTGTACGCGAGCGACAGGTCGTCGGCGTCGCGGACCGGGACGGTGGAGCGGACCTCCAGCTTGCCTCCGCGATGCAGGGCGAAAGCGGGATCCAGATCGAGAGAATCCAAAGAAGAAGAAGTGACGGTCACAGCGACCCCAGTGTCGAAAGGACGAGTTCCTTCGGTAGACGACGCCAAGAGAACGAAAGCCTTGGCTTCGGTAGCCGCCGGAGGCCGTCGTCGTTGACGGTCGTCACTTGAGGGGGTACGGGGGTCACCCGTTCCCCGATTGTGCCACAGGCTTAGGCAAGCACCCGGACCGGATTGGGTCACATATCGTTGCACAAACAGGTGTTCCCCCAGGCCATCGGGCGTGTAATACTCGGCTTTGCCAGTGATCTCTTACGTACTTGGGCGTCCCAGTGGACTTGACGTCTTACGCCGAGCTGGCCGTTCAACTGGTCAACATGGGCGACGAACTCAAAAACCCCTTCTCCCTGCGCGCCCTGCTTGAGGAGACGGGCCGTACGGAGGCGGCCGCACGGCTCACCCGCCGCGACATCGACGCGCTGTGCGAGCTGCGCGACGAGCTCGCGGGGGTGTTCGCCTCCGCCGCGGAGGGCGACGACGTGGACGTGGTCGAGCGGCTCAACGGGCTGCTGGTCCGCCATCCCGTCCATCCGCAGATCTCCGGGCACGACGGCCAGCCCTGGCATCTGCACCTGACCGAGGGCGGCCGGGTCGCCGACGCCCTCTCGGTGGGGTCGGTCATGGGCCTGGCCAGCGTGGTGACCCGGCTCGGCGTGGACCGGCTCGGCATGTGCCAGGCCGCGCCGTGCCGCAACGCCTACATCGACACCTCCTCCAACCGGTCGCGCCGCTACTGCTCCGAGCGGTGCGCCAGCCGGGCCAACGTGGCCGCGTACCGGGCGCGCAAGCGAGGCGCCTGAGCCACCGGCGGCTTTCCGCGACGGCGACCCGCCGTACGTGAGGCGGGCGCGGCAGGGGCGGGTCCCGCCGCCCGTGCGTGCGCGCGCGACCGGGGCGCGGCGGCGTTCCCGGTTTCGCGGTGTGCTCCGGCGGATTTCGGCTCCGGGCTTTCCGCTCCGGGCTTGCCGCTACGGGCTTGCCGCTACTGCGCCGGCGCGGGGAAGCGCAGCGTGGGCCGGGGCCAGTAACGCAGCACGACCCTGCCCACGATGTCCTCCTCTGGCACCGCGCCGAAGTCCCAGCTGTCGCGCCGGCCCGGGGCCGACTGGTTGTCGCTCTCCAGCCACCAGCCGTCGTCCGTGAGCCGGAACGCCCGCTTGACGATCAGCCCGTGCGGGCGCCTGGCGACCACCACGTCGCCCGGCCGGACGGAGGCGCCGAGCCGTACCAGCAGCCAGTCTCCGGACCGTAACGCCGGCAGCATCGAGTCGCCGGAGACACATACGGCGGTGAGCACATCCCCCTCCGCGCGATGATTTCGGGACGAGTAAGGTCGGTCGTGGAACAGTGCTGTCACCAGCATTCCTAAGGAAGGATTCCGATGCTCGCACGACTGCTGCGACCCCGGCACGAGGCGTCCGCCCACTGCGACCTGCCGTGCGGGGTGTACGACCCGGCGCAGGCTCGCATCGAGGCCGAGTCCGTCAAGGCGATCATTAAGAAGTACGCCGACAACGAGGACCCGGTCTTCCGGACCCGCGCGCTGATCATCAAGGAACAGCGGGCCGAGCTGGTCAAGCATCACCTGTGGGTGCTGTGGACCGACTACTTCAAGCCTCAGCACCTCGAGCAGTACCCCCAGCTCCACCAGCTGTTCTGGGACGCCACGAAGCTCGCCGGCGCCGCGGGCGCCAAGGGCACCGTCGACCCGTCCGTGGCCGACGACCTGCTCGCGAAGATCGACGAGATCTCCAAGATCTTCTGGGAGACCAAGGCCGCCTGAGCCCGGGATCTCGGGCCCCGCGCGACCCCCGCGGTCGCGCGGGGCCAGATCATCCCAAGACCCATACAAACTCCATATTCGGTAGCACGGAATTTACGTGCAGTTACCTCCAAGGATCGCCACAATCAGCGCGTCCAGCCGGGGCAACACCCCGCGAGTGGCGGTAGGTTGCAGTCAGCGGCACTCGAGCGGCGACTCGAAGGGGCCGGCTCGAAGGGCGGCGTGAAGGGGCGAGGAGGAACGTGACCGAGGAAACCGAGACGCCTGCGGTGGATCTGACCGGGATTCGCGATGCTGTGAGTGTCCGGCTGCCCGCCGTGAGCGCCTACCTGTCCGTGCTGCGCACGGCGACCGCCGGGCTCGCCGCACGGCTCGACTTCACCCTCGACCAGATCGAGGACCTGCGCATCGCCGTGGACGAGGCGTGCGCCATGTTGCTGCGGCACGCCGTGCCCGGAACGGATCTCCTCGCGGAGTTCGAGCTCACCGGCCAGGAGATGACGGTTCGCGTCGAGGTCGACACGCTCGGCGTCAGCTCGCCCAACCGGGAGGACTTCGCCTGGATGGTGCTGACCGCGCTGGCCGACGACGTGGACGCCATCTCGGACCACCCCGACCACCTGGCGATCGTGCTGCGTAAGCGCCGGAGCATGGCGAGGCCGTCGTGATGACGGAAAGGACGAGTGCGATGACCTCCGGCGACTCGGCGGTGCCGGACCGCGTCCGCGCACGCACGCTCTTCGCCGAGCTGTCGGAGCTTCCGCCGGACGACCCCAGGCGCCAGCGCATCCGCGACGAGCTGGTCGAGCTCCACCTGCCGTTGGTGGAATACCTGGCCCGCCGCTTCCGCAACCGGGGCGAGTGGCTCGACGACCTGACGCAGGTCGCGACGATCGGGCTGATCAAGTCCATCGACCGGTTCGACCTCGCCCGCGGCGTCGAGTTCTCCACGTACGCCACCCCGACCATCGTCGGCGAGATCAAGCGGCACTTCCGCGACAAGGGCTGGGCGGTCCGCGTGCCGCGCCGCCTGCAGGAGCTCAAGCTCTCGCTGACCAAGGCGATAAGCGAGCTGTCGCAGCGGGAGAGCCGGGCGCCCACGGTCGCCGAGCTCGCCGCCCACCTCGGCATGAGCGAGGAGGAGGTCCTCGAGGGCCTGGAGTCGGCCAACGCCTACTCCACCGTGTCGCTCGACGCGCCCGACTCCGGCGACGACGACGCTCCCGCCGTGTCCGACTCGCTCGGCATCGTGGACGAGTCGCTGGAGGGCGTGGAATACCGCGAGTCGCTCAAGCCGCTGCTGGAGCGCCTGCCCCCGCGCGAGAAGCGGATCTTGCTGCTGCGTTTCTTCGGCAACATGACGCAGTCGCAGATCGCCACCGAGCTGGGGATCTCGCAGATGCACGTGTCCCGGCTGCTCGCCCGGACGCTGGCCCAGCTCCGCGAGGGCCTCACCGCCGAGGACTGATCGAAGACTGATCGGGCACTGACCCGGGCCCGGACTCCGGGGCGATCCGAGGCCGGGCAGACGACCGCGACGCCGCGCTCCCCCCGGCGGCGCCGGTCGGCGGGCTGCCTGTTCAGGACTCGCCGGGCGTGCCGTCCTCGCCCATGAGGGCGTGGGTGGAGGCCGGCGCGAGCAGCGTGACCAAACCGACCGCCGCCGCGGCGATCAGCGGGACTCCGAAGGCGTACTGCGCCGACTGGATGAGGCTGAGCGCCACCGGAAGCGCGAAGATCTGCGTCACCACGGCCGGGCCCCGGCTCCAGCGCAGCACCTGCCACAGGCCCCAGGCCACCCAAAACAGCAGGGCGCCGCCGAGCACGCCGAACCCGGCCACCGCGATGCTGGTGACCAGGTCGGTGGGCTTGCCGATCACAGTCTCGACGCCGACGTAACCACCCATGACAAGGGCGAGCAGGCCCTCCGCGGCCAGGACGGCGGCGGCCACGGTCAACGTGCCGGGGCGGCCGACGGAACTGCTGATCACACCGCACAACCCTACCCGCAGACACCCGCGCCCCCTCGACTGCCTCCACCGACGAGCCCCGCCGTACGGAAACGGGGTCCGGAACGGAGGATCGCAAGACGGGGGCCATGGACGCCCCCGGCCAGGGGCGGCGAATAGGGCCGGGTCCCCGATCGCGAGGACAGGCAGAGCCAGGCCCCCTGTCGCGAAGGCGGGCGGGGCCGTCGCGCGCAGGGCCGGACAGGAGATTGCGGGCGGTGATGCCGCCCGGCCGGTAAGGCCACACGGCGCCGATCGCGTGGCGGCATCGTAGGGTGACGCGCCGCTCCGCGCGACGCGACGGGGCGGAACTCAGGGAGACATCGGCGCGAAGAAGACGCCTCTCGGACGCGAACGCGACGGGGAGTCCAGGGGGCGTCGGCGAGGGGGAGACGTCGCTCGGCGCGGGCGGTAAACCGTTCGTTAACCTTCAGGCATGCGGGCACTCCTCCTCGTCAATCCCAAGGCGACCTCGACGCACCGGCGCACCCGTGACGTGCTGATCCGGGCGCTCGGCGCCGCCGTCGACCTGACGGTCGAGGAGACCGCCTATCGTGGCCATGCGACCGCGCTGGCGGCGACCGCGCACGCCAAGGGCTTCGACGCCGTGGCGGTGCTCGGCGGCGACGGCACGATCAACGAGACCGTCAACGGCCTGCTCGACGCCCATCCCGGCGGCGGCGCGACCGGCCGGCCCGCGCTCATCGTGATCCCCGGCGGCAGCGCCAACGTCTTCGCCCGCGCGCTCGGGCTGCCCAACAACCCGGTCGAGGCGACCGGCGCCGTGCTTGAGGCGCTACGCGAAGGACGCCGCCGGACCATCGGTCTCGGGCAGGCGATTTGGCATGACGAGGTTTCGGGCCCGGACCCGGGGGCAGGAGCGCCACCTGACCAGCAAAGGTCTAGATATTTCACATTTTGCGCTGGGCTGGGATACGACGCCGAGGTCATCCGAGCCGTGGAGGGCCTGCGAAGCGCGGGGCATCGCGCGCTGCCCGCTCTCTACGTGAACACGACGGTTCGCCACTTCTTCGTGACCGACCGCCGGCGGCCGGCGATCCGGCTGACGCGTCCCGGCCGCCCCACAGAGGATGGGATCTTCATGGCGATCGTGTCCAACACCTCGCCGTGGACCTACGCCGGCACACGTCCAATCAACCCGACGCCGTGGGCCGGTTTCGAGACGGGGCTCGACATGCTCGGGCTCCGCAAGATGAGCCTGCCGACCGTGCTCGCGCTCGCCCGGCAGATCATCGGCGAACATCGGGGATTACCGCGCGGTAAACACCTGGTTCAGCTCCACGACGAGGAGGAGTTCACCCTCCACGCCTCCCGCCCGGTCGCCTTCCAGCTCGACGGCGACTACCTGGGAGAACACGAATGGGTGATCTTTCGCGCTATCCCGGACGCGTTACAAGTCCTCGTCTAGCCTGTTACATGTAGTCATAGTGTGACGCATCCGACAGCCACGACGGGCAAAACCTTGTTCCAAACCTCTTGTGTGGTGTTGGTGCGGCTGAAAAGCTGAACTACGACGTCGGAACGTAGGACCTTTACGGAGACCACCACCTCCGTAAGGGGCCCCGGCGATCACGCGGACATGCCCGGCTCCCCACCCAGGATCCGGGCGATCGTTCGCACCAGTTAGTGAAAGAGTTCACAAAGTTGACGGCCCGAGGAGCCATGGAGGCTCCACTTTACGAAGGAGTGGAACGCATGGACTGGCGCCACCGCGCTGCCTGCCGTGACGTGGACCCCGAACTGTTCTTCCCGATCGGGAACACTGGTCCGGCTCTCATGCAGATCGAAGAGGCCAAGCAGGTATGCCGGCGATGCACGGTCGCCGAGTCCTGTCTCAAGTGGGCCCTCGAGTCGGGTCAGGACGCCGGAGTCTGGGGCGGGCTCAGCGAGGATGAGCGTCGCGCCCTGAAGCGCCGTACGGCTCGCGCCCGCGCCCGCGCCGCCGTCTGACTCCCCGCCACACGCGAACGCCTGCGGTGAACGCCTGCCGTGGCATTCACCGGGTTGCGGAGCGCACCAGACGGGCCGGGGCCGCCGCATAGCCGGTCTCCCGCCCAAAGGGCCATCTGTCCACCAAGGCATCGCGTCCACTATGGCATCCCCCACATGTGTCCCGCACAGCGGGACCCCTGTGACGCGTTCTTCTCGCGGGGCCGGCACGATCGCCGGCCCACGAGGCGCGGGCGGCGCCCCGGGCATCACCACCGGAACGGGGACGCCCCAGGGAGCCGGCGTGAAGATCAAATAGCCTGAACGGGGATGCTGAGCCTGACCTCGGTGCCCCCGCCTTCTCTCGCGGCCACACTGAGGCGGCCCGACAGCTCGCCGACCACGAGCGTACGGACGATCTGGAGCCCGAGGCTGCCGGTGGCGTCGAGATCGAAGTCCTCGGGCAGGCCCTTGCCGTCGTCGGCCACCGCGAACTCCAGCTTGTCGGCGTCCCGGGAGACCACGACCTGCACGTTTCCCGAGGAGTGGGCGAACCCGTGCTCGACCGCGTTCTGCAGCAGCTCGGTCAGCACCATGGCGATGGGGGTCGCGACCGCGGCGGGCAGCACGCCGAAGCTGCCGATCCGCTCGATCGCCACCTGCGCGAGCGCCACCTCGGCCGTCATCGCGATGACCCGGTCGGCGATGTCGTCGAACTCGACCATCTCCTCCGGCATCTGGGCGAGGATCTCGTGGACGATCGCGATCGAGCCGACCCGCCGTACGGCCTCGTTCAGCGCCTCCTGACCCTCGGGGTTGTTCAGCCGGCGTGCCTGGAGCCGCAGCAGCGCGGCCACGGTCTGCAGGTTGTTCTTGACCCGGTGGTGGATCTCCCGGATCGTCGCGTCCTTGGTGAGCAGCTCCCGCTCGCGCCGCCGCAGCTCGGTCACGTCGCGGAGCAGCACCAGCGCGCCGATGCGGCCCCCGCCCACGATCAGCGGGATGGCCCGTAGCTGCACCACCGTGCCGCCGTTCTCCACCTCGGTCTCCAGAGGGGCCCGGCCGCTGGCGACGAGCATCAGGTCTTCGTTGATCGGCTCGTCGGAGTAGCACAGATCGGCGGTCGTCTTCCCGAGGTCCGCCCCCACGAGGTCGGCGTGCAGACCGAGCCTGCGGTAGGCCGACAGCGCGTTGGGCGAGGCGTAGGTGACCCGGCCCGCCTTGTCCAGGCGGAGCAGGCCGTCGCCCACCCTGGGCGACCTGACCAGGATCGGCTCCTCCTCCGCGAACGGGAACCTGCCCTCGGCCACCATCTGCGCCAGGTCGGACGCGCTCTGCAAGTAGGTCAGCTCCAGCCGCGACGGCGTACGCGCCGACGACAGGTTGGTCGAGCGCTGGATGACCCCGATGATCGGGCCGTCCTTGCCCCGCCGTACCGGGATCGTCTCCTCGCGCACCGGCACGCCGCTGGACCAGTCGGGGTCGCCCTCCCGGCAGATGCGGTGCTCGCTCCACGCGATGTCGATCAGCGGCCGCTCCCCGGCGGCGACGCACATGCCCACGACGTCGTCGTGATAGACGGTGGGACCGGTCGTGGGCCGCATCTGGGCCACGGCCACCCACCTCGTGGCGCCCTGGTCGGGCACCCACAGGATGAGATCGGCGAACGACAGATCGGCGAGCAACTGCCAGTCCGAGACCAGCGAGTGGATCCAATCCACGCCGGCGGGATCGAGCGCGGTGTGACGCGATACCAGGTCGCTGAGAGTCGGCACGACTGCATCATGCGCCGCCGCCCGGGTCGAAAGCGAATCGACCATCACGACCTGGCAAGATGCCCTTCATGACAGGGCCGATGGACAGACGGTGCGCGATCGTCGCCCAGCGTGAGGTGGCGGGCCCGCGGCGCGCCCTCCGCGGGCGCACGCCCGGCCACCGCCCGGGCACCCGGGGCGGCGCCGTTCCGGGTGCTCCGGAGATGATCGGCGCACTCGCGGACCCCGGCCGGCCGTTCGCCGACGGCACCGGCCGCGCACCGGCCTGCGCCGGTGCCGTCCTGACCGCCCTCGTTATGCTGGAAGCCGCCGCCGACCTGCCCGGACGTGATCGGCCACGGGCTCGGAAGCCGGCGCGAAACCGGGTTCGGACGCCGGCCCTGCCGGCCCGCGAGACGAGCGCGGAGACGGGCTTGAAGATGGGCGGGGAGGTGGGCCTGCAAACGGGTCCGGAGACGGGCCTGGAGACCGCCGATCACGCCGCCGTGGCGCCGGCCGTGCCGTACCCGCCACGGCTCGCCCTGTCAGCGGGAGCCTCATATGCGGGAGCCCCCTGTGCGGGACCAGAAGCCCGCATGGGATGCTTCCGCCCACCATCGGTGCCCCAGGGCCGATCCCGTCGGCGGTTGACCGCGAGGGCGGATCTGAGGTCCGATGATCTCGCCGTGGTCCGGGGTGCGCTCACCGCTGTGGCCGAGTTGGCGTCGTGGCCCGCGTTGGCGATGCGGCCGAATTGAAGGTGGACAGGTGACGGAGCACAGCGAGGAATCTCCCCGGGTTCCCAAGTACTACGACGTGAAGCGCAGCCTTCTGGAGCTCACCAAGAGCCTGCCCGCCGGAAGCGCGCTCCCCCCCGAGCGTGCCCTGGCCGTACGCTTCGGGACCTCCCGTACGACGGTCCGGCAGGCGCTGTCGGAGCTCGTGGTCGAGGGCAGGCTGCTGCGCATCCAGGGCAAGGGCACGTTCGTCGCCCAGCCCAAGGTCGCCCAGGTCCTGCAGCTCACCTCTTACACGGGTGACCTGCGCACGGTCGGCCTGGAGCCGGACACCAAGATCCTCGACATCAGCTACATCACCGCCGACGAGGCCCTCGGGCGCCGGCTGGCCATCAATCCCGGCAGCCGGGTCCTGCGCATCCACCGCCTGCGCCTGGCCAACGGCGAGCCGATGTCCATCGACACCACCCACCTGTCCGCCCGCAGGTTCCCCCGCTTGCGGCGCGAGCTCGAGGTGCACTCCTCGCTGTACGAGACCCTGCACAACGCCTACAACGTACGGCTGACCGACGCCGAGGAGGTCATCGAGACCGTGCTCGCCACGCCGTACGACGCGCAGGTGCTGGGGGTGGACGTCGGCCTGCCCATGCTCCTGCTGACCCGGCACGCCTTCGACGCCGACGGCAACCCGGTCGAGTACGCCCAGTCGCTCTACCGCGGCGACCGCTACAAGTTCGTCACCCGCCTCCGCCGCCCCTGAGCGTGTCTCCCGTTCCCTCGCCAGGGCGCTGACACCCGCCCGAGCGAGGAAGCGCCGCGCCGGAGACGCGTAATGAGGTGTCGCGCCGGAGGCGCGCAGTGAGGACTCGCCACGCCGGAGGCGGGCGATAAGCACGCCTCCGGCGTCCTGGTCGCCGGGCTTGCTTCGCCTCGCTTCGCCCGGCTGCTCGGAGCCCCTTCAGGCCGTCGGTCGTGCCGGAAGCGCGCAACCCACGCCGGAGGCGCGCGATGAGGAAGCGCCGCGCCGGAGGCGGGCGATGGGCACGGCCACGCCCTTCGCGGCTCCCGCGCGTTGCTCGGCCCGGGCCTGCGGCCCACCCCTCAGCGGCCTCCCGCGCGCGGGCTCGGTCCAGACCTGCGGCGCGGGCCTCTGGGAGCGCCTCGGTGGCCTTAACCTGCCGGGCATGAGTGTGCTCGTGGTGACCGGGACGGATACCAGGGTCGGCAAGACGGTGGTGACGGCCGCGCTCGCCGTACTGGCCAGGGAGCGGGGCGCGACGGTCGCGGTGGTGAAGCCGTCGCAGACCGGGCTGGCGGCCGGGGAGCCCGGGGACCTGGACGAGGTGATCCGCCTGTCCGGGGTGACGACGACCTTCGAGATGACGCGATATTCCGACCCCCTCTCCCCCGCCGCGGCGGCCCGCGTCTGCGGCATGCCGCCGCCGTCGCTCGCGTCGGCCGCGTCCTTCATCGAGGAGCTGGCCGAGTCGAACCGCCTGGTCCTCGTGGAGGGCACCGGCGGGCTGCTGGTCCGGTACGACGAGGAGGGCGGCACGCTCGCGGATCTGGCGCGGCGGCTGCACGCCCCGGTCCTCGTGGTGGTGCCCGCCGCGCGAGGCACCCTCAACCACACGGCGCTGACGCTGGAAGCCCTGGCGCATCGGGGTCTCGACCTGGCGGGCGTGGTGATCGGGTCCTGGCCGGCCGATCCGGGGCTCGCGGAGCGGTCGAACGTCGCCGACCTGGAGATGCTCGCCGCCCGGCCGCTGTCGGGCGCGCTGCCGGAGGGTGCGGGGGCGCTCGGGCGGGAGGACTTCGCCCGCGCCGCCCGCGCGGGACTGTCTCCCGCGCTCGGCGGCACCTTCGACCCGGCCGTGTTCCGCGCGACCTTCAGGCTGCCCCACTGACGGCAGGCCACTAAACCTGTGACGGCAGGCTACCCAGCGCGACCGCCCCAGCGAGGGAAGGTCCCCCAGAGCGGCCGCCCCTGTAACGGCAGCCCATCAAGCCCTGCGCGGCAGACCACTCGCGCGGCTGACCCAGTGGCGGAAGGTCACCTAGCGAGGCTGACCCAATGACGGCAGGCGACTGAGCGCGGCTGACTCAGTGGGGGAGGTCACCCAACGCGTCCTGATGGCAGGCGACCGAGCGCGGCCACCCTACTGACGGCAGGCCGCCCAAGGCGGCCACCCCAACGACGGCCCCCAGTGCGGCTGCCTCAGTGGAGGCGGGCCGAGCGTGGCCGCCCCTGTGGCGCGGCCGGCCAATCCCGGCCCTCCGGGGCGGAGTAGCCGCGGCGGCAACGGGCATCAGCAGAGGGGACCGGCGTTCTCCAGTGACTGGAGGGCATCGGCCCTTCCTCTGTTCCGAAGGGAGTGTTGAAAGAGCGCTGCCCGTCGCGGGCGTGGCTCCGGGCGGACGCGTCGCGAGGCTTGCGGCCGGAAGAGCTTGCAGCCGGAAGGCCAAGCGGCCGGAAGACCGTGCACCCGTGAGGCTACGGGCGACCGGTCTCGCGGGCTTCCGCGGGTGGGGCGACAACGCCGCCAGCGCGCCTTGGGCCACGCGTGGCAGGGCATGGCTTTCGAGACACGACCAAAGTGACCGACTGGTAGGTTTCACCCTATGGAGTCCCCCAAACACGCAGGCGACATCGCGGTCGCCGTCTCCCAGGCCTACGGCGTGGACACCATGTTCACGCTGTCCGGCGGGCACGTCTTCCCCCTGTACGACGGGGCCGTCCATCAGAACATGCGCATCCTGGACGTGCGCCACGAGCAGAGCGCGGTGTTCGCGGCCGAGGCGACGGCCCGGCTGACCCGCAAGCCCGGCCTCGCCGTGCTCACCGCCGGCCCCGGCGTCACCAACGGCGTCTCGGGGGTCGCCACCGCCCACTTCAACGGCTCCCCGGTCGTGGTGCTCGGCGGGCGCGCCCCGCGCTCCCGCTGGGGCTCGGGGGCCCTGCAGGAGATCGACCATCCACCGCTGCTGGCGCCCGTCACGAAGCTCGCGTTCACCGGATCGGGGGCGGACTCCATCGGGCAGGACGTCGAGACGGCCTTCCGCACCGCCCTGGCCCCGCACCGCGGCCCGGTGTTCCTGGACATCTACATGGACGACCTGTTCTCGCCGTCGCCCGAGCACGTCCCGGAGACGCTGACCCCGTCGCCGCTGGAGCCCGATCCCGAGGCTCTGGCCGGCATCGCGCGGCTGCTCGCCGAGGCCGAGCGCCCGGTGCTCGTGCTGGGCTCGGACGTGTGGATGGACCGCGCCGAGGAGGCCGCCAGGGACTTCGCCGAGGAGTGGCGCCTGCCGGTCATCCCCAACGGCCAGGGCCGGGGCATCCTGCCCGCCGGACACGAGCTGCTGGTCACCCGCGCCCGGAGCGTCGCGTTCGGCCAGGCCGACCTCGTCATCGTGGTCGGCACCCCGCTCGACTTCCGGCTCGCGTACGGCTGGTTCGGCGGCAAGGAGGGCACGCCGCTCGCCAGGGTCGTGCACATCGCCGACGCGCCCTCCCAGATCGCCACGCACACGGGTCTGTCCGGCTCGGCCGCGGGCGACCTGTCGGTCATCTTCTGGGGCCTGTCGGCGGCCTGCGGGTCCGCCGGGGTGAACCCCAAGACGTACGAGCCGTGGGTGAGCAGGCTGGGCGAGGCCGCGGCGGCGGCGATCGCCGGGGACGCGGCCCTGCTGGAGTCGGACGCCGACCCGATCCACCCGATGCGCATCTACGGCGAGCTGAACAAGGTGCTCGCCGACGACGCGGTCGTCATCGGCGACGGCGGCGACTTCGTCTCCTACGCGGGCAAGTACGTCGAGCCGCGCCGGCCGGGCAACTGGCTCGACCCCGGACCGTTCGGCTGCCTCGGCACCGGGCTCGGCTACGCCATCGCGGCGCGCCTTTCCAGGCCGTCGTCACAGGTCGTGCTGCTGCTCGGCGACGGCGCCGCGGGCTTTTCGCTGATGGACGTCGACACGCTGGTCCGCCACCGCCTGCCGGTCGTCATGATCTGCGGCAACAACGGCATGTGGGGCCTGGAGAAGCACCCGATGCAGCTGTTGTACGGCTACGACGTGGCGGCGGAGCTCCAGCCGCACTGCCGCTACGACCAGGTCGTCACCGCGCTCGGCGGCGGCGGGGAGCTGGTCACGTCGCCCGGCGAGATCGGCCCGGCGCTGCGCCGCGCGTTCGACTCCGGCGTGCCGTACCTGGTGAACATCGCCACCGACCCGGCGGTCGCCTACCCGCGCAACACGACCGGGGTGTGACCCGCCGGCGGAGCCCCGCGCACGTCCGTCGTGCGGGGCTCCGCCCGCGTGTACGTCAGGACGCCGCGGGAGAGCGGCTCGCCTCGACGCTCGGCGAGGGATTGGGCGTGGGAGAGGCGCACGGCTTCATCTGCACGGCGAACATGACCGTCGTGCCCTCCTTGACCTGCGTGTTCGCCGGGGGCTTCTGGGTGTAGACCAGCCCCTTGCACTCCCCCGGGCCGGTGTAGGCCACGTCCGGCTTGAGACCCAGCATGTTGAGCCGCGCCCGCGCCGCGCTCTCGCTGAGGTCCTTGAGCTCGGGCACCTTGACCAGGTTCGCGGTCGGGCTCGGCGAGGGCGACGGCGAGGCGGTGCGGCTCGGCGTCGGGCTGGGAGTCGGGCTCGGCGTGGGGCTCGTCGTCCTGCGCGGGGTGGGGCTCGTCGTCTTCGCCGGCACCTGCTGCGTCGGCTTGGGGGAGCGCCGTGCGGGCCGCGACGGCGTCGGGCTCGCCGGAATAGGTGATCCCACCGTCAGGGACGGAGCGGGCGACACGGGGGTCGTGGGCCCCGCGGAGGCCATGTTGATGCCGAGGGCGGCCAGACCGCCCACGACGACGAACCCCGCCACTCCGGCCAGGACGACCGGCATCCCCTTGCCCTTCCTGGCCCGCTGCGCCGCGCGCCTGGACGTACGGGCCCCCTGCTGGGGGGAGGCGACGGTGGCCGGCGGCACGGCCGGGGCGTCGTTCCACGACTCGCGGGTGACGCGGTAGGTGTGGCCGGTGGACGGGACGGCCTCCGGCCCGCCGAGGTAGGGACCGGCCTGGGTGGTCGCGCCGGTGGGCGGCTGCGCGGGCCCCATGCCCGTGCCGGCCGGAGCCGCGGCCGGGCCCTGGAGGCCGTACCCCGCTCCGGCGAGTCCCTGCGGACCGTACCCGGCCGCGGCGTCGGGCGCCACGGCTCCGGGGGCCAGCACCGACTGGCGGGCCGCCTGGCTCATCGCGGCGGCCGACGGCCAGCGCAGCGCCGGGTCCTTCGACATCGCCCGTTCGACGATGGCCCGGACGGCGGGCGGCACGTCGGGCGGCAGCGGCGGCGGCTCCTCGCGGATGTGCTTGAGCGCGATCGTCACCGGGGAGTCGCCGTCGAAGGGGCGCTGCCCGGCCAGGCACTCGTAGGCCACCACGCCCAGGGCGTAGATGTCGACGGCGGGCGTGACCGGAGCGCCTTCCGCCTGTTCCGGCGCGCAGTAGGCGGCGGTGCCGAGCACCATCCCGGCGTCGGTGAGGCGGGTGCCCTGGTCGGCGCGGGCGATGCCGAAGTCGGTGAGCACCAGCGTGCCGTCGGGCCGCACCAGCAGGTTGCCCGGTTTGACGTCGCGGTGCACGATGCCACGCTCGTGCACGGCCTGGAGGGCGGCGGCGGCCTGCGCGATGAGCTCCATCGCGGGTTCGGCGCCGATGCGCCCGAGGCGGGCCAGCAGGCGGTCGAGGGGCTCGCCGTCGACGAACCGCATGACCAGGTACGCGGTGGAGCCGTCGCCCGGAACGTCGGTGACCCCGTAGTCGTAGACGTCGACGACCCCGGGGTGGTTGATGGTCGCCATCGCCCGGGCCTCGCCCTGGAAGCGGACGGCGAATCCGGGATCGTCGAGGCGACCGGGGAGCAGCACCTTGACGGCGACGGTGCGCGCGAGGACGGTGTCCTCACCGCGCCACACCTCGCCCATGCCCCCGGCGCCGAGCCGGGCGTCCAACCGGTAACGCCCAGCCAGGGTCGTGCCTTGGGCCACCATTTGCGCCCCGTACCCCCTAAGTCACTCGACCCCCGAAGGTGTCCAACAAAGCAGGTTCGTGTCGCGGCTAGATAACGACAAGTTCACGGAACCCTGTACGGTAAGGGATCCAGGCCCGGGGGTCGGAAGTCGAGCCTACCTGTTATCCGCCCCTACTACCGTGCACCGTGCGCCGTGCCGTCCGGTGACGCGGCGTGACCCGGGCGGCCGTGCGGCGGCGGTGCGGGCAGCAGTGCGGTGGCTCCATCGCCGTGGCGACCGGGCGGGCCGCGTGATCACCATGTCCGGCCGGCCGGTGATCGCGGTAGAGGTTCACAGCGCACCACCCTAGCCGCTGTCCGCCGCCGAACGCCGGGAAAGCGGCATGGAGTCCCCGCTGCCCGTTAAGACGCTTGTCCGCCCCTTTTGGTTCATCCCCTCCGCCTCTTCGCCTCCACGAGGGGATCACCACCGAATAGGCTGACCCGCATGAGTGTTGCTCCGGGTCTGCGCGCCGAGGTCCTCATCATGGTGGAGCGTGAGGACACGGCGATACGGGTCGGCAGCGGCGACGTGCCGGTGCTGGGCACGCCGCGGCTGCTGGCGTTCGCCGAGGGGGCCACGGTCAAGGCCGTCCAGCATCATCTGGAGCCGGGGCAGACCACGGTGGGGACCAAGGTGCTGATCGAGCACCGTCTGCCCAGCCCGGTCGGGATGCACGTCGAGATCGGCGTCGAGCTCACGGATGTGGACGGCAGGCGGCTCGTCTTCTCCGTGAACGCCGTCGACAAGACCGGCGCCCTGGTCGCCACGGGCACGATCGAGCGGGTCGTCGTCGACAGGGAGCGGTTCCTCTCCCGTCTCCAGACGCCCTGACTCTGAACGATCCGTCGCCGGACGCCCCATCCCCGGGCGTCCCGTCCCGGAACGCCCGGCCGCCGAACACAGGAGCGCCCCGTCCGTCTTGAGGCGTACGGCCCGCGACGGCGCCCCGCTCTCGCGACGCCCCTACTCGATGGCGGCGATGAGGTCGCCCTCCTGGACGACGTCGCCCTCCTTGATGTGGAGCTTGGTGACGGTCCCGGCGTCCTCGGCGATGACCGGGATCTCCATCTTCATCGACTCCAGGATCACGAGCGTGTCGCCCTCCTCGACGGCGTCACCCTCGCTCACGACGATCTTCCAGACGTTCGCCACCATTTCGGCGCGCACCTCGGCCACCCGCAAACTCCCCTCAACGTAATCCAGCAAATCAGGCTGATCTCATCCGGGAGACCAGCCCGGTGTCGTAGTCCCCGCTCACGAAGTCGGGGTGGTCGAGCAACTCGGCGCAGAACGGCAGGTTGTGCTTCGGCCCCTCGACGCGGAACGCGGCGACGGCCTCCCGGCCCCGCCTCAGCGCCTCCTCGCGGGTGGCGCCGACGACGCAGAGCTTGGCCATCAGCGGATCATAGAACGGCGTGACCGTGTTGCCCGCCGCGTATCCGGAATCGACGCGCACCCCCTCGCCCACGGGCTCTTCCCAAACACCGATCTTGCCAGGTCCCGGCAGGAACCTGCGGGGGTCCTCGGCGTAGACACGGAACTCGATGGCGTGGCCGGTCACCCGCGGCTCAACAGAGTAGACCTCCCCGGCCGCGATGCGGATCTGGTGCTCCACGAGATCGAGGCCGGTGACCAGCTCGGTGACGGGGTGCTCCACCTGAAGGCGGGTGTTCATCTCCAGGAACACGAAGTCCTGGGCGTCGGCGTCCACCAGGCACTCGACCGTGCCCGCGCCGCGGTAGCCCACGGCCTGTCCGGCCCGTACGGCCGCCGCCAGCATGCGCTCGCGCAGCTCGGGGGTGACGCCCGGGGACGGGCTCTCCTCCACGACCTTCTGGTGGCGCCGCTGCACCGAGCAGTCCCGCTCGCCCAGGGCGACCACGGTGCCGTCGGCGAGGCCGAGGATCTGCACCTCCACGTGCCTGGCCCGCTCGATGTAGCGCTCGAGCAGGATGGCCGGCTCGCCGCCGAATCGGGCGGCCGCCCGGGTGGCCTGCTCGAACGCCTTGGCCAGCGACTCGCCGTCGCGCGCCACGCCCATGCCGATGCCGCCGCCCCCGCCGGCCGCCTTCACCATCACGGGGTAGCCGATCTCCTCGGCGGCCCGCTCCGCCTGCGCGAGGTCCGACACCGGCTCCCTGGTCCCGGCGGCGACCGGCACGCCCGCCGCCTCCATCAGGTTACGGGCATTGATCTTGTCGCCCATCTGCTCGATGGCCTTGGGGTCCGGGCCGATCCAGACGAGCCCGGCGTCGATCACCGCGCGGGCGAACGCCGCGTTCTCCGCGAGGAACCCGTATCCGGGGTGGACCGCCCGCGCTCCCGTCGTACGGGCGGCCTGGAGAACCTTGTCCACGTCGAGGTAGCTCTGGGCCGGGTGGGCCGGGCCGAGGAGCACGGCGTCGTCGGCCTCGCGCACGAACGGCAGGTCGGCGTCCGCCTCCGAGTGGACGGCGATCGCGCGCAGCCCCATGCCCCGCACCGTACGGATGATCCGGCGGGCGATTTCACCACGGTTGGCGACGAGAACTGAGTCGAACACGCAGCCAACTCTAGGATGATCCCCCGCTTCGGCCCCCCGCCCGTTTCAACGGAACGCGCGGGCCGAATCTGTAGGGTCGCCACAATAACAACGGCTCCGGCGTGGCCTTGAGGGGGTTTTGATGCTACGTCTGCTACAAGCGTGTGACGGGCATGAGTCGGTCCACGACGCGCGCCATCGCCTCCACCACCGCGGGGTCGTAGGCCGTGCCGCCGTCGAGGCGCAGCCGCTCCAGGGCCGCCGCCGCGCGGTCCCTGTCGGTCGAGCCGCCCACGATGTCGTCGTAGGCGTTGGCGGCCTTGATGATGCGGCTGGCCATCGGCGGTGACTCGCCGAGCGGGTCGCACTGCCGCCGGACGATCTCCGCGACGCCGTGGAGGACTCCGGTCTTCCTGATCACCTCGGCGCCCAGCTCGGCGATGCGCTTGGCCTGGGCCGGATCGGCCAGCACGGTCGCGCCGCCGGGGATCGGGTCGCGCAGCGAGAGCTGCCCGATGTCGTGCATGAGCGCGGCGTACTCCAGCTCCAGAAGCTGCGGCTCGGCCATGCCCAGCTCCCGTCCGATGGCCACGGAAAGCTGGCTGACGCGGCGCGAGTGGCCCGGCTCGACATACCCGCCGACCTCGGTGACCCGGCTCAGCGCGCGCACGGTCTGCAGGTAGGTCGCCCGGATCCCGGCGTACTTGCGGAACGCCACCTGCGTGACGAGCAGCGGCGCGGCGAACGCCGGCAGCGCGGTCATGTCCATGCTGTGCGAGGCGAGCGTGAGCAGGATGCCCGAGGCCGCCACGGCGGCGCCGAGCGGCGCGGCCATCCTGATCTCGTCGCGTACGGCGACGCCGAACGCGGTCCTGACTTGACCGGCCCGCAGCATTGCCGCGATCACCACGTCGGCCGCGAGCATGACCATCACGAGCACCGCCATCACGCCGAGCGCCGGCCACCAGTCGCCGTGCCGGTCGGGCGTGTCCCGTGCGGTCTCCCCCAGGAATCCGGTGAGCGGCCGGTAGGCGAAGGCGAGCAGCGACCCCGCGAGCAGCCGCCTGGCCAGCGCGTCGAGGCGCGGCGGCCGGCCGACCGCCAGGTGCGGGAGCCCGCCGGCGATCATGCCGACCGACATCACCGCCACGACCTGCAGGGCGGAATGGGTGGCGGGCCGTCCGCCCACGTCGAGCAGCAGCGCGTATCCCAGGGAGGCGGCCGTGGCGATCGGGGCGACCTCCCGGTTGCCCGGCATGGTGAGCCGGGCCAGCTCCCCCGCGGCGATGAGCGCGCCGAACCCGATGGCGACCCGCGGGTCGGTCAGCCCCACGGCCGCGGTGTGGGCGATCCCCGCCACGGTCAGCATCCCGGCCGCGCAGATGAGCAGGAGCTGGCCCGAGTCGAGGCCCACGTGCCTGGGCGTCAGCCGGCGCTCCCTCACCGCTCCGACACCACCTGGATGGGCGTGGTCGGGTCGTTGTGGTCCTTCATCGTGGTCTCCACGGCGGAGTCGTCGGGCGGGACGGGCACCGGCTGCGCGAGATCCCAGCCGTGCCGGTCGAGCGCCCGGATGAACGCGCACACCATGTCGGGGTCGAACTGGGTCCCCGCGTTCTTGCGCAGCTCGGCCACCGCGACCTCGATCGGCTTGGCCTTGCGGTAGGAGCGGTCGGAGGTCATGGAGTCGAACGCGTCGGCCACCGCGATGATCCGGGCGAACTCGGGGATCTCCGACCCGGCCAGGCCCATCGGGTAGCCCTTGCCGTCATGCCGCTCGTGGTGGTGCATGATCCCGGCGAACGCCTCGTCGAGGAAGTCGATGCCCCGCACGATCTCCAGCCCGCGCATCGGATGGAGCTGGATCGCGGCGTACTCCTCCTCGGTCAGGCGGCCCTCCTTCTGCAGCACCTTGGTCGGCACGCCGAGCTTGCCCACGTCGTGGAGCATCCCGGCGTACCGGATCGCGCGCAGCCGCTCGGTGCCCATCCCGATCTCCTCGGCGATCATCGAGGACGCCGCGGAGACTCGCGTGCAGTGCCCGCGCGTGTAGTAGTCCTTCGTCTCCACCGCCTGGCACAGCGCCGCGATCGTCGCGTCGTACGCGCGCTGCTCGGCGTGGTAGTGCCCCAGCGCCCACCGGGCCACGAACAGCGGCAGCAGCACGAGCACGGCCGAGATCGACTGCACCGTGGACCACAGGGACGCGATCAGCAGGCCGAAGGTGGCGAAGCCGACGTAGGAGCCCAGGAACTGCACCATCACGCGGAGCGAGACCTGGTCCTTGTGCACCGCGGACGCCAGGCGCAATATGACCGCGGTCAGCGCGAAGTTGACGGCCACGAAGACCACCGTCGCCGCGGCGTACGGCACGAGGATGCCGGGGAAGTCGGCCGGCTCGGGCAGCCGGACCCGTCCTCCCGCGCTCTCGTAGGCCCATCCGGCGGCGTACCCGCACAGGGCGTACTGCGCGCCGTTGAACAGCCGTTTCACCAGGGGCAGGCCGGGGCGCACGCTCACGACCGCGGCCAGCCCGACCAGGGCCGCGCCCACCGGGCCGACGAGCACCACGGCGGCCAGCGCTGCGGAGAAGCTCACCGACACGGCCACGTTGGGCACGCTGAGCAGCGTCGGCACCGACTCGCAGAGCAGGAAGAGCAGCGCCAGGACGAGAAGCGTGGACCAGTCCTCCGCCACGAATTCGTGATGCGGGAGGAGACCGCGTGTGATCACGAAGCCGGCGGTTCCGACGAGTGCGACGAAGTAGACCCTGGCGGGCCACGGCAGTTCCCGCATGGCGGCCACCTTGTATGCGGATCGGACCCGTGGACCGGCCCCGGCGGACCGGCCCACGGGCAGTGACTACGTCCAGGAGATCCCCGGGGTGCCGGCCGCGAGACCGGCCAGAGCGACCACCGGAGTGAGCAGCGCCAGCGCCACTATCAGCCTGACGACGGTCTTCCCTAGCATTGCGCCGCCTCCACGTCGATGTCGCAATCAGGCTACAGAAGGGCCGACGGCCGCTCCGGGATGTCGCGACCATCGCAGCCAAACCGTAACCAAGCCATCACGCGGCGTGCAATTGCACCAGTTTGTCACTGCCGTTTCAGGGGGCCAGCCGGGCCGTCAGCCGACGAACGTCGTCGTCCGCCTCGGCCTGGAGCAGGCCGTTGCCGACGCTCGGCGCGCAGCCGTATCAGCGCCCGGACCGGCGTGCCGGGCACCAGCGACTCGTCCGCGCCCTCGACGTCGGCCGCGGCCGGCACCCAGCCGCCGATGCCCTCGCCGCCCCAGCGCCCCGGGCATCCGTCCGGCACCGCCGTCGGAGCGCACGCGGCCAGTACGGCTCCCGCGCACACGGCGGCGGCCACGAAGATCGATCGCACACGCACATGGATCAGGCGTCCGGCCGTGGCCGGCCGGTTCACCCGGCGGATTTCAGACGAGCGCCCGGCGGGCCCATTCGACGGTGGCCTTGAGACCGGTGGGCAGGTCGTGCCGAGGACGCCAGCCGAGCAGCTCGTACGCCGGAGCGGGGTCGACGGCCATCGCGGGGAGATCGCCCAGGCGGGGCGGCTCGAAGCGCGGCTCGTCGGGGGCTCCGGCCGCCGCGGCGACCAGGGTGTGCAGCTCGCGGTCGGTGGTCTGGACGCCGGTGCCGAGGTTGACGCGGCGGCCGTCGCCGCGCGGCCCGCAGGCGCGGACGAAGCCGTCCACCACGTCGTCGACGTAGACGTAGTCGCGCGTCTGGGAGCCGTCCCCGAACACGACGGTGGGCTTCCCGGTCAGCAGGGCGTCGGTGAAGATGGCGACCACCCCGGCCTCTCCCGCCGGGGACTGGCGCGGCCCGTAGACGTTCGACAGCACGAGCGTGGTGTATTCGAGCCCGTGCAGCGCGTGGTAGGTGGCCAGGTACAGCTCGCCGCCGAGCTTCGACGCGGCGTACGGCGAGCGGGGGTCGGTGGGGGCGTCGCCGGGGACCGGGATCACGGCCGGTCTGCCGTAGACGGCGACGGAGGAGGCGTAGACGACCTTGCGGGCCCCGGCGCGCCGGGCGGCCTCCAGGACGTTCACCGTGCCCTCGACGTTGACCCTGGCGTCGGTCGCCGGGTCGGCGACGCTCCGGCGCACGCTGATCTGCGCGGCGAGATGGCAGACGACCTCCGGCTGCCAGCGTTCGGCGAGGTCCGCGAGGGCGGGGTCGCGCACGTCCATGACATGCAGGGGGGCGTCGGGGTTGCGCACGTGGCCGGACGACAGGTCGTCCACCACCGCGACCTCGTGACCATCCGCCAGCAGGCGATCCACGAGGGTGGACCCGATGAACCCCGCCCCGCCCGTGACCAGTGCCCGCATGTCCACGTCCTTCCCGGCCTGTAGCGGAGATCCTAACGAGCGTCGCCCCGGCGCGGACCGCTCACGCCCTCGCCCGACGGCACTGCCCCGCGCACGGCGCCGTCCCCACGGGCACACCCCACGGCGAAGGGCCGTGCCACCCGGCCGTCGCCGTCCCGGAATCGGCGAACTCGAAACCGCCGAACTCGGAACCGCCGCGTTGAAAACCGTCAAACCGGCCCGAAGCCGGCTCGGATGCGGTCCGGACCTAGTCCGCCGTCATCTCGGCGCGCACCTGCTCGATCCGGGTGAGCACCTTGGCGCGCAGGTCCTGCGGGACGGGGTCGCACCCGCAGTGCTTGGCCACGAGCCGCTTGACGGCCTCCTCGAGGCCGTACTCCTCCAGGCAGGGGCCGCACTCGTCGAGATGCTTCCTGATCTCGGCGATCCGGTCGCCGTCCAGCTCGCCGTCCAGGTAGGTGTACACCCGGTCGAGCACCTCGCTACACGGGGTGTCGTGGTGTTTCCCGCAGCTCATCACTCCTCCTCGCCAAGCGTTCCGCCGAGACCCGCGCCACGGGAGTCCGAGCGTACGAGGCCGCGCTCGCGCGCGTAGTCCTCGAGCAGGTTGCGCAGCTGCCGGCGGCCGCGGTGGAGGCGCGACATCACGGTCCCGATGGGCGTGCCCATGATCTCGGCGATCTCCTTGTACGGAAAACCCTCCACGTCCGCCAGGTAGACGGCGATGCGGAACTCCTCGGGAAGCGCGGCGAGAGCGTTCTTCACGTCGCTGTCGGGAAGATGCTCGAGCGCCTCGATCTCGGCCGACTTCAACCCGCTGGACGTGTGCGACTCCGCGCGCGCGAGCTGCCAGTCCTCGATCTCCTCGGTGCCCGCCTGCTTTGGCTCCCGCTGCTTCTTCCGGTAGCTGTTGATGAACGTGTTGGTGAGGATGCGATAGAGCCAGGCCTTGAGGTTCGTGCCCTCCTGGAACTGGTGGAAGGAGGCGAACGCCCTGGCGAAGGTCTCTTGGAGGAGATCCTCCGCATCCGCTGCGTTTCGGGTCATCCGGAGCGCGGCCGAGTAGAGCTGGTCGAGAAACGGCATGACGTCGCGCTCGAACCGCTCGCTGCGCTGCTCCAGAGTCTCCTCGGCTGTCTTGGAGACCGGACCCACCCCCTTAAGGACTCCGTACCCAGCCGAGGATACCGGCCCGGCAACGTCCAGCCCGTCGAGGCCTTCCGGCAGCGTCAACGTCTTCATGCCCAACTGCAACAGGGCAGGCGTAGAGTCTGTTCCCGGTGCAGATTGAGGTGACGAACGACCCGGTGCGGGGAAAAAAGTAAGCACCGGCTTGGTAGCCCGGAAACCGAGTTTCGCTGTCTTGCGCCCATGCGCGGGGCAGCCAGAGTCCAGGAGCCGCTCGTGCTGCCTATACCGGCCAACGAACTCAACGGCTCGGGCACACTCGGGCCGTACTGGACCTTTTATCACGCGGTCGTCGCCGAGCAGCTCCGCCAATGGCTGCCCGCCCGCCCCTCCCTGCTGCTGGACCTGTCCGGCGGGCGGGGGCGCTGGCCGGCCCAGGCGGCGCGCGCCGGCCATCGGGTGATCGAGGTCATGGACTTCCGCAGGCCGGCGGAGCCCTGGTTGCGCGACGCCTCCGACCGCATACAGAAGGTGCGCGCCGACAACCTGAGCTTCCTGCCGGACGCCAGCGTGGACGGCGTGATCGCCGAGGAGCGCGTGCTGTCGGTCGAGATCATGGCGGAGTCCGTCATCGAAGACGTGGCCCGGGTGTTGCGGCCCGGCGGGCGGGCGCTGCTCTGCGTCGACTCGCTGGTCCTCGGGATGGCGATCCTGGCCGAGCAGAACTATTGGGCGCATCTGTGCCAGACGGGCGAGGTCATGCTCGTCCCCTGGCCCGACGGCAGCATCACCCGCTGCTTCACCAGCCAGCAGATACGCGAGCTGATCACCGGCGTCGGCCTGGAGGTGGAGTGGGTGCGCCCGCGCACGGTGCTGTCGCCCTCCACCGTCGACCACGTGCTGAGCACGGAGAGCAAGTCGCTGTCCTGGCTGGTGCGCACCGAGCTCGAAACCCGGGCCGACGGCGACGACACCGTGGGCATCCACCTGGTGGCCAGCGCCCGCAAGCCGCTGTGACCGCGCCCCGGCGGCGGTTCGCCGCGGCATTCAGCGGCGGCGCTCGGCCCGCGCCTGGCACGGCACGCATCGTGCCGCCTCGGGGCGGGCCTCCAGCCTGCCCTCCGGCACGGACGTGCCGCAGTCGACGCACCGGCCGTAACCGCCGTCGTCGATCCGCCGCAGCGCGGCCAGCACGGCCGTACGCTGCCGGGCCGCCGCGTCGAGCATGGCCCGCGTGCGGTCGGCGTCGGTGAGGTCGGCTCCCGCGTCGGCGAGGGACCTGTCGTGCCCGGCGTCCTGATCTCCGCGCAGCACGCTGATCGACCGGTCGATCTGGGCGAGCATGCTTTCCAGGCGCATACGCGCGGTCGCGACGTCCACGGATCCGCACCTCCGGGAGTGGGGGAATCACCCGGCCGGAAGCCCCCGGTCTCCTGGCCGGTCAGCGGTCGTGCACCTTTCCATGCGACCGCTTTTCCGAACGAATGCCCACTTCGCGCGCCCGCTACACCCCTGACCTGCTCACCGTAGCGGAAGCCGTCGAAGTACGGCCCGGTCTCCCTGTCCGTGACAGGACAGCCCCGACCGGCTCCGGCGTCAGAACAGGCGCGGGACGTCGTCGCCTTCCAGCGGCTCGATGAGCTCGGGACCGTTGTGGCGGACGTTGTTGACGGCGTCCGAGACCGCGTACGCCTCCAGCCGGTCCGGCCCTGCCGGGACGAGCAGGCCGGTGGGGTCGGTCACGCGCGGGTCGAGCCACTCCGCCCAGCGCTCGCGCTCGACCATCATCGGCATCCGGTCGTGGATGCGGCCCAGCTTGTCGGTCGCCGTGGTGGTGATCACCGTGCAGGTGCACAGCCACTTCAGCGGGTCGTCGTCCGCCCGGGTGGGGTCCTTCCAGAACTCGTACAGTCCGGCCATCGCGAGCACGCCGCCGTCGGCGGGGTGGATGAAGAACGGCTGCTTCTTCTTGCCTTCGAGCGGCATCCACTCGTAGTAGCCGTCCGCCGGGATCAGGCAGCGCCGCGACTTCAGCGCCCTGCGGTAGGACGGCTTCTCCGCCACCGTCTCCACCCTGGCGTTGATCATCCGCGATCCCACCGACGGGTCCTTGGCCCAGCTCGGCACCAGCCCCCAGCGGACCACCCGAAGCTGCCTGACGGGCTCGCCGCCCCGGCCGGCGTCGCCCTCGTCCTTCGGCGTCCGGCACATCACCGCGTAGACGTTCTTGGTGGGCGCGACGTTGTAGTCGGGCCGCAGCTCGCCGCCGGGCACCTGGTCGGGCACACCGTCCAGCTCGACCTGGAACTCCTCCAGCAACTCCTGCTTCTTGCGCGCCGACGCGTACCTTCCGCACATGTCACCAAGACTGCCACCCCGCACCGACGACGTGCGCCCATGCTCATGGGCCGGGCCGGTCGAGGGGGGAGCGCGGGCCGCGCGGGGTTCGCGCGACGGCCCGGGCGGTCGCGCGCCCACTAAGCTTGCGGACATGGCCTCTCCGCAGTCCGCGTCCGGCGGCGCCGAGCCGCACGCCGTCCAGCAGAACGCCGCACCGCTCTGGCCCGCTCCGGTGGCCGCCGAGCCGGTTCGCGCGACGGTCCGCCTGCCGGGCTCGAAGTCCGTGACCAACCGCGCGCTGCTTCTCGCCGCGCTGGCCGACGCCCCCGGCACCGTACGGCTCGCGCTGCGCAGCCGCGACGCCGACCTGATGGCGGCGGCGCTGCGCTCGCTCGGCACCGAGATGACGGCGTCCAACGAGAGCGCCGACAGCGTTGACTGGGCCGTGACGCCGCACCCGGTGCGCGGCGGGGTGTCCATCGACGTCGGGCTGGCCGGGACCGTGATGCGGTTCGTGCCCCCGGTCGCCGCGCTGGCCGACGGGCCGGTCTTCTTCGACGGCGACCCGCACGCGCGCAAGCGGCCGATGGGCCCGATCCTGGGCGCGCTGCGCGCGCTCGGCGCGTCGGTGGACAACGACGCGCTGCCGTTCACGATCCGCGGGCCGATCCCGGGCGGCGAGGTGGTGCTCGACGCCTCGGTCTCCTCGCAGATGGTCTCCGGCCTGCTGCTGGCCGGCGCGCGGTACGAGAAGGGCGTGACGGTGCGGCACAGCGGCCCGCCCGTCCCGTCGATGCCGCACATCGAGATGACCGTGCAGATGCTGCGCCAGGCGGGGGTCGAGGTGGACGACTCCGAGCGCGACGTCTGGCGGGTGCAGCCCGGCCCGATCAGGGCCGGGGACGTCACGGTCGAGCCCGACCTGTCCAACGCCGCGCCCTTCCTGGCGGCGGCCCTGGTCACCGGGGGCTCGGTCGTCGTGCCCGACTGGCCGGAGGAGACGACGCAGGGCGGCGACGCGCTGCGCGGGCTGCTGGCCGAGATGGGCGCGCGGGTCGAGCGGGTGCCGGAGGGCCTGCGGGTGACCGGCGAGGGCAGGGTGCGCGGCATCGACGCCGACCTGCACGACGTAAGCGAGCTCACCCCCACGATCGCCGCGCTGGCCGCGCTGGCCGACGGGCCGACCCGCATCCGGGGCGTGGCGCACATCCGGGGGCACGAGACCGACCGGATCGCCGCCCTCGCCACCGAGATCAACCGGCTGGGCGGCGACGCCCGGGAGACCGGCGACGGCCTGGAGATCCACCCCCGGCCGCTGTCCGGCGGCGTCTTCCACTCGTACGCCGACCACCGGATGGCCACGGCGGGCGCGGTCATCGGCCTGGTCGTGCCGGGCGTGGAGGTCGAGG
This sequence comes from Microbispora rosea subsp. aerata, assembly GCF_014647835.1. Lineage (GTDB taxonomy): Bacteria > Actinomycetota > Actinomycetes > Streptosporangiales > Streptosporangiaceae > Microbispora > Microbispora aerata. The sequence continues at coordinate 244,359 of NZ_BMPY01000004.1, forward strand.
ACATCGCGACGACTTCCAAGACGCTGCCCGAGTTTCCGCGCATGTGGGCCGCGATGCTGGGCGGCGGGGGCGAGCACTCCGAAGGGCGCGGGAACTGAAGAGACGGCACTACGACGAGGACGACGTCAGGGTCAGGCCGGGCAGGGGCTCACGGCCCAGGACCCGCATCCGGCCTGCCCACAGCGAGGCCGTCGAGGGCTTCGTGATCGCCGTCGACCGCGGGCGTTACACCTGTCTCGTCGGTGAGGGCGTCCCCCGCTCCGCGACGCCGAAGAAGCGGCGGGGCGAGCGGACGCTCGTCGTGGCGATGAAGGCCCGCGAGCTCGGCCGCAAGGGCATCATCGTGGGCGACCGCGTGGCGCTGGTGGGCGACGTGTCCGGGCGGCCCGACACGCTGGCGCGCATCGTCCGGGTGGAGGAGCGCACCTCCATGCTGCGGCGCAGCGCCGACGACGTGGACGACATCGAGCGCCCGATCGTCGCCAACGCCGACCAGCTCGTCATCGTCACCGCGCTCGCCGATCCCCCGCCGCGGCCCCGGATGATCGACCGGATGCTCGTCGCCGCCTACGACGCCGACATCGAGCCGCTGCTGTGCCTCACCAAGGCCGACCTGGCCCCCGCCGACCACCTCGTGGCGCTGTACGAGCCCCTCGGCGTGCCGTACGTCGTGGTGCACAAGGGCGGGCCGCTCGACGATCTGAGCGAGGCGCTCGCGGACCGGATCAGCGTGCTCGTCGGCCACTCGGGGGTCGGCAAGTCGACCCTGGTCAACGCGCTGGTGCCGCATGCCCGCCGCGCCGTGTCCCACGTGAACGCCGTCACCGGCCGGGGCAGGCACACCTCCACCTCGGCGGTCGCCCTGGAGCTGCCGGAAGGCGGCTGGATCATCGACACGCCCGGCGTGCGCAGCTTCGGGCTCGCCCACGTGTCGGTGGAGACCGTGCTCGCCGCCTTCCCCGACCTGGTGGACGCCACGGTCGACTGCCCCAAGGGCTGCACGCATCTCGGCGGCGACTGCGCCCTCGACCGCTACGTCGCCGAGGGGCACGCCGATCCCGCGCGCCTGGAGTCCCTGCGCCGGCTGCTCGCCAGCCGCGAGGGCTCCGCCGACGACGACTAGGGCGTGTATTCGGTTGTGATCAAGGGGTGGTCCGGGTGAGGTCCTTGCTCCAGATCGTCGCGGCGCGGAGGTGGAGGCCGGCGAGGTAGCTCGCGGGGCCGGCACCGGGTGTCGTCGATCACGATGGTGCCGGCGGGCCGGCGAGGTCGTCTTGGTTGTCCGCGGCCCACTGTGCGAGTTGCGCCAAAGGTCCGTTTGCGAATGATTCGCCCAGCTCGGAGAGCTGGTAGACCACGCCTGCACGCCCTGACGCTTGGTCGGCGCCGCTGCCTCTCACGACGAGTCCGCGTGCTTGCAGACGTTGCAGCGCCTGAGTCAGCACCTTGTCGCTGACTCCCGCGATGCGGATGAGCAGTTCCTTGCGTCGCGTAGGCCCCAGGCGCAGGGCCGAGAGCACGACGGGATCCCAAGCGTGGCGGATGAGTTCGGCCGCCGCGCGTACCTGGCAGTCGGAGACGAATGTCTGGCAAGACCCTTCGACCACGGGATCCAGTGTCGCATCGGTCGCCCTACCGAACGGTAGGAGCCTCGTTCGTAGCGTTCTCGAGGAGACCCCTTCGAGACAGAGGAGACTGCTGTGAACGTGGGAATCTTGGGCACCGGAAACCTCGCCGTGACGCTTGGGCGGGCCTGGGCCGCGGCAGATCACTCGCTGTTGGTGGCGGGGCGTAACCCGCTGCACGCCGGCGGGGCCGCCGATCGAATCGGCCCCGCCGCGGAGGTTGTCGGCCCCGCGGACCTCGCGACCCGGGCCGACGTGCTCGTGATCGCGGTCGCCTGGGAAGGGCTGGAGGCGGCGCTGTCTCTCGTCGGCGGTCCCCAGGGGTCACTGGCCGGCAAAACCGTGATCGACTGCACCAACCCGGTCGACTACACGACCGGTGAACTGAAGCCAGTGTCCGGCTCGGCAGCGGCACTCGTGGCTCACGCGGCTCCCGGCGCCCGCGTGGTGAAGGCGCTCCACCTGTTCGCAGGAGCCTCGTGGCCGTACGTGGGCCCGCAGGAGTCAGCGCCGGTTGTGGCGATCTGCGGCGACGAGCCGGACGCCCTCGATCGTGCTGCGGCACTGATCCAAGACCTCGGCGGACAGCCTGCGGTGGTCGGCGGGCTCAGCAGCGCCCGGCAGCTGGAGGAGGCCGCCGGCTTCGTCATGAGGGTCGTCGCGGCGGGTTACAACCCGAGGCTCGCCGTTCCCGATGTGGACCCGGCACTTCTTCGAGCAGCGGAGACGACGACTGAATGAACCGGCAGACCACAGCAGGGGGTCGTGCCCCGCACCCCGGAAGACCACCGATGCCCACCGCGACTCCCGCTGCCGTTCGAAAGTCGTCGGCGCCTATCGAGCGATGCTAGACCCGGTCGGGGCGCTGCCCACCCGCCTTCGCCGGGGTGGAGGGAGCGGAAATCGCAGCGCAAGCCCGGCGGGCTTCGTGAGGACCGGAGGCTTCCTTCCGGCGCGGCGGCCGACCCGGCCGAGGTTCACCGGCACCCCTACTCGGTCACGCGGGGTAGGAGACGGTCTGTCCCTGGGGAGCGCCCGTCAGGGCGGAGGCGGCGATGTTCGTCGCGCCGGTGCTCTGGTCGAAGGCGAGCATGACGGCCAGCACCCCGAGCATGCTTCCCATGACGATCCGCTGCGCGCGCAGCCAGGTCGGCCGGTGCGCCAGGAATCCGGCGATGCCGCCGGCGGCCAGCACGATCGACAGGTTCACGGTCGTCGCCACCGCGATCTGGCAACCGCCGAGGACGATGCCCTGAAGCAGCACGTTTCCCCGGTCGAGGTCGATGAACTGCGGAATCACGGAGATATACAGAATGGCGATCTTCGGATTGAGCAGGTTCGTCAGCAGCCCCATGACGAAAAGGCGGCGCGGCGGGTCGTGCGGCACGTCCTGCACGGTGAACACCGACACGCCGCCGGGCTTGACGGTCTTCCACGCGAGCCAGAGCAGATAGGCGGCCCCGACCAGCCGGATGGCGGTGAGGACCTGCGGAAACGTGGCGAACAGGACCGCCAGGCCGAGGTTGGTGCCGACCAGGTAGACGACGAATCCGAGGACCACTCCGGCCAGTGAGATGACGCCGGCCCGGCGTCCCTGGCTGATGCTCCGGGACACGAGATACATCATGTTCGGGCCCGGGGACAGCACCATTCCGAGCGCCACGGACACGACTCCCAGGACAGCGCTCTGCCCGACCAAAGCCTGTTCGGCCATCGACACCGCCTTTTCTTTCCCGCATCGATTCACGAGGACAACGGCATCCGCCCGCACGGGCCTTCGTGCCGGCCAGGAAGGCGTTCTCAGGCTATTCCGACATATAGTTAGAGTGCAATGTCAATATTGCTCTCGGAGCAATCGGGGTGTTTGGATCGGCGGCAAGACGGAAGGGGAAGGCGGTGGAGAGCTACCGGCGGGTGGCCGACGAGGTGGCCGCGGAGATCGCGTCCGGACGGCTGAGGCCGGGCGACCGGCTGCCCCCGCAGCGGGACTTCGCCCGGCGGCGCGGCATCGCCAACTCCACGGCCGCGCGCGTCTACGCCGAGCTGACCCGCCGCGGCCTGACAGTGGGCGAGGTCGGCCGCGGCACGTTCGTACGGGCGTCCGCCCATCCGTCCGGGCCTGCCCTCGCCGAGCCCAGCGACAGCAGGATCGACCTGGAGCTCAACTATCCCGTCGTACCCGGGCAGGCCCGCCTGCTCGGGGACGGCGTCAGGCGGCTGCTGCGCCCGGACGTCCTGGAGTCGTCCGTACGGCCGGTGGGCGCGGCCGGGACCCCCTTCGCCCGCGACGTCGCCGCGGACCTGCTCGCCCGCGCGGGCTGGCGGCCGGACCCGGCGCGCGTGCTGTTCGCCGGCAACGGGCGCCAGGCGATCGCGGCGGCCATCGCCGCGCTGGTCCCGCCCGGCGGGCGGCTGGGGGTCGAGGAGCTGACCTACCCCGTGCTGAAGGCGATCGCCGGCCGCCTCGGGGTCACGCTCGTCCCCCTGACGGTCGACGCGGCGGGGCTGGTCCCCGCCGCCGTGGAGACCACCGCGCGCAAGGCCCGGCTGAAGGCGATCTACCTCCAGCCCACGCTGCACAACCCGCTGTCCCTCAGCATGCCGGTCGAGCGCCGGGCCGAGCTGGCGGACGTGCTCCGGCGGCTGGGCGTCCACGCGATCGAGGACACCATCTGGTCGTTCCTCCGCGACGACCTGCCGCCGCTCGCCGCAATGGCCCCGGAGCACACGATCCTCGTCGACAGCCTCTCCAAACGGCTCGCGCCCGGCCTGACCGTCGGGTTCGCCGTCGTCCCCCGGGCCGCCGTCCCGGACATGACGACGGCGCTGCACTCCGCGGGCTCGGCGCCGATGCGGTTCGCGCTGGAGACGGCCGTCCAGTGGGCGACCGACGGGACCGTGGAGACGGTGACCCGCGGCAAGCAGCGGGACGCCAGCGACCGGCAGGAGCTCGCGGCTCGCCTTCTGCGCGACTTCGCGGTGCGCGGCGACCCGCGCTCCTACTCCTGCTGGTGGGAGCTGCCGCCGCCGTGGCGGGCCGACACGTTCGTGGCCGCCGCCGCGCGGCACGGCATCGCCGTCACCCCGGCGGCGGCCTTCGCCGTCGGCGACAGCCGCAGGCCGAACGCCGTCCGGCTCGGTCTCGCCTCGCCCCCGGCCGAGACGCTGGCGCGCGCCCTGGCCACCCTCGCCGCGATCGCGCGGTCCTCCCCCGACGACCTCCTGGCCGAGTGACCCCCGGCCCGGCGCGTCAGCGGGCCGCCGCCGGCCGCCGGGAGTATTCCTGCAACGGGCGGACCTCCACCTCGCCGCAGGTCAGCGCGTCGATGCCCTGGATCGCCGCCGCGAGCGCCTGGACGGTGGTCAGGCAGGGCACGCCCCTGGCGACGGCGGCCGTGCGGATCTCGAAGCCGTCCGTGCGGCCGTCCGCGTCGTACGGCGTGTTCACGATCAGGTCGATGCTCCCTTCGTGGATGAGGCGCACGATCGTCGGCTCGCCGTTCGGTCCCGGGCCCTCGCTGTGCTTGCGCACCACGGTCGTCTCGATGCCGTGGCGGCGCAGCGCCTTGGCCGTGCCGGCGGTGGCGAGCAGCGAGAAGCCGTGGTCGGCCAGGGCGCGGGCCAGGAAGACGACGGCCCGCTTGTCCCGGTCGGCCACCGACATGAACACCCGTCCCTTGGTCGGCAGCGCGCAGGACGCGGCGGCCTGCGACTTGGCGAAGGCCACCCCGAAGTCCGGGCCGATGCCCATGACCTCACCGGTGGAGCGCATCTCCGGGCCGAGGACGGTGTCGGTCCAGCGCCCGGAGGGGTCGCGGAACCGGGACCAGGGCAGCACCGCCTCCTTCACGGAGATCGGCGCGTCCGGCGGGAGCGTGCCGCCGTCGCCGTGCGGCGGCAGGAGCCCCTCGTCCCGGAGCTGGGCGATGGTCGCGCCGAGGGAGATCCGGGCGGCCGCCTTCGCCAGCGGCACCGCGGTGGCCTTGGAGACGAACGGCACCGTCCGGGACGCGCGCGGGTTGGCCTCCAGGACGTACAGGACGTCTCCCGCCAGGGCGAACTGGATGTTGATCAGCCCGCGTACGCCGATGTCGCGGGCGATGGCCTCCGCCGAGGCCCGCAGCCTGCCGATCTCGGCGCCGAGGGTGAGCGGCGGGAGCACGCAGGCCGAGTCGCCGGAGTGGATCCCGGCCTCCTCGATGTGCTCCATGACGCCGCCGAGATACAGCTCCTCGCCGTCGTACAGCGCGTCGACGTCGATCTCGATGGCGTCGTCCAGGAAGCGGTCGATCAGCACGGGCCGCCGCGGGCCGATCTCGGTCGACTCGGCGATGTAGGCGGCCAGCCGCTCCTCGTCGTACACGATCTCCATGCCGCGCCCGCCGAGCACGTACGAGGGACGGACGAGGACCGGGTAGCCGACCTCGTCGGCGATCGCCTTGGCCTCGGCGAAGGAGGTCGCGGTGCCGTACTCGGTGGCCGTGAGCCCGGTGCGCGCCAGGACCCTGCCGAAGGCGGCGCGGTCCTCGGCGCGGTGGATCGCCTCGGGCGGGGTGCCGACCAGGGGGACGCCGTTGTCCTTCAGCGCCTGGGCGAGGCCGAGCGGGGTCTGGCCGCCGAGCTGCACGATGATGCCCGCGACCGGGCCCGCCTGCTGTTCGGCGTGCACGACCTCCAGCACGTCCTCCAGGGTGAGCGGCTCGAAGTAGAGCCGGTCGGAGGTGTCGTAGTCGGTCGAGACCGTCTCCGGATTGCAGTTGATCATGACGGTCTCGTATCCGGCGTCGTGCAGGGCGAAGGAGGCGTGCACGCAGGAGTAGTCGAACTCGACGCCCTGGCCGATGCGGTTGGGGCCCGAGCCGAGGATGATCACCGCGGGCTTGGTGCGCGGCGCGACCTCGCTCTCGTCGTCGTAGGAGGAGTAGAAGTACGGCGTGCGGGCGGCGAACTCGGCCGCACACGTGTCGACGGTCTTGTAGACCGGGCGGATGCCCAGCTCGTGGCGCATCCGCCGCACGTCGTCCTCGCGCATCGACCTGATGGCCGCGATCTGGGCGTCGGAGAACCCGTACCGCTTCGCGTGCGCCAGCAGTTCGGGGCCGAGCTCGGCCGCCCGCGCCAGCTCGACGGCGACCTCGTTGATGAGGAAGAGCTGGTCGATGAACCAGGGGTCGATCTTGGTCGCCTCGAACAGCTCCTCGCGTCCGGCGCCCGCGCGGATGGCGCGCATGACGACGGAGATCCGGTCCTCGGCGGGGCGCCGGGCGGCCTCGACCAGCCGGTCCTTGTCCCGCGGGCCGTCCCCGGCGTCGGCGAAGACGAACGGGGCGTCCCTCTTCTCCAGCGACCGCAGCGCCTTGTTGAGCGCCTGGGGGAAGTTGCGCCCGATCGCCATGACCTCTCCGACGGATTTCATCGTCGTCGTCAGCGTGCGGTCGGCGTCGGGGAACTTCTCGAACGCGAACCGGGGCGCCTTCACCACCACGTAGTCGAGGGCCGGCTCGAACGACGCGGGGGTCTGCCCGGTGATGTCGTTGGGGATCTCGTCGAGGGTGTAGCCGATCGCCAGCCGGGCCGCGATCTTCGCGATCGGGAAGCCGGTGGCCTTCGAGGCCAGCGCCGACGAGCGCGACACCCGGGGGTTCATCTCGACCACGACGATCCGCCCGGTCTCCGGGTGGACTCCGAACTGGATGTTGCACCCGCCGGTGTCCACGCCGACCTCCCGGATCACCGCGATCCCGATGTCGCGCAGTATCTGATATTCGCGGTCGGTCAGGGTCATGGCGGGGGCGACGGTGATGGAGTCGCCGGTGTGCACGCTCATGGGGTCGAGGTTCTCGATCGAGCAGACGACCACGACGTTGTCGTTCTTGTCGCGCATCAGCTCGAGCTCATACTCCTTCCACCCCGTGATCGACTCTTCGAGCAGCACCTCGGAGCTGGGCGAGAGCGTCAGCGCGACCTCGGCGATGCGTCGCAGCTCGGCCTCGTCGTGGGCGAAGCCGGAGCCGGCGCCCCCCATCGTGAACGACGGGCGCACCACGACGGGGTAGCCGCCGACCCGTTCCACCCCGGCGAGGACCTCCGCCATGGAGTGGCAGATCACCGAGCGGGCGGTGTCGCCGTAACCGATCTTCTCGCGGACCGCCGCGACGACGGCCTTGAACTGCTCCCGGTTCTCGCCCTTGCGGATGGCGTCCGCGTTGGCGCCGATCAGCTCGACGCCGTACATCTCCAGCACGCCGGCCTCGTGCAGCGCGATCGCGGTGTTGAGCCCGGTCTGGCCGCCCATCGTCGCGAGCAGCGCGTCCGGGCGCTCCCTGGCGATGATCTTCTCGACGAACTCGGGTGTCGCCGGCTCGATGTAGGTCGCGTCGGCGATCTCGGGGTCAGTCATGATCGTGGCCGGGTTGGGGTTGACCAGGATCACCCGCAGGCCCTCGGCCCGCAGGACGCGGCAGGCCTGGGTGCCGGAGTAGTCGAACTCCGCCGCCTGCCCGATCACGATCGGCCCCGAGCCGATGACCAGCACGGATCGGATGTCGGCGCGCTTGGGCACGCTATCCCTCCATCAATGCGGCGAAGCGGTCGAACAGGTGGCCCGCGTCGTGCGGGCCCGCTGCCGCCTCGGGGTGGTACTGAACGCCGAACGCCGGGCGGTCGAGCAGGACGAGCCCCTCCACCACGCCGTCGTTCAGGCACACGTGGGAGACCTCGACCCGGCCGTACGGCGTGGCCGCCGGGCCGTCCACGGGCACGTCCACGGCGAAGCCGTGGTTGTGCGCGGTGATCTCGACCCTCCCCGTCGCCCGGTCCCGGACCGGCTGGTTGATCCCGTGATGGCCGTACTTGAGCTTGTACGTGGAGAATCCGAGCGCACGTCCCAGCAGCTCGTGCCCGAAGCAGATGCCGAAGACGGGCCGTCCCCGGTCCAGCGCCGCCCGCACCACGCTCAGGTCGGCCGTGTCGGGGTCTCCCGGGCCGTTGGACAGGAAGACGCCGTCCGGGTCCAGCGCCTCGACCTGCTCGACGGTCGCGGTCGCCGGCAGCACGTGCACCTCGATGCCGCGCTCGGCCATGCGCCGGGGCGTCGCCGCCTTGATGCCGTAGTCGATGGCCGCCACGGTGAACCGCCTGCGGCCCACCGCGGGGACCACGTACGGCCGCGCGCACGAGACCTCGCTTGCCAGGTCGGCGCCGGCCATGCCCGGCGTCGCGCGGACCCGGGCGAGCATCGCGGCGTCGCCGGCGATCGCCGGGCCGGAGAAGATGCCCACCCGCATCGCGCCCCGCTCACGCAGATGCCGGGTGAGCGCCCGGGTGTCGACGCCGCTGATGCCCACCACGCCCTGCGCCTGGAGGTCCTCCTCCAGGCCGCGGCGGGCGCGCCAGCTCGACGCGATCCGCGAGGGGTCGCGCACCACATATCCGGACACCCAGATCCGCCCCGACTCCGGGTCTTCGTCGTTCATCCCGGTGTTGCCGACGTGGGGCGCCGTCATCACCACGACCTGACGGTGATAGGAGGGGTCGGTCAGGGTCTCCTGATAGCCGGTCATGCCCGTCGAGAAGACCGCCTCGCCGAACGTCTCGCCCACCGCCCCGAAGGCCAGGCCGCGGAACGTGCGGCCGTCCTCCAGCACGAGCACGGCCGGCACGCGGGCGCGCGGGGCGGCGGCGCGGGTCGCCGTCATCGCACGCACGCCCCGTGCCGTACGACGGCGGCGGCTGCGGCGAGCGGCTGCTGCGGCTGCTGCGGCGCGCATTCGAGGCGGAACCGCTCCGCCGTCCCGATCACGGCCTTCTCGACGTCGCTGCTGCGCTCGCCCCGGAACCGGAACCGCGCCCCCACGTGCTCGTATCCGCCGACCCGGGGGATCAGGTGCCCCACCGGCGGGATCACGCACGCGTACGGCCCCTCCTCCGGCGTGGGCGGATCGGGGAGGTGCCAGCCGGTCACCCGGCACGGTGCGGGCACCGGCGTGGGCACCAGCAGCCATCCGCCGGCGCGCCAGGAGCCGGGCACGGGCAGGTCGGGACGCCGGCCGAGCTGGATGTCGACGGCGGCGCGCATGAGGTCGATGCCGTGCACCTCGCGCCACACGAACGGGATCTCGGCCCCGCCGACCCGGTAGCCGGCCTCCAGGAAGGTCAGCCGGGGCGCGCCCCCGGGGGCGGTCCCCACGAACGCCTCCAGGTGGAAGACCCACGGCTCGTCGCTCAGCGCGCCCGCCACGGCGGCGGTGAACTCCCCCAGCGCCGGCAGGAGCTCGGGGTCGTCCACCTCGACCGACCCCAGCACGTCGCCCCTGGTGAAGTCCACGCAGGTGTTGACGTAGCGGGAGGCCCGCCACGGCCCCAGACGGTCGCCCGTCCACAGCCCGTCGATGTGGAAGATCGGGTCGCCGCAGAACGTCTGCACGATCCGCGGCTCGGCGGGCAGTCCCCGCAGCAGGGCCAGGTCGTCCTCGCCGTCGAGGCGGACCACGCCCCGGCTGGCCGTCCCCTTCCTGGGCTTGACGACGACCGGCCAGCCGTGCAGGTCCGCGAACGCCCGTACGGCCGCCTCGCCGGGCGCGTCCGCGAACGCGGGCAGCGCGATGCCGGCGGCCTCGATCGCCTCGGCCATCACCAGCTTGTCGCGGAACGGGGCGAGCCGTTCGGTGTCCTGCCCCGCGCAGCCCAGCCGCTCCCGGACGAGCGCCGCGACGTCCAGGTCGCCCTCGTTGAGCGCCACGACCCGGTCCGGCGGGCCGTACCGCGTGCACAGCTCGTCCACCGCGGCCGTCACCGCGGTCACGTCGTCGGTGGCGGGCACGACCCGCACCGCGGCGGCCGTGCCCGGCACCGACGTCACACCCAGCTCCGTGGTCACGTACGTGACCCGGTACGCGTCGTGATCGATGTACTCGTCGTAGAGCGCGTGCCGGTCACGCCAGCGGTGGATGACCAGGATGTGCGGGCTCATGCGCGCTCCGTCCGGGCCCGGTCGTGGATCCGCCGTACCGCGTAGGTCGCCGAGACCACGGCGGCGCGTGCCGATCCGAGCGCCTCGCGGGCCGACTCCAGGTCTCCGGCCGGCAACCGGCTGACCACGTCGGCGGCGCAGTCGATCAGGTGCAGGGCCGCCTGGGTGAGCCGCTCGTCCGCGGTGGAGCTCTCCGCGACGAGCCTGCGGGCGGCCCTGAGCTGGGTGACGGAGTCCGCCATCCCGGCGGTGCTGGACATGGTCACGGGCTGCTGCCTTTCCCGAGGTTCTCAGCTCGTCTTGAAGCGGATCTTGTCGTTGGCCCGGTCGCACTTGGCCACGGCGTCGGCGGCGTCGACGCCGGAGGCGATGACGTACCCGGACACGCAGTCGGCCACGGTCAGCAGCGGGGGCACCACGTCTCCGGGGTGCTTGGCGATCACCGCGGCCACCTCGACGTCCCTGAACTCGTCCAGGTAGGGCAGGAAGACCAGCGGGACCTCGCCCTTGGGCACCGTCTTGATCACGTCGGCCGCGTCGTCGTCGACCTCGACGGCGGTCACCGTGCCCGGGTCGGGGGTGAAGAACCGGACCGCGGCGCCGCCCAGGGGCTCGGGCGAGGTCTCGGGCAGCGGGTCGATGCCGAGCGGGACGGTCAGGAACATGCGGTTGAGGTCGACCCCGAAGGCCCGGCGGACCAGCTCGGGGGCGCCGCTGCCCGCGAGCCGCGCGTGGGACTCCAGCACCCGGGGGCCCTTCGGGGTCAGCACGAACTCGCTGTGCGAGGGCCCTTCGGTCAGCCCGACCGCGTCCAGCAGCTTGCGGGTCAGGTCGAACAGCTCGGCCCGGTACGGCGCCGCGAAGCGGCTCGGCGTGCTCACCTCCCACTCGACGTACCGGTCGTTCATCCGATACTGCGAGTAGCCGATCGGCACGTGGCGTCCGCCGTAGGAGAAGGAGTCGACGCTGACGACGGGACCGTCCAGATACTCCTCGGCGATGACGTATTCGATGCCGGCGTCGCGCAGCGCGCGCCAGGCCCGTTCGGCGTCGTCCTCCCCGGCCACGGGATGGATGTGCAGGCTCGCCACGCCGTCGGCCGGCTTGAGGACGATGCGGTCGCCGACCTCGGCCAAGAACCGCTTGGCGTCGGCGGCGCTCTCCACCCGCCGGTACCGCACCGGGCTCAGGCCGTTGCGGTCCAGCAGCTCCCGGGTGAGCGTCTTGTCCTTCAGCGCACGGGCGGTCGCCTCGCTGACCCCGCGGAGCCCCAGCGCGTCGACCACGAAGCCGGTCGACTCGCCCGCGGGCTCGGTCGTGGTGAGCACCCGGTCGAAGGGGCGCTCCTCGTGCAACGGCTTCAGCGCGTCGAGAATGGCCTGCCCGTCCGCGATCGGCGCGTGCACGACCCGCTCGCAGTGCCGCAGGATCGACTCCTCGTACGCGCCCGGCTCGTGGACCAGGACCACGTCGATGCCCAGCTCCTTGGCGCCCGCCACGGGCGCGGGCCGGCCACCGATCACCGCTACCCGATACTTACCCGGCATGTCTCTCCTCCGTGTCGTTCGTGGGACATCGCTGCGCGTGTGTCAGGCGGCGTAGCAGCGGCGCAGCCAGCGCGCCTGCGCGGCGGGCTTGGGCTCGAACCTGCGCCTGCGGTGCAGCACCCGGTAGTTGTCGAAGACCAGGAACACCCCGGGCTCCAGCACCAGCTCCTCGGCCGGCACGGTGCGGAGGACCTCGCACCAGCGCTCCAGCGCCGCGGCGGCGGCCGGGGTGCGGCCGGTGGTCGTGCCGCGGTCGAAGCGCACCCGGTAGCGGCCCTCGGCGTCCTGGCTGAGGATGGGGGTGCCCTTGAGCGGCTGCGTCTTGTCGCCCTCGTTGGAGTCGGGCGCCCCGACGTCGAACTCCGGCGCCAGCAGCTGTTCGAGGGTCTGCTGATCCAGCCGCACCACCACGTCCTCGATCGCGGCGATCTCGGTCGGCACCCGCTCCTCGTTGCGCAGGGCCACGAACGTCAGGTACTGGGGCATGTACGGGCGGGGGTCGGAGCCGGGCAGCCCGAACGGCTGGTGGGGGTTGTCGGAGTGCCAGAAGAACTCCGAGTCCGCGCCCCAGGAGCTGGTCTTCCCCGAGGCCGCGGGGTTGGGCACCACGTTGCGGATGAGACGGCCGTCGTTTTCGAAGCTGACCGCGAACGGGGTGGCGCGCATCAGCCTGACGAGCCCCAGGTGCAGGGCGTTCACCACCGCGAGCTCGGGCTCGTCGCCGAACCCGCTCACGGGCGTGTCGGGGAGGTTCTCCTGCAGGGGCAGGTTGGCCAGGATGAGCGCGTGGTTGCCCGAGTGGCTGAACACCTCCAGCCCGTGCAGCACCTCGCCGGGCAGGTAGCGGCGCAGCGCGTGCGCGCCGATGCCGGCGAGGATGGTGTCGTCGGCGTCGGAGTCGAGCGGACTGGTGGAGACGCGCTCGGTGATCTCCTTGGCGAGGAGGTCACGGACGCTGTCCTCGAGTTCGTAGCGGTCGATGCGACGGAAAAGCGTCATCGATTTCCTCCGGTCCGGTTGTCGCAGGGGGTCAGGGTTTCTCCGACGGGATCCAGTAGGTCGCCGCGTCCGGGTCTTTCCGGCGGGCCAGGGGGTCGCGTACCAGCCGGGCGACCAGCCCGGCGGGCGTGACCACGAGGTAGTAGAGGAGGAAGAGCAGGAGAGCGCGCATGGCCTTCCGTTTCGCGTGAGGACGACGTGGGGCCGGGTCAGTCCAGGGGGATCTCCGCGCGCCAGTCGGACTTCTCCGTCCAGGCGGGCTGCTCGCTCTTGTCCAGCAGGAAGCTGCCGAGCGCGAGCATGTCGATGTTGGTGCGCATGAAGCAGGTGTAGGCGTCGTGCGGCGTCCGCACGATCGGTTCGCCGCGGACGTTGAACGAGGTGTTGACCAGCACCGGGCACCCCGTACGCGCCTTGAACGCCTGGAGCAGGCGGTGGTAGCGGGGGTTGCCGCGCTCGTCGACGGTCTGCACCCGCGCCGAGTAGTCGACGTGGGTCACCGCGGGGATGGTCGAGCGCCGCACGCGGAGCAGGTCGAGGCCGGTGACGCCGGACTCCGGGACCTCAAGCTGCTGGGCCGCCGCCACCCGGGCGACGAGGAGCATGTACGGACTGTCCTGACGCAGGTCGAAGTAGTCCTTGGCGTCCTCCGCCAGCACGGCCGGCGCGAACGGCCGGAACGACTCGCGGAACTTGATCTTCAGGTTCATCGCCGACTGCATCCCGGGGTCGCGGGGGTCGCCGAGGATGGAGCGGGAGCCGAGCGCGCGGGGGCCGAACTCCATGCGGCCCTGGAACCAGCCGACGATCTTCCCCTCGGCCAGCCCGTCCGCCACCTGTTTCACCAGCTCCTCGTCGTCGAGGCGCCGGTGCGGGATGCCGTTGGCGGTCAGGTACGCCGCGATCTCGTCGTCGTCGTACGCCGGGCCGAGCAGCGCCCCCGACATCGCGTCGCGCCCGGTGCCGACGTGGTCGCGCGTGGCCCCGCGCTCCATCGCGACGGCCTGGGCGGCTCCCAGGGCGCCGCCGGCGTCGCCCGCCGCGGGCTGGACCCAGATCTCGTCGAAGATCCCCGCGTCGACGATCTTTCCGTTCGCCACGCAGTTGAGCGCCACGCCGCCCGCCAGGCAGAGCCGGGACTCCCCGGTGCGCTCGCGCGCGGTGCGGGCCAGCTTGAGCATCACCTCCTCGGTGACCTCCTGCACCGAGGCCGCGAGGTCGAACTCGCGCTCGGTGAGCTCGCTTTCCGGCAGGCGCCTCGGCCCCCCGAAGAGCCTCTCGAAGCCCCTGCCGGTCATCGTCCGGCCGCGCAGATACTCGAAGTAGCGCAGGTCGAGGCGGAAGGTGCCGTCGGGTTTGATGTCGATGAGCCGGTCGCGGATGAGGTCGGCGTACCGCGGCCTCCCGTACGGCGCGAGGCCCATCAGCTTGTACTCGCCCGAGTCCACCTTGAACCCGCAGAAGTAGGTGAACGCGGAGTAGAGCATGCCGAGCGAGTGGGGGAACCGCAGCTCGGCCACCGCTTTCAGCGTCGTGCCGCGGCCGTGCCACAGGGTGGTGGTCGCCCACTCCCCCACCCCGTCGACGCACAGGACGGCGGCGCTGTCGTACGGGCTAGGGAAGAAGGCCGAGGCCGCGTGCGACTCGTGGTGACGCCGCACCCGCACCGGCGGGACCCGTCCCCGGCCCAGGGCCTGGAGCTCCCGGCGTACGGTCTGGTCGGTGTGCCGCTTCCCGTCTCTCGACAGCCACGAGGGCAGGACGTCGCGGAAGAACGGGAAGGCCGTCGGGGCGGCGCCCACGAGGGTGGCCATGACCCTGCGGAACTTGAGCCGCGGGTCCTCGTAGTACGCGACCGCGGAGATGTCGTCGAAGCTCACTCCCGCCTCGTCCAGGCAGTAGGCCACCGCCTGGGAAGGGAACGAGGAGTCGTGCCGCTTCCTGCTGAAACGCTCCTCCTGCGCCGCCGCGACGGGCACGCCGTCCGCGACGAGCGCGGCGGCGCTGTCGTGGTAGAAGGCGGAGATGCCGAGAACGAGGTCAGACAAGGATGTGCTCCTCTGGGTGCTGGAGGTCGTCGCGGGCGACGTCGCGGCGGGGCGCACGCGACTCCGGCCGGGAGCCGTCGCGCGCCGCTCGGCCGCGCGTGGCGGGGAATCAACGGCGTTTCGAGAACGGGGCGAACAGGGCGATCCGGCCGCCGCGCATGGCCCTGCGCGCGGCCCTGCGCGCGCCGGGACCGCCGGGCGGGCTGAGTGACCGGTAACCCACCCGGACCCGGTCCCACACTTCGGCCCGCGACCCCGCGCCGGCGGAGTCGGGAAGGCTCGCGAGAAGCGTGTCGACCGCGTCTGCGGCCCAGGCGGAGTGACCCGTGGCGACGTTGTCGATGGTGTTGTGGAGGTCCACGAACCGCGTGTTGAAGCCGTACTTGCGCAGGGCCAGCCGGGCTCTGCGGTAGCTGCCGCCCACCCCCGACAGCTCCATGGCCAGGTTCAGCCCCAGCACCTCGGGCAGGAACGTGCGAGGGAAACGGCCGATGCACAGCCAGTAGACGGGCAGTTCGAACGAGGCGTCCCGGAAGCCCGGCCAGCGCGCGAACTCCGGCGACGCGGTCGGCGGCAGCTCGACGCCCATATCCTTGAGCACTTCGCGGTAGATGAGCGGGTGGTTGAGCTTGGCGAGGCCGTTGCCCAGCTCGTCCCAGTACGTCTGGAAGAGGGCGTGACCGATGTCCGACGACGCCAGCTCGTGGTCGGTGAACCCCTGTAGCCAGCTTCCGTCGATCAGCGTCAGCGGAGCCGTCTGCACCGCGTCGTCGATGACGGCCTCCCGCGAGGGCAGCGGGACGTCGGCGTTCTCCTCGAACTCGGCCGCGTGGCGGTCGTGCTGGACCTGGAGCCACGGCCGCAGTCCCTCGCGTCCCCAAGTCCGCGGGAGCGGGACCGGGTCGTGGTCCATCCCGTGCCGGGACCGTGCCAGCCAGCCGGTGATGTAGTCCAGGCACCATCGGCGCAACGCCGGGGTGTCGGTGCGGACCATCAGGAGGTGGTAGGCCTCCCGCAGGTCGGCCGGCGCCCTGCCTTCGGTCCGGGGACCCGATCGCAGCGCCCGCTCCACCGCCACCGGCGGCCGCATCGCCGGGACGGCGCCCGCGCCGGCCGGCGTCGCGTCCTCGGCGGGGTCCGCCGGGAGCGAGTCGATCCAGCGGCTGATGATCGTGAGGTCGTCCGGCGAGAAGACCCGGAACATCGGGCCGCGCTCGCCGACCAGCCCGCGGACCAGCGCGCTCGCCGCGGAACGCCCCGGCTTGACGAGCTTGCTGCGCGCCAGCGCCCCCAGCAGACCGGAGGGATCCGTGCGGGCCTCCTTCAGCCAGTCCGCCAGCGACCTGCCCTCGAGCTGGAACTGGTGGTGATAGACCGACCCCTCTCGCGCGCGCAGCCTCATCAGCTCGGCCATGTCGTACGCCGGGTCGAAGGCCGCGGTCAGCTCGGCGTACAGCGCGTCGGTCTGCTCGCGCAGGACGGCCAGGGCCCAGGCGAAGCCGAGGCGGACGGCCGACTCGGCCCGCGCCCCCTCCCGCGCGATCAGCTCGTCCACCACCGCGCGGCACTCCTCGGCGGGAGGGGGATCCTCCTCCCCCCTCGCCGCCGACGGGTCGATGACGGACCAGTCCGCGGTCGTCGGCAGCGCCCGTCTGACCAGGGTGAGCGGCGGCAGCAGTCCCACCGTTCTCAGGCACAGGTCGGCGCCGAGCAGCTCGCCCCGGAAGTCGTCGGGACGCCTGCTCATCACCAGCAGCAGGCCCGGGAGGGTGTAGGCGCCGTCGGGGACGCGCGGGTCGCCGGTGAGACGCGCGAGCGGCACGGCGTTCTCGGACAGGCGCAACGTGCGCAGCAGGTGCAGGTAGGCGGCGGCCCGGGAGGCTCCCGGGTGCCCGACGCCGGTGTCGGAGGCGTACAGCGCGAGGACGCGCAGCACGAGCGCGTCGTCGGCGTTGCCGGGAGCGCTCAGCCACTGCAACCACGCCCCGGACGCCAGGGACAGCGGCGCGCATCCGAGCACGGCCCTGCGGACGAGCACGCGGCGTTCGTCGTCCGCCGCCCGGTCGCCCAGGTCCCGGAACCTCCCGCCCGCCTGGGACGACCAGGCGGCGGCCTCCCGTACCAGCTCGCCCAGCGGCGCCGGGCGGCCCGAGACCTGGCGGTGCAGCTCCGCGCGGACCTCGTCGACGAAGTCACCCCCGGGGACGCGGGCCTCGGGATCGGCCGCGAAGGCGTAGAGCCGGCGGCCGGCCGAGCCGTCGTCCCCCGGTGCCGTGGTCACCGAGGCGACGCCCGCCGCCGTCATGGTCGTCGCGTTGGTCGCCATCGTCTCCCTCGCCTGCCGAACGAGACCTGGATCGCATGGAAACGTTCCTTTCCGGCTCTCAGAACATGGGATAGATGGACGCGTCGCTCTTCCGCTTGGCGCGCTTCTTCCGCCCGAACACCCTGTCGACGATCTTGCGTAGGAAAGACATGCCGATTGACTCCTCGAAGGAAACGGAAACCGCCGGTCGGATCGATCGGACGGGAGATCAGGAGAGCTCCAGGGTTTCGGCCAGGAGGCGGGCGATGACGTCGTGGCCCTTGTCGGTGTAATGCGCCCGGTCCACGAAGATCCAGTCGTTTGCGTCGACCAGGGCGGCGGCCGGCGGGTTGAGGTCGTAGAACCGCACGTCGCTCTTCTCGCATCCGGCTT
The DNA here is from genome assembly GCF_014647835.1 of Microbispora rosea subsp. aerata. Lineage (GTDB taxonomy): Bacteria > Actinomycetota > Actinomycetes > Streptosporangiales > Streptosporangiaceae > Microbispora > Microbispora aerata. Next base: position 262,247 of record NZ_BMPY01000004.1, read on the forward strand.
GAATCGCCTCGGCGAACCGCCGGGCCACCTCCGGCTTGGAGATGTCGCCGTAGAGCTCCTCCCACGTGCCGAGCTTGGAGATGCGGTCGATCTCGTCGAACAGCAGCTTCTCCTCGGGGGAGCGGGACTTGCCCATCCACGGGAACATGGGCTGCAGGACGTAGGAGATGCGGGTTTCCGGCCCGGCCAGGCGACGCCAGGTGTCCAGATGGCGCAGCGTCAGCTCGGCCGCCGACTCGATGACCGCGTCGATGTCGCGCCGCACGTCCTCGAAGGTGGCGATGGGGCGCGGGGGCACCCGCTCGGACCGCTTGCCGAAGACCTTCGTGGTCTTCCGGTTGCGTTCCCGCAGCTCGTCCATGGCCGCGTAGTACTCCCCGCAGAACCAGAAGGCCCCGTGGTCGCCCTGCTGCCACTCGGGCAGCCTGGCGACGGTCAGGTCGTTGAACCCGCTGAAGATGACGATCTCGTCGATCTCCGGCAGCAGGTGGCGGTAGAGCGTGAAGAGCAGCAGCTCCTGGGTCGAGTTGTAGCACCGGCCGGCGAAGTTGAGCCAGGGGCCGGACGGCGCGTACCGCCTCCACAGCAGGGACGCCAGGGTGTGCTCGTCGCCGGTCGCGCCCATCCCGAGCGCGGTGGAGCTGCCGCTGAGCAGCCGGACCGGGCCGGGCGGCACGTAACTCGCGGCCGACGCCCGTTCGCCGTCGGGCCCGACCGACAGGCGGAACCCGGAGCGGTCGCTGTTGACCGCCTTCGACCGGAAGTTCTGCTGGTGGAAGTACATCAAATACGGCTGGTAGTTCATGTTGCCGTGGTCGAAGAACCTGTCGTAGTCCGCCATCTGCGGGGTCAGTACTTCGCGCTGCAGTTTCACGAATCTCCTCGAATTCCTGGACGGGTCGTGACCGGCCCGGGGGCCGCCCGGACGGCGCGCCCCGGTAGACCTCGTGCCGGGCGGCCCGCGCCGGCGGACGGCACGACACCGCCGGTCGACGTCGACGCGCGGCGGTGGCCCGACGAGCGGGGCGACGCGTTTGGCCACGTCCTGGCGGTCGGCGCATGGCCGGCGCCGGCGTGCACCGTCGCCGTTTCTCCGCGTCTTCGCGCATGCGGCCGAGCGCGAACTCGCCGGTCCGCGCCATCCCGGACGCGACCTTCACGCGAGATCGCATGCCCGCACGGGCCACACGCGTGTCATGGGCCGGCGAAAACGCGTTCCTATCCGATCCGGCCGTTTCCAATCGGGCGAGGTGGCCGTGAATCCCTTTCGGCCGTTCGCCCGAGGCGGAGCGATGCGACCATGTGGCCTATTGACTCACTCGGTCCTGAGTGCTCTCACGACGGAGATTAAATCTCGTCAACAAGTAAGTCAAACCCCTTTTTTCGGGAAGTGCGGGCGGCTCGTCCGCGATCGCTCTCGCATTCTTTTCAACGGCAAAGCGCAGCTTGCACACCATGCTTCCTCCGGGCCGCGCACCGATGACGGCACGGCAACCAGGCAGGGGAAACCGCGCGGCGACACCGGCCGCGGAACTGGCCAAGGAAGCCAGGCGGCACGGCCGGACACGGGAATGACGATGTGGGAACGCGCGGAAGTTCGACCGCCCGGCAACGACGAAGACGATTCACAGATCAGGCAGGGGCCCGCACGATCCGTTCTCCGAGAGATTTCCGCGAAAACGGTGAAAACGGCTCGCGAACGGCGATGAAACACCGCGATACGCCGTCCGGAATCGACGGCGGGCAGCCCTCTGCGACGCCTTTCGCCCCAGCACAGATTTCAGGCGGCCGGCACATTTGATGGATCGACTTACACTAAGTCAATACGTTAGTCAAGTTCAGTCCCATTCCATGGCGGCGGCTGGCAAGAGACTTACATTCGGCCACCGGAGGCCATCGGCGTACCGCCTGCGGCCTTCGGCGGATCCTGATATGGCGCGCGAAGCCCGAAGCTTCGGCGGCAGTCGCACGGCCGGCCGGGGGGAGGCCCGGGTGCGACACGTTCGGCCGGGCGACGATGTCGAGCACCGTTGCCCGGGCGTCGCCTCCACACCCACCGGGATCTGCGGACCCCGAGTGTGGAGTTCTAGTCTTCTAGAACTCTCACAGACAGACGGCACGAGGTCAACCCCCTCGCGTCGCCTTTCTCCCGTCCGGGCGAAAGATCACATCTCCAGGCGGAGCAGCACGGCCGGGTCCGGGTCCATGCCCGAGGTCTGCCGCCGTGTGGTGTAGACGATGTGGGAGGCCCGCATGACCGCCCGGTCCACCAGCACCGGCTTGCCCTCGACGTCGAAGGTGACACGGTCGCTCATCAGGGCGGCGCCTCCCGCGGGCTGCCCCAGCATCTCCGCCTGCTCCTGCGTCAGCACGATCGGCCTGATGGACTCCTTCGCCGACCCGAGCACCAGCCCGCAGTGCTCCTCGATGAGCCGGTAGAGAGGTTTCCGCTCGAACTCCTCGTCCACCAGCCCGCTGGCCAGTTCCACGGGCAGGTAGGACGACTGGAGGATGACCGGGGAGCCGGCTATCACCCGCAGGCGCTCGACGAGCACGATGTCGGCGTGCGGAGAGAGGCCGAGATCCACCTGAACGGAGGCGGGGGCCTCCACGCGGCGCACGCCGAGGACCCTCGTCTTGAGATCGACGCCCTGGAGAACCAGGTCCTCGGCCAGGCTGCGCAGGCCGGTCACCGCCGGGGAGGTCACATTCTCCGCCACGAACGTGCCGAGGCCCTGCCTCTGCTCGACCCGGCCCTCGGAGCTCAGCCGCTGCAGCGCCTGCCGTACCGTCATCAGGCTGACCCCGTAGTGCTGGCTGAGCTCGCGCTGCGACGGGAGCGGCCGCCCCGGCACGAGCTCGCCGCGGTCCATCCGCGCGAGCAGGTCCCGGTAGATCGCCTGATATTTGGGCTCGCCCCCCTGCGTCCCCCGCAGCGGAGGGCGGGCGTCAGGCGGAGGGAACGACGGCATTCCGTTTCTCCCTGTCGATCATTGCCCCGATCCGGTGACGATCCGTCTACAGGCCCCTCACTGTTCGTATACCCTGCGGTGCGCGGACCAGCCCCCGCAGCGCCGGCACGACCGGCCCGCGAGGGGTTCATCAGCCTATCCGATCAGTTATGCGGCTATGGCTTTTTCGGAAGACAGATCCCGAAGCCGGACCCGCCGCGAAGGTCAACGGTTGGGGCGCAGGGTCCAGGAGACCGTCATCTCGGAGACGACGACGCCCTCGGCGTCGCGGATCTCCACGGCGACCTCGAACTCGGGCCGCTCCCCCGCGTCCAGCCGGGCGACGACCGCCTCGCGCTCGGCCCGGAGCGTCGCGGCGGCCGTGACCTCGCCCTTGGCGAGCTTGACGTAGCGGATTTTCGCCTCGACGGCCAGCGGCACGGCCCGGGAGAGCTGGTCGCCGAAGGCCGACAGCATCGCCGCGCCCGAGGCGGACTCGGCCAGCGTGAACAACACGCCGGCGTGCGGGCCGCCCACGTGGTTGTGCAGGTCTGCCCGGTCGGCGAGGCGGGCGACCGCCGTACCGGAGCCGATCGAGTCGAACGTGATGCCGAGCAGCCGCGCGAACGGGACGCTGTCGAGCATGAAGGCGCCGATGTCCATGGCGGGATGTTACCGACAGGTACGGTCTCGGGCGATCCTTCCTCTGATGTGATCCGGTCGCGGCACGATACGTTGGGCCTGTGACGGGATACCGCGACGAGAGCTACCGCGACGATCTCCATCTCGCGCATCTGCTGGCGGACGCCGCCGACGACATCACCATGCGCCGCTTCAAGGCCGTGGACCTCAAGGTCGACACCAAGCCCGACCTCACCCCGGTCAGCGACGCCGACAGGGCCGTGGAGGAGGCGATCCGCGGCACGCTGCGGCGCGCCCGCCCCCGCGACGCCGTCGTCGGCGAGGAGTTCGGCATGACCGGGTACGGCATGCGCTCCTGGATCGTCGACCCGATCGACGGCACGAAGAACTACGTACGCGGAGTCCCCGTGTGGGCCACGCTGATCGCGCTGATGGAGCACGGCAAGGTCGTCGTGGGCGTGGTCTCGGCCCCGGCGCTCGGCCGCCGCTGGTGGGCCGCCAAGGAGAGCGGCGCGTGGACCGGGCGCAGCCTGAGCAAGGCGACCCGCTGCGAGGTGTCCTCCGTCGGCCGCCTCGACGACGCCTCCTTCTCCTTCTCCGACCTGGAGGAGTGGGAGAAGGCGGGCAGGCTCGACCCGTTCCTCGACCTCACCAGGGAGTGCTGGCGCACCCGCGGCTACGGCGACTTCTGGTCGCACATGATGGTCGCCGAGGGCGCGGTGGACATCTCCGCCGAGCCCGAGCTGTCCCCCTGGGACATGGCCGCCTTGACGATCATCGTGGAGGAGGCCGGCGGCTCCTGCACGTCTCTCGACGGCACCTCGCCGCTCGACGGCGGCAACCTCGTCTGCACCAACGGCCTGCTCCACGACGAGGTGCTCAAGCGCCTGTCCCGCCGCTGAGCCCTACATCGCGAGCACGTCCCCCGCGGCGGTGAGCAGGCTGCCGCGGTACGCCTCGCCGAACAGGCAGACGTGGACGGCGAGCGGGTGGAGCTGGTGCAGCGGCACGCGCTCGCGCCAGCCGTCGGCGAGCGGCGCCGCCTCGCGGTAGGCGGCGAGGATCGTGTTGAGATGCGGCGCCCCGAACAGCGCCAGCATCGCGAGGTCGGTCTCCCGGTGGCCGCCGTGCGCGGCCGGGTCTACCAGCACGGCCCCGTCCGCCGACCACAGCAGGTTGCCGCTCCACAGGTCGCCGTGGATGCGGCTCGGCGGCTCGGCCGGCCCGGCGACCTCCGCCACCCGCTCGCACGCCTCCTCCACCAACTCCACGTCCGCGGCCGACAGCGCGCCGCGGTCGCGCGCGAGCCGTACGAACGGGAGCACGCGACGGGAGACGTAGAACGACGGCCAGTCCGGCGCGGCCTCGTTGCTCATCGGAAGCTCGGCGATGTAGCCGGGCCAGGGGGCGCCGAAGCCGGGGGCGCCGGCGGCGTGCAGCGCCGCGAGCGCCCGGCCGAACCGCTCGGCGGCCCCGGACGTGGCGGGGGCGGTGTCGATCCACTCCAGCACCAGCGTGCCGCCGTCCGCGGCGATCACCTCGGGCACGGCCACCACCGCGGGCTCGGCCAGCCAGCGCAGCCCCGCCGCCTCGCTGTGCAGGACGGCGGACGCCTCGGTGCTCCTCTTGACGAAGACCCTGCGGCCGTCGTCGAGCACGCCCTCGTGCAGCGTCCAGGCGTGTCCGCCGCCGAGGTTCCTAATGATCTTCAAGGTGCTTCACCACACCCTCGCAGGCGGCCTCGATCATGCGCAGCACCTCGACGAAGCCCTCGCGTCCCCCGTAGTAGGGGTCGGGCACCTCGGCGCCCTCCGGGGCCGCCGGGTCGAACGACCGCAGCAGCCGCACGTCGGCGTCCGGCGGCGCGATCCGCCGGATGGCGCGCAGGTTGTCGTGGTCCATCACGAGGACGAGGTCACGCTCGGCGAACCAGGCCCGGTCGAACTGGCGGGCCCGGTGGGACGAGCCGTCGTATCCGTGGTCGGCCAGCGTGGCCAGCGCCCGCTCGTCCATCGGCTCCCCGGCGTGCCAGCCGCCGGTGCCGGCGCTGTCCACCTCCACGTCGAGACCCCGCTCGGTCACCATGTGGCGCAGCACGACTTCGGCCATGGGCGAGCGGCAGATGTTCCCCATGCAGACCAGACATACACGCTTCATGAACTCCATCCTCTCCCATAACGCCCGTGACCTGGTCGTTATCTCTTTGGAGATCGCACAAGAGCGACCGGGGGCGTTCATTGTGCGTTCACCTTTACCAAGGTTTTAGGTCACCTTGGCTCTCTACCTTCCCTGCTGTTGAAACCAAGGGGAGGAACAACCGTGAAGTATGCAGGCCGGCTCGCTGCCGCCACCCTCGCCGGCGTGCTCTCGCTCGCCGCGTGCGGGACCGATGACAACACGAGCACCGCGGGGGCCGCTTCCAGCGCCGCCGCCCCCGCGCAGGGCGACGCCCTCCAGGGCACCATCAACGCCGCCGGCTCCTCGGCCCAGGCGAACGCCATCGCGGAGTGGAAGAAGAACTTCCAGTCGTCGAACCCCGGCGTCAGCATCAACTACAACCCGAGCGGCTCCGGCGCGGGTGTCCAGGCGTTCATCCAGGGCACGGTGGCCTTCGCCGGGTCCGACTCGGCCCTGAGCGACGAGAAGGGCGAGCCCGCGCAGGCCGACGCCCGCTGCAAGACCGGCAAGGCAATCAACCTGCCGATGGTGACCGGCCCGGTGGCCGTCGTCTACAACCTGCCGGGCGTGGACGGCCTCCAGCTCTCGCCGAAGACCATCGCCGGCATCTTCAACAGCAAGATCACCAAGTGGGACGACCCGGCCATCAAGGCGGACAACCCCGGCGTGACGCTGCCCTCGACCCCCATTCAGGCGTTCCACCGCTCGGACGAGTCGGGCACCAGCGACAACTTCACCAAGTTCCTCAAGGCCACCGCCGAGGCCGACTGGCCGTACGAGCCGGGCAAGGCGTGGCCGGCCGAGGCGCAGGGCCAGGGCGCCAAGGGCTCGGACGGCATCGCCTCCAGCATCAAGAGCACCGAGGGCGCGATCAGCTACGTCGAGCTCTCCTTCGCCGAGAACTCGCAGCTCCAGAAGGCCAAGGTCGCCAACGGCGCCGGCGAGTACGTCGAGCTCACGCCGGAGAGCGCGGGCAAGACCGTCGAGGCCGCCGAGATCACGGGCACGGGCAACGACCTCAAGCTCAAGATCGACTACGCCACCAAGGCTCCGGGCGCCTACCCGATCGTCCTGGTGACGTACGAGATCACCTGTGAGAAGGGCCTGTCGCCCGAGGACGCGAAGCTGGTCAAGTCGTTCCTCGCCTACACCTCAAGCGACGAGGGCCAGCAGGCGCTGACCGGCCTCGGCTACGCCCCGCTGCCGTCGAGCCTGCTCGCCAAGGTCCGCACCGCTGTCGAGGCCATCTCCTGACATATGGCGACATCAATCAGAACGAGGGAGAGCGGGCCGGCCGTGCGCCGGTCCGCCTTCCGGCGCAGCCGCGGCGACGGCCCGTTCCGCTTCGCCTCGACCGGAGCCGGGATCGTCCTTCTGGCGATCATGGCCGCGATCGGGGTGTTCCTGGTCGTCAAGGCCGTCCCCGCCCTCCAGGCGAACACCTCTCACTTCCTCACCGAGCTGACCTGGCAGCCGAACGCCACCGAGCCCGTCTTCGGCATCGGGGCGCTCGCCTTCGGCACCGTGCTCAGCTCGCTGCTCGCGCTGGTCATCGCCACCCCGGTGGCGGTCGGCGTCGCGCTGTTCATCTCGCACTACGCGCCCCGGCGGCTCGCGTCCGTCCTGGGCTACGTGGTGGACCTTCTCGCGGCGGTGCCCAGCGTGGTGTACGGCCTGTGGGGCGTCGCCTTCCTCGTGCCGTTCATGCTGGGCCCGTCGAAGTTCCTCAACGAATACCTCGGCTGGATCCCGCTGTTCGGCGGAGACACCGTGGTCGGCAAGAGCATGCTCACCGCCTCGCTCGTGCTCGCGATCATGATCCTGCCGATCATCGCCGCGATCTCCCGCGAGGTCTTCCTGCAGGCCCCCAAGTCGCAGGAGGAGGCCGCGCTCGCGCTCGGCGCGACGCGCTGGGAGATGATCAGGATGGCGGTCCTGCCGTTCGGCCGCCCCGGCGTCATCAGCGCCGCCATGCTCGGCCTCGGCCGCGCGATGGGCGAGACCATCGCCGTCGCGCTCATCTTCCCGGCGACCTTCAAGATCTCGTTCCAGATCCTCGGCCCGTACGGCAACAGCATCGCCGCCAACATCGCCAACGGCTTCGGCGAGGCCACCGAGGTGGGCCGGGGCGCGCTGATCGCCTCGGGCCTCGTCCTGTTCCTCATCACCCTGCTGGTGAACATGGCGGCCCGCTTCGTCATCGCCCGCCGCAAGGAGTACGCGAGGGCCGCGGCATGACCACACAGACCCGAACCCAGACGAGAACCGGGATCCGGACGACGACCGGGATCCAGCCCGTCTCCGCGGCCCGGCGGGCCAAGGACCGCCTCGTCCAGGCGCTCGTCTACCTGGCGTTCGCGCTCGCGGTCATCCCGCTGCTGTCGGTGTTGTGGCTCGTCGTCAAGAACGGCATCGGCCGCTTCGACCTCGAGTTCCTCACCCACTCGATGCGCAACATCGGGGCGCGCGACGCCGGCGGCGGCGCCTACCACGCCATCATCGGGACGCTCGAACAGGTCCTGCTCGCCTCACTCATCGCGGTGCCGATCGGCCTGCTCACCGCGATCTACCTCGTCGAGTACGGCGAAGGGGGACGGCTGTCCCGGATAATCAGCTTCTTCGTGGACGTCATGACCGGCGTCCCTTCCGTGGTTTCCGGGCTCTTCATCCTGGCGTTCTGGATCCTCGTGCTCGGCATGCCGTTCTCCGGCTTCGCCGGCGCGCTCGCCCTGTCGATCCTGATGATGCCGGTCGTGGTCAGGTCGGCCGAGGAGATGCTGCGCCTGGTCCCCCGCGAGCTGCGCGAGGCGTCGTACGCGCTGGGCGTGCCCAAGTGGCGCACGATCGTCAAGGTCGTGCTGCCCACGGCGTTCACCGGCATCGTGACCGGCGTCATGCTGGCCGTGGCCCGCGTCGCCGGCGAGACCGCGCCGCTGCTGCTGACCGTCTTCATCACCGACTCCATCAACAACAACCCGTTCGACGGGCCGCAGATGGGGCTTCCGCTGTACGTCTTCGATCAGGCGGGCCGCCCGACGGACACCGCGATCAACCGGGCCTGGACGGGCGCGCTCACGCTGATCCTGATCGTCATGCTGCTCAACCTGGTCGCACGCCTCATCACCTGGTGGCGTTCGCCCGCGAGGAGGAGGTAAGAAAATGGCCAAGCAGATCGAGGTCGCGGGCCTCGACGCCTACTACGGCTCGCACAAGGCGATCGAGGGCATCTCGATGACGATCGAGCCGCGGTCGGTGACGGCCTTCATCGGCCCCTCGGGCTGCGGCAAGTCCACGTTCCTGCGGACCCTCAACCGGATGCACGAGGTCATTCCGGGCGCCCGCGTCGTGGGCAAGGTCCGCCTCGAAGACCAGGACCTGTACGGCGCGGACGTCGACCCGGTGTCGGTCCGCCGGACCATCGGCATGGTGTTCCAGCGGCCGAACCCCTTCCCCACGATGTCCATCTTCGACAACGTGGCGGCGGGCCTGCGGCTCAACGGCCGCTACTCGCGGTCCGAGCTGGAGGGCATCGTCGAGGAGTCGCTCAAGGGCGCCAACCTGTGGAACGAGGTCAAGGACCGGCTCAACAAGCCGGGCGCGGGCCTGTCCGGCGGCCAGCAGCAGCGCCTGTGCATCGCCCGCGCCATCGCCGTACGCCCGCAGGTGCTTTTGATGGACGAGCCGTGCTCGGCGCTCGACCCCATCTCGACGCTGGCGATCGAAGACCTCATCTCGCAGCTCAAGCAGGACTACACGATCGTGATCGTGACCCACAACATGCAGCAGGCCGCCCGGGTCAGCGACAAGACGGCGTTCTTCAATCTCGCGGCGCAGGGGCAGCCGGGCAAGCTCGTCGAGATGGACGACACCTCGAAGATCTTCACCAATCCGGCCGAGAAGGCGACCGAGGACTACATCACCGGCCGCTTCGGCTGACGACCGCGTGTCCGGTTGACGTGTGCGGCCGGCGACTTTGGCCGGCCGCGTCCTCGGCTGATCACCGCGGTTACGGCTGACAGCATTGGAGGGACCCGGGTGACGGCACCCGCAGTGGAGGGGGACACGCGGACGGCGCCCATGCTCCTGGTGGCCGATCCGGACGCCGGTCTGGTACGGCAGCTCTCGGCCGCCATGCAGGCCGAGGGCGTCGACGTGACCGGCGTGCCGGACGGCGCCCAGGCGCTGCTCCAGGCCGGGGCGCTCCGGCCCGACGCCGTGCTGATCTGCGCCTCCCTCCCCATCGTCGGCCCCGTCGACTTCGTCCGCGCCGTACGGCTCGTGCGCTCCGTGCCCGTCCTGCTCGGCATCGATCTCGGGACCGACACCGCAGGCAACTTTGGAAGTGAATCCGGGAGCGACACCGAGCAGGCCCTGCAGGCCCTGGAGGCGGGCGCCACGGCCTGCGTGGCCAGGCCATACCGCGTGCCCGAGCTGCTCCCCCTCGTCCAGGCGGCCTTCCGCCGGCAGGACGACCGGCGGACCGTGCTGACCATCGGCGACGTGGAGCTCGACGTGACGGCCTACCAGGTCAAGGTCGGCGGACGCCTCGTGCACCTGCCGCTGCGCGAGTTCGAGCTGCTGCACTATCTGATGCGGAACGCCGACAGGACGGTCACCCGCGAGCAGATCATGCGCAACGTCTGGCACTCGACCGACGGGATGTCGACCAACACCATCGCCGTACACGTCAAGCGCCTGCGCGCCCGGCTCGGCGACAAGGACGACACGATGATCCAGACCGTCCGAGGAGTCGGATACCGCCTGGTCAGCGGCTAGGCGCAAGAGCCCAGCCCCAATAACCCCCAGACATGCGAAAACCCCGGCCGAACCCGGCCGGGGCCACACCCCACCACCACAACCACCACCATGCCGGCACCCCCAGAGGCGCCACACCCCAAAACCCGGCACCACACCCCCGCAAAAAAGGTCTGCAAACACGGAAAGGGCCACCCCGTCACGGGATGGCCCCTTCTCGAAAGATTGTCCGGCGGCGTCCTACTCTCCCACACCGTCCCCGATGCAGTACCATCGGCGCTGACAGGCTTAACTTCCGGGTTCGGAATGTAACCGGGTGTTTCCCTGCCGCTATAACCGCCGAAA
>NZ_BMPY01000005.1 GCF_014647835.1 Microbispora rosea subsp. aerata
CGGGGGCGGCGGTATCACAGTGGCCCTTCATGGGCGATCAAAACAGGCCGTCACCCCGGCTCCCGCCGAGTCCCCTTCACGAGCAGCTTGCCACTGCCCGCGAGAAAGAGGGTGCCCTAGTGATCAGCCCTGGGTCGTGGTGCGGGTGCGGCTGGTCCGCTTGGCGGTGGTCTCGGCGGCGATCTCCGGCTCGGCGCTCTTGGAGACCTCCGTCAGCTCGAGCGCGGCCTCGCCGCTCACCCGGCTGACGACCTTGCGGCCGCGGTCGGCCAGGTCGTCGTACAGACGGGCGAACCGGGTGGCCGCGGCGTCGGCGTAGCCCTTCGCCTTCTCCGGCAGCTCGCGCGCCATGATCTCCGCCTTGCCCTGCATGGTGGTGGCGTAGGCGCGGGCCTTCTCCACGGCGTAGTCGCCGGCGCCGGTGAGGGCGTAGAACGGCTTCGACTCCGTGATCTTCCTGGCCTGGGTCGTGATGGTCATGGGCTATCCTTCCTTCGAATCCGGTGTAATGCCGTCGCGCGGGAGGACCGGGTCGTCCCCGAGATGCGCAGCCGGTTGCGGCGGCTGGGCAGAGTCGGCCCGGTTCTCCTTGCGGAACGATTCGTAGATGTCGATCAGCACCTGGCGTTGCCGCGAGGTGAGTGTCATGTCGGCCCGGATCGCGGCCAGCACGTCGCTGTGCGGTTCGCGGTCCTCGATGAGACCGGCCTGAACGTAGAGCGCCTGGGCGGAGATGTGCAGACCCTTCGCGATCTGGTTCAGGATCTCCGCGCTGGGCTTGCGCAGGCCCCGTTCCACCTGGCTCAGATACGGATTGGACACGCCGGCCTGAGCGGCGAGCTGGCGAAGAGAGATCTTCGCCTGCTGCCGCTGCTGGCGGATGTACTCACCGAGCGAGGCGACCTTGGGCAGTTCCATGCCCCCAGTCTGCCTCGTGGTGCTTGCAGTTGCAAACTCGGTGATTAATTCAAGCTAGCGCCCAAGGTTCAGCCAGGAACCAGCCAAAGCAGCGGGGCGCTCGCGGCGAGCACCACCGATCCGGCCAGAATGAGGAAGCGGTGGGTTATCGGCAGCGCGACCTCGGGCCGTACGAGCCGGTCGACCCGGGCCATCACGCTCGACGGCGCGGACGCGCCGAGCGCCCCCTGTGGTGTGGGCAGCGCCGCCGACGTACCGAAACGCAGCAGGGCGGTGGCGAGCCTGCGCGGGCAGCACCGCTGCCGGGCGCGGTCGTCGGCGGCCATCTCGACCAGCAGCTCGACCGACGCCTGCGCGTCGCGCACCAGCTTCGACCACGGCAGCGCGCGGCGCAGCGCGGCGAACGGCAGCAGCACCAGGTCGTGGCGCTCGCGCACGTGGGCGGCCTCGTGGGCCAGCACCGCCTCCAGCTCCGCCGACGACAGCAGGTGCAGCGTGCCGTCGCTGATGACGACCTCGGACTTGAGGCCGGGCAGGCAGTAGGCGGCGGCTCCGGGGAAGTCGACCACCCGCACGCCGGGCACGGACGGCTCGTCCCGGGCGACCAGCGCGAGCAGGAGCCGGTGCCGGCGGCGGGCGCGCAGCGTCTGCGCCCCGGCGGCGAGAGGCAGGGCCACCAGCACCGCGAGCAGCGACAGGCCGGCGACCAGCGCGGCCAGCCGCAGGTAGTCGTACGGCTCGCGCACGCCGAACTCCACGCTCAGCAGAAACTCCCAGAGCCCGTGGATGACGCCCTTACGGTAGGGGTCGAGGGCGAAGGCGAGCAGGGCGCCGATCGAGGCGAGCCCCCAGGTCAGCCCCAGCGACTGCCACAGCAGGATCGCCGTGCGGGGGGCACGCCAGGTCCAGCGCGCGAACGTCAGCCGCCACGCGGCCACCGCGCAGATCAGCGCGAGCGCCGCCAGGACCGCCGCCGCGATCACTCTTCCTCCAGCTCCATGAGGGCTTTCCGCAGGATCTCAGCCTCCGTGCCGGAAACGGCGCGGGCGAAACGGGTCAGCGCCGCGTCGCGGTCGCCGGTCAGGTCCAAGGCCTCGAGCATCAGCTCGGCGACGTAGGCGTCGCGGCTCGCGGCGGGCTGGTAGCGCCAGGCGCGGCCGTCGCGGGTGCGCGTGAGAAAGCCCTTGCGGGACAGGCGGTCGAGCACGGTCATCACAGTGGTCGGCGCGAGGTCGCGATCTTCGATGAGCCGTCCCACCTCGCGTGCCGTCAGCGGTGTGTCCTGCGCCCACAGGATGTCCATGATGCTGCGTTCGAGCTCTCCCAGTCCCTTCACGTCTTTCAGCCTACCTGGGGTAGTACTACGTCCCGTAGAGAGGTGGGCGGCATGAAAATCGTTCTTGTCGAAGGCGACATCACCGAGCAGCGGGTGGACGCCGTCGTCAACGCGGCCAACTCGTCGCTCATGGGCGGCGGAGGGGTCGACGGGGCCATCCACCGGCGCGGCGGTCCCGAGATCCTCGAGGAGTGCCGGGCGCTGCGCGCCACCCGGTACGGCGGCGGGCTGCCGACCGGGCAGGCTGTCGCGACCACCGCCGGGCGTCTGCCCGCGCGCTGGGTGATCCACACGGTCGGGCCCGTGTACTCGCGGAGCGAGGACCGATCCCATCTGCTCGCCTCCTGCTATCGGGAGTCGCTCGTCGTCGCCGACGCGCTGGGCGCGACGACGGTGGCGTTCCCCGCGATCTCCACGGGGATCTACCGGTGGCCGGTGGAGGACGCCGCCCGCATCGCGATCACCGCGGTGCGGCGGGCAACCCCCGCCGTGGTGGAAGAGGTGCGCTTTGTGCTGTTCAACACCGCAGCCTATGCGGTGTTCGAGTCGGCCCTGCGGGACATCGGATAAGCATTGGGCCAAAACTTTCACAGCCACTTGAGCATGTAAATCTCGTCGCGGTCGTCGCCGGGCGCCACCCGGATCGAGCGGGGCACCCGGCCGACCTCCCGGTAGCCCACGCTCGCGTAGAAAAGGTCGACCCCGGTGCCGCCACGGCAGGTGAGCTGCAACGCCTCCAGGCCGAGGGACCTGGCGGCGTCGTCGGCGGCGAGCAGCAGCGCCCTGCCATATCCCTTGCCCTGGTGCTTGGGGTGGACCATGACCCGCAGCAGCCACCGCCAGTGCGCCCGCAGGCCCGAGCCGTTGTCGCCCAGGATCAGCCACGCGCCCACGGCGCCGTCGTCGTCGAGCCCGACGAGCAGGTTGTCGGGGGCGCCCGCCCCGGCGGCCGAGCGGGTGCGGGCGAACGCCTTGTCCGCCGTCGGCCTGATGTCGTCCGGCGTGACCGGAGGCACGAATCCCACCGCGCCGCCCGCGTTGGTCACCTCCGCCCAGCAGCTCAAGAGCTCCTCGAAGAGCTCGGGGGTCATCTCCGGGTCGAGGACGAAGCGCATGGCCGGGACGTTATCAACCGCCGTACGCGTCAACCGCGGGGGGAGACGCTGCTCCAGGGCAGGGTGAGCTCGCCGAGCCGCCAGCGGCCCGGACCGCCGGTCGGCGGGGTCGCCTCCACGGGCCAGTCGCGGGCCAGCAGCTCGGCCGCCTTGATCCACCGCTGCCGCGTGCCGTACGCGCCGAAGGGGGCGCACGTCGCCCAGGCGCGGTCCCAGTCCGTCAGGAACGCGTGGATCCGCTCGCCGGGCACGTTGCGGTGGATCAGCGTCTTCGGCAGGCGTTCGGCCAGGTCGGACGGGCGTCCGAACCCGGTGAACCGGGCCGCGAAGGTGAGCGTGCGCGGGCCGTCGGCCCCGAGCGCCACCCAGGTCGCCCGGTGACCGATCTCCGAACAGGTGCCCTCGACCAGCACGCCCGAGGGGTGCAGGCCGGCCCGCAGCCGGTCCCAGTGCTCCCACGCCTCCGCCTCCGCGTACTGCCGCAGCACGTTGAAGGCGCGCACGATCATCGGCGGGCGGGGGACCGGCAGCTCGAAGCCGCCCCTGATGAACGACAGTCCCTCCCGTTCGTACGGCTTGGCCGCCGCGACCCGCTCGGGGGCGATCTCCACGCCCACGACCTCGACCGTGGGGCAGACCCGGCGCAGCCGGGTGAACAGCTCGGTCGTCGTGGTGTGGGACGCGCCGTAGCCGAGGTCCACCACCAGCGGCGCCGGCCCGGCGCGGGCCGAGCGCAGCAGCGGGCCGTACACCGCGGCGATCCAGCGGTCGCACCGGCGCAGCCGGTTGTGCCCGGTGGTGCCCCGCGTGACCGTCCCGACGGGCCGCCCCGGGCGCACCGGTCTCATGCCTTCGCTGTCACCCTGTGCACCTTGTGCTGGGCGGCCTGCGCGCGGGGCCGGATGACCAGCCGGTCGATGTTCACGTGGGCGGGGCGGGTCACCGCGAAGGCGATCACGTCGGCGATGTCGTCCGCGGTCAGCGGGTCGGGGACGCCCTCGTACACCTTCGCGGCCCGCTCGGCGTCGCCGCGGAACCGGACCAGGGCGAACTCCTCGGTCATCACCATGCCCGGCGCGATCTCGACGACCCGCACCGGGTCGCCGCACAGCTCCAGGCGAAGGGTTTCGGTCATCGAGGTCTGGGCGTGCTTGGCCGCGCAGTAGCCGCCGCCCCCCTCGTACGACACCAGCCCGGCGGTCGAGGTGAGCATCACCAGCACGCCGTCGCCCGACGCGATGAGCTTCGGCAGCAGGGCCCTGGTCATGCGCAGGGAGCCGAGCACGTTCACGTCGTACATCCGCTGCCAGTCGTCCACCCGGCCCTCGGCGACGGGCTCCAGCCCGAACGCGCCGCCCGCGTTGTTGACCAGGACGTCGCAGCGGTCCAGCGAGGCCGCCAGCGCGTCCACCGACGCCTGGTCGGTCACGTCCAGCGTCACCGGGCGCACGCCCGGCACCTCGGCCGCGAGCTTGTCGAGCCGGTCCCGCCGCCGCGCCGCCGCCACGACCCGGTATCCCTCGGCGGCGAGCCTGCGGGCCGTCGCCTGGCCGATGCCGCTGCTCGCGCCGGTAACAACCGCGATCTTGGCCTCGGGGTCGGTCCCCACCGAATTGGTCATCGTCACCGCAATCGTCCTTCCACGCTGCGTTGATCGGCAGACCACATCCTCTCAGGCCCCCCGGTGCGCATCCATGGCGGGGAATCTAGTGATGATTTTGGTGGTTATAACCCTTTCGGAGGTGGTTTGGGTGTCGGTGTTACGGCGTCGGGTCAACCGCGTCGCGACCATCAGCGTGCACACATCCCCGCTGGACCAGCCGGGCACCGGCGACGCGGGCGGCATGAACGTCTACATCGTCGAGGTCGCCAAGCGACTCGCGGCGCTGGGCATCGAGGTGGAGATATTCACCCGGCGCACCGCACGTGACCTGCCTCCGGTCGCGGAGCTCAGCCCGGGCGTGCTCGTGCGTCACGTCACCGCCGGGCCGTACGAGGAGCTGGACCGCGCCGACCTCCCGGGACAGTTGTGCGGCTTCCTGTCCGGCGTGTTGCGCACGGAGGCGATGTACGAGCCCGGCCGATACGACGTGATCCATTCGCACTATTGGCTGTCTGGGCAGGTGGGCTGGCTGGCCAAGGAGCGCTGGGGCGTGCCGCTCGTGCACACCATGCACACCATGGCCAAGGTGAAGAACGCGCTGCTCGCCGAGGGCGACAAGCCGGAGCCCGCGATGCGCGTGCTCGGCGAGGAGCAGGTCGTGGAGGTCGCCGACCGCCTGGTCGCCAACACCGCCGACGAGGCCGAGGAACTGATCAGCCTTTACAACGCGCCGCGCGAACGGGTGGCGGTCGTCAACCCCGGCGTCAACCTCGCCGTCTTCCAGCCCGCGTCCAAGGGCGCCGCGCGCCACCGCCTCCGGCTGCCGCAGGACGCCGTCGTGCTGTTGTTCGTGGGCCGCATCCAGCCGCTCAAGGCCCCCGACGTGCTGCTCAAGGCCGCCGCCCGGATGCTCGTGGAAGACCCCTCCCTGCGCTCGCGGCTCGTCGTGGCCTGCGTGGGCGGGCCCAGCGGCAACGGCCTCGCGCGTCCCTCCCTGCTCAGCGACCTCGCCGCCGAGCTGGGGATCTCCGACGTCGTACGGCTCGCGCCGCCCGCCCCGCAGCGGGAGCTGGCCGACTGGTATCGGGCCGCCGACGTGACCGTGGTGCCGTCGCACAACGAGTCGTTCGGCCTGGTCGCGCTGGAATCGCAGGCGTGCGGCACCCCGGTCGTCGCGGCCGCGGTCGGCGGCCTGCGCACGGCCGTCAAGGACGGCGTGTCCGGCCTCCTGGTGGAGGGACACGACCCGCACGACTGGGCGCGCGCGCTCGCCATGCTCGCCGGGCGTCCCGACCGGCTGGCCGAGCTGGCCGCGGGCGCCGTACGGCACGCGGCGGGCTTCGGCTGGTCGGCGACCGCGGCCCGGCTCGCCGAGGTGTACGCCGGCGCCATGGCCCAGCTCCACCGGACCCCCATCGCGGTCAGCTCGTAGGAGCGTCGTCGGCGCCGGGCGGCGACGCGGCGAGGCCGCCGTGCGGGCCGGTGCGGCAGCGGGTGGCTACGGGGACACGACTTAGGGTGGGACGCATGAGACCGGATCTGGAAGCCGTCATCGCGTCGGCGCTGGAGTCCGCCGAGCTGTCCTACGAGCGGCCGAAGCCGGGCGCGTTCCTGGTCAAGCTGCCGGGCCAGCACAAGCTCGCCACCCTGACCTGGCTCATCATCGGCGACCAGGCCCTGACCATCGAGGCGTTCTTCTGCCGGCAGCCCGACGAGAACCACGCCGAGTTCTACCGCTGGCTGCTGCACAAGAACGGCTCGATGTACGGCGTGCACTTCGCCGTCGACGCCACGGGCGACGTCCACCTGGTCGGTCGCCTGCCGCTGAACGCGGTGACCGAGGAGGAGATCGACCGGATCCTGGGCTGCGTGCTCACCTACTCGGACGAGTCGTTCGACCGGGCCCTCGAGCTGGGCTTCGCGACGTCCATCAAGCGCGAGTGGGAGTGGCGGGTGAAGCGGGGCGAGTCGCTGGCCAACCTCCGGCCGTTCGCCCGGGTGGTCGAGTCCTGACCACCGGGCCGTCCGCGGCACGCCGATAGGATTGCCCCCATGGCGACTTTGGTGCTGCTGCGGCACGGCGAGAGCGAATGGAATGTCAAGGGCCTGTTCACCGGCTGGGTGGACGTCACACTCTCGCCGACCGGCGAAGAGGAGGCGCGGCGCGGCGGGCAGCTGCTCCTGGAGGCCGGCATCCGGCCCGACGTGGTGCACACCTCGGTGCTCACCCGGGCCATCAAGACCGCCAACCTCGCGCTTGAGGCGGCCGGTCTGCTGTGGCTCCCGGTCAAGCGTTCCTGGCGGCTGAACGAGCGCCACTACGGCGCGCTCCAGGGCAAGGACAAGGCGCAGACCCGCGCCGAGTTCGGCGACGAGCAGTTCATGCTGTGGCGCCGGTCGTACGACGTGCCGCCGCCGCCGATCGCCGACGACGACGAATACTCCCAGCTCGGCGATGCCCGCTACGCGCTGCTGCCCTCGGAGCTGGTGCCGCGCACCGAGTGCCTCAAGGACGTCGTCGCGCGCATGCTGCCGTACTGGTACGACGAGATCGTCCCGGACCTGGCCGCGGGCCGCACCGTGCTGGTGGTGGCGCACGGCAACTCCCTGCGGGCGCTGGTCAAGCACCTGGAGGGCATCAGCGACGCCGACATCGCGGGCCTGAACATCCCGACCGGCATCCCGCTGCGCTACGAGCTTGACGAGAACTTCCGCCCGGTCGGCAAGGGCGAGTACCTCGACCCGGAGGCCGCCGCGGCCGCCATCGAGGCCGTCGCCAACCAGGGCAAGAAGTAACCCTTTAGGTTTCTGCTGCGGCCGCGCTCCTTCCACGAGGGGCGCGGCCGTGTCCCTTTAGAGGGGCCTTGTCCTGGACGCCACGCCGGGCGAGAGACGAGCGAGGCACGCACCAAGAGCCGCGCTCACGGCGCACCTCCCGCACGGGCCTCCTCGCGTGCCTCCGGGAACAAGCCCAGGCCGTGCCTGCGGCACGAGTTATTCGGTTTCTCCCGGCACGGCCCCGGGGCTTCGGCGTGCCGTTGGGCAAGCAGGGGCGTGGCCTCCGATCATTTGTAGACGACCGGCTTCTTCCCGGTGCCGGGGAACATCATGACCAGGAGTTCGACGGCGCCGTCCGGGGGGTCAATCGTCTGGGTCACGAGTTCGCGCCCGCGCAGGTGGACCCGGACGTGGTACGAACCCGGGCCACGGGTGAGGAGGCCTTTCAGTGCCGGTCCGTCCATGCCCTGTAGCCGCAGAGATCCGGTCGGGCTCTCGTAGCCGACTTCGACCACCTCCTCCCAGCCTCTGGTCTCCAGCGGTGGACGCCGGTTGTAGGACTCGACCGTCACACAGGCGTGCCCGACCTCGTCGGCCGCCCAGATCGCCAGCGCGCCCCGGCCGCCGCCCATCAGGTTTTTCACCAGGTCCGGGGGATCGCCCCCGTAACCGTCCTCCCAGCCGTTGATGGTCCAAAACTCGGTCCACAAGGTGGCCCGGCGCTGCCGTACCGGCCTGATCTTCGGGTGATGCCGCGGATGCGCCGCGCAGGCCCGCTCCTTCCGCGCGACGTACGCGTCCAATTCCGCCTGCTCGCGCGCTTCCTCGGCCTCCTGGGCGCGGGCCACGGCCGGGCACAGGATCGGCAGCGCGGGCGCCAGGGACGCCTGCGGGGCCTCCTGGACTGCTCGCGCATTGATGTCGCCCCCGTGCCGGGTCGCCAGGGCGCACAGGTGGCGCCCCTGATTCAGGAGGTCCTGGTCGGAGACGCCGTCCCACCTCTCGACCCTTGAGGCGTACAGCAGGCCATAGCCGCGGACCTCGCAGAGAAAGCGCTTATCCGCCTCGCTCAGCCCGGTGAACGTGCCGTCGCCGAACCCCGTGCAGTCAAGCTCGCGCGAGGTGCTCACCTTGCCGGGCGCGGCCGACGCCGCCGGAAGCAGGACGACCATGGTGGCCGCCAGCACGATCGTCGTCGTACGGGCGACCGGACCCCGCCGTACGTACGCGCGCCGGGGAGCGCGTACGGCGGACAGGACGAGGAGCGGCGGAACGCAGTCGTAGAGCCCCCACCCGATCTGCGCGAAGTACACCTCGGGCGGCCCCCATGCCTCCAGGCAGGTGGAGCCGCCGAGCGCCGAGTCGAGGGCCGGGAGCAGGACGTCGGGGAGGCTGAGGACGAGCAGGACGACGGCCACGCACCGGCCGATGATCCTCGCCAGTCCGGCTCGCCCTCTCCGGAGGCTCAGACACCAGCCCGCGAAGCCCAAAGCGATCAGCGGTACCCCGTCGTACGAGAACAGGGGGAAGTCGAAGACCGCATACGCGTGGGAATAGACCAGGTCGTGGATGTCCTGGCCCAGGCAGGGACCCGAGATCGGAATCACCCACATGAAGCGTTCGACGGTGTCGTCCCCGGTCAGAATCGACGTGACCCGGAAATTCAGGGTGGGAGCCACCGCGATCAGCGCCGCCGCCGCCCAGAGCACCCATGATTGCCTCGGCACGGGAGCGAAGACTATCCGGCGCGTACGACAAACGGCCCACAGCCGGGCCCGGGGCGCCTCAACCTCCGCGATCGGGCAGAGGAACGAGTGAGAACGCGCCGGAGGGAAGCGGCCGACGCGCCCCGGCTGATCCGATTGCGGGCTCCGGGGCGACTGCGACCGTCGGGCGTCCGGGGCAGCGTGGGGGAAGACGCGGAAGCCCCGGCCCCCGATGACCGGGGCTTCCGCGCCCCCTCGTCGCCGTCGGACAAGCCGGCGCGTCAGCCGGTGAGGGCGTCCGCGTCGCGCGTACCCGTGACGAGATACACGACGTCACGGGCGACGCGTACGGCGTGGTCGGCGTACCGCTCGTAGTAGCGCCCGGCGAGCGTGATGTCGATCGCGGCCTCGATGCCGTGCTCCCAGTCCTTGGAGAGCAGGACGCGGAACAGCCGGCGGTGGCGGCGGTCCATCGCGTCGTCGTCGTCCTCCAGCTCCTTGGCGAGGCCGATGTCGCGGGAGGCGATGCAGCTGCCCGCCTTGGTGATCAGGTTCTCGGCGATGGCGCCCATCTCGACGAACGTGTCGCGCAGCTCGGCCGGGATGGCGGACTCCGGGTGGCGCATCCGGGCGAGCTTGGCGATGTGCTCGGCCAGGTCGCCCATGCGCTCCAGGTCGGCGGCCATCCGCAGGGCGGTGATGACGGTGCGCAGGTCGACCGCCACCGGCTGCTGCGTGGCCATCAACTCGAAGATCGAGGCCTCGAGCTCCTGGTGCAGCCGGTCGACCTCGGCGTCCTGGGAAATGACGCTCTCCGCCAGCTGCAGGTCGGCGTCGAGCAGGGCGGTCGTCCCCCTCGACATGGCCGACCGCACCAGACGGGTCATCTCCACCAGGCGGTCGGTCAGGGCCGCAAGCTCTTCGTGATAGGCGTCGCGCATGGCCGCCACGCTACGCGCGGGTCGATGAACGAAACTCGACCGCCGGATGAACTTTTCCGGAAACAGAGCGTCGTGCCAGGTCGGGCAGGTGGAAGAACCGGAAATGCCGCCTAGGCTGCTGAATGTGAACGAGTTGCTGGCGAGTCTGGCGGCGATGGGCGGATTCGTCGCCGGCTCCTTCGTCATGCTCGCGATCCGACGGCAGATGGACAAACCTCCCGCGCCGGAGCCGGCGGACGACGGCCTGCCTCCCGGGGTGGCGTCGGTGCTCGCCGTGCTGCCCTCCTCGGCGGTCGTCCTCGACCGGGAAGATCGCGTGCTGCGCGCCAGCTCGGCCGCGCGGGCCTTTGGCCTCGTACGCGGCGAGTCCCTCATGGCCGCCGAACTGCTCGCGCTGGCCAGGAAGGTCCGCAGGGACGGCGAGATACGGGAAAGCGAGATAGAGACGGCGGGCCGCAAGTTCGGGCAGGAGTCCACGTCGTTCGCGGTGCGGGTGGCTCCGCTCGGCACCAACGGGCAGGTGCTCGTGCTCGCGGAGGACCAGACCGAACGGCAACGCGTCGAGGCGGTGCGCCGGGACTTCGTCGCGAACGTCAGCCACGAGCTCAAGACGCCGGTCGGCGCGCTGAGCCTGCTCGCCGAGACCATTCAGGACGCGGCCGACGACCCCGAGGCCGTGAAGCGGTTCGCCGGCCGGATGCAGCACGAGGCGGCCCGCCTGACGTACCTGGTGCAAGATCTGATCACGCTGTCGCGGATCCAGGGCGGCGAGCCCATCCCGGCGCCCGCGCAGGTGCCGGTCGACGAGGCTGTCCACGAGGCCATCGACCGGTGCAACACGAAAGCCTCGGCGAAGGACATCACACTTGTCGCGGGCGGCACCGAGGGCCTCAAGGTCTGGGGCGACGAGGAGCTGCTCGTCACCGCGCTGCGCAACCTCATCGACAACGCCGTCGCCTACAGCCCCGAGCACACCCGCGTCGTGATCAGCGCCAGGCCGGCCGGGAACGCCGTCGAGGTGAGCGTGAGCGACCAGGGCATCGGCATCCCGGAGAGCGCCCAGGAGCGCATCTTCGAGCGCTTCTTCCGGGTCGACGCCGCCCGGTCGCGGGCCACCGGAGGCACCGGTCTCGGTCTCGCGATAGTCAAACACGTGGCGGTCGCGCACGGCGGCGAGGTCACGGTGTGGAGCAAAGAGGGCTCCGGTTCGACCTTCACTCTTCGCCTTCCCGCGTTCGGCGGTCAGGCGGTCCCCGTACCAAGCACGACCATTCCCCAGGAGGCCGCTAAGTGACTCGGGTACTCGTCGTCGAGGACGAGGAGTCGTTCTCGGACGCCTTGTCGTACATGCTCAGGAAGGAGGGGTTCGAGGTCGCGGTGGCGGCCACCGGGCCCGAGGCCCTGGACGTGTTCGACCGCAACGGCGCCGACCTCGTCCTGCTCGACCTGATGCTCCCTGGCCTGCCCGGAACCGAGGTGTGCCGCTCGCTGCGGCAGCGGTCCAAGGTGCCCGTGATCATGCTGACGGCCAAGGACAGCGAGATCGACAAGGTCGTCGGGCTGGAGCTGGGCGCCGACGACTACGTGACCAAGCCGTTCTCGTCGCGCGAGCTGGTGGCGCGCATCCGCGCGGTGCTGCGCAGGCAGGGCGACGTCGAGGAGGTGGAGTCGGCCGTCCTGACCGGTGGACCGGTCCGCATGGACGTCGACCGGCACATCGTGGCGGTGCGCGGTCAGCAGGTGCAGCTTCCGCTGAAGGAGTTCGAGCTGCTCGAGGTGCTGCTGCGCAACGCCGGGCGCGTGCTCACCCGCGGCCAGCTCATCGACCGGGTCTGGGGCGCCGACTACGTGGGCGACACCAAGACGCTCGACGTGCACGTGAAGCGGCTGCGGGCCAAGGTCGAGGCCGACCCGTCCAACCCCCGCTGCATCCTCACCGTACGGGGCCTGGGCTACAAGTTCGACCCCGCCGACGACTGATCCGCACGGCTGCGTCCGTACGGTTGAGTCCGTACGCCTGAGTTCGCGCGGCTGAATTCGTACGGCCCGGCTAAGGCCCGTACGGCATCGCCGACGAAAGGAGCCCCCGTCCGGGCCGGACGGGGGCTCCTCGCGCGTCTACGCGATCGCTCAGTGGGTGCTCTCGGCGGTCGACTCGGCCGACTCGGTGGCCTCGGGGCTCGCGGCGTCCGACGGCGCCTGGCTCTCGGTGGCGGCCGGCGAGGCCGCCGGCGTGGTGGCCGGCGCGGGCGGCAGCGTCGCGTACTCGCGGCTGCGGGTGACGACCGGCACGTTGAGCGCGACGTCGCCGGCGTTCTTGAACTGAAGCGTGAGCTTGATGGTCTCCCCGCCGCGCAGCGGCGTCTTCAGGCCGTCGACGGTGACCCCGGGGGTCTTGGCGAGCGTGCCCGGCTGCAGGTCGATGGGGTTCGGCACCGTGACGGCGGTGGCCTTCTGCTCCTCCGGCACGATGCTGGTCAGCTGGTCGGCGGTCCCCGTGCTGTTCAGGAGAGTCAGGTAGAGCGACGCCGACCCGCCCGCGGCGAGCTGCTGGCCCGAGTCCGGCCCGAGGATGAACGCCTGCGGGATCATGACGCCGTTCTTGCCGTAAGCCTTGTCGGCGCCGTCACCGTCGTAGAGGACGCCTGCCTCGCTCGGGGCGTACGGCGCGTTGGTGTTGGCGTCGAAACCGGCGCCACACGCGGCCAGTGCAGGGATGGCGGCGGCGAGGAGCGCGGCAACGGCGATCGCCCTGCGACGGCTGCTGCTGGTCACGGTTCGAGGTCTCCTTGGTACGCACGTGTATGGGCAGCAATCACCTTATCCGCGCCGCTCACCGGTCCGGCGTCGGCTCCCGGTCCTCGCGCCGCAGCAGTGCAGGTCACCCGGTATGTCCAAAATGCCGATTCACAGAGTGGACGGGTTGTCAAGCCCCAAAACGAGGCTTTGACCTGCAGTTATGTTCCTTTCACTGTTCCGGGAGGCGGTAACCGCGTGGTACCCTGGAGTACAGCGGAAGGGGTACTCGTCACATGACTTTCCAGGTCGGCGACACTGTCGTCTACCCCCACCATGGGGCTGCTCGGATCGAGGCCATCACGACCCGAACCATCAAAGGTGAGGAAAAGACCTACCTGGTGCTGAAGGTCGACAAGGGCGACCTGACCGTACAGGTACCAGCGGAGAACGCCGAGCTCGTCGGTGTGCGCGACGTCGTCGGCCAGGAGGGGCTCGAGCGGGTGTTCGACGTGCTGCGCATGCCGCACACGGAGGAGCCCACCAACTGGTCCCGCCGCTACAAGGCGAACCTTGAGAAGCTGGCGTCGGGGGACGTCAACAAGGTGGCCGAGGTGGTGCGCGACCTGTGGCGGCGCGACAAGGAGCGCGGCCTGTCCGCCGGTGAGAAGCGCATGCTCGCCAAGGCTCGTCAGATCCTCGTCAGCGAGCTCGCGCTGGCCGAGAAGACCAACGAGGACAAGGCCGAGGCCCTGCTCGACGAGGTGCTGAACTCCTGAACATCACATCGCCAAGGGTGGGCGTCGGAGTCGATGTCCACCCTTTCGCGTCCGGCAGGGAGCTCCACCTCGCCGGACTGTTCTGGCCGGGTGAGACCGGGCTGGCCGGGCACTCCGACGGCGACGCGGCGGCGCACGCCTGCTGCGACGCGCTGCTGTCGGCCGCCGGGCTCGGCGACGTGGGCGCGCTCTTCGGCACCTCCGACCCCCGCTGGGCGGGCGCCGCGGGCGTGACCCTGCTGGAGGAGGCGGCCCGCCAGGTGCGTGCGGCAGGCTTCGAGATCGGCAATCTGGCCGTTCAGATCATCGGAAACCGGCCGAAGATCGCGCCTCGCCGTGCGGAGGCGGAGAAGGCCCTCGGGGCCGCCGCGGGCGCGCCGGTGAGCGTCAGCGCGACCACGACCGACGGTCTCGGCCTGACCGGTCGTGGCGAGGGCGTGGCGGCCATCGCGACCGCCTTGATCCTCCCGGCATGAATGTTCCGTTCCAATCGGACATGCCAACCTGAATGAGACCCGGAGCGTCTCACTAACACGTGGGCGGTGGCTCGAATCAAGGCGCGGAATCGAGCCGCCGCCCTCTTTCTTGTTTCCTGGCGCGCATATTCCCCTCCCTTGGGGTACCGACAGTTCGAGGATGAAAGGGTCACCCTCGACGGGAGGTCGATATGACAATCGAGTCCATTCTCGGCGCCATCGTCATCGGTGCGGTCATCGGCGGTCTGGGCCGGCTGCTCCTGCCGGGCCGTCAGCCGATCGGCTGGCTGCTGACGATCGTCGTCGGCATCGTCGCGGCGCTCATCGGCACCGCGATCGCCCAGGTCATGGGAGTCGCCACGACGCGGGGCATCGATTGGATCGAGCTCATCATGCAGGTCGTTCTCGCCGTCGTCGGTGTCGGCATCGTCGCCGGCCTCAAGCGAGGGTCACGGGCCTAAGGCACTCGCTCGACAGGGCGGCCCCCGCCCTCACCCCCGTACAGCGCGCGTGGGCCCGGCCGGCGGGGAAGCCGGGCGGGCCCACGCGCGCTGTGCTGCGATGCCGTCAGGCGGGAGGGCGGGGCGTGCTGCGCATCCGGCCCGACGGGGGCGCGATCGGCACGGTGCCCTCCTCGGGCCCCTCCTCGCGTGCTTCCCCGGCTTGCGGCGCGCCCTGATCGCCGCTCTCCACGGCGGACGGCCCGCGCCCGCCGCCCTGCTCCGCGGGGTCGGCGCTGTCCGGGGCATGCGCGGGATCAGGCACGTCTTTGATCTGGCGCAGTGGTTGCGTGTCGACGCCCGCCTCGTCCTCGGGCCGCGCGGGCTCGATGCCGGAAGGCTTCTCCGGCTTCGGACGAGGATGGACGAGGACATCGCCGGTGCGCGGCCGTACGAGGTCACCCCAGCGCACGGGGCGGTTGCGGCGCGGCTGCGCCGGGTGGTCGTCCGTCTCGGCAGGAGAAGGTGCCGTCGGTGCGGGCTGGGCGGGTGTCTCGGCGGCGACGGGCTCCGCCTCGCGGGCGTACTCGTCCGTAACCGTTTGCACAGCCGTTTCCGTGACAGCCTCCGTGGCCGTTTCCGCGGCCGGGTCGGTGGCGGTTTCCGTCACGGGTGCCGGAGGAGCCGACTCGGCGGGCGGCGTCACGGACGGCGTACGGTGGGCCGCCGTCGGAGGCACGGTCGGCGGGGTTTCAGGCTCGCCCTGTTCAGGGCTCGGTGCCTGATCCGCCGCCTGATGCGGTGTCGTCTCCGATCCGGCCTCGGCGGCGGCTTCCGCACGCGCGCCGGGCGACAGCCGTACGCCGTCCTCGTCGGAGTCCGCGGCGACAGGGCGTGTCGCGGTGGGCTCGTCCTCGGCCCGGGAAGGGGCGGCGGGCGACGGCGGGGCGTGCTCGGGCGGCGCGACGGTCTCGGAGACCGGGCCGACCGGCGCCGGGGGCACGTAGCTCCGGGGTGCCACGGCCTCGGGGACCGGTTGCAGGGGCGGCGCGCCGCGTTCCTGGGTCACCCGCGCGGGCTCCCGTACGGGTGCCGGATAGGCGTCGGTGACGGCGGCCCGGCGGCCCCGCTCGCCGTCGAACGGCACCAGATCGTCGTCGGAGTCGTCGTCGTCCAGGTCGGCACGGTTCGTACGCACATGCTTCAGCAGGAGCAGCAGCAGCCACAGCCCGATGGCGAGCATCACCCAGGGCAGCAGCGCGACGACGAGAGTGGTGACCTCGGAGTCGAAGGAGACGCCGACGGCGGTCGCGGCGTTCGCGGCGGCGGCCGACGCGAGGAGCACGATCAGGACGAAGCCCGCCTGTAACCGCACCAGGAAACGCGCGCCCCGCAGCAGCGGCACGCTGACCAGGGCGACGATCAGCAGGACGTCGAAGGCCGTGGGATACAGGTAGGCGAGCTGCGGCTCGGCCTGCCCGGTGACCGCCAGAGCCCGCAGGTCGTCGAAGGACAGCGCGCAAGCCACCCCCGCGAGCACCGCGAGAGCCGCGCCCGCGAGACCGATGGCCAGGCGGTGCAGCACCAGCGGGATTCCTGAGGGGGTGTTTCGGGACGGGCGGGAGGCCGTGCCTGCCGCGCCGGGGGGAGTCACGTCCATGGCGTCTGGAGCCTACAGAATCGGACTGACGATTGATCGCACCAGCGTGATCGCCGGTTTCGTGTCGGAACGGGATTCCCCGGCGGCCCGGCGAGACGGTCAGGGACAGCGGCGGCGAGACGCCCGCCCTGTGGCTGCTGCCTGAGCGTGGCGAGCCGGGCGCCTGGCCACCGGTCCGGGTTTGGCCGACCCCGTCCGGTGGCGGCCGTCCGATGTGTCCACCTTTTTGGGACCAGCCCAGGTCTTCTCCATCCCAAGCTGGGTCGTCCCACGCGCCCCTTTCGTTCGACCGGGTTGAGCCAGATGAGCCGCTGCGCCTCAACCTGGCGGCGATCGCCGGGCCGAACCGCAGCTCCAGCCCATCCTGCGCGGCGGCACCTGCGCCGCGCCCGGTCGTCCGCGCGACCTGGTCAACACCGGGCAACCCGACTCGGGCGGAATCGGCATGTCGTCCCCATCGGCCACGCCGGCCGAGCCGGACGACGTCATGGCGAAGGCCAAGAGCGCGGGCATCACCCCGATCGCCCAGTTCAACGGCGGGGCCACCGGATCCGGCGATCCCGGCCCGGACGGGTAGAGGCGCGCCGGACGACCCCTTCCGGCAAACCCGGTGGCGCATCGGATAACCCGACCCGAAGGACATATGCCCGGCCTCATCGGGCCCGGCTGGGCGTTCGGCCACCGTGCGTGTCCGGCCGGCTTTGCGCAGGGCGCGGGAAGGCCGCGCCGACCGTCGTACGGATCGTTACGCAATTTGTTTCGGGTTATATCGGGACTAATGAGTCACAAGTTTTCATGATCGGCCGTACTGAGCCCTTCACGGGTGCCCAAGTAGACCTGTGGTGTGTCGTCAGGCGTTAGCCTTGCCTTCGTGAGCCTGCACCTCTACGACACCAGCACGCGTACGGTCCGTGAATTCGTACCGGTCGAGCCCGGCCGGGTCTCGATCTATCTGTGTGGTGCGACCGTTCAGGCTCCGCCGCACATCGGGCACATCAGATCCGGCGTGAACTTCGACGTTCTCCGCCGGTGGCTGATGCGGCAGGGCTACGACGTGACCTTCTGCCGCAACGTCACCGATCTCGACGACAAGATCATCAGGGTCGCCGCCGAGGAGGGCGTTCCCTGGTTCGTCGTCTCCGAGCGCAACCAGCGCGCCTTTACCTGGGCGTACGACCAGCTCGGCTGCCTGCCGCCGACGGTCGAGCCGCGCGCCATGGGCCACGTGCCCGAGATGATCGAGCTGATGCGCCGGCTGATCGACAAGGGGCACGCGTACGCCGCGGGCGGCGACGTCTACTTCGACGTGGTGTCCTACGCCGAACGGTACGGCAAGCTCTCCAACCAGAAGCTGGAGAACATGCGGGCGGCGGGCGACACCGACACCGACTCGCTCAAGCGGGACCCGCGCGACTTCGCGCTGTGGAAGGGCGCCAAGCCCGGCGAGCCCACATGGCCGACGCCGTGGGGCAGGGGCCGCCCCGGCTGGCACCTGGAGTGCTCGGCCATGGCGACCAAGTATCTCGGCGGCACCTTCGACATCCACGGCGGCGGGGTCGACCTGATCTTCCCGCACCACGAGAACGAGATCGCCCAGTCGCAGGCGGCGGGCGACGGCTTCGCGCGCTACTGGCTGCACAACGGGCTGCTCACGCTCGGCGGCGAGAAGATGAGCAAGTCGCTCGGCAACTCGCTGCTGATCCCGGAGATCCTGCGCAAGGTGCGCGCGGTCGAGCTGCGTTACTACCTGGTCGCGGCGCACTACCGCTCGGTGATCGACTACTCGGACGAGGCGCTCCAGGAGGCGGCGGCCGGATACCGCCGGATCGAGGGGTTCGTCACGCGGGCGGCCGAGGTGATCCACGACGTGGACGCCGACGCGCCGCTGCCCCAGGCGTTCGTGGACGCCATGGACGACGACCTGAACGTCTCGCAGGCGCTCGCCGTGATCCACGAGGTCGTCCGCGAGGGCAACGTCGCGCTGGCCCAGGGCAACAAGGAGCAGGTCGCCCGGCTGCTCGCCGAGACTCAGAACATGCTCGACGTGCTCGGCCTCGACCCCAGGTCGGAGCAGTGGCGTACGAGCGGCGACTCGGGGCTGCGGGAGGTCGTGGACGCGCTCGTGGCCGTGGCGCTGGAGCAGCGGCAGGCCGCGCGCGCCCGCAAGGACTACGCGGCGGCCGACGCGATCCGCGACCAGCTCGCGGCGGCCGGGATCGTGGTTGAGGACACCCCGCAGGGCCCGCGGTGGGAGTTGGCACACTAGGCGTGGCCCTACGCTAGAGACCATGGCGGGAAGGGCTTCAGGAAAGCCGGCGAAGAAGCAGGGGCCCACGAAGGGCTCGGGCGGCAAGGTCAGGCGCTCCCTTGAGGGCAGGGGAGCGACGCCGCCCGCCCACATGCGGCACTGGTACAAGGAGAAGGCCCGCGCCGAGCGTCTCGAGCGTGAGGCGCGAAGCGGCGGGGCCTCTCCCTCGCGTACGCCGAGCCGTACGCGCCGGGAGGACGCCCCCGAGATCATCGGCGGCCGCAATCCCGTGGTCGAGGCGCTGCGTGCCGGCGTCCCCGCCAGCGCCCTGTACGTGGCGCAGCGGATCGACAACGACGACCGCGTCCGCGAGGCCATCAAGATCGCGGCCGACCGCGGCATCGCGCTGCTGGAGGTCACCCGGGACAAGCTCGACCGGCTCACCGAGAGCACCGTGCACCAGGGCCTCGGCCTGCAGGTCCCGCCGTACGACTACGCGCACCCCGACCAGCTCGTGGAGCGGGCGAGGGACGCGGCCGAGGTTCCGCTGATTGTCGCTCTGGACGGCGTGACCGACCCGCGCAACCTCGGCGCCATCGCGCGCTCTGCGACGGCCTTCGGCGCGCACGGCCTGCTCGTCCCCTCGCGCCGTTCCGCGGGGGTCACCGCCGGCGCCTGGAAGACCTCGGCGGGCACCCTTGCCAACCTTCCCGTCGCCCGCGCCTCGAACCTCACCCAGACGCTGCAGGCGTACCGGGAGGAGGGCCTGTTCGTGGTCGGCCTCGACGGCACCGCGACGCTGGACATCGCCGACGTCGAACTCGCGACCGAGCCGCTCGTCGTGGTCGTGGGGTCGGAGGGCAAGGGCCTGTCCCGCCTGGTCAGGGAGACGTGCGACCAGATCGCCCGCATCCCCATGTACGCCGCCGCCGAGTCGCTGAACGCCGGCGTGGCCGCCGGGATCGCCCTCTATGAGGTCGCCCGCCACCGTCGCCGGTGATTCACCGTGACGGTACGGCCCTCGGCCCACTAAACTCGTCTGGGTAACAGGCCGCCTTAGCTCAATCGGCAGAGCATCTGTCTTGTAAACAGAAGGTCTGGGGTTCGATTCCCCAAGGCGGCTCTCGTACGGCAGGCCCCTGAGCAGCGGTTTCGCTGTCAGGGGCCTTGTGCTGTCGCGGCTCATCCGGTCTCTTCGGCGTCGTCGGGAGCCACCCTGGGAGCCACCCTGGGAGCCACCCCGCTTTCGTTGTCCCAGCAGAGCGCCGGAAATTGCCTCGGTCGCCGCTCGCCTTCCATGAGATGCCCGTAGATGTCTTTGGTGATCGCAATGCTGGCGTGCCCGAGGACTTCGGAGACCACGTGCAGCGGGGTCCTTTGGGCCAGCATGATCGAGGCTCCGGAGTGGCGGAGTTCGTGCGGGTGCCGGCGGCGGCCCAGGCTCGCGCTCTTGGTCAGGCGCGAGAAGACGTGGGAGAAGTCGTCCGGGCCGGATGGACGGCCCGACGAGGTAGGGGGAGAGTGGCCGGCGCTGCGACGATTACCGCACGAGCGACTGGTCGCGGAGCAACGGCGGCGGTGGACACATGGGCCGATGCGGGTGGCTGCCTCGGGGCGCTTCCCCGGGCGGGAAACCGGGGGGTGGGCCGGGCGGGCCCCCAGCTGCCCGCCCGGCCGGAGCGACTACGGCTCCAGGAGGATGGAGTTGATCGGCGAGAGGTTGCGCACGTAGGACCCGGGCGCCAGGCGCTCGCCGCAGTTCTGCCCGCCGTACGCCGTGCAGAGCCGCAGCCCGGCCCCGCCCGTCTGGTTGTTGACGACGAGCCGGTCCCCGAACACGTTGCTCAGGTTGTACGAGCCGTAGCGGTAGTACGTGTCCGGCTGCCCGTTCGGCGTAGCGTCCGGGTAGATGCACACGTGACCGATCGGGCACGGCACCGCCCTGGCCTGCCGCTGTTCCGTGTCGGCGGCGGCGGGCGCGGCCGACAGGGCGGCGGCGAGCGTGGTGGCGGTGGCGAGCGTACCGAGTGAGATGCGCATGCTGATGCTCCTTCCTGAGTCGAGGGAGGGCCGTCTGGCCCGGTGAGCAACAGCAAAACGGCACTTCGCGGTGTCCAACAGGCGCCCGGACAGGCTCGGACACATCCATCCCACCCTCGGACACTTTCTGTGACCGCATATACACTCTGAGTCATGGAACGGTCAAACGCGGAGGCGAGCGACCTGTCCGCGGTCGAGGCGGTCACCACGCACGAGGACCTGGTGAAGCTGCTGGCCGCGGAGTTCGCCCGGGCGGACACGTCGCTCCGCGAGCTTGAGGCGCGGGCCGACAAGCTCGGCGGCGTCCGCCTGCCCCGTGCCACCTGCGCGGACATGCTGGCCGGACGCCGCTTTCCCAAGAAGGCCGTGATGCTGGCATTCCTCAGAGCCTGCCGAGTGCCCGAGCAGCAGCTGCCCGCATGGGAACGAGCCTGGGAACGCGTACGGATCGCCCGTCTTCCCGTCGCGACGCTCACCAGGCAGGAGCAGACAGCCGACCCCGCGGCGGCCCCGGCCGGACAAGGGCAGTCAGCCCAACCCCACCAGCGATGGACCCCGGCACCGGCCGTCGTCATCGTCCTCACCACGCTCGCCCTCGCCGTGGGCATCGTCTTCTGGGACAGGCCCCGCACCCTCACCGACGACGGCCGCGCCTTCGGCCCCGGCGGTTCGAGTCGCTTCACCGTACGCGTCGACCCGGCCAACACCGGCGTGCGGCTGACCCGGCTCCTGGACGCCAACGTGGCCAAGCAGCGGGCGTCCATCACCGTGAACGGAGCCCCGGCGGGTGAGTGGAAGCCGCTGACGGGCGGCTCCGGCTGGCTCTATCAGAGCGTCGACCTCCCGCCCCACCTGACCGCCGGACGCAGCTCCCTGGTCATCGTCAACACGTTCGTGTCCTCGTACTGGGACTTCAACGAGTTCCTCTACATCGTCTGGCAGCGGATCGACGGCGAGTGGACGACGGCCGACACGGTCGACGTCGGCCCCGACCACACCGACAGCGAAACCGCGCACGACTACCACATCACCGGCGAGACCTTCCAAGGCCCCCGCACCTTCCCACGCCCGGAACCGGAGGAGATCAACCCATGACCCTGCCTCTCCTGCTGACGGCCGTGCTTCTCGCGCCCCCGGCGGCCGTCATCCCCACCAACTTCCCCGACCCGGACGTGATCAGGGTCGGCTCCACCTACTACGCCTACTCCACCAGCAGCTCAGGGCACACCGTCCCGGTCGCCTCGGCACCCTCGGCCACCGGCCCGTGGACCATCCGCGGC
Organism: Microbispora rosea subsp. aerata; assembly: GCF_014647835.1. Taxonomy (GTDB): domain Bacteria; phylum Actinomycetota; class Actinomycetes; order Streptosporangiales; family Streptosporangiaceae; genus Microbispora; species Microbispora aerata. The sequence goes on from NZ_BMPY01000005.1 coordinate 22,057, forward strand.
GACGCCCTGCTCACCAAGCCGAAGTGGGCCGGCCAGGGCGGCTTCTGGGCGCCCGACGTCTCCCGGCGTGCGGACGGTCGCTACCTCATGTACTTCGCCGCCCCGATCCACGACGACTTCGGCCCACGCTGCATCGGTGCCGCCCTCGCGGACACCCCGCTCGGCCCGTTCCACCCTCTCGGTGACGGCCCTCTCGTCTGCGACCTGCGGGAAGGCGGCGCCATCGACCCGGCGAGCTTCGTCGACACCGACGGCAAGCGGTACCTCCTCTACAAGAACGACGGCAACCGGGACGAGTCGAACAAGCCCTCGATCATCTGGCTGCAGGAGGTCCGCCCCGACGGCGTCACCTTCACCGGCCCACGCCGCGAACTGATCCGCAACGACCGCCCGGACGAGCACGGCGTCATCGAAGCCCCGGTCCTGGTCAAGCGCCCCACCCAGTACGTTCTCTTCTACGCGGGAGGCTCCTACACCGGCAACAGCTACTTCACCGGCTACGCCACCTCGCCGTCACTGGCAGGCCCCTTCACCAAGGCGGCGAAGCCACTGATGACCACGGACACTTTCGCAGGCCAGGTCCAGGGCCCCGGCGGGGCGGACGTCCTCGGCAACCACATGTTCTTCCACGGTTGGGTGGGCAACACCCGCTGGATGTACAGGACAACCCTGACCTGGGAGAACGACCATCCAGCCGTGCGATGAGCGTCATCCCGGCGTTGACCTGCCACGGAACTCCGCCCACGCGGCGGCCCGCCGGCACACTGACCACAGCCCCGCGTGTTCGAGATCGGTGATCTTCGTCAGTCGCAGACGATTCCGGCCTGTCGCCGAGCCGGGCCACTCCGGGTGAGGCGTCGGGCCATACCGGCGACGGCGGCCCAGCGGATGATGGCCTCGGAGACCTTCGGGTCCCGTTCGTAGTCGCGGGCCGGCCGTCGGCAGGCGGTCAGCCAGGCCGGCGTCCGTTCCACATCCAACGCCGTGCGCTCCCATTGCGGGAAGTACCAGTACACGGTCTGCCAGGGCGGCAGGGCGGTGGGCAAGTACACACCACGGGCAGCCCGAGCAGACCACCGCCCGGCGCGAGTGCTTCCCCGGATGCCCGCCGGTGTTCGGCTCGGGCAATAACGGCTCGATCAGTTCCCACGGCGCGTCGATCAAATCGGAGGGTGTTCCTGGCCCCCAAGGGCGAAGCATCAGGGCCCGCGAGCGCGAAGAGCATTACACCGACTCCAGACGTTGACGGCGCTCAACATCGGCCTGCTCACCCGGCTCCGCGACCGGCTCGACTCCGATGCCGCCGGACGACTGGAAATCCGCGTCTACGACGAGACCATCCGCTTCAACATCCTGATCGTGGACGGCTCGGCCTGCGCCGTACAGCCCTCCCTCCCGGCGGCCCGCGGAGTCGGCTCGCCTACGCTCGTCATCGCCGACCACACCCCCGCCGACGGGCGGTTTCCCGTCCTCGGCCAGGTCTTCACGTCCATCTGGGAGCGGAGCACACCCATATGACACTCGACGCCCGAGCGTTACTGCCCATAGCCGAGCAGGCCGTCACCATCGCCGGCGACATCATCACCACGAAACTTCCCGGCGTGATAACTGCCAAGGGCGACCGCGACATGGTCACCGAAGTGGACTATGCCGTCGAGCATGCCGTACGCGACTTCCTATCCCGCGAGACGCCGGAGATCGGGTTCCTGGGCGAAGAGGAAGGCATCACTAATGCCGGCGACGGCCTCATGTGGGCACTTGACCCCCTCGACGGCACCGCCAACTTCACCCACGGCATCCCCCTCTGCGGCACCTCCCTTGGCCTGATCGACCACGACCGCTCCATCCTGGGCGTGATCGACCTCCCCTTCCTCGGCACCCGGTACGCCGCGGCCGAGACGGCCGGAGCCACCGCCAACGGCCGGCCGATCAGCGCCAGCACGACGGACGTCCTGGAGGCCGCCATCGTCTCGGTGGGTGACTACGCCGTGGGGGAGGGCGCCGAGGCCAAGAACCGGGTCAGGCTCCCGCTCAACTACCAGCTCGCCACCCGCGTGCAGCGTGTCCGCATGTTCGGCTCGGCCGCCATCGACCTCGCCTGGGTCGCCGAAGGCAAGACCGACGCCTGCATCATGCTTTCCAACAACCCCTGGGACACCGCCGCGGGCGTCGTCATCGCCCGGGAAGCCGGAGCCGTCGTCACCGACATCGACGGCACCCCCCACACGATGAAGGCCCGAGCCACCATCGCCGCCGCCCCCAAAATCCTGGCCGACCTCATCGAACTGGTCGTGGAGGCCGAGAACGAAGCGGGCCGTACCGCTTTGTCTAGTCCCGCGACATGATTGACAGTTTTGCCCCACCACATCCTTGACGGGTGCCCTAGGAGACATGACCGGCCTTGCGGGGCCGGGCCGCTACGACGCTGCGGACGGGTTGGGTGTCGATGTTCCCCGGCGTCCAGGAGTTGTGTTCCGCTGGCCCTCAGCGGCAGCTGATCACTCGTCGCTCAGCTCGGCCTGCCAGTCGTAGAAGCGGGAACGGAGCTTGTGAACATCGCGCTCGCTCAAGCCGTAGGCGAGGAACTCGTCGTCCGGGTAAAGCTCCAGAGCGGAGAGCATCTGGGCGAAGACGGTACGGTCGAAGCCCAGGTCACGGGACGAGGCGAGGTCGATTAGCTGTTCGCGGGTGAAGTGACCTGTGATCAGGAGCGCGTCGACGTCGATGAAGTCGCGGACTTCGGCTCGGGTGAACAGGGCTTCCACCTTGCCAGCTGCAACGTCGTCGAGGTGGATGACCGGGCCGATCTCCATCGTGACCGGTGGGTGCGAACGGAGATCGGCCGCCAGTTCCACCTTGCTGGTACGGCCTGTCGCGGGTTCGGAGACGCTGAGCCGTACGAATTGGGGGCTGTCCACGTCAACCTTGATCTCCAGGCCGTGTTCGATATAGGCGTCACAGATCTTCGCGACTCCCTCGGAGAAGTCGTCGCGCACGCTGGAGGTGAACAGGTCGATGTCCTCGCTGGGCCGTGTGAGCACGCCGTGTGCCTGTACGGCGTAGCCGCCCGCGAGAGCGAACCCGTGGTTGGCGGCTGCCGTCAGGGCGATGCCGGCCAGGCGACGGTGGAAGTCGTCCATTAGGCAGCTTGACGCTGTAGCTCGGGGAACCGGTCGAGCCATAGAGCGCGGACGCGAGGGGGCAGGACCAATTGAGACCAGAGCTTGCGCAGGAGCGAGGCGTTGAGGAAGCATCGCAGGTCGTCGGGCGTGGCGCTTTCCCTGATCACCCGCATGTACAGCAGTCGTACGTCGGCGATTTGGTCCAGGTGATAGCGGCGCTCCGGCCCCCAATCGAGATGTCTGGGCAGCACGACGACGCCCTCCACCGGCCCGGCCAGCTCTTCCAGAGTCGTGGGAACGACGTAAGGGCGAAGCGCCCCATATCCCCTGGCGTCCATGCCTCCAGTGTGACCGATTCGACGCTGATCGTCAGGTCGATCTTGTAGGCCGCTCACATTAGGCCTGCACAGGCATGGACCTGGGAGCGATCTGTGGGTGGCGATAGACGATCTTGATCCTGCTTGTGCACAGAAGGCGTGCCCGCGGCGGCTCTCGTGCGGCAGGCCCCTGATCGGCGGAGTCGTGAGCAGGGGCCTTCTCGTCGCGCGATGGTTGCTGGATCTCGGCCAGGTGATTGAGCTCCGGCGCGTGGCCGGGCAACCGTGGTCTGGCACCTCAGGCGGCGAGGAGGTCGTCGATCTGGTTGATCGCGCTGGTGGCCCCTTCGACTATGCCCATCTCAAGCACCTTCTGCAGCCCTTCCGCGCTGTCGTACGTGGACACATAGGTCGCGCGGGTGCGGCCGTCGTGCTCGGCGAACGTGTAGACGTTCCTGGAGACCGGCAGGTTCGGGTCTGGGGTGAAGGTCTGATCGGCGAACCCGTCCTCGAACGAGAAGCTCCGCGGCTCGTCGACGGCCGTGATCCTCCAGTATCCGGGGTACTTCTCGCCCTGCGGGCCGGTCATGTAGTAATGCACCCGCCCGCCGGGGGTGAGGTCGTGCTCGACCACGGTCGCCGGGTAGCCGGGTGGACCCCAGATCTTCTCAAGCTGGCGCGGGTCCGCGTAGATCTGCCACACCCGCTCCACGGGCGCGGCGAACTCGGCGACGATGGTCAAGGTCAGGGTGTCCAACTGGTGCTGGACGTCGATGACGGGCATGGTCAGTCCTCCTGGTGGTGAGGCGCTGGGTCGGAAGCGAGCAACTCGTCGATGCGGGCGATACGGCCACGCCAGATCTGTTCCAGCTCGGTGAGCATGGACGCCACCGACCGCACCGCCGTCACGTCGCCGCTGGCCAGTTGCTCGCGCCCGCTGCGCCGCTTGACGAGCAGGCCGGCCCTCTCCAGTACGGCGACATGCTTCTGCACCGCTGCGAAGCTCATGTCGTACTTCGCCGCGAGAGCGGAAACCGAGTGCTCCCCGGCCAGCACCCTTCGCATGATGTCGCGCCGGGTCCGGTCGGAGAGGGCGTGGAACAGAGCGTCGGCCCGCTCCTCGTCGATCTCGGTCACATGACTAACGTACAACCAATTGGTTGTACGTGTCGAGAGGCTAGTGCCATGTCTGTACGTCTCGGGTTGACGTCGAATGCTCCGGCACGGCGCAGGCGGCGTGGCCCGCACCGGCAGCGCTGCGGTGCGGGCAACCAGGGGGGCTCGGGCGGGTTGGCCACTCCGCAGGACCACGCACACAGTACGAGGAGTACGTGCGCGGGCATGGAAAATGTCCCCCGCGCTCAGCGCAAGGGACCCTCGCAGAAGTCGACCGAAACGCCCGCCCCGAATCCGGCGCACCCCGGAAGCATCGCCGGGTCGACCCACATCCTGCGCGTCCGGCGTGGTGTGTGAGGTGGCGCCGGGGCGTCGTCGGGATGCGGCACGCGGAGGCGTCGCTGAGTCAGTTCACACCTGGTGGTGTGTGGGGTGGCGGCTGCCGTGAGGACGGGGCGCGGCCCGGAAGTGTCGCCGGGTCGGCCCGCGTCGGCATGCCCCGCCGGTGGCGCGTGCGAAGTGGTCGCCGGGTGTTGGCTCAGCGGTCGCGGCGGCGCCGGATCCTACCGCTCACTCCGCCGAACAGCGCCATGCCCTTGAGCACGATCACCGGAGCGGACGGGTCGACGTTCGGGCTGTTGTGCACGTCGAAGCCGCCGAAGACGCCGACGCCCTGGCAGCGCACCTCGGCTCCCTCGGGCAGGATGATCTCGGCCCCGCCGAAGATCGCATTGATTGTGATCTCGACCTCTTTCGCCTCGAACTCGGCCTCGGTCAGGTCGAACCGTACGCCGCCGAAGACGGCCAGGGCCTTGGTGCGCCGCCGTACCCGCCAGCGGCCCCTGCGGTCGGCGCCGCCGAAGACGGCGATGATGTTGTCCGGCTCGGTGCTCGCGCTCGGCGCGTACGACACCGGGCCGGCGGCCGGCTGGTGCCGCTCGACCTGGAGGTCGTGGGTGAGGACGTCGAGCTCCCCCACGGTCTTGACCTGGTAGAGCCTGTCCAGACGCTCGGAATACTCCTCGTGGCTCAGCTGACCGGTGCTCAGGGCCTCGCCGAGTATGGCGGCGACCCGGTCTCTGTCGTTGTCCGAGGCGCGCAGGTGAGACGTCGGGGAGTCGCGACGCTGAGGGGCATTGTCCATGCCAGTCACGATAGTTCTCAATCGGCCCGAAAGGAGAGCGTCCAACTCCACGACAGCCGACGCCGAGCCCGCCTAGGTGATGCCGCGAACCCCGTCGCCGCGTGAGCCGCCCAGCTCATGGACTTCCCGTACGGCGAGCAGCGTTGGCCCAAGGGCTACGGCCGCGTGTTTGACGGGGCGCCGCCGACGGAGCGGAAACCGGTCGGCTCCGCCGGTTCCCCGCACCGCGCGTGACGGGCCCGGCACAACCGCGCGGGCCCCTTCCCCGGCGCCTCCGCCTGCTGACCCGTGGCTCAGCCCGGCTCGGCGCGGCGCGCGGGCCCCTTCCCGAGCGCGGGGAAGGGGCCCGCGCCTGCCGGACAGCCGCGTCTGCCGGGGCCTTACGCGACGGCGGCGGGAGTCCAGAGGCTGTCGATCGCCTGCTCCGCCGCCGCGAGGCTCTTGTCGGCGAGCGGAATCAGCTCGGCCATCGACGGTGTGACGTGGGCGAGGGTGAGCTCCGCCGTGATGAAGCGCGGCCGCAGGCCCGTCAAGGAAAGGCCGTGCGGAAGCCACGGCTCCGCGTGGTCCCATCCCTCGCGGGGTGTCCCCGCCCCGTAGCCGCCGCCGCGACTGGCGAGGACCACGAAGTCGCGCCCGCCCAGCAGGCCCTCGCCCGTCTCGGGGTCGTACGAGAGCCCGGGGGCGATGAGGTGATCGACCCAGGACTTCACGGAGCTGGGCGCGCCGTAGTTGTAGAGCGGGAGCCCGAGCACGATCGTGTCGGCCTCCTTCACCTCGCCGACCAACTGCTCCGTCAACGCCCATGAGGCCGCTTGGGCCGGAGTGTGCTGCTCGCGTGGGATGCCCCTGGCCAGGCCGGTCTCCTCGTCGAGATGGGGGAGCGGGGCGCGGCCCAGGTCGCGGTAGGTGACGGTGCCCCCGGGGTGCGCGGCGCGCCAGGCGCTGACGGCCCGCGCGGTGAGCTTGCGACTGACGGAACGCTCGCCCTGGATGCTCGCGTCGATGTGCAGCAGGTGAGGCATTGCTTTACCTTTCGCAGATGGTTGATGCAGCACCAATGATTAGTCTCCAGTCCATCGCAGGTCAAGTCGGTTAAGGTTGAGCCATGGGGTCCCTGCCCGTCGTCAACCAGCCGGTGCACCGGTGCGGCGCGTTGCTCGAGCACCTCGCGCGCCGACTGCGTCTTCGCTCCGAGTCGGTGCTCGCGCCGCTCGGCCTGCGCCCCCGCCATCTCGTCGCCCTCACCGTGCTGCGGGACCGCGGCGGAAGCACCCAGCAGGCGCTCGCGAGCACGCTGGAGATGGACGGGACCAACGTCGTCGGGCTGCTCAACGACCTGGAGGCCGAGAAGCTGATCGAGCGGCGGCGGTCGCCGGAGGATCGCCGCAGGCATGTCGTCGAGCTCACCGAGGCCGGTGCGAAGCGGCTCGCGAAGGCCGAGTTCGCGCTGGCGGCGGTCGAGGACGAGGTGCTCGGCGCGCTCGATCACGACCAGCGCGAGACCCTGTACGGCCTGCTCCGGAAGGCGGTCACCGGCGCGTGCGCCGAGGTGCCCGCGTGCGAGGAGACCACGCCGTCCTGCTGACGGCGAGGCGGCCTGCCCCGGAGCGCGGGCAGGGACGGCTTCGGCCGGCTGATCCGTCGTACGCGAGCGGGGATTCGCGGGCGTCGCGTTCGCGGCGCGTCGCCCTCGCCGATCGTCGCGGAGTTTCCGCGCTGTGACCCATGCCGCGCACGCCCAGAGGTGGTTGACCTGGACCGCCCCTCGTCCGCCCGCCTGTGCACCCTCCGCGGCAGTATGGCGGCGTGACCAAAGGATCACAACTGTGGCGCAACCGGGATTTCTCCATCTTCTGGGCGTCCCAGACGCTGTCGGTCGCGGGTGACTCGTTCGCTCTGATCGCCGTACCGCTGCTCGTGCTGCACACGACCGGGTCGGTGGCGCAGATGGGCCTGCTGACCGGTGTGGCGAGCGCGGCGTCGGTCGTGTCGGGGGTGTTCGCCGGCGTCCTCGTCGACCGGATAGACCGCAGGCGCCTGCTGATCTGGTGTGATCTGGCGAGGATGGCGTTGTATGGCCTCGTCCCCGCGGCCTGGGTCTTCGGCCCGCAGATTTGGCTGCTCTACATCGTCTTGCCGCTGTGCGAGGCGATCGGCATGGTCTTCCAGGTGGCGTACGTGACGGCGGTGCGCGGGCTGGTCGACGCCGATCACATCACGGAGGCCAACGGGCGGCTGGGAGCCACCGCCGCGGCGGCCGGGGTCGGCGGGCCGCTGCTGGCCGGTGTGGTGGCGGGCTGGTTCGGCTCGACCGCGGCGATCGCGATCAACGCCGCCGGCTTCGGCGTCTCCGCGCTGGGCATTGCGCTGATCCGGCTGCGCACGCCGTCGTCACCCGCGCCGGAGGAGGCACGCGGGACCTGGCAGGAGCTCCTCGCCGGGGCCCGCTTCCTGTGGCGGCAGCCGGTGTTGCGCGCGCTGACCGTCTTGCTGTCGTTCTTCATCTTCCTGACCCTCGGGCTGACCGACGTGCTGATCTACCACCTCAAGCACGACCTCCATCAGCCCGACGGCGCCGTGGGGGTGGTGCTCGGCGTCGCCGCCCTGGGCACCGTCGCGGGCTCGCTCCTCGTCGGCCCGGTGCGCCGCAGGCTGGGCTTCGGCGTGTGCTGGATCGGGGCGATCGCGGTCGCCGGGGTCGCCATCGCCGGGCTCGGCCTGTCCACGGCCGTGCCGGTGGCCGCGGCGGCGGCCGCCGCCTACCTCGCCTGCACCAGCGTGGCCGGGATCTGCTCGATGTCGCTGCGCCAGCAGGTCACCCCCGACCACCTGCTGGGCAGGGTCACCTCGGCGTTCTGGACGATCCACTTCTCGCTGGGTCCGGCCGGCGCGGCCGTGCTGACCTGGGGCGCGCAGCACCACGGGGTCGCGGTGGTGTGCCTGCTGGCCGGTGCGGCCTGCCTGCTGATCGCGGTGGCCGCGTTCTTCACGCCGATCCGCCAGCCGAACCCGGAGCTGTCCGGCGCCACCGGCTGACGCCCCGCGCCGCACAGGCGCGGGGCGCGCAACCGCTCTGACCGGCGCACAATCACGCTTACCGACGCGCGACCGCTCTTACCGTGCTGCGCCGAACGACGAGGTCAACGCCGTACGCAGGGAGTCGAGCTCTTTCGTGTCCGGCCGCGGTGAGTCCGAGGCCCAGGCCACATAGCAGTCGGGGCGCAGCAGCAGCGCGGTGGGCAGACCTTCCCGGCTCGCCTTGGCGGTGACGAGGTCCACCCGGTCGCGCCAGCCGTCGAGTGCCCCGGACAACGCGGTGTCCGGCGTCAGGTCGAGGAGCAGCGGCCGGGCCGTCCTGGTCAGCTCGGCCAGCCGTACGGAACCGGTCGCCGTCTCCAGCACGAGGTCGGGGGCCGGGCGACCGGTGAGGGGGTGTGTCCCTTCGAGGGCATACCTGATGTCCGCGCCGGACATCATGTCCGCGATGTGCTTGACGGTGCGCTCGTCGCGCAGCAGCTCGCCGAACAGCACGCGCAGCGCGGTGACCTCCGGCCCGGGGGCGATGAGCGCCGACTGCGCCTGCGTGTGCATGACCACGCGTTCGGCCGCCGGCCGCCGCTCGGTCTCGTACGTGTCGAGCAGGCCGGGCGGGGCCCATCCCCGGACCTCGGCGGCGAGCTTCCAGCCCAAATTGATCGCGTCCTGGAGGCCCAGGTTGAGGCCGGGGCCGCCGATCGCGCTGTGCACGTGCGCGGCGTCGCCGAGCAGCAGCACCCGGCCGTCGCGGAAGCGCTCCGCCAGGCGGGTGTTCCCGCCGACCAGGCGGCGCAACAGGTGAGGCCCCGGGCCCTCGGGCGGCCCGAACGGCAGGTCGGCGCCGAGCACCCGGCGTACGCTCTCGCGCAGCTCGTCCAGGCTCATCGGCCGGTCGCCGCCGTCCCCGTGCCACTCGGTGGTGTGGATGAGCGCCCCGGTGGGGAACGGCGCGTACGTGAACAGGCCGTGGTCGGTGCGGTGGTGCATGAACGGCGGGATCGGCCCGTAGCCCGGCACGTTCAGCCCGCCGGTGGCGGGGTCGGTCAGCTCGGCGGGCACGGTGACGTGCGCGGTGCGGGAGATGGAGTCGTCCTTGGTCACCCCGGGGAAGCCGATGCCGCACAGCGTGCGGGTGAGGCTGTGCCCGCCGTCCGCGCCGACGAGGTAGCGGGCTCGCAGCCGGTAGGGCCCCTCGGGGCCGGCGACCTCCACGGTGACGCCGTCGTCGTCCTGGGAGAGGCCGGTCAGCTCGTGTCCGCGGCGGATCTCCACCTCGAGTTCGCGGGCGCGCTCCTCGAGGACCTGCTCGATGCGCCGCTGCGGCACCGGCAGTGTGTACAGCGTGTTGTCGTCGAGTTTGCCCAGGTTGAGGGGCATCGCACCGAACACGAAGCCCGGGCTCGGCCGGGGCGGTTCGGCGCCGCCGCTCAGGCGCTCGTACAGCCCACGGCGGTCGAGGGCCAGTACGACCTGGCCGACGAGCCCGTTGGCCCGGTTCGCCTTGGTCTGCTCGTGCAGGCGTTCCAGCACGATCGGCCGTGCTCCGGCCAGGCTCAGCTCGCAGGCGAGCATCAGCCCGTTCGGCCCGGCTCCGGCGATCACGACGTCGGGGGTCATGCGGTCCTCCTCGGGGGTTTCGGGCATGCGAAGAGCGCGGACATGGCGAAGAGAAGGCGTGGCGGATTCACCACGCGGCGGGTTCATCACGCGGCGGGTTCACCAGGTTCACCGCGTGGCGGGGTCACCGGGTTCACCGCGTGGCGGGTTCACGACGCGGCACGCGTACGGCGTGACACATGTGCGGCGTGGCACGTGTAGACGGCGTGGCCGCGAAAGGCGCGGCGCGTGTACGGCGCGGTCCCGGCTCGTGGCGGGACGGTGTGATCGGGGGTGGGACGACGCCCGGGTCAGGGCGTGAAAGGCCGGGCGGCGTGCCGATCCGGCACGTGACGGGAAACGGTGGTCTTCAGTTGCCGACTATCCGATGTCGAACGCCCGGGAGCGTTCGTCTGTCAGGGCTCGGGCAGCCCGGCGGCGAGCCGTCCGATCGCGTCTTCGACGAGCGGTTTTATGGACACCGGCGGATCGGCCCGCAACCACTGGTCCATCGCCACCCTGATCGCGGCCCCGGTCGCGCCCGCCACCAGGCGCGGATAGAGGTCGCGGGTGACGTCGGTGCCGGTCCGCTCGGCGATGGCCGCGGCCAGCTCCTCCTCGGCGATGGCGTTGGCCTTGAGCATCTCGCCCAGCAGCGAGGGCTCTTGGATCATGAGGCGGATGCCGGTCTGCCACTGCTGGTCCGGCTGACCGTCGCCGTAGTCCTCGCCCAGGGAGAGCTGGGTCAGCACGGCGTTCTTGATGGCCTCCCACAGGGGCTCCGACGCCGGGCGGCGGCGCAGCTCCTGTGCGAACATCCGGCCGCGGTCGAGGTGCCTGGCGGCGATCGCCTCGCCCTTGCTGGAGAAGTAGTTGTTGAAGGTCCGCGGAGCCACACCCGCTTCCGCGGCGATGTCCTCGACGCGTACGTTCTCCAGCCCGCGCTCCGCGGCGAGCTTGATCGTCGCCCAGCTCAGCGCGATGCGCGTCTCCTGCTTCTTGCGCTCGCGCAGTCCCTGGCGCTCGCCTTCCCTGCTCACATGGACCACCATACGACTACTTGCGTGCGACGCAAAGATGCGTGAAGCGTAAATTTGCGGAAGGCGCAGATTTCTGCCGATTGGAGAGAGCTCAGGTCGAGGCGCGCACCACCAGGCGTGTGGGAAGGACGACGGGGCTGGTGTGGCGGCCGTCGAGACGGGACAGGAGCAGGCGCGCCAAGGCGAGAGCCTGGTCGGCGGCGGGCACCTGGACGGTGGTGAGCGGCGGTGTCGTGCAGGACGCCGCGTGGATGTCGCCGAAGCCGGCGACCGCCAGGTCTTCCGGCACCCGCAGCCCCTCCTCGCGCGCCGCCTCCAGGGCGCCGATCGCCAGCTCGTCCGAGGTGGCGAAGACGGCGTCCAACTCGGGATGGCCGGACAGCAGCTCGCGGATGGCCGCCGCGCCCGACTGCCGGTCCACCCCCGCGAGGGCGATCGCGGGCGACAGCCCGTCCTCGCGGAGCGTGGCCAGGTGCCCGGAGAGCCGGTCCTGTACGGCGACGAGGTCGGCGGGGCCGCAGATCACGCCGATCCGGCGGCGGCCCCGGTCGAGCAGGTGCCGGGTGACCGCTCGCGCGCCACCGGCGTTGTCCACGTCCACGTGCGGCACGAGGGAGGCGATCGCGGGCTTGCCCAGCAGCACGACCGGCACCCCGGTGCGGGCGAGCCGCTCGGTCAGCGTGTCCGGGCCGTCCGGGGGCACGAGCACGACCCCGTCGACCTGCCGCGCCTCCACGTGCCGGATGATGCGCCGGTGGCTTTCCGGCGTGTCCGCGAGCATGAGGGTGATCTGCTTGCCGGCCCCTTCCAGGACGCTGGTGACGTACTGGACGACCGCGGCGGTCAGCGCCTCGCCGCCGTGCCGGGGGACCGACAGGATGAGCGCGACCGAGTCGGTCCGCCGGGTGACGAGGCTCCTGGCGGCGGCGTTGGGCACGTAGCCCAGCTCCTGCACGGCGCGCAGCACGGCGGCGCGCACCTCGGGGCTGACCCGCGCCTCCCCGTTCACGACCCGCGAGACCGTGGCCCGGGAGACGCCCGCGCGGGCGGCGACGGTTTCGAGCGTGGGCCGCTTCGGCCGCTCCGCGCCGAGCCCGTTGCGCGCGATGACGTCGCGATACCACAGCGCGCTGTCCTTGAGCAGCCGCCGCTGGGTGGCGAAGTCGACGTGGACGATGCCGAACTTGCGCCGGTAGCCGTCCGCCCATTCGACGCAGTCGAGCAGCGACCACAGCAGGTAGCCGCGGACCCGGGCGCCCTCGTCGAGCGAGGTACGCAGCGCCCGCAGGTGCTCCTCGATGAAGCTGATCCGGTCGATGTCGTGGATGCCGTCGCCGGTCACGACGTCTTCGAAGTCGGCGCCGTTCTCGGTGATCATCAGCTCGGTCTCGGGATACTCCCGCGACAGGCGCCGCAGGAGCAGGGACAGGCCGCTCGGCATGATGGGCCAGCCCATCGCGGTGACCGCCGTGGGCACGCTGCAGAACAGGACGCCCTCGCTGCCCGGGAAGGCCGGGTCGGCCGGGGCGCTGGGCTGGGCCTGTACGGCGATGGGCGTGTAGTAGTTGACGCCGAGCAGGTCGATGGGCCGGCCGATGAGGTCGAGGTCTCCGTCGTGGATATGGCCGAGCCCGGCGATCTTCTCGACCAGGGGCAGCAGCTCGGCGGGGTAGCGACCGCGCAGCACCGGCTCCAGGAACTGCCGGTTGTGCAAGGCGTCGATCCGCGCCACCGCCTCGGCGTCCTCCGCGGGGATGTCGACGGACACATCCGCGAGCTGTGCGGGGGTGAGGACGGGGGAGAGGTTCAGCACGACGCCTGCCCTGACGGCGCCCCGCTCCCGCAGGACCTCCAGGCCCAGCCCGTGCGCGAGCAGCATGTGGTGGGCGCTGACGAAGGCGTCGGCCGCCGAGCGCAGGCCCGGGGCGTGCACCCCCGAGGCGTGGCCGAGGAAGGCCGCCACCCACGGCTCGTTGAACGTGAACCAGGTGTGCACCCGGTCGCCGATCCTGTCGTAGACGACGCCCGCGTAGTCGGCGAAGCGGCGGGCGGTGTCACGTGAAATCCACCCGCCGTCGTCCTGCAGCGCCTGCGGCAGGTCCCAGTGATACAGCGTCGCGTACGGCGCGATGCCCGCCTCGAGCAACTCGTCCACGAGCCTGTCGTAGAAGTCGAGCCCCGGCCCGTTGACGCGTCCGTGCCCCTCGGGCAGCACGCGCGGCCAGCTCACCGAGAACCGGTAGGCGGCGATGCCGAGATCCTGCATCAGCCGGACGTCCTCGGAATAACGCCGGTAGTGGTCGCAGGCGGGGTCGCCGTATCCCCCGCCCGATCCTCCGCCTGCGAAGGCGTCCCAGATGGAGGGGCCGCGGCCATCGCTGTCGGTGGCGCCCTCGATCTGGAACGCGGACGTGGACACACCCCAGACGAATCCTTCTGGGAACAACGCGGTGCGCATCTACGCGAAACCCCCGGTGACTCGGTGATCGCTCAGTCTGCCGCGTCGCGCACCGCCCCGCCACCCGTGCACCTCGACCTCGATGACGTACGGCTCGCTCACGGTGGCGTGACCACGCCCGGTGCGCCCGGGCGGCGGCTCGGCGGGTCAACGGGTTCTCGGCTACCGGGTCGCGTGAGCCGCACGCGGGCGATCCGGCGCGGTGCGACACGGTTTTGCCTGCCACCCGGCGCGGCGCAGACGGGGTTATGGCAGGTCGCAGGCACATAATGATTGGCAATGAAGACGGGGAATGGCCAGCGCGTCGATCGGGGGATCGACGTCAGCGTCGTCGTGCCGGCGTACAACCGCCGGGCGTCACTCGACCGTTGCCTCACCTCGCTGCTCGTGCAGCGGGTCGCCAAGGAGATCATCGTGGTCGACGGCGGCTCGCGGGACGGCACCCGGGCGCTCCTCGACCTCTACGCCGCGCACCACCCCCGGCTGATCACCGTCATCGAGGACGCGCAGCCCGGCACGCCCGGCGGCGCGCGGAACAGAGGGCTGGACCGGGCGGCGGGGCGATACGTCTTCTTCTGCGACGCGGGAGACCACCTCGCCCCGGACGCGCTGGCCCGCCTGGTCGCCACGGCGGACCGCACCGGTGCCGACGTCGTCGTGGGGAAGGTCGCCGGCACCCGCCACGGGGTGCGGGAGAGCGCCGACAGGGCCTCGTTAACCGCCGTCTACGACGACCTGACCTGCTTCAAGCTCTTCCGCCGGGACTTCCTCGCACGGCACGGCATCCGCTTCGACGAGACGCAGCGGCGCGGCGAGGACATGACCTTCACCGTCCACGCGTACTGCCACGCCCGGGTGATCTCGGTGGTCGCCGATCACGACTGCTATCACGCGGAAGGCGGCGGCGAGGCGTCCGCACGGGACCCGCTCGGCTGGCTGCGCGTGGTCCGCACACCGATCGAGGTGATGGCGCGGCATGTGCCGCCCGGCCCGCTGCGCGACCGTCTGCTCCTGCGGCACCTGCGCCGTGACGTGCTGGCCCAGCTCGGGGCGCCGTTCCTGGCCGCCTGCGAGGCCGAACGCGAAAAGATCGCCGTCGAGGTGGCCGACATCTGCGGCCAATGGCTGACCCCGGGCGTACGCGCCGCTCTCGACGGCGTGGACGCCGCCCGCATTACCGCGCTCGACGATCCCGACCGGCTCGTACGGCTCGCACGCGTCGAGGCCGCGCCGCTGCGTCACCGGCTGACCGGCGTGGCGTGGCAGGGCGATCACCTGGTGATCGACGGATGGGCCGTCCTCGCCGGTATGGAAGGCCCCACGCCGGGCGACACCACGGCCAGCGGCATCGCAGTGGGCGGCATCGCGCCGGGCGGTGCGGGGTTGCGCGGTGGGCGGCTGAAGAGTACGCAGCCGGACCGCGCGCGGTTGGATAGCGCGGAGCCGAAGGGTGCGGAGCCAGACAACGCGGACCAGGACAGCCTGGGGCCGGACAGCGCGCAGCTCGAAGGCGCGCGGCTGGGTAATCCGGAGCTGGATAGCGCGGGGCCGGAAGCGCGGACCGGTGCGGACGGCATCGGCGGTGCGTCGGCGCTCGCTCGTGTGCGGCTGGGTAGCGCGGAGCTGAAGAGTGCACAGCCGGACAGGAGCGCGGAACCGGACAGCGAGGGGCCAGCCAGCGCACGGCTGGATGGTGTGGGGCCGGAAGCGCGGACCGGTGCGGACGGCATCGGCGGTGCGTCGGCGCTCGCTCGTATGCGGCTGGGTGACGCGGGGGGGAAGGGTGCGGAGCCGGGCAGCGCGCGGCTGTGTAGTGCGGGGCTGGATTGTGCGGAGCTGGACGGCGGCGTGAGCGTGGTGCTCCGCGAGCGGCAGTCGCGCAAGGAGTTCACCCCCGCCGTGACGCGCGGCGCCGCCGGGTTCTTCACCGCCGTGGTCGACGCGGCGGAGCTGCCGCCCGGGGTGTGGGACGTGCATGTGGCCGTCGAGTGCGAGGGTGCGCGCAGGCTGGCCAGGCTCGGCTCCCGCCGTGACCCCAGCCTGCGCGCCCCCGACGCGCATATGGTGGGCGGGGTCGTCGCGGTGCCCTTCTTCTCCCGGTCGCAGGGTCATCTCGGCGTCGACGCCGGGGGACACGTCGTCCGCGTCCCCGCCGCCGTACGGCTGACGCGGGCGTGGTGGCGGGGCAGGCGACTGCGGGTGGAGGGCCGGGTGCTGGTGGGGGACGAGCCCGCAGCGGCGGGCGTACGGCACCTGATCTGGCGCGAGCGGACCTCGGGTCGTGAACACCGTGAGCGGGCCGTGGCGATTGGGCCCCGGGAGTTCGCGGCGGAGACGGTCGGCCTGCGGCCAGGCACCTGGGACGCCTATCTCGAACTCGACCTCGGCGGCCCTCCGGTGCGCTTTCCGGTGAAGGTGGCCGACGCGGACACGCTGGACCGGCCGCTGCGGTGGTGGAGCGGCCTCTTGCCATGGGGGGCCCTGCAGAGGACCCCGTCACGGAGAACTCGGTCAGGGAGGGCCCCGCTACGGAGGACACCGGCCAAGGGAAGCCCGTCACCGGGAGGCCCGTTGCGGCGCGGGCCATCCCAGGGAGGCGCGTCTCAAGGGAGTTCGTCACGGGGAGGCCCGTCATGGGCAGGCACCTTGCGACGGGGGCTGTCTCATGTAAACGGGTTTCGGGAGGGCACGTCTAAGGGCAGCGCGGCGTGGTGGGAGCCGTTGTATTGGGGCCCGGCGCAGTGGACGGTCCGGCCGTACGCCACGGCGGTCAACCGGCGGCTCAGCGTGTCGGTGCGGGCGGCCACCCCGCTGAGCATGGTCAAACGGGTGATCCGCGCCTTGCACAGCGCTCCTTATTGCAAATAGTTTGCAACTACAACCCTGTGCTCTACAGTGAGAAAGGATTCGCCCGTTTCGGAGGTATATAGCCGTGCATGTGCCCGATGGGTTCTTTGATGTGCCTGTGTCAGTCGGCGCCGGCGTCCTCGCGGCCGCCGGGGTGGCAGCGAGCTTGCGCGGCGCCAAACGGGAGCTCGACGACCGGACGGCCCCCATGGCGGGCCTGGTTGCCGCGTTCGTTTTCGCGGCGCAGATGCTCAACTTCCCCGTGGCGGCCGGCACCAGCGGTCACCTACTCGGCGGGGCGCTGGCGGCGATACTCGTCGGGCCGTACACCGCCGTGTTATGCGTCACGGTCGTGCTGCTCGTCCAAGGGTTCTTCTTCGCCGACGGCGGGCTGACCGCGCTGGGCGTCAACATCACACTCATGGCGATCGTCACCGCGGTCGTCGGCTGGGCCGTGTTCCGGCTGATCACCCGGGGCGCGCCACGCGGGCGGCCGGCGCTGGTGGCCGCGTCGTTCGTGGCGGCGCTGGTCTCCGTACCGGCTTCTGCGCTCGTGTTCACCGTGTTGTTCTGGCTCGGCGGCACCGCGCCGATCGAGCTGGGCTCGGTGGCCGCCGCGATGGGCGGCGTGCATCTGCTCATCGGCATCGGAGAGGGCCTCATCACCGCGCTCACCGTGAGCAGCGTGCTGGCCGTACGCCCCGATCTCGTGTACGGCGCGCGCGGGATGACCAAGGCGCTGACGCTGCGCACCGCCGAGGGGGAGGTGCAGGTCGGATCGGCGGCCCCCGAGGCTCCCTCGGCCGGGATCGGCCTGCGGCCGGTCCTGGTGGGCGGCGCGATCGTGGCCGTGCTGCTCGCCGGTGTCTTCTCGTTCTACGCCTCCAGCGCCCCCGACGGGCTGGAGAAGGTGGCGGCCGACAAGGGCCTGAGCGCGCAGGAGAAGCCGCACGCGGTGGAGGACGGCCCGCTGGCCGATTACGCCGTCAAGGGCGTGGAGAACGAGCGGCTGTCGGGCGGCCTCGCCGGGGTGGTGGGCGTCGCGCTGACGGTCGTGGCCGGTGGCGGCGTGTTCTACGTCATCCGCCGGCGCGGGCGGGACAGCGATGGGATGACGCCCGCGGGCGCGCAGTGAGCCCGGCGCGTCCCGCGACCGTGAAAGCCCCGCGCGTGTGCGGGCACCAAGCGCCTTCGCGCCATTCCGGCTTGGCTCAGCGTGAGCAGCGGGACCGCGCCGCGCGCGTCGGGCACCGGGCGTCATCGTGCTGGCCCGGCCTGGTGCCGCGCGAGCGGTGCGGCCGCCCCGCGCGCGTCGAGCACCGGGCGTCATCGCGCCGTTCCGGCTTGGCTCGATGCGTGCGGCGCGAACGCTTCGCACGCGTACGGGCACCGAGGGTCGGCCATGATGGCAGTGTGAGTGCGAAGTGAGCGCCGGGCACCATCACTCGATCTATCGGCCCGCCGACACCCCCGTCCACCGGCTGCCGCCCCAGTGCAAGCTGGCGGCGGTCGTCGTGTTCGCGGTGTGCGTGGTCGCCACGCCGCGCGAGCGCTTCTGGGCGTTCGCGGTCGACGCGGTGCTGCTGGCGGTCGTCGCGGCCGTCGCCCGGATCCCCGCCGGCCTGATCGCGCGGCGCATGGTGATCGAGGTGCCGTTCGTGCTGTTCGCGCTGGCGATTCCGCTGATCGGCACGGGCGAACGGGTCCAGGTGCTCGGCCTGTCGCTAAGCGTCCCGGGCCTGTGGGCCGCCTGGAACATCCTCGCAAAGGCGACACTCGGGGTGGTCGCCTCGATCCTGCTGGCGGCCACGACCGAGCCCCGGATGATGCTGCTCGGCGCCGAACGGCTGCGGCTGCCCCGGCTGCTCGTGCAGATCGCGACGTTCATGCTCCGCTACCTGGACGTGATCGTGGACCAGATGGGGCGCATGCGCATCGCCAGGGAGTCGCGGGGGTTCGTCGCGAGGGACTTCCGGCAGGCCCCCGTGCTGGCCAAGTCGGCCGGCGCCCTGTTCATCCGTGCGTACGAACGGGGGGAGCGCGTCCATCTCGCCATGTTGAGCCGCGGCTACACGGGTGAGATGCCGACGATCAGGGACATTTCGGCGACCGGACGAGACTGGGTGACGGCGGGCGTGCTGCCCTGCCTCGCCGCGGTGACGGCCCTACTGGCTTGGAGCACGACGTGACCTCCCGCAGCCCTTCTCTCAAGGTGACCAGGCTCGCGTACGCCTATCCGGACGGGACGCAGGCGTTGTACGGCGTGGACCTGACGATCGAGCGGGGCGAGCGGGTCGCCCTGCTCGGCCCGAACGGCGCGGGCAAGACCACGCTCGTCATGCACCTCAACGGCATCCTCACCGCCGGGCACGGCACGGTGGAGGTGGCCGGGCTTCCGGTGCGTCCGGACACCCTGCGGGAGATCCGCCGCCGGGTCGGGCTGGTGTTCCAGGACCCGGACGACCAGCTCTTCATGCCGACCGTACGGGAGGACGTCGCGTTCGGCCCGGCCAACCTCGGGCTGCGCGGCGCGGAGCTCGACAGGCGGGTGCATGACGCGCTGGAGCGGGTCGGCATGCTGGACGCGATCGACCGGCCGTCGCACCACCTGTCCTTCGGCCAGCGCCGCCGGGTGGCCGTGGCCACGGTGCTGGCGATGGAGCCGGAGATCCTCGTCCTCGACGAGCCGTCGTCCAACCTCGACCCGGCGTCGCGCCGCGAGCTGGCCGAGATCCTCAAAAGCCTGGACGTGACCGTGCTGATGGTCACCCACGACCTGCCGTACGCGCTGGAGTTGTGCGAGCGTTCGCTCATCATGTCGGAGGGGGTGATCGCGGCCGACGGGCCGACGCGCGCGCTGCTCGCCGACGAGCGGTTGCTCGCCGAACACCGGCTCGAACTTCCCTATGGCTTCGCTGTGCCTGCTCAGCCGGGGTGATGGATAAGTAAAGTGGGCCGGAGCTGAGGAGGTTCCGACGATGAAGCTGCGGCTCGCGCGCCAACCGCTCTCCAACGCCGTCGTGGTGGCAGTGGAGGGGGAGCTCGACCTGTTCACGGCTCCGTTCCTGCGCGACGAGATCCGCGACGCCATACGCAACGACGGCCCGACACTCGTGCTGGACCTCGGCGAGCTGTCGTTCATGGACTCCAGCGGGCTCAGCGTGCTCATCGAGGCCTGGCGGCTCGCCACGAGCGAGGGCGGCGGGGTGTGCCTCGCCTCGCCGCAGCCCCCGGTGGCCCGGATCCTGCGTACGACCGGCCTGGACCGGCGGATCAAGGTCTACCCCGACGTCGATACCGCGATTTTGCGGCACCCCGAGTAGAACTTCATTCGGTTCGCGCGTTAAGGTCCCGCTATGGACCTGAACGGAGCAGCAGCAATCATCTCGGGCGGTGCCAGCGGCCTCGGCGAGGCCACGGCCCGCGAACTGGCCCGTGTCGGCGCGACCGTGGTCGTGGCCGACCTCAACGCGGAGCGCGGCAAGGCGCTGGCCGACGAGATCGGCGGCGTGTTCGCGCACACCGATGTGGCCGACGAGGCGTCGGTGCAGGCCGCGGTGGACGCCGCGGTCGCCACCGGCAAGCCGTTGCGCGCCGTGATCAGCAGCGCCGGCATCGGCTGGGCCCAGCGCACGGTCAACCGGGACGGCTCGCCGCACGACCTGGCGTCCTACCGGAAGGTGATCGACGTCAACCTGATCGGCACCTTCAACCTCATGCGCATCGGCGCGGCGGCCATGGCCAAGACCGAGCCGGTGGACGAGGACGGCGCCCGCGGCGTCGTCATCAACACCGCGTCGGTCGCCGGCATCGAGGGCCAGACCGGCCAGGTGGCGTACTCCGCGTCCAAGGGCGGCATCATCGGCATGACCCTCCCCGCGGCCCGCGACCTCGCGGTCATCGGGGTGCGCGTGCTGACCATCGCGCCCGGCATCATCGACACCCCAATCTACGGGAAGATCGGCGACAAGAACGCCGAGGAGTTCAAGGCCAAGCTCATCCAGCCGGTGGCGTTCCCCAAGCGGCTCGGCAAGGCCTCCGAGTTCGCCCACCTGGTGCGCACGCTGATCGAGAACGACTACATGAACGGCGAGGTCATCCGCTTCGACGGCGGCATCCGCTTCCAGCCCAAGTGAGCCGGGTGAGGTCAGGTGTCCGAGGTCAACTCCGGGTCGGCCGCTGAGCCGGACGAGGTGCTCGTAGAGGTCGTCGACGGCGGCGTCGGCGTCATCACCATCAACCGGCCCAAGGCCAGGAACGCCGTCAACGGCGCGGTGGCGCGCGGCATCGCGGCCGCCCTGGACGAGCTGGACGGCAGCCGCGACGTGGCCGCGATCGTCCTCACCGGGGCCGGTGGGACGTTCTCGGCCGGCATGGATCTGAAGGGGTTCCTCTCCGGGGACATGCCGGTGGTCGAGGGCCGGGGCTTCGGCGGCATCGCCGAGGCGCCGCCGAAGAAGCCGATAATCGCGGCGGTCGAGGGGTACGCGCTGGCCGGCGGCTTCGAACTCGCGCTGTCGTGCGACATCATCGTGGCGTCCGAGGAGGCGAAGTTCGGCCTGCCGGAGCCCAAGCGCGGCCTGGTCGCGGGTGCGGGCGGCGTCATGCGGCTGCCGCGCCGCATCCCGTACCACGTCGCCATGGAGATCGCCCTCACCGGTGACCACTACCCGGCCGCACGGTTGTACGAGCTGGGGTTGGTCAACCGCATCACGTACCCGGGCGAGGCGCTCAACGGTGCGCTCGAACTGGCCCGCAAGATCGCCGCGAACGCGCCGCTGGCGCTCGCCGCGACCAAGCGGGTCATCATCGAGTCGGCCGACTGGTCGCTGGAGGAGATGTTCCGCAAGCAGGGTGAGATCGTGGGCCCGGTCTTCACCTCCAAGGACGCCATGGAGGGCGCGGCGGCCTTCGCCGAGAAGCGTCCTCCCGTCTGGAAGGGCGAATAACCCTCGGTTCGGGGCGCTCCACGCGGGTTTACGCGGGGGCGCCCCGCACCAGCCGAGGCGAAGACGGGGCGTGCGATATCTCAAAGTCGCACGGCATCATGAGTTCGATGAGACTATCCCGTAGTGATTTATAACGAGGCGGGCGACGGCGGCGCGGATGCCGTCAGGTCAACCGGAGAAACCAAGCTTGGATATGTGCCGGTGCCGCCAATAGAGGAGATCGCCGAGCAGGACGAGTTCACGCCGGAATGGATAACCGCCGACGATTTCGAGAACGTTTGGCGGCCGGCCGTGCGTGAGGACTAACGTTTGAAGCTGCGGAGACGGTCGCGGCTCTTCTTGTCCGGATCCGGCGGGTGTGCTGCCGAGCTCTGTGGTTGTGTCTTTTCTAGTCGGAGATCGACGGAATCAACAGTGCTGAATGAGGGCTGTCCATCAGTTCCTTGTCCAGCCGTACGCCGCTTTCCGCCTCGATCACTGCCAGAGCCGCCGCGGTCATGTCCACCCGCGCTTCCTCCTCCTCGCTGTCATAGCCGCTCGCAAGCAGCTCGGTGTAGGGGCTCAGGGGACCGAGCAAGTCTCTCCAGTCTGTGAAGGGGATGTCTATCGGCTCGGGATGTTCAAGACTTCCCTCGGCCTCTCCGTACCGTACGTACAGACTGGTGTTTCCTTCGATGTCGTAGGACAGGTACCAGTGCCGGAATCCTTCGCCGGCGAGTCGATCGGTCACCTCTTTGTAGTGGGCGTACCAGCCCAGGGTGACGAGACCGGTGCCGACCTGGTACAGGGAAATGCTGTCGGGAGGACATGGCTGTCCGGGGCCGAGTACTGCGGCGGGTTCGAACCCGAGGCGACGCACGGCATCGTCGATTGTGAGGACACCGGTGTCGGGGATTGTCACCGTATAAGCGATGGCGTCGAGATCAGCCAGCAAGTCGTTATACCGAGCGACGAGCTCATCCAGCATGAGTTCATAAACCTTCCTGGGCAGTCTTAACCCTCAGGATCTGCGATTCCGGGGGCCGATTCCTGGATCTTAGACCTATAAAACATCTGTGGATTTCGTCGGGCCTGTGCTGATTTGCATGACCAGGGCATGCGGCATGCCCAGAGTGGCGGCCTCACCCGCAGAAGCAGCGGCTGGCATGAGGTGTCGAGCTAGCCGGTGCCAGATATGAGGCGACCGCCGGAGTAAAGGCCGGGCCGGGGTGGGCGTTCCTGGCTGAGGCGCCTGAGGCGCCCACACTGCCGTATGACGTGCTGGTAGGTGCGTCGTGGTGCCGTATGAGCGGGTCGCCGGATCGGTGTGCCGGTGGCCGGCGGGTTGACGGTGACCAGACACGTTGAAAATGGCGGGCGGGGACGGAGGCTGTTGCGGTGACCATGCCCGGTGCCGAACTGGAAGTGATGCCTGAGGGAGGAGCACGCGGTATGCAGCGCCGAGCCGAGCCGGCGCAACTGGGCGGCTGAGCGCATGCTTGTCGCGCACGCGCGGATCCTGGCGCAGTTTTTCGGCTGAGTGCACGCTTGCGGGGCACGTGTGGGTCTTGTCGTGTCTCCTCGGCTGAGCGCAGGCTTACCGCGCACGCGCTGGTCTTGGCGATCTTCTTCGGCTGGGCGCAGGCTTGCCGCGCATGCGCGGGACCTGGCGAAGTTCCTTGGTTGAGGCAGAAGGCGTCCGACGCGGGGATATCGGCTGGGAAATTGTCGGAGGGGGCGGATACCTTCGAATCGGCATGCGAACCGACGGCACGATCCCTCAGCTCATCGGCAGGGAGCATCCTGCCGCGATGTTGCGTGCCGAGATCGCAAGGGCGGTCGGCAGCCATGGGGGCCTGGTGCTGGTCACCGGCGAGGCCGGCATCGGCAAGACCACGCTCGTCACCAACGCGGTGGAGGAGGCCAGGCGCCTGGGCGCGCTGGTCCTCGGCGGGGCCTGCTGGGAGTCCGACAACGCCCCCGGCTACTGGCCGTGGGTGCAGGTCCTGCGGGGGATGCGGCGGGGTGCCGCACCGGGGGAGTGGGCGGCGGCCGAGGAAGCCGGGGGCGCGGGCCTCGCCGCGCTGCTCGGCGAGTCGCCCGGCGGTGACGCGCTTGAGGGTTTCCGGCTGTACGACGCGGTGACGAGCGCGCTGGTCGCGGTCTCGCAGACCCGTCCCCTGGTGGTCGTGCTGGAAGACCTGCACTGGGCCGACACCGCGTCGCTCAGGTTGCTGGAGTTCGCGGCGCAGCACACCTGGTTTGAACGGGTGCTGCTGATCGGCACCTACCGCGACGTGGAGGTGGAGGCGGCCGACCATCCGCTGCGGCCCCTCGTGCTGCCGCTGGCGGCGCGGGCGACCACGGTGACCCTGACCGGGCTCGAACGCGACGAGGTCGGCGCGCTGATGGCCCGCGCGGCCGGCCGCGAACCATCCGCCGACCTTGTGGCCGAAGTGCACCGGCGCACCGGCGGCAATCCCTTCTTCGTGGAGCAGACGGCGCGCCTGTGGCGCAGCGGCGGTTCCGTCACCACGATCGCCCCCAGTGTCCGCGACACGTTGCTGCGGCGGCTGTCCCTGCTGCCCACGCCGGTCGTGGACCTCCTCGTCACGGCCGCGGTGCTCGGCCGCGAGTTCCATCGCCGGGTGCTGGCCGCCGTCGCCGCGGCTCCTGCGTTCCACGTCGAACGGCTGCTCGACCAGGCGGTGGCCGCCCGGCTCGTCGTGGCGAAGAGCACGAACGGCGGAGAGGTGTTCTCGTTCGCCCACGACCTGGTCCGTCAGACGCTCTACGAGTCCCTCGACGAAAAGACGGCATCCCGCAGGCACGCCGCGGTCGTCCACGCCGTCGACCGGTCTCCCGCTCTCGGCGAGCATGTGCTGCCCGCCGACCTGGCCCGGCACGCGTACCTGGCCGGTGACCACGTGGAGCCGCGCCTCGCGGTGGACCGGTTGCTGTCCGCGGCCCGTGACGCCGCCGCCCGCCTGGCCACCGAGGAGGCGCTCGGGCACTACCGCAGGGCGCTCGAACGCGCCGCCGACGCCGGAGACCAACGCCGGCATGTCGTGATCGCGCTCGA
This sequence comes from Microbispora rosea subsp. aerata, assembly GCF_014647835.1. Lineage (GTDB taxonomy): Bacteria > Actinomycetota > Actinomycetes > Streptosporangiales > Streptosporangiaceae > Microbispora > Microbispora aerata. The sequence goes on from NZ_BMPY01000005.1 coordinate 46,746, forward strand.
GCTCGGCCGTGAGCTCTACATCTGGGACGACCACGACGGCGGGTGGCGTGCTTTCGAGGAGGCCGCCGCCGTCGCGCGGGAGAGCGCCGACCCCGAGCTGATCGCCCGGGTGGCGCTGTCGGTCTACGCGGCCTGCGGCGGCGAGAGCGGCCCGCTGGGCGCCGACCTGCTGCGCGAGGCGCACGCCGCCCTGGTCCGCGACGGGCGGCCCTCCAACGGCGAGTCCTCTCGCCCGGGCGGTCGCGTGGGACCGGCGGATCGGACGCGGCCCTCGGACGGCGAGTCTTCTCGCCCGGGCGGCCGCGTGGGCCCCCCGGATCGGACACGGCCCCCCGACGGCGAGCTGTCCCTCGACCGTCTCGCGCGGGACCTCGCCATCCATGTCGCCGTGCTCGCCAGGAAAGGCAACGACGACGAGGCGCTCGCGTTCGGCCTGTGGGCCTATCACGACACCATCTGGGGGCCGGGCACCGCACCGGAGAGGGCGGCGCTCACCGGGGAACTGCTGACCCTGGCCCACCGCAAGGGTGACGCGGAGATGGAAAGCATCGCCGCCGCGCTGCGCTGGGTGGCCCTGCTGGAGCAGGGCGATCCCGCCTACCTGGCGCAGTTTCGCGAGTTCGTCGCGCTCGGCGGCCGCACCGATCTGCCGCGCATCGACGTCGCCACCGTGAGCGACCGCAGCATCATCGCCGCCTTCACGGGCGACTTCGACCAGGCGGAGAAGCTGATCGACGAGCTTGTCGCGATAGGCGACAAGCACGACCACCTGACATACATGGTGGATCACCACCGCTGGGCGGTGCGGATGCTCCAGGGCCGCTACGACGAGCTGGACGAGATCCACCGCGCGCTGCGCAGGAGCCGCCACCCCTGCCCGGGCCTGCTGGAGGCCATGACCGCGCTGGGCAGGGGAGACGGCGGCACGGCGCTGCGCTACCTGCGCGACACCACGGCCGCAGGCGAGCCGCGGCCTTCGATAAAACCCCTGTGGCTGCGCTTGCTGGCCCTGGTCGCCGCGTGGTCGCGCGACCCCGAGCTGTGCGAGAAGGCCAGGGCCGCGGTCGAGCCGTACGTCGGCAGCTGGGCGGTCGCGATGTACGGCTGGGACATCGGCGGCCCGGTGGTCCTCCTGCGGGCTCTCGTCGACGCGGCGCAGGAGCGCTGGGACGAGGCGATCGACGGGTTCACCGCCGCCTGGCACTCCGCCGATCTGCTCCTCGCCCGCCCGTGGTCTGTCGAGGCGCGGGCCTATCTCGGCGAGACACTGTTGCGGCGGGGCCGCCCGGGCGACGCCGAGGAGGCCGGGAAACTGCTGGACGACGCGGAGAACGAGGCGGCCCGGCTCGGCATGCGCCACGTCGTGGAGCGCGTCCGCCTGGCCCGCCTGCGGGAACGCGCCCCCGCGCGCGGCGGCTCAGCGGCGCCGAAGACGGCAGAGTTCCGGCGGGACGGCGCGGTCTGGACCCTGAGGTTCGGCGGCCACACCGTTCATCTGCCCGACGCCAAGGGACTGCGCGACCTGCACTGCCTGCTGAGCCACCCCGGGGCCGATCTGCCTGCAGTACGGCTGCTCGACCCCGAGGGCGGGAAGCTCGTCGTCGCCGCCCGGAGGATGGGCGGCGACCCGGTCCTCGACGAGGAGGCCAAGGCGCGCTACCGCCGCAGGCTCGCCCTGCTGGACGAGGAGATCGACCGGGCGACCGAGCGGGGGGACGACCGCAGGGCGGCCGAGTTCGACAGGGAGCGGGCGGCCCTGCTGGCCGAGCTTCGCTCCGCCTCCGGGCTCGGCGGGCGCGACCGCCGCCTCGGCGACGAGGCCGAGCGTGCCCGCAAGGCCGTCACCGCCCGGATCCGTGACGTGCTCCGCAAGCTCGACCGATCGCATCCCGAGCTGGCCGCGCATCTGCGTGCCTCGGTCTCCACCGGCGCTACCTGCCGTTACCAGCCCGAGCGCGACCTCGTCTGGCGTCTGTGACGGCTGCCGCTCGGGCCGCCCTTCTGCGTGCCTCTGTTTCCACCGACGCCACGTGCCGTTGCCGGCCTGGGCGTGACTTCGCCTGGCGTCTGTGACGGCCCCCGACCGGGCTGCTCATCTGCGTGGCTACCGGTGCCTCTTGTCGCTATCAGCCTGAGCGCGATCTCGTCTGGCGTCTGTGACAGCTCTCGCCCGGGCCGCCCTTCTGCGTACTCAATCTCCACCCGTGCCATCTGCCATTACCGGCCTGAGCGCGATCTCGTCTGGCGTCTGTGACGACCCCCGACCGGGCTGCTCGTCTGCGTGCCTCGGTCTCTACCGGTGCCATCTGCCGTTATCGGCCTGGGTGTGACTTCGTACGGCGGTTGTGACGGCTCACGCCGATCAGCTCGTGCTGTAGAACGCCGGGTATCCGGCGCAACTGGCGGTGTCCAGCCGCTTGACCGACGAGATCTTGTCGTTGAACTTCCACCGTGACGAGCTGAGGTTGGGCACCGTCTCACCGGGGCGGATGCAGTAGTGGCGATCACGGTACTGCTTGTCGTCGTACACGACCCACGCCATCCGGTCGTTGTTGGTCAGCGAGCTCGTCTTGTCGCTGAAAGTGCTGAGGTCGGGGTCGGAGGCCGGCACTCGCACCCAGCCGTAGATGTCGTGCGGCACCATCGTGTACAGGACGTGGACCCTGCCCTCGTAACCCGCGTGTTCACGCAGGACCAGGGTTTCCCACTCGTCGTCCACCGCGTGGGCGGGGGTCGCCACCGCGGAGACGCCGAGCACCGCCATGGCCGACGCGACGGTCGCCAGCCCGAGCCGCACGCTGATTCGAGACATGTTTCCCTCCCAGGGGGATCGTTCGGATGTCTGGAAACAGCGTGCGGGTCCCGGCTTGGCGGCTACTTGAGCAGCCCTTGGCGACTACTTGCGGTTGTACAGGCGCATGGTCAGCGCGCCGAAGACCACGATCGACACGGCGCCGCAGGCCACCACCCAGGTGATCTCCCCGGCGTCCGGGCTGCCCGCCATCAGCGAACGCGTCGCGCTGACCAGATGGGTGATGGGGTTGACGTCGACGAACGCCTGCAGCCAGCCCGGCATGGTCCGCGGGTCCACGTAGACGTTGCTGAGGAAGGTGAGCGGGAACAGCACCAGCATGCTGACGCCCATCACCGACTTCTCGCTGCGCAGCATCAGCCCGAACATCGTCCAGATCCACGAGAAGGCGAACGAGAAGGCCACCAGCAGCGCGATCGCGAGCACCACGCCGGAGACGCCGCCCTGCGGGCGGAAGCCCAGCACCAGGCCGACCACGAGGATGACCGTCGACGCCATCGTGTAGCGGAGCGCGTCGCCGAGCAGGTAGCCGACCATGGTCGACGGCCGCCAGATCGGCAGCGTGCGGAAGCGGTCGAAGACGCCCTTCTCGATGTCCTTGTTGACCTCGACCCCGGTGTACATCGTGATCATCACGACGCTCGTCACCATGATGCCCGGCAGCAGGAACTGCAGATACTCCGTCGGCGACCCCGCGAGCGCACCGCCGAACAGGTAGGTGAACATCAACGTCATCATGATCGGGAACGCGGTGACGTCGAAGAGCTGCTCGGGCACGTGCTTGATCTTCAGCATCGCCCGCCAGCCGAACGTCAGCGAGGCCGACAGCGCGCTGGGGCGCGGCGGGCGCACCCCGGGCGCCAGGACCGCGCCCAGCGTCTCGGCGGTGGGAACGAAGGTCGTGCCGTTCTCGGTGGTCGTGGCGCTCACGCCGCCTCCTCCTGCGCGTTCTGGCCGGTCGCCGGGGTGTCCGTGGGTGTGCGGTCGCGCTCTCCGGGCGGCGCGCCGGTCAGCGCGAGGAAGGCCTCGTCGAGGCTGGGCTGGCCGAGGGAGAAGTCGTCGACGACGATGCCGGAGGCGGCCAGCGCCGCGAGGGCACGTGCGGCCCGCTCCGCCCCGGCGTCCGTGTCCTCGCCGGAGACGCGGGCGGTGAGGGCCACGGGATCGGCTTCGAGGTGAACCCGCGTGTTCAGCTCCCTGGCCAGCACGCGCTCCGCCTCCGGCCGCTGCGCGGCGTCCCGCAGCCGTACGTGCACCGTCCCCGAGCCGACCGACGACTTGAGCTCGCCGGGGGTGCCCTCGGCGATGACCTTGCCGTGGTCGATGACCGCGATCCGCTCGGCCAGCCGGTCGGCCTCCTCCAGATATTGCGTGGTGAGCAGCACGGTCGTGCCGTGGGCGACCACGATCCGCACGATGTCCCAGACCTGGTTGCGGCTGCGGGGGTCGAGCCCGGTCGTGGGCTCGTCCAGGAACAGCAGGTCGGGGGTGTTGAGGATGCTGGCCGCGATGTCCAGCCTCCTGCGCATGCCGCCGGAGTAGGTCTTGACCTGACGGCCGCCGGCCTCGGTCAGCCCGAAGGCCTCCAGCAGCGCCATCGCCCTGTCTTTGGCGGCGGGCTTCTTGTGCCCCAGCAGCCTGCCGAGCAGGACCAGGTTTTCCACCCCGGTCATCTCGTCGTCCACCGAGGCGTACTGACCGGTCAGGCTCACCCTGCTGCGTACGGCGTCGGGCTCGCGCAGCACGTCGTGGCCGAACACTCTGGCCTCGCCGCCGTCCGGGCGCAGCAGGGTCGCCAGCATCTTGACCGCGGTGGTCTTCCCCGCCCCGTTGGGGCCGAGCACGCCGTACACCGTGCCCGCGGGCACGGTGAGGTCGAGCCCGTCCACCGCGCGGTGCTTCCCGAATATCTTGACCAGGCCCGATGTCTCTATCGCCAGGTCCGTCGTCCGGTCCCGCATGATCTAGTCGTCTCCTTCTGTCTTGTTCATCCGGGAGGCGCCAGATCGACGGGCGTGCCCGCTAGATCGGATCTAGCGGGCACTTGGGATGGTCTGTCAGGCGGGATTACAGGTCACCGTGGGCCAGGTCCGGTTGCCGTGGTGCTTGATCGTCACGCCCCAGGAGTCGCCGTGGCCGCCGGGCCGGGCGGTCAGGACGTTCGTGGCCGGGTTCCACCTGGCGCTGACGTTCCGGGTCGCGACCACCTTCGCGGGCCGGGGCACGGTCATGGTCACGATCCAGTCGTCCGTACCCGTGACGGTGACGCCGAGGGTGTAACGGTCGTGCCGCTTCTGGCCGGCGTACGGGGTCGGGTGCAGGGTCGCGGTGCAGCTCGCGGCCGGCGTGGGGCTGGGGGACGGCGCGGCGGCGTTGAGGGCGTCCAGCACCGCTGTGTACGCCGGCTTCTTGTCGCCGCTGCCGTCGAACAGGAGAGGGGTGTAGGTGCTGCGCCAGGAGTCGGAGTCGCGGACGCCCCACACGGTGATGCCGGTGCACCGCGGCACGGCCAGGCAGTCGCCGACCACCGCGGCGTACGTCGCGGGCAGAGCATACGGGATGTCCAGCTCGGTGATCTGGACGTCGACGCCGAGGTCGGCGAAGTTCTGCAGCGTGGTACGGAGGTCGGGGTAGGGGGTGGAGCTGCCGAAGTGCGCCTGGAAACCGACGCAGTCGATGGGCACGCCGCGGGAGGTGAAGTCTTTGACCATGGCGTAGACGGCCTGCGTCTTGGCCGAGGCCCAGTCTTCGATGTTGTAGTCGTTGTAGCAGAGCTTCGCGGCCGGGTCGGCGGCCCGCGCGGCGCGGAAGGCGGCCTCGATCCAGTCGTCGCCCGTGCGCTGGAAGTTCGAGTTGCGCCGGGCTCCGGTGCCGTCGGCGAACGCCTCGTTCACCACGTCCCAGGCGTAGATCTTGCCCTTGTAGTGGGACATCACGCCGTCGATGTGGTCGAGCATCGCCTGGCGCAGGGCGCTGCCGCTGAGGTTCAGCAACCACGACGGCTGCTGGGAGTGCCACAGCAGGGCGCGGCCCCGCACCCGCTTGCCGTTCTGCTCCGCCCAGTCGACGATGCGGTCGGCGTTGGTGAAGACGAACTGCCCCTGCCTCGGCTCGGTGGCGTCGATCGTCAGCTCGTTCTCGGGCGTCACCATGGTGAACTCGCGGGCGGCGATCGTGGTGTACGCGGGGTCGCCGAGCTTGCTCGCGTTGATCGCGGTGCCGAAGTAGCGCCCGGTCTGGGCCGCCGCGGCCCCCAGCGTGTCGGCGGCGGCGTACGCGCGCGGGCTCGCGACCGTCGCGAGGCCCATCGACAGCGCCGCGACGGCGCCGAGCACGAGCGTACGGCGGACTGCCCGGCTCCCGGCGAGCAGCCGGCCGGTCATCGCCCTCCTGCGGGAGGAGGGTCGATCCGCGGGTGGTGCCATTACCTTGAGGCGTTCCAAGGCGTCCGTCCTTCCTCCTGAGAACCCTGTGCCTTGAATGTTTCGACTCTTTCTCGAAACATTGCGGTCGGCAAGGCGCATTCGTACCGGCGCTCTTTCCTGATCGTCGAGGCCGTGGACAGCGCGATTTTGACGCCTCAGGAGAGGGAAAGTTTCAGCGACGCCGGCACCATCGGCCGGCAGTTGGCTCGTGCCGGATGGTGCGGTCCCACGTTGGGGTGTGGCGCGCGGGTTCGCCGTACGGACGTTCGCGTGAACGCCTCCATTGGTCGGCGGCCGGGGCGCGTCAGACAGCGCGGTCTCATACCGGCGCGGCGCGCGGACATCCGCGAGTCCGTGGCGGGCTTCGCGAGGGCTGGAGGGCAGGCGCGGTAGCGGCGAATGACCATCACAGCCGTGGCGGGCGCAAGCTTCCTTACAGCGCGGCGACCGATCCGGCCGCGCACGACGTACGGCGAGACCCGCGCGTGGTGACGGTCTCGGTGCCGGTCAGCCGGTCCCGTCCTCTCAAGTGCAGAGTCCACCCGTCGAGGGCGGCGGTGCCGGGCCGGCGGAGTCGACTCGGCCGTGGTGCGGCGGGGTCTATGGTGCGTTCGCGGGCGTCGTGGGACCTCAACACGCCGGCCCTCTGCCCGAACTCCTCGCCCAGGCCATCAAGCACTCGTCGATCGCGGCAATTTTGTCCAGGTCAGTCCGTGTCGCTGATCTCGAACACCTCGACCGTCCAGGGCAGCTGCGCCAGCACCGGATCCCAGCGCTTCCGGTTGGTGGTCAGCACGGGGAAGCCGAGGTGGCGGGAGACGGCGACGACATGCGCCGCGGCCGGGTCGGGCTGGTCCGCCAGGTATGCGTAGACCTCGGATATGCGCTGTGTCTCATCGAGGGTGGAAACCGCCTCAAGCCGGACGTGTTCCACAAACTTGATCGTCCCGTGGACGGCGTCGATCTGCGCGTCGCCGAGGTCATGCTGAGCGACGGCCAGAGTGACGGCGGGGATGCTCATGCGGATGGCGCGCGCGTCGAGGTTGGCGATGAGCTGAGTCACGACGGTGTTGCCGCGACCGAACTCGTTGATGGTGACGTCGTCCAGGACATAACCGATGTTCATGAGGTCTTCCGGGTCTGTAGGAACTCGACGGCACGCCTGGCGATGCGGTCGGCCTTGGCCACGGCGTCGGGGTCGGCCGCCGCCTTGGCGAACAGCGCCTCGGCCGCATTGCGCTCACGGGTCACCTTGGCTCGGTGCTCCTCCAGGAGCTGAGCGAGAACGTCGGCGAGGGTGGTGCCCCTGCCGCCCTCGTCCGCGAGGGCGTTCAGCTCGTCACGCAGGGCCTTGGGAACCTTGATGGTGGTCACGTCGGTCATACCGAGAGACTACCTGGTAGTCCAAAAGTATGAAGTGAAACCGGCCGCCCTCGACGGGTGGACGCCGCACTTCACCTGCCCACCGCCTGATGGGAGCTACCGGGTCGGTCTGATCAGGCAGAGTTGGTCCCTGGAGCCGCCGCTGAGTGAGCACTCTCGCCGAGCCGCTTGAGTCCCGGTGCCACCTCGCCGGTGGGCAGGAGCCTTGATCGCTGATGGGATGTCGTGCCCGCTGCGGAGCGCGAAGCGTGAGGTCGTACGGCCTGCGTCGCCCGGCAACGGCGGCTGCGGACCGACGGCGCCGGTCTGGCGGAGTGGTTCGGGTGCCAGCCGTGGACTCCGGTCTCGATGCGGCCGGCTAGAGCGAGGCGGGGGCCGTCGGCGACTCGAAGGCGTGATGCCGGTGATTTCGGACAGTCCGCCCGTTCGTGAGCGGGACTGCGTACGGTAAAGACATGAGTGATTACGGGCCGGGACTGCCCCGGTCGGGCCGGTCGATGCGGGAGCGGACGTCCGCGCTGCTCACCGGTGCCCTCGGCAGCGCGATCTTGATGATCGCGCTTGTCTGTGTGATGTGGGCGATCGAGATCGTCGACTACGTGCAGAACGGACGGCTCGACAGGTATGGCATCGTCGCGCATGAGACGGACGGCCTGCCCGGCATTTTGTTCGCGCCGTTCCTCCACGCCGGGTTCGGCCACCTGATGGCGAACTCGCTGCCGCTGCTGATCCTGGGGTGCCTGGCCGCGATCCGGGGCATCGGCAGGTTCCTCGCGGCAAGCCTGGTGATCGTCCTGGTCAGCGGCTTGGGTGTGTGGTTCACCAGCCCGCCGAACACGCTGACCATCGGCGCGAGCGGCCTCGTCTTCGGATATTTCGGTTATGTCGTAGCCCGGGGGTTGTTCGACCGCCGTGCCCTCGACATCGTGCTCGGCGTCGTGGTCGCCGTGCTCTACTACTCGATCCTGTGGGGAGCCCTGCCCACCCAGCCGGGCGTCTCCTGGCAGGGGCACCTGTTCGGCCTCATCGGTGGCGTGATCGCCGCCTGGCTGCTACGCCGCCGCACGACCTGACGGACGGCGAGGCGTCGGCAACACCGCCGGCCGCCGCAACATCACCGGCGATCCCGCTGGTCGCGCACGACCCCTCGCCGTACGGGCGGGCGAAGTCGGCACGGCGTCACGCGCCCATGCCGTACGGGGCCGGTGCCGGCACATGTCACGTGCGATGCCGCGCGCTGTGTCGTACGGGCCCTGGAGGAGACGCGTCGGCACATGCCGCGCCGCGTCGGGGCGGTGATGCGCGCTGTGCCTCACGAGGTCTGCAGGGAGGCGCGGGGCGCGGCGTTGCGCGCGCCGGGAGAAGACGCGCCGGCCATCTGCCGCCCGCATCGGCGTGGGCCGCCGGGAGAAGACAACGCCGACGGCCCGAAAGCCGTCGGCGGGTGAACGGCGGCCGCCGGAGAGGGCGGCCGCCGGGAGAGCCGTCGAAGTCCGTCAGAGACGCTCGACCACGTAGTCGACGCAGGCGGTCAGCGCCTCGATGTCGGCGGGGTCGATCGAGGGGAACATCGCGATGCGCAGCTGGTTGCGGCCGAGCTTGCGGTAGGGCTCGGTGTCCACGATGCCGTTGGCCCGCAGCACCTTCGCGACCGCCGCCGCGTCCACCGCGTCGTCGAAGTCGATGGTCCCGACGACGTTGGACCGCTGCGCCGGGTCGGCGACGAACGGCCTGGTGTACGACGTCTTCTCGGCCCAGGTGTACAGGCGCGAGGCGGAGTCGGCCGACCGGGCGGTGGTCCAGGCGAGGCCGCCCTGGGCGTTCATCCAGTCGATCTGCTCGGCCAGCAGGAACAGCGTGGCGACCGCCGGTGTGTTGTACGTCTGGTCCTTGCGCGAGTTGTCGATGGCCGTCGGCAGGCTGAAGAACTCGGGGACGAACCGGCCGCTCTCGGCGATCTCCGTCACCCGGGCCAGCGCCTTCGGCGAGAACAATCCGATCCACAGGCCGCCGTCGGAGGCGAAGCTCTTCTGCGGGGCGAAGTAGTAGACGTCGAACTCCTCGGCGGAGACCGGCAGGCCGCCGGCGCCGCTGGTGGCGTCCACCAGCACGAGCGACTCGTCGTCCACCACGCGCTTGATCGGCATGGCGACACCGGTGGAGGTCTCGTTGTGGGTGAGCGCGTAGACGTCCACGCCCTCCTCGGCGACGGGCTGCGGGTGGCTGCCCGGCTCCGACTTGATGACCGAGGGGTCGGCGAGCCACGGGGCCTTCTTCGCGACCGTGGCGAACTTCGACGAGAACTCCCCGAAGTGCAGGTGCTGCGACTTCTCCCGGATCAGCCCGAAGGACGCGATGTCCCAGAACGCCGTGGTGCCGCCGTTGCCCAGCACGACCTCGTACCCCTCGGGGAGGGAGAACAGTTCGGTGAGCCCGGCCCGGACGCGGGCGACGAGGTTCTTCACCGGCTTCTGCCGGTGGGAGGTGCCCAGCACCTTCGCTCCGGCGTCGGCGAGAGCGGCGAGCTGCTCGGGGCGTACCTTCGAGGGCCCGCAGCCGAAGCGGCCGTCGGCGGGCTTGATGTCAGCGGGAATCACGATGTCAGCCACGCCTCAAGCCTAGTGAGACCCGCGGATGCTCTAGACCCTGGTCCGGATCCTGAGACATCATGGTCGAGCTGCAAGATCACGCATTGTCTCAGGTTGGAACTCCGCCCCCGGGAGCATCCGCGTGGCCGATCCACACGCCGTCATCGAGTCGCTGGTTCGCAGGCCGTTCTTCTGGCGCTCCGATCGTCCGCTGCCCTTCGTCCTCGTCGTCGGCCGCGGCGGCGGCGCGTTCGACGCGGCCCGGCGGCTCGCCGCTCCCTTCGAGGATTTCCTTCCGCAGGCCACGGTGCGGGCGGGGGAGTACGACACGCTGCGTGAGCTGGTCGAGGTGCTGGCGGGCGAGCACGGCCAGCTCGGCAAGCCGGTCAACGGCTCGTTCCTGCCGCCGCCGAGGTTCGCGCTGGTCCAGTTCGTGCTGTGGGCGCGGCGTCAGCGCGAGGAGCCGCCTCCCGGGGACCACGTCGGCGCGCCCAGCCGGATCTGGCCGCCCGATCCCCAGTCGCGTACGGGCCAGGAGGAGTTCAAGGAACGGGTCAAGGACTGGCGCAGGGGCAGGTACGGCGGCGACCGGGGGCGCAGGACCGCGGCGGACTTCATCGGCCGCGCGGCCACGACCTGGGTGCCGTTGGGCACGCTCATCGTCTGGTCGCTGGGCGGCGCCTCCGACCTGGTCGGCGTGATCCCGTGGGCGCTGGGCGTGCTCGTCGCCGTCGTCGGTACGTTGATCCAGGCGATCTTGTCGATCCGGGGGTCCTTCTTCAACGGCTGGTTCAAGAAGCAGCCGTACCTGACCAGGAAGCCCTTCGAACGCCTGCCGCAGTACGCGCTGCGCATCGCCAACGCGAGCGAGGAGGAGGTCGAGCGGCTGCTCGTCCACGCGCTGTGCCAGGACTTGCGCCAGGCGTACCAGAGGTGGTGGATCCCGTGGCCGAGCTGGGGACGCGGCCTGTACGCGATGCTCGTCCTCGACGCGCGCTGGCCCGGCGACGTCAACGAGCGGTTCCTGCGCACGCTGGAGGAGACGGTCGAGGAGACCGGCCTGCTGCCGCCGCTCCTGGTGCTGGCCGCGGTGCCCGAGTCGTTCGAGCCGGGCCGCCGCCCGGTCACCGCGGGGCGGCTGGCGGACCTGCCCGCGCTCGTGGAGGAGTGGCGGACGGCGGTGCGCCGGCGGGTGCCGCCGCTGCGGCTGATGGTCAGCGCGCCCGAGACGCCGCCGGACGACGACTACCGGCCGCATCTGCTCGGCCCCCGGCTGCGAGCGATCGGCTACTGGTGCGTGATGGCGCTGCTGCTGATCGGGCCGATCGTCTTGCTGGGCCGCATCCAGCAGGACCGGGACGCGCACTGCGGCGGCCTGTCGTGGGCCGAGCGCGTCGGCGAGGAGTGTGTGGGCGTCGTGAACGCCGACGGGCCGGCCCCGGAGGACATCTTCCCCTCCAAGGAGATAAAGGATCTCGTCGCAAAGATCGACCAACACAACGCCGAGGCCAGGGATTCCGGGACGTACGTGAGCGTGGTGCTGTTCGGCGAATACTCCATCGCGGAGAACGAGGAAGACAGCGCGTTCGTCGGGGCCCGGGCGGAGCTGACGGCCGTGGAGGAGTATCAGCGGGGCGCCTCGGGCACGCCCCGTCTCCAGGTGCTGGTGGCCAACGCCGGTACGAACTTCGCCCAGGGGCGGCGTACGGCGGAGCTGGTCAGCGAGATGGCCGACGAGGAGCCTCATGTGCTCGGGGTGATCGGCTTCCAGCGCAGCGTCAGCGGCGTGGAGGACGCCATCAAGACGCTGCACACGGCGAAGATCCCGATGCTGGTCACCACCGCGACGGCGGACCGGCTCGGGTATGTGTCGGTCGGCACCGCCGGCACCGACTACTACTCGCCGTACGTGTTCCGGCTGGCGCCGTCGAACCTGCGGCAGGCACGGCTGGCCGCCCGGTTCGCTAGTAAGCGGCTCCTCGCGGGTGTGCCCGAGCCGTCCGCGGTGGTCGTCACGGACCAGACGGGCAACGACAACTACACGAACAACCTCGCCCAGGACTACGTGAACGAGGCGAAGGCGGTGGGAATCAAGATCGTTAAAGATGAAGACGAAGATGAAATCGTCGGGTACCAAGACCGGGGGACCGGGATGGACACGGCGGTGAGCCGGGCCTGCGGCCGCCAGCCCGACCTGCTCCTCTACGCCGGGCGCGCGGCCGACTTCCTCGACTTCCTCCGCTACGTCGAGGGCAAGGACTGCGGCGAGGGGCAGATCAAGGTCCTCGCGGGCGACGACGTCATCAAGGCGGTGGCCAACAACGGCCCCGAGATCGGCAACTTCCGGCGTGTCCAGGTCTACTACGCGGCGCTGGCGAGCCGCGAACTGTGGGCTGACGACAGGGTGAAGTCCACGAGTTTCATCGGGGCCCTGCGGCGTGGCCGGCACGCGAAGGAGTCCGACGACAACCTCATCCTCAGCTACGACGCGGTCAGGCTGTTCCACGAGCGCGTCAACGCGGCCTACCGGGGCGGGCTGCCCAGCAGAGGAGACGTGCTCTACCAGATCTCCCTCGTCTCCCCGCGCGACAGGTGGAACGGTTCGAGCGGCGTCATCTCCTTCGGCGCCACCGTCCACGAGCCCGAGGACAAGGCCATCGCGATCCTCATGGTGACCCCTTCGGGGAAGCCCCGGGTCGCGATCCGCTGCGGGCGCCTGGCGACCAGCGAATTCGAGAACGCCGAGAGCATCTGCGAGGGCCTTGACGGGAGAGCCGGGACGGACGCGGCCGATGGCGCTCCGGCGGCGACCCCGTCCGCGCCCCCGCCCTCAGCCGGGACGGCCCCGGCTCCGGCCGCCGCCAGTCCCGCCGGGTGAGCACGTACGGCGTCGCGGCCTGCCGCCTGAGCGGCGTTCGCTTCTATGCGTGCCCTCGTGCGTGACCCCGCATCAGGACGCCGTCCGCCCCGCCCGGTGACGGGCACGGCGTGACGGCTCGCCGCCTGGCTCGCGGCACTGGACACATGATGGCTCTGCTGCGTGTGGCTCAGGCGGCCTCGCCGTGTTGTCCCAGCCGCGGCCCGGGAAGCCGTCGTTGCGGGAAACGGGAACGGCCCGCCCGGGGAGGGCGGGCCGTCAAAGGCTCTCACGCCGCCGACGACGCGCGGAAACGGGCCCGGCGGCCTTCTCGGGGTGTTCAGGCGGCCGCAGGGCCCGTACGACGCGCTCAGGGCCTCAGATCTTGCCGATGACCTCGGCGGCGCCGGGCACGTCGTTGATGGACCGCTGCTTCGGGCCGACGTAGTTGGCGCTGGGGCGGACCAGCCTGCCCGTGCGCTTCTGCTCCAGGATGTGGGCGGCCCAGCCCGCGGTCCTCGCGCAGGTGAACATCGAGGTGAACATGTTCGCCGGCACTTCGGCGAAGTCGAGGACGACCGCGGCCCAATACTCCACGTTGGTCGCGAGGACACGGTCCGGCTTGCGGGCGTGCAGCTCCTCGAGCGCGGCCGTCTCCAGCGCCGCGGCCACCTCGTAGCGCGGCGCGCCCAGTTCCTTGGCCGTACGGCGCAGCACGCGGGCGCGCGGGTCCTCGGCCCGGTAGACCCGGTGGCCGAAGCCCATCAGGCGGTTGCCCTTGTCCAGCTCGCTCTGGACGTACTTGCGGGCGTCGCCCAGCTTCTCGACGCCCTCGATCATGTGCAGCACGCGCGCCGGAGCGCCGCCGTGCAGCGGGCCGGACATCGCGCCGACCGCGCCCGACAGCGCCGCCGCCACGTCGGCACCGGTCGAGGCGATCACACGGGCGGTGAACGTCGAGGCGTTCATGCCGTGCTCCGCGGCGGACGTCCAGTAGGCGTCGATGGCCTTGACGTGCTTGGGGTCGGGCTCACCGCGCCAGCGGATCATGAAGCGCTCGACGATGGTCTGGCCCTCGTCGACGCGCTTCTGCGGGACCATGGGCTGTCCCAGGCCGCGGGCCGACTGCGCGACGAACGACAGCGCGGTCACCGAGGCGCGGGCGAGGTCCTCGCGGGCCTGCTCGTCGTCGATGTCGAGCAGCGGGCGGAAGCCGTACGAGGGCGCGAGCATGGCCAGCGCGCTCTGTACGTCTACTCGGATGTCGCCGGAATGGACGGGAAGTGGGTACGGCTCCGCCGGGGGAAGGCCCGGCTGGAACGAGTTGTCGACGAGCAGGCCCCAGACGTGTCCATAGGAGACATTGCCCACGAGCTCTTCGATGTCGACGCCCCGGTATCGCAGGGCGCCCCCTTCTTTGTCCGGTTCCGCGATCTCGGTCTCGAACGCCACCACGCCTTCGAGCCCGGGTTTGAAGTCGGACATTCTCGGCCGCCTCCCTCTCTTGTGAAGTCCAGAGCCTTGATGTCGAGATACCGGCGGGTCAATTTAACCCGCCGCGCCCGACTGTTGCGCCCCCGGCCCTACCCAACGGGGTTTTCCCAGGTAGCGGCCGTCGAACGAGACGCACGCCGAGCACGGGAGAATACCTTTCCGTGGACAGCGCTTCGCACCTGCCCGGGCTCCGGCACAGCTACGAAGGTGAGCCCCTGCTCGAATCCGACATGGCCGGCGATCCGGTGACGCAGTTCGCGCTGTGGTTCGCGGACGCGGTCGCCGCGGGCTTGCCGGAACCGAACGCCATGGTCGTCGCCACCAGCTCGGCCGGTGGCCGTCCCTCCGCCCGCACCGTTCTCCTTAAAGGTTTCGACGAACGCGGGTTCGTCTTCTTCACCAACTACGAGTCCCGCAAGGGCCGCGACCTCGGCGAGAACCCGCGGGCCTGCCTGCTGTTCCCGTGGCATCCCATAAGACGGCAGGTTCGCGTGGAGGGTTCCGTCGTACGGCTCCCGCGCGAGGACAGCGCCGCCTACTTCCACTCTCGCCCGTACGGCTCCCGCATCGGCGCGTGGGCCTCCCGCCAGTCGGCCGTGGTGGAGTCGAGGGAGAAGCTCCACGCCAAGTTCCGGGAGCTGGCCGAGCGTTGGCCGCAGGACCCGCCGCTGCCGGACTTCTGGGGCGGCTTCCGTGTGGTGCCCGCGGAGGTCGAGTTCTGGCAGGGCCAGACCGACCGCATGCACGACCGGCTCCGCTACCGCAAGACCGGCGGATCCTGGACGCTGGAGCGCCTGGCTCCCTGAATTTTTCAGGGCAGCCCGGCCGCGACAGCCAGATCGGCGAGGAAACCGGAGTATGCCTCGTCCCGGTCCGGCGAGCGGAGGATCGCCGAGGGATGGATCGTCGCCACGTAGTACGCCCCCTCCCCCCGGGGGACGGGCTCTCCCCTGTGCTTGGTGACACGGAAGTCCGGGCCGAGCAGCGCCCGGGCGGCCGTCGCGCCCAGCACCACCGTCACCTCCGGGTCCACCAGGCGCATCTCGGCCTCCAGCCAGGGCCGGCAGGCATTGATCTCCCCCACGGTGGGTTTCTGGTGGATTCTGCGTTTGCCGCGGGGCTCGTACTTGAAGTGTTTGACCGCGTTGGTCACGTACACCGCCTCGCGCTCGATGCCCGCCTCTTCGAGGGCCCTGTCGAGCAGGCGCCCCGCGGGCCCGACGAAGGGCGCGCCCTCGCGGTCCTCCTGATCGCCCGGCTGCTCGCCGACCAACATGAACCGCGCGCCGGGCGCGCCCTCGCCGAACACCGTCTGAGTGGCCGCCCGGTAGAGGTCGCAGCCCTCGCAGTGCCGCGCGGCCTCCCGGAGCGCGGGCAGGGTGGCGTCCGCCGGAAGGAATCGCTGAGCCCCGATGTTTCCCATCCTGGGTCGCTTCCCCAATAGGGTCGGCTGCGAACGCGGGGGAGGTCGTAGCATCGATTTACAAGGACTGGAGGAGCCTTGACCGCACACGGCCTGATCGACACGACGGAGATGTATCTCCGGACAATCTTCGAACTCGAAGAGGAAGGCATCGTGCCGCTCCGCGCGCGCATCGCCGAGCGCCTGCAGCAGAGCGGTCCGACCGTCAGCCAGACAGTGGCGCGCATGGAACGCGACGGCCTGGTCAAGGTTGAGGGGGACAGGCACCTCAGCATGACCGAGCTGGGCCGCACGCTGGCCATCCGCGTCATGCGCAAACACCGGCTCGCGGAGTGTTTGCTGACCCAAGTGATCGGCATGCCCTGGGAAGAGGTCCACATCGAGGCGTGCCGCTGGGAGCACGTGATGTCCGAGTCGGTGGAGACCCGGCTCGTGAACCTGCTCAAGAACCCCCGGGTGTGCCCGCACGGCAACCCGATCCCCGGCCTCGACGAGCTGGGCGTGCCGCAGTCCGGTTCGACCGGAGATGAGATGGTGTCACCCATGGTGACCCTCGCCGGATCGGCGCCCGTGCCCGTTGTAGTGCGCCGAATCAGCGAACAAGTGCAAAGCGACCCCGCCCTGATGCTTAAACTCAAGCAAGTTGGGATACAACCCGGACGCGAGGTGACGCTCGCGGTGAGTGACAACGGTGTAACGGTGACTGGTGATGGCGAGGTGGGGACCACGACCACGGAGCTTCCGAGGGACGTCGCCTCACACGTTTTTGTCACCAGACGATGACGGAATGAGTTGTGCCTGGTTGAATCCCCTAGGGAGTCCTTTCATTTCTCGCGACCCAGCCATCGCAGGAGCGCCCGTGCCCGGCATAGCGAACCCACTTCGTCAAGGGACGGTCGTGGCATGAGGCGATGGGGAGATCTGTCACAGGACATCGACGAGCACCTCTCCGCCGGTTCCGTTCTCGACCATGCCGAGATGGCCGTGGTCGTGACCGACCGCTTCAGCAACGTCCTGTACTGGAACCCCTTCGCCGAGCAGTTGTTCGGCCGTGTCGGCGCGTCTCCGGGCAAGGAGTCGCTGCACACCCTCGGGATCTCGGAGAAGGATCAGCCGCTCACCGCCGAGCTGGCCAAGCACGTGCTGCGCGGCGGCGTGTGGGAGGGCACCTTCGACGTGACCCGCGGCGACGGCTCGATGGTTTACGTGCGCGCGCAGGCAGTGCCGCTGCGGCACCCCTCCGGCTCCGTGAGCGGCATCGTCATCACCGCGCGCGAGGCCATGCGCAGCAACGAGCGGGAAAAGGACCGCTTCGGCCTGCTGGAGCGGATCGGCGAGCGGCTCGCCGGCTCCCTGTACGTCGAGGAGACGCTCAACCGGGTCGCGGACATGCTCGTCCCGCAGTTCGCCGACCACTGCTTCATCGAACTGGTCGAGGGCGACCGGCTGGTGCGCAAGGTTTCCACGCACGTGAACGGCTGGACGCCACCGCCGGACACCTGGCGGCCGGTCGGCGCGGAGATCAGATACCCCCTCGGTCACTACGCCGAGACCGCTCTGCGCCGCCAGGAGACCATCCTCATCGAGGACTTCTCGCAGGTCAGCTACCCGGCGCCGAGCGAGGGCGCGGCCCGGGTGTGCGGCGAGGTCGGGATGACCTCGGCCATCGTCGCCCCGCTGTGCGTGCGCGGCGAGACGCTCGGCCTGATGTATCTCGGCCTGTCGAACCTGACGAACCGGCGCTCGCCCCACTACGACACCTTCGACCGCGACTTCGTCGGCGCCATCGCCACCCGTGTTGCGCTCGCCGTCGACAACGCGCTGCTGTTCGAAGAGGAACGGCACACCGCCGAATCGTTCCAAAAGCACCTGCTTCCGCGTCAGCCGCTGCCGAGGCTCGACGGCCTGGAGATCGCGGTCCGCTACTACCCCGCCGCCCCGCTCGCCTCGCACGGCCAGGGCATCCAGACCCAGGTGGGCGGCGACTGGTACGACGTGATCCCGCTGTCGGCCGGCCGCGTCGGCATCGTGATCGGCGACGTCGAGGGCCGAGGGGCCAAGGCGGCGGCGGTCATGGGCCAGCTCAGGGCCGCGCTGCGGGCCTTCGCCCAAGACGACAAACCGCCCGCCGACATCCTCGCCCGCCTGGACGAGTGGACCAGGATCGTCGCCGCGCCGGAGCACGACGACTTCGGCGCCGACATCACCAACCCGCCGATTGTCACCTGCCAATACATGGTGTACGACGCGTGGTCGAGGGAGTTGTCGTTCGCCAACGCCGGGCACGCGCCGCCGCTGATGATCGTGGACGGCGAGGTCAAGGACCTGGAGATCACCGAGGTCGGCCAGCCGCTGGGGGTGCGGGCCAAGGGCATGCACGCCGACCTGGTCTACAAGGAGGAGACGAGGGAGCTGCCGCCCGGCGCGACCCTGCTCCTCTACACCGACGGGCTGGTCGACCGCAGGCCGCCGCGCGATTCCGCCGTCGGCGCGCCGGACGACGACGAGGCGCTGAACATCCTGCGGGAGAAGCTGGCCAAGGCGTCGGGGGAGTCCGTCGAACGCATCGCCGACCTGGCCACGGTGGCCGTCCCCGGCGAGATCGACGACGACATGGCCATCCTCGTCGTCCGCTCGTCCAGCACCGAGCTGCAGTCGCAGGAGCGGACGTTCCCGGCCCAGCCGATCATGGTGAGTGAGGCGCGGCGCATGGCGTCGGAGGCGTTCGCCGGATGGCAGGTGCCCGAGGAACGCGCGGAGCTGGCCTGCCTGCTCGTCTCCGAGGTCGTGACCAACGTGGTCCTGCACGCCGCCAGCGCCAGCGTGCCACGCCGCGAGCTGGCGCTCGACGGGCCGCCGTTGCCGTTCGACGAGTCGTGGGACGTGCCGGGCTTCGAAGAGGAGATCGCTGGCGACAAGGAGTTCACCCTGCGGCTGCGCAGGGGCGCCGAGTCCGTCTGGGTCGAGGTCTTCGACCAGGACCTCCGGCTGCCCCGCATCCGCAGCGCGGGGGAGAACGACGAAGGCGGCCGCGGCCTCTACCTCGTGGACCAGCTCGCGCGGCGCTGGGGTTCCCGCCCGACCCGCGAGGGCAAGGCGGTCTGGTTCGAGATCCCCATCGGGGGACGCTGACGGCCGTCCGCCGTCCGGGCGCCGCGGCCCT
This sequence comes from Microbispora rosea subsp. aerata, assembly GCF_014647835.1. Lineage (GTDB taxonomy): Bacteria > Actinomycetota > Actinomycetes > Streptosporangiales > Streptosporangiaceae > Microbispora > Microbispora aerata. Next base: position 65,891 of record NZ_BMPY01000005.1, read on the forward strand.
ATGAACGCGGCCTGGTAGGCGGGAACAGCCGCAGATGGGCGGCGGCCGGCACCCTCCAGCAGGAGCCGGCCTGTCGCGGGTCACCGACGCCGAGCCGAGCCTGCCGCGTGGCCCCGGCAGGCCGGGGCCACGCGGCAGGGCAGGCCGAGGGATCGAGTCACAGCCCCAGTTGCCGGGCGGCGGCTGCCGGTAAACGGAAAAGACAGGCACACGGAAAGAGCGGCACGCCGTGGCGTGCCGCTCTCCGTGGTGACCTCCGCGCTCCCGATCGCTCGGGGCGTGGTACGGGTCAGTTGCCCTGCTTGTCCATGCAGCTGTATCCGTCCGGGCGCTCGGGGTCGAGCGTGACCTCCCGCAGCACGGTCGCCTCCATGGAGATGCGGAAGGTCTCCTGCTTCGCGCAGTCGTACAGCGCGTACGCGCCCTCGCGCTCGCCGAGCAGCAGCATCTGCTCGCCGTCACGCAGCACCTTGCCGCTCGCGCGGTCGTTGAGCACCACCCACTGGTCCTGGAAGCCCACCATGGACAGCAGCAGGCTGGCGGGCCGGCCCTTCTCGGCGACGGCGAGCGCGTCCCTCTCCATCTGCCCCATCAACGCGAAGCCGAGCCCGATGCCGGTGAACGCGGCGACCACGATCTTCATGCCCGCGCGGCCGGCCGGACGCCGCCGCAGCAGCCGGAACGGCACGAGGAACGCCAGGACGCCGATCACCACCGAGGTGATCACAATCGCGGCCAGCGACGCGCCCTCGCCCAGGCCGAGGTAGCCGAGAAAGCCCCAGTAGCTCGCCCCGCACCACAGCGCGCCGATGGTCGCGGCGGCCCACGGACGCTCGCGTACGGCCCGGGCCAGGCGGGACAGATGGCCCAGGGTGGCCTTGTCGAGCAGCCAGACGACCGCGATCAGGATCCCCGCGAGCAGCGCACCGGCGATGATGAGCAAGATCAGCGTGCCCACCAGGCGGCCGAACATGGTGGCCTGGTCGATGCCCGCCTGCTCCGGGTTGAGGTTGAAGATGCCGTACACCTGCTGGATGCCGAGATACAGCAGCGCGTACAGAGCGACACCGATGGGCACCACGACCGATCCGCCGCGTTCCAGCAGATCGACGACCCCGGCCTTCGCCTCGGGCTCGGGCTGGTGGTCGAGGCCGGTGTGCTCCTCCGGCTTGGTGATGGTCATTGTTCCGTTCATTCCATGTTCGGTTGTCCGATGAGGGGACAATGATGACAAACCGAGAAAACGTTTAGATGCCGCGAGCGTTAAGAAACGGGTGAGCCGGGGCGCCCGCGTGCTTCTTTCCGCCGGTCTCGGGTGCTTGACTCGGCGGTATGGAGCTTGCCTACGACCGCCGCGGCAGCGGGCCGCCGCTCGTCCTCCTCCACGGCATCGGTCACCACCGGCGTGGCTGGCTGCCGGTCATCGACCTGCTCGCCCAGCGGCACGACGTCATCGCGGTAGACCTGCCCGGGTTCGGCGACTCCCCGCCGCTGCCGTACGGCACGCCGTACAACGTGGAGACGCTCGGACGGGCGGTGCGGGAGTTCTGGACGGGGCTCGGCCTGAGCCGGCCGCATGTCGCGGGCAACTCGCTGGGCGGCTACATCGCGCTCGACCTGGCGTCCACCGCCGACGTCCGCACGGCCGTCGCGCTCTCGCCCGCCGGGTTCTGGTCCCGGCCCGAGCACGCGTACGCCCGGGCGGTGCTGCGCCTGCTGCGGCTGGCGGTGCGGGCCACCGGCGGGCTGCCCGCGATCGCGGCCGGTACGGACGAGGGGAAGGCGCTGGCCATGGGATTGCTCGTGGCCCATCCCGGGCGGCTGTCCCGTGAGGACGTGGTGGCGGCGGCCACGGCGCTGCGCGAGTGCGCGGGGTTCGAGGAAACGCTGGACTCGCTGGCGTGGGTCGCGCCGCCCGCACCGCCCAAGGTGCCGGTCACGATCGCCTGGGGCGAGCGCGACCGGCTGCTGCCGCGCCGCCAGGCCGTACGGGCGGCGCGATGGGCGGGGCAGCGGGCGCTGCTGCTGCGGGGCTGCGGCCACCTGCCGATGAGCGACGACCCGGAACTGGTCGCACAGGTGATCCTCACCGGCTGCGGCTAACCCCCGCTGCGGCCTCGCGCTTGATCAGAGGTGGGTCGAAGCCGCCGATGTGGCAGCGCCGACCCGGACTCTTGCGCGGCGGCCGCTCGGCCCCGCCCCCATCGCCGACCAGGAGGCCGAGGCGGCGCCTGCCGGTGGGCGCGGGAATTCTCGCGAGAGGGCTGCCCGGCTGCGCGCCCGTCGCTGACCAAGCGCCGTGGCCGTTTGCGCCGACGGGCGCGCGGGGGCGGGGAAAGCCACGCATACTGATCGTGTGGACAGCGGACTCATCCTTCTGGTCTTCCTGGCGTTCCTGTTCGCGTGGCTGCTGAACAAGGTGCGCAGGTTCTTCCGGCTGAGCCCGGTGGCCTACGGAGGCGTGATGGTCGTGTTCATCGTGGCCATGCTGCTCATCTGGGGGCAGCAGCAGGGCTGACCGGCCGTGGTTTCTCCTCCCCGCCCTGGTCGTCCGACACCTCCGGCGAGTGCGTCACGTTCGCTCCCGCGGCGTACGCACGGACGCGGGCAGGCCCGCGACGAGCGCACCTGACCGGCAGGCTGACGCGCGGCTCAGAAGCCGAAGGACCGGCCGATGATCTCCTTCATGATCTCGGTCGTGCCGCCGTAGATCGTCTGCACGCGGCTGTCCAGCCAGGCCTTGGCCACCGGATATTCCCGCATGTAGCCGTAACCGCCGTGGAGCTGGACGCACCGGTCGATGACCTTGTTCTGCAGCTCGGTCGTCCACCACTTGGCCTTCGCCGCGTCGACCGCGGTGAGCTCCTTGGCGTTGAGCGCGCGTACGCACTTGTCCACGTAGTGGCGCGCGATCTCCACCTCGGTGGCCAGTTCGGCCAGCAGGAACCGGGTGTGCTGGAACTTGCCGATGCTCCGGCCGAAGGCCGTACGGTTGCGGCAATACTCGATCGTCTCCTCCAGCACCGTCTCCGCCGCGGCCACGGCCGCCACCGCGATCGACAGCCGCTCCTGCGGCAGGTTGTTCATGAGCTGGAAGAAACCCTGGCCTTCCTCGCCGCCCAGCAGGTTGGCCACCGGCACCCGTACGTTCTCGAAGAACAGCTCGGCGGTGTCCTGCGCGTGCATGCCGACCTTCTCCAGGTTGCGGCCACGGGTGAAGCCCTCCATGCCGCGCTCCACCACCAGCAGCGAGATGCCGCGCGCGCCCGCCGAGGGGTCGGTCTTGGCCACGACCACGACCAGGTCGGAGTTGATGCCGTTGGTGATGAACGTCTTCTGCCCGTTCACCACGTAGTGGTCGCCCTCGCGGACGGCGGTGGTGCGGATGCCCTGCAGGTCGCTGCCGGCCCCCGGCTCGGTCATGCCGATGGCCGTGATCAGCTCGCCCGACGCGAAGCCGGGCAGCCAGCGCTGCTTCTGCTCGTCGTTGGTCAGATCGACCAGATACGGCGCCATGATGTCGTTGTGCAGGCCGAATCCCAGGCCGGTGGCGCCGACCCGGACGATCTCCTCGACGATCACCACGTTGTAGCGGAAGTCGGTGATCCCCGCGCCGCCGTACTCCTCCGGTACGGAGAAGCCGAACATGCCCAGCTCGCCCGCCTTCTTCCACACCTCACGGGGGACGATGCCGTCCTTCTCCCACTGCGCGTGGTGAGGGACGACCTCGCGGGCCAAGAAGTCACGGACGGTCTCGCGGAAGAGGTCGTGCTCCTCGTCGAAGAGGTCTCGCCGCATCGGGTACGCCTTCCGGCTGAGGGGTCTGTTGGCGGCACCAGAATACGATTCTGGTGCCTCTCGGTCGATTGACTCGAACCCCTACGGCTGGTCACAACTCCGAAACCATCGCCATAACGGCCTCTTTGCCCACTTCCGTTCCCCCTAAGATCTACCTTCGGTTTGCTATAGGCCCGCCCCGGACGGACCTGTGATCGGAGTGTGCGGTGAAACGGTGGAGAGCTGGGCTCCCTAAGACCATGGCCGCTCTGGCCCTCGGCCTGGCCGGTACGGCGATCGTCGTTGTGCCGTCGATGACGGCGCAGGCCAACACCGCCGACCTCGTAGTCGACTACGCGTGCACCGGCGGTATCGCCGGCACGGGCTCGGGCACCGTGAACCTCCGGACGAAGCTCACAGTCCCCACGACCCTGAACGTCGGCGACCCGCTCAATGTGTCGTGGAAGCTCGGCTACAAGGACGCGACGCGCTTCGGGGCACCCGCCCACATGCCCAACGGCGGCCGGATCGACGTGACCGGACGGGTCAACCTCACCGGGGGCTGGATCGGCCAGCTCCAGCCGAAGGGGACCGTGGACCAGCCGGGGCCGTTCGACAAGGGCACTCCGCTCCAGCTACCCACCGGAATCTCGGACTTCGCGTACACCGACCGGGAGGGCACCGTCACGATCCGGCCGGGCAAGACGTTGTTCGTCGACTTCCGACCCGCGGCCTCCGAGGTCATGGTCAACGACGACGATCCGGCGATCCATTACAGCGACGGGTGGGAGCCCCATGAAGGGCTGCCGCCCGAGGACAACGACCACCACCTCGATCTGCACAGGACCACGGTGAAGGACGCCTGGGCGTCGTTCACTTTCACGGGCACCGGCATCGAGTACGTCGCGCAGAAGGACAGGCGGGCGGGACCGATCGACATCGCCATCGATGGTGAGCCGGCGACTCCGCCACGGGTCGACCCTTCGCGTAACCCCGACGGCACCCTGGTCAACGACGCCAACAAGGGCGGGCAGACCCTGTGGAAGTTCCGCGGCCTTAAGTACGGCGAGCACACGATCACGATCAAGAACGTCGAAGAGGGGAAGTGGGGCCAGCTCGACGCGTTTCGCGTGATCACTCGGGATCTGGTCAATGCGCCGAAGGATTACCGTGCCGAGTGCACCCTCGTCAGTACTCCGGTCGCCGTCCAGGTGAAGATCGGTGGCGGGACGGGTGGCAGCCCGTCGCCAGACAACTCGCCCACTCCGGACACCTCGGCCAGCCCTTCGGCAGACGCTTCGCCGACTCCCGATAGGTCGCCCTCACCCGACGGCAACGGCAACGAGTCTCCGTCGCCTTCGCCTTCACCGTCGCCGTCGCCGTCGCCCTCGGCGAGCCCGACGCCGTCTCCGGCGGCGACGCAGAACTACGTGGTGGCGGTGGTCACGCGAGGAAGCCCGTCGCCGACGGTGACGAGGACGGTCACGCTGACCGCGACGCCGACCGTGGCGCAGGTGGCGATCACCCCGCGGGGTGGTGCGCAGACCGGTGAGGCTCCGGAACGCGTGTCGTCCTCCGGCATGCTGCTGGTCGGCGCCGGCGGCGCGCTGTTGACGATCGGCATGCTCAGCGGCGTGGCACTGCTCCGGCGCAGGGCGGCGCACGCGGGCGAGCGGGGCTGAGGAGGATGACGATGAGCGGCACTCCTGACAGCGGTGCTCCTGACAACGGCGCTCCCGGCCAGGGCGGCACGGAGAACGGCGTCACGAAGACGCGCAAGCCGCTGCCGCAGCCGGTCCTCGCGACCCTGCTCGTGGCCGGGTCGTTCGGCGGCATCGCCGCGGTGATGGCCGGGATGCTCGTCGTGCTGAGCCCCTCGGAGCCGCAGGAGTCCGGGCCGGTCCCGGGCGCGGTGAACGTTCAGGGCGCGGGCAACGTGGCCTTCCTGCCGCCGACCGTGGGGCCGGGCGGGCCGGGTGTGCCGCTCACGGCGGCGGACCCGACCGCGCCGCCGCCGCTTCCCGCGGAGCAGCCGGCCGCCCCGCTGACTCTCACGAGCGCGGCCTCGTCGTCCTCGAAGCCGCTGTCGTCCTCGTCGTCGGCGGCGAGGAAGACGACGGCCAAGAAGGTCACCGGCAGGCCGCTCAAGATCAGCATCCCGGCGATCGGCGTGAAGGCCGCCGTGGGCTCGGTCGGCGTGACGAAGTCCGGCGAGATTCAGACGCCCCCGCTGAGCAAGCCGAACCTCACCGGCTGGTATCGCCTCGGGCCGGCTCCCGGCGACCAGGGCCCGGCGGTCATCCTCGGGCACGTGAACACCCGCAAGGGCGCCGCCGTCTTCAGCCGCCTGCGCGAGCTCAAGCGCGGCAACAAGATCGCGGTCCTCCGTGCGGACGGCAAGATGGCGATCTTCACGGTGGACGGCATCGAGCAGGTCAGCAAGTCGGCGTTCCCGACGAAGCGGGTCTACGGCAACACCATCACGTCCTCGCTGCGGCTGATCACCTGCGGCGGGGTCTACAACGCCAAGCAGCACCACTACACCGACAACATCATCGTCTACGCGACGCTGACGGGGACCAAGGGCAAGTGAGGCGACGTGGTCAGCCCAGGCTGATCACGTCCTCGCCTTCCCGCGCCTCGCGCCCGGCCGGATCGCGCGGCCCACGCCGCACGTGGACGACGCGCTGGACCAGCAGCGTGCCCGCCACCGCGATCACCGCGACCACGAGCAGCGCGTACGGCTCGCGCCACGGCGGGGCGGCATCGTCGGCCGCCACGACCTGAGCGGGCTGAGTGACCTGAACCGGCCGCGTGACCTCGGCCGGTTGCGCGGCCCGGACCGATGACGGTGACGCGGCGGGTGTCACGGCCGGAAGGCGGCCGGGGACGACGGTCTTCGCCTTCCACGGGAACCCGGGCGGCTTCACCGGCCCCCAATAATCCGTGATCTCCATGCCCGGGGACACCGGGAACCGCGGCGGCGCCGTCTTCAGCCCGCCCGGCACGGTGAGCGTGCCGATCTCGTACGGCTCGAACATGCCCTGCACGCCCTGCACCCGCCACCGCCCGGCCGGCACCGTGATCGACGTGGCGTAGTGGGCGGGCTCGGGCAGCGGCGTCCCGTCGAACGTCAGGGTCGTGCCGTCCTCCCCGGTCAGACGCAGGCCGACCGGTTCGAGGCCGCCCGGGCCGTCGTACGGATGGGTGCCGTGCTGCAGCACCCAGAAGCCCACGGTGTAGGAGACGCCGGGCCGCAACGTGCCGGGAAGCGGGTCGAGTTCGGTCACGGCCCAGAACCCGGCCCGCGCGTGGGCGGGCAGGGCCGTCGCGGCGGGCAGGCCCGTCACGAGGATCGCCGCCACGGCCGCGAGCGCCACGATCAGTCGTCGCATGGGAAACACCTCCGCTCTCCCTACCGTGGGAGGGCCGTGAAGGTTCCCTGAGAATTTCCTGACAAAGGCGCGCGCCGGTCATTTCCTTGGTCAAATACTGGGAGACTGTCTGCTACGTGTCCGTGACTGAGGTGGCAGGAGAGACGTCGTGCCCGACCCCAGTGCCCGGCGCAGGAGTGCCAGGCGTCGCATCGCGGCACGGTCGGCGGCGGGAGCGGCGGCCGCGCTGGCCCTGATGACGTGGCCGGTGCTCGCGGCGAGCGAGACCAGGACCGTGCTCTACTCCTGCACTCCTGCGGGCGGCACCTCCGCGACCTATCCCGTGAGCGTGGCCCTGGCCGCGCCCGACAACGCGGTGGTGGACAGCCAGGCGGTCGTGACCTGGCGGATCGCTCCCGGCGCGACCTCGGAGGGGCAGAGCGCGCTGGTGGCGCCGGCGACCGGCATCGCGGCCGGCGACGTCGTGACCGTCGATGGGCTGCTGGAGGTGACCGGCGCCCCCGTCGTGAGCGAGCCGGCCGGCGAATCGCCGACGCCCTCTCCCTCGGCCTCGCTTTCCGCCTCCCCGACGCCCTCCCCGTCGGCCTCGCCTTCCCCGGACGACGAGCAGTCCGCCGACGACACGGGACCCCTGGCGGACACCTCCGTCACGCCGTCTCCGAGCGCGACACCCGCCGACCCCTCCGGCAACTCCGACGGTGAGTCGACGACCGGCGCGGAGGAGACCCCTTCGGCGCTCACGCTGAGCCCCACGGCCTCGCTGACCGTCGCGACGGCCGTTCCGGGGTCGGCCACGCTGTCGCCGATCCCCGAACTGCTCGTCACGCTGAACCCGACGGCCGAGGGCACCGTGGGAGTCGCGGCCGGAGACTTCACGCTGCGGCTGCGGCCGGCCGGGGACACCACCGGCGGCGGTGAGGCGATCTACACGTGCACGCTGCCGGACGCCGAGGCTCCGGCGTCGCTCGCCTTCACCGTCTCCACCTCGACCAGCACGACTCCCGGCGGTGGGAACGACACGAGCACCTCGCCCAGCCCCGACGAGACGACCACGTCTCCGGCGGCCGGCGCCACGGTGACGACCACCGCCACGACCACGGCGACAACCACGGCGACGGCCACGACGACGGCCACCGCCACGGCGACCACCACCGTCTCCGCCACCGTGACCGCGACGGTCTCTCATACGGTGACCAAGCAGGTCAAGACGACACCGCTCGGCGGCGCGCAGACGGGGGCCGGGGGCGACGCCGGCCCGGACGCCCGGCTCGTCGTGCTCACCGGCATGGCCTTGATCGCCGCGTCGGCGACCGGAGGGCTGCTGCTGCGGCGCTTCGGCCCGCGCCCCGGTCCGTACGGCAGGCGCTGACGATCCCGTGACACGGACACGAGGTGGACGCGACAATGTTTGGGCGAACCGAGGGGCTCTTGGGGTTTTTGTCCGTCAGATCGCTACCTTGCCATGACCGTATGCTGGCATGCTGGTACGCCTGTTGACTGTGAGCATCGAAGTGGAGAGACGTCAGTGCTGAAGTCAAAGGCGCGGGGCCGTGTCGCCGTCAAGGCCGCCGCGGCCGGAGTGGTCAGCGCGGGCCTTCTCCTGGGCCTGGGCGCACTTGGCGCGCGTGCCGACACGAAGACCGTGACGTACGCGTGCACTCCGGGCACCACGGGCGGCACTCCCGCCAATCACGATTTCATCGTGACGCTCTCCGCGAGCACCTCGGCGGTGACCGGGACCCAATACACGGCGACGTTGAGCATCCAGCCCGCGACCGCGTCGGCGTTCCGCGCGCCGGTGGACATCGAGAGCGGCGCGGCGATCCAGTTGCAGCCGAACGTGTCGGCGACGGCGCTGCCGGCGGGCGTGACCGCGGGCGTGTCCACACCGTCGCCGACCGGCACGGCGTTGACCACGGCCATCACGGCTCAGGGGACGATGCCGCCGCTGCCCGCGGCCACGCTGACCGTCACGCCGTCGGACGGGGCCGCCACGGTCGTGCTGACGGCGAAGGACTTCAAGATCAACATGATCGCGCCCGTGGGCACGGGCACGACCACCACCACGACGCCCACCCTGCTCTACACCTGCCAGGTCGCCACGACGGGCGCCAACACGGCGCCCGCGGTGGCGACGATCACGGTGACGAGCCCCTCGGCGTCCCCGAGCGCGAGTGCCAGCGCGAGCGCCAGCCCCAGCGCTTCCGCGAGCACCTCGCCCACGCCGACCAGCACGCGGACGGTGTACGAGACCGTGTACGCCTCGCCCACGCCCGCCAAGTCGAAGAAGACGAAGTCCGTCCAGGTCGAGAACACGCCGGACGGCGGCGCGGCCACCGGCGGCGGCGGCGACGCGGGCCCGGACGCCCGGCTCTTCGTCCTCACCGGCACCGCGCTGATGCTGGCGGCGGCCGGAGGAGGACTCGTGCTCCGCGCCCGGCGCCGCCCGGTGAGGCACTAGGGCGAAGCCATGACCACCCCGCCACCTGGACAGTACCCGCCTGGCCAGCCGTACGGCGTGCCTCTCGGGCCGGGCGGGCAGGGCTATCCGCAGCCGGTGTACGGCCAGCCGGTCTTCCAGCCGGTCGTGCTGCCCCAAGTGCAGCCCGTGCAGCCGGCGCCTTCACCGCCGCCGGAGGAGAAGCCCCCCGGCGAGGGCACCCAGACCATCCGGCGGGTGCTGATCACGGCGGCCATCCTGGGCCTGGTCATCGTGCTCGTGGGCGTTGTGATCATGGTGAACAACCCCGATGAGTACGTCACGCCGAGCCGTTCGACGCTGAAGCTGGCGGCCCCGCAGAACGGACTCGCCCCGTCCGTGGGACCGGGCGGCACCGGGCAGCCGCTGACGCAGGCGGTCGCCGACGCGCCGGCGCCGCTCCCGGAGATCCCGCCCGCCCCCGCGATGCAGCCGTCCACGCCCAAGCGGCTGATCATCCGCAAGATCGGCGTCAACGCGCCGATCAAGTCGGTCGGCCTCGACCGCAACGGCGCGATCGAGACGCCCCCGATCAACAACGCGAACCTGGTCGGCTGGTATCGGGGCGGCCCGACCGCGGGAGAGGCGGGCCCGGCCGTCATGCTCGGCCACAAGGACACCACCACCCGCAGCGCCGTCTTCAGCCGCCTGCACGAGCTGGAGTACGGCGACAAGATCGAGGTCGTCCGCCTCGACGGGACCGTCGCCGTCTTCACGGTGGGCGGAGTCGAACAGGCGGACAAGCGGACGTTCCCCACCAACCGGGTGTACGGCCACGCCGACAACGCGGAGCTCAGGCTGATCACCTGTGGTGGGACCTACAACCGGACCACCGGCCACTACGTCGACAACGTCATCGTCTATGCCCTCATGACGGGTTCGCGCCGCGCGAAGTCGACGTCCTGATCCGGGCACCTGCCCGGAAGGGCTCGTGACCGGCGGCCGACGTGGCTATGGTCGGTTTTCGATCGATCATGAGGAGGGCCTGTGGGCTTGTTCTCGAAACTTCTGCTGCCCGGCCGGCTGCGCACGGGTCCCACCGCGCTGCTGCCCGCCCGGCCGGATCAGAAAACGCTGCTCGCCATCGCGCAGCTCGCCGATCCCGAGGCGAGGATCGACGGCGACGACGTCGTCGCGGGCGGATCGCGGATCCAGCCGCCCATCGAACTGACCGAAGACGTCCTCGCCAAACTCGGCGTTCCCGACGAAGGCCGGCTCTGGGCGTGCCGGATCGCCGCCGACGGCCCGCTGCCGGTGGACTTCTTCGACAAGAGCCTCGCCGAGGGCATCGCGTACCGCCTGGGCGGCTGGTCGCTGTGCCGGGGCGAGCCGCTCGACCCGGCGGAGGACGGGGGAGACCCGCTCGTCTACCTGCCGGCCGTGCCGGAGCCGGAGGAGATCCTGCCGATCCTGTCCGGGGCGCTGCGGCACGCCGACGCCGTGGACACCGAAAGGTGGCCCGAAGGTGAGCTGATTGACGGCGTCGTCCGCATCCCCGTCCGCCGTGGCAGGGTCACGGACGTCTACGCGGGCGCCGACGTGCTGGTCGTGATCGAGGAGGGGCACCGCATGCCGCCCGCCGCCCAGGTCCGCTGGCCGTACCTCACGGAGATCGCCATCGCCCGGATCACCCCGGACACGCGTACGGAGAAGGCGGACGGCGAGGACGCGGGTGCGGTTTCCGCGCAGGCCGTCGGCGGCTCGGCGGGCGACGCGACGAGCGTGGACGCCGGCGCCGACACGGCCGCGGATGCGACCGGCGCGGACGCCGCCACGGCGAAAGACGCGACCGGCGCGAACGCTGCCACGGTGGGAGACGTGACCGACACGGCCCACGCGGCGGGCGGCGCGACCGGTGCGAACGCCGACGCGGCCGGTGCGGCGGACGCGGCGAGCCGCGACGACGGGAAGGACGCGGACGAGGCGCGCGAGGCGCTGCTCGCGCGGGCGGCCGTGGCGCTCGTGCTGGCCGAGGGTCTGCGGGGGATCGCGGCGGACAGCCGGGGCTTCCAGCTCGCGGAGGCCGACGACGTGCTACCCGGACGATTCGCCTGAACCTTGGCCATATCGTCGCCTCCCCCGACGAAAGTTCTGATGTAACCTCTCACTAACCGAACATTGCTCGGTTAACTATGGAGGCACTGTGGCAGAGGCGTACATCGTCGGGGCGGTCCGCACGCCGGTCGGCAAGAAGAAGGGCGGGCTCTCCACGGTCCACCCCGTCGACCTGGCCGCCCACACTCTCTCCGCGCTCGTGGAGCGCACCGGCGTCGATCCCGCCGCCGTGGACGACGTGATCATGGGCTGCGTGATGCAGTTCGGTCCGCAGTCCATGGACATCGCGCGTAACGCGTGGCTCAGCGCGGGCCTCCCGGAGTCCGTGCCCGGAGTCACGATCGACCGGCAGTGCGGCTCGTCGCAGCAGGCCATCCACTTCGCCGCGCAGGGGGTGCTGTCGGGCACGCAAGACCTGGTCGTGGCGGCCGGCGTCGAGTCGATGTCCATCGTCCCGATGGGGTCGAGCATCACGGCGGCGCTGGAGAAGGGCATGCCGTTCCCGTTCGGCGACAAGTGGGTCGAGCGGTACGGCAAGCAGGAGATCTCCCAGTTCCGCGGTGCGGAGCTGATGTGCGAAAAGTGGGGCCTGGAGCGCGACGAGCTGGAGCGCTACGCATACGAGAGCCACCAGCGGGCCGCCAAGGCGATCGCGAACGGCTACTTCAAGGACCAGATCGCGCCGATCAACGGCGTCGAGGACGACGAGGGTCCCAGGCCGGACACCACGCTGGAGAAGATGGCCGAGCTGAAGACCCTGCGCGAGGGCGGCCGGATCACGGCGGCCACCTCCTCGCAGATCTCCGACGGCTCCGGCGCGCTGCTCATCGCCTCCGAGCGGGCGGTGCGCGAGCACGGCCTGGTGCCGCGCGCCCGGATCGTCACGCTGGCGCTGGCCGGGGACGACCCGGTCTACATGCTGACCGCGCCGATCCCGGCCACCCGCAAGGCGCTGGCCAAGGCGGACCTGTCGATCGACGACATCGACGTGATCGAGATCAACGAGGCCTTCGCGCCGGTGCCGCTGGCCTGGCTCAAGGAGATCGGGGCCGACCCGGCCCGGACCAACCCCAACGGCGGCGCGATCGCGCTGGGCCACCCGCTGGGCGGCACCGGCGCGATCCTCATGACCAAGCTGCTGCACGAGCTGGAGCGCACCGGCGGGCGGTACGGCCTGCAGACGATGTGCGAGGGCGGCGGCCAGGCCAACGTCACGATCATCGAGCGGCTCTGACGCTCCCCGCACGAAAGGGCACCCCGGTCAAGCGTCGGGGTGCCCTTTTCGTGTCCTTTTTCGACGCTTGTTGCCTCGCCGCGGCCGGCCTGACGGCCGGCGGCATGTTCGGCGTGTCGGAAACGTGGACTTGGAAAGGGCGCCCCGGGTGTGTGCCGGGGTGCCCTTTCGGTGCTTGTGCGTGTGGTGTTACTTGGCTCTGGGCAGGCGTCGCGGCTGCCGTACCGGTCTCATGGGCGGGGCCGGGATCCGCCGCGGCGGCGGGAACGAACGCCGAGGCTGCGGCACGCGCGGGTTCCGTTGCTCGCCGGCGACGCCCGGCCGAGGCTCCGGCCCTTGCGAGCCTGCTGGGTTACGCTGAGTCGTGACTGGTGGCAATCCGGGGTGGAGGAGGCGGAATGAGCGTCGCCTATGATGACAGGGAGCACTCCTATCACCACGGTCCGTACACGATCGCCGACCTGGATCGCATGCCCAGGGACGCGCGGTACGAGCTGGTCGACGGATGGATCGTCATGTCCCCCTGGCCCGGCATTCGCCACGACCACGCGGTCCGGAACCTGCGGACCCGGCTGGAAGCGGCGGTCGCCCGCGCCGGTGCCGATTTGTACGTGAACGGCCCCGTCGACGTGTTCACATCCACCGGGATACGCGTGCCCGATGTCGCGGTTGTAGACGGCAGGGCGGCCCGGCGTGCGATCGAGCGGGACGAGCGGGCCTACCAGGGAGTGGATCTGCTTCTCGTGGTCGAGGTCGTCTCCCGGGAGAGCGCGAGCGAGCGGACCGACAGATACGAGAAACCCAGCGAATACGCCAAAGCGGGGATCGCCCAGTATTGGGTCGTGGACCTGGAGCCCAAGCCGAACATCACGGTCTGGACGCTGGCGCCCGGTCACGGCGTCTGCCGGCGGGTCGAGCGTGTCTTCGCCGGAGACCTGCTCGAGGCGCGCGATCCGGTCGAGCTCACGATCGATCCGGCGGTGCTCCTGTCGGTCTGAGGTGATCGCCTCGCCGCGGCCGGCCTGACGGCCGGCGGCATGTTCGGCGTGTCGGAAACGTGGACTTGGAAAGGGCGCCCCGGGTGTGTGCCGGGGTGCCCTTTCGGTGCTTGTGCGTGTGGTGTTACTTGGTTCTGGGCAGGCGTCGCGGTTGCCGTACCGGTCTCATGGGCGGGGCCGGGATCCGCCGCGGCGGCGGGGACGAACGCCGAGGCTGCGGCATGTGCGGGTTCTGCTGCTTGCCGCCTTTGCTGGACGCGCGAGTACGCATACGGGATCTCCTTGTACGTCGGGAAACGCGGCACCGAGGTGCCGTCACTCAGCCGCCGCGTCGGATGGACAGGGCCGGAATGCTGAGCGGATCAGCGCGCAGAGGCTGATCAGCGGTCGCCGTACAGAATCCACATGCGGACGACCCTAACAAGCCGCCACATCGCGGAACAAAGGGTTTTCTGTCCCGCCGGGAGCGGCCCAAGTGATCGGCAAGTGACACACCAGACTTCGGCAAGTCGGGTCCTGTGTACTCAAGCCCGTCAAAGCAGACCATCTCGCTGCACGGGAGATATCCATGAAGTCGATCAAGCGCGCCGCGGCCGTTCTCGCTGCCACCGCCGTCGCGGTCACCACCTTCGGCGTCCTGTCCGGCCCGGCGAACGCCCAGAGGCCCGAGGGTTGGTATCGCTGCTACATCTCGGGTTACGGCTGGATGTGGTGCCTCGACGTGTGAGCCTGACCGGCCACGCCGTACGGCCCCGCCCCCGTATGACCGGGAGCGGGGCCGTCGCAGTCCCGCACCCGAATGGCCGAGGGCAGGGCCGTCGCAGTCCCGCCCTCGGATGACCGGGGCGGGGCCGTCGCGTTCCCGTCAGCCGATGCGCCGGTGGACGTCCTCGAACATCGACGGCCCGGTGCGCTGCGGGGCGATCCACGGGCCCTCCAGCGACGGGTCGATGATGCCCTCCTCCAGGAACGTGTATCGCCCGTCGAGCACCCGCCGGGCCAGCCGTACGTCCCGGGAGTCGGTGTTGTCCCACAGCCGGTCGAACAGCGCCTCGGCCCGCTGCCGCGCCTGGTGGCAGAAGGTGTCCGCCAGTTCGTACGGCTTGTGCCCGAAGTCCGCCGATTCCTCCTGCGCGCGCACGCAGACCGCCGTGATGGCGAACAGCTCGGCGCCGATGTCCACGATCCGCGACAGGAACCCCTGCTTGTGCTCCAGCCGCGCCTGCCAGCGGGACATGCCGTAGAAGATGGACCGCGCGAGCCTGCGGCTGGTCCGCTCGACATACCGCAGGTGCTGGGCCAGCGGGCCGAACTCGGCGTACGACGTGGGAAGCTGGCCGGGCCCGGTCACCAGGCTCGGCAGCCACTTGGCGTAGAACGCGCCGGCCCGGGTGGCCGCCCGCCCCTTGGCGCGCAGGCCGGCCTTCGGGTCGACGAGCTCGCCCGCGACCGACAGGTGCGCGTCCACCGCCTCACGGGCGATGAGCAGGTGCATGATCTCGGTCGAGCCCTCGAAGATGCGGTTGATTCGCAGGTCGCGCAGCATCTGCTCGACGGGCACGCCCCGCTCGCCGCGGGCGTGCAGCGACTGGGCGGTCTCGTAGCCGCGCCCGCCCCGCATCTGCACCAGCTCGTCCATCAGCCGCCAGGCCATCTCCGAGCCGTACAGCTTGGCCAGCGCGGCCTCGATGCGGATGTCGTTGCGCTCGTCGTCGGCCATCCGGCTGGCGAGATCCACCACCGACTCCAGGGCGTACGTGGTGGCGGAGATGAAGGCGACCTTGCGGGCCACCGCCTCATGCTGGCCGACGGGACGCCCCCACTGGACCCGCTCGCGCCCCCACTCGCGGGCGATCTTCGTCGCCCACTTCGCCGCGCCGACGCAGGTGGCGGGCAGCGAGAGGCGTCCGGTGTTGAGCGTGGTCAGGGCGATCTTCAAGCCCTGGCCCTCACGGCCGATGAGGTTCTCCACGGGCACGCGCACCTGGTGGAACCGGGTGACGCCGTTTTCGATGCCGCGCAGGCCCATGAACTGGTTGCGGTGCTCGACGGTGATGCCGGGGGAGTCGGCCTCGACCACGAACGCCGAGATCTTCGAGCCGGTGCGGGCCATCACGACCAGCAGGTCGGCGACCACGCCGTTGGTCGTCCACAGCTTCACACCGTTGATCACGTACGCGTCGCCGTCGCGTACGGCGGTCGTCGACAACCGGGCGGGATCGGAGCCGACGTCCGGCTCGGTCAGCAGGAACGCCGAGATCTCCCCCCGGGCGCAGCGGGGCAGGAAGCGGCGCTTCTGCTCGGGGGTGCCGAACAGCCGCAGCGGCTGCGGAACCCCGATGGACTGGTGGGCAGACAACAGCGCGCTGAGCGCGGGGGAGCACGACGTCACGAGTCCCAGCGCGCGGCAGTAGTACAGATGGCTCAGTCCCAGCCCGCCGTACTCCTCCTCGATGGTCATGCCGAACGCGCCGATCGCCGCCAGGCCCTTGACCACCTCGTCCGGAATCATGGCATTGCGCTCGATGAGCTGCGGATCGACCTTCTCCTGCAGGAACGCCCGCAGGGTGCGCAGGAAGTCGTCCCCCTTCTTGATCTCCTGCTCGGACAGGCGGGGGGCGGGATGCACGAGGTCGAGCCGGAAATCTCCGAGGAAGAGCTGTTTGCCGAAGCTCGGCCGGGTCCACTCCGCCTCGCGCGCCTGCTCGGCCACCTCCCTGGCCTTGGCGTAATCGGTCGTCATCGTCGACCTCCTCGGCGGTGAAATGAGCTGTGACTCGTTACCTACCCGCCAGTAGCCTCTTGCACCGCCGGAAGCGTGATGTGGATGGCAGTGCCACCGCCGGGTGAGGAGTCGATCCGGCACCGCCCGCCGTGCGCCTCAACGATGGCCTTCACGATCGACAGGCCGAGCCCCGCCCCGCCGGACAGGTGATCCTCGCCCCGCTGGAACCGGTCGAAGGCGCGCTCCGCCTGCTCCTTGCTCATCCCCGGGCCGGTGTCGCGCACCACGATCGTCACCTGGTCTCCGCTGCGCAGCAGCCGTACGGTGGCTTTGGTGCCCTCGGGAGTGTGCGCCCGCACGTTGCCGAGCAGGTTGACGAGCACCTGCCGCACCCTGGCCTCGTCCACCGTCGCGACCAGGGAGGGCGGGGCCTCGACCGTCACGGGGTACGCGGGGTCGACGGCGGCCGAGTCGGCGGCCACCTCGCGGGCCATCTCGGCCAGGTCGGTCTCGGTCAGCGCGAGGGCCGCGCCCCGGTCGAGCCGCGCGAGCTCCAGCATCTCGCCCACCAGGCGTCCCATGCGGTTGGCCTCGGCCTCGATCCTGCCCATTATCTTCGGCAGGTCCTCGGGCGGGATGGCCCCGGCCCGATACAGCTCGGCGTACCCGGAGATGGTCGACAGCGGGGTGCGCAGCTCGTGGGAGGCGTCGGCGGCGAACCTGCGCACGCGGTCTTCCGACGCCTGACGGTCGCGGAAGGCGTCGCCGATCCGGTCGAGCATGAGGTTGATCGCGGCGCCGAGCCTGCCGACCTCAGACGAGCCCTCGGGCATCCGGGCCGACAGGTCGACTCTCTCGGCCACGAGGTGGGCGGTCCGCGCCATCTTGCCGAGCGGCGCGAGCCCGCCGGCGATCAGCAGCCGGCCACCCGCGGCCAGCAGCAGCATCAGCACCCCTCCGGTCGCCATCTCGTAGATCAGGAGATGGCGCACCGGATCGTCGACCGCGTCCAGGGGCACCGCGATGACCATCAGCCGCAGACCGCTCGGCGACAGGGCCGCGGCCGCGATCAGCTCGTGCCTGCCGCTCGGGTCGAGGTCGAACGTACGGCCCTGCGCCGCGTACGCCAGCAGCTTGTCCTTGCCCAGCGCCTCGGTCAGCCCCGGGACGGCGGCGGCGTCCTCCGCGTCGCCGCCGGCCAGGTGGGCGCGGTTCTCGGAGAGGTTGTACACGGCGAGGGCGTAGGTGGAGCCGGTCAGCGCCTGCTCCAGCGGGTCGCCCACCACCACCCGGCGTGCCGCCGTGACGGTCGCCGCCACCACCTGCCCCTCCAGCCGCGTACGCAGGTGCCCGCGCAGAACGAGGACGCTGACCAGGGAGAGCACGACGAGCAGGACCGCGCTCACCCCGAGCAGCCCGGCGAGCAGGCGCGTCCTGAGCGACATCACGACGCCGTCACGCGTCCTGAGGCGGGCGCAGCGAATATCCGATGCCGCGCTGGGTGTGGATGAGCGGCGGTCCGAGCGGGTCGAGCTTGCGGCGCAGGTAGGAGATGTAGGTCTCCAGCACCTGCGAGCTTCCGCCGTAGCCCCAGACCTCCTCCAGCAGCCGCCGCTTGGTGAGCACCAGACCCGCGTTGGCCATCAGGAAGGCCAGCAGGCGAAACTCGGTCGGCGACAGCTCCACGGGGACGCCGCCGCGCCGCACCTCCCAGCGCGCCTCGTCGAGCTCCAGGTCGGCGACCCGCAGGATCGGCCCGTGCGCCCGCTCGGCCGCCTCGGGCACGGTCGTACGCCGCAGCACGGCGCGGATCCGCGCGACCAGCGCCTCGACGGAGAAGGGTTTGGTGACGTAGTCGTCCCCGCCCAGCGTCAGGCCGCGTACGGTGTCGGCGACCGCGTCGCGCGCGGTGAGGAAGATGACGGGAGGATGCACGCCGTCGGCGCGAATCCGTCGGCACACCTCGAAGCCATCGATGTCGGGCAGCATCACGTCGAGGACGACCAGGTCGGGCTGGTCCCGCGCGACCTCGCCGAGCGCCGCGGCGCCCGTGCCCACGGCCGTCACCTGGAAACCGTGGAATCGGAGGGCGACTTCCACGATGTCCCGGATGTTCGGCTCGTCCTCGACCACGAGGATCCTGGTTTCAGTCATGGGGGACCCATTGTGCAAGGTCCGTGGCCTTGGTCGCACATGGAGGCATTCGATACCCGCCTCCGGCAGGCGCGTGACGAGAACTTTCCGCCCTGTACGGCGGTCCCACGACGGCCACGCCCCAAAGGCCCCGCTCCGCTCTCGCGCTAGGCCAGGGAGTGAAATGCCGCCCGTCGCGAGCGCGGGCGGATGCTGCTCTCGCTTCCTTCGGCTCGGCTGGGTCCGGTTGCTCGGCTGGGTTTGTCCCGCGAGCGTCGGCCGGGTTGGTCGCTATGCCGGAGAGAAGTCTCCGGTCCTCACAAAGCCCGCCTCGCTCCACCCACGCGAATTCCCGCAGGCTCGGAATTTTCGCGAGGCCCGGTCCGGGCTTCCGTTGCGCCTCGCTCCCTCCACCCCGGCGAGCGTCGGCGGACGACGCACTAGCCGGGGACGCGGGCCACGCAGAAGACGGTCTGGCCGAACGGCGGGCGGATGAACCGCTCGATGAACCGCGTCATCGGCACGACGGTCCGGTCGTAGATCTTGACGAGCCTGGGGTCGGGGTAGCCGACGCCGCCCCGTCGCACCGCCGCCCACCAGGCGATGCCGCCGAGGAAGTTGATCGGCTTGAGCACCTGGATGGCGAGGCCGGCGTCGGTGACCGTCTTGCGCAGCGTGGCGGGGGTGTAGCGCTGGACATGCCCCACCTTGCGGTCGAAGTCCCCGTAGAGCTGCATATATCCGGGCACCCAGATGACGATCCGGCCACCGGGGGTCGTCACCTTGGCCAGCGAGCGCAGCGCCTCGGCGTCCTCCTCGATGTGCTCGAGGACGTTCATCATCACGACGGTGTCGACCGGCTCGTCCAGCGGGATGTCGGTCGGCAGGCCGAACTGAAGCACCGACACGTTCGGGCGGTCGGCGAACCTCTTGTGCAGCTGCTCGACGCAGTAGGGATCGAAGTCGCTCACCACGAGCCGGTCCAGGCGCGGCAGGAACTGCTCGGCGAAGTGCCCGAGACCCGAGCCGACCTCCAGCAGCGACCGCCCGACGTGCGGCGCGACCATGTCGAATTCGTACTGCCGGTAGTTCTTGGCCTCGTCGCCGCCGAGGTGGTTCTCTAGAGCCTCGTCCCCGGCCGCCGGCTGGACTACTCGGTCATACCCAGACATAAGATCCTCGATCTGCGCGCTGACGGTCGTGGAAAGTGTAGTGCCCGCCTGATCGGCGGGGGTTCGCTTCGCTGGACGGCCTATGCCCTCGTGGACCCGTTCGATGCGCCGCGCTTTCTGTGGGCTCGTGCGTGGTCACGGGCAGTTCGCTTCGTGGCCCATGCCCCAGCAGACCCGTTCGATGCGCCGCGGTCTTCGGTGCGCTTGTGCGTCGGGCATCCGTTGGGCGGCGTTCGCTTCGCGGCCTATGCCCTCGTGGACTCGTTCGATGAGCCGCGGTCTTCGGTGCGCTGGTTGACAGGTCACGGGCGCACTGTGGACGGGATGCCCGCCCGCTCGTAGGCTTCACCCACCGCCCGGCTTTCCCCCTGCAGGCCGTCCGGCGTTCCGCCCCCCGACAACCCCATGGACGACGACGAGGCAGTGACCCGCGCGCTCGCCGGTGATCTCGACGCCTACGAGGTGCTGGTCACCCGATACAGCGCGGTCGCCCACCGCACGGCGAGCCTGCTCGGGGCGGCCGATGAGGCGGAGGACGTGGTCCAGGAGGCGTTCGTCAAGGCGTTCCGCCACCTGAAGAGCTTCCGCCGGGGCTCGTCCTTCCGCCCCTGGCTGCTGCGCATCGTGGCGAACGAGACCCACGACCTCACGCGGTCGCGTGGCCGCCGCTCCGACCTCGCCGTACGGCTGGGCCGCGAGCGGGAGCCGTACGGGCCCGGGGATCGCGAGGACCCGGAGGGCGCGGCCGTGGACGCCGACGGCAGGGATCGCCTGCTCGCGGCCGTACGCGCGCTGCCCGACGGGGAACGCGAAGCCGTGGTCTGCCGGTATTTCCTGCAGTTGTCCGAGGCGGAGACGGCCGAGGTCCTCGGCGTACGGCTCGGCACGGTGAAGTCGCGGACGTTCCGGGCTCTGCGGCGCCTGCGGGAGGAGGTGGGCCGTGAGCACCTCGGATGACCACGACCGCATGGCGCTGGAGGATCTCGAGGCGCGGCTGCGGGCCCTCGGCGCGGACCTGGGCGGGCCCGTGCCGCCCCCCGCCGACGTGGCGCGTGCCGTACGCGCCCGTCTGGAGGGCGTCGAGGCGGAGCCGGTGCGCGACGGTGAGACGGAGAGGGGATCGGCCCGGCTTCCCCGCCGACGGCGGGCACAGCGGCACGCCTCGTGGCGGCCGTCGCCGCGCCTGACGGCGGCGGTGGTGGCGGTTTTGGCAGCCGTGCTGCTCGGAGCCACCCCGCAGGGCCGGGCGGCGGTCGTGTCGGTGCTGCGTTTCGCGGGAGTCGAGATCCACGTCGGCGGCGCCGGGCCGCTGCCCACGGGGGTGCCCGGCCCGCTGCCCGGCGAGCGCCGGGTGACGCTGGAGGAGGCGCGGCGGGCCGTTCGGTTCCCCATCGCGGTGCCATCCGCCCTGGGCGAGCCGGCCGACGTCCGCCTGGCCGACGGCGGCCGGGTGGTGACGCTGCTGTGGCCGGGCGTCCGGCTCGACGAGTTCGACGGGACACTTGGCGTCGTCTGGCACAAGGAACTCGGGGAGCCCTGGCCGGAGCAGGTGAGCGCCGTCGGCGGATGGTGGATTCCGCGCCCTCATGGTGTGTCGTACGTGCCCTCGGGCGGGGGCGAGCCACGCGAGGAGCGAGTGGCGGGGCCGACCCTCATCTGGCAGCACGGGCTCGTCGGCCTACGGCTTGAAGGGCCGGACCACGCCGAAGCCGTACGGATCGCCTCCTCGGTCCGCTGACCGCATGAAACGTTCATTCGCATGGCCACATCCCGCATCGGGGCCGGAGAGTCTCCGAGCTGCGTGCTGCCGACCAGCGAGATCGCGACGAACCACGGTGTGCGGCGACCCGCGCCGCGCCGCCGGCCACAGGCGAAGCCGGGTGGGGGCGCACCGCGTCGCGATCTGTATGAGAGCGCGACGATCTTCGGCGGCGGGTGCGGCCGCGGCAGGGTGCCGTGAAGACGCGCCGAGGCGTGCCGGCCGCCTCCTTGGTCTGTTGACCGTATGAAACGTTCATCCGCGTGATCATGGGCGTGCTTCGGATCGGGCTCGCGAGGACGCCGGGGCCGGTTTCCGTCAACGGCGCCGGTGGGTGACGCGCTCGGAGGCCCGGTTGCCGGAGGCGGCTCACTCGGGGGTGGCGAGCCAGGCGTCCACCTCGCTCAGCAACTCCTTCTTCACCGTGTCGGGCGCCGCGGACGACCGGATCGACTGCCGGGCGAGCTCGGCGATCTCCGCGTCGCCGAAGCCGTACACGTCTCGCGCGAGTTCGTACTGCGGCAGCAGCCGGGCGCCGAACAGCAGCGGGTCGTCGGCGCCGAGCGCGATCGGCACCCCGGCGTCGAACAGCCGCCGCAGCGGCACGTCCTCGGGCCGTTCCGCCACGCCGAGGCCCACGTTGGACAGCGGGCACACCTCGCAGGTGATCTGCCGGTCGGCCAGCCGCTCCATCAGCCGGGGCGATTCGGCCGCCCGCACCCCGTGGCCGACCCGGTCGGCGCCCAGGTCGTCCAGGCACTCGGCGACGCTCGCCGCGCCCAGCAGCTCGCCGCCGTGCGGCACCGCGAGCAGCTCGGCGCGCTTGGCGATCCGGAAGGCGTGCTCGAAGTCCCTGGCCCGGCCGCGCCGTTCGTCGTTGGACAGGCCGAAGCCGACCACGCCCTTGCCCTCGTACTGGGCGGCCAGGCGGGCCAGGGTCCTGGCGTCGAGCGTGTGCCGCGTGCGGTTGGCGGCCACGATCACCGCCATGCCGATCCCGGCGTTCCGGGCGGCTTTCTCCGTCGCGTCGAGGATGAGTTCGAGCGTCTCGGTCAGCCCGCCGAAGCGCTGGGCGTACCCGGACGGATCGACCTGGATCTCCAGCCAGCGTGACCCTTCCTGGGCCTCGTCCTCGGCGGCCTCGCGCAGCAGGCGGTAGACGTCTTGCGGGCGGCGCAGCACCGAGCGCGCGATGTCGTACAGCCGCTGGAACCGGAACCAGCCGCGCTCGTCGGTCGCCCGCAGTTTCGGCGGCCAGTCCTCCACCAGCGCGTCGGGGAGATGGACGCCCTGCTCCCGGGCGAGCTCGATCAGGGTCGAGTGGCGCATCGAGCCGGTGAAGTGCAGGTGCAGATGTGCTTTGGGGAGCGTGTTGAGTGGACGTGCCATCTCCATATGTTGCCGCATTCCGCTGACAACCCGTCGGCTGATTGGTGCGTTGGGGAGGGGCGAAAGGGGAGCTCATGACCGAAGAAGACGAGGCGGCTTTCGACGAGTTCCTGGCCGCGCGCACCACCGCTCTTCTGCGCACCGCGATCCTGGTCTGCGGCGCCTCGGCCTCCGACGCCGAGGACATGGTCCAGAGCGCACTGGAGAAGGTGTATCGCCACTGGCCGCGCATTCGCCACGACAACCCCGAGGCGTACGCGCGCCGGGTCGTGGTGAACGGCGCGATCAGCAGGGCCAGACGGCGCAGGGTGCTTCAGGAGATCACCTTCGCCCAGCCTCCGGAGACGTCCGTGGAGTCGCCCGACTTCGGCCTTCGCGACGTGCTCATCGCCGAGTTGCGAAGGCTCCCGGCCCGCATGCGGGCCGTCCTGGTCCTCCGTTACTGGGAGGACATGTCCGAAGCCGAGACCGCCGCGCTGCTCGGCTGCTCGGTCGGCACCGTCAAGAGCCAGGCCGCCCGTGGCCTGGCCCGCGTGCGAGCGCGTATGGAGAGCTTGGAAGGGGTTTCCGCATGAACGTCGAAGAGGCGCTGAGAGACGCCATGGCCGCCCAGGTGGCCGACGTGCAGGCGCCGCCGATGCTGGGCCAAGCCATCCGGCGGCGCAACCGGCGGCACGTGGTGCGGTTTCGTCTGGCGGGAGCGGCCCTGGTCACCGCGGCGGTCGCGGTGGGGGTGCCCGTGGCGTTGACCGCCGGGCCCGGCACCGCACCGGCCGGAGGCGTCCTCACCGGGACGAACGCCGGCGGCACGCCGGGCGCGTCCCCGATCGGCGCGGACGACACGGTCGCCGTGCCGGGGATCATCGTCCCGGACCTGATCGGCAAGACCGCCGCGGAGGCCTCTCCGATCCTCAAAGAGGCCGGCTACACGGTGCGGGTCACCGAGATCACCACCGACGAGGCCCCCGCGGGGACGGTCTACGGTCAGATGCCGCAGCCCGGGACGACCGCTCCCGCCGGGGCGGCGGTCACGATCGTGGTCGCCGTCGCGCCCATCCCGTCCCCCGGTGCCACGGCGGGGGACGCACCTATGCCCCAGGACCTCGGCAACCTCGGGGACGGCCGGACGCTCGGCGGTGTGCACGTCGGCTACCTGCCCGAGGGGCTCGAATGGGGCAAGTGGTCCGCGAAGGACGGGTTCGGCACGCGGAGCTACACCACGAGCTGGGCGAAGCCGGGGTTGGAACCCGGCATGTACAGCGTCCAGATGATCGTCTACCGGAAGCAGGCCGCCGAGGACTTCGCCAAGCGGCTCAAGGGCTTCGCCGCCCAGGGTGCGAAGCCGATCGAGGTCGACGGCAAGAAGGCGTACCTGATGAACGTGTCCGAGGGCGGCGACCGGGTCATCGACGGAGGCACCCGGACGATCGCGTGGACCCTCGCGCCCGGTGTCGGGGTCGAGGTCATGATGAGCCCCGACTACGTGTCCGAGATCGGCGACGCCGCGGCCGACAGGGAGCTCAAGAAGATCGCCGCAGGGGTCGCCCTCGACAAGTGACCCGCCGCCCTTACCGCCTCCTTTCTGGCGCCGCTCGGCCTCGTCGGACGCCCCGCCTCGCCCGCAGTACGTCGGGGATGTCCCAGGTGAAGGTGCAGCCCCGTGCCCCTCGGCCCAGCCGGAGGAGGCATCCGGGCGGAAAATCCCTTACTACCCACAGGCAAGCAACTGCCCGAGACGGGCGAGAGGCGGGACGCCCGCTTCACGCGGCACCAGGTGCGGCACGGGCACTGAGAAGTGGGTCATCTTTGTACTCCGGCCTGGGTCATCTTGGTACCGCAGCCTGGGTCATCTTGGTACTCGTGGCTGGGTGAGATTGGTACTGTGCCCGGATGAGCCGCGATTCCTACATCCCGCGGCTCGTGGATCCGATCATCGATGACGTCTTCGCGACACTGCCGGCGATCATGTTGGTCGGTCCACGGGCCACGGGGAAGACCACCACCGCGCAGCGACACGTCGAAACCGTGGTGCGGCTCGATCGCGACAGCGAGAACGCCGCCTTCCTGGCTGACCCGGATGTCGCCCTGCGCGGGCTCAAGGAGCCCGTCCTGCTGGACGAGTGGCAGGTCGTCCCCGAAGTGCTCGGGGCGGTCAAACGAGCGGTGGACGACGACCACCGGCCGGGTCGCTTCATCCTCACCGGCTCCGTGTGGTCGGACTTCGGCGGCCGGACCTGGCCTGGAACAGGGCGAGTCGTACGCATCGACATGATGGGGCTGGCGGTCAAGGAGTTCACGGGCGGGACGGGCAGGCCCTCGTTCGCCGATCTGCTCGCCCAGGGGCGGGTCGAGGATCTCGCCGCGCCGGCACAGCCGCCCGATCTGGCCGGCTATGTCGATCTGGCGTTGCGCAGCGGCTTTCCCGAGGCTCAGCGGATGCCCGCTCCGGTGCGGGTGCGCTGGCTGGACAGCTACGTCGAGCAGATGCTCACGCGGGACATCGAGACCCTGGACGGGCGGCGCGACCCGGTGCGCCTGCGGGCCTATCTGGAGGCGCTGGCCCTCAACACCGCCGGTGTGGTCACGGACAAGACGCTCTATGACGCGGCGAACGTCAACGCCCGCACGGGGGAGGCGTACGAGCGTCTCCTGCGTGATCTCCTCATCGTGGACAAGGTGCCGGCCTGGTTCAGCAACCGGCTGAAGCGGCTGATCCGCGGGCCCAAGCGGTATCTGGTCGACGCGGCGCTGGCCGCGGCCCTGCTGCGGGTGGACGCGCAGGCGATCATCCGCGACGGCGATCTGCTCGGCCGGCTGCTGGACACCTTCGTGGTCCAGCAGCTGCGTGCGGAGGCGCCGGCGTGCGACAGCCGGCCCCGCGTCTACCACCTGCGTCAGGACCAGGGACGGCACGAGGTCGACATCGTCTTGGAACTCGGCATGGGGCGGGTGATCGGGATCGAGGTCAAGGCGGCGGCCACCCCGCGCCACGACGACGCGAAGCACCTGCGGTGGCTGCGGGACGAACTGGGCGACCGCTTCGTGGCAGGTGTCGTCCTGCACACCGGCCCGCGCGTCCACGAGCTGGACGAGAAGATCGTCGCCGCCCCCATCTGCGTGCTGTGGTCCTGAACCCCGCTCAGCGCGGGCGAGCGCCCCGGTCCGCGGAATGACGAAGGCCCGGTCCCGTGTGGTGGGGATCGGGCCTTCGTGCCGGGTTCGTGACGCCGCCGCGCCTTGTCGTCTCGGCGTGCTCGGCTACCGAGCGCGCTTCGTCATTTCGGCCTGCTCGGCCACTCAGTGCGCCTCGTCATCTCGGTGGTCTCAGCTACTGAGCGTGCCTTGTCGCCTCGGCGGGCGGCGGCGTTTCAGCGCATCTCGGCTTCTCCGTATATCTCGGCTTCAGTGCGCCTCGGCCAGGAGCTTGGCAACCCGGCTGACGCCCTCGACCAGGTCGTCGTCGCCCAGGGCGTACGACAGGCGGAAGTAGCCGGGGGTGCCGAACGCCTCGCCGGGCACCAGCGCGACCTCGGCCTCCTCCAGGATGAGCTCGGCCAGCTCGGCGGAGGACTGCGGGCGCTTGCCGCGGATCTCCTTGCCCAGCAGGGCCTTGACCGACGGGTACGCGTAGAACGCGCCGAGCGGCTCGGGGCAGACCACGCCGGGGATCTCGTTGAGCATCCGCACCATGGTCTGGCGGCGGCGGTCGAACGCGGTGCGCATCTGGGCGACGGCCGACAGGTCGCCGGAGACCGCGGCGAGCGCGGCGGCCTGGGCGACGTTGGAGACGTTGGAGGTGGCGTGGGACTGCAGGTTCGTCGCCGCCTTGACCACGTCCGACGGGCCGATCAGCCAGCCCACCCGCCAGCCGGTCATCGCGTACGTCTTGGCCACGCCGTTCAGCACGACGACCCGGTCGCGCAGCTCGGGCACGGCGGTGGCGATGCTGGAGAACTTCGCCGCGCCGTAGACCAGGTGTTCGTAGATCTCGTCGGTCACGACCCACAGGCCCTTGTCCAGCGCCCAGCGGCCGATCTCCTCGACCTGGGCGGGGCTGTAGACGGCCCCCGTGGGGTTGGACGGCGAGACGAACAGCAGCACCTTGGTGCGCTCGGTCAGCTTCTCCTCGAGCTGCTCGACCGAGGCGAGGTAGCCGGTGGTCTCGTCGGTGACCACGTCGACCTGGACGCCGCCCGCGAGCTTGATCGCCTCCGGGTACGTCGTCCAGTACGGCGCCACGACCAGGACCTCGTCACCGGGGTCGAGCAGCGTGGCGAACGCCTCGTAGACCGCCTGCTTGCCGCCGTTCGTCACCAGGACCTGGCTGGCCTCGACCTGGAACCCGCTGTCGCGCAGCGTCTTGTCGGCGATCGCCTGCTTGAGCTCGGGCAGGCCCCCGGCCGGCGTGTACTTGTGGAACCTGGGGTTCCGGCACGCCTCGACGGCCGCCTCGACGATGTAGTCGGGCGTGGGAAAGTCGGGCTCGCCGGCGCCGAAGCCGATGACCGGGCGACCGGCCGCCTTCATCGCCTTGGCCTTGGCGTCCACGGCCAGAGTCGCGGACTCGGAGATCGCGGATATACGTGCGGAGATGCGAGGTCGGGTCATGCCTCCATCGTTCCAGACGCGCCGCGCGGTTTCGTCTCCATATCCATGATGCGGACGGGATCGCACGGTAGGTTTGACCCGTACACGAACGGCACCCGGGCCGCCTCCGGGCGGCGTGCTGACCATGTGGTTCGACGGAGCGGTGAACCTCGCGTACACTTCACCGACTAGTGGGCCACGTGAACGACGGAACGGACGCTTCGGCGTGTTTCTCGGGTATCGTGGTGCACGGCTTAGGGCACTAGCGCAATTGGTAGCGCACCGGTCTCCAAAACCGGCGGTTGGGGGTTCGAGTCCCTCGTGCCCTGCGGAGTGCGGTCCGCGCAACAATGGCGTGAAAGCGCGCCGCATTTGCGACGGACACGACGGATCAGGTGAGGACTGTGGCGATCGACACCCGCGGCGAGACCGCTGGCAAGCCAGGCAAGCCGACCAAAGAGAAGAAGGCAAAGCGCACCTCGCCCGCTCTGTTCTACCGGCAGGTCGTCGCCGAGCTGCGCAAGGTCATCTGGCCCCGGCGCAATGACTTGATCTCGTACACAGTTGTTGTCCTGGTCTTCGTGTTGATCATGGTTGGGTTCGTGTTCGGGATCGATACGCTGCTGGGTAAGGCAGTGCTTTGGCTCTTCGGCGGATCCTGATCCCGCCCGAGGCGTCGTAGCACGTCAAGACACCAAGCGAAGAAGGAAGAGTCCCGTGTCCGAGTCCCCGATGCCGGCCGACCGCTCCCATGACGAGCATGACGAGTGGGGCACCGAGCAGGACGAGGCCGTAGCAGAGGTCGAGAAGACCACGGCCGCCGACTCAGACGGCGGCGACGGCGGCGAAGACTCGGCCGAGGCCGGCCAGCAGGTCGACGAGGACGGTGACGTCCTCCCGGACGTCGACCCGGTCGAGGAGTTCAAGCGTCAGCTTCGCGGTCAGATCGGCGAGTGGTACGTCATCCACTCGTACGCCGGTTACGAGAACCGCGTGAAGCAGAACATCGAGAGCCGTATCGGGTCCCTCAACATGGAGGACTACATCTTCCAGGTCGAGGTGCCGACCCATACGATCACGGAGTTCAAGGGCGGCAAGAAGACTCCGATTAAGGAGCGCGTGCTTCCCGGTTACGTCCTGGTCCGGATGGACCTGACCGACGAGTCCTGGGCCGCGGTGCGCAACACGCCCGGTGTGACCGGCTTCGTCGGCCTGTCCAACAAGCCGAGCCCGCTGAACCTCGACGAGGTCGCCAAGCTGCTCGCCCCGGAGCCCACCGAGGAAGTCAAGAAGGCCACGACCAAGACGACCACCGCGACCGTCGACTTCGAGATCGGCGAGTCCGTCACGGTCATGGACGGGCCGTTCGCCACGCTGCCGGCCACGGTCAGCGAGATCAGCGCCGAGTCGCAGAAGCTCAAGGTCCTCGTCTCGATCTTCGGCCGCGAGACCCCGGTTGAGCTGTCGTTCAACCAGGTCTCGAAGATCTGACCGCCTCGCGTAGACTCGATAGCCGTCCTCACGCACGCCCCTGTTTTGGCGTGCCCGTGAGGCTTTTGTAGGACAAAGGACCCGGAGAAGGACAAATGCCTCCAAAGAAGAAAGTCGCGGCACTGGTGAAGGTCCAGCTTCCCGCTGGCCAGGCCACCCCCGCGCCGCCGGTCGGTACCGCGCTCGGTCCGCACGGCGTCAACATCATGGACTTCGTCAAGCAGTACAACGCCGCGACGGAGAGCCAGCGGGGCAACATCATCCCCGTCGAGATCACGATCTACGAAGACCGCAGCTTCACCTTCGTCACGAAGACGCCGCCGGCGCCCGAGCTGATCAAGAAGGCCGCGGGTCTGCAGAAGGGCAGCTCTAACCCGCACAAGGACAAGGTGGGCAAGCTGACCCGCGAGCAGCTTCGCCAGATCGCCGAGACCAAGCTGCCGGACCTCAACGCCTACACCGTCGAGGCCGCCGAGAAGATCATCGCCGGCACCGCCCGCTCCATGGGCATCACCATCACCGACTGACTCTCGGCGGCACCGCGAGAGGCGCGGCACAGCTAGGCGGCAGAACCAAAGCCACTCAAGCCGCAGGCGCCGCGCCGCAGGCACGGCAACCAAACGCTGTGGGAGGGCCGAAGCGCGGGCCCGGACCACGAACTCCACGAGGAGCATGAAGTGAAGCGCAGCAAGAACTGGAAGAACGCGGCGGCCGAGGTCGACCGCACGACCCTGTACAGCCCGCTCGAAGGCGTACGGCTGGCCAAGAAGACCGCGACCACGAAGTTCGACGCGACCGTCGAGGTCGCCCTGCGGCTGGGCGTCGACCCGCGCAAGGCCGACCAGATGGTCCGCGGCACCGTCAACCTCCCGCACGGCACCGGCAAGACCGCCCGGGTCCTGGTCTTCGCGACCGGTGACCGTGCCGAGGAGGCTCGCGCGGCGGGCGCGGACATCGTCGGCTCCGACGACCTGATCGACGAGGTGTCCAAGGGCCGTCTCGACTTCGACGCGGTCGTCGCCACCCCGGACATGATGGGCAAGGTCGGTCGTCTGGGCCGCGTGCTCGGCCCCCGCGGCCTCATGCCGAACCCGAAGACCGGCACCGTCACGCCCGACGTGGCCAAGGCCGTCAGCGACATCAAGGGCGGAAAGATCGAGTTCCGGGTCGACCGGCACGCGAACCTGCACTTCATCATCGGCAAGGCGTCCTTCGAGGACCGCCAGCTCGTGGAGAACTACGCCGCGGCGCTGGACGAGGTGCTGCGTCTCAAGCCGTCGGCGGCCAAGGGCCGTTACCTCAAGAAGGTCACCTTCACCACGTCCATGGGCCCGGGCATCCCGGTCGACCCCAACGTGACGCGGGCGATGACCGCCGAGATCGACGCCTGAGCCGTCGCCTCGGCCGATACGTAACGAAAGCCCCCGCCCTCTCCGGGCGGGGGCTTTCGCGTGTCTTCGGATCGCGGTGCGTGCTCGCGCCGTGCGGCGGGGAGAGGCGCACGAACTACCGCGAATGTGCAGGGATTGTGCAGCGCTGATGGGGGTTTGTTCGGTGTCGGCGCGCTCGCGCCGTCGGGCGCATAGGGTCAAGGGCAGGTAAAGGGGGATAACGAAAGGGATGGAAGCAATGCGACGTCTACTGGTGGCCGCCGGAGCGGTGGCCGCGATCACGGTCGCGGGATGCGGGACGACCGCGACTCCGTCTCTCCAGAACGTCACGCTCTCGGCGGCCGAGGTCATCCAGCAGACCGCGCAGAAGGCCGACGAGGTCAACACCTACGCCGCGGACCTCGTCGTCAACGTGACCGACGCCAAGAGCGGTCACGGCGGCTTCGTCCAGGGGACGATGCTCTACCAGAAGACCCCGCAGCTCGCCTCCGAGATCAACCTCAGCCAGGTGTCGTTCAACGGGCAGAACGTGCCCGGCGGCGTACGGGTGATCCTCCAGGGCGACGTGGCGTACGTGAAGCTCGACATGCTCAAGACCCTCGTGGGCGCCACCAAGCCGTGGGTCAAGCTCGACCTCGGGCGGCTCGGCTCCGAGGCCGGCGTGAACGTCGACCAGTACCTCGCCCAGGCCCGGCAGTTCGACCTGAAGACGAGCGCCGCCCTGCTCACGGCGTCCAAGGACGTCAAGCCGGTGGGCGGCGAGCAGGTCGGCGGGGTGGACACGACCCACTACTCGGGCACGTTCCCGGTGGACGAGGCGGTCAAGCAGCTTCCCGAGGACGAGCGCGAGCACGTGCGGAGCGGGCTGGCCAAGAGCGCCGAGGACGTCAAGTTCGACGCCTGGATCGACGCGCAGGGCCTGCCGCGCAAGGTCGAGCTGAGCGGCGGCGAGCCGGGCGACGGCACCGTCAAGGCCACCGTGATGTTCAAGTCGTTCAACGAGCCGGTCTCGATCGAGGCGCCGGCCGCCGACCAGGTCGGCGAGCTGCCGCAGACGCCGCGGCAGCCGTCCGGCGGCTGATTTGGCGTCCAGACGGTTGACAACGTAAGCTACCTCCTGCCGAAGACCGCCGGTCGTCACGGGGCGTGCAGCCCGGTGACCGAAGGATCCACGTGAGTGGACGGCCCGCGTAGGTGTGGAGATGCTTGAGGACGTTCGACGTCGTCCAAGCCCCGTGCGCCTGCGCCGGGGCTTGTCTGTTTTCTGAAGGCCTTCTCCGGCGGCACATCTGGAAGGAGGCCCATGGCGAAGGCGGAGAAGAGCGTCGCGATCGCCGAGCTCAAGAGCGAGTTCGAGGGATCCAGCGCCGCCGTTCTGACCGAATACCGCGGTCTCACCGTCGCTCAGCTCAAGGAGCTGCGTGTTTCTCTCGGTGGGAATGCGAAGTTCGCCGTGGCGAAGAACACGCTCACCAAGATCGCGGCCAACAGCGCCGGGATCACCGCCCTGGACAACCTGCTCCAGGGCCCGACCGCCATCGCGTTCGTCAAGGGCGACGTGGTGGAGGCGGCCAAGGGTCTGCGTGACTTCGCCAAGGCCAACCCCCTCCTGGTGATCAAGGGTGGTGTCGTCGACGGCAAGTCGATGACCCCCGAAGAGATCACGAAGCTTGCCGACCTTGAGTCCCGTGAGGTGCTCCTCGCGAAGCTGGCCGGCGCACTGAAGGCCAAGCAGTCCCAGGCTGCCGCCACCTTCGCCGCGCTGCCCACCACCATGGCTCGACTGGCCGAGGCTCTGCGCGCCAAGCGCGAAGAGGCCGGCGAGTAGGTCCGCGAAGCGGACGGGGGAAAGCGCGCACCGCGGTCCCTTAACACGTTTTTGCTAGATCCATTGGAGGAACACATCATGGCGAAGCTCAGCACCGAGGAGCTGCTCGAGACCTTCAAGGAGATGACCCTCCTTGAGCTGTCCGAGTTCGTGAAGGTCTTCGAGGAGACCTTCGACGTCAAGGCCGCCGCCCCCGTGGCCGTGGCCGCCGCTCCGGCCGCCGGTGGCGGTGCCGCCGCCGCCGAGGAGGCCGAGGAGCAGGACGAGTTCGAGGTCATCCTCGAGGCCGCCGGCGACAAGAAGATCCAGGTCATCAAGGAGATCCGCGCCCTGACGAGCCTGGGCCTCAAGGAGGCCAAGGACCTCGTGGACGGCGCTCCGAAGCCGGTCTTCGAGGGCAAGGTCAACAAGGAGCAGGCCGAGAAGGCGAAGGCCGCCCTGGAGGGCGCCGGCGCGACCGTCACGGTCAAGTAAGTTCCACGCTTCACCGAAGGGGCGGGTCCATCCAGGTGCCGGATGGGACCGCCCCTTTCGCGTGCCCGTGAACCGTACGGGATCCAGACCCTATGGGCAGGGCGGGCCCGTTGATCTATCGTGCGGCGTAGACAGCGTCCGACGGCCGGACACGGCCGTCGATCCGCGGACGCGATCGGGCCGAGACGGACGGGGTGCTCAGGAGGTGCGGGGATGCGGCGCGCTCTGACCGTAGGGCTCGTCCTCCTCGTGGCCGTGACGGCCCTGGCGGTCCACTACCTCGCCCGGGCCCGTACGGAGGCCCTCGCGGCCCTCCAAGACCGTGAGATGGCCGTACAGGCCGCCGCGGCGCACGCCGTGAGCCTCATGTCGATCGACCACCGCCGCATCGACGACGACATCAAGCGCGCGCTGGCGACCTCCACCGGCCGGCAACGAGAGAAGTACGCCGCCGGGCAGGCGGCGCTGCGGGCCGCCACGCTGAAGAACAAGGTGGTCCAGACGGGGGTGTTGCGGGCGTCCGCGCTCGCCTCCATCGACCGCGACCGCCGTACCGCGCAGGTGCTGGTCGTCGGCGACGCGGTGATCCACTGGGAGGACGGCAGGAAGGACCCGCCCGAGGAGCGCTTCTTCCGCTGGCGCATGGACGTCACAAGAGCCTCGGGCCTGTGGCTGGTCTCCCGGGCGGAGCTGGTGCAGTGAGGCGCCTGGCGAGGGTGCTGGCGGTCCTCGTGGCGGCCGGGCTGGCCGTGGCCGCCGTGTGGCTGCTGCTCGACCTGCGGCGCCTGCGGGCCGCCGAGCGGGCGGCCGGGGAGGCGCTCGCGGCCGCCAGGTCCTACGCGCCCGACATGTTGTCGTACGACTACCGTACGATCGAGCGGGACATGCTGAGGGCGGGCGCGCACGCCACCGGGCAGCTGGCGGAGCACTACCGGACGCTGGCCAAGACGCTCGGGCCGCAGGCCCGCGAGCGGAAGACGGTGCAGCACGCGGTCGTGGCGGCGGCCGGCGTGGAGTCGGCGACCCCGGAAGAGGTCCGGGTGCTGCTGTTCGTGAACGTGGTCACGACACGCTCCGGACCGGGTCAAAAAGGGCCGAAGCAGCAGGTCAGCCAGGGGAGAGCGCGCCTGGTGATGGTGACGCAGGGCGACGGCTGGAAGGCCGCCCGGCTGTCCACGCTGCTGGGTGACACGCCCGTCCCCTGACCCCGTGCCTAAATTGTTAGCAAAAGACAGGTTTAGACCAGGGCTGGGGATGGGTATCCAGGGCACGGCAGCGTTGGCGGACGGTCAGCGTTGGGCCGTTCGCGTGACTGAGCGTTACCCGTCTCCGGTCCCGGGTAGGGACTGGGTCCCCGGCGATCGCTTGGTTTCGAGGGCGGAAAAACCCAGCGTGACGCCGGTCGGTTAGGCGAAATGTCGGCTCTCGGGCTTGACGTTTCGGCGCTGACGGGTGATGCTGCCACCAACGTGGAGCGCAGAGCGATAGCGGAGTGGACAGGTGTATGCCGATCGGCTACACTGCCCCTTTGCGCTGCCCTTTGACGACCGTCTCTCTGAGTAACTCTTAGTCCTGGTCGTCTGGCGTGCGTGTAGTCAGTCCGCGAGCCCTCGGAAGGACATCTGTTGGCAGCCTCGCGCAACGCCTCCGCCGTACCCGCCGGTCCCCGTACCGTGTCGTTCGCACGTATCGAGGAGCCGCTCGAAGTACCCGACCTTCTCGCCCTGCAGACCGAGTCCTTCGACTGGCTGCTCGGGAACGAGAGATGGAAGGGCCGGGTCGAGGCGGCTCGCCGGGCCGGGCGCAAGGACATTCCGACCCAATCCGGTCTCGAAGAGATCTTCGAGGAGATTAGTCCCATCGAGGACTTCTCCGGAACCATGTCCCTGTCGTTCCGGGATCACAGGTTCGAGCCGCCCAAGTACTCAGTCGATGAGTGCAAAGACAAGGACATGACCTACTCCGCCCCGATGTTCGTCACGGCGGAGTTCATCAATAACACCACAGGTGAGATCAAGAGCCAGACGGTGTTCATGGGCGACTTCCCGCTCATGACGTCGAAGGGCACCTTCATCATCAACGGCACCGAGCGTGTCGTGGTCTCCCAGCTCGTGCGGTCGCCGGGCGTCTATTTCGACCGTTCCGTCGACAAGACCTCCGACAAGGACCTGTACGGCTGCCGGGTCATCCCGTCGCGCGGCGCGTGGCTGGAGTTCGAGATCGACAAGCGCGACAGCGTCGGCGTGCGCATCGACCGCAAGCGCAAGCAGCCGGTCACGGTGCTGCTGAAGGCGCTGGGCTGGACCAACGACCAGATTCTGGAGCGTTTCGGCCAGTACGAGTCGATGCGGGCGACGCTGGAAAAGGACCACACCTCCGGCCAGGACGACGCTCTGCTGGACATCTACCGCAAGCTGCGTCCGGGTGAGCCGCCGACCAAGGAGTCGGCGCAGGCGCTGCTCGAGAACCTGTACTTCAACCCGAAGCGGTACGACCTGGCCAAGGTCGGCCGCTACAAGATCAACAAGAAGCTGGGCGTCCAGGCCGACATCACCCAGGGCACGCTGACCGACGAGGACATCGTCGCGACCATCGAGTACCTCGTCCGCCTGCACGCCGGCGAGGAGACGATGCCGGCCGCGGGCGGCGGCGAGGTCGTCGTCGAGACCGACGACATCGACCACTTCGGCAACCGCCGTCTGCGCACGGTGGGCGAGCTGATCCAGAACCAGGTCCGGCTGGGCCTGGCCCGCATGGAGCGCGTCGTCCGCGAGCGCATGACCACGCAGGACGTCGAGGCGATCACGCCGCAGACCTTGATCAACATCCGCCCGGTCGTGGCGTCGATCAAGGAGTTCTTCGGCACCTCGCAGCTGTCGCAGTTCATGGACCAGACCAACCCGCTGGCCGGCCTGACGCACAAGCGGCGTCTGTCCGCGCTGGGTCCCGGTGGTCTGTCGCGTGAGCGGGCGGGCTTCGAGGTCCGCGACGTGCACCCGTCCCACTACGGCCGGATGTGCCCGATCGAGACGCCGGAAGGCCCGAACATCGGTCTGATCGGCTCGCTGTCGTCCTTCGGCCGGGTCAACTCGTTCGGCTTCGTCGAGACCCCGTACCGCCGCGTCGTCGACGGCCGGGTCACCGACGAGATCGACTACCTGACCGCCGACGAGGAGGACCGGCACGTCGTGGCGCAGGCCAACACGGCCCTGAACCCCGACGGCACCTTCGCCGAGACCCGCGTGCTCGCCCGCCGCAAGGGCGGCGAGTTCGAGGCGGTCCACCCCTCCGAGGTCGACTACATGGACGTGTCGCCGCGGCAGATGGTGTCGGTGGCGACGGCCATGATCCCGTTCCTCGAGCACGACGACGCCAACCGCGCGCTCATGGGGTCGAACATGCAGCGCCAGTCGGTGCCCCTGCTGAAGAGCGAGGCGCCGCTGGTCGGCACCGGCATGGAGTATCGCGCGGCCACCGACGCCGGCGACGTCATCACGGCCGAGAAGGCCGGTGTGGTCGAGGAGGTCTCGGCCGACTACATCACCGTGATGAACGACGACGGCACCCGTACGACGTACCGGGTGGCGAAGTTCAAGCGGTCCAACCAGGGCACCTGCTTCAACCAGAAGCCGATCGTGTCCGAGGGGGACCGGGTCGAGCAGGGTCAGGTCATCGCCGACGGTCCGTGCACCGACAACGGCGAGATGGCGCTGGGCAAGAACCTGCTCGTGGCGTTCATGCCGTGGGAGGGCCACAACTACGAGGACGCGATCATCCTGTCCCAGCGTCTGGTGCAGGACGACGTGCTGTCGTCGATTCACATCGAGGAGCACGAGGTCGACGCCCGCGACACCAAGCTGGGCCCCGAGGAGATCACCCGCGACATCCCCAACGCCTCCGAGGACGCGCTGGCCGACCTCGACGAGCGGGGCATCATCCGCATCGGCGCGGAGGTCGTGACCGGCGACATCCTGGTCGGCAAGGTCACCCCGAAGGGTGAGACCGAGCTGACCCCGGAGGAGCGGCTGCTGCGCGCGATCTTCGGTGAGAAGGCGCGTGAGGTCCGCGACACCTCGCTGAAGGTGCCGCACGGTGAGTCCGGCAAGGTCATCGGCGTCCGCGTGTTCAGCCGCGAGGAGGGCGACGAGCTTCCTCCGGGCGTGAACGAGCTGGTCCGCGTGTACGTGGCGCAGAAGCGCAAGATCACCGATGGGGACAAGCTCGCCGGCCGTCACGGCAACAAGGGCGTCATCTCCAAGATCCTGCCGGTGGAGGACATGCCGTTCCTCGAGGACGGCACTCCGGTCGACATCGTCCTCAACCCGCTGGGCGTGCCCGGCCGAATGAACGTCGGCCAGGTGCTCGAGACACATCTGGGGTGGATCGCCGCCCGAGGATGGGACGTCTCAGGCATCCAAGAGGAATGGGCCGAGCGCCTGCGCGAGAAGGGCATGGACAAGGTCGAGCCCTGGACCAAGGTCGCCACGCCGGTGTTCGACGGCGCCCACGAGGAGGAGATCGTCGGCCTGCTCGGCAACACCCTGGTCAACCGGGACGGCTCCCGCATGGTGGGGCAGAACGGCAAGGCGCGGCTGTTCGACGGCCGCTCCGGCGAGCCGTTCCCGCACCCGATCTCGGTCGGCTACATCTACATCCTGAAGCTGCTGCACCTGGTCGACGACAAGATCCACGCTCGCTCGACCGGCCCGTACTCGATGATCACCCAGCAGCCGCTGGGTGGTAAGGCGCAGTTCGGCGGCCAGCGCTTCGGCGAGATGGAGGTGTGGGCCCTGGAGGCCTACGGCGCGGCGTACGCGCTGCAGGAGCTGCTGACGATCAAGTCCGACGACGTCCTGGGCCGCGTGAAGGTCTACGAGGCCATCGTCAAGGGCGAGAACATCCCCGAGGCGGGTATTCCCGAGTCCTTCAAGGTCCTCATCAAGGAGATGCAGTCGCTCTGCCTGAACGTCGAGGTTCTGTCGAGCGACGGCATGTCGATCGAGATGAGGGACACCGACGAGGACGTCTTCCGCGCGGCGGAGGAGCTCGGCATCGACCTGTCCCGGCGTCCCCACGAGGGCGCGATGACCGTCGACGAGGTCTGATTCAAAAGGGGATTATCTAGTGCTCGACGTCAACTTCTTCGACGAGCTGCGCATCGGCCTCGCGACCGCCGACGACATCAGGCAGTGGTCGCACGGCGAGGTGAAGAAGCCGGAGACCATCAACTACCGGACCCTCAAGCCGGAGAAGGACGGGCTCTTCTGCGAGAAGATCTTCGGCCCGACCCGGGACTGGGAGTGCTACTGCGGCAAGTACAAGCGTGTCCGCTTCAAGGGCATCATCTGTGAGCGCTGTGGCGTCGAGGTCACGCGCGCCAAGGTGCGCCGCGAGCGGATGGGCCACATCGAGCTGGCCGCCCCGGTCACCCACATCTGGTACTTCAAGGGCGTCCCGTCGCGC
Source organism: Microbispora rosea subsp. aerata (assembly GCF_014647835.1). Taxonomy (GTDB): domain Bacteria; phylum Actinomycetota; class Actinomycetes; order Streptosporangiales; family Streptosporangiaceae; genus Microbispora; species Microbispora aerata. Next base: position 104,241 of record NZ_BMPY01000005.1, read on the forward strand.
CTCGGTTACCTGCTCGACCTGGCCCCGAAGGACCTGGAGAAGGTCATCTACTTCGCGGCGTACATGATCACGCACGTCGACACCGAGATGCGTGAGCGTGACCTGCCCTCGCTGGAGGCGAAGATCTCCGTCGAGCGGCAGCACATCGAGCAGCGCCGCGACGCCGACATCGAGGCCCGGCAGAAGAAGCTCGAGGCGGACCTGGCCGAGCTGGAGGCCTCCGGCGCCAAGGGCGACGCCCGCCGCAAGGTGCGGGAGAGCGCCGACCGCGAGATGCGCCAGATCCGCGACCGCGCCCAGCGCGAGCTGGACCGGCTCGAGGAGGTCTGGACCCGCTTCAAGAACCTCAAGGTCCAGGACCTGGAGGGCGACGAGCTGCTCTACCGCGAGATGCGCGACCGGTTCGGCCGCTACTTCCGCGGCGGCATGGGCGCCCAGGCCATCCAGGAGCGGCTGGCGAGCTTCGACCTGGAGGCCGAGGCGGAGAGCCTGCGGGAGACCATCCGCAGCGGCAAGGGCCAGAAGAAGGCCCGCGCCCTCAAGCGGCTCAAGGTCGTCGCGGCGTTCCTGAACACCCGCAACTCGCCGAGCGGCATGGTCCTCGACTGCATTCCGGTGATCCCGCCGGACCTGCGGCCGATGGTCCAGCTCGACGGTGGCCGCTTCGCCACCTCGGACCTCAACGACCTGTACCGCAGGGTCATCAACCGGAACAACCGCCTCAAGCGTCTGCTCGACCTCGGCGCGCCCGAGATCATCGTGAACAACGAGAAGCGGATGCTCCAGGAGGCCGTCGACGCCCTGTTCGACAACGGCCGCCGCGGCCGCCCGGTCACGGGCCCCGGCAACCGGCCGCTGAAGTCCCTCAGCGACATGCTGAAGGGTAAGCAGGGTCGTTTCCGGCAGAACCTGCTCGGTAAGCGCGTCGACTACTCCGGCCGTTCGGTCATCGTCGTCGGCCCGCAGCTCAAGCTCCACCAGTGCGGCCTGCCCAAGCAGATGGCGCTCGAGCTGTTCAAGCCGTTCGTGATGAAGCGCCTGGTCGACCTGAACCACGCGCAGAACATCAAGTCCGCCAAGCGGATGGTCGAGCGGTCCAAGCCGGTCGTGTGGGACGTGCTCGAAGAGGTCATCACCGAGCACCCGGTGCTGCTCAACCGCGCGCCCACCCTGCACCGGCTGGGCATCCAGGCCTTCGAGCCGCAGCTGGTCGAGGGCAAGGCCATCCAGATCCACCCGCTCGTCTGCACCGCGTTCAACGCGGACTTCGACGGCGACCAGATGGCGGTGCACCTGCCGCTGTCGGCCGAGGCCCAGGCCGAGGCCCGGATCCTGATGCTGTCCACCAACAACATCCTCAAGCCGGCGGACGGCAAGCCGGTGACGATGCCCACCCAGGACATGGTCATCGGTCTGTACTGGCTGACCACGCAGAAGGAGGGCGGCCTCGGCGAGGGCCGGGTGTTCTCCTCGGTGGCGGAGGCCCTCATGGCCTTCGACCGTCGCGAGCTGGACATCCAGGCCAAGATCCAGGTCCGGCTCAAGGACGTCCCGCCGCCGCGCGACTGGGTGGCTCCGGAGGGCTGGGAGTCCGGCGACCCGATCCGGCTGGAGACCACGCTGGGCCGCTGCCTGTTCAACCAGACGCTGCCCGACAACTTCCCCTTCGTGAACTACCAGGTCGGCAAGAAGCAGCTCTCGGGGATCGTCAACGAGCTGGCCGAGCGGTACCCGAAGGTGGAGGTGGCCAACGCGCTCGACGCGCTCAAGGACACCGGCTTCTACTGGGCGACCCGCGCCGGTGTCACGATCTCCATCGAGGACGTCGTGGCGCCGCCGAACAAGGCCGCCATCATGGAGGCGTACGAGAAGCGCGCCGACAAGGTCCAGCGGGAGTACGACCGCGGTCTGATCACCGACGAGGAGCGTCGTCAGGAGCTGATCGAGATCTGGACCCACGCGACGGCGGACGTCGAGGCCGACATGGTCAAGGCGTTCCCGGCGACCAACCCGGTCTGGATGATGGTCAACTCCGGCGCGCGTGGTAACCGCATGCAGGTGCGGCAGATCGCCGGCATCCGCGGCCTGGTGTCCAACACCAAGGGCGAGACGATCCCCCGGCCGATCAAGTCCTCCTTCCGCGAGGGCCTGTCGGTGCTGGAGTACTTCATCTCGACCCACGGCCAGCGGAAGGGTCTGGCGGACACCGCGCTGCGGACCGCCGACTCCGGTTACCTGACCCGTCGTCTGGTCGACGTCGCCCAGGACGTCATCGTCCGCGAGGTCGACTGCGGCACCGACCGCGCGGTCCCGCTGCACGTCGGCGAGCGCGACTCGCAGGGCAACCTGGTCAAGGCCGAGAACGCCGAGAGCAACGTGCACGGCCGCATCCTGGCCGAGGACGTCGAGGTGGACGGCAAGCTCATCGCGGCGAAGGGCACCGACATCAACGACGCCGTGGTCACCGCGCTGGTGAACGCCGGCGTGGAGACGGTCAGGACCCGCAGCACGCTGGTCTGCGAGGCCAAGATCGGTGTCTGCGCGATGTGCTACGGCCGCTCGCTGGCCACCGGCAAGCTCGTCGACGTCGGCGAGGCCGTGGGCATCATCGCGGCCCAGTCGATCGGTGAGCCCGGCACCCAGCTGACCATGCGTACCTTCCACACCGGTGGTGTGGCGGGCGCCGACATCACCCACGGTCTGCCGCGTGTCACCGAGCTCTTCGAGGCCCGCATCCCCAAGGGTGTGGCCCCGATCAGCGAGGTCGCCGGCCGCGTCCGCATCGACGAGACCGACAAGACGCGCAAGATCATCATCACTCCGGACGACGGCTCCGACGAGGTCGCCTACCCGGTGTCGATGCGGGCGCGCCTGCTGGTTTCCGAGGGGCAGCACGTCGAGGTCGGCCAGCTCCTGGTCGCCGGTGCGCGCAACCCGAACGAGGTGCTGCGCATCCTCGGCCCGCGTGCCGTCCAGCTCCACCTGGTGGAGGAGGTGCAGCAGGTCTACCGCTCGCAGGGTGTGTCGATCCACGACAAGCACATCGAGGTCATCGTCCGGCAGATGCTCAAGCGCGTGAACGTGCTGGAGTCCGGCGACACCGAGCTGCTGCCCGGCGAGCTGGTCGAGCGTCCTCGCTTCGAGGCGATCAACCGGCAGACCGTGGCGGAGGGCGGCCAGCCGGCCTCCGGCCGTCCGGTCCTGATGGGCATCACCAAGGCCTCGCTGGCCACCGAGTCGTGGCTGTCGGCGGCGTCCTTCCAGGAGACGACGCGAGTCCTCACCGACGCGGCGATCCACGCCAAGTCCGACTCGCTGCTCGGCCTCAAGGAGAACGTCATCATCGGTAAGCTCATCCCGGCCGGTACGGGTATGCCCCAGTACCGCAACATCCGGGTGGAGCCGACCGAGGAGGCCAAGGCCGCGATGTACACGGTCGGCGGTTACGACGGCTCGGCCGCGGACTACACCTTCGGCTCCGGCAGCGGCGAGGCCGTCCCGCTGGAGGAGTACGACTTCGGCCAGTACGGCCGCTGACAAGGTCGCCGCGGCGAGCGATCGCCGCGGCGGGGCAGCGGAAAGCGGCCCGGGGGAGTTCCCCCGGGCCGCTTTTTCCGTTGCCGCCCACCCAGGGAGATCTGGCGGCGGTGTGCGGGAGCGCGCGCGACGCCGGGCCGTGGCGGCGCGGAAACCGTGAGAAGTGTCTCGCGCGGGCGGTATGATGGGGGGCCGAGTCCATCGGCGGTCCGGGCTGGGCCGTCGGCAAAGCGGCACGTCAAGACAGCGGGGCACGTCCCTCCGGGGCGTCCTCCTCTGTTTTGACGTGTTGTATGGGGGCGGGTAGGCTTTGCTTTTGTGCCCGTCTGTGGGCTCGCATGCGTGCGCTCGAATGACGCTTCTCGATAGGGAAGCGTGCGCGGCGCCGTGTGACTCCTCCAGATCGACCGGTTCCGCCCGGGTGTGCTGTGACAAGAGCGCGACACGCCCGAGCGCGGGGGTCGAAGGGGATGGAAAACCAGCAGGTCATGACACCGGCAGTACCTGCAAGCCTGTGAGAGGTGGCCTCGCCGCCTCGATCGGGACCCTACGTATCACCGGCTAGGCACGAAACGGAGACGCGGTGCCCACCATTCAGCAGTTGGTCCGTAAGGGCCGGCAGGACAAGGTCAGCAAGACCAAGACTCCTGCCCTCAAGGGGAGCCCTCAGCGGCGCGGCGTTTGCACCCGCGTTTACACGACGACCCCCAAGAAGCCCAACTCGGCGCTGCGTAAGGTGGCCCGTGTTCGGCTCGTCAACGGCATCGAGGTCACGGCTTACATCCCTGGGGTGGGCCACAACCTTCAGGAGCACTCGATGGTGCTCGTGCGTGGTGGTCGTGTGAAGGACCTGCCGGGTGTTCGCTACAAGATCATCCGTGGTGCGCTGGACACCCAGGCTGTCCGCAACCGCAAGCAGGCCCGTAGCCGTTACGGCGCTAAGAAGGAGAAGAGCTGACATGCCGCGCAAGGGTTCCCCTGGTCGCCGCCAGTTGGTCGCTGACCCGGTGCACAACTCGCCGCTGGTCACCGCGCTGATCAACAAGGTTCTCCTGGACGGCAAGCGCTCCCTCGCGCAGCGGATCGTCTACGGCGCCCTCGAGGGCTGCAGGGAGAAGACCGGCAACGACCCGGTCGTCACCCTCAAGCGCGCTCTCGACAACGTCCGCCCGACGCTCGAGGTGAAGAGCCGCCGCGTCGGTGGCGCCACCTACCAGGTGCCGGTCGAGGTCAAGGCCTCGCGCAGCACTACGCTGGCGCTGCGGTGGATCGTGCAGTACTCCCGCGCGCGCCGCGAGAAGACCATGACCGAGCGGCTCATGAACGAGCTGCTCGACGCGAGCAACGGCCTCGGCGCCAGCGTCAAGCGGCGCGAGGACACGCACAAGATGGCCGAGTCCAACAAGGCCTTCGCGCACTACCGCTGGTAGTGGGCATCGACGACGAGTTAAGGACGCGAAGAAGTGGCCACCACGACCGCTCTTGACCTGGCCAGGGTCCGCAACATCGGGATCATGGCCCATATCGACGCGGGCAAGACCACGACGACTGAGCGCATCCTGTTCTACACCGGCATCAACTACAAGATCGGTGAGGTCCATGAGGGCGCTGCCACCATGGACTGGATGGAGCAGGAGCAGGAGCGCGGCATCACCATCACCTCCGCCGCGACCACCTGTAGCTGGCTTGATCACACGATCAACATCATCGACACCCCGGGTCACGTGGACTTCACCGTCGAGGTGGAGCGCTCGCTGCGCGTCCTCGACGGCGCCGTCGCGGTGTTCGACGGCGTCGCAGGCGTCGAGCCGCAGTCGGAGACGGTCTGGCGTCAGGCCGACCGTTACGGCGTGCCCCGCATCTGCTTCGTCAACAAGATGGACCGGGTCGGCGCGGAGTTCCACCGCTGCGTGGACATGATCGTGTCCCGCCTGGGCGCGACCCCGCTGGTCGTCCAGCTCCCGTGGGGCGTCGAGGCCGACTTCAAGGGCGTCATCGACCTGGTCAAGATGAAGGCCCTGCTCTGGAGCGCCGAGGCGGCCAAGGGCGAGATGTACGACGTCGTCGACATCCCGGCCGACCACGCCGACGCGGCCCGTGAGTGGCGCGACAAGCTCGTCGAGACCATCGCCGAGAACGACGACGAGCTGATGGAGATCTTCCTCGAGGGCGCCGAGCCCACCGAGGAGCAGCTCGTCGCCGCCATCCGCCGCGCGACCATCAGCGGCGCGGTCAACCCGGTCCTGTGCGGCTCGGCGTTCAAGAACAAGGGCGTGCAGCCCCTGCTCGACGCGATCGTCGCCTACCTGCCCGCTCCCACCGACATCCCGGCCTTCAAGGGCCACGCGGTGGGCAACGAGGACCAGGTCGTCGAGCGTCACGCCGACCCGAAGGAGCCGTTCGCGGCCCTGGCGTTCAAGATCATGAGCGACCCGCACCTGGGCAAGCTCACCTACATCCGGATCTACTCCGGTTCGCTCGAGGCCGGCACCACCGTGGTCAACTCGGTGAAGGGCAAGAAGGAGCGGATCGGCAAGATCTACCAGATGCACGCGAACAAGCGCGAGGAGCGCCCGTCCGCGACCGCTGGTCAGATCGTCGCCGTGATGGGTCTGAAGGACACCACCACCGGTGACACCCTCTGCGACCCGGCCGACCAGGTCGTGCTCGAGTCGATGACGTTCCCGGCGCCGGTCATCAACGTGGCCATCGAGCCCAAGACCAAGGGCGACCAGGAGAAGCTGTCGACCGCGATTCAGCGTCTGGCCGAGGAGGACCCGTCCTTCCAGGTCCGCCGCGACGAGGAGACCGGGCAGACGGTCATCTGGGGTATGGGTGAGCTCCACCTGGAGATCATCGTCGACCGGATGCGCCGCGAGTTCAAGGTCGAGGCGAACGTCGGCCGCCCGCAGGTCGCCTACCGCGAGACCATCCGCCGCAAGGTGGAGAAGGTCGAGTACACGCACAAGAAGCAGACCGGTGGTTCCGGTCAGTTCGGTCGCGTCATCATCGACCTGGAGCCGCTGGGCGAGGGCAACGACGGTTACGAGTTCGAGAACAAGGTGACCGGTGGCCGCATCCCGCGGGAGTACATCCCGTCGGTGGACGCGGGCTGCCAGGAGGCCGCCGAGTTCGGCGTGCTCGCCGGCTACCCGATGGTCGGTGTCAAGGTCACCCTCCAGGACGGCGCCTTCCACGAGGTCGACTCGTCCGAAATGGCTTTCAAGATCGCCGGGTCCATGGCCTTCAAGGAGGCCGCCCGCAAGGCCGACCCCGTGCTCCTCGAGCCGATGATGGCCGTCGAGGTCACCACGCCTGAGGACTACATGGGCGACGTCGTCGGCGACCTCAACAGCCGCCGCGGGCAGATCCAGGCGATGGAAGACCGGACCGGGGCCAAGGTCATCCGGGCCCTCGTCCCGCTGTCAGAGATGTTCGGATACGTGGGCGACCTGCGAAGCAGGACCCAGGGCCGGGCCGTCTACAGCATGCAGTTCGACTCCTACGCGGAGGTGCCTCCGGGCATCGCCAAGGAGATCGTCGCGAAGGCTCGGGGCGAATAGTTCCGCTCGCTGTAAGGCGGGGCGCCCTTGGGCGCCCCGCCGCACAGAGCCTGAGTTAGAAGACGAAAGTCAAGTCAGAATCTCTAAGGAGACAGACCAGTGGCCAAGGCCAAGTTCGAGCGGACTAAGCCGCACGTGAACATCGGCACCATTGGGCACATCGACCACGGCAAGACCACTCTGACCGCGGCGATCACCAAGGTGCTTCACGACCGTTACCCGGAGCTGAACGAGGCGACTCCGTTCGACAAGATCGACAAGGCGCCTGAGGAGAAGGCCCGCGGTATCACCATCTCCATCGCGCACGTCGAGTACCAGACCGAGAAGCGCCACTACGCCCACGTGGACTGCCCCGGTCACGCCGACTACGTGAAGAACATGATCACCGGTGCCGCCCAGATGGACGGCGCGATCCTGGTGGTCGCCGCCACCGACGGCCCGATGCCGCAGACGAAGGAGCACGTCCTCCTGGCCCGCCAGGTCGGCGTCCCCTACATCGTCGTGGCGCTGAACAAGGCCGACATGGTCGACGACGAGGAGATCCTGGAGCTCGTCGAGCTCGAGGTCCGCGAGCTGCTGACCAGCCAGGAGTTCCCCGGCGACGACGTGCCGGTGGTCCGCGTCTCCGCGCTCAAGGCCCTCGAGGGCGACGAGAAGTGGGGCGACTCCATCATCGAGCTCATGAACGCCGTGGACGAGAACGTCCCCGAGCCGGCGCGTGAGATCGACAAGCCGTTCCTCATGCCGATCGAGGACGTGTTCTCGATCACCGGTCGCGGCACCGTCGTCACCGGCCGTATCGAGCGCGGTGTCATCAAGGTCAACGAGACCGTCGACATCATCGGTATCCGCGAGAAGAGCACCACGACGACCGTCACCGGCGTCGAGATGTTCCGCAAGCTCCTCGACGAGGGCCAGGCCGGTGACAACGTCGGTCTGCTCCTGCGCGGTGTCAAGCGCGAGGAGGTCGAGCGTGGTCAGTGTGTCATCAAGCCGGGCACCACGACCCCGCACACCGAGTTCGAGGCGCAGGTCTACATCCTCAACAAGGACGAGGGTGGCCGCCACACGCCGTTCTTCAACAACTACCGTCCGCAGTTCTACTTCCGTACCACGGACGTGACCGGCGTGGTGAACCTCCCCGAGGGCACCGAGATGGTCATGCCGGGCGACAACACCGAGATGCGCGTCGAGCTCATCCAGCCGGTCGCCATGGAAGAGGGTCTGAAGTTCGCGATCCGCGAGGGTGGCCGCACCGTCGGCGCCGGTCGCGTCACGAAGATCATCAAGTAGCAGCACCGCTGGGCGGCGGTCGGGTCCGCAACGGACCTGACCGCCGCACCGCGCAGGGGCCGGAGACGGTCCCCCACGGACGACGAGACCGTGATCTCGCAGTGTTTTCGGCCGCGAACCGGCCGAAGCCACTGCCAGATCACGGAGGCCCGGACCGGTTCCGGGGCGTCGATCGCGTGGAAACGACCTGCGGCAACAGGGCCGCGCGAAGCTTTATAGGACGACAGCGAAGGACACCGAGGCCATTATGGCGGGACAGAAGATCCGCATCCGGCTTAAGGCGTATGACCACGAGGTCATCGACAGCTCGGCCAAGAAGATCGTCGAGACGGTGACGCGGACCGGCGCCAAGGTCGCTGGCCCGGTGCCGCTGCCGACCGAGAAGAACGTGTACTGCGTCATCCGGTCGCCGCACAAGTACAAGGACAGCCGCGAGCACTTTGAGATGCGTACGCACAAGCGGCTGATTGACATCATCGACCCGACGCCGAAGACGGTCGACTCGCTCATGCGTCTCGACCTTCCCGCCGGCGTGGACATCTCGATCAAGCTCTAAGGAACGCACTGACATGGCTAAGCAGATCAAGGGCGTCCTGGGCAAGAAGCTCGGCATGACCCAGGTCTTCGACGAGGCGAACCGGGTGATCCCGGTCACCGTCGTCGAGGCCGGTCCGTGCGTGGTGACCCGGGTCCGCACTCCGGAGAAGGACGGCTACTCGGCCATCCAGCTCGGCTACGGGCAGATCGACCCGCGCAAGGTCAACAAGCCCCTGGGCGACTACCTGCGCAAGCACGACATCACCCCGCGCCGTTACTTCGCCGAGGTACGCACCGACGACGCCTCCGAGTACACGATCGGCCAGGAGATCCTCGCCGACACCTTCGAGGCCGGCCAGTACGTCGACGTCACCGGCAAGAGCAAGGGTAAGGGCTACGCCGGTGTCATGAAGCGCCACAACTTCCGTGGTCTGGGCGCTTCGCACGGTACCCAGCGCAAGCACCGCTCCCCGGGCTCCATCGGCGGTTGCGCCACCCCGGGCCGCGTCTTCAAGGGCCTGCGCATGGCCGGTCGGATGGGCAACGTCCGCACGACGGTCCAGAGCCTCAAGGTGCACGCCGTGGACGCCGAGAAGGGCCTCATCCTGATCAAGGGTGCGATCCCCGGCGCCAACGGCAGCCTGGTCCTCATCCGCACCGCTGCCAAGAAGGGGGTTGCTGCGAAGTGACCACGACCATCGACGTCCTCGACGCCAGCGGCGCCAAGACGGGGACCGTCGACCTCCCCGAGGAGGTCTTCGGCGCCAAGGTCAACGTCCCGCTGATCCACCAGGTGGTCGTCGCCCAGCTCGCCGCGCGCCGGCAGGGCACCCACGCCACCAAGACCCGCGGCGACGTCTCCGGCGGCGGTAAGAAGCCGTACCGGCAGAAGGGCACCGGCCGCGCCCGCCAGGGTTCGACCCGCGCTCCGCAGTTCACCGGTGGTGGCACCGTCCACGGTCCGCAGCCGCGCTCGTACGCGCAGCGGACGCCCAAGAAGATGAAGGCGGCTGCCCTCAAGGGCGCGCTGTCCGACCGCGCCAGCGGCGGGCGCGTCCACGTGGTGAGCAGCCTGGTCACGGGTGACACGCCCAAGACCAAGGCCGCTCTGCAGGCGCTGCGCAAGATCACGCAGGCCCGGAGCGTTCTCGTCGTGGTCGACGAGAACGACGAGCTGACCTGGCTCAGCCTGCGCAACGCGCCCGAGGTCCACCTGCTGGACGCGGGGCAGCTCAACACCTACGACGTGCTGTGCCACGACGACGTGGTCTTCACCCGTGAGGCCTACGACCAGGTCGTGGCCCGGCTGGCGAAGAGCGGGAAGGAAGAGGCCTGATGCAGAAGATCGCCGACCCGCGCGACATCATCCTCAAGCCGATTGTCTCCGAGAAGAGCTACGGCCTGATCGATGAGCACAACAAGTACACGTTCCTGGTGCGCAAGGGTGCCAACAAGACGCAGGTGAAGATCGCCGTCGAGCAGATCTTCGGCGTCAAGGTGACCGGCGTGAACACGATCAACCGCCAGGGCAAGCGCAAGCGGACCCGGCACGGCTACGGCCAGCGCCCGGCGACCAAGCGTGCGATCGTGAGCCTGGCCGAGGGCGACCGGATCGACATCTTCGGCCAGATCGGCTAGCACCTGCCGCAGCGGGGAGAGGGGCCCCTCGCCGTCGCGCGAGGGACTCGCCCCACCGAGAAAGCACCGGGGGGACCGCCGTGAGGCGGACCCCGACCGGTACGAACCGACGAAGGATGAACGAAAGAGATGGGCATCCGTAAGTACAAGCCGACGACTCCGGGTCGTCGCGGCGCGAGCGTCTCGGACTTCGCCGAGATCACGCGCAGCACGCCGGAGAAGTCGCTGCTTGCCCCCCTGCACAGCAAGGGCGGCCGTAACGTCCACGGCCGGGTGACCGCCCGGCACCAGGGAGGCGGGCACAAGCGCGCCTACCGGATCATCGACTTCCGCCGCCACGACAAGGACGGGATCCCGGCCAAGGTCGCGCACATCGAGTACGACCCGAACCGCACCTCCCGCATCGCGCTGCTGCACTACGCCGACGGCGAGAAGCGCTACATCATCGCGCCGGTCGGCCTCAAGCAGGGGGACCAGGTCGAGAACGGCCCCCAGGCCGACATCAAGCCGGGCAACTGCCTGCCGCTGCGCAACATCCCGACCGGTACCTTCATCCACGCCGTGGAGCTGCGTCCCGGTGGCGGCGCCAAGCTCGGCCGCAGCGCCGGCGCGCAGATCCAGCTGCTCGCCAAGGAGGGCATGTACGCCACGCTGCGCATGCCGTCCGGAGAAATGCGTCAGGTCGACGTGCGCTGCCGGGCCTCGGTCGGCCAGGTGGGCAACGCCGAGCAGGCCAACATCAGCATCGGCAAGGCCGGCCGCAACCGCTGGAAGGGCAAGCGCCCCACGGTCCGCGGTGTCGCCATGAACCCGGTCGACCACCCGCACGGTGGTGGTGAGGGCAAGACCTCCGGTGGTCGTCACCCGGTCAACCCGAAGGGTAAGCCGGAAGGCCGCACCCGCAAGCCGAACAAGCCCAGCGACCGGCTGATCATCCGTCGTCGGAGCAAGAGGAAGAAGCGGTAGGAGCAGCCGAAATGCCACGTAGCCTTAAGAAGGGTCCCTTCGTGGACGATCACCTTCAGAAGAAGGTGGACGCCCAGAACGAGAAGGGCACCAAGAACGTCATCAAGACGTGGTCGCGGCGCTCCATGATCGTGCCCGACATGATCGGCCACACGATCGCCGTGCACGACGGCCGCAAGCACGTCCCGGTGTTCATCACCGAGGCGATGATCGGTCACAAGCTCGGTGAGTTCGCCCCCACGCGGACGTTCCGCAGCCACGTCAAGGAAGACCGCCGCAGCCGGCGGTAAGCGCCTTCGAGCAAGCAGTTAGAGGAGAAAGCGATGGAAGCCAGGGCACAGGCGCGGTATGTGCGCCACACGCCCCGGAAGGCCCGCCGCGTGGTGGACCTCATTCGCGGGCTGCCCGCTTCGGAGGCGCAGGCCGTGCTGCAGTTCGCTCCCCAGGCGGCGAGCGAGACCGTCTACAAGGTGCTCTCGAGCGCGATCGCGAACGCTGAGCACAACTTCAAGCTCGACCGGGACACGCTCTTCGTGAGCCGGGCGTGGGTCGACGAGGGCCCGACGCTCAAGCGCTTCCGCCCGCGTGCCCAGGGTCGTGCCTATCGGATCAACAAGCGGACCAGCCACATCACTGTGATCGTGGAGTCCCGCGAGCCGAAGGGAAGGACCCGCTAGTGGGCCAGAAGGTTAACCCGCACGGGTTCCGCCTCGGCATCACGACCGACTTCAAGAGCCGGTGGTACGCCGACAAGCTGTACAAGTCGTACGTCGCCGAGGACGTCGCGATCCGTCGCATGCTGCAGAAGGGCATGGAGCGGGCCGGCATCTCCAAGGTCGAGATCGAGCGTACGACCGACCGTGTGCAGGTCGACATCCACACCGCCCGGCCGGGCATCGTCATCGGCCGCCGCGGCGCCGAGGCTGACCGCATCCGCGGTGATCTGGAGAAGCTGACCAAGAAGCAGGTTCAGCTGAACATCCTCGAGGTGAAGAACCCCGAGATCGACGCGCAGCTCGTCGCGCAGGGCGTGGCCGAGCAGCTGTCCAGCCGCGTCTCGTTCCGCCGGGCCATGCGCAAGGCCATGCAGTCCGCGATGAAGAGCGGGGCCAAGGGCATCCGTGTCCAGTGCTCCGGCCGTCTCGGCGGCGCCGAGATGTCCCGCTCGGAGTTCTACCGCGAGGGCCGCGTGCCCCTGCACACGCTCCGTGCGGACGTGGACTTCGGCTTCTACGAGGCCCGCACCACCTTCGGCCGCATCGGCGTGAAGGTGTGGATCTACAAGGGCGAGGCCCCGACCAGCCGTTCCGAGCGGGAGGCGGCCGCGGCCGGCGCCCGCGCGGGCCAGCGTCGTGACGACCGTCGCGGCGGCGCGGGCGAGCGTCCCCGCCGTGGTGGCGACCGTCCCCGTCGTGGCGGCGCAGGCCGTACCGACCGTGCACCCAGGACCGAGGCGGCCGCGCAGGCCGCCCCCGAGACCGGCCCGGCGGAGCAGCCGGGTGCTGAAGGGAGCTGACCATGCTGATCCCGCGCAGGGTCAAGCACCGTAAGCAGCACCGGCCCGACCGCAGCGGCGCCGCCAAGGGCGGCACCCGGGTCGTGTTCGGCGAGTTCGGCATCCAGGCGCTTGAGCACTCCTACGTGACCAACCGCCAGATCGAGGCCGCGCGTATCGCCATGACCCGGCACATCCGCCGTGGCGGCAAGGTGTGGATCAACATCTTCCCGGACCGTCCCCTGACGAAGAAGCCGGCCGAGACCCGCATGGGTTCCGGTAAGGGCTCTCCGGAGTGGTGGGTCGCCAATGTCAAGCCCGGCCGCGTCATGTTCGAGCTGTCCGGTGTCGCCGAGCCCGTGGCCCGCGAGGCCATGCGGCGCGCCATGCACAAGCTCCCCATGAAGTGCCGTTTCGTCAAGCGTGAAGTGGGTGAGGCGTGATGGCTAAGGGTCTGACCGCCGCGGAGCTGCGACTGGAGGACCAGGAGGTCCTGGTCCAGAAGCTGAAGGAAGCCAAGGAGGAGCTGTTCAACCTCCGCTTCCAGGCGGCGACGGGGCAGCTGGAGAGCCACGGACGGCTGCGCGCCGTCCGCCGCGAGATCGCCCGCATCTACACCGTGATGCGCGAGCGCGAGCTCGGGATCGTCACGGTCGAGAAGGAGCCGAGCGATGTCTGAAGCAACCGAGACCCCGACCGCTGAGACGGCGAAGGGGACCCAGCGGAACTACCGCAAGGTGCGCGAGGGTCTGGTCGTCAGCGACAAGATGGACAAGACCGTCGTCGTCGCCGTCGAGGACCGCGTCAAGCACCCGCTGTACGGCAAGGTCATCCGCCGTACGACGAAGTACAAGGCCCACGACGAGCAGAACGCCTGCGGCGTCGGCGACCGCGTCCTCCTGATGGAGACTCGGCCGCTGTCGGCCACCAAGCGGTGGCGGGTCGTCGAGATCCTCGAGAAGGCCAAGTAACCTCACATAGACGCGCCTCGTGGGGGGTGGGAGACCGCCCCCCATGACGGTGTCCAAGGGGCGGAGCCGGCCGTCGGCTCCGTCCGCCAGCGGCGGCGGTCGTACGGCTGTCGCCGAGGGAAAAAGACCACATCAGGTTCGGCCAGGCTCACCGTGAGGGTGAGAACCGGCACGACATTCAGGAGTAGACGTGATCCAGCAGGAGTCGCGGCTCAAGGTCGCCGACAACACGGGTGCCAAGGAACTTCTGTGCATCCGCGTGCTCGGCGGCTCGGGTCGGCGCTACGCGGGAATCGGCGATGTCATCGTGGGCACGGTGAAGGACGCCATTCCCGGCGGGGGCGTTAAGAAAGGCGACGTTGTCAAGGCTGTCGTGGTGCGCACCGTGAAGGAGCGCCGCCGCCCCGACGGCTCCTACATCCGCTTCGACGAGAACGCCGCGGTCATCATCAAGGACAGCGGCGACCCTCGGGGCACCCGCATCTTCGGCCCGGTGGGCCGCGAACTGCGCGACAAGAAGTTCATGCGCATCATCTCGCTCGCGCCGGAGGTGTTGTGATGCCGAAGCTGCACGTGAAGAAGGGCGACCTCGTCCAGGTCATCGCCGGCAAGGACAAGGGCGCCAAGGGCCGGATCATCGCCGCCTACCCGCGCGAGGAGCGCGTGGTGGTCGAGGGCGTCAACATGATCAAGAAGCACTCCAAGGTCACCAACCAGGGCCCGCGCGGCGCCAAGGAAGGCGGCGTGCAGACCATGGAGGCTCCCATCCACGTGAGCAACGTCAAGAAGCTCAAGGATGACGAGAAGAAGCCCGAGAAGAAGGCCGCCGAGAAGGGCGACGCCGAGGCGACGGGTGAGGACAGCTGATGACCGCCACGACTGAAGAGCGCATCGTTCCCCGCCTCAAGCAGCGCTACCGCGAGGAGATCGTCGCGAAGCTGCGCGAGGAGTTCGGCATCCAGAACATCATGCAGGTGCCCACGATCACCAAGATCAAGGTGAACATGGGTGTCGGTGAGGCCGCCCGCGACTCGAAGCTCATCGAGGGCGCGGTGCGCGACCTGACCGCGATCACCGGCCAGAAGCCGGCCGTCGCCCGCGCCCGCAAGTCCATCGCGCAGTTCAAGCTGCGTGAGGGCATGCCGATCGGCGCGCACGTGACGCTGCGCGGCGACCGCATGTGGGAGTTCCTCGACCGCCTGCTGTCCCTGGCGCTGCCGCGCATCCGGGACTTCCGCGGTCTGTCGCCGAAGCAGTTCGACGGCAACGGCAACTACACCTTCGGCCTCACCGAGCAGGTCATGTTCCACGAGGTCGACCAGGACAAGGTGGACCGGCAGCGGGGCATGGACATCACGATCGTGACCACCGCGAAGAACGACGAGCAGGGCCGGGCGCTGCTGAGGCACCTCGGTTTCCCCTTCAAGGAAGCGTGAGCAGCCGTGGTCGTGGCTGAGGATCGGAACAAGGAGACCTGATCATGGCGAAGACGTCGCTGAAGGTCAAGGCAGCGCGCAAGCAGAAGTTCGCGGTCCGGGCGTACACTCGGTGCTCCCGTTGCGGCCGTCCCCGCGCTGTCTACCGCAAGTTCGGGCTGTGCCGCGTGTGCTTCCGTGAGATGGCGCACCGGGGCGAGCTGCCCGGCATCACCAAGTCGAGCTGGTAAGCCCCCACGGGCCAGCCGTTTAGAAGTCATATCAACCGGGCGCTGGTCGCAGCGCCCACGACCACACCGAAGGTCCCATCGGGGAAACCGCGGTGAGGAAGGCCACCGGCCATGACGATGACCGACCCGATCGCAGACATGCTGACGCGTCTGCGCAACGCCAACGCGGCCTATCACGACACCGTGAGCATGCCTTACTCCAAGATCAAGGCACACATCGCGGAGATCCTCCAGCAGGAGGGTTACATCCAGGGCTGGAGCGTCGAGGACGCCAAGGTTGGCAAGAACCTCGTGCTGGAGCTGAAGTTCGGCCCCAGCCGTGAGCGTGCCATCGCCGGCCTGCGGCGGGTGTCGAAGCCCGGTCTGCGGGTCTATGCAAAGAAGGACAACCTGCCCCGCGTGCTGGGCGGCCTGGGCGTCGCGATCATCTCGACGTCCGGCGGCCTGATGACGGACCGGCAGGCGAGCAAGCGTGGAGTGGGCGGGGAAGTCCTCGCCTACGTCTGGTAACGAGGGGAGGCACTCAGCATGTCGCGAATCGGACGGCTGCCCATCCCCGTACCGGCGGGTGTCGACATCACGATCGACGGCCGGGAAGTCCAGGTCAAGGGGCCCAAGGGCACGCTCACTCACACGGTCGCCGAGCCCATCGAGGTCTCGCGCGCGGAGGACGGCAGCATCACCGTCACCCGCCCGAGCGACGAGAACCGGGTCCGGGCGCTGCACGGCCTGTCCCGCACGCTCATCGCCAACATGGTCGCGGGCGTCACGCAGGGCTTCACCAAGACGCTGGAGATCGTCGGCGTCGGTTACCGCGTCCAGGCCAAGGGCCCGACGGAGCTTGAGTTCTCGCTGGGCTTCAGCCACCCGGTGATCGTCAAGGCCCCGGAGGGCATCAGCTTCCGCGTCGAGCGGCCGACCCTGTTCCACGTGGACGGCATCGACAAGCAGAAGGTCGGCGAGGTCGCCGCCAACATCAGGAAGCTGCGCAAGCCGGACCCGTACAAGGGCAAGGGCGTGCGCTACCAGGGCGAGGTAGTGCGCCGCAAGGCTGGAAAGGCTGGTAAGTAGGCATGGCTGGAAAGGCTGCGTTCGGCAAGCACACGGCCGCCCGCACGGTCGCCCGGGCCCGCCGGCACCGCCGTGTCCGCAAGAACGTCTTCGGTACGCCCGAGCGTCCGCGTCTGGTCGTCAACCGGTCCACGCGTCACCTGTTCGTGCAGATCGTCGACGACACCCGTGGGCACACGCTGGTGAGCGCCTCCACCATGGACGCCTCCCTGCGCAACGCCGAGGGTGACAAGACCGAGAAGGCGAAGAAGGTCGGCGAGCTTCTCGCTCAGCGGGCCAAGAGCGCCGGGATCACCGCCGTCGTGTTCGACCGTGGTGGCAACCGCTACGCGGGGCGCATCGCCGCTCTCGCGGACAGCGCCCGTGAAGGCGGGCTGGAGTTCTGATGGCTCCGGTCCGGGGGTCGCGATCGACGGCCCGTCCCAAGAGCAACGAGAAGAGGAACCACTGATGGCTGCAGCTCCGCGTCGCGGTGCAGGCGGCGGTGGCGAGCGGCGTGACCGTCGTGAGGACCGCCGCGGTGGCGCCGCAGACAAGGGCGTCTCGTACATCGAGCGCGTCGTAAAGATCAACCGAGTGGCCAAGGTCGTCCAGGGCGGTCGGCGCTTCAGCTTCACCGCGCTGGTCATCGTGGGCGACGGCAACGGTCTCGTCGGGGTCGGCTACGGCAAGGCCAAGGAGGTGCCCGCGGCGATCGCCAAGGGCGTCGAGGAGGCCAAGAAGCACTTCTTCAAGGTGCCGCGCATCCAGGGCACCATCCCGCACCCGGTGCAGGGCGAGGACGCCGCCGGCGTCGTCCTCCTGCGTCCGGCGTCGCCCGGTACGGGTGTCATCGCGGGTGGTCCGGTGCGCGCCGTCCTGGAGTGCGCCGGGATCCACGACGTGCTGTCCAAGTCGCTCGGCTCGGACAACCCGATCAACATCGTGCACGCCACCGTGGCGGCTCTGAAGAGCCTCAGCAGGCCCGAGGAGATCGCCGCCCGCCGTGGCCTGCCGATCGAGGATGTCGCGCCCAAGGCGATGCTGAGGGCCCGCGCCGAGGGCCTCGCCGAGGCGGCGGCGGCCGCGAAGGCGGTGAGCTGACGATGGCACGACTGAAGATCACTCAGATCCGGTCCAAGATCGGCGGCCAGCAGAACCAGCGTGACTCGCTGCGTTCGCTCGGCCTGAAGCGAATCGGCGACGTCGTCGTCAAGGAGGACCGCCCGGAGATCCGGGGCATGGTCGCCAAGGTGTCGCACCTCGTCGAGGTTGAGGAGGTCGACTAGTCATGACCGAGAACGCTCCGCTCAAGATCCACGACCTCCGTCCGGCCCCCGGCGCCAACAAGGCCAAGATCCGCAAGGGTCGTGGCGAGGGCTCCAAGGGCAAGACGGCCGGCCGTGGCACCAAGGGCACCAAGGCCCGTACCTCGGTGATGCCGGGCTTCGAGGGCGGCCAGATTCCGCTTCAGCGGCGGCTGCCGAAGCTGAAGGGCTTCTCCAACGCCCTGTTCAAGACGACCTACCAGGTCGTCAACCTGGACAGGCTCGGGGAGCTCTTCCCCCAGGGCGGCGACGTCACGATCGACGACCTGGTGGCCAAGGGCGCGGTCCGTAAGAACCAGCCCGTGAAGGTGCTGGGCACCGGCGAGATCTCCGTGGCGTTGAACGTGCAGGCGCACGCTTTCTCCGCCAGCGCGAAGGAGAAGATCGCCGCGGCCGGCGGCTCGGTTTCCGAGCTTTAGGCATCACGTTCTGCGAGGCGCGGAGGTTCACTATGAGCCTCCGCGCCCGTAGTGCGTTAGAGTTCGCCTGGCACGGGGCGTACCCGTGTACGACCAAGCACCCTGGCAGGAAGACATGTCGATGGACGCCTTGCGGGCCATCGCCGACCGTTACCGCGTCACTGGCGCGCAGGAGGGACCGTGCTGACCGCGATTACCCGGGCGTTCCGGACGCCGGACCTGCGCAAGAAACTGCTCTTCACACTGGGCATCATCGTGCTGTTCCGGCTTGGCTCGGTGCTTCCCACACCGGGCGTCAACGCCCAGAACGTGGCCCTGTGTCTGGAGGAGGCCCAGGCGGGAGACGCTGCCAACATCTACGGGATGGTGCAGCTCTTCAGCGGCGGCGCCCTGTTGAAACTTTCAGTGTTCGCGCTCGGCATCATGCCGTATATCACCGCGAGCATCATCCTGCAGCTGTTGACGGTGGTGATCCCGCGGCTGGAGGCCCTCAAGAAGGAGGGCCAGGCGGGCACGGCGAAGATCACCCAGTACACCCGTTACCTGACCATCGGCCTGGCGGTGCTTCAGTCGACGGCCTTCGTCGCACTGGCCCGCAGCGGGCAGCTCTTCCAGAACTGCAACCGGGAGATCCTGCTTAGCCAGGACATCTTCCCGCTGGTCACCATGGTCATCACGATGACCGCCGGTACCGCGGTGATCATGTGGCTGGGCGAGCTGGTGACCGACCGCGGCATCGGCAACGGCATGTCGATCCTGATCTTCACTCAGGTCATCGCGGTGTTCCCGTCCGAGCTGGTGAACATCTACCGCCAGAGCCCGTTCAAGTTCGTGATCGTGATGATCGTCGGCGTCGTGATGATCGGCGTCGTCGTCTTCATCGAGCAGGCGCAGCGCCGCATCCCGGTGCAGTACGCCAAGCGGATGGTGGGCCGCCGGATGTACGGCGGCACCTCGACCTACATCCCGCTCAAGGTGAACCAGGCCGGCATCATCCCGGTCATCTTCGCCTCGTCGCTGCTGTACCTGCCGCAGCTCCTGGTCACGATGTTCGGCAACACCGACAAGCCCAACGTGGTGATCGACTGGCTGGCCCGCAACCTCGTCAGGGGCGACGAGCCGGTCTATGTGGTCACGTTCTTCCTGCTGATCATCTTCTTCACGTACTTCTACGTGTCCATCACTTTCAACCCCCCTGAAGTGGCCGACAACATGAAGAAGTACGGTGGGTTCATCCCGGGCATCCGCCCGGGCCGGCCGACCGCTGAGTACTTGAGCTACGTGCTCAACAGGCTCACGGCCGCCGGCGCTCCGTATCTGGGTGTGATCTCGCTCATCCCGATCATCGCGCTGGCGGTGGCCGGTGCGAGCCAGAACTTCCCGTTCGGAGGGACCAGCATTCTGATCATGGTTGGTGTTGGTCTGGACACGGTCAAGCAGATCGAGAGCCAGCTTCAGCAGCGCAACTACGAGGGCTTCCTGAGATAGTGCGCGTCGTCCTGGTAGGGCCCCCCGGAGCGGGTAAGGGGACGCAGGCCCAGTTCATCGCTTCGCACCTGTCGATCCCGAAAATCTCGACAGGCGACATCTTCCGTGCCAACGTGTCCGGCGGCACGGAACTCGGCAAGCTCGCCAAGGAGTACATGGACCGCGGCGACCTGGTCCCCGACGAGGTGACCGTGGCCATGGTCCGCGACCGGCTGTCGGAGGACGACGCGCAGGAGGGCTTCCTCCTGGACGGCTTCCCCCGCAACGTGCCCCAGGCCGAGGTCCTGAAGAAGATGCTGGCCGAGTTCGGCACAGCGCTCGACGTGGTCCTCAACCTGGTCGTCGACGACGACGAGGTCGTACGCCGCCTGGCGGGCCGCCGCACCTGCCGCTCCTGCGGCAAGGTCTGGCACGTGGTGTTCGATCCGCCCGCCGTGGAGGGCGTCTGCGACGCCTGCGGCGGGGAGCTCTTCCAGCGGGACGACGACCGCGAGGAGACCATCCGGCGCCGCCTGGAGGTTTACCAGGAGCAGACGGCGCCGCTGATCTCGTTCTACGCCGGCGAGGGCATCCTGCAGGAGATCGACGCGACCGGTGCGGTCGAGGAGGTCACCCAGAGGGCCATGTCGGCGCTGCGGCGGTTCGCTGACTGATTCATTGCCCAAGCCCGGAACGCCACTCCGCTCCATGGGGTGGCGTTCAGGCTTATATGGGACAATTCGAGAGGGGGTGCGCTACGTGTTCAAGAAAAACCGGCACGGAATTCAGATCAAGAGCGCCGAGCAGCTGGAGAAGATGCGCGCGGCCGGCCTGGTCGTCGCCAGGACGCTGGAGCTGCTGCGGACCTCGGTGCGGCCGGGGATGACGCCGCTCGACCTCGACGCCATCGCCGAGGAGCACATCCGGAGCCAGGGCGCGATCCCGTCGTTCAAGGGCTACCAGGGCTATCCCGCCACGATCTGCGCCTCCGTGAACGACGAGGTCGTCCACGGCATCCCCACCGACCGCCGCGAGCTCCGCGAGGGCGACATCATCTCCATCGACTGCGGCGCGATCCTCGACGGGTGGCACGGCGACTCCGCCATCACCGTGGGGATCGGCGAGGTAGACCCCAAGCTGACCGAGCTCATGCGGGTGACCGAGGAAGCCATGTGGCGCGGCATCGCCGCCCTGCGGGTCGGCGGGCACCTGTCCGACATCGGCCACCAGATCGAGAAGTACGTGCGGTCTCAGGGCCGCTACGGCATCCCCCAGGAGTACGGCGGGCACGGCATCGGCACCGAGATGCACATGGACCCCTGGGTGGCCAACCACGGCAGGCCGGGGCGCGGCCCCCGCTTCGAAGTGGGCATGTGCTTCGCGATCGAGCCGATGGTCAACCTCGGCACCGACCGCACCAGGGTGCTGGCCGACGACTGGACGGTCGTCACGCTCGACGGCAAGGCCTCGGCGCACTTCGAGCACAGCGTGGCGGTCACCGAGCACGGGCCGCTGGTGCTGACCGCGCTGGACGGCGGCGCCTCCCGGTTCCCGGAGGTGGCGGCGGCCCGGGCGGGAGAAAGCGCTTCCGACGCGGCCCGTCCGGGCGGTGTGTGAACAATAATGGTCGTATCGCTCGAGTGACCGGGAGATGGTGATGGCGGCAGCGCCGGAGATGCGGGCCTCCGACGGCGACCGGGAACGAGTCGCCGCGGCACTGCGCGAGCACATGGCCGAGGGCAGGCTCACCGTCGACGAGTTCAACGAGCGGCTGGAGCAGGTCTACCAGAGCCGCACGTACGGGGAGCTGGCCAAGCTCACCTCCGACCTGCCCGAGATCGATCTGCACCGGCTGCCCGCCGCCACCGAGTCCGTACGGGCGTCGCAGCCGGCCCGGCGCGACGACAAGGCGCGGGCCGACCTGAGGGGGGCGTGGACCGCCTGGGCGGGCGCCAGCGCGGTGTGCTGGGTCATCTGGGTCCTCACGTTCATCGGCTCGGGCGATGCGGGTTATCCGTGGCCGCTGTGGGTGATGGGCCCCTGGGGCGTCATCCTCCTCATCCATACGATCACCGGCGCCGGCGGACAGTCCCGGCGCGACACCTGAGCGCTCACCGAGGCGGGGCCGGGCGCGGGTAGGCAGGCCGGTCCCGCTACGTACTATCCGGCGCGGGCCGTACCCACCGGTTCCGGTATATCGCCGGCACGCGGGTGCGGCGGTTTCCCCGGCATCGGCCCGGCAACCGATCGGCCCGGGGTGAAACGGGCGCCGAATTGGCCCGACGCGTCCCTCAGGGGTACGCTGTGATCTGGTTGTGTCGGGACCCCTGCCGTCGTTTCGCAATTCGGCTTGGGTTGTCGTACACTCCCTTGTCGGTTCACTATGACCTTTTGCG
Organism: Microbispora rosea subsp. aerata; assembly: GCF_014647835.1. Lineage (GTDB taxonomy): Bacteria > Actinomycetota > Actinomycetes > Streptosporangiales > Streptosporangiaceae > Microbispora > Microbispora aerata. Next base: position 126,567 of record NZ_BMPY01000005.1, read on the forward strand.
CCTAGGCGACCTGGCTGGTCGCCGCTCTCTGGAAGCGCCCGAAGGTCGCGGCTGCTTAGTGTTCCGAAGCCTCAGATGATCCGATCAGTGAAACGCGAGGGCCATGGCCAAGAAAGACGGCGCCATCGAGATTGAGGGCACTGTTATTGAGTCGCTCCCGAACGCCATGTTCCGGGTGCAGCTCGACAACGGTCACAAGGTCCTGGCCCACATCAGCGGGCGGATGCGGATGCATTACATCAGGATCCTGCCCGATGACCGGGTGGTCGTGGAGCTGAGCCCCTACGACTTGAATCGCGGTCGGATCGTCTACCGGTACAAGTAGCCCCCCGCTTGGCGGGCGGGCCGTATGCGGAACGAATAAGGACTATGAAGGTCAAGCCGAGCGTCAAGAAGATCTGCGACAAGTGCAAGGTGATTCGCCGGCACGGTCGCGTCATGGTGATCTGCGACAACCTGCGCCACAAGCAGCGTCAGGGCTGAGCCAGCTCTCAGTACGTCGCCACCAGGCCCCCTGCTGAGTCCGCCCTCATGGCGGGCTCGGATCGCGTGAGGGCCGAAACAACGAAATCGCGTCACACACCCGCGCAGGCGGCGAAAGCCGTACCACGCGGGAGACCCCCGGTCGGAGGCCGGGGCCCTCGCCCGGGCATGGGAGGGGAAGTGTGGCGCAAGACCTCCGCCACACCGAAGGAGAATGCCCGACCATGGCCCGCCTGGTTGGCGTCGACCTCCCCCGCGACAAGCGGGTGGAGATCGCTCTCACCTACATTTTCGGAATCGGCCGTACTCGCGCCAAGGAGATCCTGGACGCGACCGGCGTCAACCCCGATCTGCGCGTCCACCAGCTCACGGACGCCGAGCTCGTCCCGATGCGTGACTACATCGAGGCGAACTACAAGATCGAGGGTGACCTGCGCCGCGAGATCCAGGCCGACATCCGACGCAAGATCGAGATCGGCTGCTACCAGGGCATCCGGCACCGCAAGGGCCTGCCTGTCCACGGTCAGCGGACGCAGACGAACGCGCGCACCCGCAAGGGCAAGAAGAAGACCGTCGCCGGCAAGAAGAAGCCCGGCAAGAAGTAGTCCTTAGGCCCTGACCCGTGGATCTCGCCGCGATGACGGTTGGAAGGTCCCGACGGGCAGGGCAAGCAGCCACATTCCAGGAGTTAGCGCTTAAATGCCTCCGAAGAGCCGCCAGGGCGCGCCGAAGAAGGTGCGCCGCAAGGAGAAGAAGAACGTCGCTCACGGGCACGCCCACATCAAGAGCACGTTCAACAACACGATCGTCTCGATCACCGACCCGAACGGGAACGTGATCTCCTGGGCCAGCGCCGGCCACGTCGGGTTCAAGGGCTCCCGCAAGTCCACCCCGTTCGCCGCCCAGATGGCTGCCGAGAACGCCGCCCGCCGCGCCATGGAGCACGGCATGCGCAAGGTCGACGTCTTCGTCAAGGGCCCCGGCTCCGGCCGTGAGACCGCGATCCGTTCGCTGCAGGCGACCGGTCTTGAGGTCGGGTCCATCCAGGACGTGACCCCGGTTCCGCACAACGGCTGCCGTCCGCCCAAGCGCCGTCGCGTCTGAGCTCAGGAGAGTAGAGAGAAATGGCTCGTTACACGGGTCCGGACTGCAAGCTCTGCCGCCGCGAGAAGACCAAGCTCTTCCTCAAGGGCAAGAAGTGCGAGTCCGCCAAGTGCCCCATCGAGATCCGCCCGTACCCGCCGGGTGAGCACGGCCGCGGCCGTCCGAAGGAGTCGGAGTACCAGCTCCAGCTTCGTGAGAAGCAGAAGACCCGCCGCATCTACGGCGTCCTCGAGAAGCAGTTCCACAACTACTACGAGGAAGCCAACCGCAAGGCCGGCAAGACGGGTGAGAACCTGCTCCAGATCCTGGAGAGCCGCCTCGACAACGTGGTCTACCGCGCCGGCTTCGCCGAGTCGCGCGACGCCGCCCGCCAGCAGGTGCGTCACGGCCACTTCCTCGTGAACGGCAAGAAGGTCGACATCCCGTCGTACCGCGTGCGCGAGCACGACATCATCGAGGTCCGCGAGAAGTCGCGCAACCTGCTTCCGTACGAGGTGGCCCGCGCGAGCCACGGTGACAAGACCGTCCCGGCCTGGCTGGGCGTCTCCACCGAGAACATGCGCATCCTCGTGCACCAGCTTCCGGTCCGCCAGCAGATCGACACGCTGGTCCAGGAGCAGCTGATCGTCGAGCTCTACTCCAAGTAAGCAGTAGAGCCCCGGCATTTCATGACGCCGTACGGCCGGTGCATTCCCGGCCGTACGGCATCATGGTTGTAGGCGAGCGGCGTCAAATAGCGGGCGTCGCCGTAACCCAGGGATCGCACGTCGATTACGACGTGGCCGTCCCGGATCCAGGAGATCCTGATGCTCATCGCACAGCGCCCGAGCCTCCAGGAGGAGTCGCTCGAGGAGCACCGGTCCAGGTTCATCATCGAGCCGCTCGAGCCGGGCTTCGGCTACACCATCGGCAACTCGCTGCGGCGCACGCTGCTGTCCTCCATTCCGGGGGCGGCGGTCACCAGCATCCGCATCGAGGGCGTGCTGCACGAGTTCTCGACCGTGCCCGGGGTGAAGGAAGACGTCACCGACATCATCCTGAACCTCAAGTCGCTGGTCGTTTCCTCCGAGCACGACGAGCCCGTGGTGATGTACCTGCGCAAGCAGGGCCCGGGCGAGGTCACGGCCGCCGACATCGCCCCTCCGGCCGGTGTCGAGGTGCACAACCCGGACCTGCACATCGCCACGCTGAACGGCAAGGCGAAGCTGGAGATGGAGCTGACCGTCGAGCGCGGCCGCGGCTACGTCTCCGCCGCCCAGAACAAGCAGCCGGGCCAGGAGATCGGCCGGATTCCGATCGACTCGATCTACTCCCCGGTCCTCAAGGTCACCTACAAGGTCGAGGCCACCCGTGTCGAGCAGCGCACGGACTTCGACCGCCTGATCCTCGACGTCGAGACCAAGCCGTCCATGAAGCCCCGCGACGCGGTGGCCTCGGCCGGCAAGACCCTGGTCGAGCTGTTCGGCCTGGCCCGTGAGCTCAACGTCGAGGCCGAGGGCATCGACATCGGCCCGTCGCCGACGGACGCGGCTCTCGCGGCCGACCTGGCGCTGCCGATCGAGGAGCTCAACCTCACCGTCCGTTCCTACAACTGCCTCAAGCGCGAGGGCATCCACACCGTGGGTGAGCTCGTCGCCCGCAGTGAGCAGGACCTGCTGGACATCCGCAACTTCGGCGCCAAGTCGATCGAAGAGGTCAAGCAGAAGCTGCACGAGATGGGCCTGGCTCTCAAGGACTCCCCGCCCGGGTTCGACCCCTCCGCCGTCGCCGGCGGCAGTGGGTACGACGACGAGGACGGCGGGTTCATCGAGACCGAGCAGTACTGATCGTCCGTCTCACCGCAATGGCACCACCGCCTCACGCCGCCCGTCGAGGGCGGCTGAGGCGGCGATGACAGTTACGACCGGTACGCCGGTCGGCCCGACCCCGGTACCTGACACGGCCGGGGCGGGTTATTCATGAGGAGCACGAAATGCCCAAGCCCACCAAGGGCCCCCGTCTCGGTGGTAGCCCGTCCCACGAGCGGCTGATCCTGGCGAACCTCGCCACCGCGCTGTTCCAGAACGGCCGGATCACCACCACCGAGGCCAAGGCGCGGCGGCTTCGCCCGCTCGCCGAGAAGCTGATCACCAAGGCGAAGAAGGGCGACATCCACAACCGTCGCCAGGTGCTGACGGTCGTCCGCGACAAGAGCGTCGTCCACCACCTCTTCACCGAGATCGCTCCGACGTACGCCGAGCGTCCCGGCGGCTACACCCGGATCACCAAGCTCGGCCCGCGCAAGGGCGACTCCGCTCCGATGGCGGTCATCGAGCTGGTGACCGAGCAGCTGAACCAGGTCCGGGTCTCCCGTAAGGCTCCGGCCGCGCAGGCCGCTTCGGCCGCTTCGTCCGAGAAGGCTGAGGCCGCTCCGGCGGAGGCCGAGGAGAAGAAGCCGGCGGCGCAGAACGAGGCCGCCGAGAGCGCCGCCGCCGAGGCCCCCGAGGCCGCCCCGGCGGAGGGTGACAAGAAGGACGAGGCCTGATCCCAGGCTGCGTGAGCGGGCTCAGTTTCCCCTGCCGGGGATTCTGGGCCCGCTCTGCGTTTTCCGACCGTACTTCCGACCGCATGAGGGATGGCGTGGAGCGAGAACTGCGGCTGAGGCTGGACCTGGGCTACGACGGGACGGACTTCTCCGGCTGGGCGCGGCAGCCCGGTCGGCGGACCGTGCAGGGGGAGATCGAGGACGCGCTCAGCCGGATCCTGCGCCTGGACGCCCCGCCGTCGCTCACTGTCGCCGGCCGTACCGACGCCGGCGTCCACGCGCGCGGGCAGGTGGCGCACGTCGACGTTCCGCTCGCCTCGCTCGCCGCGGCCTCGTCCGGTCGCGCTCCCGCCCCCGCCGACCCGGAGAAGGCATGGGAGGAACGCGGCGCCGAGTGGCTCGCCACGCTGACGAGGCGGCTGGCCGGCGTGCTGCCCCTCGACGTGCGGGTCCACGCCGTCAGCGTCGCGCCGGAGGGCTTCGACGCCCGGTTCTCCGCGCTGTCGAGGCGGTACGGCTACCGCGTCGCCGACGCCCCCGGCGGGGTGGACCCGCTGCGGCGGCGCGAGGTGCTCTGGTATCCCCGGCCGCTGGACGTGGACCGGTTGAACGCGGCGGCCGCCCGCCTGCTGGGCGAGCACGACTTCGCCGCCTTCTGCCGCAAACGCGAGGGCGCCACCACGATCCGCGAGCTTCAGCGGCTCGACTGGGTCAGGGGCGAGGACGGCGTCCTCCTCGCGACCGTGGTCGCCGACGCCTTCTGTCATTCGATGGTCCGGGCGTTGGTCGGGGCGCTGCTGACCGTGGGGGAGGGCAGGCGGCCCGTCGAGTGGCCCGCCGAGGTGCTGGCGAGAGCCGTACGGGACTCCGGCGTGCACGTCGCGCCCGCGCACGGCCTGACGCTGGAAGAAGTGCGCTACCCCGAGCCCGCCGAACTGGCCCGCCGCGCCGCCGAAACCCGCCGAGTACGCACACTGAGCTCCTGATCCCACTCTGGGACCACAGCCGGACCGGTGGCCGCGCCGAGCTTGATCCCGGCTGCACATGTACAGCCATCACCGTGGATGCACCGCGCGGAAAGCGCCGACAACCCATCGGCGAACCACCTGTCAGGCGTGTCACCAACCTCCGGGGCGGTGCAGACTAGGTCACTGCGTCAGGTCAGTGCGGGCGGCGCGCTTTTCGATCACCTTTCTCGTGTGGTCGCGGAAGGCGCTGCTGATCGGCGCGAGGGTCTCGTCGTCGGCGGCAGGCATGTGGCCGTCGGCGTAGGTGGCGTAGCTGAACACGATGTAGCGTCCCCACACCATGCCCGCGGCGTAGCCGCCGGAGATCGACACCTTGTCCGCGCCGCTCGCACGGCTGCCGTCGAGGCCGCGGAACCAGACGTTCGCGCCGAGATCCTTGACCTGGTCCACGGCTAGGGCCTCGGTCTTGCCGGGCAAAACGGCGATGCCGGTCGTCACCGCGTACTGGCGCTTGCCGTCCACGTAGGTGGCCCTGAGCACCCTGCGGCACTGCTGCTCGGCCAGGGCCTTCGCGAACGCGCCCGTCGCCGCCTTGTCGCAGTCGTCGGTCACATCGATCTTGACCCTGCGGTACGTCCGCCCGGCCACCGTCACTTTCTCGTCCGGGAACGCCTCTGCCTGCTTGATGGTCTTGGGGTCGGTCTGCTCTGAATCGAGAATGGCGGAGGCGATGGTTGAACTCGGCTGAGGCTCCTCCGACGGGGGCGGCGCGGTGGTGGCCGCCGGTGTACGGGCGGCCTGGTTGCCGTCCGATTCGCCGGCGTACGCGAAGAAGGCCGCGGTGCCGATCGCTCCCACGACGACCACCGCTCCGGCGGCCATCAGGATTCGCTTGGCCTTTCCGCCGGTGGAGGGAGGGTCGGTGGGGCTGAGCGTGGCCGAAAGGTTGCTCCCGGGGGTGGAGGGCTCCGGCCCGAATCCGGGCGGCGGCGCCGGCTTGCCCGCCTTGGCCGGTTTCACCGGAGTGAACGCGAACGGTGTTTCGCTGGTCGACTGTGAGGACGAACCGGTCGTGGGAGAGGTTGTCGCCATCTGTCCTGCGATGTGATCGGGGGAGTCCGCCCCGCCGGCGCCGTCGTTCGCGGACGGGTCCGTGGGCGGTGTTTCTGATGACGCCACACCCGGCGAAGGCGCGGCGGATGGCGGGACTCCCGCAGGGGACGGCTCGGAGGGTGAATCGGACGGCTGAGACGAGGCCTGACCCTGTGTCTCGTCCCGTCCCCCCAGCGGTATCCCGGACGGTGTGCTGTCGTGCGCCTGACTCGGCGCGTCTGGTGTCTGTGTGGACGCTTGGAACGGCTCCTCGGGCTGCGGTGGGGCAAGCGGCTGCGTCGTCCCGTCGGGGGACGCGTGCTGCGGCTCGCTCTGCGGAGTGCCTTGTTGCGGATACGTGGAGACTTGGCCGGATTCGTACTGTGCGCCGAGTGCCCGAAGCACCTCGGCCTGGAACCCTTCCGGCGGTGTCACCGCCTGGGCGATCTCCGTCCCGCCGAAGCTCGCGGGCGGCCCGCCGTGGCCCGCGGCGGAAGGGTACGACCCGGGGGCGTCCAGAACGCTCCCGGAAGAAGTGTCCTGGGCGGCACCGGCCGAGGGCGACTGCTCGCCGACGGGCGTGCCCGTCCCCGCGGAGCCCTCGCCGTGCGGGTCGCCGGAGGGTGCGTACGCGGCGACGGGCAGCGTGCGCTCGTCGCCCGGCGCACCGGCATGCTGTGGGGCGTCCGAGCCCACCGCGGCGTGGCCGGACATGCCGGGCGTGTTGCTGTAGCCGTGAGCGCCCGTCGCCATGCCCTGTTCGGTTGTGCTGCCGTGGCCGGAGGTGGCGGGCGTGTCGCCGTGAGCGGACGAGGCGACGGGCGCGAGCGCGTCACCCGGGGTGCCGCCCGGTTCGTTTGTGACTCCCGCGTCGCCGGACGGGCCCTCGGACGCCTGCGTCGCGCCGGGCTCGTTCTGGTAGGCGTGCGCCGGGGGCCAGGACGTGCCAGGGGGCACCTCCCCCTGCGGGTACGGCTCGCCCGGCAGCCGTGGCGGCCACACGGGCACGTCGCCGGGCTCCCCGGGCCGGATCGACTCCGGCACCGTGGTTTCCTGCGCGTACGCGTCCGGCTGGGCGGCAAGGACCTCGGAGCCGGGTTGTGCCGATGCGGCATGGGCCGCGTCGGGCTCGGCGGCCGACAACCCGTGCCCGAGCGGATGAGCCGAAGCGGGCGCGGGCAACGCCGCGTGGTCCGCTCCGGGCTCGGTGTGCCCCTGCTGCCCCTCGCCGGGCCACCCGCCGTCCTGGCGCGGCGCGGCGGGCTCCACGGATCCGTGCTGCGGCCCGGACTGGGGCGGGTTCACCGGCGCATGCCGCTGGGGCCACGCCTCCGCACCGGGCGCCTGCGCGGCGGCGGGACCCCACTCGGGGGACGAGGGGACGCTCTCGCCCGGCTGGGCTGCCCATGGACCGCCCGCGGCCTGCGGGCCCGGAGCGTACGGGCTCGCGGCGGTGGGGGCGCCGCCGGGCTGCGGCCAACCGGCCGGCCCCGCCGCGGTCTGCCACGACTGCTCGGGGGAACCGCCGCCGTAGAGCCCCCCGGCCGCGGGCTCGCCCTGCGGCCCTGTCCCGTACGGCGAGGGGGGCGCGCCGAAGGCGCCGGGAGCGGCCGGTTCGCCGGTGCCCGGGGGCGACCACGGAATGGGGGCGGTGCCTGCCGTCGCGGCCTGTCCGGGGCCCTGCGACCACTGCGGCTCGTTGCCGGAGGGAGCCCGGCCCGGCTCGGCGACGGGAGCCGCGGACCACGCCTGCGGGGCCCCCGGGGGCGGCGGCGTCGGCTGCCAGGACGGCGGGGCCGCGTGCGCGGGCGGCTGCCAAGCCTGTGCTCCGGGGTCGTGTGGCTGCCAGGTCTGAGCCCCGGGGTCGTGCGGCTGCCATGCGTGCATGCCCGCCTCGGCCGAAGGCTGCTGCCAGGTCTGTGGACCGGCCTCGGCCGGCGGTTGCCAGCTCTGCGCACCCCCATCGGCCGGGGGCTGCCATGCCGGTGCGCCCTCGGCGGGCTGCCAGGAGTGCGCTCCGGCGCCGTACGCGGGCTGCTGGGGTCCCACGCCCGCCCCCGGTGCGCCGGGGCCGTACGCGGGCTGCTGCGGCCCGGGAGGCGGGGGCAGCTGCGGGTACGCCGGGCCGTTCGGGGGCTGCGGGGCGGGCCAGGACGGCTGGCCCGCGTGCCAGGACGGGCCGCCAGGGCCGCCAGGGCCCGGCGCGGGCTCCCAGCCGGGGGCGTTGGGGTCCGCCGGCGGCTGTGCGTAGGGCACGGTGGGGCCGGGCTGCGCGTAGGGGCCCGGCTGCTGCGTGAGGTCGCCCTGAGGGTAGGTGGGGCCCGCCTGGGGCCAGTGCGCGGCGTTCGGATCGGCGTGAGGCTGCCATGAGGGCGTGCCCGGGCCCGGCAGGGGCGGGTGAGGACCGGCGGCCTGCTCCATCGGAGGCTGCCAGGAGGGTGTGATCGGAGCCGGGGGCTGCCAAGAGGGCGGGCCGTACGCGGGCTGCGGCTGGTCGCCGGGGCCGGCCGGAGGTTGCCAGGTGTGGCCCTCCGGCTGCTGCCAGGAAGACGGAGCCGCGCCGTGCACGGGCTGCCCCGAAGCGGCGTCGGGGCCGGCCGCCGCGGAACCCTGGCCGCCAGAGCTCTGGTCGCCGGGCTGCCGCGGCGCGGGAAGAGCCCCGGCGTAGGAGGGCGGCGGAGGACCGTACGCGGGGATGGCCCGGAACCTGTTGGTGCTCTCCGGGTCGTCCGCGGCCGGTTCCGGAGCCCGCAGATCGCCGCCGGGAGGGCCGTACCTCGTGGGGTACGCACCGGCGGCGTCGGGGGCCCACGCCGTGCCGTCGTCCGCCGGGGGCTGCCCGAATCCGGGCGGGGTCTGTCCGAAGCTCGGCGGTGGCGTCGGAGGTGTCGCCGAGCCCTCGGCGTCCGCCTCGGGGCGGGCCCACGCCGTTTCGTGTTCGTGCTCGGAACCGGAATCCTTGCCACGCATAGCCGGAAGCGTAACGGCGCGGACGCGATCGGCGTGCCCCTATGGGCGTTTCGGTCCGTGCCGCCCCGGCTCGCCCCGCCGCTCCGACCTCAGTGAACGCCCGGTCTCAGCTGGGGCCACCGGTCAGCGCGCGAGTGTCGAGGGCAGGGAAAACAGTCGCATCGGTGATGTCCACCGCGGTCTGGTAGAGCCGCTTCAGCTCGTTCTTGGCTGGTTTGTGGCCATCCTTGAATTGGAACCACAGCAGGATCGCGTAGTGGCCGTGGGTCCAGCCGCCCGCGTACGCCTCGCCGGTGCCGAGGTTCTTGGTGGCCTCGTCCTTGCCCGGCAGCGGCTTGAGGTAGTCCTTCCGCTCGCCGCCGCCTCCGGCGGAGGCGACCTTCTTCGCCGCGGCGGAGGTCCGCAGGTTGGCGACGCCGACGGTGCCGATGACCGTGCCCTTGGCGTCCGCGAAGCTCGCCCGCAGGAGCTGCGTGCATCCGCCCGCCTTGAGCGCCTTTGTGATCTTGTCTCCGGTGACGCCGTCCGCGCACTTCTTCTCCTTGCGCGTCACCGTCCGGACGTAGGAGCGCTTGTTCTTGACGAGCTTGCGCTTGGCGAACAGCTCCCTGAGCGACAGCGGGGTCTTGTCGGTCGCCCGTGAGGCGGTGTAGCCGTACTTGCCGGTGGGGCCCTGCGAGATGAGCGAGGGACGGCCGGTGGGCGTCGGGGCGGCGACCGGCGGCTTCTCGTTGCGCGCGGCGTACCACAGGCCGGTGAACAGCGCTCCGATCAGGGCCAGCAGGGCGAGGCCGAGGACCCAGGGACGACGCCACAAGGGGCCCTTCGCGTCCGGGTCCCACTCGGGCTCCGGCGGCGGAGGCACCCGCGGCGCCGCGGGCTGCTGCCGCGCGTCCCAGTCGCCGCCCATCTGACCGCCCGCCTGACCACCGGGCGGGCCGCCGATCTGATCACCGGGCGGGCCTGCGGCCTGACCGGGCTGGCCGACGAATTGGCCACCGACCTGGCCGCCGGGCGGGGCCGCGTACGGGCCGGGGCCCGACGCGTGTCGTTCCGCCCAGTTCGGGTTCTCCTGCTCGCGAGGCTGCTCGTACGGCGCGCGCCCGCCGTACGGCGGCTGCCCCTGCTGATAGGGCGGGTGGGGGGCCTGCTCACGGGCGTACGGCGACGGTTCGCGCCGGTAGGGCGCCTGCTCGCGCTGGTGCGGCGCGGAGGGCGGCGAGGTGTCCCCGCCGGCGTACGGCGGCAGGTCCCGCCTGCGGGGATCCGGTGTATGGCGCGGCGGAGGTGGCTGCTGGTCGCCGGGATAACCCATGGCGCTGAGATTAGTCGGCTAAATGGACAGATCTAAATGGACAGATGAGGAGGCATCAGGAGTAGCCGAAGTCCTCGGTCCACCACGGGCCTCCCTCGCCCAGGCTCACCCCGACCCCGGTCGCCACCAGGCGGCAGTCGAGCAGCGTGGCGCGGTCGCTCCGCCCGGCCATCCAGCCGCGTACGACCGCCTCGGGGGTCTGGTAGCCCCGGGCGATCGTCTCGGCGCCGCCGTCGGCGTAGCCCGCCGCGCCCATGCGGTCCCAGGGGGTGGCGCCCCCGGGCGAGCTGTGCCGGAAGAGCTTGCTCGACGCCATCTCCTCGGAGTGCGCGCGGGCGGACTCCACCAGGCGGGGGTCCACGCGCAGGGGCCGGCAGCCGTGCTTGCGGCGCTCGGCGTTGACCAGGCGCACGACCTCGGCCTCCATCGAGGCGGCCCGCATCATGTCGGGGTCGGCGGCGTCCTCGCTCCCGCCCCCCTCGGTGACCATCGTGTACGACGAGCCGCCGCCGGAGCCGTCGATCATGCTGGAGGGCCGCCGTTCCTTCTTCGGCGTGACCTGCGGCACCTCACGGGCGGCGACCGGGGCCTCGGTGCGCAGCACGTGGTCGAGGGTGGGCCGGTCGCGCGGTATGGCGGCGGAGGTCTTCGCGGCGGCCGACGACGGTGAGGGGTCCGACTGGCGCAGGTAGACGTCGTCGAGCCCGTCCGACCTGGCGCTCACCCGGCCGATCACGACGCCGGTGAGCAGAATGGCCACGGCGCATGCGAGCAGACCCATCTGAGTCACCCGTAGAGGGCCCCGGAAGGTGTGATTTTTGTGAGGGGTCTGCCACATACCGCAGTCAAATATAGAGACCCGTACCTTGGGGAAGAAGGGGCGATTGGGTATGGATTTGATGAACGTTCAAATGTGGCGTTCCAACGGCCGTCCCGCTCGTCGTTTTGACCACGCGGCATCGCGTCGGTAGTCTGCTAGTTCGTTGTGTGTGGATCGGTCTGTCCGCAGACCGGTGCGCGGCGCGTCCGGCGTCTTCTCCCGTATATGTGGAGACGGAGGTTGTCGCCGTGCCTGCGCAACCTACCGATAGTTCACAATTTCCGACAGAAGGCACTGCCGTGCGCACGTTCTCACCGAAGCCCAACGACGTCGAGCGTCAGTGGTACGTAATCGACGCGACCGACGTCGTGCTCGGCCGGCTGGCCAGCCAGGTGGCGACCCTGCTTCGCGGGAAGCACAAGCCGATCTTCGCTCCGCATGTCGACACGGGTGACTTCGTCATCGTCATCAACGCCGACAAGATCGCCCTCAGCGGCAACAAGCTTGAGCAGAAGAGGGCGTACCGCCACTCGGGCTACCCCGGCGGTCTGCGCTCCGTCACCTACGGCGAGCTGATGGAGAAGCGTCCGGAACGGGCCGTCGAGAAGGCCGTCCGTGGCATGCTTCCCAAGAACGCTCTGGGCCGGAAGATGGCCAAGAAGCTCAAGGTCTACGCCGGCGCCGAGCACCCGCACCAGGCCCAGCAGCCGGTGCCCTTCCAGATCACTCAGATCGCCCAGTAATCGCGAGCCAGGAAAGTTAAGAGGAGAACCGTGGCCGAGCCCACCGGTATCGAGACGCTCGTCGAGGGCGAGCAGGAAGACTACTCCTCGGAGGAGTTCCCCTCCGAGTACACCACCGAGTCGGCCCCCGTCGGCGACGGCGCCGCCCGCAAGCCCGTCATCACGGGCAACTCGTACGGCACCGGCCGCCGCAAGCAGGCCATCGCCCGTGTCCGCATCGTGCCGGGCACCGGCAAGTGGACGATCAACGGCCGCTCGCTGGACAACTACTTCCCGAACAAGGTCCACCAGCAGCTGATCAACGAGCCGTTCGTCGTGCTCGGCGCCGAGGGCGCGTTCGACGTCATCGCCCGCATCGACGGCGGTGGCGTGACCGGCCAGGCCGGCGCGCTGCGCATGGGCCTGTCCCGCGCGCTCGCCGCGCTGGACGCCGAGGTCAACCGTCCGCCGCTGAAGAAGGCCGGCTTCCTCACCCGTGACGCCCGCGCCACGGAGCGGAAGAAGTACGGCCTCAAGAAGGCCCGCAAGGCTCCGCAGTACAGCAAGCGTTAATGTCGCGGGAGCCCGTAGGCGCCTCCTCACGGAGGCGCCTCTTCGGCACCGACGGGGTACGCGGGGTCGCCGGGCGCGACCTCACCGCGGAGCTGGCCATGGACCTGTCCGTGGCCGCCGCGCACGTGCTCGGTGACGCCGGGGCGTTCCACGCCAGTGTCGGGCGGCGCGGCCGTCCGATCGCCGTCGTAGGCCGGGACCCGCGGGCTTCAGGAGAGTTCCTGGAGGCCGCCGTGGTCGCCGGCCTCGCGTCGTCGGGCGTGGACGTCCTGCGGCTCGGCGTGCTGCCCACCCCCGCGGTCGCGTACCTGACCAGCGCGCTGGGAGCCGACCTCGGGGTCATGCTCTCCGCGTCGCACAACCCCGCGCCGGACAACGGCATCAAGTTCTTCACCCGGGGCGGCTACAAGCTGCCCGACGCGGTGGAGAACGAGATCGAGCAGCGGCTCGGGGAGAAGTGGGACCGCCCGGTGGGTGCATCGGTCGGCCGGGTCCGGGAGGCGTACGGCGAGGCCGACCGGTACGTCTCGCACCTGCTGACCACCCTGCCCCACCACCTCGACGGGCTGCGGGTCGTCGTGGACTGCGCGCACGGCGCGGCGCACATGGTCGCCCCGGAGGCGCTGCTGCGCGCCGGCGCGACCGTGGAGACCATCGGCGCGGCCCCCGACGGGTTGAACATCAACGACGGCGTGGGCTCGACTCACCTGGCCGCACTGCGGGAGGCCGTGGTCGAGCGCGGCGCCGACCTGGGCATCGCCTACGACGGCGACGCCGACCGCTGCCTGGCGGTGACCGCCGCGGGTGAGGAGGTCGACGGCGACCAGATCATGGCGATCTTGGCCCTGTCGATGCACGCCGACGGCCGCCTCGCCAAGGACACGGTCGTCGCGACGGTCATGTCCAACCTGGGTTTCAAGATCGCCCTGCGGGAGGCCGGCCTGTCGGTGGTGGAGACCGCCGTCGGCGACCGGTACGTCCTGGAGGCGATGCAGGACGGCGGCTACACCCTCGGCGGCGAGCAGTCCGGTCACGTGATCATGCTGGATCACGCGACGACCGGAGACGGCCTGCTCACCTCGCTCCACCTCATGGCCGAGGTGGCCCGGCAGGGCCGTTCCCTCGCCGACCTCGCGTCGGTGATGACGAAGCTGCCGCAGGTGCTCGTCAACGTACGGGACGTGGCGAAGGCCAAGGCGTCCGCGCCCGAGCTGCGGGCGGCCGTGGCCGAGGCGGAGGCCGAGCTCGGGGAGTCGGGCCGCGTGCTGATCCGGCCGAGCGGCACCGAGCCGATGATCCGGGTCATGGTCGAGGCCGAGTCGCACGAGCAGGCCAAGGCCGTCGCGGACCGTCTCGCGGACGTCGTCCGCACGGTCTGCGTCTGACGTCCCCCGCGTCACGACTGCTGAAGGACCCCGCCGGGTGCGTGCCCGACGGGGTTCCCTTATTGGAAACCCTTCTCAATGGCGTAATGCGGGCGTAACACTGGTGCATGTCGTGTTTGACAGGCGTGCGGTCGAGCCCGTTAAGGGACCATGACAAGTCGAGCCCGTTGCGAGGGCGTGACACGTCGTGCCCGTTGAGGGGACGTGACAGGGAGTCGGACGCGCTGCGCGGCCTGGTCGACGGGGCCAGGGCCGGTGCGGGCGGATGCCTGCTCCTCCTCGGCGGGCCGGGCACGGGCAAGACCGCGCTGCTCGACCTCGCCGCCGCGCACGCGGCCGCCGAAGCCCCCGGCGAGCCGGGGCTCCTCGTGCTTCGCACCCAGGGGGTCAGAGGCGAGACCCACCTGCCGTACGCCGGGCTGCACGCCCTGCTCGACCCGATCGCCGACCGGCTGAACGAGCCGGACGCCGACGCGCGGGTGCTCGCCGACGCGCTGCGCACCGGCGCGGGCGCGGGCGGCCTGACGCTGCCCGCCGCGCTGCTGCGGCTCCTGCGGGCCGCCGGACGCCCGGTGCTGCTGTGCGCAGACGACGTCCAGTGGCTCGACGCCCCCAGCAGGGAGGCGATCTTCTTCGTGGCCCGCAGGGCGCGGGCGGCGCCGCTCGCCGTGCTGGCCGCCGCCGCGGAGCCCGGCGCCGCCCCGGCCGACCTGCCGCCGCTGCCGCTCGCCCCGCTCGACGAACGGGCGTCCCGGCAGGTGCTGGACGACCTCGTCCCGGACGGCCTTCCGGGGGACCTGCGGGCGGCGCTGGTCCGGGCGGCCCGGGGCAACCCGCTCGCGCTGGCCGAACTCGCCGGCTCGCTTACCGACGAGCATCGCACGGGCGCGGCGCCGCCGCCCGAGACACCGCCGCGGGGCGGGCGTCTGTGGCGGGCGTACGCCGACCGGCTCAGGGACCTGCCCGCCGACACCGCCGACCTGGTCCTGCTGGTCGCGGCCGACCCAGGCATCGACGCGGTCACGCTGGTGCGCGCGGCGGAATCGCGCTCCGGGCTGACGGCCCTGGAGGCGGCGGAGGCCGCGGGCGTGGTCGTGGAGACGCCGGACGGCGGCTACGACCTCGCCGACCCGATCCTGCGGCACGTCGCGTACGCCGAGGCGTCCCTCGCCCGCAGGCGCGCCGCCCACCGTCTGCTGGCGAGCCTCCTCGACGGGGGCCACCAGCGGCTGCGGCGGGCCTGGCACCGCGCCGCCGCGCTCGACGATCCCCCCGGGCACCTGGCCGAGGACCTCGTACGGGCCCTCGCGGCGGCGCCGAAGGCGACGGCCTTCCCCGAGCCGTTCCGCGTCCTCGAACGGGCCGCCGAGCTCACCGAGCAGGGCGAGGCCAAGGCCGTACGGCTGGTCGCCGCCGCCCGGCACGCCTGGCAGGCGGGGCAGCCGCAGCGGGCGAGGTCGCTGCTGTCCCGCATCGACACGCTGGCGGTCGGCGCCGAGGTGCGCGGCCGGGCCGACCTGGTCAGGGGCAGCCTGGAGCTGCGGGCGGGCAAGACCGACAGCGCCTGCGACACGCTGCTCGCCGCCGCGGAGCGGCTGCTGCGCACCGACCGCGAGCAGGCCGTACGCGCGCTGGTCCGGGCGGGCGAGGCGAGCTACCTGGCGGGGGACAACCGGCGGTTCCTGGCGGTGGCACGGCGGGCCGAGGCGCTGCGGCGGCCCGACGACGACCACGTCACGCGGATGGCGCTGGAATATCTCACGGGCATGGCCGCGACGTTCCGGGGCCGGCACCGGGAGGCGACCGTCTCGCTGCGCCGCGTCGCCGCCGGGGTGATGGGGCCGCCCTCGGCCGCCAGCCCCTCGGTGCTCGTCTGGGGCGGCGTCGCGAACCTCCTGCTCGGCAACGGCGCCGACGCGCTCACCCTGACGTCCCGTGCGGTCGAGCTCGCGCGTGCCCACGGCGCGGTCGCCAGCATGCCGCAGATGCTGGAGATCCTCATCCAGGCCCAGCAGTGGATGGGCCGCTACGACGCGGTGACGGCCAACGCCATGGACGGCCTGCGCCTGGCCCAGGAGACGGGCCGGGCCACCAGCGGCGCCCAGCACCTCGCCTGGCTCGCCTTCACCGCCGCCGTCGAAGGCGACGAGGAGACCTGCGCCCTGCGCGCGCAGCGGGCCGTCGAACTGGCCGCCGCCCACGGCGTCAGCGTGGCCGAGGCGCTCGGCACGCTGGCCCTGGCACACCTGGACGTCGCCGCCGGCCGCCACGCCGACGCCGTCACCCGCCTGCGCACGGTGGCCCGTACGGGCGACCCCCTCGTCGTACGGGTGATGGCGACGCCGTTGCTCGTCGAGAGCGCCGTACGCACCGGGGACATCACGCAGGCCCGGGACGCGCTGGTCATGCTGGACCGGTGGGCGGCCAGCACCCGCGACCCCGACCGTCTGGCGCTGGCGGCCCGGTGTCACGCGCTGCTCGCGCCCCCGGCCGAGGCGGGGGAGCGTTTCGCGGAGGCGCTGGAGCTGCACCGTCAGGGCTCGTGCGCGTTCGAGACCGCGCGCACGCGGCTGCTGTACGGCGGCATGCTGCGCCGCTCGCGCCGCCCCCGCCTCGCCCGCGAGCACCTGCACGGCGCGCTGGAGACGTTCGAGCGGTACGGCGCCCGCCTGTGGAGCGAGCACGCCCGCGCCGAGCTGCGGGCGGCGGGGGAGTCGGTGCGGCCCGCCGACTCCCGTCCCGAGCCCGGCCGGCTGCTCACCGCGCAGCAGCTTCAGATCGCCACGCTTGTGGCGGAGGGCGCCACGAACCGGGAGGTGGCCGCCCGGCTCTTCATCAGCCCGCGGACGGTCGAGCACCACCTGCGCAACATCTTCGCCAGGCTCGGCGTGCGCTCCCGAGTCGAACTGACCCGGCTCCTGTCCTAAGACGGTCGCCTAGGTGACTAGTGGGGTGGTGGTCGGCGGGGCTACCTGTCAGCGGTCGCCTTGGTGGGTGGCGCGCTGGCTGGTTGGCGGGGACGGCCGGCAGGGTTGGGCGGCACGCGGAGTGAGTGGTTGGGTGGGGCGGCTGGTCGGCGGTCGCCTTGGCGGGTGGCGGCGCTGCTGTTGGCGGATCGGTGGTGTCGGCGGAGCCGGCAACCGGCGGGCCGCGTGGGTGGCGGGGGCAGCGGGTGGCGGGGCCGGTGGCCGGCGGAGGCTGGTGATTTCACCGATGCGCGTGCGGGCGTGTCAGGGCCACAGTGACGGCAGTCATACCGTTCGCGGGGACCGGCCCGCGCGGCCGGTTCCACTCCTACCCCCAGGGAGTGCATCGACGTGCCGACACACCCCCCAACCTCCCCCCTGCGACGCGTGTTCTCCGTCGTCACGACGCTCGCGTCCGCCGTGGTGCTCGCGTTGTCCGGCGGCCTGCTCACCGCTCCCGCCGCCCACGCCGCCGTACACGGCCCCGACCCGACCGACGCGCTCCTGGAGGCGTCGCGCGGGCCGTACGCCACCGCGCAGATCGACGTGTCGGCGCTGGCCGTGAGCGGCTTCGGCGGCGGGACCATCTACTACCCGACCACCACGTCGGAAGGGACGTTCGGCGGCGTGGCCATCGCCCCCGGATACACCGCCGACAAGTCCAGCCTCGCCTGGCTCGCCGCCCGGCTCGCCTCGCACGGCTTCGTGGTGTTCAACATCGACACGCTGACCCGGCTCGACCAGCCCGACAGCCGGGGCCGGCAGCTGCTGGCCGCGCTCGACTACCTGACCCAGCGCAGCTCGGTGCGCAGCCGGGTGGACGCGAGCAGGCTCGGCGTCATGGGCCACTCGATGGGCGGTGGCGGCACTCTTGAGGCCGCCGTTTCCCGGCCGTCCCTGCGGGCCGCCGTCCCGCTGACGCCGTGGAACCTCGACAAGACCTGGCCGGAGGTGCGGACGCCGACGCTGATCATCGGCGCCGATCTCGACACCATCGCGCCGGTCCTCACGCACGCCGAGCCGTTCTACGCCAGCCTGCCCTCCACGCTCGACAAGGCGTACCTGGAGCTGAACAACGCCACCCACTTCGCGCCGAACATCACCGACACCACGATCGGCAAGTACGCCGTGGCCTGGATGAAGCGGTTCATCGACGACGACACCCGCTACAACCGCTTCCTGTGCCCCGGCCCCTCCTGGAGCCTGAGCGTGGAGGAATACCGCAGCACCTGCCCGTTCTGACCTGTCGCCGTACGGACGGCCGCCTGCCCCGGCGGCCGTCCGCGTGCGACCGGCGGGAGGACCAGCTCTGACGCTCGGGAGAAGACCTCGATCTCGCACCGGGCACGAGAGCGACCCGGCAGCGAGCCCCTGCGAGGAGGACCGGCACCGGATCCTCGCCGGGTGAGCGGAGCCGGGAGCTAGTCGTCGCCCGCGATGGACAGCGAGCGCAGGCGCCGGCCGGTCCAGACGACGGCGACGACCGTGACGACGACCATCGCCGGCACGGCGAAGCCGAGCGTCACCTCGGTGGAGAAGAACGGCGACGAGGAGATCTGGTCGGCCAGCGACTGGGCCCACTGCTGGATGGAGAACTTGCGGGCGCCGGGCACGTAGCCGCCGACCACGCCCTCCCACACCAGGGCGTAGATGACGCCGACCGCGACCGCGTGCCGGGTGAGCACACCCAGCAGCAGGAACACCGCGGCGTACGCGACGCCGCCGAGCACCGCGCCGAGGGTGAAGCCGGCCGCGACGCCCGATTCCGAGCCGATCAGGAGATAGGCGGCGGCGTAGGTCGAGACGGCGGCGAGCACCGCGATGAGGGAGGCCGCCACCACGAACTTGGTGACGGCGATCACCGGCCGGGAGATCGGCTTGGCCAGCAGGTGGATGATCGTGCCGTCCTCGATCTCCGGGGCGATCACGCCCGTCCCGGCGATCAGCCCGAGCAGCGGCAGCATCGTGCCGATCGCGAAGCTCTTCATCAGTGTGACGGCCGTCTGCTCGTCCTGGCCGTTGATCAGCCGGAGCAGCGCGGCGAGCGCGACCAGCGCCACCGGCAGCAGGATCAGCAGCCAGATCCGCTTGCGCCCGAGCATGGCGCGGTAGGTGATGTCCGCCACCACCGTGTTCATCGAGAGCTCCCGGAGATGAGGTAGGAGAAGACGCTTTCCAGGTCCTCGTCGGTGGGGGAGACCTGCCACAGGTGCACGCCGAGGTCGCGCGCCGTCCGCGGCAGCAGCGCCGTGAAGCGCGCGTAGTCGGTCACCTGGACCTCGACGCCCTGCTCGGTCAGCGAGACCGCGCTGGAGCAGGGGTCGCCGATGAGCGCGGCGGCCAGGCGCCGGTCGTCGCTCGACCTGACCCGGAACAGGTGCGGCCGGTCGGCCATGCGCCGCCGGATCTCGCGGTAGTCGCCCGACGCGGCGTGCCGCCCCGCCACCAGGACCTCGATGTGGTTGGCGACCCGTTCGACCTCTTCGAGGATGTGCGAGCTGAACAGGATCGTCCGGCCCTCCTCGCCCATGCGGCGTACGAGGTCCATGAGGTGGAGCCGCTGCCGGGGGTCCATGCCGTTGAACGGCTCGTCCAGGAGCAGCACCTGGGGGTCGTGGACGAGGGCCGCGGCGACCTTCACGCGCTGCCGCATGCCCTTGGAGTACGTCTCGATGCGGCGGCTGGAGGCGTCCGTCATCTCCACCAGGTCGAGGGCCCGCCGCGCGGCGTCGGCCGGGGAGGGCAGGCCGTGCAGCCGGGCGGACGACAGCACGAACTGCCATCCGGTGAGGAAGCCGTACACGGCCTCCTTCTCGGGCACCAGGCCGATCTGCCGGTAGATCTCGTGGTTGTGCCAGATGCGCCGGCCGTCGAGCGTCGCCGTGCCGCTGGAGGGCGCGAGAAACCCGGCCATCATGTGCAGCAGCGTCGACTTGCCCGCGCCGTTCGGCCCGAGCAGGCCGGTGACACCCGGCCCGATCGTCATCGTGACGTCGTTGACCGCCACGACGTTGCCGTACCAGCGGGAGACCTGGGTGAGTTCGAGCACACCCTGGCGGGTGGTCACGGGAGAGCTTGTGGTGGTCACGACGCCGCCTTTCGGTAGCGCAGGAGGACGCCCGTCACGGCCAGGGCGACGACCGCCAGCAGGATCAGGCACGACGCGACGCCCGGCGGAGCGGACTCGGTGTTGACGGGCGTGGTGCCGAACAGGGCCGACTGGGCGTAGTCGACGAGGAAGAACGGGTTGAGGAGCAGGGCCCACCCGGATAGATCGTCGCGCCCCGACGAGATCAGCACGCCGGCGAAGATCCCGGAGACGGCGGCGGTGAACATGTAGAACGCGATCACCACCGCGACGCCGAGGCCGCGGCGCGGGGTCAGCGACGCCAGGGCGATGCCCAGGGACGCCAGCAGCACCGCGTACAGGACCGAGCCGCCCAGCGCGCCGAGATATTCGGCGGTGTGCGGCGGCCCGGGCAGGTCCACCAGCAGTTCGCCGACATACTCGATCGTCAGCGGCACCGCCAGCAGCCCGAACAGCGCGACCGCCAGCGCGGCCAGCTTCGCCAGGACGTAGTCGGTCACGGTCAGCGGGCGGGACAGATACAGCGGCAGCACGCGGAAGCGCAGGTCCGGCGCGACCAGGTACGGCGACTGGGCGGCCAGGAAGATCGCGATCACCGCCTGCATGAAGACGGCGTAGTTCGGATAGGGCATGACGAACTGGTTGGCGAGCGCCATCACGCCGACCGACACCACCGTCGGCATCAGCATGATCGCGACGAGCAGCAGCGGCATGATCTTGGCGCGTATCGTGCGGCCGAGCCCGAACACGCCGCGCAGGCTCTGCACCCCCAGGGCGAGCGCCGCCCTGCCGCGCCCCAGCCGTACGCCGTCGTAGTGGCGGTATCCGATGTCGTGGATGACCGCGGTCGGCTCTGTCGTCATGCCACCGGCTCCTTGAACACGTCCTCGATGCGGCCCCGGCGCTGCTCCAGCCGCAGGAGGCTGAGGCCGAGGTCGCAGACGGCGTCGCGTACGGCGTCGTAGGTGCGCTCGGGGTCGTCCGCGGCCACCTGGACCGTCAGCAGCCTGCCCTGCACCGAGACGGTCTCGCCGCCGGCGCTGAGACGCTCGGCCAGCCGCTGCTGACCGTCCTCGACCTCCACCGCGATCGTCTGCTCGGCCCGGGTGAACTCCCGGATCGCCGAGGACCTCAGCAACCGCCCGCCGTCGATGACGATGACGTGGTCGCACACCCGTTCAAGCTCGCCGAGCAGGTGGGAGGTGACCAGCACGCTGATGCCGAACTCGGTGCCGATGCGCCGGATCAGCGCGAGCATGTCGTCGCGGCCCTGCGGGTCGAGCCCGTTGGTGGGCTCGTCGAGGAAGACCAGTTTCGGGTCGTGGACGAGCGCCTGGGCGAGCTTGACCCGCTGCCGCATGCCGGTGGAGTAGCCGCCCATCGGGCGGTAACGCTCCTCGTCGAGCCCGACGTGGCGCAGGGTGTCGGCGGCGCGCTCCCGGGCGGCCGTACGCGGCAGACCGGACATCTGGGCCATGTGCACCACGAACTCGGTCGCGGACATGTCCGGGGGCAGGCAGTCGTGCTCGGGCATGTATCCGACGGCCCGCCGGATCTCCAGGCCCTGAGTGGCGGTGTCGAGGCCGAGCACCGTGGCGCGCCCGGAGGTCGGGGAGAGCAGGCCGAGCAGGATCTTGATCAGCGTCGACTTGCCCGCGCCGTTGGCGCCGACCAGGCCGGTCACGCCGGTTCCGGCCGCGACCGTGAGGTTGTCGAGCGCCGTGACGCGAGGGAAGCGCTTGGTCAGCCCCTCGGTCGCGAAGCAATGGGTCGCGCTGGCTGTCATGATCTGCACACTACTCGGCGGGGTGCGCCGCGGCCCTCCCCCTGATGGAGGAACCCGTCTACGCCTCAGGTATGCCCGTCACGCCCGTGACCGACCGGCGCGGTAAGGAGGTTCGCGGACGGAGACGTGGTGGGCGAGCCGGCGACGGCCGCATCCCGGCGATGCCGGCGGGAGCCGCGTCGTCCCGCGGCGACGGCGATTCGCGGACGCGGGGTACGCGTCCGATTGACGGGCACGGGATCGCGTCGCGGAGGCGGGATCGCGCGCCGGACGCGGCGTGGTCTCGGTTGCGGTCCCGCCGTTGAGCGCGGTGCGGTCCCGCCCGGGTACGGCGCGGCTTCGGTCGAGGGCCGCGGCTCAGGTGCGGCGCAGCCGTACGCGCCTGACCGAGTGGTCGGAGCCCTTGTGCAGGATCAGGTCGGCCCGGTGGCGGGTGGGGGCGATGTTCTCCACCAGGTTGCGTTCGTTGATCTCCCGCCAGACGTTCTGCGCGAACGCGGTCGCCTCCTCCTCCGACAGCGACGCGATGTGCCGGAAGTAGGACTTCGGGTCGGAGAAGGCCGTACGGCGCAGCTTGTGGAAGCGCTCGACGTACCAGGTGCGGATGTCCTCGATCCGGGCGTCCACATAAATGGAGAAGTCGAAGTAGTCGTTGACGGCGAGGGCGTCCGGCGGCGCGGGCTGCAGGACGTTGAGCCCCTCGACGATGAGGATGTCCGGCCGGTCCACCGTCTGCACGACTCCCGGCACGATGTCGTACTCCAGGTGGCTGTAGACGGGGGCCTCCACCGAGGGACGGCCCGCCTTCACGTCGGCGACGAAGCTCACCAGCGCCCGCCGGTCGTAGCTCTCCGGGAAGCCCTTGCGGTGCATGATTCCGCGCTCTTCCAGCACCTTGTTCGGGTACAGGAAGCTGTCGGTGGTGATCAGATCGACGCGGGGGTGCTCGGGCCAGCGGGCGAGCAGCGCGTGCAGCAGGCGCGCCGTGGTCGACTTGCCGACCGCGACGCTGCCCGCGATGCCCAGCACGTACGGTGGGGGCGCGCTCTGCTCGCCGAGGAACGCGCCGACGGCCGCGCCGCGCTGCCGCGACCCCGTGAAATGCAGGTTCAGCAGCCGGGTGAGCGGCAGATAGATGTCGGTGACCTCGGACAGGTCGATTGGATCGTGGACGCCGCGAAGCTCCTCCAGCTCCGCCTCCGTGAGCGTGAGCGGTGTGTTCTTGCGCAGGTCGCTCCACTGCTCACGGCTCAGTTCGACGTACGCGTCCCCATCTGCCACGACGGCAAGCGTAGCCAGGCCCCCTCGCCTGCCCGCATCGAGGGGCTCGTACGGATCAAAGCCGATACGCCACCAGGCGTTTCGTGCTCAAAAGCACACAAAAGACCCACCCGTAAGCAGACGGGCCCACCAGGCAGAACGATCTCCGCATGCGCGGGGAGCACGTCCCGATGACCATGCCTGGCGGCAGCGGCAAGGGATCACCTCCGCATGCGCGGGGAGCACAACCCTTCCGGACCGAACACGGCGGGCCAGCAGGGATCATCCCCGCGTGCGCGGGGAGCACGACAACTTCGGCAGCAACGGCCAGTCGCAGTCGGGATCATCCCCGCGTGCGCGGGGAGCACTCGTCCAGTCTGCTAGGACCCCCCTAGGAGGCTGGGATCATCCCCGCGTGCGCGGGGAGCACATACCCAGAAGACCCCCCAAAAAGCTGATCTTGGGATCATCCCCGCGTGCGCGGGGAGCACGCGACCCTGGCGAGGGGATGGGTTTCGACCTTCGGATCATCCCCGCGTGCGCGGGGAGCACACTTCATGACCTGGGAGGATGCGAGCTGTGGGCCTGCTTTTCGAGTAGTTTCGTCGACTCGGACATTTCGGGCCCGCCCCGCTCCAGCCTTCGATGCTTCACCGCCTCAGCATGCCCGATGGTGCCCAAGGGGGCCAACGCGAGCGCTCGTGGCAGTGGATGTAAGCACACCTTCGCCGCATATGGAACGTAAGCGTCGATTCTATTAGTAGCACTACATTTATAAACAATGTGGATGAAGTGGGACTATCTAACTATGTATAAATATCAATCTGATCAAGGATCTCTTGTTGAGGTGCTTGTGTAGTCAGGCGGGAGCTTAGATGTGTGCATGCTCAATTCAGGGCTGTCGCATCCGTTTGTCGAAAATTTATCCAGCGCGGCGCGAGCGGTGTGGGCTAAGCATGATCGCGATAGCGACGGCTGGTTGCCGTTGTGGCGGCATATGGCTGACAGCGGGGCCGTAGCCGGGTTGTTGTGGGATGAGTGGGTCCCTGTCCGGACACGGCGGCTGTTGTCGGCCGCGCTCCCGGAGGGCGAAGCCGATGCGCGCCGCCTTCTCGTATGGTCGGCGACGACGCACGACATCGGCAAGGCGACCCCGGCCTTCGCCTGTCAGGTGGAGTTGCTTGCCGACGGCATGCGGGCCGAGGGGCTGGAGATGCCGCCCCGCAAGCAGTTTCCCGACCGGAAGTTGGCCCCGCATGGTCTCGCCGGTCTGGTTCTCCTTCAGGAGTGGCTGGTGGAGCGGTACGGCTGGCGCAAGCAGGCTGCTTTGCAGTTCGCGATCGTCGCCGGCGGCCATCACGGGGTGCCGCCGACAGCCCTGGATATCAAGGAAGTGATCGACCGCCCGCGGTTGCTCCGTACGCCGGAATGTGCATCGCTGTGGCGAGACGTCCAGTGGGAATTTCTCGACTGGTGTGCCGAACTGTGTCAGGTTCGGGAGCGGTTTCCCGAATGGCGAGAGGTGAAACTGCCGCAGCAGGCGCAGGTGCTGTTGACCGGTCTGGTCATCGTCGCCGACTGGATTGCCAGCAATCCGGACCTTTTCCCCTATTTTCCGGACGCTCAGCACGCCAGCGAAAAGGAACGCGTCGAGGCTGCGTGGCGCGGCCTGAATCTGCCCGCGCCGTGGCGGGCGACGGATCCGGCAGACGATGTTGCTGATCTTTTTTCCGCTCGTTTCAGCTTGCCCGTCGAAGCAGAGATTCGGCCGGTGCAGCGTCGCGCCGTCGAGGTCGCGAGATCGATGGTCCGCCCGGGCCTGCTGATCGTTGAGGCTCCGATGGGTGAGGGCAAGACCGAGGCCGCCTTGGCGGTGGCGGAGGTCTTCGCCTCCCGCTCCGGAGCCGGTGGGTGCTTCGTCGCGCTGCCCACGATGGCGACGGGCAACGCGATGTTCCCTCGGCTGCTGTCGTGGCTGCGCAGGGTCTTCGCGGGGCAGGAGGGGCGGCACTCGGTGCACCTGGCGCATTCCAAGGCCGCGCTCAACGAGGCGTACGCCGACTTGGTCCGCGCCGGTCGGCGGGCGGTGCGTGGGGTCGATACCGATGGCGGCGAGGATGTGTGGCATCCGCGCAGCGATGATCGGGTCGCCTCGGCCGAGCTGATCGCGCATCAGTGGTTGCGCGGCAGGAAGAAGGCGATGCTGGCCTCCTTCGGCGTGGGGACGATCGACCAGCTCCTGTTCATGGGGCTGAAGAGCCGCCATCTCGCGCTGCGGCATCTTGCCCTGGCGGGCAAGGTCGTCGTGATCGACGAGGCGCACGCGTACGACTCCTACATGAATTCCTATCTCGACCGGGTGCTGTCGTGGCTTGGCGCGTACGGCGCGCCGGTAGTGGTGTTGTCGGCGACGCTGCCGGCCGGGCGTCGGCGTGAGCTCGCCGAGGCGTACGCGGGGACGGCCGGGTTCGCCGAGATCGAGGCCGCGGACGGCTATCCGCTGCTCACGGCGGTCGAACAAGGCCGGCCGCCGGTGATCGAAGCGGTGCAGAGTTCCGGGCGCACGATCAATGTGCATCTTGAGCGTCTCGACGACGACTTGCCCACGCTGGGGGATCGTCTGGCGCGGGAGCTGGCCGAAGGCGGGTGTGCTCTGGTGATCCGCAACACGGTGGACCGGGTGCTGGAGACGGCGACTTACCTGCGTGAACGGTTCGAGCATGTGACCGTCGCCCATGCTCGCTTTCTGGACCTGGACCGTTTGGCGAAGGACGCCCGGCTGCTGGAGCTGTTCGGGCCGCCGGACAAGAGCCGCGATAGACCTAAAACTGCTCATATCGTCGTAGCGAGCCAGGTCGCCGAACAGTCCTTGGACGTCGACTTCGACCTCCTCGTGTCGGACTTATGTCCGATTGACCTTTTGTTGCAGCGGATGGGGAGGCTTCACCGCCACCAACGCGGCAAGGAGCAAGCCGATCGTCCGGCACGGCTGTGGACCGCCAAATGCCTGGTGACCGGGGCGGACTGGGCGGCGGTGCCGGTCGAACCGGTGTCCGGATCCAAGCGCGTCTACCGCCTGCATGCCTTGCTGCGGTCGGCTGCCGTGCTGGAGCCCTACCTGGCGGGCACCGCCCCGACCGGCCATGTCGTCCGGCTTCCGGATGACATCAGCCCGCTCGTGCAGCGCGCCTACGGCAGCGGGCAAATCGGACCGGAGGCGTGGCAGGAGGCGATGGCCCGTGCCGGCGAGGCGCACGCGCTGCACCAGGCGAAGCAGCGCGAGAAGGCGGACGCTTTCCGGATCGGTTCCGTCGGCAGGCGCGGCCGTGCCCTTGTCGGCTGGGTGGACGCCGGCGTGGGGGACGCCGACGACACCCGCAAGGGCCGCGCCCAGGTGCGGGACACCCAGGAGTCGTTGGAGGTGCTGGTCGTTCAGCGGCGCCGGGACGGCACCTTGACCACGGTGCCGTGGCTGTCGCAAGGGCGAGGCGGCATCGAGTTGCCCACTGACGCGGCGCCCGAGCCCGAGATTGCCCGAATCGTGGCCGCGTGCGCTCTGCGGCTGCCGCACCACTTCTCGATTCCCGAGGTTATGGACCGGGCGATCGCGCAGCTGGAGGCCGACTGCATCCCGGCCTGGCAGTCGAAGGAGAGCCACTGGCTGGCCGGAGAGCTGATCCTCATGCTCGACGAAAACTGTCGGACCCACCTGGCAGGCTACGCCCTGCGTTACTCCCCCGAGGACGGTCTGAAGGTGACTGATGCCCGCTGATCCGTCGTTCGACCTGACGCGGTGCCGCTGGCTCCCCGTCCGCATGCGCGACGGCACCGAGACCGAGCTGTCTTTACGAGAGCTCTTTGAGCAGGCCGCGAATGTGCAGAGGCTGGTGGGTGACGTCCCCACGCAGGAGTTCGCCCTGCTGCGACTGCTGCTGGCGATCACGCATGACGCGATCAAGGGGCCGGTCGACCTGGATCACTGGCAGGAGCTGTGGGACGGCGGCCTGCCGGTCAAGGAGATCTCCGCTTACCTGGACGAGCACCGGCACCGCTTCGATCTGCTGCACCCCACCGAGCCCTTCCTGCAGTGCGCTCGCCTGGAGGTCGCCGGTGAGGCGGGCTCGCTGGACCGCCTCGTCGCCGACGTCCCCAACGGCGCGCCGTTCTTCACGATGCGTGCCCGTGGCACGCCCCGGCTCGGCTTCGCCGAGGCCGCCCGCTGGGTGGTGCACGCGCACGCTTTCGACACCTCCGGCATCAAGACCGGCGCCAAGGGCGACCCGAGAGTCAAGAACGGCAAGGTCTATCCCCTCGGCGTCGGCTGGGCCGGCAACCTCGGGGGCGTTCTCGTGGAAGGCGACACCCTGAGCGAGACGCTGCTGCTCAACCTGATCGCCTTCGACACCGACAACCTGCGGACCGACCCCGATCGAGATCTCCCGGCGTGGCGTCATCCGTCCCCGGGGCCTGGTGAGCTGGATCCGCTGGAGCTGAGCAGGCGCCCGGCGGGAGTGCGGGACCTGTACACCTGGCAGTCCCGGCGGGTGCGGCTGATCTACGACGCGGACGGCGTCACCGGCGCGATCCTCGCCTACGGCGACCCGCTCGCCCCGCACAACATGCACCAGCGCGAGCCCATGACCGGATGGCGGCGCAGCCCGGCTCAGGAGAAGAAGCTGGGCCGGGCCCAGGTGTACTTGCCGCGTGAGCACGATCCCAGCCGGAGCGCCTGGCGGGGGCTCGGCGCCTTGATCGCTGGCCGCGCCCCCGGCGGAGAGCAGCGCGGGGAGGCCGCCGCCATCGTGAGGCCGCGCATCCTCGATTGGGCCGCCCGTCTCAGTGTCGAAGGCGACCTGCCCGCCTCCTTTCTGATCCGGACGCACCTGTTCGGCGCCGTGTACGGCACGCAGCAGTCGGTCATCGACGAGATCATCGACGACTCCGTCACCATGCCGATCGTGCTGCTGCACCGGGAAGACCAACGGCTGGGGCAAGCGGCCATAGACGCGGTCGCCGACGCCGAGGCGGCGGTGAGCGCGCTGGGCGATTTCGCCGCCGACCTCGCCCTCGCCGCCGGGGCCGAGACCGAACCACCCAAGGAGGCGGCACGGCATCTCGCCTTCGCCGCCCTCGATGGACCGTTCCGCACCTGGCTGGCCGGCCTACGTTCGCAGGACGACCCGAACGGAGCGCGCGCGGCCTGGCAGCGGCAGGCACACGACATCATCAGGCGGCTTGGCCGCGAGGTGCTGCGCGACGCCGGCGACGCCGCATGGGATGGCCGCGTGATCCACACCAAGCAGGGCCAGGAGCGGTGGCTGAACGCGCCGTGGGCGGAGCGAAGCTTTCAGAACAGGTTGCGCCTTGCGCTGCCGCTGGCCGCTGCAGGCGATACCGATGAACCGGAGGCACGGACATGACCTCACCCACCCCTACCGTGCAGCGTTCCCCGGGCGAAGTGGTCGGCGAGGTCGCGGGCGCGTACGTCGCCGAACTGCAGGCGGGATACATCGCCGACCACAGTGCGGCGGTCGCCGCCCTGGCGAGGCTGCGACGCGGCGCCGGCAGACTCCCCGCGGACGCGCCCGACCTGTGGGGCGTCGCCGGCATCGAGCGGCTGTATGGCGAGCAGGGGCTGAGCGAGCGAGATTCCGAACAGGTGAGGGACAGGGCCGAGTCGGCCCTGTTCGTGGCGGTGACCCTGTACGCGTTGCACCAGCAGTCGCGTAGGACGGACAGGATGCACCGTCCGCGGGCGAACCTGGGCGCCGCCGTCCGCCAGTTGATGCCCAAGGGCGGGATCGATGAGCCGATCCGGCGTCGCTTCGTCCGCGCGGGCACCGCGACCTCTCTCGACGCGCTCGCCTACCGGCTGCGGGAGATCGTCTCCCTGCTGCGCGGTGCCTCCATCCCGCTGGATTACGGCCTGCTCGCCCGGCAGCTGTATCAGGCCCAGCAGCCCGACGGGCTGCGCCAGGTCCGCCAGAGCTGGGGACGGGCGTTCCACGCCTACCGCGCCCCCGACTCTTCCGACGGCTCCCCGGTGAGCGACGACGACTCGACCGACAAGGACATGTGATGACACGCACCATCGTGGAAGTGCACGCCCTGCAGACCGTGCCCCCCAGTTGCCTCAACCGGGACGACACCGGCACCCCCAAAAGCGCGGTGTACGGCGGAGTGCGCAGGGCCAGGGTCTCCAGCCAGGCGTGGAAGCGCGCCACCCGGCGAGCGTTCCACGAGCGCCTGGACCCGGCCGAGCTGGGGGTCCGCACCCGCCGGGTGGCCGAAGTCCTCGCGGAGCACATCGCCGAACTGGACGGCTCGATCGAGCAGGCCCAGGCGTGGAAGCTGGCCGCCGAGGCGATCCAGACGGCGACCGGATCCAAGATCGAGGTGCCCAAGCGCAAGGCGAACGCGGCCAAGGACGACCCGGAGGCGGCGGCACCGGAGTCGAAGTATCTGATGTTCCTCAGCGCCCACCAGCTGCGGGGCCTGGCCGAGCTCGCGGTCAAGGCGCACGGCGCCGGTCCGGACTTCTTCAAGGACAAGGCCAACAAGGAACGCGCCCGCCAGATCGCCAACACCCGGCACTCGGTCGACATCGCCCTGTTCGGCCGGATGGTGGCCGACGGCGCCGACATCAACGTCGACGCCGCCGCACAGGTCGCCCACGCCCTCAGCGTGCACCGGGTGGACGTCGAGTCCGACTACTACACCGCGGTCGACGACTACAAGGAGCGCGAGGACGACGACCGGGGCGCGAGCATGATCGGAACGGTCGAGTTCAACTCCGCCACCCTCTACCGCTACGCCGCGCTCGACGTGGACCTGCTGCGCGCCAACCTCGGCAAAGGGCTGCGCGAAGACGAGCCGCTAACCGAGCCGGTGCGTCGCGCCACCGAGGCGTTCGTCGAGTGCTTCCTGACCTCGGTGCCCACCGGAAAGATCAATACCTTCGGCAACCACACATTGCCCGACGCGGTGGTCGTGAAGCTGCGCACCTCACGGCCCATCAACTGCGTGGCGGCCTTCGAAGAGCCCTGCCGGGCCGAGCCGGAAGTGGGCGGCCACATGCGGCAGGCGTGCGAGCGGCTGGCCGCGTACATCCCCGACGTCGAACGCGCCTACGGCATCTCCCAGGACGATCCGACCTGGGTGCTACGGGTGGGCCGGAGCACGGAGGCCTTGGCCGGTCTCGGCGCCGAGCTGTCCCTGCCGGAGCTGGTGGCTGAGGTCGGCGCGGAGGTCTCCCGCAGGCAGGGCGGCGAATGAGCGTCCTGCTGATGCAGCTCGCCGGGCCCTTGCAGGCGTGGGGTTCCTCCTCCCGCTTCGCCCGCCGTTCCACCGAGGCCGCCCCCACCAAGAGCGGGGTGATCGGGCTTCTCGCCGCCGCGCAGGGCCGTCTGCGTGCCGATGACGTCGCCGACTTGGCCGCGCTGCGCTTCGGTGTGCGGATCGACCAGCCCGGCACGCTACTGCGCGATTTTCACACCGCTCACCACTTCGACACCGGTGCGGCCATGCCGGTGTCGGAGCGGTACTACCTCGCCGACGCGGTCTTCGTCGCGGGTGTCGAAGGCGAGCAGGGCCTGATGGAGGAGCTGCATCGGGCGCTGCGCGATCCGGTCTTCCTCCCCTATCTCGGGCGCCGCTCCTGCCCGCCGTCCCGGCCCATCGACCTGGGCGTGTGGCACCATCTCACTCTTGAGGATGCGCTCGCCCAGCAGGAGTGGCGGGCATCCCGTTGGCACCAGCTGCGTCGCAGAAACGAACAGCACGTCGACCTGGAAGCGCTGATCGAAGCCACCTCGGCGGACGGTCCCGTCGACACCCTGCGCGATCAGCCGTTGAGCTTCGACCCGATGCACCGCCGCTACGCCCTGCGCGGCGTCCGGCGGATCCTCATCCCGGGGGTGCCCAACCCTGCCGCACGCGTTCCGGTCCCACCGGACCACGACCCGACCTCCGTCCTGCGAGGCGCCTGATGTATCTCACCCGCTTCCGCGTCAACACCGCACGCGTCGGCGCCCGGCGGCTGCTGTCCTCCCCGCAGCGGATGCACGCCGCGGTGATGTCGTCCTTCGCGGAGATTCCGCCGCCGGCCGGGCAGGGGCCCCGCGTTTTGTGGCGCATCGACCACGACAGCCGTGCCGCGACTTACCTCTACATCGTCAGCCCCGCCAAGCCCGACCTCACACACCTCGTGGAACAAGCCGGCTGGCCGGAAACCGGCCGCTGGGAAACCTTCGACTACGGGCCTTTCCTCGACCGGCTGGCCGTCGGCCAGCGGTGGGCCTTCCGGCTGACCGCCAATCCCGTCCACACCGCCCGCCGTACGGACGACGAACCCACCAAGATCACGGCGCACGTCGGAGTACGGCACCAGATGGGCTGGCTCCTGCGACGGCAGGAAAAGGCCGGCTTCCGTGTGCTTGAGAAAGCCCCCGAACGTCAACTGATCCCCGAACGGGACCGCCACGAGCTCATCGTCCACAACCGGCGGGAACTCGTTTTTGGCAAGGCCGGCCAGAGCAAGCCGGTCACCTTGGTCTCCGTCACTTTCGACGGACGTCTGGAGGTGACCGACCCCGCCGCCCTTCGACGTACCCTCACGCACGGCCTGGGTAAGGCGAAGGGCTACGGCTGCGGGCTGATGACCCTCGCCGAGGCGTAAGTCATGGCGACAGTAGGCCGACGAGGAGCCTCCTCACCTCGCGAACTCACTCGCATGAGTGATCGAATCTCCTTCGTCTACCTCGAACGCTGCACCTTGCACCGCGAGGACAACGCCATCACCGCTGAGGACGCCAACGGCATTGTCCATATCCCCTCCGCCACCATCGGAACCCTGCTGCTGGGTCCCGGCACCAGGGTCACCCACCAGGCGATGAGCGTCCTCGGGGACAGCGGGGCGGGAGTCGTCTGGGTGGGTGAGCATGGCGTGCGCTTCTATTCCGGTGGTCGATCCCTCAATCGCTCCTCCACCTTCGTGGAAGCGCAAGCCACAAAATGGGCCAACCGGCGCACCCGCCTGGAAGTCGCGCGCGAGATGTACCGCATGCGCTTTCCGAAGGAAAATGTCGATGGTCTCACTCGGAACGAGCTTCTCGGACGGGAAGGCCGTCGGGTCAAAGAGTGCTATCGCGCTCAAGCCGCACGCGTCGGCATCCCCTGGAACGGGCGCGTCTACACCCCCGGCGCATTCGACTCGGGTGACCCCGTCAACCAGGCGGTCACCGCAGCCGCCCAATGCATGTACGGCATCGCCCAGACCACCGTGCACGCCCTGGGCTGCGCTCCCGGCCTCGGTTTCATCCACTCCGGCCACGAACTGGCCTTCGTACTGGACATCGCCGATCTATACAAGACCGAGATTGCCTTGCCGATCGCCTTCGATGTCGCCGCACAAAGCCCGGAAGACGTCGGCTCTCGCACCCGTCGCGCCGTTCGCGATCACGTGAACAAGATCGGCCTCTTGCGGCGATGCGTGCAGGACATCAAGCATCTCCTTTTGGATGACGGGCAAGGCGATGACCCCACCGGGAACGACATCGACCGAGTCACGCTCCAAGGTGACCACGGTCTGGAGCTTGAGGCCGGCCGTAACTATGACGGCGACTATTACGAGGTGGACTGGTGACGGTCATCGTCCTTACCCGTTGTCCTGCCGGCCTGCGCGGTTTCCTCACCCGATGGCTGATGGAAATCTCGCCCGGCGTCTTCATCGGCGGCCCTTCCGCACGTATTCGGGAAGCGCTGTGGAACGAAGTGCAGCACTACGCCGACACCGGTCGCGCCCTTCTCGCCTACACCACAGACAACGAGCAAGGCTTCACCTTCGAGACCTACGACCACAAGTGGCATCCGGTTGATCACGAGGGACTCATCCTGATACGGCGTCCCAAAGACGAACCAGTCGTAAGTGCCGCACCGGTTCCCTCTGGCTGGAGCAAGGCCGCAAAACGCCGCCGCTACGGCCGCTGAGGCTTGGCTATGCCGGGTAGAAAAACCGCATATACAACTCCGCAGGCCGGTGTCAGCGTCGGACTACCTGGCCGTGGCATTCTGCAGCAGGAGTAGGAGAGTGTCCGAAATGTCAGAATTCTCGATAGTGCTCAAAACTGAGCCCTCACGCCGATAACACCGCAGGTCAGCCAGTGTGCTCCCCGCGCACGCGGGGATGGTCCGAAACCGATAACCCAACAGCTTTGGTTTCTGCGGTGCTCCCCGCGCACGCGGGGATGGTCCCAGAAGGGCATGCGGCGGTGAGGATGAACGCGAGTGCTCCCCGCGCACGCGGGGATGGTCCCTCGTGGTAGCTCCTCGCCTTCCAGACCATGTGGTGCTCCCCGCGCACGCGGGGATGGTCCCCGGGAGCGCGGCGGCAACAAGGTGTGGCCGAAGTGCTCCCCGCGCACGCGGGGATGGTCCCCTGGGCACCGGCCAGTTCTCGGCCGGGGCGCCGTGCTCCCCGCGCACGCGGGGATGGTCCCCGTTCGGCGGCCGAGCGGGTCCGGTCGGCGGTGTGCTCCCCGCGCACGCGGGGATGGTCCCCTGAAGGGCTCCTGACGCCGGTCGCATGCGACGTGCTCCCCGCGCACGCGGGGATGGTCCCAGGACCACGCCCAGGAGCCCAATCGACGGATTGTGCTCCCCGCGCACGCGGGGAGGGTCCCGAATCGGTGGGGGTGAATTCGGCGGTGCAGCCGTGCTCCCCGCGTATGCGGGGGTGGTCGCTCACCCTTGTCCACCGGAAGTGTGTGCACAGCCTGTGGATAAAAATCGATGGATTACTTCGGTGCGTGACGGGGAAGGAATGTCAGTCCCCTTGCCGCGCCGTACGCTGGCGGTGTGATCGTGGGCATTGGGGTGGACGTGGTCGAGGTGGCGCGTCTGGGCGCGGCCCTGGAACGCACGCCCGCGCTGCGCAAACGCCTGTTCACCGACGCCGAGAGCGCGCTGCCGCTGGAGTCGCTGGCCGCCCGGTTCGCCGCCAAGGAGGCCGTGGCCAAGGCCCTCGGGGCTCCGCCCGGCCTGCGGCACCTCGACGCGGAGGTCGTGCGCGGCGAGCTCGGCCGTCCCGAGCTGAGAGTCACGGGCCGCGCGGCGGAGGTGGCCCGCGACCTCGGCGTACGCAGGTGGCACGTCTCCCTCTCGCACGACGGCGGCATGGCGGTCGCCTACGTGATCGCCGAGTCCTGAGGTCGATTCCCCCGCATACCTCGGCCGGGCCAGCCAGCGCGCCGGAAGTCCGGCCACCGCGCCGGGAGTCCGGTCACCGCGCCGGGAGTCCGGTCACCGCGCCGGGAGCCCGGTCACTGCACCGGAAAGCCGACCGGTGCTCAGGCGCTCGCCGACGTCCGGCTGAAAGGCGCCTGCCGTGCCCGCGACGTACGGTGATCGCCTTCGCGGTCGCGGCAGGCTACCGTCTGACGCATGCGGACCGCCTACACCTCCGACCAGATCCGCTCCGCCGAGCTGGCGCTGATGGCGAGGCTCCCCGAGGGGACGCTGATGGACAGGGCCGCCGCCGGGCTCGCCGCGATGTGCGCGCACCTCCTCACCGGCTCCTGCGGCAAGGTGTACGGCTCCCGCGTGGTGCTGCTCATCGGAAGCGGCGACAACGGCGGGGACGCCCTGTACGCCGGGGCCCGGCTGGCCCGCAGGGGAGCGCGGGTGGAGGCCGTGCTCGCCGGGTCGCGCACCCATGAGGGCGGCCTGGCCGCGCTGCGGGAGGCGGGCGGCCGGGCGCACCCGTACGGCCCGGCGCGGGCCCGCGACCTGCTGGCCGACGCCGACCTCGTCGTGGACGGCCTCGTCGGCATCGGGGGCAGCGGCGCGCTGCGGGAGCCGTACGGCACGCTCGCGGAGCTGACCGCCGAGACCGGCGGCCTGGTCGTCGCGGTCGACGTGCCGAGCGGGGTGGACGCGAGCAGCGGACGGGTCGAGGGGCCGGCGGTCCGCGCGCACCTGACCGTGACGTTCGGGGCGTACAAGTCCGGTCTGCTGGTCGATCCCGGCGCGGCGCACGCGGGCGTGGTCGAGCTGGTGGACATCGGCCTGGGGCCCTTCCTGCCGGACCCCGAGGTGGCCGCGCTGACCGCCGACGACGTGGCCGATCTGCTGCCCCGCCCGGGCGTGGAGAGCGACAAATACCGGCGGGGCGTCGTCGGGATCGCCGCCGGAAGCGACAGATACGCCGGGGCCGCCGTGCTCGCGGTCGGCGGCGCGGTGCGCGCGGGAGTGGGCATGGTCCGCTTCGCCGGCTCGGCCGAGCCGGTGCGGATGGTCAGGACCCGCTGGCCGGAGGCCGTCACGACCGTGCTCGATCCGGCGCTGGTGCCGCACGGCTCGCTCGACGAGGTCGGACGGGTGCAGGCGTGGGTGCTCGGCCCGGGGCTCGGGACGGGCCCGGAGGCGCACGCGGTGGCCCGCGCCGTGCTGTCCACCGGGGTGCCCGTGCTGGTGGACGCCGACGGGCTGACCCTGGTCGCCAAGGACCGGACGCTGCTGCGCCGCACCGCCCCCACCGTGCTCACGCCGCACGCGGGGGAGCTGTCGCGGCTGCTCGGCGTGCCGCGCGAGCGCATCGAGGCCAGGCGGCTGGAACACGTACGGCGTGCCGCCGCCGAGCTGGGGGCGACGGTGCTGCTCAAGGGCTCGACCACGCTCGTCGCCGAGGAGGACAGGCCGGTGCGGGTCAACACCACGGGGACGCCCTGGCTGGCCACGGGCGGCACGGGCGACGTGCTGTCGGGCATCGCGGGCGCCCTGCTCGCCGCCGGGCTGACGGGTTACGACGCGGCCTCGTGCGCGGCGTACGTCCACGGGTTGGCGGCGCGGGTCGCCGCGGGGGGCGGCGTCGCGGCCGGGCCCGGACAGGCGCCGATCGCCGCGATGGATGTCGCAGAGGCGCTCCCCGAGGCACTGCGAACGCTGTGACGTGCCGTGTCAGGGTGGGCGCATCCACCCGGGTCCACCTGACACACTGGAAAAATGAGCATGTCAACGGTGCGCTCCGCCACTCCGGCCGAGGCACGCGTAGATTTGTCCGCCATCCGGCACAACGTACGGCTGCTCGCCGAGTCGGCCGCCGGCGCCGAGATGATGGCCGTCGTCAAGGCCGACGCGTACGGTCACGGGGCGGTGGCGGTGGCGCGGGCGTGCCTGGAGGCGGGCGCGAGCCGGCTCGGCACGGCCTTCATCCGCGAGGCGCTGGCGCTGCGGGAGGCGGGAGTCACCGCGCCGGTCATGTCGTGGCTCATCACGCCGGGAGAGCCCCTGGACGCCGCGCTGCTCGCGGACGTCGAACTGTCGGCCTCCGCGACGTGGGTCGTCGACGACATCGTCGAGGCTGCCCGTCGCACCGGGCGCACCGCCCGGGTGCACCTCAAGGCCGACACCGGCAACTCCCGCGGCGGCGCGACGATGGCGGACTGGCCGTCGCTGGTCGAACACGCCCTCGCCGCGCGGGCCAGTGGGGCCATCGAGATCGTCGGCCTGTGGTCGCACTTCGCGTGCGCGGACATCCCGGGCCACCCCTCGATCGAGCGCCAGCTCGCGGCGTTCGAGGAGGCGATCGCCTTCGCCGACAAGGCGGGCGTGCCGGGCGACGCCGTGCGTCACTTCGCCAACTCGGCCGCGACGGTCACGCTGCCGCGGGCCAGGTATGACATGGTCCGTACGGGCATCGCGATCTACGGGCTGAGCCCGATCCCCGAGCTGGGCGACTTCGGGTTGCGCCCGGCCATGACGCTGACGGCCAGGCTCGCGCAGGTCAAGCGGGCCGCCCCGGGCTCGGGCGTGTCGTACGGGCACCTATACGTCACGGAGCGTGAGACCACGCTTGGCCTCGTTCCTCTCGGGTATGCGGACGGCATCCTGCGAAACGGGACCAACCGGGCGGAGGTGCTGGCGGCGGGGCGACGGCGGCGGATCGCCGGACGGGTGTGCATGGACCAGTTCGTCGTCGACCTCGGTGACGATCCGGCGGAGGCGGGTGACGAGGTGATCCTTTTCGGACCCGGAGACAATGGCGAACCGACTTGTCAGGAATGGGCGGATTCCCTGGGCACGATTACTCATGAGATCGTGACGAGGATCGGATCCCGCGTGCCTCGCGTCCACCTGGACGGACGCTGAGCCGCGCGGCTGCGAGGAGGGCAGGCATGAGCACACGTCGCAAGGTCGGGATCGCCGGAGCGGTCTTCGGCGCGGCGTCGGCGGGGGTGGCGGCGGCCACGCTCGCCAAGAGGTACGCCGTGGGCCGCATCCGCCTGCGGCCCGACCTGGAGGCGAGTGAGCCCTTCGGCGAGCTGCACGGGCGTCCGGTGACGCTCACGACCTCCGACGGCGTGAAGATCCACGCGGAGATCGACGGGGTGGAGGACGCGCCGCTGACGGTGGTGCTGTGCCACGGCTACTGCCTGTCCTCGGACTCCTGGCACTACCAGCGGCGCGACCTGCGCGACTCCTACCGGCTCGTGCTGTGGGACCAGCGCTGCCACGGCCAGTCCGCCCGCGCGATGGCCAGCGACTGCACGATCGAGCGCCTCGGCGAGGACCTCGCGCTCGTGCTCGAGGAGCTGGTCCCGGGGCCGTGCGTGGTGGTCGGCCACTCCATGGGCGGCATGACGATCATGGCGCTGGCGGAGCGGCGGCCCGAGCTGTTCGGCGAGAAGATCCGCGGCGTGGCGCTGATCGCGACCTCGGCCGGGAAGCTCGCCGAGGTCACCCTGGGCCTGCCCGCCCTGGTCTCCAAGCTCGTCAACCTCGCGGTGCCGCCCGCCGTCTCGGTCATGCGCAAGAGCGGCGCGCTGGTCGACCGGGGCCGTCAGGTCGGCACCGACCTGTCGTTCCTGGCCCTGCGCCACCTCGGGTTCGGCGATTCCAAGAACGTGAGCCCGACCGTCGTGGACTTCGTCGAGTCGATGATCAGGGCCACCCCCTCCGAGGTGATCGCGGACTTCTACCCGGCGCTGATGTCGCACGACAAGCTCACCGCGCTCGACGTGCTCAACAAGGTGCCCACCGCGATAATCGTCGGGGACCGCGACTGGCTGACGCCGCCCGACCACAGCAAGGCGATCGCGGCGGCCGCGCCGACCGCGCAGCTCACCACCGTGCCGGAGACGTCGCATCTCGTGCAGCTCGAACGGCCCGACGTCGTGAACGAGGCCCTGCGCGAGCTGCTGAAGCGAGCCGAAAGGGGGACCGCGTGACCACGGCCGAGTTCGGGGCCGCGACCGCCGAGGAGACGCGCGCGCTCGGCGCGCGGCTGGCCGCGCTGCTCGGCCCCGGAGACCTGGTCGTGCTGAGCGGGCCGCTCGGCGCGGGGAAGACGACGCTGGTGCAGGGCATCGCGGAGGGCCTGAAGGTGCGCGGGCCGGTCACGTCCCCGACGTTCGTGATCGCCCGGGTGCATCCGTCCCTGTGCGGCGGGCCCGCCCTCGTGCACGTGGACGCCTACCGCCTCGGCGGCACGCTGGAGGTCGACGACCTCGACCTCGACGCCTCGCTGGAGGAGTCGGTCACCGTGGTCGAGTGGGGCGAGGGCCTGGTCGAGGGCCTGTCGGAGGACCGCCTGGAGATCCACGTCGACCGAGGCGCCGAGGGCGAGGAGCGCCGCGTACGGGTGACGGGCGTGGGCTCGCGCTGGTCGGGGCTCTCCTGAGCACACGCCGCCCGGAGTGGCGCAATCGCCCACATAAGTCAGCAACTCGGACTCTGACCTGCGAGAAGGACCTGCGGGGACAAGCCGGGCGTCGTCCGTACGCGTTCCAGACCGGTCCGCCGCACAGTCCTTGACGCCTGTCCGCGTTCCTATGGATCATCGGGGCGAAGGAAGATCCTCGGCCAAGAGTCGGCAAGGATTTTCTGGGTAAGGGACCGGCGTGAAAGAGGTGTGCCGTTGAGCAGGATCACGCAGGTCGCCGTCGGGGGTGCCTTGGTGTTCGGCGCGCTGGGCTGCACCGCGAGCGCCGAGACCGTTTCCGCCGACCCCACGGTGCCGTCGCCGGTCGTGTCGTTGCCGCGCCAGGACGTGCGGGTGGAGATCGACCCCGAGCGCGTCGTCGGCGGGTCGACCAAGAGCGTCCGCATCACCGCCAGGTGCCCGCTGCCCCAGGGTGGCACCGAATATCGCGCCACCGCCCGCTCCAACGCCTTCACCGGGCTCGTCACCCTGGTGGCCCCGACGTCGCCGTCGCCCGGCGCGACCGCGACCGTGCCGATGGTGCGCGGCAGCGCGGCCATCAGGGCCGATGCCAAGGCGGGCGGCTACCGCGTGCAGGTGCGCTGCGAAGCCACCAACGACGTGGGCAGCGCGTCGTTCCGGATCGTCGCGCCGGAGCCGGACCCCGCCGAGGAGCCCACGAAGTTTCCCACCCGGGCGCCGCACGCGGGCGGCGGCGGCACGGCGGCCGGGGGTCCTGACGACGCGTCCGGCCTGCCCACCGGCGTCACCGTCGTCGTACTGCTGGCCGCGCTCGGCGTCGGCGTCGGGGTGGCCCGCAGGCGCTCCGGAGCCTGACCTTGGCGTTGTCCACCCGGGGGGTGATCATCGCCGGGGTGGTCACCGGGCTCGTGTTCGCCGCGGTCGCGGGCGGCAAGGGGACGATGGAGCAGCCCGCCGCCAAGTCCTCCGTCGTCCCCAAGCGGATCGACATCCCGGCGCTGCGTCTCAAGGCCCCCCTGATGAAGCTCGGCCTGACCGACGAGGGCGACGTCGAACTGCCGCCGTTCGACAAGCCGTCCACCGCGGGCTGGTACACGGGAAGCGCCGTGCCGGGCGACCCCGGCGCCTCGGTGATCATCGGCCACGTGGACACCAAGACCGCCCCCGCCGTCTTCTACCGGCTGCGCGACCTGCGCGAGGGACAGGTCGTGAAGGTGCTGCGCAGCGACGGCAAGACCGCGTCCTACCGGGTCGACTCCGTGGAGCGCGTGCCGAAGGAGGACTTCCCGGCCAAGCGGGTCTACACCGAGGACGGCCTGCGCCTGATCACCTGCGGCGGCGACTTCGACTGGTCGCGGCACGAGTATCGCGACAACATCATCGTCTACGCGTCCCTGATCCGCGCCGCTTGAAGTCGTCTGCCACCGCCCGACGCCGCCTGACATCGGTCAACGCCGTCTGACGCCGTCCGCCGCCGTCACAGCCCGTCGGGCGAGGGTCTCGACCAGCGCCTTCATCTCGCCCTCGCGGGTGCTGCCGCCGAAGGCCGCCGTCGTGAAGCGCGGCTCGCCCAGGGGCGTACGAGCGGACCCGCAGCGAGTCGCACAGCGCGCCGCCGATCCACGACGCCGTCCGCCGGACGCGCGGGAGGCGGCCCGGCACGACCGGGCCCGGTGCCGGTTTAGGTGATCGCCGGGCGGCCGGGCGCCGCCGCAGGTCTCGTCGCGGCCTGCCGCGCCCGGCACGCGACGCCCCGGTCCATCGCGTGGCCGTCCGCTTCCACACAGCGACTACGCTTGACCTCCGTGCTTGTCTTGGCCTTCGACACCGCCACTCCCGCCGTCACCGCTGCCTTGCACGACGGCGAGCGCGTGGTGGCAGAGTCGACGATGATCGACGCGCGCCGGCATGGGGAGCTCCTCGCGCCCGCCGTCGAACATGTCCTGCGCGAGGCCGGTGTGACGCTCAAGGACGTCACAGCCATCGTCTCCGGGACCGGCCCCGGGCCGTACACCGGGCTGCGGGTCGGCCTGATGACCGCGACCGCGCTGGCCATGACCGCCGGTGTGCCGGCGTTGGGAGTGTGCACGCTCGACGCCCTCGCGTACGCCGCCGGGGAGAGCGGGCCGTTCCTCGTCGCGACCGACGCGCGCCGCAAGGAGGTCTTCTGGGCGCGGTACGGCGACCCGCGCACCCGGCTCGACGGGCCGCGCGTGGACCGGCCGCACGACCTGCCGGGGGACCTGCCGGTGATCGGCGCGGGCGGCGCCATGTACGCCGACGTCATCGGCGCCGACCGCGTGCGGGGCCCCGAGCACCCCTCGGCCGGAGCGCTCGCCGCGCTGGCCGCCGAGCACCTCGCGACGCTGAGCGAACAGGAGGCGGCGGAGCTCGCCCGCGTGCCCGAGGGGCGCGTGGACTCGGTCGAGAAAGCCGAGGAGCTGGGTGTGATCGGCCCGGCCCGGCCCATCTACCTGCGGCGTCCGGACGCGCAGGTGCCCGGCGCGCCGAAGCGGGTGACGGCGTGATCGGCCGCGAGGGGCACGCGACGAGGCGGACCGAGGTCGCCTTGCGCCAGATGACCCACGAGGATCTGCCGGCCGTGATGGAGATCGAGCGGACCACGTTCCCCACGGACGCCTGGAGCGAGGCCATGATGCGCGGCGAGCTGGCCGACCAGCCGCGCACCCGGCACTACCTCGTCGCCGAGGTGGGCGGCCGCGTGGTGGGGTACGCCGGGCTGGCGGCGGCGGGAGACCAGGCCGACGTCCAGACGATCGCCGTCCTCGCCGAGCACCGGCGCGCCGGCATCGGGACCGCGCTGATGGAGGCGCTGCTCGCCGAGGCCGTACGGCGCGGCGCTACCTCGGTGTTCCTCGAGGTGCGCGCGGACAACCCGCCGGCGCAGGCGATGTACGAGCGGTTCGGGTTCCGGCGGCTGGGCCTGCGGCGGCGCTACTACGACGACGGAACCGACGCGATCACGATGGTGAAAGACCTCGGGCCACAAGACGGAAGCACCTGAGAGAGCCGGAGGAGCGCCGGTGTCCGCACGCGGGACACGGAGACAAGGGGAGCGGGCATGAGCAGGCACGACGAGCCGATCGTGCTGGGGATCGAGACGTCCTGCGACGAGACGGGCGTGGGCATCGTCCGGGGTCACACGCTGCTGGCCAACACGATCGCCTCCAGCATGGACGAGCACGCCCGCTTCGGCGGCGTGGTGCCGGAGGTGGCCTCCCGGGCCCACCTGGAGGCGATGACGCCCACGGTCGAGGGCGCCCTGGCCGCCGCCGGGCTGCGGTTTTCCGACATCGACGCGGTCGCCGTCACGGCGGGCCCCGGGCTCGCGGGCGCGTTGCTCGTCGGCGTCGCCGCGGCCAAGGCGTACGCGCTGGGGCTCGGCGTCCCGCTGTACGGCGTCAACCACCTCGCCGCGCACGTCGCGGTGGACCAGCTGGAGCACGGTCCGCTGCCCAAGCCCGCGATCGCGCTGCTGGTGTCGGGCGGGCACTCCTCGCTGCTCCTGGTGCCCGACGTGGCCCACGACGTCATCTCGCTCGGGTCCACCGTGGACGACGCGGCCGGGGAGGCGTTCGACAAGGTGGCCCGGGTGCTCGGCCTGCCGTTCCCGGGCGGCCCGCACATCGACCGCGCCGCCCGGGAGGGTTCGGGCACGGCGGTGGCGTTCCCGCGCGGCAAGTACGACGACGGCACGCTCGACTTCTCCTTCTCCGGGCTGAAGACGGCCGTGGCGCGGTGGATCGAGGCCCGCGAGGCGGCGGGCGAGCCGGTTCCGGTCGCCGACGTCGCCGCGTCGTTCCAGGAGGCGGTCGTCGACGTGCTCACCCGCAAGGCCCTGCAGGCGTGCGCCCGCTACGACGTGAAGGACCTGCTGATCGGGGGCGGCGTGGCCGCCAACTCCCGGCTGCGGGCCCTGGCCCAGGAGCGCTGCGACGCGGCCGGAGTGCGCCTGCGGGTGCCGCGGCCGGGCCTGTGCACCGACAACGGCGCGATGGTGGCGGCGCTCGGCGCGAACCTGGTGGCGGCCGGTGTCGAGCCCTCCACCCTGGACATCCCGGCCGACTCGTCGCTGCCGATCAGTTCGGTCACCGTCTGACCGCCGCCGTACGACCGCCGTACGACGCGGCCGGCGACGACGAGGGGCTTTCAGTCCGTGTGACCGCGGGCGGGGCGGAGGAGGACCTCGGCGAGCGCCAGCATGGTCTCCTCCAGCGCGGCGAGCCGCCGGGCGACGTCGCCACGGGCCGGTTCCATGGCGCGGGTGACCGCGTCGGAGACGGTCTCGGCGATCTGCTCCCGGTCGGGCCGGCTCCGCACCGCCTCGGTGAGCGGCACGACGGCCCCCGCCGCGAGGGTGAGGTCGGCGTTCATGCCCGCGATGGTGGTGCTCATCTCGTCCACGCCGGCGGCGACGTCCCCGACGCCGGCGCTCAGCCCGGCGACCGTCGCGTTCATCCCGTTCACGGCGGCGCCCAGCCCCGCCATGGTGGAGTTCGCGCCGTCCACGGCGGCGCCCAGCGCGGTCACCGTGGCGTCCATGTCTTCGACGGCGTGCCCGAGACCGGCCACGGTGCCGCGCAGCTCCCCGATGCCGAGCTCGGCGGGCAGGTTCGCGACGCGCTCGCCGACCGTCTCGACGCCGCTCTCCACCGCGTCGACGCGGCTCCCGACCGAGTCGAGCCGTTCGATGACGACGGCCTCCAGCCGCTCGGTGCGCTCGGTGAGCGCCGCGAGGGTCTTGTCGATCCGGGTGAAACGCCCGGCGGCGGCCTCCATGCCGCCCTGGAACTTGCCGAGCCGGTGCGCGAAGTCCGCCATGCGGTCGGCGAGGCCCTGGGTCTGACCGCCGACCTCGTCCACGCGGTCGCGCAACAGGTCAACGTGCTGGGCCAGTCCCTCCGCCCAGGCGGGCGGCCGGGTCGCCATGTCGTCGAGCCGCTGCGTGATCATCTCCAGCGCCGCGCCGAGACCGCCCAGCTCGCGCTCGCGCACCTCGCGCAGGAGCCACTCCATGCCCTCCAGCCGCTGGCGGATCTCGTCGAGCACGGCGCCCTGCGTCCGCTGCTCGTAGACGTGGTCCTGTGCCGCCCGGGCGAGCAGCTCGCGCATTCGGTCGGAGATGGCGGTCTGGCTGCCCGCCTGGAGGAGGTTGTGGCTGGAATGCTCCACCGAGAATGCTCCT
Organism: Microbispora rosea subsp. aerata; assembly: GCF_014647835.1. Taxonomy (GTDB): domain Bacteria; phylum Actinomycetota; class Actinomycetes; order Streptosporangiales; family Streptosporangiaceae; genus Microbispora; species Microbispora aerata. The sequence goes on from NZ_BMPY01000005.1 coordinate 170,508, forward strand.
TCACTCGCCGAAACGTCGGTTCGGCCCGGTCTCGCGCAGATGAACGAACAGGCGGCACGCCCGACGGCCAACTTTAGGCCCTGACCCGCGGTCATCAGGCGTGGAATGAGAAATGCGGTAATTGCCGGTGAATTGCTCCAGCTTCAGCCGTCAGTGCTGGTCATGGGCTGGCAAAGCAGGGCGAACGGCCGTTCTCCAATGCGCGTGAGCACAATCACGGCGGAATTGTCGCCGGAAAGCCGCAGGTCTTTGCGCAGCCGTTCGACGTCCACGGCGGACCCGCGCTTCTTGATCGTGACCGTGCCGACCCGCCGTTCGCGCAGCGCCGCTCTCAGCCGCTTGAGCGAGAACGGCATGACGTCGGTCACCTCGTAGCAGGGCGCCCACTCGGTGCGTACGAACCTGTCGCTCGTGATGTAGGCGATGCGCGGGTCGACGAGGCGGCCCGACACGAGGGCGGCGACCTCGGCGACCAGGTGGGCGCGCACGGCGGCGCCGTCGGGCTCGTAAAGATAGCGGCTGACCGGCCCGGTCTCCGCCTCCGCGCCGGACGCCGTGAGCGTGGCCCCGGACGGCAGCAGGGTGGCGCGCCGGCCGCCCGCTCCCATCCCGATCCAGATCGCGGCCTCCTTCACCTCGCCGTGGTACGACACCCACTCGGCCTCGGCGCCCTCGGGAATGAACTCGTACGAGATGCCCGGGGCCACCTTCAGGCAGGCCGCCGGGGCTCGGGAGACCAGGTCGAGCACGACCGGCCAGGTGGGGGAGTAGGCCATCGGGTCGAAGGTGCGTCCCCTCGCGCCCCTTCTGGCGGGATCGGCGAACAACAGGTCGTGCCCGGCGGGGTCGGCCAGCGCGGCGTCGCCCGTACGGACCTCGACCAGGGACGACAGGCCGAGCGCCGCCGCGTTCGCCCTGGCGATCTCGACGGTCAGCGGGTCGAGGTCCACGGCGTGCACGGAGCAGCCCGCCCGGGCCAGCGCGATCGCATCGCCGCCGATCCCGCAGCAGACGTCCAGCACGGCCGGGCCGCCGTCCCCCGTCGGCCGGCTCCGCGAGATCCCGGCCTCGTCACCCGGGCCGGCCGCGACGACATTCGCGGTGCCCCGATTTGCCGTGCCCGGGTTCGCGGTGCCCTGATCCGCGGTGCGCGCATCCACGGCGCTCTGATCCGGGGAGCCTCGGTCCTCGGCATTTCTCGCGCCGGGCTTTCTCCTGCCGGGCTCGTGGTCGCGTGCGGCCCGGTCTCCGTCGCTTCCGTCGCCCGGGATTCGGGTTTTCGCGGCGGGCCAGATTCCTGCGGCGCGGATTCTGGCGGCGCGGTGTGCGGCGACCTCGGGGCGGGTGGCCTGCTCCAGCCCGTGCGGGGTGAAGAACATCACGGCGGCGTCGGGGCCGAACTTGGCCTCGGCCCGCCGCCGCAGCGACGCCTGGGTGAGCGCAGCCGCCGTCAGATCCGCCGGATGACTACGGCGCAGCGCGCTCGCGGCGGCCACCGGATCGGCGCCGTCGGCGAGTATCTTCACGGCCTCGTCCAGGGCCCCGCGCCCGGCGGGGGTGAGCAGCATGCGGAAGGCGTCCAGGTCCACTCCCGCGACGCTACCGGGTTCGTCCACGATGCTCGCGCGCCGCCGCCCGGCGTACCCGCACTCGATCCGATGCCGGCCGTGCGCCGGACGCCGGCGTTCGGGTGCGCGTGGACGGTATCCGGCCCGACCGGGAGCGGCGATCGAGGCGAGGGACAGCCTGGGCCGTCGGGTGTGGGACGCACCCGCGAGGACCTCGCGCGAGTTGTGTTCGGCGGGTGTGGGACGCGTGGGCGAGGAGTTCGCGGGGAGTCGTGTTCGGCGGGTGCGGGACGGGCCCGGCGAAACTTCGCGCGAGCCGTGGCGCCGCCGCGATTCCCTTCCTGCATTCCCTCGACCTGCTGATTCCCGTGCCGCCGGCCCCGGTCGCGACGATCGGCCAGGACGGTCAGCCGAGGCGGACGTCGCCGAGCGAGGTGAGCAGCTTGCGGAGCAGGGCGGCCAACTGCTCCCGGTCTTCGGCGGTGAGGCCGGACAGCAGTCGTTCCTCGTTGGCCACGTGACTCTCCAGCAGCGAGTCCACCACCGCACGGCCCTCGTCGGTAAGTGTGATCAGGACCATGCGGCGGTTGGCGGGCCAGGTCTCCCGGTGCACCAGGCCCCTGGCGACGAGGCGGTCCACCCGGTTGGTGAGCGCCGCCGAGCTGACCATCGCGGCCGCGGCGAGGTCGCTCATGCAGAGCCGGTGCTCGGGGTTGGACCGGAAGAGGGTCGCGAGCACGTCGAACTCCCACGGTTCGAGGTCGTGCCCGGAGAAGTACTCCTTGATGCCCTTCTCCAGCAGCCGGGAGGCGCGCGAGATCCGCCCTGCCACCCCCATCGGCGAGCAGTCCACGTCCGGACGGGCTCGGGCCCACTGGCTGAGGATCTGGTCGACGGTGTCCGCGGCGGTGATGTCGTCGCCGGTGGTGTTGTTCGCAGGGGTGCTGTCCGCGAGGGTGTCCTTCATTGCGCGCGCGGCCCGCGTCGTCCGGGCCGCTCCTCCTCCACGGCCATCGTAACTGAAAACTTTGATGTTGAAATGTTGCCCAGGGCGCGCTAGTCTCCTTGCCGTCGAAGAGTTAAACATCGAAAAGTTTGAGGTGGAAAAGATGAAGGTTGCTCGGCGCGACCGGATACATCGGCTCGGCTCTGGCGGAGCGCCTCGCCGAACGCGGCCACGAGGTGATCGCGCTCCTTCGCCCGAAGGCCCGCGACGCCGCCGTCTCCGTCGAGGTGCGCAACGGCGACCTCTACGAACCCGAGACGCTCGCGAAGGCGGTGACGCCGGACGTCGACGTCGTCGTGCACGCCGCCACCCCCACCGGTGACGAGGCGGTGGACGTCGCGGCGGTCGAGGCGCTGGCCGGGGCCGGTGCGCGGCTCGTCTACACCAGCGGCGTCTGGGTGCTCGGCGCCACGACCGAGCCCGCGGGCGAGGACGCGCCGCTCAACCCCATCGCCCTCTCCGGCTACCGGCCGCGCCTGGAAAGGCTCGTGCTGGACGCGGGCGGCGTCGTCGTCAGGCCGGGCATCGTGTACGGCCGGGGCTCGGGCATCCCCACGCTGCTCACCGCCCCCGGGCAGGAGGACGGCCGGTACGTCCACGCGGGCGGCCCGGTGCCGACCTGGGCGACCGTGCACGTCGACGACCTGGCGGACCTGTTCGTGCTCGCCGTCGAGAAGGCCGAGCCGGGGAGCGTCTTCAACGCCGTCGCCGAGGAGTCGGTGAGCGTCGCCGACGTTGCGGCTGCCGCCGGCCGTACGGGGAAGGCGGTGCCGTGGCCGATCGACGAGGCGAGCGAGGTGCTCGGCCGCCCGTTCGCCGAGGGCCTGGCGCTCAGCCAGGTGGTGAGCGGCGACCTGGCCAGGAAGGTCCTCGGCTGGAGCCCCAGCCGCCCCGGCATCGTCGAGGACGTCCGCTCCGGGTCGTACGCCTCCCGCGCCTGATCACGTCTGGCCTTCCCGGGGCGCGGCGGCGACGTGCGGCGTGCCCGGGGGTCGGGACCGACGCCCCCGCGTCGGCGGCGTGGACCCGCGCCGCCGGTGGGCGCAGGCCGCCGGGAGCCCGGGGCGGTGACAACGTCCAGTGCGCCCGGGGAGGCGGGATCGACGGCCCCGCGTCGGGCGGCACGACCCCGCGCCGCGAGCCCTCGTGCCGCGACGGCTCACGCCGCCGATACGGGTGCTCGGGCCGCCGAGGGCTCGCCGCTCGCGGGGCGCGATCACCGGTTCCCGCCACGCGGCGGACACGGCGATCGCGTACGGATGATCGCGGGCGCGTTGCCGCTGGATGCGCCTGACCTGCGATGCCGGTTCGTGTTGACTGTCACGCGCCACTTGCATACTGTTTCGTGTTGGCACTCTCCGGTTGAGAGTGCCAATTGCGACGAGACAGGTCTGACACCCGCGACGGCAGGCCGCTGGTCGCCTCTTCAGCTCATTCATCGCAATCTGAAGGGGAGGTCCGATCGTGACGACCGCCACCAAGGTTCCCGTTAAGCCGCTTGGCGACCGCATCGTGGTCCAGCCGCTTGAGGCCGAGCAGACCACCGCCTCCGGTCTGGTCATCCCGGACACCGCCAAGGAGAAGCCGCAGGAGGGCCGCGTCCTCGCTGTGGGTCCGGGCAACTGGGACGAGGACGGCGAGAAGCGCATCCCGCTCGACGTCAAGGAGGGCGACGTCGTCCTCTACAGCAAGTACGGCGGCACCGAGGTCAAGTACGGCGGCGAGGAGTACCTGGTGCTCTCGGCCCGCGACGTGCTCGCCATCATCGAGAAGTAAGCCGCGCCGGCTTGTGGAGCCCCGGGACCACTGCTCCCGGGGCTCCGCGCGCTCACAAGGAGACCTGAATGCCGAAGATCCTGGAGTTCGAAGAGGACGCGCGGCGCGCTCTCGAGCGTGGTGTGAACGCTCTCGCCGACGCCGTCAAGGTGACGCTCGGCCCCCGTGGCCGCAACGTCGTCATCGACAAGAAGTTCGGTGCCCCGACCATCACGAACGACGGTGTGACCATCGCTCGCGAGGTCGAGCTGGACAAGCCGTACGAGAACCTGGGCGCCCAGCTCGCCAAGGAAGTGGCGACCAAGACCAACGACATCGCGGGTGACGGCACCACCACCGCGACCGTCCTGGCCCAGGCCATGGTCCGCGAGGGCCTGCGCAACGTGGCCGCCGGGGCGCAGCCGCTGGCGCTCAAGCGCGGCATCGACAAGGCCGCGCAGACCGTCAGCGAGCGGCTGCTGAGCAGCGCCCGCCACGTCGAGGACAAGAAGGAGATCGCCAACGTCGCGACGATCTCCGCTCAGGACGCGAAGATCGGCGGCCTGATCGCCGAGGCGTTCGACAAGGTGGGCAAGGACGGTGTCATCACCGTCGAGGAGTCCAACGCGATGGGCCTGGAGCTGGAGTTCACCGAGGGTCTCCAGTTCGACAAGGGCTACCTGTCGCACTACATGGTGACCGACTCCGAGCGCATGGAGGCGGTCCTCGAGGACCCGTACGTCCTCATCCACCAGGGCAAGATCTCCTCCATCGCGGACTTCCTGCCGCTGCTGGAGAAGGTCGCCCAGACCAAGCGCCAGCTGCTGGTCATCGCCGAGGACGTCGAGGGCGAGGCCCTGGCCGTCCTGGTGACCAACAAGATCCGCGGCACGTTCACCTCCGTCGCCGTCAAGGCGCCCGGCTTCGGTGACCGCCGCAAGGCCATGCTGCAGGACATCGCCATCCTCACCGGCGGCCAGGTCGTCAGCGAGGAGGTCGGTCTCAAGCTGGAGCACGTCGGCCTCGAGGTGCTCGGCACGGCCCGCCGCGTCGTGGTCAACAAGGACACCACCACCATCGTGGACGGCGCCGGCGACGCCCAGGCGATCGAGGACCGGGTCCGCGAGATCAAGGTCGCGATCGAGCAGTCCGACTCGGACTGGGACCGCGAGAAGCTCCAGGAGCGTCTCGCCAAGCTGTCCGGCGGCGTGTGCGTGCTGCGCGTCGGCGCCGCGACCGAGGTGGAGCTGAAGGAGAAGAAGCACCGCCTCGAGGACGCGATCTCCGCGACCCGCGCCGCGATCGAGGAGGGCATCGTCTCCGGCGGTGGCTCCGCGCTCGTGCACGTGTCCAAGGAGCTCGACGACCTGGGCCTGACCGGTGACGAGGCCACCGGTGTCTCGATCGTCCGCAAGGCGCTGATCGAGCCCGCGCGCTGGATCGCCGAGAACGCGGGCCTGGAGGGCTACGTCGTCACCACCAAGATCGCCGCGATGAACGTCGGTGAGGGCCTCAACGCCGCCACCGGCGAGTACGGCGACCTGGTGAGCCAGGGCGTCATCGACCCCGTCAAGGTGACCCGCTCGGCCGTGCAGAACGCCGCGTCCATCGCCGGCATGCTGCTCACCACCGAGGCGCTCGTCGTGGACAAGCCCGAGGAGGAGGCTCCGGCCGCCGCCGGTCACGGCCACGGCCACGGTCACGGCCACTGATCGAAGGCCACTGATCGGGGGAACCGGGCGGCCCGACCCGGCCGCTCGTCCCGCAGCAGCACCCCGCGCCCCGCGCCCGCCCGCAAGGGTCGGCCGCGGGGCGCCGCTTCTTCACCCGGCACTTCCGCACCCCGCCCGTTCCGCGTCCCGCACCTCGGCGTTCCGCGCCCCGGCCGTCTCCCGCCCGGTGCCTCAGCCGTTCCGCGCCGCGCACCTCGGCGTTCCGGCCTCCGCTCGTTCCGCACCCTCGCCCATTCCGGGCCCCGCTGGTTCCGCGTCCCATACTCCAGATGTCCCGCGCGCCGCGCTCCGACCGTTCCGCAGCCCGCGCCCCGGCCGTTCTGCACCCCGCTGGTTCCGCGCCGCGCACCCCGGCGTTCCGCGCTCCGGCCGTTCGGCTCCTCGTATGGCGAGTAAGCCCGGGCGTGGCAATGTGAACGACCGGCATACTTCTTTTTCCCTGTCAAGCCTTCACGCGTATATCTCTCGATTTGGGCATTCCGGTTGGAATGTTCCAACAGGTGCGTGCGCCACTGATTACGGACTGTTATCGACGCGTCAATGTGACCAATCCGTAGCCGTTATCCATGACGACATGAACGATCGTGGCGGGCATCATGCCTAACGTGACCGAGGGATGCGTCGCCGACGCCACAACTGGGGTAAGGCTTGCGACGAGATCGGATGAGTCCGACCTCAGGGAACTGACCAGCCTTGCCGTACAGGGAGATCGAACCGCGATCGAATCACTGCTGGGACAACTGCGCCCGATGGTGGTCCGGTACTGCAGGGCTCGACTGGGCAGGGTGTCCGGTCACTACCACATCGCCGACGACGTGGCCCAGGAGGTGTGCATCGCGGTGCTTGCGGCGCTGCCGCGTTACCGCGACATGGGCCGCCCGTTCGCCTCGTTCGTCTTCGGCATCGCCTCCCACAAGGTGGCCGACGCCCTGCGCAGCTCGGTCCGCTCGGCCGTGCCGACGCAGGACCTGCCGGACGGGCCCGACGAGGGCCCGGGGCCGGAGGAGACCGTGGTGCGCTACATCGAGGCGCAGCACGCGCGCGACCTGCTCTCCCGGCTCCCGGACACGCAGCGCGAACTTCTCATCCTGAGAGTGGTTTCAGGGCTGTCGGCCGAAGAGACCGGTAATGTACTCGGCATGTCACCAGGTGCTGTCCGGGTCGCGCAGCATCGCGCCCTTGCCAGGCTGCGGCAACTGGCCGAGCTGGAGTCGATTGCGTGACCACGAAAGGTCGTCGTACGGCACGCCACCTCGCGTCGTACGGCGATGCCGACGTGGAGGGCGACGTAATGCGGACGGACGCCGTCCTCGACGCGCTCGCCCGCCGCGAGCCGATCGCCGACGCGGACGCCGCCGTCCGGTTGCTCGGGGCGCTCGTGGCCGATGTGGACAGTCAGCGGCTCTCCTCCGTGTCGATCACTCCGTCCACGTAGCCCCGGGCGTATTCCCAGCTGACGTAGTCGGCCGGGTCGGGCTGATAGGCCGGCTCGTGGACCTGTGGCCGGCCGTTGTCGATCATCTGGCGCAGGTTGCCGCGTAGCAGGTCCCAGTCGAAGTAGTGCTGTTCACCGCACTCCGGGCAGTCGAGCACCAGCCCGAGCACGCCCTGGGGTTCGAGCAGGGAACGGAAGACCTCCACGTCGGCGAGATCGGTAAGCGCCTCGTCGCGTTCGGCGAGCGTCAGCGGCTCCACGTCGTCGGGCACTCCCAGCTCCGCCGCGGGGTCGTTGGGGTCATCCGCGAACGGGTCGCGGGGGACGTCTTCCAGCACGCATCCAACCTTATGACCACGGCCCCCTCCACGCGGATAAGTGGGCCTCATCCACGCGACGGGCCGTGCCCGCGGACGTCACAGCCAGCCGCGGCGGGCGGCCTCCACCCCGGCCTGAAACCGGGACTGCGCTCCCAGGTCCGCCAGCGCCTCGGCGAACCTCGCCCGCACCGTGCGTACGGACACCCCGATGTGGCGGGCGATGGCGTCGTCGGACAGACCTTGCGCGGCCAGCCGCAGCACTTGCACCACGGTGCTGGGCGGGGAGATCGGCGCGGCCCGGAACCACAGCTCGTCGAACAGCGCCCGCAGCGCCCCCACCGCCGCCGGCGCGTGCACCAGGTAGCAGTTGTAGGAGTGCTCCGGGAGCGGCACGCCCCACTCGGCGGGCAGCCCGGCGGCGCCGTCGCCGAGCGCGAAGAACCAGCTCGGCACCGTGTCGAGGGCGCGCAGCTCCGCGCCCGCCGCCGAGAACCGCGCGGACACCTCGCGTACGGCCGGAACGGACACCGCGTCGAGTGTGACGACCATCCGCACGCGCAGGATGCCGTCGGCGGCGGCCTGGATCCACTGGTCGCAGTAGCCCTCCGCGAAGCGGATCATGGTCCTGCGGTCCGGCACGGCCATGACCAGTTCGGCTGGGGGCGCCTGCAGCGCGAGGCCGATCACGCTCTCGCACAGCTCGTCCGGGCCGCTCACCGGCTCGACGGAGAACCGCCCGCTGCGCCAGTCGCGGCCGGCGTCGTAGTGATGGGCCAGGCGTCCGGCAGCGGCGAGCGCCTCGTCGATCTGACGGGTCTCCCGGGCCATCCGGTCCAGCCGCTCGGCCACCAGCTGCCCGATCGCCGCCGCCGGATGCCGGGCGAGGAACTCCTCCTGCCGCCGGTTCACCGCGCCGAGCCGTACGAGTGCGTCGAGGGCGTCGATCACGTCGTCGGCCGGCCGGTCGACCGCCTCGGCCAGCTCGGCCAGCGTGGCGCGGTGCAGCCGCAGCACGGCCGTGTAGAGGGCCGCCTGGTCGGGGGATAGGCCCAGGCTCTCGAACGCGCCGGCCTGGGGGACGGCGTCGCGGGTCGTACGCATGCTCGCTCCGTCGATGATCACACGTGGTCGTGTCCGGCAAATCATGGCCCAGGCGGTGTCTTGATCCACGCCCGCGCCGGGCGGCTGTCCGCCGGACACTCCCGGGTCGCATTGGTGCCACGGCGCCGGGTGCGCGGCGTCGACCTCACCGCACCGCACGTCCCGCACCACACTGCGCGGCCGTGTCGGTCGGGTCCGCTCGCTCCGTTCGCGTCGGGTCGCTCCTTCGGCCGCATCGGGTCGGGTCCGCCCGCTCCGGCCGTGTCAGTCGCGTCGGGTCGCGTCCGCTTCCTCCGGCCGTGTCGGTCGCCTCGGTCGCTTCCGCCCCGCTCCGGCCGCGTCGGTCGCGCCGGGTCGCGTTCGCTCCCTCCGCCGGTGCCGGTGCGTGTGGCCGCCGCTGAATCGCCGGGCCATTGGCCGAAAACGTTTCCCGGCCTCTGGTTCACCGGCCTGTCGCCTCACCCCCGCCGTTAGATCGGGAGAATAGCCCGATTTTCCGGGCTGTCCGTCTCGATCGCACATTTGGTTCGGCTCGGTCTGGCGGGTTATCACGCGGCCGTGGGGGTTCGCATTTGTTCGGTCGGATTTTCGAAAGCGGGAAATGCAACTTTGTGCAGTTGCAGGTTAGGCTATTGCGCATGGACGTTGCGTGACGCATTCTTGACTCAGCGTTAGCCGGGAACGCCCCGCCTGCCGGGCGCGGAGGGGGGCTCGACAGCCGGGGCAGGACGCGACGCGGGGAAGTGGGGGGACCGGGAAGCGGTCCCCCCACTTTTTTGCGCCTTCCCCCTTGACAGCCCTGCGAGATGTGGTTTGGGGCGGCCACTAGACTGACCTCGGGTCTGGCGAGGGACCCACGCGCGAGGAGCCGCGGCGCAGGAGGGGTGCAGCAGATGGCCAAATTCACCGAACAGGGACTCACGTTCGACGACGTGCTGCTGGTTCCCGCGTACTCGGACCTCCAGCCGGGGGAGGCCGACACGACGACCCGGCTGTCCCGGAACATCACGCTGCGCATCCCGCTGGTGTCGGCGGCGATGGACACCGTCACCGAGGCGCGCATGGCGGTCGCCATGGCCCGGCAGGGCGGCATCGGCATCCTGCACCGCAACCTCTCCATCGAGGAGCAGGCGCAGCAGGTCGACCTGGTGAAGCGGTCGGAGGCGGGGATGGTGACCAACCCCGTCACCTGCTCCCCCGAGGACACCCTCGCCGACGTCGAGCGGCTGTGCGCGACCTACCGGATCTCCGGGGTCCCGGTGACCGACGCCGACGGCGTGCTCGTGGGCATCGTGACCAACCGCGACATGCGGTTCGAGAGCGACCAGAGCAGGGCCGTGCGCGACGTCATGACCCCGATGCCGCTGGTGACGGCGCCGGTGGGCGTCGACCGCGACGAGGCGTTCCGGCTGCTGCGGCAGAACAAGGTCGAGAAGCTCCCGCTCGTGGACGAGGCCGGTCGCCTGCGCGGTCTCATCACGGTCAAAGACTTCACCAAGAGCGAGCAGTATCCGATCGCGACCAAGGACGCCGACGGCCGCCTGATGGTCGGCGCGGCGGTGGGCGTCGCGGGCGACGCCGAGAAGCGCGCCATGACGCTGATCGAGGCGGGCGTGGACGTGATCGTCGTCGACACCGCGCACGGGCACTCGCGCGGCGTGTGCGACATGGTCGCCAAGATCAAGGCCAACGGCCGGGTGGACGTCATCGGCGGCAACGTCGCCACCCGCGCGGGCGCGCAGGCGCTGGTCGACGCCGGCGCGGACGCGGTCAAGGTCGGCGTCGGCCCCGGCTCCATCTGCACCACCCGGGTCGTCGCGGGCGTGGGCGCTCCGCAGCTCACCGCCATCTACGAGGCCGCGCTGGCCTGCGGCCCGGCGGGCGTCCCGGTGATCGGCGACGGCGGCCTGCAGTACTCAGGCGACATCGCCAAGGCCCTGGCCGCCGGCGCCGACACGGTCATGCTGGGCTCGCTGCTGGCCGGCTGCGAGGAGTCGCCCGGCGAGCTGATCTTCATCAACGGCAAGCAGTTCAAGTCGTACCGGGGCATGGGCTCGCTGGGCGCGGTGCGCAACCGCGAGCGCGGCGGCGCGTCGTTCAGCAAGGACAGGTACGCCCAGGACGAGGTGTCCGCGGAGGACAAGTACATCCCCGAGGGCATCGAGGGCCAGGTGCCCTACCGCGGCCCCGTCGCGGCGGTGGCCCACCAGCTCGTCGGCGGCCTGCGGCAGGGCATGTGGTACACCGGCTCCCGGACGATCCAGGAGCTGCACGAGAAGGCGCAGCTCATGCCGATCACGGCGGCCGGGCTCAAGGAGAGCCACCCGCACGACATCCAGATGACGGTTGAGGCCCCGAACTACCACGGGCGCTGACTCGTACTGGAAGAAACGGAAAGAACAGGCGATATGACACAGGTGGAGATCGGGCGCGGCAAGAGCGGGCGGCGCGCCTACGCGCTGGACGAGATCGGCATCGTGCCCTCCCGGCGCACCCGCGACCCCGAGGAGGTGTCGATCTCCTGGCAGATCGACGCCTACCGGTTCGACTCTCCGCTCGTCGCGAGCCCGATGGACAGCGTCGTGTCGCCGCAGACGGCCATCGAGATCGGGCGCCTCGGCGGCCTCGGCGTGCTCGACCTCGAAGGGCTGTGGACCCGGTACGAGGACCCCACCCCGCTGCTCGAGGAGGTGGCCACCCTCGACCAGGCCGCCGCGACCAGGCGGCTGCAGGAGATCTACACCGCGCCCATCAAGGACGAGCTGATCGGCCGGCGCATCGAGGAGATCCGCGCCGGCGGCGTCACGACCGCCGTACGGCTGTCGCCGCAGCGCACCGTGCAGCACCACAAGGCCGTGATCGACGCGGGCGTGGACATCTTCGTGATCCGCGGCACGACGGTCTCCGCCGAGCACGTCTCCGGCCGGGCCGAGCCGCTCAACCTGAAGCAGTTCATCTACGAGCTCGACGTCCCGGTGATCGTGGGCGGCTGCGCGACGTACACGGCGGCGCTGCACCTCATGCGCACCGGCGCGGCCGGCGTGCTGGTCGGCTTCGGCGGCGGCGCCTCGCACACCACCCGCAACGTGCTGGGCGTGGTCGTGCCGATGGCGACCGCAATCTCCGACGTGGCCGCGGCCCGCCGCGACTACATGGACGAGTCGGGCGGCCGGTACGTCCACGTCATCGCCGACGGCGGCATGGGCGGCTCCGGCGACATCGCCAAGGCGATCGCCTGCGGCGCCGACGCCGTCATGGTGGGCTCGCCGCTCGCGCGGGCCGTCGAGGCCCCCGGCCGCGGGTTCCACTGGGGGTCGGAGGCCCACCACCCCGAGCTGCCGCGCGGCAAGCGGGTCGAGTTCGGCACGATCGGCACGCTCAAGGAGATCCTGCACGGCCCGTCGTCGCTGGCCGACGGCTCGATGAACCTGCTCGGCGCGCTGCGCCGCACGATGGCCACCGCGGGCTACTCCGACCTCAAGGAGTTTCAGCGCGTCGAGGTCGTCGTCGCCCCGCCGCAGCGCTGATCCGTCACCCGGGCGGTCCATCGCGCAGCCGACAGCGCCTTGCCGTCCCCGCCCGCCGTACGGGCGGTGGCCGAGCTCGTGTTTCGCGTGCGATCCCCGGAGGGGCCGGGCCGCCGGGCCCGGCCTCCGGTCGGCCCGTGGCCGGGGCCGCACGCCGGGGGCGCCCGGAGCCGCCGGCTTCAGCGGCGGCGCGGGGTCACCAGGCCGGACTCGTAGGCGAAGACCACGAGCTGCGCGCGGTCACGGACGCGCAGCTTGGCCATGGCCCGGTTGATGTGGGTTTTGGCGGTCATCGGGCTGATCCTCATGCGGTCGGCGATCTGGTCGTTGGACAGGCCCTGGGCGACCAGGATGACGGCCTCCCGCTCGCGGTTGGTCAGCTCCTCCAGCCGTACGTCGGTGTCCGTGTGGAACGGCTGGGCGACGTACCGGTCGATCAGCCTGCGGGTGATCGACGGCGCGAGCAGCGCGTCGCCGCGCGCGGCGACGCGCACGGCGTGCAGGAAGTCGTCCGGCACGATGTCCTTGACGAGGAAGCCGGCGGCGCCGGCGCGCAGCGCGTTGAACACATACTCGTCCAGGCCGTAGTTGGTCAGGATGACGACGTGCACCCCGGCCAGGGCCGGGTCCGCGGCGACGCGCCGGGTCACCTCGATGCCGTCGACCACCGGCATCTGGATGTCGATGAGCGCGATGTCGGGCAGGTGTTCCCTGATCAGGGCCAGGCCCTCCATCCCGTCGCCGGCCTCGGCGACCACCTCGATGTCGTCTTCGAGGTCGAGCAGCGCGCGGAACCCGCCGCGCAGGAGGGGCTGGTCGTCGACCAGCACGACCCGGATCACGGCGTCCGGTCCAGCGGGAGCTCGGCGTGGACGGTGAAGCCGCCCTCGCTGCGCGGCTCCGCGCGCAGGTGGCCGCCGAGGGCGGTGACGCGTTCGCGCATGCCCAGCAGTCCGACGCCGGGCACGGGCGCGGCGCCGGGCGTCGCCTTGCCGTCGTCGTCCACCCGTACGACCAGAGCGCCCGGACGGTAGCCGATGCGGACCTTCGCGGTGGTGGCGCGGGCGTGCCGTGCGACGTTGGTGAGCGACTCCTGGACGATCCGGTAGGCGGTCCGGCCCACCGCGGCGGGGACGTCTGCCCGGTCCCCCTCGATCGTCAGCGTCGCGTCCAGGCCGGTCGTCCGGGCCCGCCGCACCAGCTCGGGCACGTGGTCGAGCCCGCACGCCGGGTTCTCGCCGTCGTCGCGCAGGGCCTCCAAGGTCGCCCGCAGTTCGCGGGCCGCCTCACGGCCCGCCTCCCGGATCGCCAGCAGGGCCTCCGGCACCTGTTCACCCCGCTTGCGTGCCACGTGCACGGCGACCTCGGCCTGCACCTTGATGATCGAGATGTGGTGGGTCAGCGAGTCGTGCAGCTCCCGCGCGATGTGCAGCCGCTCCTCGTCGGCGCGGCGCCGCGCGGTCTCCTCACGGGTGCGCTCGGCCTCCTCCGCCCGGCGCTCGGCCTGCCGTAGCGCCTCACCCGCCGCGCCGGCCGCGATCAGCCAGGCCAGTTCGAGGGCGCCGCGGGCCTGCGCGAGCGCCGCCCCCGTGTCGTGCAGCCCCGAGGCCAGGGCCGCCAGGGGCAGCGCGGCCAGCATCGCCACGCTCGCCACCACCGTGACGACGCGGTGTCCCGCCCGCATCGCGGCGTACACGGCGAACAGGTACGCGACGGCGGGCACGTCGAACCCGGCCGCCTGGTAACCCACCGCGCACAGCCCGGTGACGACCAGGACGGGGACCGGGGCCCTGCGGCCCGCGGCCAGCGCCAGGCCGCCGGCCACCAGCAGCGGGTAGCCGGCCGGCTCGAGGCCGGTCGCCCGGTGCTGCGCGGACAGTCCGGTGACCAGCAGCGCCGCCGCCACGCAGACGGCGATCGCCCAGTCTCTGACCTCAGACCGGACCGTCCTCATGCGCGCACTCTAGCCAGACACGGGGCACGGAGGGGTCCTTCGCGCGGACGATCGCCCGGCTACCGCGTTCGCGGTATTTCCCCCGCTCCTGCGCCGCCCGCGGCAGCCGGATGCGGCGCCGGCGGCAGCGCCGATTTCCCGCTCGCGGCCGACGACCGGAGGCGGGTCCGGCGGACATGCTCGGGTGACGTCCCGTCGTACGAGAAGGAAGGGCACCTCATGACCATCCCCCACCTGTTTGCCGCCCTGCTCGGTTATGCCGGGCAGGCCACGCCGTCGGCGTCTTTCCTGGCCCAGCCGGCCGGCGTGGGCGCCTACACCCTGACCCCGGGACGTCTGTGGGCGATGACGGCCATAGTGCTGGGGCTGGCCGGCGTGGCCGCCGGCGGGCTGGCCCTGGCCCGCTCCGCCGGCCGTGTCCGCATCGGCGACCCGAGAGCCGGCGCCCTCGTGGCCCTGGTGACCGGGGTGGCCGGCACGGTCATCGGCGGGCTGGTCGTGGCCGCCGCCGAGGGCGGCCCCGGCACCGGCTACGGGATAGTCGGGGGCTACTTCGCCCTCGTCGTGGGGCCGGCCGCCATGGTCGTCGGCACGCTGGCCCTGACCCGCTCCCGCCGCACCGGCTGACTCGCCCGTCGGCCGCCGCCGGATCATCCCCTGAGCGCCGCGCACTCACCGGGCGACGCGGCGCGGGGAGGGGATGCCGCAGGCGCCGGTCAGGGGCGGCGGACCCAGGCGCCGCGTTTCATCACGCCGGCGACGCGCAGGTCGTCGTCGAGCACGACCAGATCGGCGTACTTGCCGACGGTGATCGAGCCGACCTCGCCGTCCAGGCCGAGGACGCGGGCGGGGGTGAGGGAGGCCATGCGGGCGGCGTCCACCAGCGAGCGCCCGACCTCCCGCACCGTGCGCCGGAAGGCCGCGTCCATCGTGAGCGTGCTGCCGGCGATCGCGCCTCCTTCGGCGAGGCGGGCCACGCCGTCGCGCACGTCGACCGTCATCGGGCCGAGCGGGTAGCGCCCGTCGCCCATCCCGGCGGCGGCCATGGCGTCGGTGATCAGCGCCGTACGGTCCGCGCCCGCCGCGTCCATGGCCAGGCGCAGCATGGCCGGGTGGACGTGCACCCCGTCGTTGATGAGCTCGACCGTCACCCGCTCGTCCTGCAGCAGGGCGGCGATCGGCCCCGGCGCGCGGTGGCCCAGCGCGGGCATCGCGTTGTAGAGGTGGGTCGCCACGCTCGCCCCCGCCTCGATGCCGTCGAGCGTCTGCTCGTAGGTGGCGTCGCTGTGCCCGAGGGCGGCCACGATTCCCTCGGCGGCGGCGTCCCTGATCACATCGAGGGCGTTCGGCAGCTCCGGGGCGATCGTCAGCATCCGCACATGCCCGCGCCCGGCCTTGACCAGCTCCCGGAACTCCGCCCGGTCGGGGTCGCGCAGCAGCGTGGGCTCGTGCGCGCCGCACCGCGACCTTGCGATGTACGGCCCCTCGAAGTGGATGCCGGCGATCAGGCCCTGCTCGCACAGGTCGGCGAGCGTCGCGGCGGCCCGCGCGAGCGTGTCCGGCGCGGCGGTGACCAGGCTGGCCATGAGGGTGGTCGTGCCGCGCCCGAGGTGGAAGCCGGCGACCTCGGCGGCGCTCGCGGGGTCGCCGTCGGGGAAGCTTCCACCGGCGCCGCCGTGGCTGTGGATGTCGACGAAGCCGGGGACCACGGTGCGTCCGCCCAGGCCGAACCCGTCGCGCGGCGCCTGCCCGCGCCCGATGTGGGTGATCCTGCCGTCCTCGATGGTCAGCCAGCCGTCGTGGACGCCGTCGGGAGTGACGACGCGGGCATCGGAAACAGTCACGCTCATGCCGCCATCCTCGCGCGTACGCCGCGAGCCCGCCGCGCCGGGGCGGGCGCCACCCGGGCAGGCACCGACGACGGATCAGCCGAGATCATCATGCGTCGGAAAAGACCTGTACATGACAGGTGAGTCAGATGTAAGAACTAACGGTGGTCAATGCGCGTGCGAAGTATGGGGTGGACGCTCCCGGCATCCTGACCGGGCTGACGGTGGCCGGAGTCGCCGAGCTGGTGCTCGCCGCAGTGCTCTTCGGCGTCGGCTGGCCGATCCCGGCCGTCGTGTTGCTGGTCGGCGGGATCGTCCTGGTCGCCGGTGCCGCGCTGTTCGCGCACACGACTCTGCGCGGCAAGTTCCGGGTCTGGGACGCCGAGCTCGACCGGCTCGGGCTGAAGGGGGACGAACAGGTCCTCGATCTGGGCTGCGGCCGGGGGATGGTGCTGCTCAAGGTCGCCAAGCGGCTGCCGTCCGGCAAGGCCACCGGCGTCGACCTGTGGCTGACCAAGGACCAGTCGGGCAACAGCCAAGACGCCACCTGGGCCAACGCCCGCGCGGAGGGGGTCGCCGACCGGGTCGAGCTGGTCACCGGCGACATGCGCGACCTCCCGTTCGACGACGCCACCTTCGACGTGGTCGTCTCCAGCCTCGCCGTGCACAACATCCCCGATGAGGAGGGCCGCGCGGAGGCGGTGCGCGAGGCCTTCCGCGTGCTCAAGCCGGGTGGCCTGCTGCGGCTCGCCGACATCCGCTTCACGCGCCGGTACGCCGAGGTGCTCGGGGAGTGCGGCGCCGCCGACGTCGAGGTCCGCGACCTCGGCTGGCGGTTCTGGTACGGCGGGCCGCACGTCCGCACGGTGATGGTCGCCTGCAGGCGCCCCTGACCGGCCGCCCGCAGGCGTGCGCACTCAAGCCCCGGCGATGGGCAGGCCGTCCAGCCAGCCGCGTACGGCGGCGAAGAAGTCCGTCGCGTTGCGGTGCAGGTTGAGCGCGTGCCCGGCGCCGGAGAGCACGAAGGTCTCCAGCCCGGCCTCGGCCGGGTAGAACCAGCTCTCCCAGGCCCGCACCGCGGCGGCGTCGGTGCACTGGAGGTACTCCCCGTTGCAGAACAGGTCGTCGTGCTGCCCGACGGCCACGAACACCGGGACGCGGACGGCCCCGGAGATCGCGGGATCGCCGGCCTCCGCGAGCGTCGCCTGCTCGCCGGTCGTCATCGTCGCCTTCGTCAGCTCCAGGAGCGCCGGCATCGCCGGTGACGCCCCCGCCGCGTCGAGGAACAGGCCCGCCCTGCTGCCCGGCCTGGTCGTCAGATAACCCTCCGGCGGACGCCGCGTGCCGAGGACGGGGTCGCCCGCGGCGGGCACGATGGCCTCGTTGAGCGCGTCCAGCTTCGGCCCGACGGAGTGGACGAAGCCGCTCGCCACCACCGCGTCCAGGCCGCCGTGCCGGGCCGCGTCCGTCACCAGCACGCTGGAGCCGAACGAGTGGCCCACGCCGATCACCCGCCGGTAGGCGTGGCCGTCGACCTTCCCGGCCCGCAGCAGGCCCACCACCTCGTGGATCGCGTCGACCTCGGTGCTCAGCGTCACGTCCTGCGCCGGCGGCCGGTCGCTGAGGCCGCTGCCCGGCCGGTCGAGGGCGAGCACGGCGTATCCGGCGTCGGTCATGTACGTCACGTACGGGCGGCTGCGGGCGTCGGCGGGGGTGAGCCAGTACGTCTGGTCGAAGGTGGCGCCCGCGAGCAGCAGTTGCACGGCGGCGGGGGCCCGCCCGCCGGGACGGCACAGCGTGCCCCTGAGGGTCGTCTTGTGGGCGGCCACGGTGACCGGGACGGACACCAGACGGCATCCGGGGGTCGTCGCCGCGGCGGGCGGCGCGGGCAGCCCGGCGAGGAGCAGCAGCGCCGTGCCGGCGGTCAGCAGGGCGCGCGCGATCACGTTTTTGGCCATGTCAACCCCTACAGGCTCGGAAGCACCTTGTCGAGGAACCGTTCGAGACTCGCGACGGCGACCTGTCCCGGCACCGCGCCGAAGTCCATCTGCCACAGGAACCCGTCGACGCCGAGCACCTCGGCGATCTCGTGGACGCGCTCGGCGACGGTGGCGGGGGAGCCGACGACGGCGCTGCCCATGGTCCGGAACGTCGCGGGATCGAGCGCCCGGATCGCCCGGCTCATGCCGGTGTAGCCGCGGTAGTCCGCCGACGTCGCGGACAGCCAGGACTCGGTGGCCGACGCCCACACGTCGAGGTAGGCCCGCAGCAGCGGGTCGGCGATCCGCTGCGCCTCCTCGTCGCTGTCGCCGACGTACAGGGGGAGGCTGGCCACCACCCGCGGCGGGTCCGCGTGCCCCGCCTCGGCGTACGCCTCGCGATACACGGCGATGTGGTCGCTCATCTCGGCCAGCGGCGTGAGGGCCGGGGTGACGAGCAGGTTGTGGCCGCGCTCGCCGATCCAGGCGAAGCTGGAGCGCGAGCGGACGGCCGCGACCCACACCGGCGGATGGGGCCGCTGCACCGGCCGGGGCAGGATCGTGACGTTCTCGAACCGGAAGAACGGCGTGTCGACGCTGACCCGCTCCTCGCTCCACAGCCGCACCACGGTCTCCACCGTCGCGGTGAAGCGCTCCCTGCTCCCGTCCATCGGCACCTGGAACACCTCGAACTCCTGCGGCAGGTACGCGCGCGCGAAGCCGACGTCGAGCCGTCCCCCGCTGATCGCGTCGACCATCGCCGCCTCGGAGGCGAGCTGCACGGGGTGGTGGAAGACCGGCAGCACGCATCCCGTCATCAGCCGGATCCGCGTCGTGGCGGCGGCCACCGCGGACAGGAAGGCGAGCGGGCTCGGGCAGTAGCCGCCGTACGCGCCGAGGTAGTGCTCGGTCATCTTCACGTGGCTCATCCCGCCCTGGTCGGCGAGACGGCTCAGCAGCAGCACGTCGCGGAAGTAGTCGTCCGGCGACTTGGTCCCGGGCGCGCAGTCGGGGAGCAGCGACAGGCCGTGGAACATGTGCGGTCCTTTCTCCGGAGCCGTGCCCCGGCGATCGGGCCGGGTTTGCGCGATCGGGCCGGACTCCGGTGATCAGGTCAGGCGACGGCGAACAGGAAGAAGGTGACGTGCGCCACCACGAGGGGGAGCAGCACCGGGTAGTGCCAGAACAGGACGCTGTGCGTGACGCCCATCACGATCGCGCCGACGACCGGGAACATCGCGGCGCGCCAGGAGGACATCAGGAACACCTGCATGACGGTGAACAGCAGGCAGGAGGTCGCGATCGCCAGGACCGGCCCCGCGTCACGCAGCCACGTCAGCACCAGCCCGCGGAAGACGATCTCCTCGCTGCCGACCTGTACGGCGGTGAGCGCCAGCGCGAGGGGGAGGGAGACGGCCTCCATCGTCTTGAGGTGGTGCCGGATCCAGCCGCCGCGCGACAGTCCCAGCCACTGCCGCGTCCGCTCCCCGCGATCCTCGGCATTCCCCGCGGTGCTCCGTCCGGAGCTTCGCGCGGTGGCCCGTACGGCGCTCCACCCGGTGGTCCGCACGGCGGCGTCCACGGCGCCGCCCGCGGTCGCCGGCACGGTCCGCGCGCCCCGCACGGATCCGGTACGGCGCCGGCCCCTCGCCTGCACGCCCTCGATCAGCACGCGGCACAGCAGCGACCCGAGCGCCACCTCCCCGACGCCGATGGCCGCGCCCAGCGCGATCAGATCGAGCCGGGCGGCCCCCGAGACGAACCGGGTGAGGTCGATCCCGGTGACGAGGACGAGGAGGGCCACGACGAGGACGTGGCTCGCGCCCGCCGCCGCCAGCTCCAGCACGCCGCCGCGCTCGCTGGCGTCCCAGCGGCGGCCGAACGGCAGGGAGTGGGCGGCCCGGCGGCACAGGGCGAACAGCGCGGCCTTGGCGTACTTGTAGTAGACGACGACGAACACCGTCAGCACGAGCGCCCGCAGCGCCCAGGGCAGGTCGTTCACGCCGGCGCCCCCCACATGCCCCGGGCGGCCCGGCCCCGCCGCGCCACCGGTTCGCTGCGCCGGTAGCGCCACACCCACACGTTGAACACCACATGGGCGACGACCGCCGCCAGCACGTTGCCGGTGAGCAGGGTCGCCGCGCACGCCGCCAGCGCGAGCGGGGTCTTGGCGAGCACCTGCACCCAGCCGAAGAAGACGTGTGAGCAGGCGAACACCGCCGCGGCCACGACCAGCCCGCCGGCCGCGAGCCACCAGCCGGGGAGCAGCAGGGCGAGCCGGGTCAGCAGGCCGCGGAAGACCAGTTCCTCCCCTATCGCCACGGCGACCAGCAGTTCGAGCCGGACCCGCAGGTCGCCGTCCGTCGGCGCGTAGTCGTTGCGCGCGCGGACCAGACCGGTGCGGCGGCGCTCGGACACCCGCGTGCCCGAGGCGGCGAACCCCGAGGGGCGCGCCGCCGTCATCCGCTGCGGCGCCGGCCGCGCGGGCGCGGGGCGCGCCGTGCGCCAGGCCGTGGTGATCGCCAGGTCCGTCCGTACGACCAGCGGGCCGAGCACGGCACCGAGCGCGGCGCCCGCCGGCAGCCCCCACCATCCGGCCGGATGTCCGGGGACCGGCTGCACCACCGAGCCGGGGCCGAGCAGCACCGCCCCCGCGGCGACCAGCGCGCCCATGAGCAGCACATGCACGCCGAGCAGCGGCAGCCGCCGCACCCAGGCCCACCGCGTGTGCAGGTGGGCCGCGAGCGTCAGGCAGGCCAGCGACAGCAGGGCCAGCGCGGTCAGCGCGTACGCCCTGGTGTCGGAGAGCGAGGCGTCCGGCATGCCCGGTGCGTCAGGGATAAGGGTGGGGGTCATGACGGCGGAATCCTCCGTACGCGGCGAACCGCGCGTGCGCCGCGGGCGGGGCGCTGGGCAGCGGCAGGGTCACGAGGTCGGGGCACCAGAAGCGGGCGACGACGAACCCGAGGTCGGCGACGTCCACCGTGGTGAAGTCGGCCGCGTACAGGCGCTTGCCGGTGGCGTGGAAGGCCCGCACGAGCTCGCGCGCCCGGACCCCGGCGGGCCGGTCGTCGTCGGGCGGCAGGTCGTCGGCGGAGGCGTCGTCGCGGTCGCCGAACCTCTCCTCGACCACCCGCGCTCCCTCCGGGGTGGCGGCGAGGGTGACGTTGGACTCCAGGTCGAAGATGTCCTCGCGCTCGGCGGTCCGCTGCTCGAACCGCTGCTGCAACGCCGACCACACCGCCAGGCCCCGCACGCCCGCCGCTTCGAGCAGCGCGCGATACATGGCGCGTTCGAGCCCGCCGTCGATGCCGAGGCCGACCGCCACGGCGGGCAGCCGGCCGTCCCTGCTGCGGATCAGGCAGGCGACGGTGAACCCGGGCAGGTCCGCGCTGGGCAGCAGATGAAACTCCGGCTGGTCGCCCCTGGCCTCGAAGGAGTCGCCGATGATCCGCTCCAGCGCCGCCGTCCTGGACCCCGGGCGGATGCGCGTCGAGCGGCTGCCGCCGTACCAGTGGCTGAGCGCCGCGTCGATCTGCACCATCTCTTCCAGCGCGTTGAGGGCGGCGCGGTCGGGGTCGGTGTGCGCCGCCGTGCCGGTGGACACCGCCGGCGCGAGCCAGGGCTCGCCCCTGTGGTCCTGGACCACGTAGCCGACCAGCAGCAACTGGGCCGGGACCCAGCAGTCGCGGCCGTCGCTCAGCCGGGTGGCCCGCACCCAGCCCAGCACGTCGCCGTCCCGGCGCGGCCGGAACGGGAACCCGGGGCGGCCGTACTGCTCGGCGCTGTACGGCGCGGCGGGGCCGGCGTCCCAGCACTCCCCGGCGGAGGTCAGCTCCTCGGCCGTGGCGTAGCGGATCGGGAACCGCCCGCTCACCGGGGCCACGTAGCCGCCGTACCGCTCCACCACCTCGCCGAGCGTCCTGATGTGCGACTCGAACGGGCGCAGGCCGTACCCGCCGATGTGGTAGGCGCCGATCTTCGGCGCGGGCAGGCCGCGCAGCACGTGCACGCCGGTGAGCTCGCCGCCCGCCACCATCAGGCGCGGGCCGCCGCGCTGCCGCTGCAGGAAGCCCATGGACGGCATCAGCCCGCACAGGGGGGAGTGCATCCGGGCCCGCAGCCGGGCGGTGAACTGGTCGGGGGCCTCCACGACACGCGGGGCCAGCGCGGCGGGCGTTTCCGTCACGGCCGGAGGCTCCGTCAGCAGGGATTGGGCCGTCACGTCAGGCATCGATCCACCGCCGTACGTCGAAGTACAGTTCGGTCGCCTCCCGCTCGGGCACCGGCCCGCAGGCCCGGCAGCCGGGCAGGCGCAGCACCTCGGAGTAGGCGATCTCCATGGTCGGGACGTAGACGCCGAGCACCTTGCCGAGCGTGGTGGTGGTCCCGGTCAGCGCCAGGTTGAGCGCCTCCAGCCCCACGTGCCCGGCGACCAGGGCGCGCAGCGCGTCGAGGGTGGGCGGCTCGCCGGCGCGGATCGACCGGCGGACGAGGGCGTCCTTGTATCGCTGGTAGCCGGCCGACTCCCGCAGGTTCATCAGCACCCGGGTCTCGAAGCAGGCGAAGCAGGCCGAGGTCGGCGGGAAGAACGAGGGGCCGATCAACAGCATCGGGCCGTCGATCGCCGCCTGGATCCACGGGATGCGCAGCGCCAGGGCGATCCGGTTGAGCGCGGTGAGGCGCAGCGGGTGGGGTTCCTCGGCGACGTGCACCAGCAGCTTGCCGCGCCACGGCTCGAACCGCTCGGTGAACCGCTCGAAGGCCAGCCCGTCCTCCAGGGCGACCAGGTCGGCGTCCAGCAGGGCGCGGTGCAGCGGGTCGTGCTTGTCCGCCACCTCGACGCCGCCCGGCAGGCTGCCCTCCAGCACGCGGGCGGTCGCCGCCGCCAGCGCGCCGCCGCCCAGGACGACCACGGGCCGGGCGGGCGCCTCGGCGGTGTACGCCCCGGTGCTCTCCAGGTAGCCGTCCAGCGCGGTCTCCGGCCCCCGCGCGATCACCCCGAGCTGGTCGAGGTGGTCCACCAGCGCCTCGACCTCGGCCCTGGTCACCCCGTTGGCCTTGGCCACGTCGGCCCGGCTGGTCGTGCCGTCGAGGTCGCGGAGCAGGCCGTACAGCCGGCCCGTCCTGGCGTGGTCGGTCAAGGTGTAGGAGCGCACGTTCCAGACGCCCTGGCGCAGCTCCACGGTGTCGGGGTCGTGGGCCACGATGCTGAAGGACGGTTTGATCCTGACGTTCTTGCTCTGTTGCGTCGGCGGTGTCATTCGGTGCCTGTTCCTTTCTCGGGGGCGTGCCGTCAGCCCAGCAACGTCGCGGCCCGGGGACGATCGGACGGCGCGGTCGCGCCCGCCGTCGCGACTCCCGCGAACTGCAGGTCGATGAAGGCGTCCGCGATCTGGTCGCGGCGCAGCCGTACGCCGTCGGAGTCGGACCGCACCTCGGCCACCCGTTCCAGGAAGCCGAGCAGGTGACGGCACGGCCCGAGCGCCAGGACCTCGTCCAGCTCGACGCCCGTGCGCTCCCGCCACAGGGCCCGGGAGGCGCCTTCGAAGGTGGTCAGCGACTGGTACAGCAGCCGGGCCGCGATGGCCGGCGAGGCGGCGGGGTAGCGCTCGTCGAAGTGCAGCGGGTCGCGGTTGTAGGCGGGCAGGAAGCCGCGCCGGTGCGCGAGATACTCCCCGCCGATGAGCGAGGTGGCGCCGGAGCCGAAGCCGGCCCAGTCCATGCGGAGCTGGAAGTAGGCCAGGTCGCTGAGGCAGCGCCGGTGGCCGAAGTGGCTCATGGCGTACTCGGGGAACCCCGCGTCCACGAGCAGGGCGGCGGCCCGCGCGTAGGCCGCCTTCTGCTCCGAGCGCAGGATCTCGGTGGTGCCGCGCGTCACCTGCCTGCGCAGCACCGTGCCGTGCGCGGGCCGGTACGGGTAGAGGGCGACGTGGGTGACCGGCAGGTCGAGGGCGGCCCGCACCGAGTCGACGGCCTCCTCCAGGCTCTCGCCCGGCAGCCCGCAGATCAGGTCGATGGAACGGTCGTCGAATCCCGCCTCGGCCGCCATGTGCACGGCCCGCCGCGCCTGCTCCGCGTCGTGGCTGCGGCCCAGCGTGCGCAGCCGCCGCCGGTCGAAGGACTGGACGCCGCTGCTCCATCGCCGGAAGCCGACCTCGCGGAAGGCCGCCAGTTTCTCCGGGGTGAGGCTCTCCGGGCTGCACTCGATGGTCGCCTCGTCCAAGACGCCGGACAGGTCGAACACCTCGTGCAGCGCCGCCCCGATCCGCGCGATCTCCTGTTCGTCGAGGATGCTCGCCGTGCCGCCGCCCCAGTACATGATCGCGGGGCGATAGCCGCGCTCGGTCAGCTCCGCGCCGCGCTCCCGGATCTCCCGGCACAGCGCGTCGATGTACGCGCGCCGCGGCGTGTCGGAGGGGCGCAGCAGCAGTTCGGCGGTGGGGATCTCGGTGACCCAGTCGCAGAAGTGGCACTTCGAGCTGCAGAACGGGATGTGCACGTAGATCAGCAGCGGCCGGGTGTCGCTCATCCCGGCCATCCCACGAAGATCGTGTGCGCGAGGAAGGACAGCACGCCGTCCAGCCCGAGCGCCTCGTTGGCCAGGTCGTCGACGTAGCTGGAGCAGTCGGTCGTGCCCAGGCCGAACCCGGTGGCGGTCAGGTGCATGTTCTGCGCGATGCCGCC
Organism: Microbispora rosea subsp. aerata; assembly: GCF_014647835.1. Classification (GTDB taxonomy): domain Bacteria; phylum Actinomycetota; class Actinomycetes; order Streptosporangiales; family Streptosporangiaceae; genus Microbispora; species Microbispora aerata. The sequence continues at coordinate 195,402 of NZ_BMPY01000005.1, forward strand.
GCATTCGTGCAGGACGAAGCGCATGCCCCGGGGGCCGTACTTGCGCATCGACCGCCAGGGCCGGGCGACCAGGAGGATGACCGCCGCCGCGCTCTCGACAGAGATGATCCCGCCGGGGATCGCGAACGAGTCGCGCAGCCGGTCCACGGTCGCCCGGTCTCCGGTGCGCACCAGCACGTCCTCGACCGGGCTGTAACGGTAGGTGCCGACGGGCAGCTCGGGCACGTCGAGCGCGGCGAGGTGGATCTCCACGGGGTAGAGGCCGCCGCCGCTCGGCACCGCGCGGAACCGGTAGGTGGCGTGGCCGCCGCGCAACAGCTCGCCGTCGGCCTCCCCGGTGATGCCGCCGCCGAACCGGATCATCGTGCCGAGCTCGGCCAGGGCCACGGGGTCGCCGGTGTATCTGCGCACGCTCCGCCGCCGGGCCACGGCCTCGTCCAGCGCGATCGGCACCTCCAGCGGCGGCGGCAGCTCGACGACGTCCGCCTCGACGATCGACTCGTGGTCGATCACCGACAGCGCGGTGGCCATCACGTCGCCGAAGTAGTCGGAGCCCGAGAGCTGGGCCTCCCGGTCCCAGGGGGCGAACCGGCCGGCCACGATGAACTCCTCGGCGGCCCGGGGAAACCCGGCCTCGCCCAGGTTGTCGTAACGGCTCTGGTGCGTGCGCAGGCCAACCGCCTGGAGGCTCGGGCTGAGCGGCCGGTACGCGCTGACCCCTGCGCTCCCCTCGGCCAGCTGGGGATCGGTGTGCTCCACGCTCACTCCTGGAAGATCTCGGTGGGCGGGGGGACCTTCCGGTTCAGCGCGATCGACTGGTCGACGAGCTGCTCCGCGGTGACCGGGGTGGCGTACTCGCCGAGCCGGAAGGTCGCGTGCGCCCACTCGCTGAACTGCACGAGCCCGAACCGGTTGCCGTCGGCGTCGGCCACGCTGGCGCCGCGGCCCATCGAGTCGCCGGCATCCCCCCGGTAGAACGGGCTGTCCCGGAACTGCTCCTGGAACTCCGGCTTGATCTGCTTGGGCAGCGGCAGGTCGTACGGGCCCGCCGTCACCTCGCCGCCGGAGTCGGCGATGGTCTTGAGCGCGGCGTCGAGGTCGGCGACGTGGAAGTAGACCGTTATCGCCTCGCCGGGAAACCTGCGCTTGTTGACCGTGAGCAGGATTCCGTCGCTGGACACCGGGGCGTGGTAGGAGATCTCGTACGACAGGGATCGGGCGAGCGGCATGCCGAGCAGCGCCTGGTAAAACCCGAGGCCGCGTTCCACGTCGTCCACGGGGACGTTGATGAGAACGGGCTTGGGAATGGCGGAAACATCTATTTCCGGCTTGCTTTCCATTGCTGTCACCGCGTTTTCCTCCGGAATTGTCGCGTGCGGAAGGGCGGGGCCCGGAGGCGGGAAGCCTCCGGGCCCCGCTGGTCGCTACGGACGCGCGATCGTGCCGCAGGAGCTGGACGTGCAGCCCGCGCAGCAGGACGAGGCGCCCGGGACGACGACGCCGAACCCTGCGCCGGTCAGGCCGGCGCCGAGCGGCTGAGCGGTCATGCTCCGGTGGTCGACCGTGGCGGTGCTCTCAAGCTTCATGCCGTAGTTCACCCCCTTTCGGCATGCCGGAGACCCCGGGAATCGAAGGCGCGGATTCATGCGAGCCCGGGTTCCCGCGCTCCGACCCAGCAAAAGGTCCCTTTTCTCCGGATCGGACGTCCCGATCATCACACGCGAAAATCTGGTGTCAATGATGAGAATTCGCGTCGTGTGATGGTGACAAAAGTCACCGGTGAATAGTGCGAAACGAGATCTCCTGCATTTCCGGCGGATCACGTATGGTGCGTCCGCAGTGGACTTCGCCCCGACGACCCGTTATCGGGAGGCATTGACCGCGATGACGCCCGAAACCCGGCAGGTGGACATCAGGGACGTGACCTTCAGCTACGGCGCGGTGCCGGCGCTGGCCGGGGTGACCTTGGGGATCTCCGCCGGCGAGGTCGTCGCGCTGCTGGGGCCGAACGGCGCGGGCAAGAGCACCCTCACCCACGTCATGCTGGGGCTGCTGACCCCGCGGACCGGCCAGGTCGGCCTGTTCGGCACGCGCCCGCAGGACGCCGTCGCGCGCGGCCTGGTGGGGGCGATGCTCCAGGACACCGGGCTGATGCGCCACGTGACCGTGCGCGAGCTGGTCGGCCTGGTCGCGGCGCAGTACGGCAGGGCCGGCCTGACCGGGGAGATCCTGGATGAGGCCGGGCTGGCCGACCTGGCGGCACGCCGGGTGAGCAGGCTCTCCGGGGGGCAGCGCCAGCGGGTCAAGTTCGCCCTGGCCATCGCCGGCGACCCGCGGCTGCTCTTCCTCGACGAGCCCACCGCCGCGCTCGACGTCGAGGCGCGCCACGCCTTCTGGCAGGACATCCTGGAGCGGGCCGGACGCGGCCGGACGATCGTCTTCGCCACCCACTACATGGAGGAGGCGGAGGCGTACGCCAACCGGATCATCGTGCTGCAGGCCGGGCAGGTCGTGGCCGACGGCCCGGCCAGGCAGATCATGTCGCGGGTGAGCGACGTGACCCTGCGGTTCACCGACCCGCGGGCGCGGGAGGAGGACCTCGCCCGGCTGCCCGGGGCGCTGCGGGTGCGCGGCGACCCCACGCGGGCGGACCGCTGGGAACTGGTCACCTCCGACCAGGACGCCACGCTCTCGGCCCTGTACGGAGCCTCCGGGGGAGGGGTGCGCGACCTGGAGATCTCCCGGGGCTCTTTGGAAGACGTCCTGATGGCGCTGGCGAAGGAGACGGGACGGGCATGACCCCGGGCCATCCCCCGGCTCCCGCCGAGTGCCGGCGCCGATGAGAAAGGTCGTGCCCTCGTGACCCACTACATCAGGCTCGACGTGGTCAGCATGGTGCGCAGCGGCTACTACCTGGTCTTCTCCGTGCTGTTCTCGGCCGGCTTCTACGTCATGTTCACCAAGCTCTTCACGGGGTCGGGCTGGACCTCCGCGCCCGGCTTCGCGGTGACCTACATGATCTCTCTGGCGGTCTCCGGCGCGTTCTACGCCGCGTTGACCGGCGGCGGCATCCGGCTCGGCGAGGAGCGCGGGAGCGGGTGGGCCCGCCAGCTCACGCTCACCCCGCTGTCCCCGCGGCGCTACGTGCTCGGCAAGCTCCTGAGCGCCTGGCTGCTCACGCTCCCCGCGCTCGCGGCGATCTTCATCCTGGGCGCGCTGCTCAACCAGGTGCGGATGCCCGCGGGCCACTGGGCGCTCGTGCTGGCGGCCACGTGGGGCGGCAGCGTGTGTTTCGCGGTCTTCGGGGTGGCGATCGGGCTGCTGGTCGCCGGCGAGGCCACGCAGTTCGCCTGCCTCGGCGTGTTCTTCCCGATGGCGATCCTGGGCGGGCTGTGGTTCCCCACGTCGGCGTTCCCCGAGACGGTCAGGCAGATCGGCGAGTATCTGCCCACGAGCGCGCTCTACCGCCTGGGGGTCACCGCCGAGCAGGGGTCGGGGCCGGTCGCCACGCCGCTGCTGGTGCTGGCCTGCTGGACCGCGCTGGCGCTCCTGGCGGCCCTGGCCCGGCTGCGTCCGGAGGCGCTGCGGCCCTCCGGCTGACCCCTACAGCCAGTCGTTGGCGGCGGCGATCCGCACGGCGTCGTGGCGGTTCCTGGCGCCGGTCTTCTGGATGGCCCGGGTGATGTAGTTCCGTACGGTGCCGGTGCTCAGGCGCATGGCCCGCGCGATGTCGGCGACCGTGGGGGCGTCGCGGGCGTGGCGGAGCACCGCGACCTCCTGCGGGGTGAGCGGGCACGGCTTGGCCAGGGCGATGCGGGCGGCGAGCCGGTCGTCGATGACGAGCTCGCCGGCCGCCACCTGCCTGATCGCGGCGACCAGCCGGTCCGTCGAGGCGTCCTTGACGAGGTAGCCGCAGGCGCCCGCGGACAGCGCGGCCCGCAGGGCGCCGGGCTCGCGGAACGCCGAAAGGATCAGGCACTTGGTGGCGGGGGAGTGCCTGCGCAGCGCCGCGACCACGTCCACGCCGTTCGGCTCGTCCCGGTCGGGCGCGGCGTCCGAGGGCATGTGCAGGTCGACCAGGGCGATGTGCGGCCGTGTCTCGGCGGCCAGCGCCACCGCCTCCTCGACATCACCCGCCGTGCCGACCACGCGCAGTCCCGGGTACGCCGAGAGCAAGAGCCCCAGGGCCTCCCTGACGATGCCCTGGTCCTCGGCGATCAGCACGTCCAGCGGCGAATCAGTCATCGCGGCACCCTTCGACGAGTCGCGCTGTCACACGTACGCCGCCTTCCCTGGACCGTGAGACGACCAGTTCCGCGCCGGCCTGCTCCAGTCGTTCTCGCAGCCCGGTGAGGCCCGCGCCCGGCACCACCGGCCCTTTGGGCCGTCCGTCGTCCTCGACCGTGAGCCTCCCGGGGCCGAAGATCACGCGGCACGTCTGGGCGCCGCTGTGCTTGGCGACGTTGGTGACGGCCTCACGCAGAAACCAGGCGAACGGCGCACACTGGTGCGTCTTTCCGGGGCGGCCGAAGACGGCGAGATCGATCCCCGCCCAGCCCAGCAGCTCCCTGGCCTCCTCCAGCTCGGTCGTGACGTCCGGGGCGCGCATCTCCTCGACCACGGCCAGGGTGTTGTTCAGCGCGGTGCGCGCCAGCGCGGCGATGCGGGACATCTCCTCGCCCGCGGGGGTCCCGGGGGCGTGCCGCGCCGCCACCTCCGCACGCATGACCAGGGCGACCAGGTCGCGGCCGACGAGGTCGTGCAAGTCGCGGGACAGCCGGCGACGCTCGCGCTCGCCGGCCAGCCGCTCGGACGCCTTCTGGGTCTCCCACCGGGTGATGGTGAACTCGATGACCTGGTGGATGCCGCTCAGCGTCACGGAGAAGACCACGAGCTGGGTCGCCAGCATGGTGAGCCGCATGGGAGCCTGCCCGCGCAGGAGCCCGGCGCACACGATGACGAGCACGAAGCCGCCGGCGGACAGCAGCCCGAGCCAGGGGGCCTGCGTGATGACGAGGCAGGTGAGCACGTAGAACGGCAGATAGTAAATCCAGTTTTCCGGTAGAACCGCGAGGAGGGCGAGGCCGCTGACGATTGTGGCCGTTAGCGCCCAGGGTGTGTGGAGCCGCTCGGAACGCGGAATCGAACCGCACACCACCCGAATGTAAGAAGTGATGAAGACGGCGAGCCCGCAGCCCGCGCCCACCCACTCCCACAAACCCGGCCGACTTTGCAGGAAATCGGGGAAAAGCGTGAGCACGAGCAGCAGGAAAGCGATGGTGAACAGGCGTATGCCCCGGTAGAGGGTGGCCGAGGGCGCGTTGCCCGCGCGAGGCCGCTCCGCCGTCGAGTGCCGTTCGTCGCACCGCTCCCGATGTCTGGTCGTGATTTCCGCCGGTGTTCCGGCGAAATTCTTGCCCCGTTCACGAGGCTCCGACCTGGACATCCGCCACTCCGTCACGCGTCGGCACCGCTTAGGTGGTGAAGGCAATTCGTGCTGCCTCAGAGCCGTATTACCGCCCTTGCGGCGCGCACTGACTCGGACGACACGAGTTGATTACATGTCGGAAAGTGTGTCAACCGGGACGTCTCCCGGTAACGGATGTGAAACATGCTCTCATCTGCTGGTATTGCTCAACGTAAATGATGTGGTGCTCTCCGTGACATCGGTGAGATGTCTCGCCCGTCGCTCCCGGGGCAGAAGGATCTTCGGTGACGTTGAGGGTTGTCCGCCGACCTTCCCGGAAGATCCTTGGGAAAGGCGGCGAAAAGGATGGATTCCCGGGTAGCTACCCGTGGGTAGATTTACCCGGGAGAGGCGAAAGCGGTACAGAAGGAGCCATATGACGGCGAGGATGGGCACGGCGCGACTCGGCCCGGCAGAACGTACCGCCGCCCTGGCGCGGATGGAGGCGCAGGAGCTCGACGTGGTCGTGATCGGCGGCGGCGTGGTCGGCGCCGGCGTGGCGCTCGACGCCGCGACGCGAGGGCTCTCGGTGGGCCTGGTCGAGGCCCGCGACTTCGCCTCGGGCACCTCGTCCCGGTCGTCCAAGCTGATCCACGGCGGGCTTCGCTACCTGGAGCAGCTCAACTTCGACCTGGTCAGAGAGGCCCTGCGGGAGCGGTCCCTGCTGCTCAAGCGGATCGCGCCGCACCTGGTCAGGCCGGTGCCGTTCCTGTTCCCGCTCACCCACGCCGGCTGGGAGCGGCCGTACATCGGGGCGGGGATGGTGCTCTACGACACGCTCGGGCTGTCCTTCGGCCTCCCACGGGGCGTGCCGGGCCACCGTCACCTGACCCGCCGTCAGGCCCTGCGGATCGTCCCCTCGCTGCGCAAGTCGGCGTTCACGGGCGCCGTGCAGTACTGGGACGCCCAGGTGGACGACGCCCGCTTCGTGATGACCACGCTGCGCACCGCCGCGACGTACGGCGCGCACGTCGCCTCGCGGGTGCAGGCGATCGGCTTCCTGCGGGAGGGAGAGCGGGTCACCGGGGTGCGCGTGTGCGACCTGGAGACCGGCGCCGAGTTCGACGTGCGGGCGCGCCAGGTCGTCAACGCGACCGGCGTGTGGACCGACGACATCCAGCAGCTCGTCGGCGGCCGGGGCCAGATCCACGTGCGGGCGTCCAAGGGCATCCACCTCGTGGTGCCGCGCGACCGCATCCACTCGCTGAGCGGGCTCATCATGCGCACCGAGAAGTCGGTGCTGTTCGTCATCCCATGGGGCCGGCACTGGATCATCGGGACCACCGACACCCACTGGAACCTGGACAAGGCCCACCCCGCGGCCTCCCGGGCGGACATCGACTATCTGCTCGACCGGGTCAACTCGGTGCTCTCGGTGCCGCTGACCAGGGACGACGTCGAGGGCGTGTACGCCGGGCTGCGGCCGCTGCTGGCCGGGGAGTCCGAGGAGACCTCCAAGCTCTCGCGTGAGCACGTCGTCGCCCACCCCGTGCCCGGGCTGGTCATGGTGGCCGGCGGCAAGTTCACGACGTACCGCGTCATGGCGGCCGACGCCGTGGACGCGGTCGCGCACGGCCTCGACCAGCGCGTGCCGCCGTCCTGCACCGACCAGGTGCCGCTGGCCGGCGCCGAGGGTTACCAGGCCCTGTGGAACTCCCGCCACCGCATGGCGCGCGCCTCCGGGCTGCACGTGGCCAGGATCGAGCACCTGCTCGAGCGGTACGGCTCGCTGATCGACGAGGTGCTCGCGATCATCGAACGCGACCCCTCGCTCGGCCGGCCCCTCGACGGCGCGGACGACTACCTGCGCGCGGAGATCGTTTACGCGGCGACGCACGAGGGCGCGCGGCACCTCAACGACGCGCTGACCCGGCGCACCCGCATCTCGATCGAGACCTTCCACCGGGGCACCGCGGTCGCCCAGGAGGCGGCCGAGCTGATGGCGGGCCCGCTCGGCTGGGACGCCGAGCAGGTCAAGCGCGAGGTCGAGTACTACACCAAGCGGGTCGAGGCGGAGCGGGCCTCCCAGGAGCAGGACACCGACCGGGAGGCCGACGCGATCCGTCTCGGCGCGCCGGAGATCGTCCCCGTCGCGCCGACGCGCGACCTCGCCAAGGCGCGGGGGGACCTCAGCTGAAGGGGATCCAGGCCCGGTCGGCGAGCGTGGCGGCGTCGCTGACCTTGAGGCCGGCGCCGGACACGGTCCACAGGTCGCCGCCGATGACGAGGGAACGGCGGATGCCCTGATCGGCCGGGGCGAAGTCGCCCCTGGCGGGCCGCCGCGGGTGGGTCACGACGCCCACTTTGGCGATCTCGCGGTCGCCGACCCGCAGCGCGAGCGCCGCGCTGCCCGTGACGCCGCCGTCGGCCCAGTTCTGCAGCGGGACCACGGCCAGCCCGGTGGCGGGCCAATACAGGAAAGCGTGTGGATCCCACTCGGCCTCCGAACCCGACTCCGTCTGGTGGAAGCGCGACAGCACCGCGGGCGCGGCCGGGTCGGCGACGTCGAACAGCGAGATCTGCGTGCCGAGCCTGCGGCCCTCCTCGCTCGCCTCCTGGCCGATGCCGATGAGCCGCCCGTCGCCCGCCGGGTGGAGATAGGCGGAATAGCCGGTGATCTTCAGCTCGCCGGTGACCCTCGGCGCGGCCGGGTCGCGTAAATCCAGCGCGTACAAAGGGTCGGTCTGGCGGAAGGTCACCACGTAGCCGAGGCCGCCCATGAACCGGACCGAGTAGATCCGCTCGCCCCTGCCGAGGCCCGTCACCGCGCCGGTCTGGGCGAGCGTGTCGGCGTCAAGCACGTACACGCCGCTCTCGCTCGTGCCCGCGCTCGCGCCGAACACCTCGGCGCCGCTGGTGGTCGCCACCCGCAGATGGCCGTCGTGCTCCGACAAGGAGTATTGGTTCAGCAGCCGCCCCGGCACGGACCCCGACGTGACGTAACGCGGGGCGCCGGGGGCGGAGACGTCGAAGCGGTGCACCTGCGTGCGCTCGGGCGGCGCCTGCGGCGCGGCCGACGACTCCGGCACCGGCACCACGTCGATCGGGCGAGCGATCCACCAGCGGGGATTGCTGGTGACGTAGAGGCTGCCGGCCGTTCCGTACACGGTGTCGCCGTCGGCGGCGACCGCGATCGGCGCGGCCGAGCCGAACGGCGTGGCGGCGGCCAGGTCGATCGTGTGGATGGTCAGCATCGAGGTGCCGGTGAACTGGTCGGGGTGGCTGACCCGGTCGCAGCCGACCCGCTCGGTGCGGCTCACGCCGCCGGTCTCGATGTCGTACGCCGGCAGCCACGCCTCGGCGGGGGCGGACAGCACGGCCGCACGGTTGCGTTCGAGCAGCTCTTTTTCCGGCTCGTTCTCCTTGGGCACCGGGAAGGCGACCTGCGGCGCGGACCGGACGACGAGCCGCACCGTGGCGCCGGACTGCCGGGCGTCGACGTGCTGCCCGTGCACGGTCATCGCGCCGAGGACGCGCGGCTCGCCGGACAGATCCACGAGCACGTACCTCGGGCCGCCGGGGCCGACCCGGGCCTCGGCCGTCGCCCCGAACGGGATGATCCCGCCGCCCTGGAACAGCACGAGCGCGCGGTCGCCGTGGACGAGCAGGTCGGCCTGGACCCACGACTGGTCCTCGGCGACGAGCCGCAGCGTCCCGGTGATCTTTCGGGTCTTCGCGTCCACGACGCGCAGCACGCCCCCGGTGACCGTGATCACCCGGTCGCCGTCGGTCTTGACCAGGTCGGGCTCGTCCACGCCCGCCTCGTGCGTGTTGGTGGTGGAGTATGACTGCTCGGGCGTCGCCCGCTTCGCCGCGGCGGCGTCGCTGACCTCGTAGAGCATCTGGTCGCCGAAGCCCCAGGGCGTCACGTTGCGCGCGGCCGCCCGCCGCAGCCCTTCGGTCATCTCGTCGCAGCTCGCGTACGCGACGAGCCGCACCTTGCCGGTCAGGTCGACGGGGGAGGGCGGCGCTTCCTGTGTCGTACGGCCACCCGCACAGCCCGCGGCTCCCACGGCCAGCAGCGCGGCGAGAACGCCCGCCGTACGAATCGATGTCCTCATGACCCCCACGACGGATCACCGCAGGGGGCGGTTCACGGCAGGCGACCCCGAGGTTTACGGCCACTGGGGGCCACGACCCGCCGTGCGTGCCGCACGGGATTTCGCCTCGGGTCCCACGGCCGTACGGCTCATTCCAATGCCCGACGGCATCCTTAATTCCGACTAATGACCAAATATGGATGATTAGCGATGAAATATAGCTTTACCTGTCTTTTTCTCGCATAATGGTGATATGTCGGAGGAACTGTCGGAGTGGGATGAGGGCGGGCGTCCGAACGGGCGCGAATCGGAGGGCTCTCGGCGGGCGGAAACCGGCGCCGCGCACGATGGCGCCGTGAACGACGGCGGCGCGGACCCGGACGCCGATCACCCGGTCATCGCCTGGCGGGACGGCGGCATCGTCGCCATCGACCAGACGCTGCTGCCGGACGAGGTGCGGCTGCTGCGGCTCGGCACGGTCGACGACCTCGTGGACGCCATCGTCCGCCTGGCCGTACGCGGCGCGCCGGTGCTCGGCGCGGCCGGGGCGCTGGGTGTGGCCCTGGCGGCCCACCAGGCGCGGCGGTCGGGGTGGAGCGCCTCCCGGCTGGAGGCGGAGATCGCGCGCATCAGGGACGCCCGCCCCACGGCGGTGAACCTCCGCGTCGGCGTGGAGGAGGTGCTCCCGGTCCTTCCGGACGGGCCCGCGGCGGCGGAGCGCGCCGCCGTCGCCGTGGTGGACCGCATCGCGGCGACGAACCGGCGAATCGGCGAACGCGGCGCCGACTTCCTGGTGGAGGCGTGCGGGCGTAGGCCCCTGCGCATCCACACGCACTGCAACACCGGCGCGCTGGCCTGCGTGGAGTGGGGCACCGCGCTCGGCGTCATCCGCTCCCTGCACGAAAGGGGCCTGCTCGACCAGGTCATCGTCGACGAGACCCGGCCTCTCCTGCAGGGGGCGCGCCTCACCAGCTGGGAGCTGGGCCGGCTGGGCATCGACTACCGGGTCGTCTGCGACGGCGCGGGGCCGTTCGTGCTGCGGCAGGGGCTGGTCGACGCGGTGGTCGTCGGCGCCGACCGCGTGGCCGCGAACGGCGACGTCGCCAACAAGATCGGCACGTACGGCCTGGCCCTCGCGGCGGACCGGGCCGGCGTCCCGTTCGTCGTCGCCGCGCCCGAGTCGACCGTCGATCCGGCGACGCCGACCGGTGCGTCCATCGTGGTGGAGCACCGTTCCGAAGAAGAGGTGACCCATTTCCGGGGAATGCGTGTCACACCCGCCGGGGCCCGGGCGCTGAACTACGCCTTCGACGTCACTCCCGCCGACCTGGTCAGCGCGGTGGTGACGGAGGACCGCGTCTGGACGCCCCGATCGCGGGCCGCCGTCCCGCGGGCGTGACCATACGAGGGACTACGACGCCGCCGGATAGGTCATCACCACGACGGCGTCCACCTCGTCTTCGACGGACTCGTAGAAGTGCGCGACGTCCGCGGCGAACGTCACGAAGTCGCCGGTGTGCAGGACCACGGGACGCTCGACCGGGCCGAGCCGTACGGCGCCGCGGAGCACGAGGATCCGCTCGATCGTGCCCCGGCTGTGCGGCGGGCTGTCGATCCGCCGTCCGGTCCCGGTGAGGCGAAGCCGCCAGATCTCGCTGAGCCCGCCGGCCCCCATGCGGTCGAGCAGCTCCTGCTTGCTGTCCTCCGGCCGGGGGGTGCCCCGGCGCAGCACCGGCGTCTGCGGCGCCGGGTCGACCAGCAGGTCGCCCAGGGGCAGGCGGAGCGCGACGGCGATGGCCGAGATGGTCTCGATCGTGGGGTTGCCCCGCCCGGCCTCGATTCCGGACAGGGTCGCCCTGCTCACCCCCGACAACCGCGCCAGCTCGGCCACGGACAGACCCCGGAACTCCCGCAGCCGGCGCACCTGGTTGCCGATGGTCGCCCCGACGCCGTTCGCCGCCTCTGCTGCCTGTTTGTCCATTTCCCGGCTCCTGCACGTTCAGCGGGGTGTCAGCACCCTACTGTGCAGAGAGTACGGTGCCCAGCCGTGAGCACGGCGCCTGCCCGCGAGCGCCCGCCGGGATCGCAGGCCGGCGTCAGCGACGACGGCCGACCATGCCGCTCATGTGCTCGATGAAGCCGAGGCACTCCTCGTAGTCCAGTCCCCAGAAGACCAGGCCGTGACGTCTGACGTACATGACCCGGCTCCGCTCCGCGGCCTCGGCGACCGCCTCGGCCAAGGCCACGCTGCCGTACTCCTGCGGCGGAATGATCACGACGTGGTCGTCTTCGAGATCGCGGCTCAGGATGCAGTGGTTGTGCACGACGTACGACGCGCCGTGCCTCTCGCGCATCAGGTAGTGCAGGTACGCCTCGGCGGACGGCGGCGCGACGCCGTGGCATCGCAAGGTCCAGTCGTCGTGTCCCGTGATCTCCACGAAGTTGTCCGGCGCCAGGTCCTTGATGTAGGCGCCGCTGGCCGTGACGAACAGCCGGCCGTCGGGCGTGCTGAAGCTCACGTTGCCCGCGGAGTCGATCTGGTGCGGGAAGGCTCCGGCCAGCGCGCCGAGCTCGCGGGCCCGCCGGAACTCCTCCTCCGGAGGGAGGTCGCCGGCGGGTTCGAGGCGGACCCCGATCCATCGCGGCCGCTCGGGGACCACCGCGTTCGCGGCCGGCTCGTGTACGGGCGGCACCGCACGGATGACCGGTGCGGCGGGCTCTCGTTCCCGCTCTGCCGAGTCGCCGACGTAGTGCACCTCCCGGTGCTGTCTGACCAGCTCCACGATTCGCGGCCGGACGCGCTCGGGACTCTCCTGCCCCAGGATCAGGGGGGCGATCAGGTCCGCGACGACCGTGAGATCGTCTTTGCCGTACCCCCTTCTGGTGACCTCCTGGACGCCGAACCTGATGGCGTCGATGCGACCGAACGTGACGACACGGTTGGCCGACACGTTCGCGCGCACCAGACGTTCCAGAACCGCGGGTCCGGTCCCGATGGACCTGGTGTCGACGAAGAACATGTGGTTGGCGGTGAACCCTCTGTCCTCCGCGACGACCGGCACGCCGCGCTTCCGGAGCTGCCCCGCCAAGAATCTCGCGTTCTCCACCACCCGCGCCGCGTATTCACGCCCCTCGTACCACATCTCGTGAAGCGCCACGAACAGCGCGATGGTCGGGGCCGTGTGCTGGCTGCTCACCATCCCGGTGGAGAGCATGTATCCCACGTTCTCCATCAGGCTTCTGTCCGAGCCGAGGATGATTCCCTTCTGCGGACCGAAGAAGGTCGTATGGGTGTTCGCCTGCAGGATGTCGGCCCCCTCCCGGAGCGGATCCTGGAACTGACCACCGGCTATGAGGCCGAGCGTGTGAGAGGCGTCGAAGACGACGGGGACCTCACCGGCGATCTCTTTGAGCTCGGCCAGGGGGAAGGGGAAGAGGTAGTTCATCGCGTCGACGTACAGGAGGGCGGGCTGCTCCCTTTTGACCACCTCGCGCGTGCGGTCGAGGTCGATCGACATGTTCTCGTCGAACACATAGGTGCAGCTTCCGCGGCCGAACGAACGGCAGATCAGCTCGGTGAGCACGTTACCGCCGTCCTTCGTCGCCACCCGCATGACCGTGTCCCCCGGCTCGGAAAGGGCCGCGATCGTGGTCTGCATGGCGTGCAGGCCGGAAAGACAGCGAAACTCGGCGTACTCGCTGCCGAAAAGCCGTCTGCACACCTCGGTGGCCGATTGTTCGATCCCGTCGATGTGGTCCAGGCCACGCAGCAGCAGATTGCCCAGCCGTGCGGGGGAGCTTTCCCGCATGTCCAGATGCTCCAGCAGATAGCGCTCCGAGAGGGGGCTGGAGAGCACCCGCTGCGCCAGCGGCGACAGCACCGTCTCGTTCGCGGTCAGGTGGAGGACGTCGGCCTGCTCCCGTTCCTCCGCGGCCACCAGTTCGCTGATTTCCCGCATCGACAGGGGAAAGCCGTGGTCGCCGGCAGCTTTCATTGTCGCTCCTTCCCGTGATCATGCCGTACCGGGCCGAAACCTCCATGTTCGGAAGCCTCGGCCGGTGCTGTCCCGCCGACGTCGTCGTTCGCCGGCACCGGTGAGCCCGGAGATGGAAAAAGGCACGCGGAACCCGGCCGCCCGCGGAGCGGCCCGCGCCCGCCTTCTCCTGCGGGTTCCTCGAAGCTGTGCGGAAAGAGATGCCGCGATCGATACTAGTTGCCGGGGGAATTGCGGGAATCCGTTGAACATCGTAGGCCGCATACATCGAAAGCCGCATTGCCGGTACGTCGTTCGGCGCTCACCTCGCTTTCTCGGCATACCGGATTGGCGTAGCTCAGATTTCGCCAATTCGTCATATCATCGCAGACTGCTTGAAACCGGATTTATCGGCACAGCTATCCTGTTTCGTATCCCTGCAGTGGGACGCGCCGGCGCGGTGCCCTGGCACTCGCGCCGTCGTCGACCCGGCCCGTCTTCACGTAAAAGCCGGTTGCCCAGTTTCTTTGCTGGGCGGAGTCATGCTGCCCACGGTGTCTCGTATACTGTACAGATCTGTCAGTATACTGACACCATGGGCGCCCCGGCGAGGCGGGAGAGGCGGATGGCGACGGCGCAGACGATCGGGAAGGCCCCCCGTGCGGGCGGGCGCGGGGTCCTGGCGGCCGACGTGTCCGTTCTGCTGGTGGCGGTGATCTGGGGGTCGAGCTACGTCGTCATGCAGGACGTCGGCGAGTCCGTGTCCGCGGCGAGCTTCCTGGCGCTGCGCTTCCTGACGGCGATCCCGGCCATGGTGCTCATGGCCGCGCCCACCCTGTCGAGGATCTCCCGGTCCGAGGTGCTCTCGGGGATCGTGTTCGGCTCGCTCTTGTACGGGATCCTCATCCTGGAGACCATCGGCGTGCAGCACACCTCGGCGGCCAACTCCGGCTTCCTGATCACGGTCTCGGTCATCCTCGTCCCCGTCTTCGAGCGGATCGTCAGTCGGCGCAGGCAACCGTTCATGGTGTACGCGGCGACGGTCACGGCCCTCGTCGGCTGCGGTCTGCTCCTCCTGTCGGACGGCCTGCATCCCCATCCCGGCGACTTGATCATCCTGGCGGCGGCGTTCGTGCGGGCCACTCAGATCACTCTCTTCGGCCGTGAAACCGCGGGAACCGGCCCTCAGTCGCTGCCGAATCTCACGCTGGTGGAGTTCGTCGTCGTGTTCCTCCTCGCCACGTTGACCTCTGTGCTCACAGGAACGCCGGTCTGGGAGGAGGCGGGGTCCGTCAGCGCCGGCGACTGGCTTCTCATCGCCTACCTCGGCGTCCTGGGCACGTCGTACTCGTTCTTCGTGCAGCTGCGGGCGGCCCGCCGGTCCAGCTCGACCCGAGTGGGCCTCATCCTGGCGACCGAGCCGCTGTTCGCGACGGCCTTCGCCCTCGTCGCCGCGCGGGAGAGCATCGGCGTCCCGCGGGGGCTGGGCGGCGCGCTGATCGTCGTCGCGGCGATCGTCGGACGGCGCTTCGAGGGGCGCGCCGCGCCGGCCGACCTCGACGGTCGCGCGATGCAACGGGTCGGCGCGCCGAGGCGGCAGAACGACGGCGTCGGCGCTTAGCGCTGCGCAGAGGGGGTCGTCCCCGAGGCCCCGGGCTGTCCCGCGCGGCGGCCTGCCGCAGCCCTGCGGTCATCTCGTCGCGGCGCGCGTACGCGGCGAGCCGCACTTCGCCGGTCGGGTCGGTGCGGGAGAGACGTCCTCATGCTCGGACGAGGGTCCGGGCTTGGAGTCCAAGATGTAGCCTAGGACTATTAGGCACAGCCGAAGGATATTAGGAGCAGAAGGGCGGCTGGGACATGGCGCGGGCCGGGTTGACGGCGGATCGGGTCACGCTCGCCGCCGCCGAGCTGGCGGACGAGGTGGGGCTCGAGCACGTGACCATGTCGGCGGTCGCGCGGCGGCTCGGCGTGAAGGACGCCAGCCTCTACGCGCACGTCCGCGGCCTGGAGGACCTGCGTGGGCGCATCGCGCTGCTGGCGGCGGACGAGAAGACCCTCCGCATCGCGGAGGCGATCGCCGGGCGGGCCGGAAAGGACGCGCTGGTGGCGTACGCGAACGCCTGGCGCGAGTACGCCCGCGATCATCCGGGCCGCTACGCGGCGACGCAGATCCCGATCCAGATCGACCCCGAACTCGCAGCGAAGGCCCCCGGGCCGCGACGCGCCGTCGAGCTGACGTACGGCATGCTGCGCGCCTACGCGCTGCAGGAGCCCGACCTGACCGACGCGGTCCGGCTGATGCGCAGCACGCTCCACGGCTTCACCAGCCTGGAGGCCGCGGGCGGGTTCGCGCACCAGCGCCCGGCGGAGGACTCCTGGGTCCGCTGCCTCGACGCCCTGCACAGCCTCCTGGAGCGCTGGCCCGCACGCGACGAAGGAGACCCGGCATGACCGGCCCGGCCGTCGGCCGCCTCCGCGTGGACGGCGCCACCCTGCAGTTGACGCCCGCGGCGGCGGTGTTCGCGGCCGGCCTCAGGCGGCCGGGCGCCGGATCCGCCGGCGCCGTCCACGCCGGACCCGCCGACGCCGCCGAATCCCTCGACGCTACCGAGTCCGCGAACGCCGCCGGATCAGCCGAATCCGCGGACGCCGCGCCGGCTGCCGCGCTGCCGCCCGGGGCGGCGGCCCGAGCCGAGCGGACGATGGCGGACATGCCTTATTTCCTGGGTCGCATCGTGCCGAGCTTCATGGCGTACCGGCCGGACGTGGACCGCCTGCGGGCACTGTCGGACCGGCTCGTGCTCGCGGCCGGAACGGACTCGCGCGGCGAGCTGCCCTACCGTCCCGCCGCGTTCCTGGCCGAGCGGTTCGGCATGAGGCTCGTCCACTTCCCGGGCGGGCACACGGGGTTCACCACGCACCCCGCCGAGTTCGGCAAGACGCTCCGCGCTGTGCCGGGCTCCTAGCCGGCGGGGCGTCCGCGAGCCTTGGCCGGGCAGGTGGCCGCGCCGGAAGGGGCATGCGGTCCGCGGCGAAAGTCTGCTCCGCCGGGCCTGCGCCGCGGTCCTCGCGCTGGTCCGCTCGGCTTCCTCCGCCCCCGGTGAACGTCGGCGGGCAAGGCGCCGGACATCGTTCTTTACTTACCAGTAGCCATGAGTCAAGCCCCGGAATATTCTTCCGTCATGGGTGCCATGAATCGGACGCTCGACGCGGCCATGGTCGACCGGATCCTCACGCACGTCTCCTCCGAGGGCAAGACAAGGGAGATCCTCGCGCCGTTCACCGGCAAGGTCCTGGCCGAGGTCCCGATCTCCACCCCCGAGGACGTCCGCGTGGCGTACGCGAAAGCCAGAGCGGCGCAGGAGGCCTGGGCGGCGCTGCCGGTCCGCGAGCGGGTCAAGCCCTTCCTGCGGCTCCACGACGCGATGCTCGACCGCCGCCGGGAGCTGCTCGACATCGTGCAGTGGGAGACCGGCAAGGCGCGGCGTCACGCGCACGAGGAGCTGCTTCACGTCGTGGGCTGCACGCTGTACTACGCCCGGCGGGCGGCCGGGCTGCTGGAGCCGCAGCGCAGGCAGGGCATCTTCCCGGTCGCCACGAGGGTGACGGAGCTGCGCCACCCGAAGGGCGTGGTCGCGGTGATCAGCCCGTGGAACTACCCGCTGGCCCTCGGCGTGACCGACGTGGCCCCCGCGCTGATCGCGGGCAACGCGGTCGTGCACAAGCCCGACACCCAGACCCCGCTGTCCACGCTGTGGACGATCGACCTGCTCGCGGAGCTGGGGATGCCGCGCGACATCTGGCAGGTCGTGCTCGGCGACCCGGAGGACGTCGGCGGCCCGCTGCTCGACGGCGCCGACTACGTCGCGTTCACCGGCTCGACGCGCGGCGGGCGCAAGATCGCCGAGGAGGCGGCCAAGCGGCTCATCGGCTGCTCGCTGGAGCTCGGCGGCAAGAACCCGATGATCGTGTTCGACGACGCCGACCTCGACCTGGCCGCGCAGGGCGCGATCCGGGCCTGCTTCGCCAACGCCGGGCAGCTGTGCATCTCGATCGAGCGCCTGTACGTGCACGAGGCGGTCGCCGACGCCTTCCGGGACAAGTTCGTCCGCGCGGTGAAGAACATGAAGATCGGCCCCGGTCTCGACTGGGACGTGCAGATGGGCTCGCTCACCTCCGCCAGGCAGCTCGACACGGTCGCCGCGCACGTGGAGGACGCGGTCGCCAAGGGCGCCACGGTGCTGGCCGGCGGCCGGCCCCGCCCCGACCTCGGCCCGTTCTTCTACGAGCCGACCGTGCTCGACGGCGTCGGCGAGGACATGACCGTCTGCCGCGACGAGACGTTCGGGCCGGTCGTGTCGCTCTACCGCTTCAGGACCGAGGACGAGGCGATCCGCGCGGCCAACGACACGGCGTACGGGCTGAACGCCTCGATCTGGACGAAGGACCTGGCGCGGGGCCGCCGCCTCGCCGCCCGCGTCAAGGCGGGCACCGTCAACGTCAACGAGGGGTACGGCTCGACGTACGGCTCGTACGACGCGCCGATGGGCGGGATGAAGTCGTCCGGGATCGGCCGCCGCCACGGGGCCGAAGGCCTGCTGAAGTACACCGAGATCCAGACGGTGGCCAGCCAGGCCGCGTGGCTGGGCTTCGAGCCGATCCTCGGCATGACCTACGACAAATACACCGACACGCTCGCGACGCTGCTCAAGACCATGAAGCGGCTCCACCTGAGGTGAGCGGGGAGGGCAGGGCGGTGGACTACGACGTCGTGGTGATCGGATCGGGGTTCGGCGGGAGCGTGACCGCGCTGCGGCTCACCGAGAAGGGATACCGGGTCGGGGTTCTGGAGGCCGGCCGCAGGTTCGACGAGCGGACCCTTCCCAAGACCTCCTGGCGGGCCAGGGACTTCCTGTGGGCCCCGAAGCTCGGCCTGAAGGGCATCCAGCGCATCCACGTCGTGCGCGGTTCCAACGGCGTGATGGTGCTGGCCGGCGCCGGGGTCGGGGGCGGCTCGCTCGTCTACGCCAACACCCTCTACGAGCCGCTCGACCCGTTCTTCCGCGATCCCCAGTGGGCGCACATCACCGACTGGAAGGCCGAGCTCGCGCCGTATTACGACCAGGCCAAACGGATGCTCGGCGTGGTGGACAACCCGACGATGACCCCCGCCGACGAGGTGATGAAGAAGGTCGCCGAGCGGATGGGCGTCGGCGACACCTTCCATCTCGCCCCGGTCGGGGTGTTTTTCGGCGAGCCCGGGGTCGAGGTGGACGACCCCTACTTCGGCGGCGTGGGGCCGCGCCGCCGGGGCTGCATCGAGTGCGGCGAATGCATGACCGGCTGCCGCCACGGCGCCAAGAACATGCTCATCAAGAACTACCTCTACCTGGCCGAGAGGGCCGGGGCGAGGGTCCACCCGGAAACCACCGTGACCGGCGTGCGGCCGATCGCGGGCGGTTACGAGATCACCGTGAAGCGCACGGGACTGTTCGGCCCGACCCGCACGCTGACCGCCGAGCAGGTGGTCTTCGCCGCCGGGACGTACGGCACGCAGCACCTGCTCCACCGGCTCAAGGCGACCACGCTGCCCCGGATCTCACCCCGGCTGGGCGCGCTGACCAGGACGAACTCCGAGGCCCTGCTCGGGTTCGAGCGGCCGGACACCAAGGGCGTCAAACTCAACCGGGGCGTGGCGATCACCTCCTCGTTCCACCCGGACGCCGAGACGCACATCGAGCCGGTCAGGTACGGCGACGGCTCCAACGCCATGGGACTGCTGCGCACGCTGCTCGTGGACGGCGGCGGGCGGGCCCCGCGCTGGCTGAAGTTCCTCGGCGCGGCGCTGCGGCGGCCACACCTGCTGCCCCGGCTGTTCCAGCTCCGCCGCTGGTCGGAGCGCACCATCGTCACCCTGGTCATGCAGGCCAAGGACAACTCGATCACGCTCTCGCTGAAGGGCGGCAAACTGCGGGCGGAACCGGGCCACGGCGAGCCGCACCCCGCCTGGATCCCCGCCGGGCACCAGGCCACCCGTCTGGCGGCCGAGGAGATCGGCGGCCTTCCCGGCGGCTCCTGGCTCGACCTGTTCGACATCCCGGCGACCGCGCACTTCCTCGGCGGCTGCGCGATCGGCGACTCGCCGGAGACCGGCGTGATCGACCCCTACCACCGGCTCTACGGGTATGAGGGACTGCACGTCGTGGACGGCTCGGCCATGTCGGCCAACCCCGGCGTGAACCCCTCGCTCACGATCACGGCGCAGGCCGAGCGGGCGATGGCGTTGTGGCCCAACAAGGGCGAGCCCGACCCCCGGCCCGCCCTCGGCTCGCCGTACGTGCGGCTTTCGCCGGTCGCGCCGGTGCGGCCGGTCGTCCCCGCCGCCGCGCCGGGCGCGCTGCGCCTGCCGATCGTACGGATCACCTCAGGCGGGACGGCGGGACACGCGCCACGCCCGGACGAGACCCCGGGCACCTGAACGCCGGGTCGTCGCCGCCCTGCCGGCGGACCACGGGCGGCGACGGACAGCGCCCGAGCGGTGCACGGGCCGGCCGAGACGGGCCCGGGCGTGGCTCAGCCGGGGCGGTTCAGTCGTCGACGCAGGGTGACTGCAGGGCCTCGCGGCAGGTGTTGTCCCGGATCACGGCGAGCAACGAGCACAGCGTCTCGACCTGTTCCGTCGTCAGACCGCGGGCGAGCCTGCGGTGGACCTCCTCCTCGATGCGGCGCAACCGGGGACGCAGGTCGTCGCCCTTCGGGGTCGTGCTCACGATGCTGAGCCGCCGGTTCGTCGCGCACGGCGAGCGGCTTATCAGGCCGCTGCGTTCCAGGCGCTGGAGGCTCTTGGTCATCGTGGACATGTCGATGCCGAGCTTCGCCGCGAGCTTGTTCTGGAACTGCGGGCCGTGCTCCCACAGCATGTTGAGCACGCGGTCCTGGCCCGGGTAGAGGTCGATCTCCGCGAGCAGAGCGGCCAGCAGGACCCGGTGTCCCTTCGACGCCGCCGCCATGAGGCATCCCAGGGAGTCCTCATCGTGGCTGGGCAGCGGGGAGCATGCCGAGGCGTCCACCGCCGGGGACTCCAGCCTCTCCGCCATCGATGACCTCCTCACCGCGTCATCGTACTCCTTGCATATTGGCCGACCAAGTTGTAGAACTGAACGCGGCTAGTTGGTCGGCAAAGTTGGCTGTCAAATATGGAGGTCCGCCATGTTCACGCCCTTCGAGCTCGGTTCGCTGCGCCTACCCCACCGCCTGGCGATGGCCCCGATGACGCGATCACGCTCGTACGTCGACGGCATCCCGTCGCCGCTGGCGCCGCTCTACTACGGCCAGCGCGCGTCCGCCGCCCTGATCATCACCGAGGGGATCCAGCCCAGCCCGGCCGGGCAGGGCTACATGAACACGCCGGGGCTGCACACCGACCAGCAGGTGGCCGGGTGGCGGGAGGTGACCGACGCCGTCCACGCCGCCGGAGGACGGATCTTCGCCCAGATCATGCATGCCGGCATGGTCGGTCACCCCGACAACACCGGGGCCGTCCCCCTCGCGCCCTCGGCCGTACGGCCGGACGGGCTGCAGATCTTCACGCCGAGCGGGTTGCAGGACCTTCCCATTCCACGGGAGTTGACCACCGAGGAGGTGGAGGCGACCGTACGGGACTTCGCCGCGGCGGCGCGCCGCGCGGTGGACGCGGGGTTCGACGGTGTCGAGCTGCACGGGGCCAACGGCTATCTCATCCACCAGTTCCTGTCCCAGAACGTCAACCTGCGCGGCGACCGGTACGGCGGCTCGATCGCCGGCCGCATCAGGTTCGCGGTGGAGACCGCCAAGGCGGTGGCCGAGGAGATCGGCCCGGACCGGGTGGGGATCAGGCTGTCGCCCACCAACGGCGCCCAGGGACTGGTGGAGGACGACGCGCACGAGCTCTACCCGGCTCTCGTGTCCGAGCTCGCCGAACTCGACCTGGTCTACCTGCACCTGATCGCGACCGGCGGCGACGAGCTCAACGCGCGCATCCGCGACCTGTGGCCGAACGCCCTGGTGGTCAACGACCCCGAGGGCGCCGACCCGGCCGGCACCGCGGCCAAGTGGCTGGAGTGGGGCGCCGACGTGGTCTCGATCGGCAGGGCGTTCCTGGCCAACCCCGACCTGCCGCTGCGCCTGCGTCTCGGCGCGCCGCTCAACGAGCCCGACCTCAGCCTGTCCTTCGGCGGCGACCACCGGGGCTACACCGACTACCCGGCGCTCGGCCCGCACCCGGCCGCCGAGCCCGCGGCGGTCTGACAAGCGGCCACAGCGGCCGAGCGGGCAGCGGTCCCACACCGGGCGGGCAGCGGCCGCGGGTTGGGCCGGCCGGGGAGCGTCTGACACATGCCGCCCGTACGCGAGCGCGGATCCGGGGGGATGCGTCGCAAGGCCGAGGAGGAGCTGATAACGGCGTTATCGGCGACGGCTCCGGGCCCCGCGGAGATCGCGAGCCCGCGGGGCTCTGCGTGGGCAGGGCGACAACGCGGAGAGGCGCCGCCTGGGCCACGCGGCATGTCAGAGACGGCCCGGCGCAGCGGGCCGGGCGGGCAGCGTCACCGCGCCGATAGACTGGCGTTACCGCCGCTCCCTTCAACCGCCTCGCTGCCTCCTGGGGGTCTTTTCCAGTGTCCGAGTTCGACACGGTCCTCGTCGTTGACTTCGGCGCGCAGTACGCGCAGCTGATCGCGCGACGGGTGCGTGAGTGCCACGTCTACTCCGAGATCGTCCCGTCGACCATGCCGGTCTCCGAGATGCTGGAGAAGAAGCCCAAGGCGATCATCCTGTCCGGCGGCCCGTCGTCGGTGTACGCCGAGGGCGCGCCGCCGGTCCCGGAGGGCCTGTTCGAGACCGGGGTGCCGACCTTCGGCATCTGCTACGGCTTCCAGGCCATGGCCCAGGCGCTCGGCGGACAGGTCGCCAGGACCGGCTCCGCCGAGTACGGCGGGACCCCGCTCAAGGTCGTCAAGGAGGGCGTGCTGTTCGCCGGCCTGCCGCCGGCGCAGACCGTCTGGATGTCGCACGGCGACTCGGTCGTCGGCGCCCCCGACGGGTTCGCCGTCACGGCCGCCACCGACGCCACCCCGGTCGCCGCCATGGAGGACCCCTCGCGCGGCCTGTACGGCGTGCAGTTCCACCCCGAGGTGCTCCACTCCGAGTACGGACAGCAGGTGCTCAAGCACTTCCTCGACGCGGCCGGCTGCCGTCCCTCGTGGACCATGCTCAACATCGTCGAGGACGCCGTGGAGGCCGTGCGCGCCCAGGTGGGCGACGGCCGGGCGATCTGCGCGTTGTCGGGCGGGGTGGACTCCGCCGTCGCCGCCGCGATCGTCCAGCGGGCCATCGGCGACCGGCTGACCTGCGTCTTCGTCGACCACGGCCTGCTGCGCAAGGGCGAGGCCGAGCAGGTCGAGCGCGACTTCGTCGAGGCGACCGGCGTCAAGCTGCGCGTCGTGGACGCCTCGGAGCGCTTCCTCAAGGCGCTGTCGGGCGTCACCGACCCGGAGGAGAAGCGCAAGATCATCGGCCGCGAGTTCATCCGGGTCTTCGAGGACGAGCAGCGCGCGATCCTCGCCGACGGGCCGGTGGACTTCCTCGTGCAGGGCACGCTCTACCCCGACGTGGTCGAGTCGGGCGGCGGCACCGGCACCGCGAACATCAAGTCCCACCACAACGTGGGCGGGCTGCCCGATGACCTCAAGTTCCAGCTCGTCGAGCCGCTGCGCACGCTGTTCAAGGACGAGGTGCGGCGGGCCGGCGAGGAGCTGGGCCTGCCCCCGGCGATGGTCTGGCGGCAGCCGTTCCCCGGGCCGGGCCTCGGCATCCGGATCATCGGCGAGGTCACCCGCGAGCGGCTCGACCTGCTGCGCGAGGCCGACGCGATCGCCCGCGAGGAGCTCACCCGGGCCGGTCTCGACCGCGACATCTGGCAGTGCCCGGTGGTGCTGCTCGCCGACGTCCGCTCGGTGGGCGTGCAGGGCGACGGCCGCACCTACGGCCACCCCATCGTCCTGCGGCCGGTGACCTCCGAGGACGCCATGACCGCCGACTGGGCGCGGGTGCCGTACGACGTGCTGTCGCGCATCTCCACCCGCATCACCAACGAGGTGCGCGAGGTCAACCGGGTGGTCCTCGACGTGACGAGCAAGCCGCCGGGCACGAT
Source organism: Microbispora rosea subsp. aerata (assembly GCF_014647835.1). Taxonomy (GTDB): domain Bacteria; phylum Actinomycetota; class Actinomycetes; order Streptosporangiales; family Streptosporangiaceae; genus Microbispora; species Microbispora aerata. The sequence goes on from NZ_BMPY01000005.1 coordinate 219,072, forward strand.
CGAGTGGGAGTGACCCGGGATCGACCGGCATGACCCCGGGACGGGCTGGATAAAGTAACGCGGTGATTGCCGCTCAGCCCGTCACCGTTCCGTCAGACGCGAAGGTCACCAGACTCGCCTGGCTCGACGCCCTGCGGGGGATCGGCGCGATGGCGGTGGTCGCCGAGCACGCCCTGCCCTGGCTCATGCCGTCGCTGCGCCCCTACTGGTTCAACCTCGGCATGTACGGCGTGCTGGTCTTCTTCCTGGTCAGCGGATACATCATCCCCGCGTCCCTGGAGAAGCGGGGCGACGTCGGGGCGTTTTGGATCAGCCGGGTGTTCCGGCTGTACCCGCTCTACCTGCTGGTGATCGCCGCGGTGCTCGTCATGGCGTTCTGGGTGCCGGTGCGCGAGCAGGTGCCCCGGCACCCGTCGGCCGTGGCCGCGCACGTGAGCATGCTGCTCGACGTCGTCCACATCGGCGGCCTCGCCGACCCGATGTGGACGCTGTCGTACGAGATGGTGTTCTACCTGCTGGTGACCGCGCTGTTCGTGGGCGGGGTGCACCGGCGCAGCGGCATGCTGGCGATCGCCTTCGGCGTCGTGGCGATCGCCGCCGGGCTGGTGCTGTCGGCGCCGCTGCTGCCGGGTCACTGGCCGGCCATCGCCTCCGGTGTGCTGTTCGTCGCGGGCCTGGCCTGCCTGATCACCGGCCGCTTCCGCAGGGTCGCGGCGTACGCGCTGGGCCTGATGGCGCTCGTGCTGCTCGTGTTCGGCGGCTTCGTGCCGTGGTTCGGCGCGGCCATCCTCGCGGTGATGTTCACGGGGACGGCGCTGTACCGGTGGGAGCACGGCACGGGCGGGCTCGGCCCGGTCGCGGTCGCGGCGGCTCTCGTGGCCGCCGCGCCCGTGTGGTCCATTCAGGCCGGATGGTGGTGGGTGCAGCCTGACGTGTGGATCACCACGATGGCCCTGGCCGGGGGGACGTTCGCGATCGGCATGGCGCTGCGCGGGCGGCGCGTGCCCGGCGTGCTGACCTGGCTCGGCCTGATCAGCTACTCGGTCTACCTGGTGCACCACCCGCTGCTCAGGTGCCTGAACGCGCTCGCCGGTGATCTGCGGTCGCTCACGTCGACCGGCAGAGTGGCCGTCATGCTCGGCTATCTCGTGGTGCTGCTCGCGCTGAGCTGGCTCACGTACCGCTTCGTGGAGGCGCCGGCCCAGGCGCTGGGCCGCAGGATCAGCCGTCGGAGAGCGTCCCCTCCCCGGACCGGTCGGGATATACCTGTCCCGGGATGAGCTCCTGGCCCTCCAGCAGGGTGGACACCGTCACGAAGCTGTAGCCCTCCGCGGTCAGCGTCTCGAGCACATCGGGCATCGACTGCACGGTCGCCTTCACGGTCTCGTGCATCAGCACGACCTCGCCCTCGTTGGCCACGTCGAGGGCGCGGTTGGTGAGCAGGTTTACGTGCCGGTAGTCCTTGATGTAGTCCTTCGTGGCGGTCGTGCCGGGCACCTGGATGAGCCCGAACTTGGCCGCGACCTGCTGCACGCCGCCGTTGCGCAGCCCGCCGGGCGCGCGGAAGAGCTTCGGCGCCTTTCCCGTGGTCTTCTGAATGATCCGCTGGGTGTCGCCGATCTTCTTGTTGATCTGGGCGTACGTGAGCTCGGTCAAGTAGCTGGCGTCCCAGGAGTGGTTGCCGATCTCGTGGCCCGACTTGGCGATCAGCTGCGTCAGCTTCGGGTGCTTCTTCACCTCCGATCCGATGAGGAAGAACGTCGCCTTGGCCTTGTACTTGGCAAGGGTCTTCAGCAAGGTCGGCAGGTATGGCCCGGGACCGTCGTCGAAGGTCAGGGCGATGCATTTGTGAGTCGTGCAGTACGGTTCATCGGTCCCGCGGGCCTGCGCAGGGGTGGCGGTCGCCGCGACGAGGGCGCACGCGACGGCCACAGGGATCAGACGACGTACAGCCATGGGTTACTCCTCGGGGATCTATAAGGCGGCATCGTAACGTGCTTCGCGTCACTTCCTCCTCGTCAGTCCGGTTACGTAACGCCCGGAAACCCCCGTCGAGCTGGGACGGGAGCGGTTAAACCTTCGGCCAAGGAAGGGGCTAAAGGCAGCCCCGTCACGAGCGGGGTTCGCGATGCTGGGCCGGTCGGAAGAGGAACCGGGCAGCGTGAGGAGGGCGGGTGACGCGAACCGCCACCCGGTCGACGTGGGGGACGTGGATCGGGTTCGAGTCTTGTCCCACGCTGCTCGGCCGCCTCGTCGAGGGCTTCACCGGCCCGTGGACCCCACTGGAGGACGTCCCCGTCCCCGCGTCCCCGGCCGCCCCGGCGGACGCCGCGCGCGCAGGTGCCCAGCGCGTGGCCGCCCTCCTGGGCCGGACGCCGGACAAGATCGGCGTGACCGGCCCGGACGGCGCCGCCGGGGCGGGAGTCGGCGCGATCGGATGCGTCGTGCTCGCCGCGCGCTCCCCGGGTGACCTGCGCAGAGCGGTGCCGCTGCGCGGCCTGCTGCCCACGGCGACGCGGGTGAGGATCGCCGTCGCCGACGCGCCGCCCTGGGGGGCCCAGCCGCTGCCGGTCGCCGGCCCCGGCACTTGCTGGCGGCACCTGACCGATCTGCGGATCACCCGCCGCAAACGTGGCTGGCACCTGGACGCCGCCTTCGCCGAGCCCGTGCCGGCTGGAGACGTCGTGGCCCACCTCGCACACGGCCTGTTCGGCGGGTGCGAGGCGACCACTCCCGTCGCGGGACTGGAAGGGGGCCGTACGGCCGACTGGCGGCCGGGCGACCCCAACGTGACGCTGTCGCCGCCCGGCGGTCCGGTGCCAGACCGCCGGGATGCCCCAGGCTGCGACCTGCTGCTGCGCGCCGGCGAGCCGTCCCGTATAGGCGAGCCGTCCCCGGCACCCACGCCGTACGGTGGCCTGGCCGCGGGCGCAAACGGCGCGGCCGTGGTTCCCCCGCGGACGCAGTGCCCGGCTATAGGCCCCTCGGGCGATGGCCCATTGACCGACGCCCCGGCGGCGATGAGTCCCTCGGGCGGCGGTCTGGTTGTGGTCGGTGCGGCGGTGGACGATGTGATTCCGCCGGTGGACGAGGCGGTCGTCAACCCCATCGGGTTCCGGCAGCATCCCACGCGGGAGACGGCGACCCTCGCCGCGCACCGGGAGGGTTTCGCCATCGCCCACGCCGCGGACAGGCTCGTACGGCTCCCGGCCTGCGGGCGGGTCACCGACGTCGACATCGTCCGCCTGCGGGACGTGCGCGGCGTCGAGGTGCCCGCGATCGACGGGCGGGCGGTTGAGGTCGCCCGTGTCGTGGCGGCGCTCGCGGCGGCCGGGGTCCCGGTGCTCGCCGCGCCCGACGCCGTCCGCGACCGCGCGCTGGGCCCCGGCCTCGCCGCCGTGCTCGCCACCGCGACGGGCGAGGCGCTCGCGTCCGACCTGCGCCGCGAGGAGCTGAGCATCCGGCTGCGCAGGGCCGCGCTGCGCGAGCACGGGGCCGCCGCCCGCTGGCGGGGCCTCGCGTCGGCCGCGGGCCTGCCGGTGCCGCCGGAGCCGCGGGTCTCGATCCTGCTGTGCACGCGCCGCCCCGAGATGGTGCCGTTCGCGGTCGAGCAGATGGAGCGCCAGCGCGGGGTGACCGCCGAGCTGATCGTGGGCCTCCACGGGTTCACCACGCGGGAGGCGGCGATCCCCCGCACGCGGCTGCCGCTCACCGTGATCGAGGCCCCCGCCGCGACGCCCTTCGGGGAGGTCTTGAACCGGATGGCGGCCGTCGCCTCCGGGTCGTACCTCGCCAAGGTCGACGACGACGACTGGTATGGGCCCGACCACCTCGCCGACCTGCTGCTCGCCCGGCGCTACAGCGGCGCCGACCTCGTCGGGTCGGCCGCGGAGTTCGTCTACCTGGAGCCCCTCGACGTGACGATCAGGAGGTGCATCGGCACCGAGCGGTTCGCGCCGCTGGTGGCCGGGGGCACGATGCTGGTCACCCGGGCGGCGTTCGAGGCGGCGGGCGGGTTCCGGCCCCTGGCGAGGACCGTGGACGGCCAGCTCCTCCAGGCGGTCGAGGCCGTCGGCGGCCGGATCTACCGCACCCACGGCCTCAACTACGTGCTGCGCCGCCGCAGCGCGTACGGCCACACCTGGCGCCAGCCCGTGCAGTCGTTCCTCGCGTCCTATCAGGAGCAGTGGCGCGGGCTGGTCTTCAACGAACTGATGGAGGACGGTGCCCGATGGCGCGCGGAGGTGAGGACGTGACGGGGGCTGCGCGCATCCCGCTCAACGACTACGGGGTGCTCGGAGAACCGCCCGCGCTGGGGCAGTGGAGCCCCACGCTCACGGTGAGCGTGGTGATCCCCGCCTTCCGTGCGGAGCGCACGCTGCCGCTGACGCTGGCGAGCCTGGCCCGGCAGACCTACCCGGCCCACCTGATGGAGGTCGTGGTGGTGGACGACGGCGAGCAGCCCATGCGGATGCCGTACGCGTCGCCGGCCGGGCCGTTGCCGGAGCGGCTGCGGGTGATCCGCCCGCGCGGCGGGGCGTGGGGGAGGGCGAGCGCCTGCGCGGCGGGGGCCGAGGCGGCGGAGGGCGAGGTAATCCTCTACCTGGACGCCGACCTGGTGCTGTTCCCCGAGCACGTGGAGGCCCAGATGCGCTGGCATCACCTGGCCGACTACCTGGTCGTGCTCGGGCACCTGCGGTTCGTGCCCGGCCTGGACGAGGTTTCCGCGAGCGAGGTGCTCGCGGCCGTCGAGGCGGGCGCGGTGCCCAAGCTCTTCGCCGAGGAGGACGCCACGCCGCAGTGGACCGAGCGGCGCTGGGACCAGACCGACGACCTGCGGACGGCTGGTTTCCACGCGTTCTCCGTCATGGTCGGGGCGACCGCGTCGCTGCGGGCCTCCCTGCTGCGCGCCGCCGGGGGGCTGGACGCCTCGCTGGTCCTCGGGGAGGACACGGAGCTCGGCTATCGGCTGGCGCAGGCGGGGGCCGTGTTCGTGCCCGACCGCAGCAGCCGGTGCTGGCACCTCGGCCGGTCCACCGTCATGCGCCGCGAGCGTGACGTGAAGCGGCACAACTGGCCCTACCTCGCCGAGCGCGTCCCGACCTTCCGCTGGCTGCGCAGGCACCCGCACCGCACCTACCTCGTGCCGTACGTCGAGGTCGTGGTCGATGTGGGGGACGCGTCGTTCGAGGAGGTCAGGGCGACCGTCGACGCCGTGCTCGCCGGGCGGCTGCCCGACGTGCGGGTGACGGTCGTCGGGCCGTGGGGGCGGCTCGGCGGCGGCCGGCGGGACCCTCTCGGCGACCCCTCGCTCGACCTGCGCCTGCTGCTCGCCTGCTACCAGGGCGAGCCTCGGGTGCGGTTCCGCGAGGCCGTGCCGGACGACAGCTTCCCCGTGCCGTTCCGCTTCCACTGCCCGCCGGGCTGGGTGCCGTCGCGCGGCACCATAGGGTCGATCGTCAAGCACGCCGACCGGCGGCGGCTGGGCATCGTCTCGCTGGCGCTGGACGAGCGGAAAGACGGCCGCGTCGTGTTCGCCCGGCTGGAGCGCACCGCCGCGATGAGCCGCGCCCGCCGCTGCGCCGGGCCGGGGGACGATCTCGACGACCTGGTCCACGAGATGTACGGCACGGTGTGGGACGCGGGGTCCGCCTGGGGGTTCCTGCCCGCCGACCTGGCCGCGACGACCGCCCCGCCGGTGCCCGGCCGCACCTGGACGGACGACCCCGGAATGGCCGGTGTGGGCGGTGGCTCGCTCCGGCCCCGCCGCCAGGACCGCCCGGGCCGCCCCGGGCGCGGTCGCATCGGCCGCCTCGGCCGTATCGGTCGTTCCGTGCCCCGGCCGCTGCGTCGCACCGCCCGGCTGCTCCGCAGGGGTCTGCGCGGGCTCGCGCGCCAGGGGTGAGCACGTGTTTCCCGAGTCGCCCATCGTCCGCTCCGCCGGGTCGCGCCGAAGGCACGCCAGGGGTGGGTGCCGCAGGCGCGTCGGGGAGACGGCCCTTCCTGCCCGCTCCTCAGTCCGGACCGGCGGCGCGCCCCGCGCTCGTGTCCCCGTCCACCGCTTCGCCGACCTCTAAGGACCGCCCGTGCCTCGCCTGAGCGTGATCATCCCGATCTACGACGTGGAACCGTACCTCGCCGACTGCCTGGCCTCGGTCGCCGCGCAGACCTGGGAGGACATCGAGGTCGTCATGGTGGACGACGGCTCGCCGGACGGCAGCGCCGAAATCGCCGCCGCCTTCGCGGCGCGGGACGCCCGGTTCCGGCTGGTCCGCCAGGCCAACGCGGGGCTCGGCGCGGCCCGCAACACGGGGGTGCGGCACGCGACCGGCGACTACCTGATGTTCCTCGACAGCGACGACCTGCTGCCGGCGCACGCCCTCGAATATCTCCTCGCGTCCCTGCAGCGGTCGGGTTCCGACCTCGCCACGGGCAACGTGCTGCGCCTCGACGGGCGCGGGGCCCGGCAGTCGGCCATGCACCGGGCCGTGTTCGCCGACGCCGCCACGGGCACCCACATCACCCGGACGCGTACGCTCCTGCGCGACCGCCTGGTCACCAACAAGCTGTGGCGTCGCTCGTTCTGGGACGCCCACGGGTTCGCGTTCCCCGAAGGCGTGCTGTACGAGGACATCTCGCTGGCCCTGCGGGCCCATTTCCTGGCGCGGGCCGTGGACGTGCTGCCCGCGCCGGTCTACCTGTGGCGGCGGCGGGAGGGCGGCGGCCGTTCGATCACCCAGGACAAGACGCGGGCCGTCCACCTGGAGGACCGGTTCGCCGCCGTCACCGAGGTCCGCCGCTTCCTGAGCGAGCACAACTTCACCGCGCACATCCACGCCTGGGACCACGCCGTCCTCGACGGCGACCTCACGAACTTCCTCGACGTGCTCGACCAGGCGTCCCCGGCGTTCCGGGAGCACTTCCTCGACCTCGCCGGCCGATACCTGGAGGACGTGGCGCCTCCCGTGCTCGACGGGCTGCCCGCGCTGCGGCGGCTGCAGTGGCATCTGGTGCGCACGCGGCGCATGGACGACCTGCTGGAGGTCATCGCGTGGGACCGGGAGGTGAAACCCGACCGGCGGCTCGTGCGCAGGATGGGCTGGCACCACCTGAACGTCCCGCTCGGGGGTTCCGCGGACCGGGAGATCCCCGCCGCCGTCACCAGGGCCAGGGACGAACTCGTCCCGCGCCACCGCATCGACGCGGTCCGCTGGGAGGACGGCGTGCTCGTGGTGGAGGGACGCGCGGCCTCGCCGTACCTGCGGCCCAGCCGGCGGGTCCACCAGCAGGTCTTCGCCGCGCTCGTCCACGAGCGGACCGGGCGGCGCGTCCGCGTGCCGGCCTCCGCCACCAGAGCACGGGTCTCCGCGAAGTCGAAGGAACGCGACTGGGGCGGCTTCCGGCTCGCGATCGACCCCGCCGCGCTGGCCAGGCCGGGCCGCCTCGGACGCTGGCACGTGGAGCTGCGGGTGCTTCACCGGGGCGTCCTGCGGCGGGGGCGGCTGTCGGACCCGCGCGCCGACGCGTCGATCGTGGAACGGGCGGGATATCGCTCGGTGGGCTCCGATCACTACGTCGCGCCGCTGCTGGGGGAGACCGGCGACCTCGTGGTGCGCGCCGAGCGGGAGACCGCCCGGGTCGTGACCGGGGAGGTGCGCGACGGCCGGTTGCGCCTGGTGGGCCACGTCGTCAACGACCTCGGCCCGGCCCCGGTGCTCCAGGTCACCCGGCGTCCCGGTGGCGTCCCCCGCACCTACCCCGTGCACGTCGACCGGCGCACGTTCGAGGCCGTCGTGGACCTGCGCGATCTGCCGGCCGCCCCCCGACTCGCCGGGCTCGCCGTGCCCGCGGAGGTCGCCGCGCCCGAGGCGTGGTGGGAGGTCGAGGTCCGGGCCGCCGACGGCGCCGTGACGCCCGTGACCATCGCCGAGGACGTGCCCACCGGCCGGTACGGCCTGGCCGGCCGGGAGATCGTCGTGTTCCGCGACCGCACCGGCGGCCTGGTCCTGCGCGACCAGCCCATCGCGGCGTACGCCGACCTCGCCGAGTGGCTGCCGGCGCGGGAAGGGGGCGGCGGCGAGCTGCTGATCGAGGGCGGCCTGGCGGCGCCGCACGAGCTGTCGGCGCTGGTGGTGACCGCCCTCGGGCCCGTTGCGTCCGGCAGCGGGGAGTGGCTGCTGCCGATCGAGGGCGCGGGCACCCGGTTCAGGGCGCGGCTGACGCCCGAGCGGGTCGGCTCGCCGGCCGGGCCGCTGCCGCTGCCGCGCGGCCGGTACGCCCTGTCGATCCGGGCGCGAGCCGCCGGGGGACAGTGGGCGGACCTGCCGCTGGAGTTCGACACGGATCTGCCCGCGGCCCACCAGACCGCCCGCCGTACGTTCGGGATCGTCACCTCCGGGCCGGGGCGGGCGGTGCTGACCGTGAGCGGCGACCTGACCGCGGACGAGCGCGGCAAGAAGGCCCAGCGGGCGCTGCGCAGGAGGATCTACCCCCAGATGCGGGACAAGGCGCTGCGGGACGCCGTCTTGTTCGACGGCGGCGCGGGCACCCGTTTCGGCGGCAGCCCGCGGGCGGTCTGCGAGGAGCTGCGCCGCCGGGGCGTCGATCTGCCGCTGCTGTGGAACGTGCGGGACGGCCAGGTCGCCCTCCCCGGCGACGTCGAGTCGGTGCGCACGCTGGGGCGGGAGCACTACGAGGCCCTCGCCCGGTGCCGCTACATCGTCACCGACGCGCCGCTGCCGCCGTGGTTCGAGCGCAGGCCCGGCCAGGTCGTCGTGCAGACCTGGCAGGGGCCGGTGCCCGTCCGGCAATCTCCCGCCGGACGGGAGCGGGAGCGGGCCGGTTACGGCGCGGGCCAGTGGACACATCTCATCTCTCCCGGCCCGTGGTGGACGCCGCTGCTGCGGCGGACGCTCGGCTACGAGGGGGAGGTGCTGGAGACCGGCCTGCCGTGCGACGACCTGCTGACCGGCCCCGGCGTCCATGAACGCGCCGCCGGGGTGCGGCGCCGCCTCGGCCTGCCGGAGCACGCCGAGGTCCTGCTGTACGTCGCGGGGGAGCACGACACGCTCGACGCCGCGCGCCTGGCGGCCGGGCTGGCCCGCGACCGTGTGCTGCTGGTGCACCGGCCTCGCGCCGGGACCGTCCGCCCTGGGCAGGCGAGGCAGCCCGCCCCGGCCGGGGCGTACGGCATGGTCGCCGGGGGCGGCGGATCGGCACCCGGCGACCGCCTGCTGGACGTCGGCGGCCACCCGGACCCGCACGAGCTGTACCTCGCCGCGGACGTCCTGATCGCCGGGGACGTGGCGGCGGTGTTCGACTTCGCCGTGACCGGGCGCCCGGTGCTCCTGTACGCCGGCCGGCCGCAGGACCTGTGGCTCCTCCCCGAGGCGCCGGGGCCGACGCTGTGGCGGGAGGACGAGGTGCTCGACGCGCTCGCGCACCTCGACGAGGTCGCCGGCAAACACCGGGACGCGTACGCCGAGTTCCTGGCGAGATATCGCCCGCTGGCCGACGGGCGGGCCGCCCGTCGGGTGGTGGACGCCGTGTTCGGCTGACGTACGGCACAGGGTCAAGAGGTGGCCAAGCCACCGTAAGGCAATGGAGATCGGCCCGGCTCCGTTCCCCGTGCGTCGGCATCCTGACGGCGTGACGGTGCCTCCCAGGCTCTCGGTGGTCGTCCCCGTGCTCGGCGGGGAGGAACACGCCGAAGAGTGCCTCGAATCCCTGCGCGACCAGACCCTGGACGACCTGGAGGTGATCCTGGTCGGCCGGCCGCGGGGCCTGCGCCCGCCGGACCACAGGTTCACGCTCGTGACGCTCGGCGACGGCGGCGACGACCCCGGCACGGCCCGCAACGCGGGCGCGGAGTTCGCCACCGGGCGCTACCTCGCCTTCGCCGACCCCGGCTCGGTCGTCCCCGCCGGCGCCTACCGCGCGCTGGTCGGCGTCCTCGACCACACCGGCTCCGACCTCGCCTGCGGCAGGATCCGCACCTGGACGCCGGCGGCCCCGGGCCAGGCGCAGGCCCCGGCGGCGAAGGCCAGGCTGCGCACGCACATCACCCGGCATCAGAAGCTGCTCGACGACCCCCGGGCGGGTGGCACGGTGTTCCGCCGGGAGTTCTGGAAACGGCACGGCTTCGCCTTCCCTCCGGGCCTGGGCGAGGACTTCCCGGTGACGATCCCCGCGCACGTGCTGTCCACCTCGGCGGACGTGCTCGGCGACGTGGTCTGCCTCGCGAGGGGCACGCGCAGGGCCGCCGACCCGCTGCGCCGCCTGCGGGCCATGCTGGAGGTGTCGGACCTGCTCGGACGGCACGCGCCGCAGCTGCGCCCGGCCTACGACCTGCGCCTGGCCGAAGGACCCGACCTCGAAGCGGTGCTGGCGGCCGTACGCGACCGGATGCCGGACGGGCTCGCCGAGGCCCTGGGCCGCCTGGACCCCGGCGCGATGGAACGGCTGCCGGTGCTGCGAAGACTTCAGATCCATTTCGCCGCGCACGGCATGCTCGGCGAGCTGGCGGAGCTGCGGATGTTCGCCGCCTCGGAGATCAGGCACCGAGGCGTGCTGCGGCGGGGGCTGAGGCGTCGCCGCTGGGTCCTCGACTACCCCTTCCGCCGCGATCCCCGGCTGCCGCGCTTGCTGTTCGACGCCACCCGCGACCTGCGGCTCGTGGCCTGCGTGGACGACGTGCGCCACACCGACGGCAGGCTCGCCCTGATCGGCCACGCGTACATCGCCCACCTGGACAGCGGGCGCAGCCGCATCGAGCTGTGGCTCCAGCGGGGGGAGGAGCGGATCACCCTGCCGGTGCGGCGGACCCGCAGGCCCGACGTGACCGCCGACTCCCGGCAGTCGGTCGCGTGTCACGACGACTCCGGCTTCGAGACCGTGATCGACCTCGACGCGCTGCCGTCCGGCCGGTGGGCGCTGCACGCGCGGGTCCGGGCGCGGGGCGTGACCCGCGCGGGCCGGGCGGCCGGGGCGCCGGGCGAGCGCGTCTTCGACGCCGGGACCGTGCGCGTCAGCCTCACCCGCGACCGCGGGCTCACGCTCGGACCCCGCATCGCCGCGGACGGCCCGGCTCCCGACCCCGGCGGCCGGGTGAGCACGCTTCGCTGGACGGAGTCGGGCGAGCTGGTCCTGGAGGGGGCGGGCCGGTGCCCGGCCGCCCGGATCGTCCTGGAGCAGGGCGCGGAGCGGCACTCCTGGCCGGTCCACCAGGGCGAGACCACCTGGACGGCCGTCATCGGCAGGACGGCCGAAGGGCTTCCGCTCCGCAGCGGCACCTGGCGGGTGCTCGCCCCGTCGCCGGAGGGCCGGGACGAGCGTGTCCGCCTGAGCCCCGGCCTGATCGCCGACCCGCCCAAACCGAGGGTCGCCGGATTTCACGAGATATCCGTACGCACCTCCCGCGACGGCGACCTGAGCCTCGCGGTGCGCCCCGCGCTCGGCCCGCACGAGCGCGGGCCGTACGCGACGCGCAGGAGGCGGGCGGCGGCCCCGCGCCGCACGGCCCTGCGGAACGCGGCCGTGTTCGACAGCTACGGCGGCGGGCAGTATTCATGCAATCCCCGGGCCGTCTCCGAGGAGCTGGCGCGCCGCCACCCGGACGTGGAGATCGTCTGGGTCACCCGGGACGGGCAGTTCGCCGTCCCGCCGGGGGTGCGCCTGGTCCTGTACGGCTCGCGCGAGCACGAGGAGGCGCTGCGCACCAGCCGCTTCGTGGTGGCCAACCGGCGCACGCAACCGGGGTGGTATCGCAAGCCGCGCGGGCAGACGGTCGTGCAGACCTGGCACGGCACGCCGCTCAAGCGGCTGGGGCTCGACCTGGAGGGCATGCCGTACGCGCAGCGGGTGCCGCGCGCGGAGCTGGCGCGCCAGGTGGCGACCTGGGACCTGCTGCTGTCGCCGAGCCCGTTCGCCACCTCCGCGCTGCGCGGGGCCTTCGGCTACGAGGGGGAGATCCTCGAGTCGGGCTACCCGCGCAACGACGTGCTCTTCGATCCCGCGCGCGGCCGGGCGGCCCGGCGGCGGCTGGGCCTGCCGGACGACCGGCGGGTCATCCTGTACGCGCCGACGTGGCGGGACGACGACGTCACCGGGCGGCTCACGCTCGACCCGGTCAAGGTGGCGGGTGCGTTGGGCGACGACGACGTGCTGCTCGTGCGGGCGCACTACCTGGTGGCACGCGACATGGCGATCCCGATCGGCGACCGCATCCGCGATGTCTCGAAATTTCCGGATATGGCGGAGCTCTTGGCCGCTGCGGATGTGCTGGTAACCGACTACTCGTCGGCGATGTTCGACTTCGCGTGCACCGGCAGGCCCATGGTGTTTTACACACCCGACCTGGAGCACTACCGCGACAAGGTGCGCGGCTTCTACTTCGACTTTGAAGCCGAGGCCCCCGGGCCCGTCCTCAGGTCCGACGACGACGTGCTCGACGTGCTGCGGCACGGCGACCTCGGCCGGTTCGCGGACCGCTACGAGCGGTTCGCCCGCACATACTGCCCCTGGGACGACGGGCACGCCTCGGCGCGCGTGGTCGCGCGCCTGCGGCCATGACCCGCGCCTCCCGGCACGCCGGCGACCAGCCCTCCCGCCCTGCCGCCGAAGCGTCGTCACAGCCGAGCACGCCGAACCCCGCGCCGTCAGACACCGCGCCCACACCGGACCCCGCGTTGTCGGACACCGCGCTGCCGGACGCCGCGCTGTCCGAGGCGTCGCCCGCAGCACCGTCTGAAACGTCGCCCGCACTGCCGCACGCGGCGCCGTCCGAAACACCGCGCGCCGCGCGCGCACCGCTGCGGGCCGAGGCCGGTTCGGGCGTCACCGACGCGCCCGCGCGGACCACGGTGTCGGACATCATGCCGTCCGAAACGTTGCCCGCACTGCCGCACGCAGCGCCGTCCGAAACACCGCGCGCCGCGCGCGTGTCGCTGGGGGATGAGCCCGGTTCGGGCGTCACCGACGCGCCCGCGCGGGCCACGGTGTCGGACGCCGCGCTGTCCGAGGCGTCGCCCGCAGCGCCGTCTGAAACGTCGCCCGCACTGCCGTCCGAAACACCGCGCGCCGCGCGCGTGTCGCTGGGGGGCGAGCCTGGTGGCGCTGCCGATGAACCCGAGCGGGCCGCGCTGCAGGAGCGGCCGGGCGTTGTGATGCTCGTGCCGGCTGTCCTCGCGCTGGCCGCCGGGCTGTGGGACCTCGCCGGGCCGCCGCCGTGGCGGGACGAGGCGGCCACGGTCAGCGCGGCCGGCCGCACCCTGCCCCAGTTGGCGCACCTGCTGCAGTCGGTCGACGCGGTGCACGGCCTCTACTACGGGCTGACGCACGTCGTCGCGAGCCTGTACGGCACCGCCGAGGTGACGCTGCGGATCCCGTCGGTCGTCGCGGGCGTGCTGGCCGCGGCCGGGACCGGCGCGCTCGGCCGCGCGCTCGGCGTCCCCCGGGCGGGCCTGTACGGCGGCGTGCTGCTGGCCCTCATGCCGATCTTCTCCAGGTATGTCCAGGAGGCCCGGCCGTACGCGCTGACGGCGGCGGCGGCCGTAGGCGTGACCCTGCTGTTCGTGCGCGTGATGCGGTCGCCGACGTCGGCGGTGCTGGCGGCCTACGCGGCGGCGCTGACCATGCTGGCCTATCTCAACCTGTTCGCGTTCCTGATCGCGGGGGCGCACGGCGTCGCCCTGATCCTGTCGAGGGGGCCGCTGCTGCGGTGGGCGTGCGCGGTCACGCCCGCGCTGGCCGCCGTGGCACCGCTGGCCTGGCTCGGCTCCCGGCAGAGCGCGCAGGTGGGCTGGATCCCCCGGCCTGACGCGGAGGACCTGGGCAGGCTCGCCGTTCAGATGTTCGGCGACCTCGGCGGCGCGACAGGGCCCGGGGTGGCCCCGCTGACCTGGGCGCTGGCGCTCTTCGGTCTCGCGTACGCCGTGGTCGCGGCCCTCCGCCGGGCTCGCGCCGCACGCCACGTCGAAGGACACGCCACGCGCGGCCTCCCGGCGACCGCCGCACGCGGCGAAAGAACGACCGCCGCGCTCCGTACCGGAACGACCGCCATGCAGACTGCCGTCGCAGGCCAGGCGGGGACGACCGCAGACCGTGCCGAGACGACCGCGGCGGGCCGTATGGAAGGAGCGCGGGCTGCCGGTGCGGCCGGGAGAACGCCCGCGGGCATGGCGGCTCCGGCCCTGTCCGGCCAGGCGGCGCTCGTACGGCTGACGCTGCCGTGGGTGCTGGTGCCCGCGCTGGTGCTGCTCACGGTCTCCTGGGCCGCCCAGCCCGTGTATGTGTTCCGGTACGTCTTCCACTGCGTCCCGGCGGCGGCGCTGCTGGCCGGGGCGGGTCTGGCCGCGCTGCCTCCCGGCCTCGCCGCGGCCGTGCTGGCCGGCTGGCTCGGCCTGTCGGTTCCCGGGCAGGTCGCCACGCGCGGGCCGGACGGCAGGCAGGACGATCCCCGGCCGGTCATGGCGCTGCTCGCGTCCGAGGCGAAACCGGGCGACGGGGTGCTTTTCGTCCCCGCCAAGGTCAGGAAGTACGCCGTGGTTTACCCGCCGGTCTTCCGCGGGCTCCGCGACGTGGCGCTGGCCCGGTCACCCGAGCGGGACGGCAGCTTCTCGGGCCGCGAGGTCGGGCCCCGCGTGCTCGCCTCCCGGCTGTCCGGTCTGCGTACGCTCTGGGTGGTCGGCCACACGGGCAAGACCGGAATGCCGGACCGGCGGCGCGCCGTGGTGACGCGTTCGTTCGCCCCGGCAGGCCGGTGGACCTTCCGCGGCCTGTTCGTCGAGCGATACGACGCGCGGCCCGCTCACCGCCGCTCGAACGGCGCCGGGGTGGGGAAGTAGGCCTCCAGAAAACGCGCGAGCAGCGCGTCCTGCTCGGGGGTGGTGGGGGCGGTGTCGTTGAGGCAGAACACGTCGTGCTTGCGCCGGGCCAGCATGCGGCGGAGCTTGGCCGGCGTCTTCGGCAGCGACAGGTCGACGTAGGTGTAGTCGACCGTGCCGGGCACCGCCCGCCCGCTCAGGTAGCCGTAGTAGTGCGCCAGCGACGAGACCACCGAGATGTCCCGTGTCGTGCGGAACCTGTTGCGGGCGGTCGCCGCGAACTCCTCCGCGAAACGCCCCTCCAGCTCGTACATGACCGACCGGCGCAGCGCGTACGGCACGTGCTTGAGCTTCTGCGTGATCGTGCGGCCGGTCAGGTTCTCCAGTATGCGCCGGTTGTTCATGCCGGCGGCGTGCACCGGCGACTCCTCGTTCTCCGGCACGCCGAAGGGCACGTGGACGGTGCTGGGGAAAAAACGGGTGATCCCGTTGCCTTCGAAGAACGTCCGGGGAGGCAGCGGCCGGCCCAGGAAGAAGTCGTCGTTGAAATACAGGAAGTGCTCGCTGAGCCCGTCGATGTGATGGAGCTGCGTCTCGATGGCGTGCGAGTTGAACACCGGCAGCACCGACGGGTCGGCGAAGATCTCCTTGTGGTCGACCACCGAGACCATCGGGTGGCTGGTGTCGAGCCACGGCGGCGTCTGGCCGTCGGTGACGATCCACACCCGGTTGATCCACGGGGCGTACATCAGCAGCGAGCGCAGCGAGTAACGCAGCTCGTCCCGGCTGGTGAACCGCGCCTCCGTGGTCGCCATCTCGCTCAGCGGGGCGCCCCTGCGCCGCGCCTCGTCGCGCTCGGCCTGGTCGCGGCGGGCCCGCCAGGCGGGGTCGGAGCCGTCCACCCACGTGTAGACCGCGTCGATCGGGAAGTCGATGTCGTCGAGCAGCCGCCGTACGAACTCGGGCCGGGTGCGGTAGGCGCGGGCCCGGCGGGCGGCGCACGCCAGCGGCGTGAACAGCTCCTCGCCGCCGTCCACCGTGGGGCCGTCGACGGGAACGCGGTCGCAGGCGGGGTTGGGCCTCGGCGCGACCAGCTCGTCGCCCTCCCTGGCCCAAAACTCCAGGTCGCAGCCGCTTTCCGGGCCGAGGGTCAGGGTCCGGGAGGGGCTGGAGAAATACATGGCGAGCCGCACGACTTTGGCGTCGCCGAGCATCGCCGCCGCCCGGCGCATCGGGCGCATCCGGCCCGCGTCCGCCTGGCGCGCCCGCGCCCGCTGCCTGCCGTACGGCTGCCGCGCCGCGAACAGCGGGTGACGGCCGGCCGCGAGCGCGGTGAGCGCGCGGGTGCGCTCGTCCTCGGGCACGGCGACCACCGGCGGCCGGTTCGGCAGCGGGCGCACGCAGAAGTACGGCACGCCCGCCTCGGTCAGCAGGCCGCACACCACGTCCAGCGTCTCGCGCTGGGCCTGGAGCGGACCGGCGTCCGGCCGGATGAGCGCGGCCCGCGGCGCGGGCTCCCGCGACGGCAGCCGCCCCTGCAGCCGCCGATACAACGTGACAACGGGCATGGTCTCCCCCTCGACCACGGACTGTAACCGATCGGCGACCGGATTGGCGGATGGTTTACCCAGCCGGGGGAGATGGTCAAGAAGCGGCAATGAGTTGCCCCGCCTGTTACCGAAGAGGAGGCGTACGGCTACCGGTTGTAGTCATTCTTGCCTGCATGGGGCGCTTCACGCTGGACGACATACTCGCGACACGCAAGCCGAGAGACTCGTGGTGGACCGTCTTCATGGTCGATCCGCTCGCCTGCAGGCTCGCGCTGCTCGTGGCCAACCACACCTCGATCACGCCGAACGGGCTGACCCGGTTGTCCATGCTGATCGGCCTCGCCTCGGCGGCCGCCTTCGCGCAAGGCATGCTCGTCGCGGGGGCGGTGCTGTTCTACCTGAGTTTCACGGTCGACTGCATGGACGGGAAGATCGCCAGGCTCAAGGGCACGGGGACGCCCTTCGGCCTGTGGCTCGACTACGTCGGCGACCGGGTGAGGGTGGTCTGCTGCGCCTTCGGGTGGGGATTCGGGGAGTACACCCGCTCGGGGGACACGGACGTGGTGCTCGCCGCCGTCGGCGTCGTCGTGCTCGATCTGTTCCGCTACATCAACGGCCCGCAGCTCAAGCGGGTCAAGGACGCCACACGCGCGCTGGTCGAGTCGCGGCTGAACGAGCAGTGCGTGCTCGCCGAGAGCGTGCTGCGCTCCAGGCCGCGGACCGAGCTGCGGCAGGCCGCCGCGGAGTTCGGCCAGGTCGCCGCCGAGGACGGCGCCACGGTGGTCGACCTGCAGAAGGCGTTCCACGACCGCTTTCCCTGGTATGACCGCTTCCGCGTCTTCCTGGTGCGGCATCGCGTGCGCACGCACGTGGTGAGCGGCATCGAGTTCCACGCCGCGGTCTTCGTCGTGGCCCCGCTGTTCGGGCCCGGTGCCCTGGTGCCGGTCGCGGCCGTGGCCGGCACGCTGCTGCTGGCGTTCGAGATGTTCCTCGTCTACCGCGTCTGGCTGGCCTCGCGCCAGGTGCCCAGCACCCCTGCCGAGAAAGAGAAGATCCTTGTCTGACCGGCCGCTTCGGCCGGATACACGAACTCGTACGGCGTGACGCCGTAGGACCCGCGTCACGAGCCGCACCCGGGGGAGGGCGGCGGCCGGGCGTCTGGCAATTTCACCACGGGGGATAGAACTCATGCATTCGGACAGACCTGTCTTCGTCGTCGGCTGCCCGCGCTCCGGCACCACCATGCTGCAGCTCATGCTGCACTCGCATCCGCGCATCGCGGTCCCGCCCGAGACGAGGTTCCTCGTCCCGGCCTACTTCTCCCGCAGGGCGTACGGCGACATGCGGCTGGCCGACAACAGGCGCAGGCTGGCGACCTGGATCGCCGAGGGCAGGACCACGAAGTTCCACGAGCTGGGGCTGAGCCGTCCCGACTTCATCCAGGCGGCCATGCTCGGCCCGGGCAGCTTCGGCTCGGTCATCGGCATGGTCTTCAAGTGCTACGCCGAGCGCTTCGGCAAGCCGCGCTGGGGCGACAAGCGGCCCAGCTACTACCGGCACGTCGAGATGCTCATGCGGATGTTCCCCGACGCGCAGTTCATCCACCTCGTCAGGGACGGCCGCGACTGCGTGGCCTCGCTCAAGCAGATGCCCTGGTACAAGGGCGACGCCGTGCACGCCATGGCCAACTGGGCCGAGGCCATCGACTTCGGCCGGCGGAACGCGCGCAAGCTGCCCTCCGACAGCTTCTACGAGCTGCGGTACGAGGACCTCACCGCCGACCCGGAGACCGAGCTGAAGAAGCTGTGCGTGTTCCTCGGCGAGGACTACGACCCGGCGATGTGCGAGCCGCGTCACATGGCCGAGCTGGCCGTGCCCAAGCACAAGGTGTGGCACAGCAACACCCACCAGGAGGTGACCACCGCCCACTCGGGCAAGTGGGCGTCCCGGCTCGAGCCCTGGGAGATCTCGCTGTGCGAGGAGGTCCTCGGCGAGCGGCTCACCGCGTACGGCTACGAGCTGAGCGGCGCGCGCAAGCCCGACCGCGACCACGTCGCGGCGTTCAAGACGGCGGCGAACAAGCGGCGCGCGGCGCGGCTGCGCAAGTACAACCGCGACCGGCTCACGCGGCTGCGCGAGCCCGGCCCGATCGCGGCGCTGCTGACCGAGGGCCAGCGGCGGCTCGCCGGCCTGCCCCAGCAGCGCAGCTACGAACTGCTCCCCCGCTGATCCCTCCTCCCGGGCGCCTCAGGCGCGGGGTCACGTCACCCCGCGCCGGGGGACGGCGGACGTCCCGGCGTCGTGCCGCGTCGTCGTCACCGCGCAGGAAATCCAACGCCTCGTCCACGTGCGGGTGCAGCAGGTGTGAGCCGTGCACCACCGCCGACGCCATCAGATATCTGATGTCGGCGACTTTGTCCGGTGTGGGCGCGTCCATGATCGCCCGGACTTTCGGGTCGTCGAGCACGTGGTGGTCACGGTATCGCTCCGGAACGATGTCGTCGGGGAGCGGATCTTCGACGAGCAGGCGCATGAGGTCGCCGCGCAGGAGCCACTCTTCCGTGAGCCGTTCACCGGTGATGTGCTCCGCGGCCAGGAGGGCGGCGGCCTGGCCCGCGAACGGATCTTCGGCGTCGGCCGCGTCGATGATCGAGTCGGCTTCACCCGGCAAGCGGCCGGGACGGCCGGCCGGGGAGGCCGTGGTCCGCTCGGCGATCAGTTCACCGGCGGCGGCATAGCTCAGGCGGTAGCCCTGCTCTCCGTCGAGAAACACGCTCACCGCCCGCCCGTGAGCCGACAGCGCCCTCAGCACTTCGGGCCTGGAGCCCTCGCACCCGTTCGGTTCGACAACCAGCGTCCAGTGCCGATCGTCCCGGCGACCAGGATGGGCAGGACGCCGGGGATGTCCGCGTTGTACTGCTCAATCTGCGCATCTTCCACGCTCATGAGTTCCGCCGCGGCCAGATCGGCGCCGAACGCACGCGCCACGTCCTCCAGCCCCGCCGGCTCGGACCAGGTCAGGCACACGGGGTCGGAAAACCACGCCGGAATGAGGGCCTTGTAGTCGTTCACGTCGCCTTCTCGCACGCCTCATCATCCATCGTGAAAAGCCGGCAAACGCCCGCCGTACGGCGCCGGGTCAGGTCACCCTGCGCCGGGGGAGCGGCAGGCGCGACCGGGTGAACGCGGCGCCGCCGAGCGCGGCCGGCAGGGGGAGCCCCACGACGAGCAGGCCGATGAGCGCCCAGGCCGCGGGCACGACCGTCGTCGTCCCGTCGGCGCGCGGGACCCGGCTATCCGCGCCGGGGCGGTCGTGGGGCGGGCGATCCCGCCGTGGGACGTTTGCCCCCGGGGGAGGCCGCTCTCACGCGCCTTTCACGGGTGGGTTGAAGCGGGAGTATTCCTCGAACGCCCAGCGCAGCGGGCTCGCGCCGGCGACCTGGAGCACCCGCTCGACGTCGAACTCCACGAGCCGCTGGGCGCCCGGCACCCCGCGCGGGTCCCAGTCGACCCGCGCCCTGCCGGTGACGTGCAGCGCGTCGCCGGTGGCCCAGTCGAGGAAGAGCAGACCGGCGGCGGGGTTCAGCTCCAGGTTGCCGAGGGTCATGTACATCAGGTTGCCCGTGTAGTCGGGCCAGACGAGCCGCCGGGAGTCCACCACCTCGACGAATCCGGGGTTGCCGCCCCGGTGTGAGACGTCCGAGCCGAGCCCGGGCGCGTGCGTCGCGACGAAGAAGGTGTCGGCGGCCTCGATCCACTCCTGCTGGACCTGCGACAGGCGGTCCCCGAGCCACGGCGTCCGCTCGCCCGGCTCCAGCTCCTCGACGATCGTCCGCTTCTGCAGATATTTGGGGCAGTTGGAGTAGACCTGCTCGGTCCGTACGACCAGGTGGTCGCCGTTCCGCCGGGCCCGGCCGTTGACCCGCATGCGGCGCCGGGTCCACGGCTCGATGGCCAGCATGCCGATGTCGCGCTCGTCGTCGAACAGCCCCGCGAGCGGCGCGTCCGGCACCGCGTGCACCAAGATCGTACGGTCGCCGGACGGGGCGACGAAGCCCGCCGGGCCGGTGAGCGGCGCGGCCCACACCCGGCCTTCACGGTCCTCCGCGCCGATCACGACCATGCGCTGGGACTCCAGGAACCGCGCCGCGACCTCCGGGATCTCGGCCCGCACCCGGGCGGAGCCGTGGCCGTCCAGCCGTACGCCCGCGCGGCGCTGGACCGCGATCTCTCCGGGGTGCCGCATCTTAGAAGAAGCCGCAGGTCGGGGCGTCGGAACGGGGAGCGGGGCGCTCGCCGGCGCCGCTTGGCGCGTAGATCTCCAGCCGGATCCCGTCGGGGTCCTCGAAGAACAGTCCGCCCGAGGCGCCGCCCTCACGGTGCGGCACGATGCCGCCATGGTGGATCTTCGCCCCGGTCTCCCGGACGGCGGCCTCCGCCCTGCGCACGGCCTCGATGTCCGGCACCTCGAAGGACAGGTGGTGCAGCCCCGGCAGTCCCGGGGCGAACGCGCCCTCGCTCTGCTGCCACAGCGTCAGCACGAGCGTGCCGTCCTGGGCGAGGAACGCGTACCGGCGCCCCTCGTCGGCCGACTCCTCGGCGACCTCGAAGCCGAAGACCTTCCGGTAGAAGCCGACCGACCTGTCGAGGTCGGAGACGTTCAGCCCGACGTGCCCCCTGGTGAAGCTCATGGCCGTCCCTTCGTCACGCGTTCTAATGGATGGATCCGTTAGAAGAATGAGAAAAGACTAACGGAAGGAAGCGCTTGAGTCCATTAGAGTCCGTGCCGCTGTCGGGCTCGATCACGCCCGGACCGGCCCGTACGGGCATGCGCGGCCGACGTGATGAGGGGGACCCGAGGTCAGTCAGGCGTCGGGTCAAACCTCACCGGGAGGCGCTCACCTACATCATCACTGTCAGGCGTGCTTGTGCTGCCGGTAGTGGCGGGCGGCTCGGGCACGGTTGCCGCAGGCCACGGAGCACCACTCCTGACGCGGGTGCTCCTTGACGAAATACAGCACGCACCGGGGCGCGGGGCAGACGCGTATCCGCTCCCGGTGCGGCCCGGCCAGCAGGTCGATCGCGGCGGACGCGAGGGCCGCCCGCAGGCGTGCGGAGTCGCCGGCGGCCCGCGCGGGCACGGTGCGGGCGCGGGGCGCGTCGCCCGGCGGCCACTCGAGCCGGGGGGCGACGGGCACCGCCGCCGCCGTGGCGTTCACCAGGTCGAGGGAGGGCTCGAAGGCCGGGAGGCGGGCCGCGTCCGCGCCGCTCGGGGGCCCGGGGGCGACGGCCCGCGCGAGCAGCGCGCGGATCGCCTGCCGCAGCGCCACGACCTCCTCGCGCATCTCCTCCGTGGCGGTGAAGACGGCTGGGTCGACGCCGAGATCGGCCGCGTGGGCCCGGACCCAGGCGGTCAGGCCGCCCGCGTCCTCCAGCGCGTCCACCAGGCCGGAGCGGTCCGCGCGGACGGTGCTTGCGAATTCCAGTGCCAGCAGGGAGGACATCGCCCAAGTCTAACGCGGTCGGCCACCCATGCCCGTGAGACCGAAGGGCGTCAGCGGCGGATGGCCTTGGCGAGGATCGCGACGAAGGCCGCGAACGCGAGGCCCCCGACGAGGATGGGCGCCATGATGACCGCGTCGGGTTCGGGACCGGTCACATAACGGATGCCCATGCCGATGAACAGCAGGCCGCACAGCAGGGACATCCAGTTCGTACGGTGCACCCGGCGCGGGCGCTCGGGCGGGAACTCAGGCCGCACGGCGCACCTCCACGTCGCCGAGCCCGACCTTGAGGTGCAGCTCGATCGTCGGCGCGTCGCCCTCGACGGGCGTCTCCGGCTCCAGCACGCGGCTGAACCGCACGTCGGTGCCGTCCTCGACCTTGTGGTCGATCCTCACCTCGCCCAGCCTGGCCAAGCCGTGCACCTCGACCCGGGCGTTCGCCGGGACGATCACCGTGACCTGTCCCAGCGACACCGACACGTCGAATCTGACCCGTGCGCCGGGTTTGAGCGTGATGTCGCTCAGGTCGAGCTTGCCGTCGCCGATGCCCAGTTCGTACGTGCTGTCCGACTGGACGGTGCCGACGGGATGCCACACGAAGCTGCCGATCTTGCGGGGGATGCCGTTCACCGTCGAGCTTCCCACCAGCACGAGGGCCACGATCGTCCCGGCGGCGATCAGCCCGGCGCCCCGGCCGAACCACGCCGTGACCAGCAGGCCGGCGCCGATCGTGACGAGGACGGCCCCGCCGACGACCGGCAGGCCGACCGTGCCGGAGCCGGTCCGCTGCATGGTGACCATGATCCCTCCAACGATCAGGGCGAGGCAGATGGTGAGGACGCCCACAAACGACTTGGGACGCTTGGGTTTCGCAGGTCGCGCGGGCGGGGGCGGCACGGGCGGGCCGTACGGGCTCGGCGCGTAGGGCGAGGCGTAGGGGTGGCGCGGCTCGCGCATCGTGTAGGGGCCGTGCGGGGCGAAGGGCTCTCCGGATCCGAACGCGTGTCCCCCGGCTGCGTACTCCCGGTGGGCTCCGGTGCCGCTACGACCGTACACGCCCTCTCTCGCCTCACGGGCCAGGTCGGACAGCCTCCGATATCCGCTCTGCGCGGGAGGCGGGGGGATGGGCGGCCCGGCCGGTGCGGAGGCCCAGCCGGCCGATGCCCCGGCGCCGGCCGCGCCGGAAACACCGGGAGCGTGGGGGCCGGGGGCGGGCTCGGCGGCCAGGCGGGCGACGGTTTCGAACGGCCGGGTCGGCGGATCGCCCCCGGGCCGCCCGGCCGACGCCGGTGCGCCCTCGGCGACGGCGTCCTGGACGAGCGTCTCGTCCGGAGCCGCGTTCTTCCCGGCGTCCGGGTCCTGGACCACTGTGTCGTCCGGGACCGCGTCCCGCGCGGTGTCCCTTCCCGCGGCTTTCCCGGAGTCCGCCGCGACCGGGTCCTGGATCGCCGTGTCGTCCGCGACCGTGCGCCGGCTCGGCGTCTCATGCGACGCGTCGTCGCCGGAGCCCGTGTCCTTCGCCGCGGGCGTCTTCGCGCTCGTCTCGTGGACCGCCGTCTCGTCCACCGCCGCGGCGGAAGCGACCGGTCCCCGCGCCGCGTCGCCCGCCGCCGGCTCCTGTCCCGGGCCGCGGCCCTGCCAGGTTGGCGACGCCGTCTCCCTCGGCGGTGTCTCCGGGGTCGGCACTCCCGTCCCCGGCCTGCCGTACGGCTCCCCGGCGTACGGCGAGGCGAAGGGCGCGAACGGCGCGAAGTCAGAGGAGGCCCGGGTCACGCCGCGCCGTCCGGTCGCCCGCTCGGGCATCGACTTGGCCATCGTCAGCAGATCGACGCCGCGCGCGTGGGCGGCCAGCAGCACGATGGCCAGCAGCGTGCCGACCACGATCGTGCCCCGGTTGATCCCCCCGGAGACGACGTTGATGATCAGTCCGAACGCGAAGACCGCGGCCAGCAGCGCGAGCACGGTCTCGGCGTCGAACAGCCGCCGGGTCCACTGCTCCAGGTGGCCGGGGCCGCCGCCCGGCTGGCGCATCAGCAAGAACGCCGCGATGTACAGCAGGATGCCGGTGCCGGAGGCGAGGACCAGCACCGCGAAACCGACCCGGAAGAGCACGGGGTCCATGCCCGTGAACCTGCCGAGGCCCGCGCAGACGCCCGTGATCATGCGCCCGTCCCGGGAGCGGCTCAGCACCTTCTCGGGCTCGGGCGGGCCCGCGGACTCGGAGGCGGGGGTCGGTGGTGCTTCGGTCATGGTCCCATCCTGGCCTCGCCCGCCGTACCCCTGCTATCGGGGGAACCCCTGACTCGTCCCCGACTCCTCAGGGACGGTGTCAGGGCATGCCCTGATGCGCTCATGCTCCCTGACGTGTGACGATGCTTCCCGAGATGTCTGAGATGCCTAACGCCCCCGCGGCGTACCCCCGGATGGTCCGGCCCCTCGCGGGCCGGGTGGTCGCGGGCGTCGCGCAGGGCGCAGCCGCCCAGCTGCGGCTCGACCCCGTCGTGCTGCGCCTCGCGTTCGTGTTGCTCACTGTCGTCGACGGGCTGGGCGTCGTGGCGTACGCCGCGCTGTGGATGTTCACCCCCAAGGAGGAGGTGAAGGGCCGCGTGCCGGCCCGCGAGTGGGGCCAGCTCGCCGCGTACGGCGTGCTGTGGCTGGCGCTGGCGGGCTTCGCGTGGCTGACGGGCGCCTCGGACGGCGGGTTCGGCACGTGGCCGATCGCCGTCGGCGGCATCGGCGCGCTGATCCTGTGGCAGCAGGCCGACCCGGGGCGGCGGCAGCGGTGGATGTCCGGCGCGGTCAAGCAGGTCAGCACGACCTGGGTGCGCACCGGCATCGGGGCGCTGCTCGTCGTCGTGGGCGCGATCGGCTTCCTGGCCGCGAGCGGCGAGCTGGCCAAGGCCAAGACCGGCCTGGTGTTCACCGCCGTCGTCGTCGGCGGCATGCTGATGATCGCCGCGCCCTGGCTGGCCTCGCTCGTCAAGGAGCTCCAGCGCGAGCGCACCGAGCGCATCAGACAGGAGGAGCGGGCCGAGGTGGCCGCGCACGTCCACGACTCCGTGCTGCACACGCTCACCCTCATCCAGCGCAACGCCCACGACCCGCGGGAGGTCACCCGGCTCGCCCGGTCGCAGGAGCGGGAGCTGCGCAACTGGCTCTACCAGCCCAAGCAGGACGCCGACGCCACCCTCGCCGCCGCCGTACGGCGGGTCGCGGCCGAGGAGGAGGACGCCCACGGCGTGCAGGTCGAGGTCGTCTGCGTGGGCGACTGCGAGCTGAACGAGGGGCTGGTGGCCATGCTGCACGCCACCCGGCAGGCGATCGTCAACGCGTGCAAATACAGTGGGGCTCCGGTGGTCTCCGTCTACGCCGAGGTCGAGCCCGACGAGGTGACGGTGTTCGTCCGGGACCGGGGCAAGGGCTTCGTGCTCGACGACGTTCCCGAAGACCGGATGGGCATCCGCCAGTCGATCATCGGCAGGATGGAGCGCAACGGGGGAAGCGCCCGGGTCAGGACCGAGCCCGGCGACGGAACCGAGGTCATGCTGACCATGAAGAGGGAAAGATGAAGACCGTACGCGTGCTGATCGTCGACGACCACCGGCTGTTCCGTTCCGGCGTACGGGCCGAGCTGGGGCCGTCGATCCAGGTGGTCGGCGAGGCCGGAGACGTGGACTCGGCGGTGAAGGCGATCGACGAGCTGCGGCCCGACGTGGTGCTGCTCGACGTGCACATGCCGGGCGGCGGGGGCCAGGAGGTCCTGCGGCGGGTCCTCGGCTCGGGTTCCTCGGTGCGCTTCCTCGCGCTGTCGGTGTCGGACGCCGCCGAGGACGTGATCGGGGTCATCCGGGGCGGCGCCCGGGGCTACGTCACCAAGACGATCAGCGGCGCGGAGCTGACCGACGCGATCATCCGCGTGTCGGAGGGCGACGCGGTGTTCTCGCCGCGGCTGGCCGGGTTCGTCCTCGACGCGTTCGCCTCCACGGAGGCCCCGCCCATCGACCCGGAGCTCGACTCGCTCACCCAGCGGGAGCGCGAGGTGTTGCGGCTGATCGCCCGGGGCTACGCGTACAAGGAGATCGCCAAGGAGCTGTTCATCTCGGTCAAGACCGTCGAGACGCACGTGTCGAGCGTGCTGCGGAAGCTGCAGCTGTCCAACCGCCACGAGCTGTCGCGCTGGGCCACCGCACGCCGTCTGGTGTGAACCCGCCTGGTGCGATCGCCCTCCGGCGTGCGACGCTCGGTAGATGGGCCGTGACGTACCCGACGTCTCTTTCACCCGGGAGGACCGCCGCCGCTACCGGGACAAGGTGAAGCTGTCGCTGGACGTCCTGGACGACATGCTGCGGGACTCGCGGTTCGGGTTCGACCGGCCCCAGGCGGGCCTGGAGATCGAGCTGAACCTGGTCGACTCCCGGGGCGAGCCGGCGATGAAGAACGCCGAGGTCCTCGCCGCCATCGCCGAGCCCGACTGGGCGACGGAGCTGGGCCAGTTCAACATCGAGATCAACATCGCGCCGCAGGTGCTGTGCGGCGAGGGCAGCCGCCTGCTGGAGGAGTCCGTACGGCTGCGCCTCAACCGGGCGCAGGAGCGGGCGGCGCGCGTCGGCGGGCACCTCATGCTGATCGGGATCCTGCCGACGTTGCGCGAGAGCGACGTCAGCGAGGGGACGCTGTCGGCCGATCCCCGATACAAGATGCTGAACGAGCAGATCTTCGCCGCCAGGGGCGAGGACCTGCACCTGGTGATCGAAGGGGTGGACCGGCTCGACACCTACGCCGACAGCATCACCCCCGAGGCGGCCTGCACGAGCGTGCAGCTCCACCTGCAGGTCAGCCCGGAGACGTTCGCCGGCCACTGGAACGCGGCCCAGGCCATCGCCGGGCCGCAGGTCGCGGTCGCGGCAAACTCGCCGTTCCTGTTCGGCAAGGAGCTGTGGCGTGAGACCAGGATCAGCCTGTTCGAGCAGGCCACCGACACCCGGACCGAGGAGCTGAAGGCCCAGGGCGTACGGCCGAGAGTGTGGTTCGGGGAGCGGTGGATCACGTCGGTCTTCGACCTCTTCGAGGAGAACGTCCGCTACTTTCCCCCGCTGCTGCCGCTGTGCGACGAGGAAGACCCCAGGCGGGTCTTCGAGGAGGGCGGCGTGCCCGAGCTGCATGAGCTGCGGCTGCACAACGGCACCGTCTATCGCTGGAACCGGCCTGTGTACGACGTCTCGGACGGCGTCCCCCACCTGCGGGTGGAAAACCGCGTGCTGCCTGCCGGACCGACCGTCGCCGACATCGCCGCCAACGCCGCGTTCTACTACGGGCTGATGCGGGTGCTCCCGACGGCCGAGCGGCCCGTGTGGACGCGCATGCCCTTCGCCGCCGCCGAGGACAACCTCCGCAACGCCGCGCGGTACGGCCTCGACGCCAACCTCTACTGGCCGGGCCTGGGGGAGGTGCCCGCCGCCGAGCTGATCCTGCGCGAGCTGCTGCCTCTGGCCTACCAGGGGCTCGATCTGTGGGAGACCGACCCGGTCCGGCGCGACCGGCTGCTCGGCATCATCGAGCGGCGCTGCGCGACCGGCCGTACGGGGGCGGAGTGGCAGGTCAGGACGGCCCGCACGCTCGGCGGGGACTACGAGGCGCTGCGCCGCATGACCCTCCGCTACCTGCGGCACATGCACACCAACGAGCCCGTGCACACCTGGAGCATCTGACTCATTTGAAGCTCGCGCATCGGCGGGTCTGCCGTGTAAATGGGCTTTTATGGACATATGACCCGCCGTTTGCTCGCCGTGCTCCTGCTCCTGGCGGCGCTGACCGCCGCCTGCGGCGCGCTCACCGGCACGCCGCCGGACCGCGCGCGGCCGGGCGACGCCGAGTCCCGGAGCGCGCCGTGCGAGGGCACCGGCGACGACTTCCCCGGCGATGTGGTGCTGGCCCGGTGTCTCACCGAGTGGTTCTGGTCGCGCCAGTTCCAGGCGAGCGGGGGGACCTATCGCCCGATCACCCGCTTCGTGGCGTACCAGGGCGGCGACGGCCCCGCCTGCGGCGGCCGGCCTGCCGTGCCGGAAAACGCCTTCTACTGCCCGTACGGTCATTTCGTCGCCTACGACGTGGCCTGGCTGAAGGCGCTGTACGACGAGATGGGCGACGGGGCGGTCTACGTCGTGATCCCGCACGAACTGGGCCACGCCGTGCAGGCGCAGCTCGTCGACGACTTCCGCTTCAACATCGAGCGGGAGCTTCAGGCCGACTGTTACGCGGGCGCCGCGCTGGGCGGCCTGATCCGGGTGGGGGTGCTGGGCACCGAGCAGGGAGACGAGGAGGAACTGCTCGCCAACCTCCAGGCGGCGGGCGACCCCACCGACATCTGGCTGTCACCGGACGCCCACGGCACCCCGCGGCAGCGCCAGCAGTTCTTCGCCCGCGGCTACAACGACGGCGTCGACGCCTGCTGAGGCCGGTCGTCACCGGGGCGGCGATGACAGGATGGCGATCGTGACGACGAACCGGACGAGGTCCGCGAGTGCGACCGCGGCCGTCCTCGGTGTGCTCGCCGCGGCCAACGTGCTGAACAACCGGGTCGCCAGGCGCTGTGCGCCGATCACCTCGACGGTCGCGACGGGTGCCCTGCTGGCGCTCGCGCGGCGCGAGGGGCTGACCTGGCGGGAGCTGGGCTTCGACCGGGCGCGCCGGGGCGCGATCGCGGGCGGCGCACTGGCCGGCGGAGTGGCGGTCGCATACGCGATAGGCATCGCCCATCCCCGGACCCGGCCGCTCTTCCTCGACGAGCGCGCGCTGGCGTTGTCACGCCGCCGCGTGCTGGAAGAGGCCCTGGTGCAGGTGCCGTTCGGGACCGTCCTGCTGGAAGAGGTGGGCTTTCGCGGCGTGCTGCCCGCCGTGCTCGGCCGCCGGCTCCCGCCCCGTACGGCGGTCGCCGCCTCGGCCGCGCTGTTCGGGCTGTGGCACGTGCTGCCCGCGCTGGACATGGCCCGGGCCAACCCCGCCCTCGGCCGCCTGGCCTCGGGCGAGTCCACCCGGGAGCCCGGCGTCTCCGCGGAGACGGCACGGCTGGTGGCGGGGACGGTCCTGTCCACCGCCGCGGCCGGGATCTTCTTCCACGAGCTTCGCCGCCGCGCCGGACTGCTTGCCCCGTCGCTGCTCCATCTCGCGACCAACAGCCTCGGTTACGCCGCCGCCCGGGTGGCCAGGAGGATCGGGAAGGCCGGGGAGATCTCCCGGCCGGCGGGGGCCGCCGCGCCGCCGCACTGAACGAACCTGCGGCCGACGCGTCTCGCCAGGCCATCGAATTGCCGGAAAGCCAGGAAGGCGCACCGCGAGCGCAGCAGCAGCCGGGCGCCCTCCAGATGCACGATCTGCGCGGACAGGGAGTGCGCGAGGATGTCGTGGATCTCCCTGGCGATCCGGGCGCGTTCGGCCAGCACGGCCTCGCTCGCCTGGGCGGCGTTGGCGGCTCTGCGCTCCCTGATCGCGTAGGCGACCGTGAAGACCACGCAGAGCGAGACGACGAGGGCGGCGGCGCGGTCGGCCGGCACGGCGGGCACCACGACGCCCGTGGTCATCGCGCCGGGGCCCGCGGCGACGAGGAGCCCCACGGCGAGCAGGGCGACGGCGAGCACCGGGTGGAGGGGATCGATGAGATCGGTCCCGTCGGCGGCGAGCCCGGCCAAGACCAGGGCCACGGAGATGATCAGGCCGATGCGCCTGGCGGCCGGACGCGGCCTCATCTGCCGGTAGATCACAAAGGCGACCACACGGCGAGGGAGATGACGATGATCTGCGTTGTCCGCATGCGTCCGACCATAGGAAGAGCGCTCGCGGAACGGATCGGAGCCAGGGTGGAAAACAGGCGGAGGAAAAGCCAAGGAACGGGTGGATAGCAAGGGGAAAGACCAGGGGAAGGTCGGCCCGTCTCCACCCTCGGGTGGACACAGCCTCCACCCCAGCGCTGGTCTTGGCGTGGGCCGGCCGGCCGCCGCGTACGTCCCGGGGGAGCGGAGAGCCTGTCAGGCGGTGACGACCCGCTGGAACGCTTCCGCGTACGAGCCTTCGGGCAGGCCCGCGGTGGCGGCGTGGCCCGAGAGCATGCCCTTGATCATTCCGTCCAGGTCGGGGATGTGCGAGGTCTGGCTCTCGTGCGCGCGCAGTGCCGCGATCTTGCGGTCGACGGTGGAGGTGACGTCCACGTAGTGGTTGGGGGTCATGCCGCCGGTGAGCCACACCTCGCGGACGGTCCACGCCTCCAGGCCCTCGTCGGCGAGCAGCTCGGGGAAGGCGTACGGGTTGCGCGCGTCGGGGTAGACGGCGTCGAGGGTGGCGCCGCCGACCGCGCGGTGGTCGGGGTGGCTCGGGCTGATCCGCACGTAGTTGCGTTCGGGGGTCGTGGTGATGACGAGGTCGGGCCGCACCTGGCGGATCACCCGGGTGATGTCCCGCCGCAGGCCGAGCGTCTGCTCGACCATGCCGTCCCGATAGCCGAGGAAGCGCAGATCGCTCACGCCCACGCACTTGGCCGCCGCCGCCTGCTCGGCCCGGCGCAGGGCGGCCATGCCGCCGTTGTCCACCTCCCGGTCGAAGCCGCCCGCGTCGCCATCGGTGACCAGGCAGTACGTCACCTGGGTGCCCGCGTCGGTGAATCTGGCGATCGTTCCGGCCGCGCCGAAGTCGATGTCGTCCGGGTGCGCGACGACCACCAGAACTTTCTTGATTTCCGACTCGTCCAGCACGAGCAGCCCCTCCTCATGATTCGCCACATCACCTTAAAGGGGGCTTGCCGGGCGAGTGGGCTCCGGATGTCGGTGGGCGGTCATAACCTAAAGAGCGTGTCCACCCGAGCCGCCACTCATCCATTGCTCGACGGCCTCAACCCGCAGCAGCGGGACGCCGTCACCCACCAGGGCAGTCCGCTGCTGATCGTCGCCGGGGCCGGCTCCGGGAAGACCAGGGTGCTGACGCACCGCATCGCCTATCTGCTGGCCGAGCGCGGCGTCCAGCCGGGGGAGATCCTCGCGATCACCTTCACCAACAAGGCCGCCCGCGAGATGAAGGAGCGGGTCGACAAGCTGATCGGGCCGCGGTCCAGGGCCATGTGGGTCATGACGTTCCACAGCGCCTGCGTGCGGATCCTGCGGCGCGAGGCGAAGCGGCTGGGCTTCACCTCCAGCTTCTCCATCTACGACCAGGCCGACGCCCAGCGGCTCATGGCGATGGTGTGCCGCGAGCTCGACCTCGACCCCAAGCGCTACCCGCCGCGGTCCTTCTCGGCCCAGGTCAGCAACTTCAAGAACGAGCTGATCGACTACGACACGGCGGCCGACCGGGCCTCGACCCATCTGGAGCGCACGCTCGCCGAGGCGTACCGCGCCTACCAGCGGCGGCTCACCGAGGCCGGCGCGATGGACTTCGACGACCTGATCATGCTGACGGTCACGCTGTTCCAGCTCTTCCCGGACGTGGCCGAGCACTACCGGCGGCGGTTCCGGCACGTGATGGTCGACGAATACCAAGACACCAACCACGCGCAATACATGCTGATCCGCGAGCTGGTCGGGCGGCCCGAGGTGCGCACCGCCGACGGCGACGTGGTGCGGGAGGGCGTCGAGCCGTCCGAGCTGGTGGTCGTCGGCGACGCCGACCAGTCGATCTACGCCTTCCGCGGCGCGACGATCCGCAACATCCTGGAGTTCGAGCGCGACTACCCGGACGCGCGGACGATCCTGCTGGAGCAGAACTACCGCTCCACCCAGACGATCCTGAACGCCGCCAACGCGGTCATCTCCCGCAACGAGGGCCGCAAGCCGAAGAACCTGTGGTCCGACCAGGGCGCCGGCCCGAAGATCATCGGGTATGTCGCCGACAACGAGCACGACGAGGCCATGTTCGTCGCGCAGGAGGTCGACCGGCTCGCCGACGAGCACGGCGTCAAGCCCGGCGACGTGGCGGTCTTCTACCGCACCAACGCCGCCTCCCGGGTGTTCGAGGAGATCTTCATCCGCACCGGCCTGCCGTACAAGGTCGTGGGCGGGGTGCGGTTCTACGAGCGCAAGGAGGTCAAGGACCTGCTCGCCTACCTGCGGGTCCTGGCCAACCCGAACGACACGGTGTCGCTGCGGCGCATCCTCAACGTGCCCAAGCGCGGCATCGGCGAGCGGGCCGAGGCGATGATCGAGGCGTTCGCCAACCGGGAGCGCATCCCGTTCTGGGACGCGTTGCGCCGGGCCGACGAGGCGCCGGGGGTGGCCACGCGCTCGCTCAACGCGATCCGCGACTTCGTCGCGATGCTGGACGAGCTGCGCGCCAAGGAGCTTCCGCTGTCCGACCTGGCGGAGGAGGTGCTGAACGCCACCGGCTACCGGACCGAGCTGGAAAGCTCGGGCGACCCGCAGGACGAGAGCCGGCTGGAGAACCTCAACGAGCTGATCTCGGTGGCCGCCGAGTTCGAGGAGGCGAACCCGGAGGGCACGCTCGTCGACTTCCTGGAGCAGGTCTCGCTGGTCGCCGACGCCGACCAGCTCGGGGGAGGGGCCGGAGGCGTCGTCCCGCCGGGTGATCGCGTCCCGGAGGGCGACGACCACGGCGGGGTGGTCACGCTGATGACCCTGCACACCGCCAAGGGCCTGGAGTTTCCCGTGGTGTTCCTCACGGGCATGGAGGACGGCGTCTTCCCGCACATGCGCTCGCTGAGCGACCCGAAGGAGCTGGAGGAGGAGCGCAGGCTGGCCTACGTCGGCATCACCCGGGCCATGGAGCGGCTCTACCTGTCCAGGTCGGCGGTCCGCTCGGCGTGGGGCGCGCCGTCGTTCAACCCGGCGTCCCGCTTCCTGTCGGAGGTGCCGGGCGACCTGGTGGAGTGGCGCGGCGACCCCGGCAAGACGGCCTGGTCCGCCGGAACCTCCCGCCCGGCCGCCCGTACGGCTCCCGCGCGCAAGACCGGCGGCCGGCAGATTCCGAACCTGTCGCCGGGCGACCGGGTCACCCACGACACGTTCGGGCTCGGCACGGTGGTGGCGGTGGAGGGCCAGGCGGAGAAGACCCGGGTGAAGATCGACTTCGGCAGCGAGGGCGAGAAGACCCTGCTGCTCGCCTACGCCCCGATCGAGAAACTCTGATCGGCAAGCTCCGATTCAAGCGTCGACGGCCGGGGCCCGGGTGATCACCACCCGGGCCCCGGCCGTCTCTGTCGCGCCCCCGCGAGGGTGCTCGCTCCCGCGCTGCCGCACGCCGCGAGCCCGCCAAGTTGCACGCCGGGAGCTTGCCGGACCGCAGGCCGGGAGTCCGTCAGGTTGCGCGCCGGGAGCTTGCCAACCGCAGGCCGGGACCCGGCCCGCGGCCGGTCCGGCCGTCTCGGCCCCGGGCGGGACGGACCTCCGCGGTGCCGCCTGATCGGCCGCGTGGGGGCCGGTCAGGCGGCGGGCGTTATGCGGTGGCCGTGTTTGGCCGTGTTCACCCGGTCACGCGCGCGACCGGAGCGGGCCGAGGGGGATCACTTGGCGATGTCGATGATCCCCGGCGTGTCCGGCACCTCGCTGTCGATGTCGGTCACGTTGGCGATCTTGCTCTTCGGCGGGGCCTTGACCGTGACCTTCTTGCCCCACCCGGCGAACCTGGTGTCCTCGGACAGGGTGACGGTGAACGAGTCCCCGTCGATCTTCAGCTTCAGGTCGGTGCCGGCCGACGCGCGGCGGACGAGCTGGTCGGGGCCGATCCACAGCTTCCAGGACACCACGGTCTTGCCCGGGTTCGTCCCCAGGCCGGCGAAGCCTTCCTTGACGCTCGGGTCGGCCTGGATGAGCTGTCCGAGCGTGATGGTGCCGCGGTAGAGCGTGGTCTTCACGCCGTTGACCTTCCCGCCCGGCCTCTTGGCCTTGGTGGTCGCGAGGACCGTCTTGAGGGCGCGCGCGTCGACGGGGTTCACCAGCAGGCTCAGCGTGGAGGCCGGCCGCTCGCCGGGCAGCCGCAGCCAGGTCTTGCCCTCGGGGAGCACACTCGCGTAGACCCCGCCGGAGTAGTAGCCCGTCGTGCCGATCACGATCTTGTGGACGGGGTCGTCCGCGCCCTCCAGGTCGTCGATCTCGTCCTTCAGCAGGTCGTTCCACTTGGCCTTCTGGACGCTCTCGGTGGCGGCGATGCCGGACCGGTTGAAGGCGTAGCCGCCGTGCGCGGAGAATTTGATCCCCTGAATGCCGGCGATGGTCACCGCGCCCGAGGAGACGTACCGCACGCCGTGGCCGGCGGCGTACTGCTTGCGCAGCGCGGTCACCGGGTCGGCGGCGGGAGCCTTCGCCTGAACAGAGACCTGAGCAGAGGTGTGAGCCTGCGCGGGTGCGGAGACGGCGGGCGCCAGCAGCGCGGCCGTCGTGGCGCACGCCAGCGCCATCAGTGCTCGCTTCACAATGATTTTCCTCCCGTAAGCGCCCTCAAGATCGAGAGGGCGGCTCGGGAGTCCTTGCGACTCATGATCACAGGAAAGTCACGAAAATCCAGATTTCCTGTGAGTTCTCAGGTAGAGATGCAATATACGGCCTGATTATTATTTCGCCGCGAAAAGTTCGGATGTGAAAGGACGCGATGGAGGAGAAAACGGCGGTCGAGGAGATTTCCCGGCTCTACCCCGCCGTTCACCGGTGTCTGCGCCCGTCCGGCCGCTCTCCGCGGGGCGGCGACGTGACGGCCCGCATGCTGTCGGTCCTGCGCTGTCTGGTGGCGCACGGCCCGCTCACGGTGGGCGATCTGGGCGGGCGCCTGCGGCTGTCACCCGCCGCGACCACCGAGCTTCTCGACCGCATGGAGAGCCGCGGCCTCGTCGGGCGCGTACGGGGCCGAAGCGACCGGCGGCGCGTGTACGTCCGGATCACCGATGCGGGACGCGCGGCGAGCGCGCGTGCGGGACGAGGAGATCCCGGGTATGACGACCCACTGGTCGCGGCCGTGCGCACGATGACCCCGCAGGAGCGGCAAGGGCTCGTGGACGGCCTGCGCGCGCTGCTGCGGGAGTGCCCGGCGGGCTGACGCGGGGCCGTCTCTCTGCCCGGCCCCGGGCGGCGGTTACGCTTCGGGCAGCGAGCACCAGCTGCGGGAGGTCTTCATGGCAGGCAGGATTCGGGTCGTCGTCGCGAAGCCTGGGCTCGACGGGCACGACCGTGGAGTCAAGGTGGTGGCGCGGGCGCTGCGCGACGCGGGCATGGAGGTCATTTACACGGGCCTGCACCAGACGCCGGAGCAGATCGTCCGTACGGCCATCCAGGAGGACGCGGCGGCCATCGGGCTGTCCATCCTGTCCGGCGCCCACATGACGCTGTTCGCCCGGCTTTTCGAGGTCCTGCGGGAGGAGGGCGCCGAAGACATCATCGTGTTCGGCGGGGGCATCATCCCCGAGGCCGACATCCCCGAGCTGACGAAGATGGGGGTCGCCAGGATTTTCACGCCCGGCTCCACGACCCAGGAGATCGTGGAATGGGTCCGTTCGGCGGTTCCAGCCACCGTTTAGGTAATTTGCCCAACTTTGCCGTACTCGAGGGCCGTTGGCAAGGCTTCAGCGGGACCCGATGACGAGGTCACGCTCGTACGGGGACTAGGCTTCATGCGCGGAAACGCCGGGCGGGACGACGGCGCCCGGCCTCGGACATCAAAAGGGACGGACCCTCGTGGACCTGTTCGAACATCAGGCGAAGGAGCTCTTCGCGGAATACGGCATCCCGGTGCCGCGCGGAATCGTCGCGCACACCGCGGAGGAGGCGCGGGCGGCTGCCGAGCAGCTCACCGGACGCGTTGTCGTCAAGGCCCAGGTCAAGACCGGTGGGCGCGGCAAGGCCGGCGGCGTGAAGGTGGCCGACGACGCCGCGGACGCGTACGCGAAGGCGACGCAGATCCTCGGCATGGACATCAAGGGCCACACGGTCCACAAGGTCTTGATCGAGGAGGCCAGCCAGATCGCGGAGGAGTACTACTTCTCCTTCCTGCTCGACCGTGCCAACCGCACGTTCCTGGCGATCTGCTCCGCCTCCGGCGGCATGGACATCGAGGAAGTCGCGCACACCACGCCGGAGAAGGTGGCGAAGGTGCCGATCAGCCCGCTGACCGGCGTCGACCGCGCCAAGGCCCGCGAGATCGCGGTGGCCGGCGGTCTGCCGCAGCAGGCGCTGGACGGCGCGGCCGAGCTGATCGAGAAGCTGTGGGCCGTGTTCGTCGACGAGGACGCCTCGCTCGTCGAGGTCAACCCCATGATCCTGTCGGCCGACGGCCAGGTGAAGGCGCTCGACGGCAAGGTCACCCTCGACGACAACGCGAACTTCCGCCAGCCGGAGCACCTGGCCTACGTCGACAAGGCCGCGGAAGACCCGCTGGAGGCCCGGGCCAAGGAGAAGCACCTCAACTACGTCAAGCTTGACGGCAACGTCGGCATCATCGGCAACGGCGCGGGCCTGGTCATGTCCACGCTCGACGTCGTGGCGTACGCGGGCGAGGCGTTCCCCGGCCAGCCGAAGCCGGCCAACTTCCTCGACATCGGCGGCGGCGCCTCGGCCGAGGTCATGGCGAACGGCCTGGAGATCATCCTGTCCGACCCGTCGGTGAAGTCGGTCTTCGTGAACGTCTTCGGCGGCATCACCGCCTGTGACGCGGTCGCCAACGGCATCGTGGCGGCTTTCAAGCTCCTGGAGAGCCGCGGCGAGGAAGTGACCCACCCGCTCGTCGTCCGGCTGGACGGCAACAACGCCGCTCTCGGGCGGCAGATCCTGGCCGACGCCGCGCTGCCGCGGGTCGAGCTGGTCGACACGATGGACGAAGCGGCAAAGCGTGCCGCCGAGCTCGCCGCGGTAGGTGCGTAATGGCTATCTGGCTCACCGAGAACAGCAAGATCATCGTTCAGGGCATGACCGGTGCCGAGGGCACCAAGCACACCCGCCGCATGCTCGCCTCCGGCGCCAAGGTCGTGGGCGGCGTGAACGCCCGCAAGGCCGGCATCACCCACGAGGGCCTGCCGGTCTTCGGCACGGTCAAGGAGGCCATCGAGCAGACGGGCGCGGACGTGTCCGTCGTCTTCGTGCCCCCGGCCGCCACCAAGGCCGCCGTACGCGAGGCCATCGACGCCGAGATCCCGCTGTGCGTGGTCATCACCGAGGGCGTGCCGGTCCACGACACGACCGAGTTCTGGGCGTACGCCGTCTCCAAGGGCAACAAGACCCGCATCATCGGCCCGAACTGCCCCGGCATCGCCTCGCCCGGCGCCTCCAACGCCGGCATCATCCCGGCCGACATCACCACCAAGGGCCGCATCGGCCTGGTGTCGAAGTCCGGCACGCTGACCTACCAGCTGATGTACGAGCTGCGCGACATCGGCTTCTCCACCTGCGTCGGCATCGGCGGCGACCCGGTCATCGGCACGACGCACATCGACGCTCTCCAGGCGTTCCAGGACGACCCGGACACCGACGCGATCGTGATGATCGGCGAGATCGGCGGCGACGCCGAGGAGCGCGCGGCGGCCTACATCGAGGAGCACGTGACCAAGCCGGTCGTCGCCTACGTGGCCGGGTTCACCGCGCCCGAGGGCAAGACCATGGGCCACGCCGGCGCGATCGTGTCCGGCTCCGCCGGCACCGCCCAGGCCAAGAAGGAAGCCCTGGAGAAGGTCGGCGTCCGCGTCGGCCGCACGCCCAGCGAGACCGCCCGCCTGATGCGCGAGATCATGTCCGCTCGCTGATCGCGCACCCGTCCGGCCGCCGTCCGCGACCTTCGGTCGTGTCCCGCGATCCGCGGAGCCGACGGCGGTCGCCCAGCCGGCGTCTCGCGGCGTTCCCGCCCACCCGCGGAGATTCCTCACAGGACGTGGAATTTCCGCGGGGGCCGGGGAAGGACGCCCAAGGCCTTCGGCTGGGTCTCCTCCCGGCCGCGCGACGCGCCCATCCGGCCGTGCTCGCCACGACGGGAGATCCGGGAACCCCCGCGCGCTCCCGCCGCCGACGGCGGCGGTGGTGTGAGCGTGAGACCGGGGACGAGGCCCGCCGCCGTGATGGTGGTGTGAGCGCGAGGCCCGGGACGGCGTCCGCCGCCGTGATGGTGGTGTGAGCGCGAGGCTTGGGGCGAGGTCCGGCCGGCCCGGAAAGCGCCGGCCGATGCGTCCGGATTGCGCGCTCCTCGGCGTGGCGACGTGGAGGCGGGCCGCGGGGCTGGGATGATGCGGTAACGTGACGGGCCTTCTCGACCAGTTCAGGACCGCTCCCCGTGCCGTGCTCGGCCGCGCGGGCGTCGGCGACGAGGAGACCCGCCGTCCGCTCCCCGTCTCCGGCATGCTGGCCGCGGTCTCGACGCTCGGCGTCGGCCTCGCCGTGCTCACCACGCTGACGCTCATCGGCTGGATGGCCGCGCCCCGCGGGCCGTTCGGCGAGGGCCTGCCCGGTGTCTTCCGTACGGCCTGCCAGCTCTGGCTCGCCGCCCACCACGCCGGTTTCACGATCCCCGGCGGCCGGGTGGGCCTGCTGCCCATCGGGCTGATGATCCTGCCGGGGGCGCTGCTCTACCGGGCCGGCCTGTGGATGGCCAGGGACGCCGACCTGCGGGTGCGGATGCCTGCCCGGCTGCCCAAGGGCACGCCCCGCGACGTCGAGAACGCCAGGCGCCGCGCCCAGCTCGCGCTCATCGCCCAGGCCGGCATCTCGCTGGCCGCGCCGTACGCGCTGCTCGCGAGCGTGATCGCCCTCGTCTCCGGCAACGAGATCATGCAACCGTCCCTGGGAGAGGCGCTCGCCAGCCACCTGCTGCTGGCCTTCGTCACCGGGTCGGTGGCCACCGCCCGCACCATCGGGCCGTGGCGCTCGATGCTGCGCCTGCTGCCCGAGCGGCCTCGGTCGCTCGTGGCGGGCACGGCCGTCTCGATCGCGTTGATGCTCCTGGCCGGGGCCGTGCTGGTCCTCGGCGCGGTGGTGGTCAACTTCCCCCGGATCCAGCAGATGTCGGAGGTCCTCAGCCCCGGAGTGGTCGGCGGCCTGCTGCTCCTGCTCCTGGAGGTCCTCTACTTCTTCAACGCCGTCATCTGGGGCATGGCGTACATCTCGGGGCCCGGTTTCGCGGTGGGCGCCGGGACGCTGGTCGCGCCCACCGGGGTCAAGCTGAGC
Organism: Microbispora rosea subsp. aerata; assembly: GCF_014647835.1. Taxonomy (GTDB): domain Bacteria; phylum Actinomycetota; class Actinomycetes; order Streptosporangiales; family Streptosporangiaceae; genus Microbispora; species Microbispora aerata. The sequence goes on from NZ_BMPY01000005.1 coordinate 258,074, forward strand.
GCGGTGCCCATGCTGCCGCTCCTGGGCGCCCTGCCGTCCTCGGGCGCCGCACCGGCGTGGGTCATGGGCGTGATCGCGGTGCCGTTCGCGGCCGGGGCGGTGGCCGGCGTGGTGACGGCCCGCGTCGCGCCGACCCCGTCGATCGAGGCCGCGCCGCTGTGGGGGTTCGTCTGCGGCGTCACCTCCGGTCTCGTCGCCGGGACGCTCGCCGCGCTGTCGGGCGGCCCGCTCGGCGGCGCGCGGCTGGCCGCGATGGGGCCGTCCCCTTGGGAGGTCGCCCTGTCGGTCACGCTCGAGGTCGGCGTGGCCGCCGGCATCTCGGCCGGCATCACCAACTGGTGGCTGATCACCCGGCGGCCCGCCGTCGCGCCCGAGCCGGTGCGCAGGGCCGGGGCCGTCATCGCCAAGGCGGCCGGGAAGGTGCGGGCCGCCCGCGGCGCCCACCTGCCGGGCCACTGGCTGGACGCCACCGAGGCGGAGACTCAGCCGATCCCGGTCATCAGGGACGACTGGACCGACGAGCACGCCGCGGCGGCGGCCGAGACCTTTAAGGACATCGGCGTACGGCGGGCCGGCGCCGCCGGGAAAACCCTCGACATCCGCCGCGAGCCGCCCGCGAAGCGCGCCTTCACGCCGCCTCCGAAGCCGCGCAAGGACATCGTCGACGAGACCGACGACCGCGGCGGGCACGTCATCTATCTCGATCCCTACGCCTGGGACCGCGACTGACCGTTTCCGGGCGGCTCCGGCTCGGCGACGGACACGGCGATGGACGCGGCGAGGCGGTCCCGCACCTCCGTCAGGCGGGCGATCTCGGCGTCCAGGGCGGCGATCCGGCGCTGCACGACACCGCTGCCGGTGCAGCCCGGGCTGCCGTACGGAGGGAGCGTGTCACCCTCGAGCAGGTCCAGCCGGTCGGCGCAGCGGGCGACGTCTTCGATGGTCAGGCCGAGGGCGAGCAACTGGCGCACCAGGCGGATGCGGGCGACGTCGCGCGGGCCGTACTCCCGTTGGCCCGACGGCGTGCGCGCGGGCGGCGGAAGCAACCCGCGCTGTTCGTACAGGCGCAGCGCGCGTGGCGTGGTCCCGGCGGCGGCCGCCGCCTCGCCGATCCGCATAGGGCCTCCCCTGCCGTGTCTGGCGGTGTCCACGAACCTCGTCGGGGCGGGCGGCGGGCCGAAAGGCGCGTGTGGGCCTCGCGAGTCCCGCCGGGCACGACGCTCGCGGTTCCCGTTCCGCCCCGGCGGTGGACGACACACTAGATTTCCACGACGACCGTTCCCAGGTGCCGTCCCTCGAACAGCTCACGCAACGCCCGGGGCGCGTTCTCGATGCCGGGCACGCGGGTGTGGGGGAAGACGACGGCACCCGAGCGGAGCCAGGCGCCGAAGCGCCGCGTCCACTCCGCGCGCGTGTCCTCGTCGACGCCGACGAAGCCGCGCAGGGTGAGGTTCTTGGCGATGAGCTGGAAGGCGTCCAGCTCCACCGGGGCGGTCGTGCCGCCGGACGCGGCGGAAAGCTGCGTGGCCAGGGTGCCGACGACGGCGAGGCGGGCGCCGGGCCGCGCCACGGCGATGGCGGCCCGGAGCTGCTCGCCGCCGACATTGTCCACGACCACGTCCACGCCGTCGGGTGCCGCCTCGGCCAGCCGCCCGCCGATGGGGCTTCCGTCGCGGAGCACCACCGCGTCGTAGCCGAGCTCGGCGGTCATGCGCTCGGCCTTCGCCGGCGAGCCGGTGGTGCCGATCACGCGTGCCGCGCCCAGTCGCCTGGCGATCTGCCCGGCCAGCGACCCGACGCCTCCGGCGCCCCCGGTGACGAGCACCGTCTCGCCCGCGCGCAAGCGGGCGATGCGGGTCAGCGCGGCGTACGCGGTGGCGCCCGGAGCCAGGTGCGCGGCCGGATCGGGCAGATCGTCGCCCAGCGGCGCGGACACGGGGACGACGGCGTGCTCGCGCCAGCCCCGGTAGTGCGCGATCAGGTCGCCCGGCCGCAGACCGCAGCCGTCCGGGGCCGTGACGACCTCGCCGACGGCCGGGCCGAACAGCGTGTCCCCGGGCCGCAGCGGAGGGAAGGGCGTGCCCGGCACGCCTCCGGCGATGAGCGTGCGCAGCGAGGGGAAGACCTGGAACCAGCGGTTGCGCACCAGGACCTCGCCGGCCTCGGGCAGGGGCAGCGGAACCTCGGCGAGGGTCAGGTGCTCGGGGCCGGGCAGTCCGGCTGGGACCTCGGCGAGCCGGATCTCCCGGGTGATGCGGGGCAGGGGTGCCGGCATGGTGACTCCCGTGGTGTCGGAGGGGACGGCGCGGGACGCCGTACGGCGCCGCGAGGCTAACCCCTGACCCATGCGTCAAGGGCAAGCCCGCGAGCGCCTCCACACGCAGGACACCAAAGGGCGGCGCCTCAGGCGGGGGCGGGGACTCCGGAGGGCCAGGCCACACCCATCTTCCGCTCGAACGATCGCATGAGCTGGTCGGAGCACTCCTGCTGGGCCGCCACCGTGCCCGCGCCCTTGCGGCACTCGTTGTACGCGTTCAGCTCGTCGGAGAAGTAGAGCTGGAAGCCCGTGGTCACGATCCCCAGGAAGAACGCGAGCGACGAGAGCACGACGGCCCCGGTCGCCATCCCGATCCCGCGCCGTTCACGGTTGAGCATGCGCAGGTCGCGGATCGCGATGAAGATCGCAAAGATCGACAGCGCCAGCCCGGCGGCCGGCAGCATCAGCGTGAAGACCAGCGCCATGATGGCGAGTGCGAGAGCCCTGCGCCCTCCGGTCGCAGGGGCCGGCGTCTGTAGGGGTGTTGTCACGGTCTCCTCGCCTCGCGTTCCGCATAGCCCGTCGTCAGTCGTGATGGCCGGCGCCCGATACGCTTTAGCTGCGTCGAGGGACGGCCCTCACGCTCGACCACTCTCTAAGGAACCATCTCCCGGCAATCACCTGCAAAACGAAGGCAGCTCACGAAGGAGTTCCGCTCTGTCCTTCCGGCTCGTCGTCCTCGTCTCGGGTTCGGGGACCAACCTGCAAGCGCTGCTGGACGCGGCGGCGGATGACGCGTTCGGCGCGACCGTCGTCGCCGTCGGGGCCGACCGTACCGGCATCGAGGGCCTGGCGCGGGCCGAACGCGCCGGCGTTCCCACGTTCGTCGAACGGGTGGGCGACCACCCCACCCGGGAGGAGTGGGACGAGAGGCTGGCCGGGCGCATCGCCGAGCACAAGCCCGACCTGGTGGTCTCCGCCGGGTTCATGAAGATCCTCGGCCCTCGCGTGCTGGGCGCGTTCCCGGTCGTCAACACCCATCCGGCGCTGCTGCCGGCCTTCCCCGGCGCGCACGCGGTCCGCGACGCCCTCGCGTACGGCGTCCGCGTCACCGGCTGCACGGTCCACCTCGTCGACGCGGGCGTGGACACCGGCCCGGTGATCGCCCAGGAGGCGGTGCCCGTACGGGAGGGGGACGACGAGGAGTCGCTGCACGAGCGGATCAAGACCGTCGAGCGCAGGCTGCTCGTCGAGACCGTCGGCCGCATGGCCCGCGAGGGCTGGACCCTGACCGGGCGGACGGTCCGCCTCGGGCCGGGGAACGCCGCAGGAGATACCGCTCAAGGCCCTACATCAGGAAGGACCACGAAGTGACCCGCATCGCCATCCGCCGTGCGTTGATCACCGTTTACGACAAGACGGGTCTCGAAGACCTGGCGCGGGGGCTCGAGGCCGCGGGCGTGGAGATCGTGTCGACCGGCGGCACGGCCGCCGCGATCGCCTCGTACGGCGTGCCGGTCACGAAGGTGGAGTCGCTCACCGGATTCCCCGAGTGCCTCGACGGACGGGTCAAGACCCTCCACCCACGCGTCCACGCCGGGCTGCTCGCTGACGGCGCCAACGCCTCGCACGTCAAGCAGCTCGAGGAGCTGGAGATCGAGCCGTTCCAGCTCGCGGTGGTGAACCTGTATCCGTTCGCGGCCACGGTCGCCTCCGGCGCCTCCGACGCCGAGTGCGTCGAGCAGATCGACATCGGCGGCCCCGCGATGATCCGCGCCGCCGCCAAGAACCACGGCACGGTGGCCGTGGTCGTCGACCCCGCGGCGTACGGCGAGGTCCTGGCCGCGGTCGCCGAGGGCGGCTTCACGCTGACCGAGCGCAGGAGGCTGGCCGCCAAGGCGTACGCGCACACCGCCGCCTACGACGTCGCGGTCGCGTCGTGGTTCGCCAACGTGTACGCGCCCGAGGGCGACTGGCCGTCGTTCATGGGCGCGGCGTGGCAGCGCAAGGCCGCCCTGCGGTACGGCGAGAACCCGCATCAGGGAGCGGCGCTCTACACCGGCGAGAAGGGCGGCCTGGCCAACGCCGAGCAGCTCCACGGCAAGGAGATGTCCTACAACAACTACGTGGACGCCGACGCCGCCTGGCGGGCCGCGTGGGACTTCGCCGAGCCGTGCGTGGCGATCATCAAGCACGCCAACCCGTGCGGCATCGCCGTGGGCGCCGACGTGGCCGAGGCTCACCGCAAGGCGCACGAGTGCGACCCGGTCTCCGCGTACGGCGGGGTCATCGCGGTCAACCGCGAGGTGACCCGGGAGCTGGCCGAGCAGATCGCGCCGATCTTCACCGAGGTGGTGGTCGCGCCGTCGTTCGCGCCGGACGCGCTCGAGGTGCTCAGGGAGAAGAAGAACATCCGCCTGCTCGCCTGCCCCGAGGGCCCGTCGAACGCCGCCGAGTTCCGCCGCATCGACGGCGGGCTGCTCGTGCAGACGGTCGACCGGGTGGACGCGCCCGGCGACGACCCCTCCACCTGGGAGCTCAAGGCGGGCGAGCCGGCCTCGCCCGAGGTGCTGGCCGACCTGGCCTTCGCCTGGCGGGCCTGCCGTTCGGTGAAGTCCAACGCGATCCTGCTGGCGTCCGGCGGCGCGACCGTCGGCGTCGGCATGGGCCAGGTCAACCGGGTGGACTCGGCCCGGCTGGCGGTCTCCCGGGCCGGTGAGCGGGCGGCAGGATCGGTCGGCGCCTCCGACGCGTACTTCCCGTTCCCCGACGGCCTGCAGGTGCTGGCCGAGGCGGGGGTGAAGGCGATCGTCGAGCCCGGCGGCTCGATCCGCGACGAGCAGGTCATCGAGGCCGCGAAGGAGGCCGGTATCACGCTCTACTTCACCGGCACCCGGCACTTCTTCCACTGATCGAGAAGTCCGGCGCACCGCCACTAAAGGCGACAATCGGGACGGATGGGGTGAAAACGGCACGATCACCCTTTTTGGGTGGTTAGCCTGAAGTGCTCACCCCATCCTCCCCGGGAGTCGCTCCATGCTCATTGATACGATCCTGAACTCCTTCGCGACCTTGAACGGCGTGTGGAACAGCCCCATCGCGCTGCTGCCCATCGCCGCGCTGGCCGCGTACGCCGGCTGGCGGATCGTGGAGTTCATCCCCTTCACGCGCCGGATCATCGAGCGCCGTGAGGGGGGACAGTAAGCACCCGGTACGACCACCGGTAGGACCATCCGGAAGGACAGGGAGTGCCATGACCGCGCAGGTTCTGGACGGCAAGGCGACCGCCGCCAAGATCAAGAGTGAGCTGGCGGAGCGGGTGAAGGCCCTGACGGCGCGGGGCGTCACCCCCGGTCTGGGCACGATCCTGGTCGGCGACGACCCGGGCAGCCAGATCTACGTCGCGGGCAAGCACCGCGACTGCGCCGAGGTCGGCATCACCTCCATCCGGAAGGACCTTCCGGAAAGCGCCACCCAGGCGGACGTGGAGGCCGCGGTCGACGAGCTGAACGCCGACCCCGCCTGCACCGGCTACATCATCCAGTTGCCGCTGCCGCGTCACCTGGACACCCAGGCGCTCATCGAGCGCATGGACCCGGCGAAGGACGCCGACGGCCTCCACCCGGTGAACCTGGGCAGGCTCGTGCACATGGTCGACGCGCCGCTGCCGTGCACGCCGCGCGGCATCGTGGTCCTCCTCCAGGAGTACGGCGTGCCGCTCAAGGGCGCCGAAGTCGTCGTGGTCGGGCGGGGCATCACCGTGGGCCGCCCGCTGGGCCTGCTGCTCACCCGCCGCACGGAGAACGCCACCGTCACCCTCTGTCACACCGGCACCCAGGACCTGGCGTCCCACGTGCGCCGGGCCGACATCGTGGTCGCGGCGGCCGGAGTGCCCCACCTCATCACCGCCGACATGGTCAAGCCCGGCGCGGCCGTGCTCGACGTGGGCGTCTCGCGGGTCGACGGGAAGCTCACCGGCGACGTGGCCCCGGACGTCCGCGAGGTGGCGGGCTTCGTCGCGCCCAACCCCGGCGGCGTGGGGCCGATGACCCGGGCCATGCTGCTGGCCAACGTCGTCGAGGCCGCCGAACGGCACTGATCCAGGGGGTTCCCGCGGATTCGCCCGGCCGGTCTTTTCGCGATGGGGGCGACGGCCGGGCCTCGCCCGCCGTCAGACGCCGGCGGGCGTCGCGCGGGAGTCGTCCGTACGCCATACGCCGGGGCCGAACACCGACGCCGGCCCGTACGGGGGTCGCACGGCGGCGTCGGCCCCCACGGGGGCCGCGGGGTGGTCGGGGTAGCGGGCGGCGGGATGCTGGGCGGCGGTCCCGTAGACGCGCGTCAAGGCCGCCGACGCTCGTCTAGGCCGCCGTCGCCGCCCGCGCCGCGAGCCCGGCCCCGGACGCGAGTGCCGGCCCGGCCTTGTGCGCGGGTGCTGAGCCCGGCTCAACCCCGCACGCGGGCGCCGAGTCCGGCCGTGGGCGCCGTGCTTACTTGCAGACGCCGGGGAGGCCGCAGAGCTTGGCGGCCATCTTGCGCGCGTCCTTGATCAGCGGGCGGAACTGGGAGACCGGGAGGCTCTTGGTCACCAGGCCGGTCCTGACGTAAACCGCGATCGCGCTGCCCCGGCGGACGACGACCGAGCGGGTTCGGTTCTCGAAGAAGAAGCCGCCGACCCGGATGGCCTCGTCGCCGATGTCGGTGCTCTTCCAGCGGTACGCGTAGCGCTCGGGGCCGCGGCCTCCCGAGTCGCACTTGGCCAGGTCGGCGCGTAGGGTGCGCATCGCCGCCTTCGCGGCCCGCTTGGACGGGTAGAGCACGACCTGCTCACTCCGGTAGTCGGTTTCCGCCAGATAGGTGAACGTACGGCTCGCGCTGCGGCCGTCGCGGGCGGTGTTGCGGTCGCACGGGTTCACCTCAAGGGGCCGCTTCAGGCTGTCGCTGAGCTTCAGGTGCTCCCACGGCTTGCGCGGGCGGTCCATCTTGGCCTCGTTCAGCAGGAATCCCTTGGGCAGCTTCGCCTTGGCTTCGGCCCCGCTCGCCACCCCGGCCGTCGCCTGTGCCGCCGGTGACGCCATAGCCTGACCCGTGCCGAGCGCCGTAGCCGTCACGGTCGCCACGGCTGCCATCACCGCTGACGTCATAACCCTGCGCATCGTGCACTCCTTGCCGATAGGTTGACGTGTCGTTCGAGTGGTCCGCCGCGGGATTTGTTCAGCGCGTTCTTGCCGGCCGTCGCGTCAGTGCTTGTTAGCCAGGTCGCGGGCCTCGCGCTGCAGCCGATCCGCCTCTTCGAGAAGCCGGGCCGCCACCGTGCCGCAGCGCGTCTTCCAGGTTCCGATCTGGCCGCGGATCCGGTCGGTCAACGGACCCGACCACTCCATGGAGGCCGCCATGCTGTTCACCGGATCGACCAGTTTTTCCACGTCATTGGCTAATTCCCGAAGTTTGGCGGCTCGGTTCTCGAGTTCCTGCACTTCGGGCGGAAGCGGCACGCTTTCTCCTCTCAAAGCTCTTTATAAGAGGATAAGTTACAGGTAGGCTCCCGCCGCATGGGGGAAGGCGTGACGCGGAGCTTCAGGCCTGAAGAGCTTGAACGCTTGGCTGGCCTTATGGACGACCTGAATAGGTCAGCGGACGAGGTTTTTAAGCGCGCCTGGCCGTTACAGGCGTCCCAAATCGTCGCACCGCTTCGGGAAATACCCGGCTGGGGGAGCGAGACGGCGAAGGACCTGAGGCAGCGGGCGGCCATCGGCCGACTGGAGACAGGCGATCCGTTCGCCGGGCTCGTGTGGGCGGGATTTCCACCGCTGGAAATCCTGGCGAATGGCAACAAGATCGATCCCGCGACTCTCATCTCCGTCAACTCGGTCGCGGACTGGGCGAACAAGACTGGAAATACGGATTTCCACCGCAAGCCCGGTGAGTCGCTGGACGACTACCTGAAGCGGCTCGAGGCGGCCGCCATCAGCAAGGCCATCCCGGCCCTCCAGCCGCACGAGGAGACGGTCGCCAAGATCCTCAAAGTCGTGGGCGATGTCCGCGGAGTCACCTGGACCGCCCCGATCGTCACCACCCAAGCCGTATCCCTCAGCCGTGTGCTGTTCAACAACCATGTGCTGGGGCCTAACGTCAACCCACTGCTGGCGAAGGCCAAGGACAGCGCGCTGCAAAGCAGCCTGGTCAAAGCGACACCATGGCTGCAAAGTCGCATATCGCGCAGCCGAGTCGCGCTGTCTACGAGATCTCTCACGGCACCGGTCAACAGCCTCACCGGCCTCACCCGCCAGCTGTTCATGAAGAGCAAGCTCTATCGTGACTACGCGGCCCGGCTGCCTCATTACTTCGAACTGGATGTCGCGGGAAAGGTCGTGGAGAAGGGTAGGGCGCTCGCCGGGGTCCGAGTCAACAACCTTCTCGATCTTGCCTTCGGTGACAACCGGCTTGCCAGACTGCTGGGTGGCACGACCCATGCTGGGGTGGAGGTGCGAGCTGCCGCAGAGGCGAACCTGCTCAAGGTCTGGTCGGCCACCGCGGACCCGAAGAAGATGGAGACCGCCGCCGCGATCTTGAAGGTCGAGCCCACCGCACTCACCCGGCTTGGAATGGTGGCCCGGACGGCCGGCGTCATCCGCTCGTTCAACATCGTGACTTCGGCCGCCTCTACCGGCTACAGCGTGGCCAACGTCATCTCACAGGGTGATCCCAGAGAGGCTTTCAAACGCAATGGCGCCGGTTATGTCGCGGATGTTGCCGAGATGGCTTTCAATGACGTTTTCTCACTGAATTTCACCTGATCCGGCGATGTTCGAAGTGCACGAGCACCAATGCGGCGCGGACGAGATCGCCGATTCGGCTGGGGCTGAGCGTGGTGTGCTGGAGGGCGGTCCA
>NZ_BMPY01000006.1 GCF_014647835.1 Microbispora rosea subsp. aerata
CCTCCACAGCGCCTGCAACGACCTCCCACCAGCCGAATTCGAGACCCACTACCGAACACAAACCGCCACGGCTATCCTCACCCCAGCCAGCTAACCCGGCCTCCACGAAACTCGGCGCGGTTCACATCAGCGCCTTCTCCGGTGGGATGCGCCGGTTGGGCACGAGGTCTCCGCTGCGGATTTGTTTCAGGATGTCAGCCGCTATGCGCTGGTAGACCGGCGTGTGTTCGGCTGACCGTGGAGTGCCCGGCTGCCCGACGAACGTTCCCTCGCCTTGGACGGTGTAGACGAGTCCCTGCTCGCGAAGCTCCCGGGTGACGCGTCGTGCGGTGAGGCGGGCGATGCCGTATTCGGCTTCCATTTCGGACTCGCTCGGGACGGCGTCGCCCGGCTCAAGCTCACCGTGATCGATCTGCTCTCGGATGATCTCGGCGATCTGTTTGTAGATCGGCACCGGACCGTCGCGATCAATCATGAGGGAATGATAGACGAAACCGGACGTCTACCTACAAAGCAGACAGCTAGCGGAAAGATGTATACGAGTAGTAGACCTATATAGCTAACATGGGTCTACGGCTCCTCCGTCGGGCTGTCGGCCGCGATCCGGCGCCAGGCGGTGTCGGTGACGATCACGTGGTCGAGGAAGCGGAGGCCGACGGTGTCGGCGGCCTCGTGGAGGCGGGCCGTGACCTCGATGTCGGCGGGGCTGGGGTCGAGCGATCCGCTCGGGTGGTTGTGGGCGAGGCCGAAGGCGGCCCCGCCGGAGAGGAGGACGGTCGTGACGATGTCGCGGACGGGCGCGGGGGTGTGGTCACTGCCCCCTTCGGTGACCACGGTCCGGCGCAGGACCGCGCCGCGGCCGTCGCACACGATCACGACGAGCCGCTCGCGCGGCTGCCCGTGCAGCAGGGGAGCGGCAGCCGAAGCGATGTCGGCCGAGCAGGTGATCCGGCTTCGCTCCGGCTCCGCCTGGGCCCGCCGTACGAGGTGGAACGCCGCCGCGACGCGTGCGGCCTTGGCGGGGCCGACGCCGGGGACGGCGAGCAGCCGATGGGGCTCGGATCGCGCCAGCTCGCCGAGATCGCCGCAGTGGGCGATGAGCTGGGATGCGAGTTCGACGGCGCTCACGCCCCTGCTGCCCGAGCCGAGCAGCAGGGCGAGCAGCTCTCTGTCGGCGAGCGCCGCGGCTCCCGACGCCAGCAGCCGCTCACGCGGCTGGTCGGCCAGGGGCATGTCCTTGACGCGCATCGGCACCTCCGGATGGGGGATCCGGATTGGTTGTACCAGTGGGCACCGACACTCAGAGGGGGCTTGGAATGCCGTAGACCAGGCGAAATCTGTCGCCAGGCACCACCGCGTCGCTGGTTTCGACCGGCCGCTCGCCGGCCCAGTACGTGCGCTCGATCTGGAGCACCTGGACGCCGGCGGGGAGCTCGAGCAAATCGCTCTCGGTCGGCTGGGGGACGCGGACGTGCACGGTCTCGCTGATCTCGGTGACCGGCAGGCCGCTCGCCGCGAGCCGGAAGGCCGCGCTTTTGCGTTCGTACGTGCCCTCCTCGGGCGCCTGGCTCTGCCCGGGCTCGACCAGTTCGTACGAGGTGAGCAGCTGCATCGGGCGGCCGTCGCCGCGGAAGATGTAGCTCGTCCTGATCACCGGGCTGCATTCCCCGATGCGGAGCCGGCGGGCGATCTCCGGAGGGGCGTCGGCGAGCTCGCTGCGCCAGCTCCAGCTCGGCTGCCGCCCGCCCGCCTGCATGTCGCTGGCGAAGGCGGCGTGCGGCTCGGGGAGGCGGCTGCGGTGCAGCGGGAACAGGATCGGTTTCTCCCGCACACGGTGCCCGGAGCCCACCCGGCCGATGATGAGGCCTTCCTGTGCGAGCACGCGCAGCGCGTGACGGGCGGCCGTCTCTCCGACGCTGTACTTCCGGGTTATCTGGTGCCGCGAGGGAATCGGTGCGCCCGGTGGGAGCGTGCCGTCGACGATCTGGCGGCGAATGTCCTCGACTACGCGCAGGTAGACCGGATCAGAGTTTGCCATCAGTCCATCCCTGAGGGGGTGACGGGTCTTCCAAATCTTGGCGTACTCGCCGCGCCACCGAGAGTGACGGGAATGGCCTGTGACTCCAACTTTGCCTGGTGAAAGGGCTGCTAATGGGTGATATTGCCGCTAAGCGGCCAGGTGTTGATATTCCCCTCCCGCCGCCCTATCACGGCATCCATGCCGGCCCTCCGAGGGACAGGCATCAGAAGATCGCGTGGTTGAAACCCACCAACCGCAGCGACCGCGTGCGCGTTCACCGGCACACGTGCGAGTGCAGGCCGACGATCTACGAGCTGTGCTCCGCCGGAGGGCTGATGTTCATCCGGCGGACGAAGCGGGGCCTGAAGATGGAGATCCACGAGAGCGAGCGGCTCGTCACCGCCCAGATGCGGGAGCTGTGGGCGCGCTTGCTCTCCGGCGAGGCCCACTGATTGCCCCGAGCCGGTCACGGCCGGGCGAGCCGGAACCGCCGGCTCACTGATCCGCTCATGCTCCGCCGGGCCGCAACCGGCCGCATCACTGATCCGCTCGTGATCTGCGAGCCGGAGCCGCCGAGGGCTCACTGGTCCGATGAGCCGCCCTGCATGCCTGAGCCGCAGCCGCCGGGGCTTACTGGTTCGCTGAGCCGCCCAGAGCCCGTCGAACCGGAAGTCTCGTTGATCCGCTCATCGGGAGAGCCGGATCTTCACTGATCCGTCATGCCCTGTCGGGCGGGAGCCGCAACCGCCCGGATCCCATGCCTGACGGCCTGGGCGGCTTCCGCCCGTCGGGTGCGTGAGCGGGTCGTACGCGGCCTTCCGGAAAAATTATGCCGAGCGGGTGTAACGCCCGCGTAAGACGCGGCGATTCCCGGTTAGAGGTCGCTGATGTGTGTACCCCCGAGCACATATCGGCGGCCTCTTCCGTTGTCACGGCACTGCGGGCGCTCCTGGACATAACGGGGTGGCGAGGTCCATCACTCCTGCGGATCCGGGTACCGTTCGGTCTATGGCATCGCCTACTGGAACTTCCGACGCCCCCTTCGGCCGCACTCTGACCGCCATGGTCACCCCGTTCACCGCGAACGGCGACGTCGACTACGCGGGCGTCCAGCGGCTCGCCGCCTATCTCGTGGACGAGCAGCGCAATGACGGACTGGTCGTTAGCGGAACCACCGGGGAGTCCCCCACGACCTCCGACGAGGAGAAAGATCGCATCCTCCGCGCGGTCATCGAGGCCGTCGGCGACCGGGCCACCGTCGTGGCCGGCGTCGGCACCAACGACACGCGGCACAGCGTCGAACTGGCCCGGGCCGCCGAACGCGCCGGCGCGCACGGTCTCCTCGTGGTGACTCCCTACTACAACAAACCGCCGCAGGCGGGCCTGCTCCGGCACTTCACCGCCGTCGCGGACGCGACCGGCCTCCCGGTGATGCTGTACGACATTCCCGGCCGCGCCGGCGTGCCCATCACGACCGAGACCCTGTTCCGGCTGGCCGAGCACCCGCGGATCGCCGCCGTCAAGGACGCCAAGGGCGACCTGTTCGCGGCCTCGCAGGTGATGGCCTCGACCGGCCTCGTCTTCTACTCCGGCGACGACCTGCTGAACCTGCCGTGGCTTTCCGTCGGCGCGGTCGGGTACGTCAGCGTCGTGGGCCATGTGGCGGGCGCGGAGCTGGCCTCGATGGTCGACTCCTACCGCTCCGGCGATGTCGAGAACGCACTGGCCGTCCACCGTCGGCTCCTCCCGGTGGTCTCGGCGATCATGACGCGCACCCAGGGAGCGATCATGGTCAAGGCGGCGTTGAAGCTGGTGGGCCAGGACGCGGGGTATGTCCGGCCGCCGCTCGTGGACGCCACGCAGGAGCAGATCGCAGCGCTTCGGGAGGACCTCATCACGGGAGGTCTCAAGCTTGTGGATTAGATCAGCAGATGGAGCCGAATGAGCCTCGTGTACAGAGAAAACGAACATAGGGAACGACACGCGGCCGGCGGCGTGCGGCGCGGGGCGAGGGGGGCGGCATGAGTCATCCGCATCCCGAGCTCGGGCCGCCACCGCCGCTGCCGGAGAACGGCCTGCGCATCGTCGCGCTCGGCGGTCTCGGCGAGATCGGCCGCAACATGGCGGTCTTCGAGTACGACGGCCGCCTGCTCGTGGTGGACTGCGGCGTGTTGTTCCCCGAGCCGGACCAGCCGGGCGTGGACCTCGTCCTGCCCGACTTCGACTACATACGGGGGCGGCTCGACGACATCGAGGCGCTCGTGCTCACGCACGCCCACGAGGACCACATCGGCGCGGTGCCGTACCTGCTGCGGGAGCGGCGCGACATCCCGATCGTGGGCTCGCGGCTGACGCTCGGGCTCGTGGAGAGCAAGCTGACCGAGCACCGGATGCAGCCGGTCAAGGTCGAGGTGATCGAGGGCGAGCGGCGCTCGTTCGGGCCGTTCGAATGCGAGTTCATCTCGGTCAACCACTCGATCCCCGACGCGCTGGCCGTCGCGATCCGCACCCCGGCGGGCCTCGTCCTGCACACCGGCGACTTCAAGATGGACCAGCTTCCGCTGGACGGGCGGCTGACCGATCTCGGGGCGTTCGCCCGGCTCGGGGCCGAGGGCGTCGATCTGCTGATGTCCGACTCCACCAACGCGGAGGTGCCGGGCTTCGTCACCAGCGAGCGGGAGATCGCGCCGGTCATCGACGACGTCTTCCGCACCGCCACCAAGCGGATCATCGTGGCGAGCTTCGCCTCGCACATCCACCGGGTTCAGCAGATCATGGACGCGGCCGAGAAGCACGGCCGCAAGGTCGCGCTCATCGGCAGGTCGATGGTTCGCAACATGGGCGTGGCGCGCGAGCTCGGCTATCTGAAGGTGCCGGGCGGCCTGCTCGTGGACTCCCGGGAGATCGAGGAGTGGCCGCCGGAGGACGTGGTGCTGATCTGCACCGGGTCCCAGGGCGAGCCGATGGCGGCGCTGTCGCGCATGGCCAACCGCGACCACCCGATCAGGATCGCCGAGGGCGACACCGTCCTGCTCGCCTCGTCGCTGGTGCCGGGCAACGAGACGGCGGTCAACAAGGTCATCAACGGCCTCAACCGCTGGGGCGCCCGGGTGATCCACAAGGGCAACGCCCGGGTGCACGTCTCCGGCCACGCCGCCGCCGGCGAGCTGCTGTACGTGCTCAACCTCACCAAGCCGTCCAACTTCATGCCGGTGCACGGGGAGTGGCGGCACCTGCGGGCGCACGCCCGGCTCGCCGAGCTGACCGGCGTGCCCCGGGAGAACATCGTGATCGCCGAGGACGGCGTGGTCGTGGACCTCGTCGACGGTCAGGCGAGGATCACCGGCGCGGTCCCGTGCGGGTACGTCTTCGTGGACGGCACCTCGGTGGGCGACATCACCGACGTGGCGCTCAAGGACCGGCGCATTCTGGGCGACGAGGGGTTCATCTCCATCGTCGTCGTCGTGGACTCCACCACGGGGAAGCTGGCCGGCGGACCGGAGATCACCGCCCGCGGCTCGGGCATCGACCCCGACGCGTTCGACGCGGTGATTCCCCAGATCGAGACCGCTCTGCAGGAGGTCGCCGCCTCCGGGGTGGCCGACGAGATGCAGATCCGCCGGACCATCCGGCGTACGGTGGGGCGCTGGGTGAGCGACACCTACCGCCGCCGCCCGATGATCATCCCGGTGGTCGTCGAGGTCTGACCGGTAATCCCGTTGTACTCGGAGACGGGCGTGGCGTAGCGTCCCGCCCGTGTCCGAGGTGAGGATCATCTACCGCAAATACGGCGGGGCGCTGCACTGGCATCACCCCGCTCGGTTGCTCGGCGAGGACGAGCACGGCGTCTGGGTCGGTTGTCCCGCCGGGGTGATCGCCCAACGGGGGCACGAGCGCCCCACGGTCTTCGAGTTCGCGTCCGTCATGCTGTTTCCCCGCGACGCGTGGTGGACGGCGGCGTTCAACGCGCCGCCGCACAAGGCGGAGATCTACTGCGACATCACGACGGTCCCCGTGTGCGGCGACTCCCGGATCACGATGGCCGACCTCGATCTCGACGTGCTCCGCATGCGCGACGGGCGGCTGATCCTGGACGACGAGGACGAGTTCGCCGAGCATCGGGTGCGGTACGGCTACCCGGAGGAGATCATCCGCCAGGCGGAGCGGTCGGCCGCCTGGCTGATGGACGCCGTCGGCAGCCGGACCGGCCCCTTCGGCGGCGCCCACGACCGCTGGCTGTCCCTCGTGACCTGACAGGCCGCGTCCGGCCGGGGAATCGGCTGGGCGGGGCCGCTCGTCCCGGTGCGGCCGACGCCGGAATCGCCGGCCGGCGGCGACCCGGCGGGCAGCGACTCGGGGGACCCGGCGATCGGGTCCGGCATGCGCCAGAAGCCGGCGACATGCGGATTGCGCGGGCGTGTCTGGCGTATGCGAGGGCGCGTGATGTGGCGGGTCGCGTCCGGCGGAGATACGGCCGACCTGGATGGCAGCAGGGGCGTCGCTGTCGCCGGCGGGCCTCTTCGGCTTGTCACGTGGCCCCACACGCCGCCGGGTCGGGCAGGGGGAGGCCCTGCCGGGCGCGGGCCGTGGCTCAGCGGGCGGTGACCGTGTCCTCTGCGGTCTGTTCTTCACCGGTTTCCGGGATCACCTTGGGCACACCCCGCAGGGCGAACGGCACGGCGACCGCGAGCACGAGCAGGATGGCCGCGCCGGTCAGCACGGTGACGTGGATGCCCTCGACGAACGCCTGGCGCGCGGCCCGGGCGACGGCCCCCGCCGCGTCGCCCGGCAGCGCGGCGGCGGCCTTCAGCGCGCCCGCGAGCGTGTCGCGGGCCTCGGCCGCCACCCCGTCCGGAAGCCCGTCCGGAAGCGCCAGCCCGCTCCGGTACGCGCTGGTCAGCACGCTGCCGAGCACGGCGATGCCGAGCGCGCCGCCCATCTCGTGGGCGGTCTCCGAAATCGCGCTGGCCGCCCCGGCCCGCTCCTTGGGCACCGAGGCGAGCAGCGTGTCGCCGGTCACCGCGAACGTGAAGCCCATCCCGACGCCCTGGACGACCATGGCGGCGAGCATGTAGAGGTACGGCGTCTCGACGTCGATGCGGCTGAACAGGACGAACCCGGTCGCGGTCAGCACCAGCCCGAGGCTGACGATCGGCCCCCGGCCCCACCGGTGCACGAGCACCCCCGACAGCGCCCCGCCGGCGCCCGCGGCCAGGCCGCCCGGCAGGCCGGCGAGCCCGGCGGTCAGCGGCGACCAGCCCATGACGAGCTGGAAATACTGCGCGAAGACCACCGACATGGCGAGCATCGCGAAGACCGCCACGAGCTCGGCGCCGACCGTGGCCGTGAACGCCCGCCGCCGGAACAACGCGACGTCGATCAGCGGCTCGGTCAGCCGGGTCTGCCTGCGGACGAACGCGACCAGCGCGACGACCGCGATCACCGCCGCCGCGATCACGGGGACCTGGGCGACGCCGCCGGTCGTCGCCTCCTTCATCGCGTAGATCAGGCCGAGGACGCCCGCGGCGGACAGCGGGACGCTGACGAGGTCGATCCGGCCGGGGCGGGGGTTGCGCGACTCGGGCAGCACGACGAGCCCGGCGGCCAGGACGACCACGACGACGGGCACGTTGATCAGGAAGACCGAGCCCCACCAGAAGTGGTCGAGCAGCAGGCCGCCGACGATCGGCCCGAGGGCGAACCCGATCGCGCTGACGCTGCTCCAGACGCCGACCGCGGTGGTCCGCTCCTTCGGGTCGGAGAACACGTTGCGGACCAGCGACAACGTCGAGGGCATGACCGTCGCCCCGGCCACGCCGAGCAGGGCGCGGGCGGCGATCAGCAGCGGCGCGTTCGGCGCGTACGCCGTCAGCACGGAGGCCGCGCCGAAGGCCGCCAGACCGGTGAGCAGCAGCCGCTTGCGCCCGATCCGGTCGCCGAGGTTGCCCATGGTGATGAGCAGCGCGGCCAGCACGAAGCCGTAGACGTCGGCGATCCACAGCAACTGGGTGGCCGAGGGCGCGAGGTCCTCGCCGAGCTTCGGCAGGGCGAGGTGCAGCACGGTGAGGTCGACGGACAGCAGCAGCATGGCGAGGCAGGCGATGACGAGCGTGCCCCACTTGCGGGAGGTGTCGTTCATGGTGGCCAGCGTCCGCCGGGGCCCTGACCGCTCACCCACCGAGCGCTGACAGGTGCCTTTCCACGATCGTCAGCGCCGCCGCGTCCGTGTCCGGGGTGATCGGCACCCGGTCCCGCACGTACGCGCTGCCCTGGGCGTACGCCCGGTCGAAGGCGTCGCCGCCGAGGACGGCCCGGCAGCGCGCCTCGACCCGGGCGACGTCGGGGTCGCCGACGGAGGGGGCGCCGCGCAGCGCGGCGGCCACCCCCAGCAGCCAGGCCGCCCGCGGGCCGTCTCCTTCCAGCAGCGCGACGCCGGCGACGCCCTCGGCGACCGCGGCGGTCAGCCCGAGGCTGCGGGCGCCGGGCACGGTGGTGAGGGCGCGCCGGTGCCACGCCAGCGCCTCGGCGGCCGAGCCCGACATCTGGGCCGCCCAGCCGAGCGCGAGATAGACGCGCGAGCGGGTCTCCTCCACGCTGAACCACGCGGTCGTGCACTCCGCCAGGGCCGCCTCGTATCGGCGCCTGGCCTCGGTCATGTCGCCGCTCAGCCGGGCGAGCTCGCCGAGGCCGAGAAACGCCGCGGCGAGCACCTCCGGCGCGCCGGTCCGCCGGGACAGCTCGGCGGCCCGTTCGTAGTCGTCCCGCGCGGCGTCGGCGCGTCCCAGGCGCATCCGTGCCGCGGCGCGCCGGCACAGGGTCTCCGCGACGTCCGAGGTGGCGCCCAGCCGCTCGGCCAGCTCCAGCGCCTCGTCGACCAGCGTCTCGACCCGTCCGTAGTCTCCCCGCTGGTCGGCGACGTCCGAGAGCGCGGACAGGATGATCACCCGCATCCACGCGTCGCCCAGGGAGCGGGCGGCCTCGAGCGCTCCGGCCAGCTCGCGCTCGGCCTCCGCGAGCCGGCCGTCGAACAGCTTCAGGTACGAGAGGCTGAAACGGGTGAGCATCCGCGTCCACGGGTCCAGTTCGAGGACGTCGAACAGGTCCGCCGTCTCGTGGAGGGCCTCCCGCGCGGGCGGGCCGCTGATCATGGCGTGCAGCACGAGGAGGAACGGCTGCCGGGGCGGCATGGGCAGCGTGTAGGTCAGCCGGACGGCCGCGGCCACGCGGGCGTCCAGGCCGGGACTGCTGATCCCGCCCCAGGCCGCGAGGCAGGCGCACACGACGTACTCCTCCTCCAGGCCCTCGGGCGCGGCGTCGATCGCGGCCAGCGTCTCGGCCGCGAGCCGGGCCGCCTCGCCGCGCAGCCCGCGCAGCAGCCAGTAGCCGGCCGCGGCCGACAGCAGCCGCAGCGCGGTCGCCGCGTCGCCGGCGCGCACGGCGCGGCGCAGCGCGGCCTGCAGGTTGTCGTGCTCGCCGTCCAGCCGGCGCAGCCACTCGACCTGGCCGGGCCCGCGCAGGTGCGGGTCGGCCGCGACGGCCAGGTCGAGGACGTACGCGAGGTGGGCCTTGCGCATGGACTCGCTCTCGCCCGCCTCGGCCAGCCGTTCCGCGCAGAACGCCCGGATCGTCTCCAGCATCCGGTAGCGGTCGTCCACCACCTCGACGAGGGACTTGTCCACCAGGGAGGCGAGCACGCCGTCGGTGTCGGGCACGCCGCACACCCGCTCGGCCGCCTCCAGCGTCGCGCCGCCCGCGAAGACCGTCAGCCGCCGCGCGAGCACCCGTTCCGGCTCGTCGAGCAGGTCCCAGCTCCACTCGACCACCGCGCGCAGGGTCCGGTGGCGCGGCTGCGCCGTACGGCTGCCGCGCGACAGCAGCGCGAAACGGGGGGCGTCGCCCTCCGGAACGGGGTCGTCGTCGCCCAGCCGGGCCGCGATCTGGGCGAGGGGCAGCGAGCGCAGCCGCGCGGCGGCCAGCTCGACGGCCAGCGGCAGGCCGTCCAGCGCCCGGCAGATCCGCACCACGTGCTCCAGCTCGCCGGGCCCGAGGGCGAAGCCGGGCCGTACGGCGGCGGCCCGCTCGGCGAACAGCCGTACGGCCGGATTGGCGAGCGCGTCCTCGGCGGCGCCGCCGGGCGGCGGGACCGGAAGCGGGGGAACGGGGCACAGGCGTTCGCCGGTGATGCCGAGCGCCTCCCTGCCGGTGGCCAGCACGCGCAGGGCGGGGCACGCCGCGAGCAGCCGGTCGGCGAGCCGGGCCGCCTCCTCCACGACGTGCTCGCAGTTGTCGAGCACGAGCAGCACCGGCCGCAGGGTCAGGGCCGACACCAGGCGGGTGACGGGATCGGCGGTGCTCTGCCGCCCGCCGGAGCTCGGGATGGCCACGGCGGTCTCCCGCAGCCCGAGCGCGCCGAGCACGGCCTGCGGCACGTCGGCGCCGTCGGTGAGCGGGGCCAGCTCCACCAGGCAGACCTCGCCGGGCCACCGGGCGGCGGCCTCGACGGCCAGCCGGGTCTTCCCGGTGCCGCCCGGGCCGGTGAGCGTCACCAGCCGCGCCTCGGCGAGCAGCGCGCCGATGCGGTCGAGCTCGGCGTCGCGGCCGACCAGCGGGGTGAGCGAGACGGGCCGCCGCGAGGGAGCCGGGGCGGGGACCAGGTCCGGGTCGGCGCGCAGCACCGCGAGGTGGATCGCCGACAGCTCGGCGGAGGGATCGGCGCCCAGCTCGTCGGCGAGGACCCGCCGGGCGTCCTCGTAGACGGCCAGCGCCTCCGCCGGGCGGCCGGCCGCGTAGAGCGCGCGCATGAGCTGCCCGCGCGTGCGTTCCCGCAGCGGGTGCGCGGCGGCCCGTTCCTGCAGCTCGGGCAGCAGGTCGCGGTGCCGCCCGAGGGCCAGGCCCGCCTCGGCGAGGTCCTCGGCCGCCGACAGGCGCAGCTCCTCGAGCCGGGCCGCCTGGGCGGGCGCGAACGGCGCGTCGGGCACGTCCGCGAGCGCCGGCCCGCGCCACAGCGCGAGCGCGGCGCCGAGCAGCTCGGCGGCCAGGGCGGGGTCGCCCGCGTCGAGGGCCCGCCGCCCCTCGGCCGCCAGCCGTTCGAAGCGCGGCGCGTCCACCTCGTCGGGGTCCACCGCCAGCCGGTAGCCCGCGGGTTCCCGTACGACCAGGTCGCCGAGGTGGCGGCGCAGCCGCGACACCTGGGCCTGCAGGGCGTTCGTCGCGCCGTCCGGGGGACGCGCGCCGTACAGGCCGTCGATCAGGCGGTCGGTGGTCACGACCTTCCCGGCGTTGAGGAGCAGCAGGCCGAGCAGCGCCCGCAGCCCCGGCCCGCCGACCGGGACGGGGCGCTCGCCGTCGGGCCGCGCCTGCGTGGGGCCGAGGATGCCGAACCGCATGCCCATGATTGTCCCGCATCGTCTCGGCCCCGGGGCGGGCTCGGCCCGTCAGCGGCCGATGGCCTCGGCGATCGCCTTCAGCCGGGCCGCGGAGGCGAGGCCGCCGTGATACCAGTGGATCTCGGCCGCGCCGGCCGCCGTGTAGGCCTCGGCCAGGAACGACAGCGCCGCGCCGTCCGCGGGCCGCGGGGGCAGGGCCAGCACGTACGCGCCCACGCGGGGGCCGAGCCGGCCCAGCGCGCGCAGCCCGGCCTCGTCCACCTCGGGCGCGTTCCAGCAGTTGCCGACGAGCAGGTCGACGTCCACTCCCTCGGGGACGGTCGCGAACGGGCCGGTCGCCCACGGGTCGGCGTTGGCGTGCAGGGCGATCTTCAGATCCGGCCGCACCGCCCTGGCCTCCGCCAGCAGCAGGTCGCGCAGCTCGCCCGCGAGCCCGGTGCGCAGGTCGCGCATCGGGCCCGCCAGGTCGCCGAGCGCCTCCTCGACCGAGCCGGGCGCGCCGTCGACGCCCGCCCGCACCCGGGCGCGGACCTGCGCGACGTCCAGCCCGGCCGCCTCGTAGCGGCGCAGGCAGGCCGCGCAGAAGCACAGCGACAGCAGCGCGATCTGCGCGGGCGACCAGTCGGCGCCGTCGGTCTTCTCGTGGTGACCGCCGTGGCGGAAGCCGAGGGCCCCGCACGCCTCCAGGATCAGCGCGTCGGGGTCGCCCACTTCGACGATCTCGTGGACCAGCGTGCGGCAGTAGTCGCGCACGTCGGCCGCCGCCGGGCACAGCGCGTACGGGTAGCGCTCGCCGAAGGCGTTGACGACCACCAGGTCGGGGTTGGCCGAGCCGAGCAGCGTGTTGTGGGTCAGCACGGTCCACGCCTGGACCGGCAGGCCCACGGCGCGCAGGGCGTCCCTGGCCTCGCCGAACGGGTCGCCGGAGTCCACCCACGACGGCGTGGCGGGCACCAGCCGGCTGCCCTTCCACGCCTCCTCGCGTACGGGCACGTAGCAGGCGGCGTGCCGGGCGTCGACCAGCCGGTGGGCCGGATGGGCGGGGGTCGCGGCGCGGGTGGTGTGGTAGGACGCGGCGAGCGCCACCGCGTCGACGCCGAGCGCCTTGAGGCGGTCGGCGGCGCCGGGGTCCCCGACGATGTCCCAGGGGTAGGCGTAGACGACGTTCACCAGCGTGGCCTCCGAGCGGAGAAGGTCGGGTCGACGGACCTCATGTAGGTCGTGTCGTCGCGGGAGCGGACCCCGCACTTCTCATACTGCTCGTGCATGATTGCGAGGGCGTCGCGATCGAGTTCCACGCCGAGTCCGGGGCCCTCGGGCACCGGGACCGCGCCGTCCACGAACCGCAGCGCGCCGGGGGCGACCACGTCCTGGCCGTCCTGCCAGGGGGTGTGGGTGTCGCAGGCGTGGGTGACCGCCGGGACGGCGGCGGCCAGGTGGGTCATCGCGGCGAGGCTGATCCCGAGGTGGGAGTTGGAGTGCATGGACAGCTCGATGCCGAACGTCGCGCAGAGCGTGGCGATGTGGGCCGAGCGCACCAGGCCGCCCCAGTAGTGGTGGTCGGTCAGCAGCACCCCGATCGCGTCGCGGCGCACGGCCTCCGGCAGGTGCTCGGGGGTCACCACGCACATGTTCGTGGCCAGCGGCATCGGCACCTCGGCCGCCACCCGGGCCATGCCCTCGATGCCCTCGGTCGGATCCTCCAGGTATTCGAGCACGCCGTCGAGCTCGCGGCCGACGCGGATCGAGGTCTCCACGCTCCAGACGGCGTTGGGGTCGAGGCGCAGCGGGTGATCGGGGAACGCCTCGCGCAGCGCGCGGACCGCCTCGATCTCCTGCTCGGGCGGGAAGACCCCGCCCTTGAGCTTGATCGAGCGGAAGCCGTACCGGCCGATCAGCAGGCGGGCCTGTTCGACCACCCCCTCGGGGTCGAGCGCGGCGCCGAAGCCGTCCTCCGGCGCGCCCGGGTGGCCCGCCCACTTGTAGAAGAGGTACGCGCTGTACGGCACGGCGTCGCGCACCCGGCCGCCGAGCAGGTCCACGACCGGCCGGCCCGCCGCCTTGCCCTGGATGTCCAGGCAGGCGACCTCGAAGGGGGAGAAGATCCGGTCGACGGTCTTGGCCCGCGAGGAGGTGCCGGTCAGGCCGTGCAGGTCGGTGACGACGTCGGCCCCGACGAGGCCGGCCACGGTGGCGTACATCGCGTTGTGGCGGTAGACGTCGTGGCCGACGAGCGCCCGGGCGGCGTCCCGCACCCGCACGAGGTGGTCGAAGTCGCCGTAGGTTTCGCCGAGGCCGGTGAGCCCCTCGTCGGTGACGACCTCGACGATCGTGCGCAGCGCCCACGGCTCGTGGACGCCTGCGGCGTTGAGCAGCGGCGGGTCGCGGAAGGCGACCGGCGTGACGTTGATCTCGCGAATTCTCATCCGACCAGCTCCAGTCCGGTGGCGATCAGCTTCTCCAGCCGGGCGACGTGCTCGGGGGCCGCGTCCACCAGCGGCGGCCGCACCCCGCCCACATCGAGCCCGCGCAGCGTGACGCCCGCCTTGACGAGCGAGACGGCGTAGCCGGGCACGAGGTCGCGCAGCTCGACCAGCGGGCGGTAGAACCCGGCGAGCAGGCGCCGCACGAGGTCGTCGTCACCGGCGGTCACGGCCTTGTGGAAGGCCAGCGCCACTTCGGGGAGGAAGCAGAACACGGCGGAGGAGTACAGGTTCACGCCGATGCCCCGGTAGGCGGGCACGGTCATCTCGGCGGTCGGCAGCCCGTTGAAGAAGGTGAAGTCGCGGTCGGTCGCCTCGCGTACGGCGAGGACGATGCGCTGCATGGCGTCGAGGTCGCCGAGGCCGTCCTTGAACCCGGCGACGTTGGGGATCTCGGTCAGCTCCGCCGCGGTGGCGGCCGTGAAGCGGGCGTTGGCCCGCTGGTAGACGATGATCGGCAGGTCGGTGGACGCCGCGACCTCGCGGACGTAGCGCACTATCCCCTCGGCCGGCGCGCTGACCAGGTAGGGCGGCAGCAGCAGCAGGCCGTCCGCGCCCGCCTCCGCGGCCCGGCGCGCGCACTCGCGCGCGAACGGCAGCGAGCCGCCGGCGCCGGACAGGACGGGGACGCGCCCGGCGGCGGCCTCGACGGCGATCCGCACGACCCGCGCGTACTCGTCGATGCCCAGCGCGTTGAACTCGCCGGTGCCGCAGGCGGCGAACACCCCGCCCGCTCCATCGGCGACGCCGCGCGTCACGTGCGTGAACAGCACGTCCTCGGCCAGCTCACCGTCCGCGCCGAACGGTGTGACCGGAAAGAAGAGAACGCCGTCGAGCTGCATCCGCCACTCCCTCGGTGTCCACATACATGGACAAAGTTCTTGAATATGGCCACGAAGCTAGCTGGGTGATCGAACCAAAGTCAACCTGGCCATCTGTGGCCGCGCCGCTGGTCAGCCCGGCGGCACGCGCGCCCGCCTCCCCGTCCGGGCGTTCGGATCGTCCCCGCAATTGCGATTGCTTGCCAGCAAGACCGTAAAAATTGGCAACAGTTGCGTCAAGAAGAGATCTCGGGTCAGATATGTGAACTATGCCCGTACTTGTGAACAACGCGGAATTGCTGCGAGACTGGCGCCGTTCGGCATTGAAACGGTCCGTACGTCGCGCGGGCGACCGTCCCCGGGGGCCGCGCTGAGTCGCCGGGCCGATCCGACAGGAGGCACATGCGAATTCTCATGACCGGCGCGGCGGGCGGCGTCGGCACCCTGCTGCGACCCCGGCTGGCCAGACAGGGGCGCGTGCTGCGCCTGCTCGACGTCGTCCCGCTGGAGGCGGGGCCGGGCGAGGAGGCGGTGACCGCGGACATCACCGACCCCGAGGCGATGGACGCCGCGATGGACGGCGTGGACGCGGTGCTGCACCTGGGCGGCCACAGCCTCGAACAGCCGTGGGCGGACATCCTGCAGGTCAACATCCACGGCACCTACGTGGTGCTGGAGGCCGCCAGGCGGGCCGGGGTGCGCCACGTCGTGCTGGCCAGCAGCAACCACGCGGTCGGGTTCCACCCGCGCGAGGCCGGCGAGGCCCCCGACTACCTGTTCCCGCGTCCCGACACCTTCTACGGCGTGAGCAAGGTGACCAAGGAGGCGCTCGGCTCGCTCTACCACGACAGGTACGGCATCCAGGTGACCTGCCTGCGCATCGGCTCGTGCTTCGAGCGGCCCAGGGACGTGCGCATGCTGTCCACCTGGCTGTCCCCGGACGACTGCGCCCGGCTGGTCGAGGCGTCGCTGGCGGCCGACGGTTTCCACGTGGTGTGGGGCGTGTCGGCCAACACGCGCCGCTGGTGGTCGCTGGAGGAGGGCCGGGCCATCGGCTACGAGCCCAAGGACGACGCGGAGATCTACGCCGATGAGCTGATCGCCGAGCACGGCGAGCCCGACCTCGGCGAGCTGCCACACTCGTTGCTCGGCGGGGCGTTCTGCGGCCCCCGCTACGACGTAGAAAACCTCACGGCGGGGAGCTGAATTGACTGACCAGGTGAACGACGCGGTCGAGCGGGCCGCCGCGGCGGGTGAGGCGTGGCGGGCGACGCCCCCGGCCGAGCGCGCCGCCGTGCTCGAAGGCGTCGCAGACGCCCTGCACAAGCACGCCGAGGAGCTGTGGCCGGCCGCCGCCGAGGAGACCCGGCTGCCGGAGGCGCGGCTGCGCGGCGAGATCGCCCGTACGGCCGCGCAGTTCCGGCTGTTCGCCGACGTCCTGCGGGACGGCGGATGGGTGGAGGCGGTGATCGACCACCCCGACCCCGGGGCCACCCCGCCGCGTCCCGACGTGCGCCGGATGAACCACCCGCTCGGCGTCGTGGCCGTCTTCGCGGCCGGCAACTTCCCCTTCGCCTTCTCCGTGGCGGGCGGCGACACGGCCTCGGCGCTCGCGGCCGGCTGCCCGGTCGTGGTCAAGGCCCACGAGGGGCACCCCCGCACCTCCGACCTGACCGCCGCCGTCGTACGGCGGGCCCTGCCCGACCCCGGCCTGCTCGGGCTCGTGCACGGCTTCGAAAGCGGGGCCCCGCTGGTGCGGCACCCGCTCGTCACGGCGGTCGGATTCACCGGATCGCTCGCGGGCGGGACGGCCATCCAGAAGCTGATCGCCGAACGGCCCGACCCCATCCCGTTCTACGGCGAGCTGGGCAGCGTCAACCCGGTCGTCGTGCTGCCCTCGGCCGATCCGGCGCAGGTGGCGTCCGGGTTCGCGGCGTCGCTGACGCTGGGGGTGGGGCAGTTCTGCACCAACCCCGGCCTGCTGTTCGTCCCGGCCGAGGGCGGCTTCGAGCAGGCCGTCGCCGAGGCGGTCCGCGCGACCAGCGGCGGGCCCATGCTGACCGACAGGATCCGCGAGGGCTACCTGCGGGGGGTCGGCAGGCTGGCCGGGCGGCTCACCGTGCTGGCCGGCGGCACCCCGGTGGACGGCGTCACCCCGCAGGTGTTCGCCGCCGACCTGGAGGCGTTCGCGGAGGGGCTGCCCGAGCTGGCGGAGGAGTGCTTCGGCCCGGCCGCGATCGTCGTCCGCTACCGCGACCCCGCCGACCTGCCCGCCGTGCTGCGCCGGCTGCCCGGGTCGCTGACCGCGACCATCCACGCGGCCGGGCCGGAGGAGGCCCGCGACCTCGTGCCGATCCTGGGCCGGCTGGCGGGGCGGCTCATCTGGAACGGCTGGCCCACCGGCGTCGCCGTCTGCTGGGCGATGCACCACGGCGGCCCCTGGCCCGCCTCCACCGCCCCGGCGCACACCTCCGTCGGCGCGGCCTCGATCAAGCGCTGGACCACCCCGGTGGCGTACCAGGACTGGCCGGCGGATCTGCTGCCGCCGGAGCTGCGCGACGACAACCCCCTCGGCGTGCCGCAGCGCGTGGACGGCCGCCTGCGCGCCTGACGCCGCCGCACGCGATTCCGCGCCGCTCCCACACGACTTTCCGGGGGCGGCGCGGACGCCTATCCGGCGTCGAGCCCGAGGACCCGGCCGGTGGTCGCCACCGCGGCGGCCATCGGCATGACGCCGAGGCAGGCAAGGGTCCACCTCGGCCGGTTCCACGGCGCCCGATCGGGCGGTCCTCCCGGCCTGGCCCGGTCCGCGCCGCCCCGATAGCCTGGACTTCCAGGTGCGAGGATCGGGGGTCTCGCCATGGACGATGTGGTGGACCGGTATTTCAGCGCGTACAACGCCCATGATCTCGACGCGGTCATGCGCTGCTACTGTGCCAAGCCCGTCACGGTCGGGCCGGGCGGGCCGGCGGAGGGCCGCTCGGAGGTGGCGTCCTATCACACCGGCCTCTGGCGGGCCTTCCCCGACGTCCACGCCACGGTGCTGCGGAGGGTCGCGGACGGGGAGACCACGGCGGTCGCCGCCGTGGGGACCGGCAGGCACACCGGGCCGTACCCGATCACCACGGGGGAGATGCTCCAGGCCACCGGGCGGTACGTCAGCGTGCGGTGCTGCTGGTTCTTCGGCACCGAGGGCGGCCTGATCGTGGACCAGCAGATCTTCTACGACCAGCTGGAGCTGTATCTCCAGCTCGGGCTGTCGCCGGTCCGCCTCGTCGAGGCGTGCCGGGGGGCGCGCGGCCACTCCGGGCGGAGGAGCCGCGCGCCGCCGGCGGTCAGCGGATCTTGCCGGCCCCGGCGTGCCGGGAGACCTCCCTGCGCACGGTCTCGGCGGGGTCGATCCCGGTGTGCAGGACCGGGGTCCAGCCCGCGTCCGCGCCGAGGTCGGGGTCGTTCTTCGCGTTGTAGACGGCGACCAGGTCGATCGGCTTCTCCTTGCCGCCGACCCGCAGCAGGTTGCCCTTGGCCGTCAGCGTCGTGCCGCCCCAGTTGTAGAGCAGGTCGGCGGGGTCGACGCTCCGGCTCAGCCGGAAGTAGTTGTTCTCGGCGTAGATCTGGGACTCCATCCCCACGCCCAGCGCGTACTCGAAGGGCCCGGCGTCGGGCACCTGGTAGTAGTTGTTGTAGACGTGCACCTTGCCGAAGCGCACGCGCGGCAGCCGCTGCAGGTTGCCGTCGAACTCGTTGTGGTGCACGGTGACGCTGAGCTTGCCCCGGTCGGTCGCGGGGTTGTTGGTCGAGCCGATCAGCATGGTCTTGTCGTGGTCGGCGAACTTGTTCCACGACACCGTCACGAAGTCGGACCCGACCGTGATGTCCGCCTGCCCGTCGTGCACCTGGTAGGGGCGGCCGAAGTAGACCGGCTGCTCGGAGTCCGGGTTGTCCCCGTCGGTGAACGTGTTGTGGTCGATCCAGACGTGGGTCGAGCCGGTGACCGAGATGTTGTCGTACAGCGAGTTCCAGTTGCCCTCGTCGCCGTCGGTGGGGTCCCACTGGGGGAAGCAGTCGGCCGCGTCCTCGAAGCGGATGTTGCGGATGATGACGTTGTCGGCCTTGTCGACGTGCAGGTTGATGTGCCGGATGGTCGCCCCCGGCAGGCCCACGATCGTCGTGTCGGACGGCACCTTGAGCTTGATGTATTTCGTCTGCGCCGCGGCGGAGGCCGCCCGCGCGTCCTCCATCGGCCCGGACGGCTCCCGGTCGCGGCCCCACACCGCCGGGTCGTACGCCGCGAGGTAGCCCTCCAGCGTGTAACCGTCGACGGCGAAGTCCGCACAGGTCTTGTCGACGTCGATGACGCCCTTGACGTAGATGATGCGGGGGCCGGGGGAGGCGAGGGCCGCGACCAGGCCCGCGCGGTCGGTGACCACGTGGACGTTGGACGCGGGGGCCGCCGCGCCGCCGGTGGTGCCGGTGCCGGCCGAGGCCCAGCCGTCGTTCGGGGGCAGCGTCTGCCGCCCGAGATCGGCCGGCTTCCCGGCCTGTTCCGCCGTGGGCGAGGCGGCCTCGGCGGGGCCCGCCATGAGCATGGGCGCGGCGGCCGTGACGGCGAGGGCGGCCGACAGGAGTAAGGCTTTTCCGGGCATGACTGTCTCCGTTCCGCGGTCGCTCCCCGAGAACCCGCGCCCGGCGCTCAGGCCGGGCCGGGCGACCGCTCCAGTTCGTCGAGAAGGGCGAGGCCGCGGTCGATCAGCTCGGCGAGCCTGGCGATGTGCTCGGGCCTCGGATCGCACAGCGGCCGGCGGACGGGTCCCACGTCCAGACCACGCAGGCGGACGCCCGCCTTGATGAGCGAGACGGCGTATCCCGGGCCCTCGCGCCGCAGGTCGACCAGAGGGCGGTAGAACCCCTCGATCAGGCGGTTCGCGACGTCGTCGCGGCCGTCCCGCAGCGCCCGGTAGCAGGCGAGCGCGAGGTCGGGGAGGAAGCAGAAGACGGCGGAGGAGTAGCGGACCACCCCGAGGTCCCGGTAGCCGGGCTGGGACAGCTCCGCCGTCGGCATGCCGTTGAAGTAGAGCATGTCCGGCGGGGCGGCCTCGATGACGCGGCGCATCAGCGCGAGGTCGCCGTAGCCGTCCTTGAGCCCGATGACGCGCGGATGACGCGCGAGCGCCGCGACCGTCTCCGGCTCGAAGACGGCGTTGTCCCGCTGGTAGAGGATGATCGGCAGCCGGGTGCCGTCGGCGACCGCCTCGTAGTGGCGGCGCAGGCCGTCCTGGCCCGCCTGCACGAGGTACGGCGGCAGCGCGAGCAGGGCCGAGGCTCCGCCGTCCTCGGCGGCCCTGGCGAACTCCAGGGCCATCGCGGTGCCGTAGCCGGTGCCGGCCACCACCGGGACGCGCCCGGCCGCCTCCTCGACGGCCGCGGCCACGCAGGCGGCGTAGTCACGCAGGCTGAGCGAGGGGAACTCGCCGGTGCCGCAGCAGGCGAACACCGCTCCGCATCCCGCCTCCACGCCCTGCCGGACGTGCCGGCGGAACGCTTCGAGGTCGAGCCGCTCCTCCTCGTCGCACGGCGTGACCGGGAAGAACAGCAGGCCGTCCAACGTCACCGGCGTCCTCCGTCTTCGGTTCGTCATCCATCTGAACCTGATTCATATTCGTGAACGGGACCGTACGGCGTGCGGCGGCGCGTGGTCAAGTGATCCGGCCCGACAAGGGTGAATGTTTCGAAAAGGACACGGGTCCTTGACAGGGCCGAGGCGCGAACATCACCGTTGATCCGTCCACGTTTGTGAACGACGTTCAGGAATATGTCTTGACCGTCGTTCGGGATGTCTACAGAGGGGATGCGCCGGTGACGACGATGCGTCGCAGGGCCGTGCCGTACCTGCTGATCTCACCGACGGTCGCGCTCATCGCCGCGTTTCTCGTCTATCCGATCGGTAGCGTCGCGTACTACAGCCTGCAGCACCGCAACCTCACCCGGCCATGGGCGGACGGCTTCGCCGGCCTCGACAACTTCCGGCGGATGCTGTTCGAGGACGAGCTCTTCTGGCACAGCCTCGGGTTCACCGCCAAGTGGGTGATCGTCGAGGTCGGCCTGCAACTGATCCTCGGGCTGGCCCTGGCCCTCATCGTCAATGAAACGTTCATCGGCAGGGGGCTCGCCCGGTCGCTCGTCTTCTCCCCGTGGGCCGTCTCCGGGGTGCTCACCACGGGCATCTGGATCCTGCTCTACACGCCGAGCACCGGAGTGCTGCGCTTCCTCGGGCAGCCCGAGGCGGCGGTTCTCGGCAACCCCGACACGGTCTTCCCCGCCGTGGTGGTGGCCGAGCTGTGGCGCGGCGTGCCGTTCTTCGCGATCCTGCTGCTCGCCGGCCTCCAGGGGATCCCCGGCGAGCTCTACGAGGCGGCCGCGGTGGACGGCGCCGGCCGGGTCAAGCGCTTCATCCACGTCACGCTGCCGCACCTGCGCGACGCGATCGTGCTGGCCACGCTGCTGCGCGGGGTGTGGGAGTTCAACAACGTCGACCTGCTCTACACGCTCACCGGCGGCGGCCCCGCCCAGGAGACCATGACGCTGCCGCTGTACGTCGCCCAGCGCGCCGTCGATTCCAAGGACTTCGGGTACGGCTCGGCGCTGACGATGGCGGGCTTCGTGATCTTGCTGTTCTGCTCAATCCTCTACCTGCGGCTCAGCCGGTTCGGAGGGGACCGATGAAGAGGCGAGGGGTTTCGCAATGAGCGCCGACGTCATGGTCCGCACGCGCACGCGAACGGTGTCCGCGGGAACCCGCCGCCGTCCGGCGAAGAGGAAGGACCCCGGCCGCGTGCTGCGGCTCTACATCCCCCTCGGGCTGTATCTGGCCTTCACCCTCGTGCCGTTCTACTGGATGCTCGTGTTCGCCCTGCGGCCGGCGGGGTCGACCGACCCCGTGCCCTGGCCGATCACGTTCGAGCACTTCGAGACCGTCTGGAACGACATCGGCTACGCGGTGTTCTTCAAGAACAGCGTGATCGTCGGGGTCTGGTCGCTGCTGTTCACCACGGTCATCGCGGTGATGGGCGGGTACGCGCTGGCGCGCTACCGGTTCCGCGGCCGGAACCTTTTCATGGTCGTGCTGCTGTGCACCCAGTTCATCCCCGGCGCGATGATGCTGATCCCGCTGTTTTCGATCTTCAAGTCGCTCGGGCTGATCAACAGCCTGGCCAGCCTCATCATCGCCGACACCGTCTTCAACCTGCCTTTGTCGATCATCTTGATGAGCGGGTTCATCTCGGCCGTGCCGTTCACGGTGGAGGAGGCCGCGATGGTCGACGGCTGCACGCGCCTGCGGGGCTTCCTCGCGATCGTGCTGCCGCAGCTTCGGCCCGGGCTGATCGCCGTCGGGTCGTTCGCCTTCATCCACACGTGGAACAACTTCCTGTTCGCGCTGATGTTCGTCAGCAAGCAGGACAGCTTCACGATCCCCGTCGGGCTCAGCTACACGATCGGGGAGTACAGCGCCGACTTCGGGGCTCTGGCGGCCGGTGGCGTCGTCGCCGCCCTGCCGGTGGTCTGCGTGTTCGCAGTGGTCCAGCGCTATCTCGTGCACGGCATCAGCGCCGGCGCGGTCAAGGGATAGCACCCCCCAGCCTGTCGTAAGCAGGAGGAACCATGAAGTTGAAAGTGGCCGGGGCGGCGCTCGCCGTCCTCGCCGTCGCCGCTACCGGATGTGGGTCGGATTCGGGTTCGGACCAGGGCTCCGGCAAGACGACCATCACGTTCTGGGACAACAACGGGGGCACCCGCACCCCGATCTACCAGGAGCTCATCAAGCGGTTCGAGGCGGCCAACCCCTCGATCCACGTCGAGTACGTCGGCATCCCGATCTCCTCCGTCCAGCAGAAGTACGACACCGCCATCGCGGGCGGGGACACCCCCGACGTCGGCGGCGTCACCACGTCGTACCTGGCCAACCTGACCGGCCAGCAGGCGCTGGAGCCGGCCGACGAGTGGCTGGCCAAGAGCTCGGTGAACGGCAAGCTGGCCACGTCGATGCTCGACTCGGTCCGCAAGACCGTGCCGGACGGCAAGCTCTACCTGGTGCCGAACACCTCCAACATGGACGTGGTGTGGTACCTGAAGGACAAGCTCCAGAAGGCGCCGGACACCTGGGACGAGTTCTTCGGCAGCGCCGACGAGCTGACCAAGAAGCCCGACGAGTACGGCTACACCATCCGCGGCGGGGCCGGCTCGATCTTCCAGATCCTGGCCGAGATGTACTCCTACTCGGGCATCTCCGAGTTCTTCGACGCCTCCGGCAAGAGCACGGTCAACGACCCGAAGAACGTCGAGTTCCTCACCAAGATGGCCGGGCTGTACAAGAAGAACACCCCCGAGGCCGACGTCACCAACGACTTCCCGAAGATGGTCGCCCAGTTCGGCACCGGGAAGATCGCGATGATGCACCACAACCTGGGCTCGTACAACGACCACGTCAAGGCGCATGGCAAGGACAAGATCGGCGCGTTCGCGCTGCCGACCGGCCCGGGCGGCAAGCGGACCATCGTCGCCAATCCCGTCGACGGCTTCGCGGTCTTCAAGAACAGCGAGCACAAGGAAGCCGCCTGGAAGTTCGTGGAGTTCCTGGTCTCCCACGACAGCAACAGCTACTGGAACGAGCAGACGGGCCAAATCCCGGCCAACACCGACGCGCAGGGCGACTCCTGGCTGCAGGGCCTGGAGCACCTCAAGACGGCCGTCGAGACGCTGAACGACCCCAACACGCAGGTCGTGTCGCCGCCTTACTACCTGCCGCAGTTCTCGTCCATCACCAAGGCCGACACCGAGCCCCTCTTCCAGAAGGTGCTGCTCGGCCAGATGACGCCCCAGGAGTTCCTGGACACCCTGGCGCAGAAGCTGACCGACGCCGAGGCCGAGTGGAAGAAGGCGACCGGCGGCTGACACCTCGCCGCCGACCACCGGGACCGGGCCGGTGCGACCCTGACCGCGCACCGGCCCTCCACGGAACCCATCGAGAAAGGGAAGAGCCAATGGCGGTCGTCGAACGCGTCATCGTCACGGTCTTCACCACGGTCACGAAATCCGTGGTCGACGGGCACGGCCACCGGCATCCCGGCCCGCCCAGGGAGGTGCGCGAGGCGCTGCTGGCCGTCACCGACAGCGACGGCGCGACCGGATATTGCCTGGCGGCGCCGGACACCGTCAGGGAGGCGGTGATCACCGGGCACATCGGGCCGGCGCTGATCGGTCAGGACAGCCTCGACCGGGAGCGGCTGTGGCACCGCGTCGCCCGCCGGCAGCGGGGCGCGCAGGGCAACCTGTCCGACCGCGCGCTGAGCGCCGTCGACCAGGCCCTGTGGGACCTCGCCGGGCGCAAGCTCGGCCTGCCGGTCTGGAAGCTCCTCGGCGGCGCCCGCTCCGAGGTGCCCGCCTACGCGAGCACCATGTGCGGCGACGACATCCCCGGCGGCCTGGCCACCCCGGAGGACTACGCCGCCTTCGCCAAGGAGCTGGTGTCCCGCGGCTACCGGGGGATCAAGCTGCACACCTGGATGCCGCCCATGCCGTACGGCGTGGACCGCGACATCGCGGCGTGCGCCGCGGTCCGCGAGGCGGTCGGCCCGGACATCGCGCTCATGCTCGACAGCAACCACTGGTACTCCCGCTCCGAGGCCCTGGCCCTCGGCCGCGCCCTGGACGAGCTGAACTTCACGTGGTACGAGGAGCCCATGGAGGAGGCGTCGGTGCAGTCGTACCGATGGCTCGCCGACCAGCTCAAGACGCCGATCCTCGGGCCGGAGACCTCCTGGGGCAAGCACATGGCCCGGGCGGAGTGGGTGGCCGCGGGCGCCTGCGACATCCTCAGGGTGGGGGTGGTCGGCTCCGGCGGTGTCATCCCGGCGATCAAGGCCGTCCACCTGGCGGAGTCGTTCGGCATGGACTGCGAGATCCACGGCAACGGCTCCGGCGCCCTGGCCGTGATCGGCGCCACCTTGTGCGGGCAGTGGTATGAACGAGGGCTGCTGCACCCGCACTCGGACTACGACACACCCCCGCCGCACCTGCGGTCGATCGTCGACCCGCTCGTCGACGGAAAGGTGCGGATGCCGCAAGCCCCCGGACTGGGGGATGATCTGGATATGGACTACATCGCCTCCCATACGGTCGCCTCCTGGGGAACCGGCTCACAATAGGAGGCGGACAGGCGGGTCAGGGAGGTACACATGGCGGACGTGCCGCACGTGAAGTCGGCACTCAGGACGGTCGAGCTGCTCGACTTCTTCGCGCAGTATCCCGGACTGCACAGCCTCACCGACCTGCAGGGCAAGCTCGGCTATCCCAAGAGCAGCCTGCACGCCCTGCTGCGGACGCTGGTCGACCTGGGCTGGATCGAGACCGACGTCACCGGGACGCTCTACCGGATCGGCATGCGGGCCCTGCTGGTCGGGGCGACGTACATCGACGGCGACCCGGTGGTCCAGCTCGCGCACGACGCGCTGGACTGGCTGGCCGAGGTCACGGGCGAGACGGTGCACCTCGCCCGTCTCGACCACTTCGACGTCGTCTACCTCGCCACACGCGCCTCGCGGCACTACCTGCGGCCGTTCTCGCGGGTGGGCCGCCGCCTGCCGGCGAGCACCACCTCGCTCGGCAAGGCGATCCTGGCGAGCCGCGACGACGACGAGGTGCGCGCGATGCTGCCCGCCGAGCTGCCCTCGCTGACGCCGAACACGATCGTGGACGCCGAGGAGCTGCTGGTCGACCTGCGCCGGGTGCGCAAGCAGGGCTACGCGGTGGACCGCGAGGAGAACACCGAGGGGCTGCGGTGCTTCGGCGTCGCGCTGCACATCAGCGACCCGCCGCGCGACGCCATCAGCTGCTCGGTGCCGATCCCGCGGCTCACGCCGGAGCGGGAGAAGGAGATCGCCTCCTGCCTGCTCGAGGCGCGCGAGCGCATCGAACGCTCCGCCATGCGGCAGCGCCGCGCCTTCTGACCCGCCGCGGCCGTCCGCCTGAGGCGCCGTGGCCGTCCCCTGAGGCGCCCGGCGCGGCCATCCGCCTGAGGCGCCCGTGGCCGTCCGCCGCTGCGAACCGCCGCGGCGAGCACGCGGCGGGCGCGTCGCCGGACGGGCGCGGCCGGCCCGTTCGGCGAGCCTTCCCAACATCTCGCCGCCTTCCGAGTAACTTCGGCATCATGGCCACCCGTACGCCCGGACAGGGGTCCGGCAAGCGACCCTCGTCGCGCTCCGGATCCCGTACGGCTTCCCCGAAGCGATCCCCGGCGGGTTCCCGAGGCAAGACGACGCCCAAGTCCGCGCCCAAGCGCCCGGTCGCCACCGGTCACGACCCGATCAGCTGGACCTTCCTGATCATCGGCAAGATCTTCATCGGCATGTGGATGCTGGTGGCGAACAGCGTGGGCATGGCGGCGCGGGCGCTGGGGAAGGGAGCCCGCGACCTCGACCCCGCGCACCGCCGCGACGGGCAGGGGCTGGCGGTGCTCGCGAGCGCCATCGTGCTGGCCGCCCTGACCTGGCGCGACACCAAGACGGGCTTCGCCGCGTTCGTCGACGCCGTGGTGCGCGGGACCGTGGGGGCGCTCACCTGGGCGGTGCCCGTGCTGCTCGCGCTGCTCGCCTGGCGGCTGCTGCGCCACCCCGACCAGAACGCCGAGACCGGCAGGATGGGCATCGGCTGGACCGCGCTGCTGGCCGGGATCCTCGGGATCGTGCACGTCGCCCACGGCACGCCGTACCCCTCGGGCGGGCCGAACGACGGCATGGACAACGTGTCGGCGGCGGGTGGCCTGGTCGGTTTCATCGTCTCCGCTCCGCCGTCGAGCATCCTGCCGCCGTTCATCACGATCCCGCTGCTGCTGATGCTGTCGGTCTTCGGCCTGCTGGTGATCACCGCGACCCCGGTCCACCGCATCCCCGAGCGCCTCGCCGAGATCCAGCACATGCTGTTCCAGCAGGAGCAGGGCGGGCCGCGCAAGACCCCCGCGCCGGCCAAGAAGCGCACGCGCAAGCAGCAGGGCGGCGGGCACGACGGGATCGAGGGCGGCGACAACGTCAAGCCGTACGACACGCCCGTGCTGGCGGAGAAGGAGCACTCGCCGGAGATCGTTCCCGGCCTGGCGGACGACGCCGCGGAGCCGGTCGACCCCGCCGAGCCGGAGCCGCGGGCCGCCAGGCCCGCGCCGCAGCCCCCGATGCCGACTCCCGCGCCGCGCAAGGTGGAGCAGCTCGTCCTGTCCAGCCAGGAGGGGCCGTACACGCTGCCGGACCTCGCGCTGCTGCGGCCGGGCAGCGCGCCCAAGCAGGAGACCAAGGCCAACCGGATGGTCGTGAACGCGCTGACCAGCGTCTTGGAGCAGTTCTCCATCGACGCGCAGGTGGTCGGCTTCACCCGGGGCCCGACGGTGACCAGGTACGAAATCGAGCTGGGCCCGGCCGTCAAGGTCGAGAAGGTCACCGCGCTCACCAAGAACATCGCCTACGCCGTGAAGTCGGCCGACGTGCGGATCCTGTCCCCGATCCCCGGCAAGTCGGCGATCGGCGTGGAGATCCCCAACGTCGACAAGGACCTCGTCTCGCTCGGCGACGTGCTGCGCTCCCAGGTGGCCCAGAGCGACCCCCACCCGATGATCGTCGGGCTCGGCAAGGACGTCGAGGGCCGTACGATCGTGGCCAACCTGGCCAAGATGCCGCACATCCTCATCGCGGGCGCCACCGGCGCGGGCAAGTCGACCTGCATCAACGGGCTGATCTCCTCGATCCTGATGCGGGCCACGCCGGACGAGGTCCGCATGGTGCTGGTCGACCCCAAGCGGGTGGAGCTCAGCTCGTACGAGGGCATCCCGCACCTCATCACGCCGATCATCACCAACCCGAAGAAGGCCGCCGAAGCCCTCGAATGGGTGGTCGGCGAGATGGACCGGCGCTACGACGACCTCGCGGCGAGCGGCTTCCGGCACGTGGACGACTTCAACAAGGCCGTGCGCGCGGGCAAGCTGGTGCCGCCGCCGGGCAGCGAGCGCGTCTACCAGCCGTACCCGTATCTGCTGGTGATCGTGGACGAGCTCGCCGACCTGATGATGGTCGCGCCGCGCGACGTCGAGGACTCGATCGTGCGCATCACGCAGCTCGCCCGCGCCGCCGGCATCCACCTGGTCATCGCCACCCAGCGGCCGTCGGTCGACGTCGTCACCGGCCTGATCAAGGCGAACGTGCCCTCGCGGCTGGCGTTCGCGACCTCCTCGCTCGCCGACTCGCGGGTCATCCTCGACCAGCCGGGCGCCGAGAAGCTCGTCGGGCAGGGCGACGCGCTGTTCCTGCCGATGGGCGCGAGCAAGCCGATGCGGCTGCAGAACGCCTTCATCTCGGAGAAGGAGATCGCGGAGGTCGTCGCCCACTGCAAGGCCCAGATGCAGGTCGAATATCGGGAGGACGTCGCCGCGCCCGCCGCCGCCAAGCGGGAGATCGACGAGGACATCGGCGACGACCTCGACCTGCTGATCCAGGCGGCCGAGCTGGTCGTGTCGACCCAGTTCGGCTCCACGTCCATGCTCCAGCGCAAGCTGCGGGTCGGCTTCGCCAAGGCCGGTCGGCTGATGGACCTGCTGGAGAGCCGCAACGTGGTCGGCCCGAGCGAGGGGTCCAAGGCCCGGGAGGTGCTGGTCAAGCCCGACGACCTGCCCGGCCTGCTCGCCGAGCTGCGCGGGGAGTCATAGGGCCGGCCCCGGCACGCCGCGGGACACCGGCGGCCCGGCCCCGCGTGGCCGGCCGCTGCCGCAGCGCCGGCTCACCATGCCGGCTGGCGTCGAGAAGGAGATCGGCGACCCCGGCCCGCTGGATCGGGCCGCCGCCCGCGATCAGCCCGGCCGGGCGGTCTGTGGCACCCGTCATGTCCCACTCGCCGCTCGCCGGATGCCCCGACGCCGTGCGCGCCTATTTGACGCTCGCCTCCGGCGCCGACCGCGCCGCCGCCGTCGTGTGCTTCGCCGACGGCGCGCACGTCACCGACGACGGACACGACTACCGGGGAACCGGGGAGATCGGGAGGTGGCTCGACCGCGTCGCCGGCGAGTACACCTACACCACCACACCGCTGTCCGCGCACACCGGCGCCGGGCGGACGGTCGTGACCTGCCGGGTGGAGGGCACGTTCCCCGGCAGTCCCGTCGACCTCGACTTCCGCTTCGGCCTCGACGACGCGGGCCGGATCTCCCGCCTGAAGATCGGCGTTCACGACGTACGCGCGGGGCTCCGTGTCGCCGTGAAACCACCAGGGAGGCGAGAGGGTAGTTGCTCAGCGTCCACCCCTGGGTACTCTCCGTAGGCAGTTACTGATTGAATGTGACAAACTACGCATTGTGGGGCGAGCTGGAAGACGGCGCGCTTGAAGACAGGGG
The DNA here is from genome assembly GCF_014647835.1 of Microbispora rosea subsp. aerata. GTDB lineage: Bacteria > Actinomycetota > Actinomycetes > Streptosporangiales > Streptosporangiaceae > Microbispora > Microbispora aerata. Next base: position 29,133 of record NZ_BMPY01000006.1, read on the forward strand.
GCGGAACGATGAGCGTTGGTGCTGCTTTGGCCGAAGCCCGTGAGCGCGCTGGGCTGACCGTGCGTCAGCTCAGCGAACGCACGCGGATCCGCGAGACCGTCATCGAACGCTTCGAGCACGACGACTTCTCGGTGGGCGACTTCTACGCGCGCGGGCACCTGCGGACCATCGCCGCCGATCTCGGCCTGGACCCGGACGAGATCCTGCGGCAGTACGAGCAGGAGAACGCCGACAACAGGTCGCCCATCAGGGCGTCGGCGGTGTTCCGCGGGGGCGTGGGCGAGCGGGCCCGCAAGGCTCCCAGCTGGACCATGGCCGTCGCGGTCGCCTTGGCCATCGTCGCGATCGTCGTCATCGCGCGGCTGCTCGGCGGCTCGGGCGACAAGCCGGGCCCGACGGCCGCCCAGCTCTCGGTGACCGCACCGCACGCGCAGGAGCGGCACGAGAAGGGACACGACAAGAAGACCGAGAAGAACGCGTCCGCGTCCGGCCGCGTGGTCATGAAGGTCACCACGCATAAGCCGGCCTACATCAGCGTGAAGGACGCCAAGGGCAACGAGATCTTCGAGGGGACGCTGCCCGAGGGCAAGACGACGACCTATTCGGCCAAGGACCGGATGCGGGTGACCATCGGCGACGCGGGGGCGGTCCGGCTGGAGGTCAACGGGAAGGACCTCGGCACCGTGGGCAGGGACGGCCAGTTGGTCCGGCGCACCTTCGAGGCGAGCGGCCCGAGTCCCCGTTAAGGGCCGACTGCCGATACCGTAGTTCGCATCATGTCTTCTCGCCGAACCGTATCGCTGATCACGCTGGGCTGCGCCCGCAACGAGGTCGACTCCGAAGAGCTGGCCGCGCGGCTGGAGGCCGCCGGCTGGCAGACCGATGACGACAATCCCGACGTCGTCGTCGTCAACACGTGCGGCTTCATCGATTCGGCGAAGAAGGACTCCATCGACACCCTGCTCGCCGCGGCCGACTCGGGGGCGAAGGTGGTGGCGGCGGGCTGCATGGCCGAACGGTACGGCGCGCAGCTCGCCGACGCCCTGCCCGAGGCGACGGTGATCTCCTTCGACGACTACGCGGAGATCGGCCAGCGGCTCGACGACGTGCTCGCGGGCAGGCCGCTGGTCCCGCACTCACCGCGAGACCGCCGCACCCTGCTGCCGATCACGCCGGTGGAGCGCTCGGCCGCCCGGGCGCACATCCCCGGCCACGGCGACGCGCTCCCCGAGGGCGTGGCCCCGGCCAGCGGGCCGCGCACGCTGCGCAAGCGGCTCACCGGCGGACCCGTCGCCTCGCTCAAGCTCGCGTCGGGCTGCGACCGGCGCTGCACGTTCTGCGCGATCCCGGCCTTCCGCGGCTCGTACATCTCGCGCCGGCCGGAAGATCTGCTCGCCGAGGCCGCCTGGCTGGCCGACCAGGGCGTCAAGGAGCTCGTGCTGGTCAGCGAGAACTCCACGTCGTACGGCAAGGACCTGGGCGACCTGCGCGCGCTGGAGAAGCTGCTGCCCCGGCTGGCCGCGACCGAGGGCATCGAGCGGATCCGGGTCAGCTACCTGCAGCCCGCCGAGCTGCGGCCCGGGCTGCTCGACGTGATCGCCTCCACCGAGAAGGTCGCGCCGTACTTCGACCTGTCCTTCCAGCACGCCAGCGGGACCGTGCTGCGGCGGATGCGGCGCTTCGGCGACCCCAAGCGGTTCCTGGACCTGCTCGCGCAGATCCGCGAGCGCGCGCCCGAGGCGGGCATCAGGTCCAACTTCATCGTCGGGTTCCCGGGGGAGACCCAGGAGGAGTTCGAGGAGCTGATGGGCTTCCTGGAGGAGGCCAGGCTGGACGTCATCGGCGTCTTCGGCTACTCCGACGAGGAGGGCACCGAGGCGTACGGCTTCGAGGGCAAGCTCGACCAGGACGTGATCGACGAGCGGGTCGCCACGCTGACCGAGCTCGCCGAGGAGCTGACCGCCCAGCGGGCCGAGGAACGCATCGGCACCGAGCTGGAGGTTTTGATCGAGGAGGACCTCGGCGACGGCGGATACGAGGGCCGGGCGGCGCACCAGGGCCCCGAGGTGGACGGGGCGGTCACGGTGCAGGGGATCGGCCTGGTGCCCGGCCAGATCGTCCAAGCGGTCGCCGTCGACTCCGAGGGGGTCGACCTCATCGCCCGGATCAAGGCAGTGACATGACGGAGCGCGGTGAGCCGCCGGTGGAAGTGGCGGGCCCGGGAGAGATGACACCACCGGAGCCCGTGGCGCCGCCGGTCGCCGCCGTGCCCGCCGCACCGGTGGCGACCCCGGCGCCGCAGCCCGGATCGGGCGTCCGGGAGGAGCCGGAGACGACCCCGGACGGCCAGAGGGCCGGAGGGCCCGCGGGCCCGACGCGGGAGCCGGGAGCGCCGAGCGCCCTGCGGGCCGACGCGCCCGCCGCGGTCGCGGCGGGCGAGGGCCCGGCGGGAGAAGGCCCGGTGGGGGAAGGCATGGTGCGGCGCGTCAGCACCTGGAACATCGCGAACGTCCTGACCATCGCCCGCCTGGTGATCGTCCCCGTCTTCACCGTCCTGATGTTCGCCGACGGGCAGGCCTGGCGCCTGGCCGCACTCGGCGTCTTCCTGCTCGCGTCCCTCACCGACCAGCTCGACGGCTGGCTCGCCAGGAAGTACGCGCTGATCACCGACTTCGGGAAGATCGCCGACCCGATCGCGGACAAGGCGCTGATCGGCGCGGCGCTGGTCAGCATGTCGTACCTCGGCGAGATCCCCTGGTGGGTCACCCTGACGATCATCGCCCGCGAGGCGGGGGTGACGCTGCTGCGCTTCCTCGTGATCCGGCACGGGGTTATCCCGGCCAGTTACGGGGGCAAGGTGAAGACCGTGTTGCAGATCGCGGCCATCGCCCTCTACATCCTGCCCGGCATACCCGGCCTGGTGAGATGGATCGCGATGGGCCTGGCCCTGGTGGTCACGGTGGGCACCGGGGTCGACTACGTGGTGCGGGCGGTGCGGCTGCGGCAGGTGGCGAGGAGTGCGCAGGGCGGATGACGGGCGCGGCGAGCGAGGTGCTGTCCCTGCTGGTTCGCCGGGGTGCGACGGTCGCGGTGGCGGAGTCGCTCACCGGCGGGCTCATCGGGGCCACGCTGACGGGGCCGGCGGGGGCGTCCGCGGCCTTCCGGGGCGGGGTGATCGCCTACGCCACCGAGCTCAAGGCGGGCCTCCTCAATGTCCCCTCCGATCTCCTTGACAGGGAGGGGGCGGTGCACCCCGACGTGGCGGCGGCGATGGCCACCGGCGTGCGCAAGCTCACAGACTCCGACTACGGTCTGGCGGTGACCGGGGTCGCCGGGCCCGATCCGCAGGACGGCAAGGCGGTCGGCACGGTCCACATCGCCCTGGCGGGGCCGGGCGAGCGCCTTTGGCATCGTGACCTGCGCTTGACCGGGGACAGGGACGCGATCAGGAATGGCACCTGCCGGGAGGCCTTGTTCCTTCTGGAAGGTGTGCTCAAGGCAAATTTGGGGGAACATTCCGGGTGATTACCGCGTTACGTCACCAGCGAACATGCCCGCCTCGGTCTGCCGCGGTGTCGCCCTCTACAGGTACGGTGGAGCTGTGAGTGAGGTCCGTGAGCCATCGGCGAGGAGCAAGACAGGCGCACGCCCGGCGAAGGGGCCGAGCGAACTGATGACGACGGCGAGGCGTATGTACGAAGGGCAGATGAAAAAGGGGCGACATGAGCCCACCGCGCGAGGCGTCGTGAAGGCGCCCCCCTTGGGGAGGGAGCGACAGATGGTCCTGCTGCGTCAGTTGCTCGGTGACGTGCTGCGGCGGCTGCGGGTGCGGCAGAATCGCACCCTTCGCGAGGTCTCCACGCTGGCGCGTGTCTCACTCGGCTACCTGTCCGAGGTCGAGCGCGGTCAGAAGGAAGCCTCTTCCGAGCTGCTCGCCTCGATCTGCGGTGCGCTCGGTGTTCCGCTGTCCCAGGTGCTGCGCGAGGTGTCCGACCAGTTCGCGCTGGCCGAGCTGCAGGCCGCCCCCGTGCTGGCGGATGTGCCCGAGCACGAGCGCCTGCCTATCCCCGAAACCGTCCCCGCCGGGCCGGATTTCGAGGGTTTCCCGGAGGTCAAGGACATGGTCGCCGCCTAAGCGGCGTCTCGACGCCCCGCCGCCCCCGGCGGACGGCGTCTCCGCGATCTCACCCGACTGTCCCCGTAGGCCCCATAACACACGGCCCGATAGGGCACGCCCGGCACGAAGTCCGGGGCGTGGCCCCGCGCCCGCAGTCCGGGTCGACCCGGACCCGGGTGCCTGCCCCGATCCCACGGGCGGGCGCCTGGCCCCCGCAGGCCCGTTTCCGTATCGTGTTCCGTTATCGTGCGGCTTCGTTCCGCCCGTTCCCTTCGGTGTGGCCCCGTTCCCGGCGCGCCCACCGGCTCCGTCTCTGTTCCGCGTGCGGCCCGTTCCCGGCATCCCCGTCCGACCCCGACTCCGTTCCGCACGGCCCGGTTCTCAGTCGTGCTGGCAGACGGGGCACCAGTAGACGAGCCGCTCGGACGGCTGTGATCCCATCTCCCCGCCGCTGATCGGGCTTCCGCAGCGCCGGCACGGGCGGCGTGCCCTGCCGTACACCATGAGCGACCGTCCGGGGCGCGGATCGCCCGTCGTCACCGGAAGCGGCGTGTCCTTGCTCGCGTCCATCAGGCGGTGGGCGACCGCGACCAGCGACTCCAGCTCCTCGGGCGGGATCGACCCCACCGGACGCCACGGCGACATCCGCGCGGCGTACAGCGTCTCGGCCCGCCAGATCGTCCCGATGCCCGCCAAGACCCGCTGATCGAGCAGCGCCTCACCGATGGTCCGCCGCGGGGCGCGCAGCAGGTTCCGTACGGCGAGGGCGGGGTCCCAGTCGGGGCCGAGCAGGTCCGGGCCGAGATGGCCCACCACCCGGTCTTCGTGGTCGGTCGGCAGGAGGTCGACCATCCCGAGCCGCGTGCCGACCGCCTGCCAGTCGGCGTTGGCGAGGATCAGCCGGACCACGTCGCCTCTCGGCACCGGTCGGCCCGCCGGGCCGACCCGCCAGCTTCCCTCCATGCGCAGGTGGGTGTGGACGGTCAGGCCGCCCTCCACCCGGGTCAGGAGGTGCTTGCCGCGTGAGACCGTCGTCAGCACGGTCCGGCCGCGCAGATCGGCGGTGGCATACCGGGGCACCCGGAAGTCGCTGCGGATCAGCCTGCGGCCGTCGAGGGCCTGTCTGAGCCGCTTGGCGGCCCGGTAGACGGCGTCACCCTCCGGCACGGCTCTCCTCCCCGCGAGGATCGGGGACGGGCGGCTCACACCGGCATGTGCGAGTCCCACGCCGCCGGGTCGGAGGCGAGCTCGGTCACCCGCGGCGGAAGCTCGCCCTTGGCGATCTGCTCCAGGGTGACCTCCTCGAGGATTGCCCGTTCGCTCGCCCTCAGCGCGATCCACACCTGCTGCAGCGCCTGCGCGGCTCCCTGGTAGCCGACGTGCTCGGGCCGCTCGCCCCGCACGTTGGCCAGCGGGCCGTCCACCGCGCGGATGACGTCTGCGAGCGAGATCTGGCTGGCCGGCCGTGCCAGGACGTAGCCCCCCTCTGGACCCCGCTGACCGCGCACGAGTCCGGCGCGGCGCATCTGCAGCAGGATGTTCTCCAGATATTTGGGGGGCATCTCCTGCTCCTTGGCCAGCTCGCCCACCGTGGTGGGTCCTTCACCCGCCGCGGCGAGCTCGGCGGCGGCACGGAGGGCGTAGTCGACACGGGCAGAAAGTCGCATGTAGTCGATTATCCCGCCTGGTTGGCATCGGTAGGACGCCCACCCGCAGTCCCGCCCGCGGTCGCCGTCCCCGGCGCCCTCCGGGGGCGTGCCGCGCCGGCCGCGGGCGGCACGTCGAACAGGAGCACGACCGGCGGCGCCGGGGGGTGTGGCGTGCCGGCTGCCCGGCCGTCTCGGTCACGGCGCTCCCTCCGAAAACCGTATACGAGCGATTCCGTGGGAGCGTTACCAAGACGTTCGACCTGGGGCGTTCCCCGCGCTCTCCGGCTCGCTAAGCTTGCTGGAAACCTTGTTGCTCATTCACGGCGCACATGGCCGACACGTGCCACCGCGGGCCGAGCGAACCGAAGGGGGCGCGGGTGGGCGCACCGACGGCGAGCCGGAGACTCAGACGATGGGAAGCAGGAGCATGGAGCGACGTCCTGGCGTGCCCCGGCTGCTCCGGGAGATCAACGACCGGGCCGCACTGGAACTGCTGCTCGCCTCGGGTCCCCTGACACGCGGCCAGATCGGGGAGCTCACCGGCCTGTCCAAGGTGACCGCCTCCCAGACGCTGGCGCGCCTGGAGGAGCGCGGCCTGGTGGAGGTCGTGGGGGAGCAGGCCGGCAACCGGGGTCCCAACGCCGCGCTGTACGGCGTCGTCGCCTCCTGCGCGTACGTCGCGGGGCTCGACGTGGGGCCCGACGGCGTGTCGGCGGCGATCGCCGACATCCACGGCGACGTGGTGGCGGAGGTGACCGCCGCCCCCGATGGCCGGGACGACCCGGTGTCGCTGGTGCACGGGGCCGTGGTGAAGGCGTGCCGGAGCGCGAAGGTCGCGCTGTCGCGGCTGCGTGGCGTGGTGATCGGCACGCCGGGCGTGGTCGATCCCCGCACCGGTGACGTGCGGTTCTCCTTCGATCTGCCGCAGTGGCACGAGGGCATCCACGAGGCGCTGGCGCGCGACCTGCGCAGGGACGTCACGATCGAGAACGACGTCAACCTCGCCGCGGTGGCCGAGCGCGCCAAGGGCTCCGCCCAGGAGGTGGACGACTTCGTGCTCGTCTGGGTGGGCCGGGGCATCGGCCTGGCCGTCATGCTCGGCGGGCGGCTGCACCGCGGCCGGTCGGGCAGCGCGGGGGAGATCGGCTACCTTCCGGTGCCCGGGGTGCCGCTCGCCGACGACGTCAGGGCGGTTCCCGGGCGTCCTCCGGCGCTGGGGGGCGGTCTGCAGTCGCTGGTCAGCTCAGAGGCCGTCACCGAGCTGGCCCGCCAGCACGGCTTCACCGGGGACACCGCCGCCGACTGCGTGACCGCCGCCGTCGCGGCGGGGCCCGCGGGCGAGCCCCTGCTCGACGAGGTCGCCTCGCGGCTCGCGCTCGGCGTGGCGTCGGTGTGCGTGGTGCTCGACCCCGGCCTGGTGGTGCTGGCCGGGGAGGTCTGCCGGGCCGGCGGGACGGAGCTGTCCGCCCGCGTGGAGGAGGCGGTCGCGCGTATCTGCCCGGTCCCCCCGCAGGTCGTGACGAGCCGGGTGGAGGGCAATCCGGTGCTGCGCGGCGCCGTCCTCGCCGCGCTCGACCAGGCGCGGGAAGAGATCTTCGCTTCCTGAGACGGGGAGGTCAGGCCGTGAGCAGCTCGACGGCCGCCCGGGCGTTGGCGCGGGCCGCGCCGTACGTCGCGATGTAGGCCGCCGCGCCGGGCCGCCAGATCGGCAGGCCCATCTCCACCACGACGGCGTCGGGGCGGGCGGCGAGCAGCGCGGAGATCAGGTCCCTGCTGTCCGCGTGGCGGTGGGCGTCCTTGACGACCACGACCAGCGAGCGCTCCTTGGCCCGGCCGAGCAGCGCCTCGGCGTCGGCCTCGCCCGGCTTGACCCGCACGATCTCGGCCTCCGGCAGCCACGGCGCGACCCCCCAGGGCACCTCGCCCACCGCGATCGTCGGCGGCGTGTCGATCTCGACCACGAACGGATCGACCAACGGCCCGGGTGAGCCCGTCAAAGACACGGCGCGCCGGGCGGCGTCCAGGCCGACGATCTCGTTGTCCGCGGTGTTCCCCTCGGCGACCGGCGCGCCGTCGAACCAGTCGCGCAGCCGTTCCACCCGCGCGGCGGCCTCTTCTAGTCGCCCGGCGGCGAGCCTGCCCCCGGCGACGGCGTCCACGACGTGGGCGACGATGTCCCGGACGTCCCGCGGTGTGGGCAGCGGCCCCAGGCACAGCATGTCGGCCCCCGCGGCGAGGGCCCGTACGGCGCCTTCGGCGAGCCCCACGCTCCTGCTGATCGCGTGCATGTCGAGGGCGTCGGTGACCACGACGCCGTCGTAGCCGAGCTCATGGCGCAGCAGCCGGGTGAGCGCCTGCGGGCTGAGCGTCGCGGGCAGGTCGCCGGTCAGCTCGGGGACCGCCACGTGCGCCGTCATGATCGACTTCGCGCCGGCCTCGATGGCCGCGAGGAACGGGACCAGCTCGCGCTCCCTCAGCAGGTCGAGCGTGGCGTCCACCAGCGGGATCTCCAGGTGGGAGTCCTGGTGGGTCGCGCCGTGGCCGGGGAAGTGCTTGACGCAGGCGGCGATGCCCGCCGACTGCAGGCCGCGTACGGCCGCGACGGTGTGCCGCGCCACGAGGTCCGGCGACGAGCCGAACGACCGGGTGCCGATGATCGGGTTGTCGTCGGCGGTGTTCACGTCGGCCACCGGGCCCATGTCGAGGTTGACCCCGCACCGCGCGAGGTCGGAGGCCATCGCGTGGTAGACCCGCTCGGTCAGCGCCACGTCGTCCACCGCGCCGAGCGCCGCGTTGCCCGGGTAGGCGCTGCCGGTGTGGTAGGCCAGCCGGGTGACGTCCCCGCCCTCCTCGTCCAGCGAGACGACCGGGCGGCCCGCCTCGCGCAGGCGGGCGTTGAGCGCCGCGACCTGCTCGCCGTCGGCGATGTTGAAGCCGAACAGGCAGACGCCGCCCAGGCCGTCCTCCAGGCCCCGCAGGACCCAGTCCGGCGCGGTCGTGCCCCGGAACGAGATCAGCAGCGCGCCCGCCGCGAGCCGGTGCAGGCCCGGGTCGCCGGTGCGCGTGGACAGGTCGGCGGCCCCCGGCAGGGAGTCGCTGGTGGCGGACATGGTGACTCGGCTCCTTAGGTGACGGTGGGTGTGAGAGCGCGCGGACAGGACCCGTACGGCCACCGGGTGCGGTGCCGTACGGGGGCCTTCGAGGGGGTGCGTGCGGCGGGTGCGGTTATCCCTTGACCGCGCCCGCGACGAGGCCGGAGACCATCCGCCGCTGGACCAGCAGGAAGAAGACGAGGACCGGGATGGTCATCAGGGTCGAGGCGGCCATGATGCCGCCCCAGTCGGTCGACCTCTGGCCGACGAAGTAGTTCAGGGCGACAGGCATCGTGTATTTGCCCTGGTCGTTGATGAGGGTCAGGGCGAACACGAACTCGTTCCAGGTGGTGATGAAGGCGAAGATGCTGGTGGCGACCAGGCCCGGGGCGACTAGCGGGAACAGCACCCGCCAGAAGGTGGTGAAGCGGCCGGCGCCGTCGATCCAGGCCGCCTCTTCCAGCTCCTTGGGAACGGCCGAGACGAACGTGCGCAGCATCCAGACGGAGAACGGCAGCGTCAGGCCGACGTTGATGACGATCAGGCCGAGCATCTGGTCGTACAGGCCGATCCGCTTGACCATGGTGAACAGCGGGATCAGCAGCGCCTCGGCCGGCACCATCTGCACGATCAGCAGCAGGATCAGAAACGAGGTGCGGAAGCGGAAGCGGAAGCGGGCCACCGCGGTCGCCGCGAGCAGCGCGAAGACCGCGCCGATCACGACGGCGCTGAGCGCCACGATCGTGCTGTTGAGCAGGTACTGCCAGATGGGCAGCTCGCCGACGCCCTTGGTGAAGACCCGCTGGACGTGGTCGAGCGACGGCGGGCTGGGGAACGGGATGAAGCTCGTGGTGAAGATCTGGTCGTTCGGCTTGAAGGCCGTGGCGACCATCCAATAGACGGGGAAGACCGCGAAGAGGAACACCGCGAGCCCGGCCGCGTTCAGCGCGACCTGCACGAGCCTCCTGCGCGCGAGCGGGTTCATCGGATGTCGTCCTCCGTCTTCACGATCTGCCGGACGTAGACGAGGGTGATCAGCAGCAGGATCACGGTCAGCACGACCGCGATGGCGGCGCCGAGGCCCAGCTTCGGCGCGCTGCCGCCGAACGCCTCGGCGTAGCTCCACAGCGACAGGTTGAACGCGTCCCGGTTCGTGGTGCCGCCCGCGAGCAGGTAGAGCTGGGTGAAGACCTTGAAGTCCCAGATGATCGACAGCACGACCAGCACCGAGAACACCGGCTTGAGCAGCGGGAACGTGATTCTCCTGAACGTGGTGACCGGGCCCGAGCCGTCCATCTTGGCCGCCTCGTACAGCTCCGACGGGATGCTCTTGAGACCGGCGAGCACCGAGACCGCGATGAACGGGAACGACGCCCACACCACGGCCACGATCAGCACGAAGTAGAGCGTGGAAGTGTCGTTGAACCAGGGCTCGCCGGTCCAGTCGGAGCGGCCGAACAGTAGCCGCGACAGCCAGTCGGGCAGCAGGTTCAGCAGCCAGTTGACGACGCCGGCGTCGGAGTCGAACAGCCACTTCCACACGACGGCCTGCGCGGTCGGCGGGGTCGCCCAGGCGGCCATGATGCCGACGACCACGAACGTGGACATCTTGCCGCCGAGCCGGTTCAGCAGCAGGCCGACCAGCGTTCCGAGGATGAGCGTCAGCGCGACGGTGACGGCGGCGAAGACCACCGTGTTGCGCAGCGACGACCAGAACAGGGGCGAGCCGAGGACGCTGTCGTAGTTGTCCAGGCCGACGAACTCGGCCGGCGCGGGGTTGACGGCCTTGATCTGCCGGAGCCCGACCTTGTGGAAGGACATCTCGATCATCTGGTAGATCGGGTACAGCAGCAGCACCGCGATGACCAGAAGACCCGGCAGGAGCAGTACGTACGGAACGGCCCTCGGGGACAGCCCCGGCCCGCGCGTCGGCTTGCGACTGCGTCGCGCCGGGGCGGAGGTGTCGGCTCCGCCCCGGGCGAGGGTTGACGTCTGAGTCATGATCTACTGGTTGAGGATCTGCTCAAGCTCGGTGTTCGCGTCCGCCAGAGCCTGATCGATGCTCTTCTTGCCCTCGATCACCTCACGCGCGGCGTTCTGCAGCACGGCCTTGGTGTCGTTGGCCTCGGCCCAGTTGGGGCTGGCCGGGAAGCCCTTGGCGACCTTGAAGGTGTCCGTGAACGGCTTCTGGGCGGGGTCGTTGCCCATCTCCGCGAGCGCGTCGGGGTAGAGCGGGAGCAGGCCGCCCTCCTTGGCGTACCGGACGCCGAACTCCTTGCCCGCGGCGAGCTTGACGTACTCGAGGGCGAGCTCGGGGTTCTTGGTGTCCTTCCAGACCGCGATGTCGTTGCCGCCCTGGAAGGCCGGGGCCGGGCCGGAGCCGTCCTTGGCGGGCAGCGAGAAGAAGGCCATCTTCGACTCGTCGATCTTGCCCTTGCTCTGCTCCTTGATGGCGGCGATGTCCCACCCGCCGGTGACGTACATGCCGACCTTGCCGGCGGCGAAGCGCTGGGCGATGTCGACGGAGTTCTGGGTCAGGCGGCCCTTGCCGGACACGCCGTCCTTGGCGACCAGGTCCGTGTAGAACTGGAAGCCCTCCTTGAAGCCCGGCTGGGTGAGCTGGCCCACCCACTTGCCGCCCTCGAACGTCGCGAAGTCGCCGCCGGCGGACCAGACGAACGGCGACAGGGACATGTTCGCGTCGGAGCCGCCGTTGAAGGCGAAGCCGTCCACGTCCTTGCCCTGCTTCTCGACGATCGTCTTGGCCGCGGCCCGCAGCTCGTCCCAGGTCTTCGGGATCTCGATGCCGAGCTTCTCGAACCAGTCCTTGCGGTACAGCACGGCGCGGGTGCCGCCGCCCCACGGCACGGCGTAGACCTTGCCGTCGATCGTCTCGTAGCTCCACAGGTTCTGCGGGATCTGCTGGAGCTCGGCGTCGCTCTTGACGGCGTCGGTGATGTCGGCGAGCGCGTCCTGCGCCACCCACGCGGCGACCTGGTCGTTGCCGAACTCGGTGACGTCCGGGCCCTCGCCGCCGGCGAGCGCGGTGGTCCACTTCTTCTGCGCGTCGGGCCAGGGGATCCACTGGACCTTCGCCTCGGCGCCCGTCTTCTCCTTGAACGCGGCGTTCAGGTCGTCCATGTACTTGGTGGAGACCTCGGTGGGGGCGCCGAGCCGCCACACGGTAAGAGTCTGGCCGGCGAACTTGGGACCGCTCGCGGCGGCGGAAGCGGACGGCGCGGACGTGCTTCCGGAGTCGTCGCTTCCGCAAGCGGCGAGTCCCAGGGCCAGGGCAGCGGTCGCGGTGGTCGCGACCGCGATCTTCACGATCTTCACGATGGGTGTCTCTCCCTTCCCGGCTTCGCGTCGGGGGTGCGCCTCGTGGGGGGTGTCGGCGGGCCGCTCACCTGCTGGAAGGCGCTCTCCTTTCGGTCGGCGCTGGCGTCCCGAGGCTTGATCGGTTGCCTCCGGGCTGGCTGGCGATAAACTAACAAGAAACTTTCTTATAAAAAAGACCGCGTTAGCGGATCGTGACGAGAGGGGAACCAGCCGGTGCCTCAACGACCGGGTACGCCTCGGCTGCTTCGGCAGATCAACGACCGCGCGGCATTGGAACTCCTCATCTCCAAAGGCCCGCTGACCAGGGCCGAGCTGGGAGAGCTTACCGGGCTGTCCAAGGTCACATCCGGCCAGCTTCTGGCCCGGCTGGAGACGCGCGGGCTGGTCACCACGGCGGGGGAGCGCCCCGGCGGACGCGGGCCCAACGCCGCGCTGTACGGCGTCAACCCCTCCAGCGCGTACGTCGCGGGGCTGGAGGTGCTGCCGGACAGCGTCACGGCCGCGGTCGCCGACATCACCGGCAGGGTCATCGCGCAGGTGACCGTGGACCCGAGCGAGGCCGGCGATCCCGTGCGCGTCGTCCACGAGGCCGTCCAGCGGGCCTGCGGGACGGCCGGGGTGGAGCTGACCCGGCTGCGCTGCTTCGTCATCGGCACGCGCGGCGTCGTCGATCCGCTCACCGGCGACATGCGCTACTCCGTCGACCTGCCCGCCTGGCACGTCGGCATCCTGGCGGGGCTGCGCACCCTGCTCGGCGATTGCGTGATCATCGAAAACGACGTCAACCTGGCGGCCCTCGCCGAGAACACGTACGGCGCCGCGCGGGGCGCCGACGACTTCGTGATCCTGTGGACCGGCGTCGGCCAGGGCCTCGGCGTCATGCTCGGTGGCCGCCTGCACCGCGGCATCACCGGCGGCGCGGGTGAGATCGGCTGGCTTCCCGTTCCGGGGGAGCCGCTTCCCAGCGCGGTCACCGCGCCGCAGACCGGCTCCTTCCAGCGCCTCGTCGGAGGAGAGGCGCTGTGGAAGCTGGCCCGCGCGCACGGCGTTCCCGCCGGGGATCACCAGGACGCCGGCGTGGCCGACCTGGTCCGTACGGCCATCGACACCGGGAACGAGGCCTTCGTCGAGGACCTGGCCGGGCGGCTCTCCGTGGGGGTCGCCGCGGTCTGCGTGATCCTCGACCCGGGACTCGTCGTGCTCGGCGGCGACGTGGGCAGGGCCGGAGGCGCCCACCTCGCGGAGCGGGTCGAGGAGGCGGTGGCCCGGGTGTGTCCGAGCCGTCCCACGGTGGTGGCGACCGCGGTGAATGGCAATCCGGTTCTCATGGGTGCGATCGTCGCGGCACTGGACCGAGCGCGTGAAGAGGTCTTTTCGGACACCGTATGACGATAAGTTGACCCCATGCCTAACTCTTCGCGTGACCGATCCGCCGTGCCCAGCCTCACCGAGGGGCCGGTGCTCATCTCCGATCCTCGCGTGACCTCGATAGCGGTGGACGAGTGCGGAGACAAGCTGAGCGACGTACGGGGGCGGCTGCGGGTGGACGGGCGGCTCGCCGACCCCGACGGGGCCTACGCCCACCTGCGCGAGGGCCTGCTGGTGCGCCTGGAGGAGGCCCAGGAACTCCTGCCCGCCGGCTTCAATTTGGTGGTGGTCGAGGGCTACCGCCCGCCGAAGCTCCAGACGAAGTACTTCGAGGAGTACAAGGACGAACTGCGGGCGACGTTCCCCCACATGTCGGACGCGGAGCTGCACGTCGCCGCGAGCCGGTACGTCTCGCCGATCGAGGTGGCTCCGCACACGGCGGGCGCGGCCGTCGACCTCACGCTGTGCGACGACGACGGGGTCGAGCTCGACATGGGGACGGCGGTCAACGCCACCCCCGAGCAGAGCGGAGGCGCCTGCTACACCGACGCCCCCGTGGGCGCCGAGGCGCGGCACAACCGCGAGGTCCTGCGTACGGCCCTGGAGGCGGTCGGGCTGGTCAACTACCCGACCGAGTGGTGGCACTGGTCGTACGGCGATCGTTACTGGGCCATGGTCCGCCGCGCCCCCGCCGCCCTCTACGGCCCCGTCGAACTGTAGGCACGGCCCCCAGACAGGGCTCGCGAGTGGTCCGGGCGACATGGTCGGACTCGTGCCAGGGGCCGCGTGAGGCTTGTCGGCGGGCCGACGAGCGAGCAGGGGGACCGGAGGACGAGGCGCGTGCACCGACCGGTGGCGGGTGGGTTTAGGAGTGGATGCGCGGGCTCCGGGGCATCGGGCGGACTTACGAGCGGATGCGCAGGCCGCGGGGCGTGGGGTGGAAACCCGCGGCTTCGAGCGCCGCCGCGAGCGGAGACTCGGCGATGGCCGTGCCGTCGGCCCGCTCGACCGTCAGTTTGCCCAGTGCCCCCCGCTTCACCGCGACGGCCAGGGCCCGCACGGCCGGTGGCAGGTCTTCCTCCGGCCCGAACGAGAGCAGGGTCTTCCCGCCGCGCTCGACGTAGAGGACCAGCGCGCCCTCCACCAGCACCACCAGCGCGCCCGCCTTGCGTCCCGGCTTGTGGGTCACGTCGTCCGTACGGTCCGGCCAGGGCAGGGCCGCGCCGTACGGGTTGGCGGGGTCGGTCGCCGCGAGCACGACCGCGCGGCGGGGCGGAGGCGGGGCGGGGACCGTCCACAGGTCCTCGGCCGGAGCCGGACGCGTGGAGGACATGGCGCGCATGCGGTCGACAGCGCCCGGAAGGGCGAACTGCGCGCCGCCCAGACCTTCCACGAAGTAGCCGCGACGGCACCTGCCGCTCTCCTCGAAGGCGCGCAGCACCTGGTAGACGGCGGAGAACCCGCCGGGCAGGCGCTCGGCCGTGATGCCGCCCCTGGTCAGCACGCCGTGCCGTTCGAGCAACACTTCGGCCTGCGCGTGGGCCCGCTGCGTGGCGTCGGCCGACGGCGAGGGCAGCAGCCACCACCGGCCGCTCACGGTCGGCGGGCCGCTTCTCGTCGGCAGCACCGCGCGACGGCGCCTGGCCGCCGCAGGCCGGTGCGCGGGTCTCCCGGTGCCCAGCGTCGAGCGGAGCGGGGCGAGCGTGTCTCCGGTGACCCGGCCCGCCCAGACGAGGTCCCACAGCGCCGCCGCGAGCGTCGTGTCGTCCGGCACCGCACTCGCCCGCGCGGCAGCCGCTGGGCCGTCCGGTCCCGTGGCGGCGCGGCCGAGGATTCTGGCCCGGCGGGCCGAGGCGGCGTCCGGGCCGGGCGACGGCGGCACCTGCTCGCCGAGCGCCGTCGCCGCGATCCGGTTGGACAGCTCGCGGAAGAACAACGCGCCGCCGCCGCTGAGAACCTCCACGATCTGCTCGTGCAGAGGCGTCATGGTGATCTCGGCCGGTGTGGGCAGCAGCAGGGGCGCGGTGTCGGCGAAGTAGAGCCCGACCCACCCGTCGCCTCCCGGCAGGGAGCCCTGCCCCACCCAGACGACCTCGCCGGACGAGGTCAGCTCGTCGAGCAGGGCGGGGGAATATCCGGGCACCCGCGCGGGCAGCACCAGCGACTCCAGCGCGGAAGCGGGGACGGCCGCTCCCTGCAGCCGTTCGATCGCCGTGATCAGGGCGTCCATCGCCCGTGCCGGGTTGTGCCCCTCGGGCCGCGCCGGATCCGTGTGCCATCTCTCCGGCCGCGCCGGATCCTCCCGCCATGCCGGGCGCTGCTGACCGCCGCGGCCGCCGCCGCGGCTGTCGGCGTCCGGCCCCGCCGATGGAGCCGTGCCGTCGTTTCCCGGCTGAGTGACGCTCTGCGGCACGATGCCGTGCCACGCGGGCAGGAACGCCGCCAGCGTCTCCGGGGGGACCGGCTCGACTTCCTTGCGGAGCCGCGCCAGCGACCGGCGCCGCAGCAGCCGCAGAACCCCGGCATCGCACCACTCCTCACCACGGCCGCCGGGGCGGAACTCGCCCGAGACCACCCGGCCCGCCGCGGCGAGACGGCGCAGCGCCTCGTCCACCACCGCGACGCCCACACCGAACCGGGCGGCGGCGGTGCCGGAGGAGAACGGCCCGCGGGTGCGGGCGTGACGCGCGACCAGGTCGCCGAGCGGATCGGGGGCGGCGGCCCGCCCCTGCCCGCCCGGCCCACCGGCGAGGGGCGCTTCGAGGAACTCGTGCGGGACGCCCACCGGCAACGGCACCCCGAGCGCGTCGCGCAGGCGCCAGGCGTCCTCCACCGCCGCCCACTGCTCGTGGCCCGCCACGCGTACGCGGATGGCCCGGCGCGCCCGCTCCAGATCGGCGAGCCAGGCGGGGTCGCCCTCGCGGATCGAGACGTCCTCCGCGAGCAACGGGCCGTGCGAGCGCAGGAGATCGGCGAGGTCCTCGGCGTCGCGCAGCGGCCGGTCCAGCCGCGCCAGCTCCCGCTCGGTCTCCGCGACGACCTCGGGGTCGAGCAGCTCCCGCAGGTCGGCCTGCCCCATCAGCTCGGCCAGGAGCGCGGTGTCCAGGGCGAGCGCCTGCGCCCTCCGCTCGGCCAGCGGGGCGTCGCCCTCGTACATGAACGCGCCGATGTAGTTGAACAGCAGCGACGCCGCGAACGGGGACGCCTGAGAGGTCTCGACCTCGACCACTCGCACGCGGCGGGACGCCACGTCCCGCATGAGCCGCACGAGGCCCGGCACGTCGAAGACGTCTTGCAGGCACTCGCGCATCGTCTCCAGCACCACCGGGAACCCGGCGTACTTGCTCGCGACCCCCAGCAGGTGGGCCGCGCGCTGGCGCTGCTGCCACAGAGGGCTGCGCCTGCCGGGAGAGCGGCGAGGCAGCAGGAGGGCGCGCCCGGCGCATTCCCGGAAACGCGCGGCGAACAGGGCGGAGCCGCCCAGCTCCTCGACCACGATCTGCTCGATCTCTTCGGCGTCGAACACCGCGACGTCGGTCGGCGCGTCTTCGAAGGTGTCGGGAACGCGCAGCACGATGCCGTCGTCGGAGTGGATGGCCTGGACGTCGACGCCGTACCGTTCGCGCAGCCGCCGTCCGATGGCGAGCGCCCACGGGGCGTGGATCCGCGCGCCGAACGGGGAGTGGATCACCACGCGCCAGTCGCCCAGCTCGTCGCGGAACCGCTCGACCACGAGCGTGCGGTCGTCGGGCACGTAGCCCGTCGCCTCCCGCTGCTCGGCCAGGTAGGCGAGCAGGTTGCCGGCGGCGTAGTCGTCGAGCCCCGCCGCGCGGATCCGTTCGCGCGCCTTCGCCGCGTCGCCCCGGCCGCCCGCGCCGGCGGCCGACAGCTCGCGCAGGAACGCGCCGATCGCCCGGCCCAGCTCGGCGGGCCTGCCCGGAGCGTCCCCATGCCAGAACGGCAGCTTCCCCGGCTGCCCGGGAGCGGGGGAGACCAGGACCCGGTCGGCGGTGATGTCCTCGATCCGCCACGAGGTCGCGCCGAGCACGAACACGTCGCCGACGCGGGACTCGTAGACCATCTCCTCGTCCAGCTCGCCCACCCGCGACGCCTTGTCGCCCACGAGGAACACGCCGAACAGCCCGCGATCGGGGATGGTGCCCCCGTTCGTCACCGCCAGACGCTGGGCGCCGGGACGGCCCTGGAGGGTGCCCGTCACGCGGTCCCATACGATGCGCGGCCGCAGCTCGGCGAACTCCTCGCTCGGGTAGCGTCCGGCGAGCATGTCGAGCGTCGACTCCAGGGCGCTGCGCGGCAGCGTGGCGTACGGCGCCGCCCGGCGCACCAGGGCCTCCAGCGAGTCGACCGTCCACTCGTCGAGCGCCGTCATCGCGACGATCTGCTGGGCCAGCACGTCGAGGGGATTGCGCGGATAACGGATCTCCTCGATCTGCCCCGTCCGCATGCGCTCGGCCACGACGGCCGTCTGAACCAGGTCGCCCCGGTATTTGGGGAAGATCACCCCTCGGGACACGGCCCCGACCTGGTGCCCGGCGCGGCCGATGCGCTGCAGCCCGCTGGCCACGCTGGGCGGCGCCTCGACACAGGCCACCAGGTCTACCGAGCCCATGTCGATGCCCAGCTCCAGACTGGAGGTGGCGACCACCGCGGGCAGACGCCCCGACTTCAGCGCCTCCTCGATCTGGGCACGCTCCTCCTTGGAGACGGACCCGTGGTGCGCCCGCACCACCTCGGGGAGCGCACCGCCCGACGCCCCCGCCTGAGCCGTCAACTCCGCCGGCATGGCGGCCGGGCCGCTCGGCCGGGCATCCGTACGCCCGGCATCCGGCCGGGAGACCCCACTCCCGCCGATGTCCGCACGAGGAGTCTCATCCCGCTCGGTGCCCCGCGGCGGCCCGTCCGCGTGTCCGGTGCCCATATGCCCGGCGTCTGCGGGGTCGGTGCCCGGATGTCCGGCGTCTGCGGGGTCGGTGCCCGGATGTCCGGCGTCCGCGGGGTCGGTGCCCGGATGTCCGGCGTCCGCGGGGTCGGTGCCCGGATGTCCGGCGTCGAGTCCGCCGCCCTGGGTCGACCACTGCGCGTGCAGCTGCTCGAAGGCGTCCGACCAGTGAGCCGGATCTTCCAGGCCCGGACTTGGGCTTTCACCCGGCGCGGGTGTGCTCCGTCGTTCCCAGGCGAGCTCGTTGAGCCGGGCGCACAGGCGCTCCGACAGACGCCGCGAGTTGGCGAAGACGATCGTGGATCGGTGGGCCTCGATCAGGTCGAGGAGGTGCTCTTCCACATGCGGCCAGATGCTCCTGCGGTGCTCCGGCGACTCACCGCTCTCGCCGGGCGGCGGTGGTGCCGGCTCGGTCATGTCCTCCACGGGGACCACGACGTCGACCTCGATCACCTTCTCGGAGGGCGGCTGCACGACCGTGGCCGGGCGGGACCCGCCGAGGAACGTCGCCACCTCCTCCACCGGCCGTACGGTCGCCGACAGCCCGATGCGCTGGGCCGGAGCGGGCAGCAGGGCGTCGAGCCGCTCCAGGGTCAACGCGAGATGCGCACCGCGCTTGGTGCCCGCGACGGCGTGGACCTCGTCGACGATCACGGTCTTGACGCCGCGCAGCGCCTCACGGGCCTGCGAGGTGAGGATCAGGAACAACGACTCGGGCGTCGTGATCAGGATGTCGGAGGGCCGGGCGGCGAAACGACGCCGGTCTTCGGCCGCGGTGTCCCCGGAGCGGATCGCCACCGAGATGTCGGGGGCGGGCAGGCCCATCCGCAGCGCCGTCTGCCGGATGCCTGTGAGCGGGGCCCGCAGGTTGCGCTCGACGTCCACCGCGAGGGCCTTCAGCGGCGAGACGTACACGACCCGGCACGGCCGGGGCGGCTCCCCGTCAGCCTTCCGCCCGCGCCGTGCGCCGCGCCGGCCGCCGTGGCCCTCCGTCGCGGACCCGCCCGGCCGTTCGCCGTGTTGACCCGTCGCAGAGCCCTCCGGCCGTTCGCCGTGTTGATCCGCCACGGAGCCGCCTGGCCGTTCGCCGTGTTGATCCGCCACGGAGCCGCCTGGCCGTTCGCCGTGTTGATCCGCCACGGAGCCGCCTGGCCGTTCGCCGTGTTGATCCGCCACGGAGCCGCCTGGCCGTTCGCCATGCCGCTCAGCCAGGGAGCGGACCCGCCGCCCCGGGTCTTCCCACGCGGCCGAACCCGTCGTGTGCTCGACGGCGAGGCGGTCGATGGCCCACAAGAACGCCGCCAGCGTCTTGCCGGACCCGGTGGGGGCGACCACGAGCGTGTTGTCGCCGCGCGCGATCGACGACCACGCGCCCACCTGCGCGGCGGTAGGCGTGGCGAACGCGCCGGTGAACCATTCCCTGGTCACCGGGCTGAAGCCGTCGAGCGGACCCACCTGCCCATCATGCATCCCGCCACCGACAGAAAACGCCGCGTGCCCCAGCGCCGGTGCCCTCGCGGGCCACGCTCGCGCGCTCGCGAGGCGATCCCGCCCTAGAGCGCGCCCGCCCCAGAGCGCGGCGGCCGAGTCCGCCGGCACCGCCGTGGATCGGGCGACGTGGGAGCGTCTGCGCGGCAAGCTCGACGCCGCCGGTGTGCCGTACCAGGTCGAGAGCGGCGGTTCGATCTACTTCCGCGACCCGGACGGAGCCCGCCTGGAGCCGCTCGCCGATCCGCTCGGCGAGATGTACGGCGCCCGCGTCATATAAGGCCCTCTCACAGGGGGACTGGCCGTGGTGTCGTGGCTGGGACGGCGCATCCCGGCTGCGACGTCATACTGAACGCATGCGCCTCACAGACTTCTGGAACAGGATGCGCCGCCACTTCGGGGAGGCGTACGCCGAGTCGTGGGCGAAGGACTATGTGATCGCCGGGCTCGGCGGGCGCACGGTCGAGCAGGCCCTCGCCGAGGGGGTCTCGGCCAAGCAGGTCTGGCAGGCCGTCTGCCAAGAGGTCGACGTCGACCCCAAGCTGCGCTGATCCCCTCCTCCTGAGCGGCGGGCCGCACGGGCGCGCCGCCGCTCCGCGCCGGCCTCCATCCGCTCCACCAGTGACCGCGGCGGCCTGATCCCCGTCGCGTGCCGATCCGCCCACGCCTCATGCCCACCGTCGTCTATGACAACTACTTGAACGACGGTTGAGTGCTTGCTAGCGTGTTGAACGATTGAACGCGGAGGAAGCAGATGACCGGAGATCACTTCACTCCCGATGAGGCTCTCCAGGAGATCGAGCGCGTGGGACGGCGGGTCCGGCATTCCTCACGCGGGCCCGGACGGGCATACCTGTTCGTGGGGCTGGCCACGATGGTCTACTGGCCGGCGATGTTCCTCGGCGGCCATCCGCTGCCGTTGCTGGCCGGGGCCGGGTGGGTCGTCTTGACGGTGGCCCTGTGTCTGTACTTCGCTCGGCTGCGGGTGCACGACCGGCTGCTGAGGCGGATCAGCGGACCGGTCTCGGCCGCGTACGTGGTGGCGATGACGGTGCCGTTCGTCGTCGGCATCTGGCTGCGTCCCGACCGGCCCACGGCGGGCTGGGCGGCGATGCTCGTCGTGCTGTCGGTGTTCGCCGGGCTGCCCCTGATGTACGGCGGACTCCGCCTGATGAGGAACCGATGACCGCCCACCCGCGCCATGAGCTCGACGAGATCATCCACGCCCCGGTGCGGCTGTCGATCATGGCGGCGCTGGCGGCGGCGGACAGGGCCGACTTCCGATTCCTCCGCGACACCATCGAGGTCAGCGACTCGCTGCTCAGCAAGCACATCCTCACCCTCGAAGAGGCCGGTTATGTCCGGGTGGACAAGGCCTTCGTCGGCAAGCGGGCGCGCACCTGGCTTTCGCTGACCGACAAGGGGCGTACGGCCTTCGCGACATACACCGACGTCCTGCGACGAATTGTGGAGGCGCCCCCTCGTGCTTGAAATCGACGGCCTGCGCAAGCGCTATGGAGACAAGACCGCACTGGACGGGGTGGGTTTCACCGTACGGCCCGGAGAGATGTTCGGGTTCGTCGGCGCCAACGGCGCGGGCAAGACCACGACGATGCGGATCGTCATGGGAGTGCTCGACGCCGACTCCGGGCAGGTGCGTCTCGACGGGCGCCCGGTGACGTACGACGACCGCCGTGCCTTCGGTTACATGCCGGAGGAGCGCGGCCTGTACCAGAAGATGAAGGTCGCCGAGCAGATCGAATACTTCGGCAGGCTGCACGGGCTGGCTCCTGCCGCCGCGCGCTCGGCCGCCGCCGCCCTGCTCGAACGGCTCGGCCTGACCGAGCGGCGCGACGACGCCGTGGAGGCGCTGTCGCTCGGCAACCAGCAGCGGGTGCAGCTCGCGGTCGCGCTCGTCCACGAGCCGACGGTCCTGATCCTCGACGAGCCGTTCTCCGGCCTCGACCCCCTGGCGGTCGACGCGCTCGCGGAGGTGCTCAAGGACCGCGCCGCCGCGGGCGTGCCGGTGATTTTCTCCAGTCACCAGCTCGACCTGGTCGAACGGCTCTGCGACTCGGTCGGCATCATCTCCGCGGGGCGCATGGTCGCGCACGGCCCGGTCGGCGAGCTGCGCGAAAGGGAGGGCCGCGGGGTGCTGCGGGTCGTGGTCAAGAACGCCGCGCCCGGCTGGGCCGACGGCCTGCCCGGGGAGCTGACCCGCGAGGGTGACCGCGACGTCCTGCTCTGCGAGGAAGGCGACGACCAGGCCATCCTCCGTACGGCGATCGAAGCGGGCAAAGTGGAGCACTTCGGCCGCAGGCAGCCGACGCTGACCGAGATCTTCAGGGAGGCGGTGGCATGAACGGGCTGTGGCTGATAGCTCAGCGGGAGATCCGTACGCGCGTCCGGACGAAGTCGTTCCTGATCAGCCTGGCCATCAGTGCGATCCTGGTGGCCGCGCTAGCGTCCCTGCCGAAGGTCTTGGGCGGCGACCACGCCTACGACGTCGGCGTGGTGGGTGCCGCCCCCGCGCCCGTCGCCCAGCTCGCGTACGAGCGCTACCCGGATGAGGCTGCGGCGCGGAAGGCGGTGATCGACGGGGACCTCGACGCGGCTTTGATCAACGGGGACAGGGTCCTCGCGAACGGCGAACTCGACCAGCGGCTGGGGCTGATTCTGGAGAGCGTCCACCGGGACGCCCAGATCAAGGCGGCCGGTGTCACGATCACGCCGCTGCGGGTGGAGTCGGTCGGCGTCGACGCCCGTTACCAGGGCGTGCGCACCGGTATCGCGACGCTGATCGTGATGGTGCTGTTCTTCCTGCTCATCTACTCCGCGATGTACGTCGCCATGGGCGTGGTGGAGGAGAAGGGCAGCCGCATCGTGGAGATCCTGCTCACCTCGATGCGTCCCTGGCAGCTGCTGGGCGGCAAGATCGTCGGACTGGGAGCGCTGGGGCTGATCAACCTCGCCGTGGTTGTCGTCGCCGGCCTGGCGGCGTCGTCCGCGACCGGTTTCGCGGCCGACCTGCCTCCCGGAATGGGCGGGATCGTGGTCGGCACGGTTGTCTGGTTCGTGCTGGGCTACGCCTTCTTCTCCGCGCTCGCCGCGGCTTTCGGCTCCCTGGTGTCGCGGCAGGAGGAGCTCAACAGCGTCCTGACCCCGATGACCGCGCTCATGATGCTCACGTACGTGACGGCCTACTTCGCCACCGTCGAGCCGACGGGCACGGTCGCCCGGGTGTTGTCGTTCGTGCCGCCGTTCTCCTCGATGGTCATGCCCGTGCGTACGGCGGCAGCCGACGTGCCGCTGGGGGAGATCCTCATCGCCGGGGTGCTCATGGCCGCGGCCGTGGTGGCCGTCCTGATGGGAGCGGCCCGCGTCTACCGGCGGGCGGTGCTCCGCACCGGCGCCAGGGTCAAGCTGGGCGAAGTCGTCCGGTGACTCCGGGGTCACGGAGGGATCCAGCGGCGCCGAGTGACCCCAGGGGTCATCAGGAGAGTCAGGGGCGCCGGGAGAGCGTCCTGGCGGCGATCTGCGGGCCGTCGAGAGGGGCAGAGGTGCCGGGGAGCATCCGGGTGATCCATGGGGACGCCAGGGCTGCCGGGAGGACGTCTGAGCGATCTCCGCGGGCCGGCGGCAGGGTCAGGGATGCCGGGAGAGCGTCCGGCTGATCAGTTCGGCCGCACGGCCGGGGTTGTCGGCTCTCTCCTGTCCGCCCGGCGCCCACAGGTACATCCATCCTTCCCTCGCGGGCGACGCGAAGACGATGGTCCGCCTGCCGGTGCCGGGGTGCCACACGGACAGGAGCGGATCGTCCGTGCCGAGCAGCCGCGCGGCGAGGCCGTGCTCGGGGAGCCGTGCCGCGAGCGCCTGCAGGCAGGCCAGGCGCTGCCCGCCGTAGTCGCCGGTGCCCGTCACGTGGACCCTCCAGCGGATCGCTTCGCTATAAGGATCGTCGCAGGTCAGCGCGCTGACAACCATGGAAGGGCAACGCCCGGGAATGTAACGGCGCGGTTCGGCCGCCGTTCGTCGCCGCTGTGTGGCGGTTCCAGACCTGATCGAACAGCCGTTCGGCTATATTGGACTGGTCGCCGCCGGGGTGCGCGCCGTCAGGTCCGGGGCTCGACAGGCTCCCGCCCCGCCTTCCCGGGCGGTGTGCGAGAAGCTCCGGAAAATGTCGGTGGCACCCCGTAGCTTTTCGGTGACCGAGCAGACGACCACCCTTCAGGGGGCACCCAATGGCAATCAACGACCGCGAGAAGGCCCTTGAGACCGCCCTCGCGCAAATCGAGCGGCAGTTCGGCAAGGGCACCGTCATGCGTCTTGGAGACGACGCGCGTGCCCCGATCGAGGTCATCCCCACCGGATCGATCGCTCTCGACGTCGCCCTCGGCATCGGCGGCTTCCCCCGCGGCAGGATCGTCGAGGTGTACGGACCGGAGTCCTCCGGTAAGACGACGGTCGCCCTGCACGCCGTGGCCAACGCCCAGAAGGGCGGCGGCATCGCCGCGTTCATCGACGCCGAGCACGCGCTCGACCCCGAGTACGCGAAGAAGCTGGGAGTCGACGTCGACGCGTTGCTCGTCTCCCAGCCGGACACCGGTGAGCAGGCGCTCGAGATCGCGGACATGCTGATCCGCTCCGGCGCCGTCGACATCATCGTGGTCGACTCCGTGGCGGCCCTCGTGCCGAAGGCCGAGATCGAGGGCGAGATGGGCGACAGCCACGTCGGCCTCCAGGCCCGCCTCATGTCGCAGGCCCTCCGTAAGATCGCGGGCGCTTTGAACCACACCCGCACCACCGCCATCTTCATCAACCAGCTCCGCGAGAAGATCGGCGTGATGTTCGGAAGCCCCGAGACCACCACGGGTGGTAAGGCGCTGAAGTTCTACGCCTCGGTGCGGCTGGACGTGCGCAGGATCGAGACGCTCAAGGACGGCACCGAGCCCGTCGGCAACCGGACCCGGGTGAAGGTCGTCAAGAACAAGATGGCCCCGCCCTTCCGCCAGGCCGACTTCGACATCCTGTACGGCATCGGCATCTCCCGCGAGGGCGGGCTGATCGACATGGGCGTCGAGCACGGGTTCGTCCGCAAGGCCGGCGCTTGGTACACGTACGAGGGCGACCAGCTGGGGCAGGGCAAGGAGAACGCCCGCAACTTCCTGAAGAACAACCCCGACATCGCCAACGAGATCGAGAAGAAGATCAAGGAGAAGCTCGGCGTCGGGCCGCGGCTCGACGCGCCGAGCGAGCCCCCCGCCGCTCCGGCGGCGCCTGCCCCCGCGTCCGGCCGGGGCAGCAAGGCGTCCAGCGCGCCCAAGCCGGGTGACGTCTGAGCGCAGGCATGAGGCGCGACGAGCCCTCCGGCCCGGACGACGACATCGGGCCGGGGGACTGGAACTCCGGCCCTTGGGGCACGTCCGGGGAACCGCCCGGGCCGCTCGGCGACGCGTCCGCGACGATCGCCGCCCTGCGGGCCGAGATCCGAAAGCGTGAGGCTCAGGGCCGCCCCGGCGGCCCCGACCCGGCCGATGACTCGATGGGCACCGGCGGCTCGGCGGGCGCGCGTGGCTCGAACGGTGCTCGCGGCAGGCGTGGTTTCCGCGGCGGCATCGACGCGTCCGATGACTCGGCGGGTTTTCGGGACGGGGGTGGCCTCTGGAGTTCCGGCGGCCCCGATGTGGCCGACGGGTCGATGGGCGCGCGTGGTGTGAAGGGTGCTCGCGGCAGGCGTGGTCTGCGGAGCTCCGGAGGCCTCCGCAGCAGGCGCGGGTCTCAGCAGTCCGAGGACGTAACGGGTGCCGAGGGCTTTGCGAGCTTCGACGAAGTCGGGTCGGGCGGCTTCCGTGGCAGGCGCGGGCGTCAGGAGCCTGAGGGCGTCACGGGTGCCGAGGGTCTTGCGGCCTTTGATGAAGTCGGGCCGGGCGACCTCGGCGGCCCGGCTGGCCCGGACGGCCTCGGTGACGCCGATGGCTTGGGCGGCAGCCTGTGGGGGCGGGGCGACGGGGGACAGGAGGCTGGCGGAGCCGGGCGCCGACGCCAGGGGCGCGGCGGGCGACGCCGAGGAGATCGTGCCGGTCTGTCGGGTCGGGGCGACCGTGCGGATCTGCTGGGCCGAGATAACCGCGATCTACCGGGGCGAGAAGACCGCACGGGTCTGCCGGGCCAAGGCGACCGCACAGATCTGTCAGGCCGAGACGACCGCGCGGATGCGCCGGGCTGGGGAGACGGGGCGGAGCGCGGAGGGCGTGAACGGTCCGGTGGATGGCTGCCCGACGGGCCGCAGGAGGAGACCTCGGCGAGCGAAGGGCCGCAGGCCGACCCGGAGGCGGTGGCCAGGGCCATCTGCCTGCGGCTGCTCACGATGGCGCCCAAGACCCGGGCCCAGCTCGCGGACGCGTTGCGTAAGCGGGACGTGCCAGAGGCGGCGGCGAACGCCGTGCTCGAGCGGTTCTCCGAGGTCGGGCTCATCGACGATGAGGCGTTCGCCGCCGCCTGGGTGAGCTCGCGGCACGCCGGTCGCGGGCTCGCCCGCCGTGCGCTCGCTCAGGAACTGCGGCAGCGTGGCGTCGCCGAGGAGACGGTCAAGGACGCGGTCGGGCGGCTCGACCCGGACGAGGAGATCGAGACCGCGCGCAGGCTGGTGGAGCGGAAGCTGGCCGCCACCCGCGGGGTGGAGCCGCGCGCGCGGATGCGACGATTGGTCGGCATGCTGGCTCGCAAAGGCTACTCGCCGGGTTTGGCTTTCCGGGTGGTACGAGAGGCGATCGAGGCCGAAGGCGGCCCTTCAGATGAGCTTCCGGATACCTTCGAGTGAGCCATAGCATCATGCAAAAGTGACTTGACAGGGCATCTTTGCTTGCTCGTTACTTCTCCGACGCTTAATCTCGACCGCAGTGAGGAGTTACTCCGCGCAGCGCGGATTGCCATAACGGTGTATCACAACGGACGAGAGACATTGACCGGCCCTCGGGCCATATCGGACGCCCCTCGGGGCGCCCGGGCATTGCGACGATATTTGTCCTGGTGACGCCACCGGGCGCTGCCGCGCTGCGCGGGTGACCCCTGTTGCGAGTTGTGTGAGGGGTGAGCGCGCATGGACACGATCGTGATCGTTCTTGCGGTTGCGGTGGTGCTGCTGGCTCTCGTGATGATCGCCGCCCTCGTTATAGTCATGCGCCGCACCGGCGGCGTCGTCGCACCGCCCGGCCCCTCACCAGAGCAGCTTGCCGAGGTGAAGGCCGAGGTCAACGAGGAACTCGAACGGGCCAGGCGCGAGGCCGAAGAGATCCGCTCGAAGGCGGAGCGTGACGCGGGGGAGATTCTCCGGAAGTCCGAGACACTGGCCGAGAGCGCGGCGCTGATGCGCAAGGAGGTCGAGGAGGAGGCGCGCATCCTCAAGTCGGAGCTCAAGGAGCTGCGCTCCGACCTCGAACGCCGGGAGAACAGGCTGGCCGAGCGCGAGCAGCGGCTTGACGAGGAGGCGCGCAGGCAGGCCGAGCGCGCCCGCAAGCTGGCCGAGACCGAGACCGAGCTGGCCGACCGCCGCGAGGAGCTGGAGCGGGCGGCCGAGCGGCGCAGGGAGATCCTCGAGCGAGTCGCCGGCCTGACGGCCGAGCAGGCCAAGGCGGAGCTGGTCAAGGAGATCGAAAACCAGGCTAAGCGCGAGGCCGCGCTGATCGTCCGGGAGATCGAAGCCGAGGCCCACAGGGAAGGGGAGAAGCGGGCCTGCAAGATCGTGACTTTGGCCGTGCAGCGGGTCGCCACCGAGCAGACGGCCGAGTCGGTTGTGAGCGTCCTGCACCTGCCGGGCGACGAGATGAAGGGCCGGATCATCGGCCGCGAGGGCCGCAACATCAGGGCCTTCGAGTCCACGACCGGAGTCAACCTGATCATCGACGACACGCCGGAGGCGGTGCTGTTGTCGTGTTTCGATCCGGTCCGCCGGGAGACGGCCCGGCTGACGCTGGAGAAGCTCGTGCTCGACGGCCGGATCCACCCCCAGCGCATCGAGGAGGCGTACGAGCGCAGCAAGGCCGAGGTGCGGGACCTGTGCGTGCGGGCGGGCGAGGACGCCCTGGTCGAGCTGGGCATCACCGACATGCACCCCGAGCTGATCACTCTGCTGGGGCAGCTGCGCTACCGCACCTCCTACGGCCAGAACGTGCTCAAGCACCTGATCGAGTCGGCGCACATCGCCGGGATCATGGCCTCCGAGCTGCGGCTCGACCGTGACCTCGTCAAGCGCTGCGCGCTCTTGCACGACATCGGCAAGGCCCTCACCCACGAGGTCGAGGGCAGCCACGCGATGATCGGCGCGGAGATCGCCCGGCGGTACGGCGAGCACGAGGACGTCGTCCACGCCATCGAGGCGCACCACAACGAGGTGGAGGTCAGGACCGTCGAGGCGGTCCTCACCCAGGCCGCCGACGCGATCAGCGGCAGCCGCCCCGGCGCCCGCCGCGAGTCCCTGGAGGCGTATGTCAAGCGGCTGGAGCGCCTGGAGGAGATCGCCCAGTCCTACGAGGGGGTCGAGAAGGTCTTCGCCATGCAGGCGGGCCGCGAGATCCGGGTCATGGTCCGGCCCGACAGCGTCGACGACATCCAGGCGCAGGTCATCGCCAGGGACGTCGCCAAGCAGGTCGAGGAGGAGCTGACCTACCCGGGCCAGATCCGGATCACCGTGGTCCGCGAGTCGCGCGCCACGGAGTTCGCCCGTTAGTCAGGTGTCCGCACACCTCGGCGGGGCCGGTCACCGCGCCGCAAGGCCCTCGACCGTTCCGCTCCCCGCCCCGGTGTGCGTACGCGGACCAGCACGGCGATAAGTCCGGCAGGACCCGCTCTCGCCTGATCTGTCCATGCGTGCAAGACACGGCCCCCGCCCGCCCCTGGGCGGGGGCCCGGTCATGTGTGGGACACCCCGGCGAGGCCCGACGGCAGTGCGTTGTCCGCCGACGTTCTCAACGGGGTGGAGGGAGCGGAGCGGAAGGGAGCAAGGACCGCAGCGCAAGCCCAGCGAAGCGGGCTTCGCAAGGACCGGAGGCTTCCTTCCGGCGTGGTGATCGACCCAGTCAAAGTCCGTGAGCCAAGGTCAGCGAAGCGGGCCGGGGACCGGAGCCGTCCTTTCGGTGTGCTGATCGGCCCGGCTGAGGTTCATAGGTCAAGCACGGGCTTGGCGGGGACCGGAGGCTTCCTTCCGGCGCGGTGACCGACCCAGTCAAAGTCCGTGAGCCAAGGTCAGCGAAGCGGGCCGAGGACCGGAGCCGTCCTCTCGGTGTGCTGATCGGCCCGGCTGAGGTTCATAGGTCAAGCACGGGCTTGGCGGGGACCGGAGGCATCCTTTCAAGGCGCTGATCGACTCGGCTGAGGTTCATAGGTCAAGCATGGGCTTGGCGGGGACCGGAGGCTTCCTTCCGGCGCGGTGACCGACCCAGTCAAAGTCCGTGAGCCAAGGTCAGCGAAGCGGGCTGAGGGCGGGAGGCGTCTTTCGACGCGGAGGCCGACTCGGCCAAGGCTTGTAGATATCACGCCGGGCAGTGGCTGCTCGCCGGGTTGGGGCCCGTGGAGGTTCCGTACCTGGGAGGGGTCTCCGCGGGGTGGGGCGGCAGTGTGGCGAGGTGCCGCCCCACCCCACGGCAGGGGGATGGTCGATCAGGGATGGTTAAGCCTTCTGGCTGAGCGCGTCGGCGAGGTCGTTGAGCGCCTTCGCCAGCCTGGCCTGGGCCTCGACGGAGGTGTCGAGCTGGTTGGAGACGGCCCGAAGCTGCGCCACGGCGGCGTTCTTCTGCGGTCCGTTCGAGAACTGCTCGGCCCGGTCGACGAACTTCTTCACGTTGTCGGCGGTGTTCTTCTTCATCGTGCCGGTGCGCAGCGCTTGCGCGTAGTAGGCACGCACCAGCGGGAAGCTCGCCGGCCAGGTCACCCGAGGCTGGTGCTGGGTGTTGAACTGGTCGAAGGTCGCCGTGGCCGCCGCGTCGATCTCGGCCTGGTCCAGCTCCGCGCTCGGGGTCAGCTTGAACGCGTCGAACCCGCGGGCGATCTCGCTGCCGTAGACGTGGCCGTTGTAGTAGTACGCGGACCAGAAACCGCCGAGGAGCAGCGAGGTCGCGCTGACCGGGCCGCGGTCGAAGTACGCGATCTCACGCGGGTGGGCCGAGTCGGTGAAGTCGAACACCGAGACGCCGCCCTGATACCAGGCCTGGACCATGATGTCCCGGCCGGGCACGGGCACGAGCGACCCGTTGTGCGCGACGCAGTTCTCCTGGTTCGTCTGCGCCACCGGCAGCTTGTAGTAGCTGCGGAACTGGAGCTTGCCGTCGACGATGTCGAAGATGGCGTTGGCGCCCCACGACGGCTCGTCGGTGACCCGGCAACGGGCTCCGGTGCCGCCGCCCCACTCGTCGGTGAAGACGACCTTGGTGCCGTCGTTGTTGAACGTGGCCGAGTGCCAGTACGCGAAGTTCGGGTCCGTCACCGCGTCGAGCCGCTTCGGGTTCGCCGGGTCGGAGATGTCGATCAGCAGTCCGTTGCCCGCGCAGGCCCCGGCCGCCAGGCCGATCTCGGGGTAGGCCGTGATGTCGTGGCAGTGGGTGGTGACGGGCGACGGCGACCAGGTCGAGCCGGACGGGTGCCGCGGGGTCTGCGGGCTGTTCTGCAGGCCGTTGATCGCCCCGGTCTCCGGGTCGGTGAACAGGCGCGGGGTGGAGACGACCGCCGCGTTCTGCGGCGCGGCCAGCGGCACCTTGATGACCTCGATCCGCCACTGGGCGGTGTCCGGGTCGGTCGCCGGGGTGTTGGCGCAGCCCGCGAGCTCGGAGCCCGAGCGGATGCTCGCCGTGCCCTGCACGTAGACGTACACGTTGTCGGGGTCGTTCTTGCCGGTGACCAGGGTGTGCGTGTGCGAGCCGCGGCAGGTCTGGACGGCCGCCACCTGGACCGGCCTGCTGATGTCGCTCACGTCGAAGATCCGGACACCGCGGAAGCGGTCGGGGTTCACCGTGCCGCTCGCGCCCTGCGTGCCGCAGTCGATCCGGCCCCGGGTCTCCTCCACCGACATGAACAGCAGGTTGCCGTATATCGAGAGGTCGCCCTGGCCGCCCGGGCACACCACGGAGGTGGTCAGGACCGGGTTCGAGGGGGTGGAGACGTCGTAGATGTTGAACCCGGTGAAGTTGCCGACGAACGCGTACTTGCCGCTGAACGCCATGTCGGAGTTCGCGAACGACGAGTTGCCCGGGCTGGATGCCTGGTAGAAGCCCTCCGGCTTGTCCCGGTGGGCCAGGAGCTCCAGCCCCTGGCTCGCCTGCTGGGCATCCAGCCAGCCGGCGCCGAGGTCGATTCGGGGATCGGTGTCGCTCGCCGTGGCGGCGGCGGGCATGAGGCCCACCAATACCGCCCCTACGGCGACGACTCCGATCTTTCTCAGTCCAGCACGCCCCCAACGTGCTGCCGCACGGCTGATTCTCAAGGGTCGCACCCCTCCTTTTCTGGTCTTGCTGGCGTGACCCGGTGTTTGCGCGTGCGACAGATCTCGGCGCCTCGCGGCACCCATCAAGATCTACGCGGCGTTTGGGGGACACTAACTGAATTTGGGGTGAATGTGCTATACCCCTACACATCCTCCGGTTTGGCCGATATCCCCTCACCGCCTACGAAGCGAGCCCAGGCATGATCTCCTCCACCTCGTTGCGGCAGCTTGTCGCGCTCGTGCTCGCCGCCGCCGCGATCGGCGCCTGTACGGCCGAGACCGCCGAAGCGCCCAAGGTGAACGTCGTGCAGCCGGGCGCGCCGGGACAGGGCGGCAAGGTCCTGTCCGCCGATGAGGTGCCGCGCGCCGACGACCGGGACTACACCGACGCCGACGTGCGGTTCATGCAGGGGATGATCCGGCATCACTCCCAGGCCCTGCGCATGACCGCGCTCGTCGCCGGTCGCAGCCAGAGCAAGGACCTGCCGCGTTTCGCCAAGCGGATCGAGATCTCCCAGCAGGACGAGATCGACCAGATGGTGCGCTGGCTCAGGGCCCGGCTCAAGGAGGTGCCGAGCGTGGGCTCGGGCGCGGGGCACGACCACGGCGCCGGAGCGCTCATGCCCGGCATGCTCACCGAGGAGCAGTTCGCCGAGCTGGAGCGGGCCGAGGGAGAGCAGTTCGACCGGCTCTTCTACACATACATGATCCAGCACCACATGGGGGCGCTGTCGATGGTGGAGGGGCTCTTCGACGACGGGGGAGGCCAGGAGGCGGAGATCAACCAGTTCGTCACCCACGTCGACGCGGACCAGCGGATAGAGATCGACCGCATGCGCGCGCTCCTCGCCGCGATGGACGCGACGGACGGGTGACGGGTCACCGGAAGATCTGCAGATAGAACGACAGCTCGGCGGCGAGGGCCGCGGCCCTGGTCTCCAGCCGCCGGAACCCGTGGGCCTCGCCCTCGAACGTCAGATAGGTGCACAGCACGCCGCGCGCCATCAGCCGGTCGGCGAACGCCCGCGACTGCGACGGCGGCACGACCGGGTCGGCGAGCCCCTGCATGAGCAGCATGGGACAGTTCACCCGGTCGGCCCGGGCCAACGGTTCACGCTCGCCGTACCGGTCCTCGGGGCCGACCAGCCACTCCACGTACCGCGACTCGAAGTCGTGGGTGGCCGCGACGAGGGGCGCGAGCGCGCTGACGCCCGCCACCGACACACCACCGGCGAAGACGTCCGACGCGCCGCAGGCGGCCATCACCGTCCAGCCGCCCGCGCTCGCCCCGCGTACGGCGATCCGCGCGGGGTCGGCGAGCCCCTCGGCGATCAGCCACTTCGCCGCGGCGATCACGTCCTCCACGTCGGTGACGCCCCACCGGCCGCGCAGGCGCTCGCGGTAGGCGCGGCCGTATCCGGTGGAGCCTCCGTAGTTGACGTCGATCACGCCGATCCCGCGGCTGGTGAAGAAGGCCTTCTCCAGGCTCAGCTCGCTCGTCGCGTGGGAGGTCGGCCCGCCGTGCACGAAGACGACGTACGGCGCGCCGCCCTCGTCGGCCTGCCGCGGCGGATACAGGTACGCGTGGACCCGGCCGCCCGCGCCGCCGTCGAAATCCACCGCCCGCGGCTCCGCCGCCTCGAACTCCACGGCCTCGAACTCCGCCGTCTCGAACTCCGCGGTCTTGAACTCCACGGTCTTGAACTCCACGGCGCAGGGCACCGGGAGCACGGCGGCGGCGGGAAGGTCCTCGATCTCCCGCCGCACCTCCTCGGCCCGCCCGGTCGCGGTGTCGATCCGTACGACCGTGCGCGGCCGGTCCGGCCCGTAGCCGATGCCCGCGAGTGTGCCGCCGTCGGCGTCCAGCACGGGCGACCACCCCCGGAACGGGACGTCGAGGTCGCGCAGCGTGCCCGTGTCCGGGTCGAGGATCCCCAGGCGCAGGTCGCCGTGCCCGTGCAGGACCGCGAGCCGTCCGCCGTCCAGCACGGCGTACGGCAGGCCGCCGAGCTGCCACAGCGGCCCGGCGAACTCCTCCTCGGCCGGGCAGAGGGCTTCGCACGCCGCCGTGGAGACGTCGGCGCGGTAGAGGTTCCACCAGCCGGAGCGATCCGAGACGACGTACAGCCGCCGGTCGTCGCACCACACCGGCGCGAGGACCGACTCGTCCCGCCCGCCCATCACCAGCCGCGTGGCGCCGTCGGACAGCCGGGTGACCCGCAGCTCCGTGCTCGTCCAGGGCATGTGCGGGTGGCTCCAGCAGACGTAGGCGAGGTGCCGGCCGTCGGGGGACGGCGTGGGCGAGGCGTAGAAGTCGCTACCGGTGACCCACTCCGTGATCTCATGGTCCCCGGTCAGCGCCACGGACACGATCGAACGGGTGACCTCGGCGTCCTGGTGGTGGCGTTCCCGGACGCACCACAGCCGCGGGCCGTCCGGGCCGCCGTGGACCCGCAGGTCGGCGTAGCGCAACGCGGCCGGCTCCTTCGGCTCCGGCGTGATCGGGCGGGGCCGCTCCGCGCGCGAACCGGAGACCCGGGCGAGATAGAGCCGCTGGTCGGCGTGGTGCGCGAAGACGACGCCGTGGCCGGGGACGACGACGTAGGACCGCCCGCCGTACTCGTGCACGCGCGTACGGGCGTCCCAGGGCGCGGGGAGCAGGTCGGTGAGGGCGCCGTCGGCGGCCCGGTGCACGACCGTACGGCGGCCGCCCTCGGCGGGGCGGTCCTCCTCCCACCACGTCTCCCCGCCGAGCACGGTCGGGAAGCCGAGCCGCAGGCCGGAACGTGCCACGTCGGTGGTGGAGATGGGTGACGGCCGTGGTGAGAACGGCCTCGGGCCTGGCGAGGGGGGCATGACCGCATCCTGCCGGACGAGCCCGCCTCCGCGGGCGGGAATGCGGGCAGTGACCTTGGAAAAGTGCCTCTGGCGCGTCGCCCGCCGGTGGTCACCGGGCCGGAGGCGCCTCCCGGCTCGGCGACCGGCCCGGCCGAGGCCCGTGGACGCCCGCTCGGGAATCTCTGACAAATGCCGCCCTCGGGCGACTTCGGGCCCCGCCGAAGACCACGAGCCCGCGAGCGATCTTCATGGGGCGAGAACGCCGTGAGGAGCGACCAGGGCCACGCGCAGCAGTAAGGCACGACCTAGTCGAGGGACGGGGGAGTGGTGTAGCGGGTGGCGAGCACGCCGAGCTGTTCGATGACCGTGCGTTTCCAGGTGCCGTCCTCGAACATCCGGCGCAGCGCCTCCTCGACCCGGTCGCGCAGCGCGGCCGAGCCGGCGGCGATGCCGTACTTCTCGGTCGCCAGGGGCTTGCCGCTGAAGCGGAACTTGCCGGGATACTGCGCCGACAGCCCGGCGAGCACGGGCGCGTCGGCCACGATCGCGTCCGTACGGCCCGAGGCAAGCAGCGGCGCGCAGGCCGCGGGCAGGTTCGCCTCGGCGAGGAAGAACTGCCGCCACCGGGTGCCGAACCGCTTCACGAGCGGCTCGGCGGACTCCCGGGTGGCGCAGACGCGCTTGCGGGCCAGGTCGCGCGGCCGGCGGATGGACAGGTCGTCGGCCCGGACGAGGATGTCGGTGCTGGTGACGAGGTAGGGGCCCGCGACGAACCGGGAGCCCCGCGGGCCGGTGGCGCCGACGACGAGATCGGCCCGCGCGGTGTCGGGCGTGTAGACGACCTGGTCGTCGCGGTAGCCGAGCGCGTGGGCGACGTACTGCGCGACCTCGATGTCGAAGCCCCGGTAGCGTCCGTCGGGGAGCCGGCTGACCAGGCCCGGCTGCCCGGTGCGCACGCCGACGACCAGTGTGCCGCTGCTCCCGCATCCGCAAGTCAGGAACGCGGCCACGAGGACGCCGACCACGGCAACGCCACGCCACACGCGCTCAATATCGAGGTCGCGTCCGTCCCGCCGCCAGCAGCGACACGCAAAGCTCCCTTTACCCCCGAGCCTCCGCGT
This sequence comes from Microbispora rosea subsp. aerata, assembly GCF_014647835.1. GTDB lineage: Bacteria > Actinomycetota > Actinomycetes > Streptosporangiales > Streptosporangiaceae > Microbispora > Microbispora aerata. The sequence continues at coordinate 64,575 of NZ_BMPY01000006.1, forward strand.
GTCCGGGCCTCACCGGGCGAGCGCGACCTCGCCGCCCGCCATCTCGGCCGCCGCCGGGTCGGCCGAGATCTTGCGGCTGCGCCTGCTGCGCCGTTCCAGCCAGTTGGCGAGGTAGCCCAGCGCCAGGTTGATCAGGATGTAGACGACCGCGATGACGATCACCGAGGGGATCAGGTTGGCGTAGTTGGCCGGAACCACGCGGGCGCCCGCGTTCAGCAGGTCGGCGTACGCCACGACGAACCCGAGCGCGGTGTCCTTCAGCAGCACCACGAGCTGGCTGACGATCGCGGGCATCATCGCGGTGACCGCCTGCGGCAGCAGGATCAGCCGCATCACCTGGTTCTTGCGCAGGCCCATGGCGTACCCGGCCTCGGCCTGGCCGCGCGGCACGGCGAGGATGCCGGCGCGCACGATCTCGGCCAGGACCGACCCGTTGTAGACCATGAGACCGAAGACCACGGCCGCGAACTCGCTCACGGTCAGCCCGGCCAGGCTTCCGCCGTACTGCGCGAAGAAGATCATCATCAGCAGCGGGATCGCGCGGAAGCCTTCCACGACCACCGCGGCCGGGATGCGCACCCAGCGGTGGTCCGACAGGCGGGCGATGCCGAACACGGCCCCGAACAGCAGCGCGAGCACCGCGGCGACCACGGCGGCGGTCAGCGTGTTGCGCAGCCCGGGCAGGATCAGCTCGGTCCAGGTGTCGGCCTGCAGGAACGGCTGCCACAGCTTGCCGTCCCACTGCCCCTTCTCGTCGAACTTCGTCCAGACGAAGTACGCCGCCAGCAGCAGCACGACGCCGAACGCGAGCGTCAGCACGTTGTTGCGCAGGCGGGTGCGCGGGCCCGGGATGTCGTAGAGGACGGTGGCGCGATCCTTCATCGGGCCACCGCCAGACGCTGCGCCAGCCGGCCGGACAGCAGGTTCAGGGGAAGGGTCAGCACGATGAACCCGGCGGCGAAGCCGAGGAAGATGGGGATGATCGCGTCTCCGTGGGCGTCGAACAGGTTCTTCATCCGCAGCGCCGCCTCCATCACGCCGATCGCGGCCGCGACCGTCGTGTTCTTGACCAGCGCGTTCAGCAGGCTGCCGAGCGGTGCGATGACCGCGCGCACCGCCTGGGGAAGGATCACCAGGCGGAGCGTCTGCAGGAACGTCAGCCCGATCGCCCGGGCCGCCTCCGCCTGCCCGAGCGGCACGGTGTTGATCCCCGACCGCACGACCTCGCACACGAAGGCGGAGGTGTAGGCGGACAACCCGACGATCGACAGCCAGAAGCTGTTGAGCGACAGGTCGTCTTGGGAGAACTGGACGTTCATCACCGTGCCCAGGCCGAGACCACAGAACACGATGATCAGGGTGAGGGGCGTGTTGCGCAGCACGTTGACGTACAGCGCGCCCGCCCCTCGCAGCACCGGCAGCGGACTGACGCGCATGGCCGCCAGCACGATCCCCCAGACCAGCGAGATCACCCCGCTGACCACCGTGAGCTTCACCGTCAGCCAGAACGCGCCGAGGATGACGGGAAGCTCGTCGACGACGGCCTCCACCGCCGGCCTCCTCTCAGTGCCGCTTCCGCGCCGTCCTAGTACCGCTCGACCGACGGCGGCGTCGTGAAGTACTTGCCGAACTCGCCGAGGTTGGCGTCGAGGGCCTTGCGCCAGCTGCCGTCGCTGAAGAACTTCTCGATGGCGTTGTTGATCGCGTCACGGCCGGCCTTGTCGTCCTTCTTGATGCCGATGCCGTACCGCTCCTCGCTGAACGGCTGGCCGACCAGCTTGAACTGGCCGGGGAACTGGGCGGCGAAGCCGGCGAGGATCGTCGCGTCCGTGGAGATCGCGTCGACCTGCTTGTTCTGCAGCAGCGGCAGGCAGGCGCCGTACCCCTGCTGCTGGGTGAGGTTCTTGGACTCCCACTCCGGCCCGAACTTGTCGGCGAGCCGCTTCGGCGACGACGAGCCCTGGGCGCCGCAGACCTTCTTGTCCTTGAGGGACTCGACCCCGGTGATCGAGGTGTCGTCGGCGCGGACGAGGATGTCCTGCCCGGTGACCAGGTACGGCCCGGCGAAGGAGATCTTCTGCTTGCGCTCGTCGGTGATGGAGTAGGTCGCGATGACCATGTCCACCTGGCCCTGCTGGATGAACGGCTCGCGGTTGGCCGACTGGGCCTCCTTGAACGTGATCCCGCTCTCCGGCACGCCGAGCTCCTTGGCGACGTACTTCGCCACGTCGACGTCGAACCCGCCGTAGCTGCCGTCGGGCTTCTTCAGGCCCCAGCCCGGCTGGTCGATCTTGATGCCGATCACGAGCTTCTTGTCGTTCTTCGCCTTGTCGACGATCGAGTCCGCACCGGAGTTGCCGCAGGCAGTCAGGCCGGTGGCCAGGGCGGCCAGCGCGAGCAGGCCGGCTCCGAATCGCATCCGCGTCACCTTTCGCATCTTGTGGAGCTTGTCGTGAGCTGGGATCAATGAGTGAGGATCTTCGAGAGGAAGTCGCGGGCGCGCTCGGTGCTCGGCTGGGTGAAGAACACCGAGGGGTCGCCCTCCTCGACGATCTGGCCGTCGGCCATGAAGACGACCCGGTTCGCCGCGCGGCGGGCGAACCCCATCTCATGGGTGACGACCATCATCGTCATGCCGTCGCGTGCCAGGCCGGTCATCACGTCGAGCACCTCCTGGACCATCTCCGGGTCGAGGGCCGAGGTGGGCTCGTCGAACAGGATCATCTTGGGGTCCATGGCCAGCGCGCGGGCGATGGCCGCGCGCTGCTGCTGACCGCCGGACAACTGGGCGGGGTATTTGCTCGCCTGGGAGGCGATGCCGACCCGTTCGAGCAGTTCCATGCCGCGCTGCTCGGCCTGCTGCCGGGCGATCTTGCGCACCTTGATCGGGCCGAGCGTGACGTTCTCGAGGATCGTCTTGTGCGAGAAGAGGTTGAAGGACTGGAACACCATCCCGACCTCGGATCGCAGCCGGGCGAGGGCCCTGCCCTCGGCGGGCAGCTCCTGCCCGTCGAAGACGATGGTCCCGGTGTCGATGGTCTCCAGCCGGTTGATCACACGGCACAGCGTGGACTTGCCGCTGCCGGACGGGCCGATGACGACGACCACTTCGCCCCGGCCCACGCTCAAGTCGATGTCTCTGAGCACGTGCAGGGGACCGAAGTGCTTGTTGACTCCCTCCAGCCTGACAAGCGGGGCCCCACCACTGTTCTCCGTCATGGTCCCCAAACGTAGGGGTGTCAAGACGACCAAGTCACTAACGTCCCGGTACCGAATCGGTCACATCCCGGCTGTTCAGGCATCACTTTCGGTTCGCCCGTACGGCCGGCGCGCGCCGCCCGGGACGCGGTCGCGCCGTGCTTCCGCCGGCCCGCGTAGCACGGTGAGCGCCGAAGAACGCGAGCCGTACGCGCGAGTGCCCGAACCGGTGCGCGGGGTGGGGCGCCGCGGTCCCGGGAAGCGGCTCATCCGGGGGCGGGGAGGCTGAAGAGGCCGCCGTGATCGGCGCGATGCCGGCTCCGGCCGGTGATCTCGGGCGCTTCACGGATGGGCAGGCGCAGGACGAACCGCGCTCCCCGCTCGCTGTCTTGGATGGTCAGCGTGCCGTGGTGCGCTTCGGCGATCTCCCGGGCGATCGCGAGGCCGAGCCCGGTGCCCCCCGAGTCCCGGTCGCGTGAGGCGTCGAGCCGGGTGAAGCGGTCGAAGACCGTTTCCCGGTGTTCCGGGGCGATTCCGGCGCCGTCGTCGAGCACCTCCAGCGTCGCCGTCGGCCCGTCGGCCTTCACGCTGACGGTGATCCGCGAGGTGGCGTGACGTTCGGCGTTGTCGAGCAGGTTCACCAGGAGCCGGGTGATCCGCAGCCGGTCGCAGTCGACGACGACGTTCCGCCGGAGATCCCGCACGATCTTCATGCGGTAGGCGCGGTGGTCGAGCTCGTCGCCGACGAGCCGGCCGAGGTCGGCCGGGCTGAGGTCGAGCGGGGCGCGGGCCTCCAGCCTGGCCAGGGTAAGCAGGTCGGTCACGATCGCCTGAAGCCGGTCGACTCCGGCGAGCACCGCCGAGGTCATCGCGGGCCAGTCGGTGTCGTGCGGATTCATCTGGGCCTCTTCGAGCTGCGTCCGCATGGCGGTGAGGGGACTGCGCAGGTCGTGGGAGGCGTCCGAGGTGAACTGCCGCAGTTGCTTGTACGCGCTTTCGAGCCGGTCCAGGGTGTCGTTCACCGCCCCGGCCAGGAGCTTGATCTCTTCCTGGTAGTTGGGCGCCACGGGGACCCGGCGGTGCAGGTGGGTGGCGGTGATCTCCTCCAGCTCCGTGCGGATGGCGTCCACGGCGGTCATGTCCCTCTTGACCACGTGGAAGGTCCCGGCCCCCGTCGTCGCGGTCGTCAGCACGGACATGCCGATCGCGAAGGACAGCGCCGTCATGTTGCCGTACCAGGGGACCGTGGGCGTCGCCACGTAGAGGAGCCAGGGCCCGTCCGGCTGATAGACCTTGTACGAGAAGACGGTCATGCAGCCCTTCAGCCCGGCGGGAGGGCACAGCACCTTGTCGGTCTCCACGCTGGCGCTGGTCGCCTGGAAGGTGGCCATCGGGGGCTTGCCGGCCAGCTGCGGCGTCGACGCGACGACCCGGCGCCGGGCGTCCAGGACCTGGAGCGCGATGTCCTTGCCCGCGGGCAGCATGGCGGGGAGGTAGCCCTCCCTGATGAGGGGCACCACCCGGTCCCACGCCCCGGTGACCCGAGCCCGGGCCGCGTTGTCGTCCCTGTTGCCGACGAGAATGAGGAACAGCAGGCTGACCCCGGCGCACAGCAGCGCCGCGATGGCTGAGTAACCAACCGTTCTGCGGACGAGAACGGAAGATCGGTTCCAGTTGAACACGATATCGGCCAATCCGTGGGGACTCGGGTCTATCCCCCAAGAGCACCACACAGATATGAATGGTTCAATAAACCGATATATTCAATTTTCCCAAGGCTGGGTAATAACAGATGCGAGCCCAAGTCATGAAGACGGATCCGTATCCACGATTGGGTCGGCTCCCACCCGGCCCCGGCCCACGGTGACGCCACCCGTCGGTGTCCGTGCGTACGCGATCGGGCGCGCGGAGTCTTCGGTACGGGCGGGGGCGGGGAAGCGCCTACCCTTGTAATGCGATGACTGCGACCACACAGACTGCGACGACACAGGGCGCCGAGGGCGTGAGCCGGACCTACGAGGTGCGGACCTACGGCTGCCAGATGAACGTACACGACTCGGAGCGGCTGTCCGGACTGCTGGAGGACGCCGGATACGTCCGCGCGGCCGAAGGGGAGACGCCGGACGTCGTCGTGTTCAACACCTGCGCCGTACGTGAGAACGCCGACAACCGGCTCTACGGCAACCTGGGCCACCTGCGGCCGATCAAGATGGCCCGCAAGGGCATGCAGATCGCGGTCGGCGGGTGCCTGGCGCAGAAGGACCAGGGCGAGATCGTCCGCCGCGCCCCCTGGGTGGACGTGGTCTTCGGCACCCACAACATCGGGTCGCTGCCGGTGCTGCTGGAGCGGGCGCGGATCGCCGAAGAGGCCCAGGTCGAGATCAAGGAGTCCCTGGAGACCTTCCCCTCCACGCTGCCGAGCCGCCGCGAGTCGGCCTACGCGGCCTGGGTGGCGATCTCGGTCGGGTGCAACAACACCTGCACGTTCTGCATCGTGCCGTCGCTGCGCGGCAAGGAGAAGGACCGCCGTCCCGGCGACATCCTCAACGAGGTGCGCACGCTCGTCGACCAGGGCGTCCTGGAGATCACCCTGCTGGGCCAGAACGTCAACACGTACGGCGTGGAGTTCGGCGACCGGCTGGCGTTCGGCAAGCTGCTGCGGGCCTGCGGCGACATCGAGGGCCTGGAGCGGGTCCGCTTCACCTCGCCCCACCCGGCCGCCTTCACCGACGACGTGATCGCCGCCATGGCCGAGACGCCGAACGTGATGCACCAGCTCCACATGCCGCTGCAGTCCGGCTCCGACCGCATCCTCAAGGCCATGCGCCGGTCGTACCGGTCCGAGCGCTACCTCGGGATCATCGAGCGGGTCCGGGCCGCGATGCCGGACGCCGCGATCTCCACCGACATCATCGTGGGCTTCCCCGGCGAGACCGAGGAGGACTTCCAGCAGACCCTCGACGTGGTGCGGCAGTCGCGCTTCGCCAACGCGTTCACGTTCCAGTACTCCATCCGGCCCGGCACCCCCGCCGCCACGATGGAGAACCAGGTGCCCAAGGAAGTCGTCCAGGAGCGGTACGAGCGGCTGGTGGCCCTCCAGGAGGAGATCTCCTGGGAGGAGAACAAGAAGCAGGTCGGGCGCACCCTGGAGGTGCTGATCGCCGAGGGCGAGGGCCGCAAGGACGACACCACCCACCGCCTGTCCGGCCGCGCCGCCGACAACCGGCTCGTCCACCTCGACGCTTCCGGCGCCGCCGGCGCGCGCCCCGGGGACATGGTCACGGTCGAGGTCACCTACGCCGCGCCGCACCACCTGGTGGCCGACAAGGTCCTGTCCGTACGGCGCACCCGCGCGGGCGACGCCTGGGAGGCCCGGCAGGGCGCCCCGCGCCGGGGCAACGCGGTCAACCTGGGGATGCCCACCATCGGCCGTCCCGCCCCGCTGCCCGCCGAGCCGCCCGCCTGCTCGGCCGTCTGACCCCGGCCGTCCCGGAAGGGTTCCCCCGCGCTGGCGTCATTAGGTGAGGCTGCGTAGGACCTGGTAGCAGTAGTCGCGTCGCAGGTCGTCGAACCGCAGGCAGGGGTCCCGTGGCAGGCATGCGCCGCCCCGTCCGCTTGCGCGGCTGTCTGAGCCTGATCGTCTCGGCGGCCGGGGTGGCGGATGTGGGGCGGCGTCGTGGTCGGCGTGGCCGCGCATGGTGCGTGGGTCGGTGGACGAGGCGGGTTCGTAGGCGGCCAGATGGCGGCCGCCTCCGTGCTGGCAGGGGCCGGGGACCGAGGTCGGTGCCCGTGCAGTGCCGTGGCCCTTTCGGGAGGGCTCGGGCGCGGGTTGTTATTCGGTGAGGCTGCGTAGGACCTGGTAGCAGTAGTCGCGTCGCAGATCGTCGAACCGCAGGCAGGGGTCCCGTGGCCACCCGTGCGCCGAGCCGCCCGCTCTGCCGGTGCCCGTGCCCGGCGTGCCGGCGTCCCGGGCGGGCGAGCGTGTGGCTGCGGAGTTCCGGGCGGCCCTGTCCTGCGTCGCTCTGTTTCCCGTCGCCATGTCCTGCGCGGTCCTGTTCTGGGCCGCACTGCTCCGGGCCGCCGTGTCCGTGGCAGCCGTGTTCCGGGCGGCGGTGTTCTTCGCCGCTGTGCTCTCGGCTGTCGTGTTTCCGGTGGCGGTCGCGGAGCCCCGTACGGTCGGCTTCGACCCGCCGGGCGGAGCGTTCCTCGCCTGTCGCGCGTGATGGGCTTTGCTCGTCCCGGATCGGCCCGGCTCGCCGCCCAGGGCGCTTGCGTCGTGTCGCGTGGAGGCAACGGGCGGCCGGTGGGGGTCCGTGCCACGGGTGGGATGTCCGGGCGACCACGCCGCTCCGGCGTCGTGACCGGGCGGCAGGGCGTTGCCCGCACCCGCGAAACTCGCGGACCGCTCCCGCTCCGGGTCGCTCGACGGCGCTTTCTCGCTCGACCTCTCCTGGGGCTCCGGCGTGGCGCCATGCGGCGGGTAGAAGGGCCCGGCGGCGGGGAGTCCCGGTGCGGGTAGAGAGGGCGTGCCGAGGGATTCGTGTCGTCCGAGGCGTAGGTCGGCGGCGGCCGGGCGGGCGGTCGGGGACGCCGAGTCCTGCCCGGGCAGGACGGCCAGAATGACGCCGAGACCGGCGATCATGGTCACGCCGATCACGCCTGTGAGGGCGAGGACGGGATGACCGCCTCGCCGATGCCGTGGCGTGGGGGAGAATTCCGGCAAGGTCGTATTCTTCCATGCGGCAATCTGTCGTTTCCGATTTCTCAGTCTGCCCGCCGCGCAGGGATTTCATCGCCGGTTCTTCTGATTTCCGGGAACTCCAGATATGCCATACGGGACGCAATTCGGCGAAATATCCGTAGATATGGAGCCCGGGAATTTTGGCCGCGAAACTCAGCCCGGTGAGCGGCCGTGCCTAGTGTGCGGCCGTGCCCGATGAGCGGCCGTGCCCGGCGGACGGCCATGTTCGACCGTACGGCTCCATTTGGCGGACGGCCGTGCCCGGCCGCCGCCGTGGCGCGGGGGAGCCGCCACGGGATGGAGTTGGCCGACAGCCACCGAGGCGGCGGCCCGCGTCCGGCGCGTCCGAGTCCCCGCAGGCATTCCGAGCCCTCACGGGCATACCGGGCTCCACAGGGACTCCGGGATCCACGGAGGTGACGGGCTCCACGGAGGTGACGGGCTCCGCCGGGATTCCGGGTCTCGCGGAGACGACGAACGAGGAATCCGCGCGGGCGGGCAACGTGAGAGGTGCCGCAGAGGCCACACGCGGCAGGGCGATGTCAGACGCGGCCTGGCCGTACTCCCCAGGGGCGCTTGGTGACGCGGCTGATGGAAGGCCGGCCTTTCTCACGGTCATCGACAAGTGGCCGATCATCCTCTGCCGTCACCGACGCCCCATGGGCGAAACACCTAGCATCGGCGGTGTGTCCGTTCGTGAACTGGTCGTCCTCGGCACTTCGAGCGCCGTGCCCACCCGGCACCGCAATCACAACGGTTACCTGCTGCGGTGGGACGGCGAGGGGTTCCTGTTCGATCCGGGGGAGGGCACGCAGCGCCAGATGCTGCACGCGGGCGTGAGCGCCCACGACATCACCTGGATCTGCGTGACCCACTTCCACGGCGACCACTGCCTGGGGGTGCCCGGCGTGGTCCAGCGGATCGCCAGGGACAAGGTGAACCACGAGGTGCGGGCCGCCTACCCCGCGAGCGGCGAGACGTACTGGCGCAGGCTGCGCAACGCCTCGGCCTTCACCGACACGGACGTGATCACGCCGCGGCCGGTCTCCGGCGAGGTGGTCCGGTGGCCGTCGGGGCCGGTGACGCTGACCGCGCGCCCGCTGTCGCACCCCGTCCAGTCGTACGGCTATCGCGTGGACGAGCCGGGCGGGCGCCGCATGCTGCCGGAGGAGCTGGCCAGGCGGGGCGTGCGCGGCCCGATGATCGGGGAGTTGCAGCGCCGTGGCTCGGTGACGACGCCGGACGGCTCGACGGTCACGCTGGCGGAGTGCAGCGCCCCGAGGCCGGGGCAGAGCGCGGCCTTCGTGATGGACACCCGGCTGTGCGACGGCGCGTTCGCCCTCGCCGACGGCGTCGACCTGCTGGTGATCGAGTCGACGTTCCTGTCCGGCGAGAGCGCGCTGGCCGCGCAGTACGGGCACCTGACGGCGGCCCAGGCGGGGCAGATCGCGGCGGCCTGCGGAGTGCGGCGCCTGGTGCTCACGCACTTCTCCGAGCGATACACGGCGGCGGACGAGCCGCGCTTCGTGGACGAGGTGCGCAAGTCCTACGCGGGGGACGTTGTGACGGCGCGCGACCTCATGCGCGTCCCCGTGCCCAAGCGCGCGGCATAGTCGCGTGTCCAGGCCGCGTACCCAGCCCAGGTGGGCGGCATATGTCGCGTTCCTATGCCTGAGCATGTGGCGTAAGCGTGCGTTCGGCTGGGCCCCGTGCTCATGCGGGGTGGGCGCGTGCCCTGCCCGGGCGGGCGCGTCAGCGGGTCCAGCGGGCGACGAAGTAGCCCACGCCGTACGGCGCGTCGTCGTACAGCAGCTCGGCGGCCGGCGGCGGCTCCTCCCCGGCGGCCCCGGCGAGGACCTGGAAGGCCGCCCGGCCCGCCACCCACAGCTCCCGCGCCCGCACCGGGTCGAGCGCCAGCAGGCGGCCGGCGTCCCCGGAGGCGAGGGCCTCGGCGAGCGCGCGGTCGTACGGCACGGCGTCCGGGTGCACGTAGCCGGGGGCCTTCTCGGTGAGTCTGGCCGAGCCGTCGCCCATCACCAGCAGCGCGACCCGCCGGGCCGATCCCGCGAGGCGGCGGCCCAGCGCGGCGCACTCGTCCGGCGGCGCGTCGAAGCTCACGGCCTCGAACCGCAGGGCGGGAAGCCGGTCCGCCGCCGAGCCGCCCGGAGCCGGGCCGTACGGCCCCTCCAGCAGCCAGCGGCCGATCGTGAGCGACAGGGGCAGGACCGGGTCGCCCCGGCCGACCCGGACGTCGGGGCCCCACGGGCGCAGCGTCCCCGCGGCGTCGGCAGGGTAGGACGCGGTGGCGTCCGCGCCGCCGACCACGGCCAGCGTGTCGGGGCGGGCGTCCAGGAGCGAGCCGACCGACGCGGCGCAGGCGGCGCGCAACTCGTCGAGTTCGGGTGCGGCGGCCCCGGCGACCTGCGGGACGAGCAGCGGAGGATGCGGGCAGACGGCAGCGGCGACCAGCACTCGCCCACCCTACCCCGACCGATCACGCGCAGAATGGGACACATGGACAGCAACACGGTGGCGTTCGCGACCGTACCGACCCGCCTGGGCGACGTCCTCGCCGCCGTCACCGAGGACGGGGTCGCCGCGACGGACTTCCGCGACGGCCCCCTGACCAGGCAGCGCATCGCCGCCCGCCTGCGGATGGCCCCGGTCGACGACCCGGCTCGTACGGCTCCCGCCGGGGAGGAGCTGGCGGCGTACTTCCGCGGCGAGCTGAAGGAGTTTCGCGTCCCGGTCGACTGGCGGCTCATGTCGCCGCTCCAGCGGCAGGTCCTCGGCACGCTGTACGCCACCGTCCCGTACGGCGAGGTGGTGACGTACGGCGAGCTGGCCGAGCGCAGCGGCACGGGCGTCCCGGCGCGGGCCATCGGCTCGATCATGGGCGGCAATCCGATCCCGATCATCGTGCCGTGCCACCGGGTCGTGGCGAGCAACGGGCTGGGCGGCTTCAGCGGCGGCGACGGCGTGGAGTCCAAGCGGTGGCTGCTCACCCTCGAAGGCCACCTGCCGCCCACCCTCGACTGGGACTTGTGACCCTCCCGCCGCTGGGACACTGGACGGTGTGGGGCAGCTACCAGTGATCGCCGTCGTGGGCGCGACCGCGGCGGGCAAGTCCGATCTCGCCGTCGAGCTCGCGCTCCGCCTGGGCGGGGAGGTGATCAACACCGACTCCATGCAGCTCTACGAGGGCATGGACATCGGCACGGCCAAGCTGACCCGGGAGGAGCGGCGCGGCGTACCGCACCACCTGCTGGACATCTGGCCGGTGACGCGGACCGCCAGCGTGGCCGAGTATCAGCGGCTCGTCCGCCCCCTGATCGAGGACCTGCGCTCCAGCGGCCGGGTGCCCGTGCTCGCGGGCGGCTCCGGGCTCTACGTGCGCGCCGCGCTCGACAACCTGGAGTTCCCGGGCACCGACCCGCAGGTGCGGGCCCGGCTGGAGAAAGAGCTCGCCGAGACCGGCCCCGCGCCCCTGTACGAACGTCTCAAGAGCCTCGACCCGGTGGCCGCGGAGAACATCCTGCCGAGCAACGGCCGCAGGATCGTCCGCGCCCTGGAGGTCATCGAGCTGTCCGGCCGGCCGTTCTCCGCCACGATGCCGTCGTACGACGCGGTCTACGACAGCGTGCAGATCGGCGTCGAGGTGCCGCGGCCGGTCCTCGACGAGCGGATCGAGCGGCGGGTCGCCCGCATGTGGGAGGCCGGGCTGGTGGACGAGGTGCGGGCGCTCGCGGAGCGGGGCCTCGCCACGGGCAAGACCGCCAGCCGTGCGCTCGGATACGCGCAGGTGCTGCGGTTCCTGAGCGGCGAGTGGACCGAGGAGCAGGCGCGGGAGGAGACGGTGCGCGCCACCCGCAGGTTCGCCCGGCGGCAGGAGTCGTGGTTCCGCCGCGATCCCCGCGTGGTGTGGCTGCCGTTCGACGCGCCCGATCTGGCCGACCGCGCGATCGGCGTGATCACCGGCGCGGCTTAGGGAGTGCCTGATCGAATGCGCCCGTCGCGGGCGCGGATCCGGGTGGATGCGTCGCAAGGCGGAGGAGGAGCCGATAACAGCGTCATCGGTGACGATGACAACGCGGCGAGGCGCCGCCTGGGCCGCGCGCGGCAGGGCTTGATTTGTCGGGCACGACCTAGACTTCACCCATGCGCGTTGTGAACGGCCTGCGCTTCGTGAAGGGCCACGGCACCGAGAACGACTTCGTCATCCTGCCGGACGCCGACGCCCGGCTGGACCTGTCCGCGGGGGACGTCGCGGCGCTGTGCGACCGGCGCGCGGGCATCGGCGCCGACGGGGTGCTGCGCGTGGTGCGCACCAAGCTCTGCCCCGAGGTGGCCGCGCTGGCCGGCGAGGCCGAGTGGTTCATGGACTACCGCAACGCGGACGGCGGCATCGCCGAGATGTGCGGCAACGGCGTCCGGGTCTTCGCCCGCTACCTCGTGGACGCGGGTCTCGCCGCGCCCGGCGAGTTCGCCGTCGCCACCCGCGGGGGCCTCAAGCGCGTACGGCTGGGGGCGACCGGCGACGTGACCGTGGACATGGGCAGGCCGCGGGTGCTCGGGGAGAGCCGGGCGGTCGTCGGCGGGCGCGAGTGCCGCGGCCTGAACGTCAACATGGGCAACCCCCACCTGGCGTGCGCCGTGACGGAGCCGGTGGCCGGTTTCGACCTCCAGCGTGAGCCGGACTTCGACCGGGAGGTCTACCCGGAGGGCGTCAACGTCGAGATCTTCAACGCCGTGGGCGGCCACACGGTGTCCATGCGGGTGCACGAGCGGGGCTCGGGGGAGACGCGCTCGTGCGGGACCGGAGCCGTCGCGACGGCGGTCGCCGCCGCCCGCGCCGCCGGTGAGACCACCGGCACCTGGGAGGTCCGGGTCCTCGGCGGCACGGTCACCGTCACGCTGGAGGAGGACACCAGCTACCTGTCCGGCCCGGCCGTCCTCGTCGCCTCGGGGGAGTGGCCCGCCGTCCTTTGATCGTTTCAGCGGATTGCCGCGCCTCGTTCCGGCCCCTTCCGGGGCGGGGGCGGCGTCCCCGGCGGAAGCCTGTCCCGGGGCCGCCGGCCGAGGCGGGGGAGCGCGGGCCCGGGCCCGGAGAGCCGGCCGGCGACCCCGTCACCCGCGCATGCTCGGCACTCGGCCGGCGGAGCGCGCGGAGCGGTGCGGTTCGCCGGGCCGAGCGCCGCGAGGCGTCCCACGCGTCCGATGGGTCCCGGGGGCCCGCGCCGGCACGCGCGTACGGCGGGAGCCGCCCGCCTTAACCGGCCCGGGCGCCGTTCGGTTCGGCGTGCTGTTTGGGTCATGGTCGGCGACCTGGCAGACTGACTGCTCATGGACGTGGACATCTGGGCCTGGGTCGGCGGCACCCAGCGTGAACTGCACGAGGCGGGCAACACCGGGCTTGCCATGGCGCTGGGTGACGTGCCCGCGCAGGCGCTGGAGGGCCGGTTCACCCAGCTCGACGTCGTGGCGCCCGCGATCGCGCAGCACGCCGAGACGCTGGAGAAGCCGTGGCTGGAGTTCTTCGCGCGCTACTGGCATCTGCTCGGCCGGGTGGGCGACCGGGCGATGGGCGCGGTCGCGATCGACGACGCCGCCGCACTGGTGGAATTCGCCCAGCGTGACGACGTCCGTGACTGCCCCGCCGTGCTCGGCGCCGTGGAGCTTCTGGCGATTGCCCAGGCCAACGCCGACGGCCCCGGTTACGCCGAGGAGCGCCTCGCCGCGCTCGGCTCGGCCGTCGGCGGCGTCGGCCCGGACTCCCTCGCCTATTCGGCGCTGGTCACGCAGTACGTCGCGGCGCTGCTGGACGCGGGCCGGGCGGCCGAGGCCGTCGCGTACGCCGAGGCCGCGGTGGAGCGCCTGCGCGGCGCCGGGCGCGAGGCGAGCTGGGAGCTGGGCGCCGCCTCCGTGCGGGCCCTGCTCGCCGCCGGGCGCCCGGAGGACGCGCTGACCGCGCTCGACGCGTCGACCGGCTTCAAGCCGGACGACCCGGTCGCGAAGGGCCGCCGCGAGGCCCTGCTCCGCTCGCGGGTGCTGGCCACGCTCGGCCGCATGCAGGAGGCCGTGGAGGCGCTGCCCGACCTCGACGTGGTGGGCGACCACGCGCGTGAGTGGGTGGAGTGGGCGCAGACCGTCCGCATGCTCGTCTCCAGCGGATTGATCGCCAACACCTGGCAGCTCGGGCGCATCCTGCGCCAGTGGATGGGCTACTTCGAGAGCGTGGGCGGCCACCGCGCCAGGTTCGAGCTCGCGCTGACCGCCGGGCACCTGGCGGTCGAACGGCAGGGTCTGTGGCAGGCCCGTCTGCTGGCCGACTACGCCGAGGCCGCGATCACCCTCCTCCGCGCGACCGAGGGGCTGGCCGAGCGGGTGGCCGAGCTTCGCGCGGCCGCCGACGCCGCCAAGGAGCTGCCGCCGCCCGGCCCCCGCGACGAGCTGGTGGCCTACTTCGACGCCGCCGACGGCAGCACGGCCGACCCCGAGCGGTGGGTGGGCTGGCTGCGGTCGCTGTCCGGAACGAACCTCGAGGCCACCCGGCGGCACACCACGACGCTCGGGTTCCTCGGCTACGCCGCGGTGGGCGCCGACATCTACTGGAAGATGATCGTCGAGGAGGGCGACCCGGCCACCGCCGCCGACGAGGACATCTCCTACCTGACCGGCCTGCTCATCGAGGCCCGGCAGGACGAGCGGGTGGAGACCCTGGCGGCCCGGCTGCCGGAGACCCGTTCGCACCTCACACTCGCCCGGCTCTACCGCGCCCGTGAGCGCTGGGAGCAGACGGCGGCCGAGGCCGAGCAGGCGGTCGCCCACGGCGGCGGGCTGGAGGCGCGCCGGCTGTGGTCGGGCGCGGTCCAGCAGCTCGGCGACAACGCCAAGGCCGCGCAGATCCTCAAGCCGCTGCTCGAGTCCGGCGAGGGCGAGGAGGAGGACACCTGGCGGCTCATCGTCTTGTCCACCGCCGTGGAGGACTGGGCGACCGTGCGTGCCGCCGCCGCCAAGCTCGGCATGCCGATCCAGCCGGGCGAGGGCCCGATCGAGGAGGAGTGGCACCTGGTCCGGGTGATCCTTCCCGCCCCCGACGGCACCCAGCGGGAGGTGCTCGCCGTACGGACCGGCCCGGCCACCGCGCGCCTGGCGATCCCGCAGCCGCGCGGCATGGAGTACAACGCGGGCGACGTGGTCGTCATCGACCCCCGCCCGCTGGAGCCGATCCCGGAGGACGAGAAGGAGCGGGAGAGCTTCGTGATCCCGTTCGCCGGGGTGACGATGCTGCGCCCGGGCGGCTACACGAGCTGGTTCTTCGACGGCGCGGCGCCGTCGGAGGAGGAGTGGGCCGAGTTCAACGAGGTCCTCGCCGAGCGCGGCTGGCCGATGTGGGTCTACAGCGACGAGAACTACCGCGTCAGGCACCCGGCCACCGGAGAGCAGCTCCCCGGCGTGTTCGGCTGGATCGCCATCCCGCCCACCGTGCGGCCCGTGGAGCTGGACGCCGTCCTCGACGACGTCACCGAGCAGTGGTCTCACCCGCTGGCGTGGCTCGACCTGGCCCGCGAGGTCGGCGTCGAGGCCGAGCGGCACGAGCGGATCTCCAAGGAGTACGGCCTCTGATCCTCTCCGAGGAGTCCGCGCCCTCCGCGCGTGACGAAACCTTGCTCTAGAGTCGGGTTCGATTTCTGGGCAAGGGGGGCGGCGTGATTCTGGACCGGTTCCGTCTTGACGGCAGGGTGGCCATCGTGACGGGAGCCTCGTCGGGGCTCGGCGTCGCGTTCGCCAGGGGATTCGCCGAGGCGGGCGCCGACGTGGTGATCGGGGCCCGCCGCGTGGAGGGGCTGGAACGGACGCGGCGGCTGGTCGAGGAGACCGGCCGCCGCTGCCTGGCGGTGCGGACCGACGTGTCGGTCCCCGAGGACTGCCAGGCTCTCGTCGACGCGGCCGTGAACGAGTTCGGCCGGGTGGACGTGCTGATCAACAACGCCGGCGTCGGCACGGCCGTGCCCGCGCTGCGGGAGACGCCCGGGGAGTTCCGCCGGGTGCTCGACGTCAACCTCAACGGCACCTACTGGATGGCCCAGGCCTGCGCCCGGGTCATGCCGCCGGGTTCGTCGATCGTGAACATCGGCAGCGTGCTGGGCGAGACCACGGCCGGGCTGCCGCAGGCGGCCTACAGCGCGTCGAAGGCCGCCGTCGCCGGGCTCACCCGCGACCTCGCCCAGCAGTGGACCTTGCGCCGGGGCATCCGGGTCAACTGCCTGGAGCCGGGCTTCTTCGACTCGGAGATGACGGCGCAGTATCCCGACGGCTACCTCGACCGCATGCGGGAGCAGCGGGTGCTCATGCGGCGCTCGGGCGACCCGGAGGAGCTCGCCGCCGCCGCCGTCTTCCTCGCCTCCGACGCCGCTTCGTACATCACCGGGGCGGTCATCCCGGTGGACGGAGGGCTCCTCCTCACCTGACCGCCGCCCTTCGCGGGCGCTTCTCACCTGACCGCCGCCCTCCGATTCGGGCGCCCCTTGCCTGACCGCCTCTCTCCGATTCGGGCGCCCCTTGCCTGACCGCCTCTCTCCGATTCGGGCACTCCTCACCCGTCGCCGCCGTGCACTCACCGCCCGATACGACCCATCTGATGAAAGATCACCAGAAGGTCACGATATGGAGAGTAGGTGGCAGTTTTCGCCATAAGAAGGGCACTAGGGCCCTAGCCTCAGACCTGTTGTCAAAACAGGATCCGTGTTGCGCTTTGCGCAACGCCTGTGCGTGTGCCCTGAGGAGTCGTTGGCCCCCCGCTCTTCATTCACGGCGTGCGAGCGGCAGCCCTCGCGCCGTGCTTTGGCGTTTCCGGGCGTCCACGCCGCCTCGCGGGCGAGCGCCAAGTGAGGGGAATCAGAGTGGGCACAGCCGCGATCGAGGTTCGCGGGCTCTGGAAGATCTTCGGTCCCAAGGCCGACCGGATCATCGGCAGCCCCGACGCCAACCTTGAGCCCGCACAGCTGCGGGCGAAGACGGGGTGCACCGCCGCCGTCAGGGACGTCAGCTTCGAGGTGCGCCCGGGCGAGGTCTTCGTTGTCATGGGCCTGTCGGGCAGCGGCAAATCGACGCTCGTACGCTGCCTCACCCGCCTGATCGAGCCGACGGCGGGCGAACTGCGCATCGACGGCCAAGATGTCCGCGCGATGTCGGCCAAGCAGCTCCGGGAGCTGCGCCGTCACCGGGTGAGCATGGTCTTCCAGCATTTCGGGCTGCTGCCGCACCGGAAGGTCGTGGACAACGTCGGCTACGGCCTGGAGATCCAGGGCGTCGGAAAGGCCGAGCGGCACGAGAAGGCCCGGCGCATCCTGTCCCTGGTCGGGCTGGAAGGCCACGAGGAGTCCTACCCCGAGCAACTGTCCGGCGGCATGCAGCAGCGGGTGGGGCTGGCCCGCGCCCTCGCCGTCGACCCCGAGGTGCTGCTGTTCGACGAGCCGTTCAGCGCGCTCGACCCGCTGATCCGCCGCGACATGCAGGCCGAGGTCATCCGGCTGCACCGCGAGGTCGGCAAGACCATGGTGTTCATCACCCACGACCTGTCCGAGGCGCTCAAGCTCGGCGAGCGCATCGCGATCATGCGCGCGGGCGCGATCGTCCAAGTGGGCACCCCGGAGGAGCTGGTCGGAGCTCCCGCCGACGACTACGTGGCCGACTTCGTGCGCGACGTCCCCAGGGCGCAGGTGCTGTCGCTGCGCTGGATCTCCCGCGCCCCCGAGCCCGGCGAGCCGCTCGACGGCCCGGAGCTTCCGGCCGGCACCGTCATCCACGACGCGGTTCCGGCCGCGATGGCCTCCGACCGGCCCATCCGGGTCGTCGCCGACGGCGAACTGGTAGGCGTGGTGAGCCGCGTCGACCTTCTCGCGGCGGTACGGCCGGGCAACGAGTCCGTGACCGTCGCCGCCCAGGCTCCCGCCGGGGAGCCCCGCGACGCCGAGGGCGCGGACGCCGAGACCGCGGCGAAGGCGGGCGGGGAGGAGACGCCGGGAGACTCCGCCGCGGAGAGCCCGGTGGTTCAGAAGCCCTCCGGCGAGGCGGACAAGACGGCGTCCACCGGGGAGAGGGAGGCAGCCGGGAAGGCAGAGGCAGCCGGGGAGACGGAGGCCGCCGGGAAGGCAGAGGCCGCCGGGAAGACGGAGGCCGCCGCCCGGCCTTCGGCGGAGGGCGAGGGCGGCGCGGCGGACCCGAGCACGCGCGGGGACGCGGCGGTCGCCGCCACCGCCTCGTCCGAGGAGGCGTAGATGGTGAGCGCACCTGTGCAGGTGGCGCCGCCCGTGCAGGCGCCGGCGCGGGTCCGGCGGCTGCCGCGGTGGGCCGGGCCGGTCGCCGGGGTCGTCGCGGTGGTGGCCCTCTACATCGCCTTCCGCGGCAAGGCCGTGCTGCCGCACGACGACGACGCCGCCCTGTTCCACTGGCTCAACGACGCCCGCGACTGGGTCGACGCCAACCGCAACAGCAGCCCGATCTTCCTGTACGTCGTCAACTATGTCCGCCTGGGCGTCTCCGAGATCTACACCGCGATCCAGGCGGCCCTGGTCGCGCTGGGCTGGCCGGGGCTCATCGGCCTGGCCGCCGGTCTCGGCTGGCTCGCGGGCGGCTGGCGCATCGGGCTCGTCTCGCTCGCGGGCTTCGCCGGCGTCGGGGTGCTCGGCTTCTGGGAGGCGAGCGTCGACACGCTCGCGCTGACGCTGGCCGCGGTGGTGCTGTCGCTGCTGTTCGGCATCCCGCTGGGCATCTGGGCCGGCCGCTCGCCCCGCGTCCGGCGGATCGTGACGCCGGTGCTCGACGTCATGCAGATCATGCCGACGTTCTCGTACCTGTCGCCGATCGTGCTGCTGTTCCTCATCGGGCCGGCGTCCGCGACGATCGCCACGATGATCTACGCGATGCCGCCGGCGATCAGGATCACCGCACTGGCCATCCAGCGGGTGCCCGGCGTCGTGGTGGAGGCGTCGGAGTCGCTGGGCGCGACCCGATGGCAGACGCTGCGCAAGGTCCGCCTGCCGCTGGCGCTCAACACGATCATGCTGGGCGTCAACCAGACGATCGCCGCCGCGCTGTCGATGGTGCCGCTGGTCGCGCTGATCGCGGCGCCCGGGCTCGGCGTGGATCTGCTCCGCGCGCTCGCCCGGGTCAACGTGGGCGCCGCGCTGGTGCCCGGCGTCGCGATCGTGCTGATCGCCATCGTGCTCGACCGCATGACGCGGTCGGCGGCGCAGCGGCGCGAGGGCGGGACCCGCGCGAGGATCGTCCGCTGGGGCGGCTTCGCGGTCCTCACCGGCGCCGGGCTCGCCCTGACCCCGGTGCTGGCGCAGGAGTTCCCCGAGCAGTGGCAGGTGCAGATCATCCGTCCCATCAACGACGTGGTGAGCTGGATCGAGGCGAACTGGTACACCTTCACCGGCTTCCTCAACGACACCGTCGCGTACGGCCTGCTCAACCCGCTGCAGGACGTGCTGACCAGCGCCCCCTGGTGGCTGGTCACGCTGTCGGTGCTCGCGTTCGCCTGGCGGGTGAGCGGCCCGGGCCCCGCCGTGGTCGCCGCCGCCTGCCTCGGAGGCGTCGCCGCGCTGGGACTGTGGCAGCACGGCATGGAGACGCTGACGATCGTGCTGGTCGCGTCCGTGATCACGATCGCGGTCGGGCTCCTGCTCGGTGTGGCGGCGGCGCGGTGGCGGTGGTTCGCCGCCGGGCTGCGGCCGCTTCTGGACGCCGCGCAGACGATGCCGTCGTTCTCCTACCTGCTGCCGGCCGTGGCCCTGTTCGGCAACGGCCGCTTCACCGCGATCATGGCCTCGTTCATCTACGCGGTGCCGGTGGTCGCACGCCTGGTCGAGGACGGCCTGCGGACGGTCCCCGCGACCGTCATGGAGGCGGCGAAGTCCGCCGGCTCCACCAACCGGCAGCTGCTGTGGAAGGTCCAGCTTCCGATGGCCCGGGGCTCGCTGCTGCTCGCGGCCAACCAGGGCATCGTCATGACGCTGGCGATGGTGGTGATCGGCGCGCTGGTCGGCGCGGGAGCCCTCGGATACGACGTCGTGGCCGGAATCGCGCAGCAGGAGGACTACGGAAAGGGTCTCGCCGCCGGCGTCGCCCTGGTCCTCCTCGGAGTCATGCTCGATCGGATCACGCAAGGCGCCAACGGGCGCCGCTCTCCCCACAAGAAGAGGAACTCATGAAGAAGCTACGCCTAATCGCAGGGGTTCTCATCCTCGGCCTCAGCACGGCCGCCTGCGGAGGCGCCAAGGTTGAGGACGACTCCGCGGCGGCGCCCAGTGCGAGCGCGGCCGGCTCCGCGGGCGCGTCCGCCGCGGGCACGGTCAAGATCGCCATCAACGGCTGGGTGGGCTACGAGGCCAACGCCGCCGTGGTGTCGTACCTGCTGGAGCACGAGCTCGGCTACAAGGTCGAGAAGGTGACGCTCGCAGAGGAGCCGTCCTGGCAGGGCATGGAGTCGGGCGACATCGACGTCATCCTCGAGAACTGGGGCCACGAGGACCTCAAGAAGAAGTACATCGAGGAGAAGAAGGTCGCCGTCGAGGCGGGCCCCACCGGCAACAAGGGCGTGATCGGCTGGTACGTGCCCGAGTGGATGGTGCAGAAGTACCCCGACATCACCGACTGGAAGAACCTCAACAAGTACGCCGACCTGTTCAAGACCTCCGAGTCGGACGGCAAGGGTCAGCTGCTCGACGGCGACCCGTCCTTCGTCACCAACGACGAGGCGCTGGTCAAGAACCTCAAGCTCGACTACAAGGTGGTCTACGCGGGCAGCGAGGCCGCGCTGATCAAGGCCGCCAAGCAGGCGAGCGACCAGAAGAAGCCGCTGCTCATGTACTTCTACGAGCCGCAGTGGCTGTTCAACCAGGTCAAGCTGGTGAAGATCAACCTGCCCGAGTGGACGGAGGGCTGTGACAGCGACCCCAAGAAGGTCGCCTGCGACTACCCGCCGTACGACCTCGACAAGATCGTCAGCAAGAAGTTCGCCGACACCGGCGGCAAGGCGTACGAGCTGATCAAGAACTTCCAGTGGACGAACGACGACCAGAACGCGGTCGCCGACGACATGACCAACAACGGCATGTCGGCCGAGGACGCGGCCAAGAAGTGGGTGGAGGCCAACCCGGCCAAGTGGCAGGCCTGGATGCCCAAGTGATCTGAGTCGTGTCCGAGGATGTCGTGTCCGAGGACTCACGACTCCGCCCGCCCGGGCGAGCTCTCGTCGGCCGCGATCCCCGCGATCGCGGCCGATCCCGCTTGTTGTGGAATACTCAGCCGGTGTCGCCGCGGCTCCGCCGCTCGCGTTCCGCGTCCGCATGACCCGAACGTACGAATCAGATGAGGTCAGATATGAGGATCCGTCTCCTAGCCGGCGTGCTGACGCTCGCGCTGGCCATGACCGCCTGCAGTGGCGGGAGTTCGGATGACGCCGCCGGAGCAGGCGCCGGAGGCGACGCCAAGATCGTGCGACTGGCGGTCAACCCCTGGATCGGCTACGAGGCCAGCGCCGCGGTCGTCGCCTATCTCCTGGAGCACGAGCTCGGCTACAAGGTCGAGAAGATCGAGAGCGGTGAGGCGGACTCCTGGAAGGGCTTCGAGAAGGGCACGGTCGACGTCGTCCTGGAGAACTGGAGCCACCCGGAGCTGAAGAAGGAGTACATCGAGGAGAAGAAGGTCGCGGTCAGCGCGGGCCAGAACGGCAACAAGGGCGTCATCGGATGGTACGTCCCCGAGTGGATGGTCCGGAAATATCCGGATATCACCAATTGGGAGAATCTGCGGAAGTACAAGGACCTGTTCAAAACGGACAAGAGTGACGGCCTCGGCCAGTTCCTCGCCGGTGACAAGTCCTTCGTGACCAACGACGAGGCGCTGATCAGGAACCTGGGCCTGCCGTACAAGGTGGTCTACTCCGGCAGCGAGGACGCGCTGATCGCCGCGGCCCGCAAGGCCACCGAGAACGAGACTCCGCTGCTGATGTACTTCTACGAGCCCCAGTGGCTGTTCAGCCAGCTCAAGCTCGTCAAGATCAACCTTCCTCCGTACTCCATCGGGTGTGACAGCAACCCCAAGACGGTCAAGTGCGACTATCCGCCGTACCTGCTCGACAAGATCGTCAGCGCGAAGTTCGCCAAGAGCGGCGGCAAGGCGTACGAGTTCATCAAGAACTTCGTCTGGACGAACGACGACCAGAACGCCGTGGCCTACGACATGGCGGAGAACAAGATGAGCGCGGAGGCCGCCGCCCGCAAGTGGGTCGAGGCCAACAAGATCGTCTGGCAGGACTGGATCCCCGCCTGACCTGTCGCATCTGATTCACCACATCTGTCCGGCGTCTTTCCGCCGGGCTTCATTCGCCGATCCGAGGGGCGTGGCGCGCAAGGCGTGCCACGCCCCTCGCCGTGTCAAGGCGGCGCGTGAGCATGCCACGGTCCCTCGTCGCATTCGGGCGTGTGGCGCGCGAGCGTGCCGCCCTCGGCATGTGGGATGCGAGGGTGCCCCCGCTGTTTTCAGCGTGCGACGTGCGAGCGCGCCGTCCTCGGCGCGAGGTGCGTGAGCGTGCCGACCCTCGTGGTATTCGGTGCGTCGCGTCGCGCCGCATTCGGGCGTGTGGTGCGCGAGCCTGCCGACCCCCGCGTATTCAGCGCGTGGCATGCAAGCGTCCCCCACCGTTTTCAGGGCGTTGCGCGCAAGTGCGCTGGTCACCGCCAAATGTGGGCGCGCCTCCTTTGCCATCTTTTTGCACCTTGCTATATCTAAGGGGGATATTTCATGACCGAGGGGTGACAGTTGGGCGGGCGTGGTACCCGATCGATTGCCGTGTCGATAGCCGGAGTTTCCGTTGTGGTGGCCGTGCTGGCGGGTTGCGGGCCGATGTCGGAGCTCGACGGCGCCTTCGCGGGTCCCAGCGGCGGCACGAGCGAGGCGAAGGGTGGCGCGCAGGGCGGCTCGGGCGCGGACCGGAGCGTCAGCCCGCTGGACAACCCCGACGGCACCGGCCCCGGCCTGAAGCCGATCACGTCGGAGAAGGAACGGGCCGAGGCCCGCGAGCTCATCGACAAGGTGGCGACCAAGGGCCGGGGGTCGAAGAGTGGCTATGACCGTGACAAGTTCGGCTACGCCTGGGCCGACAACGTGGACAACGTGCCGTGGGGGCGCAACGGCTGCGACACCCGAAACGACCTGCTCAAGCGGGACGGCCTGGACATCAAGTATCGCGACGGGTCCAACTGCGTCATCGTCTCCATGACCCTGCACGACCCGTACACCGGCAAGGTCATCGACTGGGACAAGTCGCGCGCGGCGGAGGTCCAGATCGACCACGTCATGCCCCTGTCGTACGACTGGCAGATGGGCGCGTCGCGGTGGAGCGAGGCCAAGCGCAAGCAGATCGCCAACGACCCGTTGAACCTGATCCCCGTGGACGGCTCCACCAACGGCTCCAAGGGCGACTCGGGCCCGGCCACCTGGCTGCCGCCCCGCACCGAGATCCGCTGCTCCTACGCCGTGCGGTTCGCCCAGGTCGCCCTCAAGTACGACCTGCCGGTGACCTCCGCCGACAAGGCGGCCATGCTGGAGCAGTGCAAGTGAGCCGGTCGGCTCACCGGTAGACGACCTTCCCGGCCGACCGGCCCGGGAACACGACGATCAGGTGCTCCTCTCCGGCCTCCCCGTTTACCCGGGAGTAGACCCGCAGGCGGCAACGCCCCGGGCCCTTCAGCGCCGGGTTCGGCAGGGGTCTTCCGGCGCCCTGGTC
The DNA here is from genome assembly GCF_014647835.1 of Microbispora rosea subsp. aerata. Lineage (GTDB taxonomy): Bacteria > Actinomycetota > Actinomycetes > Streptosporangiales > Streptosporangiaceae > Microbispora > Microbispora aerata. The sequence goes on from NZ_BMPY01000006.1 coordinate 88,310, forward strand.
GCCGCCCTCGCAGGAAGGTGCCTCCAGGCGGCCGCCGCGGCTGACCACGCCGACCTCGGCCACCTGCTCCCAGCCCTTCACCCGCGGCGGGGGAGCGGAGTCGAACGCCTTCACGGTCAGGTCGCGCTGAGGTCGCGGGTGCCGTCGAAGTAGACCAGGCGTCAAGGACGCCGCCGCGCGGTTCTTCCGGCTGCCACAGGAGCACCCATGAAATCGGTCTCACGGCCGGCGGGGACGAGCTCGCGCTTCGGGAGTGGCGAAAGGTGGGAGGGCGCCCGGGACGCCGGAGTTCTCGCCGCAGGTCATCACGGCCACCGTGCCGCCCCCGGCGGCGACGGGCCCGTTGTCGATCGCCGCGTCGAAGACGTCCTCGCCCTCCCCCGAGGCGTCATCCTCCGGGTCGTAGACGCCGTACCCTCCGCCCTCGGACAGGAAGCAGTGCCGGGCCCGTGCCCCGGGAAGTGAGCGGATCAGTCGCAGCCGGAGTTGGGGTCGTCGACCGTGGGGGCGCGGTCGTCGACCGTGACCTCAAGCTGGGCGGTCGAAGCGACCAGTTTCCCGACGGGGGCCTTCGCCTTCTTCTCGTCCACCACGATGCCGCGCTCCCCGAGCAGCTCATAGGTGGACGGGTCGAAAATGATCTCCTCGCGCACCCCGCCGAAGACCCGGCCGACGCCGATGCCGGTCCGTCCGGCCGCGTCCTGGGCGTTCTCGGTCACCGTGACCCCGGGGATCGTGGCGGCGGCCTTGAACAGCGCCGCACGCTGCGGCGCCGGCATGTACGTCTCCCGCAGCAGGTCGCCGACGGCCGTCCACGCCCCCGCGTCGGGCGAATCGCCGCCGTGCGGACGGTCGTACAGGTAGGCGCGCATCTTCTCCGGGTCGGCGGGCAGCTTCTTCAGGGTCGTGTAGGCGGTGTCCCGCACGCTGTCGCAGGCGGGGAGCCGCATCCACTCGACGCCCTTCTCCTGGTACGCCTCGGGCGGGATCGGCCAGCCGGGGTAGGCGTGGGGCTCCAGATGCTCGACCTTGAGCGCGCCCTCCCTCGTGCCGTCGGCGGACAACCAGATCGTCCGCTTCGTCCGGTAGAGGTAGCGCGACTGCTTCTTGTCCTCGTCGAAAACCTCGGCGGTGTACATCGTCTGCGAGCTGACCTTGATGAACTGGTCGTCGCGCGGGGACAGGTCCGTGACCGCGCGGGCGGCCCTGCCCAGCACCTCCTCGGCGGACATGGCCGACACCTTCGGCAGCGTCACCACACCCCGGTTCACCGTCGCCGGCCGGGTCTCCGGCCCCGAAGGGGCGACTCCCGTGGTGACGACGACGGCCGCGGCGCCCGCCGCGGCGAGCATCGCGGTGCCGCTCGCGAGCAGCGTGAACGCACGCGGGCGCGGGCGCGCACGCATGGGACGGCTCGCGGGGTCGGTCAGCCGTCGCCGTACGGCCGCCTTCGCGGCCAGGGAGTAGGGCGGGACCTCGGGCCGCTCCCGCGCCACCAGGTCGATCTCGTCGGTCATCGGTCGTTCTCCTCGGGAAGGTCAAGATGGCGGCGCAGCTTTCCGCGAATCCGGTGCAGGCGTGAGCGGACCGTGCCGATGGGGATCCTCAGGGCCTCGGCCGCCTCCTCATAGGAGAGGTCGGCCCAGGCGATGAGCAGGAGCAGGTCGCGTTCGGCGGCCGACAGGCCGGCCAGCGCGGCGGCGAGGGCGGGCCGCAGGACGGCGGCGCTCGCCCGCTCCGCTCCGCGTTCCTCTTCGTGAAAGCCGCGCTCTTCGGCGTCGCGCGGCGCGCGGGCGAGCGCCCGCAGGCGGCGCACCTCCGAGCGGCGGTGCCCGGAGATGATGTTGCCGGCGATGCCGTACAGCCAGGGCCGGGCGTCCGGCCGGGACATGTCATAGCGGTGCCGCTTGCGGAACGCCACGAGGAACGTCTCCGCCGTCACGTCGTCGGCGTGCTCGGGGCCGAGACGGCGGCCGGCGTAGGCGTGGATCTCGTCCGCGTGCCGGTCGAAGACGCCGGCGAAACGCTCGGGGGTGGTCAGCGACGCCTCGATCAGCGCCGCGTCGCTCGGTTCGGCGTCGCCGGGCTCGTGGTTCGGCGCGGTGCCGGCCATACCGGCGTCGCGGGCCCTGTCGTCGCCGCGCAGGTCCGGTTCGGTGCCGTCGCGGGAGCCGCCGGGTTCGTGAGCCGGGGCGACCGGGGAGAAGCGTGGGTCGCCGAATACCGTCCTCACCACCCGTTTTGTCCGTTCATAGAGGCTATCCTTCCGTGGGCGCCGTCGCGCCCTTCGCCTCTACTCCGCCGGACCCGCCGGGTGAGTTCCGTTCAATCGGTCACAAGAAATCCGTTGTGGTCGCGGACCACCCCGCCGGCGCGGGCGGCGAGCGCGAGGGCCGCCCGCCGGGCGGTGGCGGGCACATCTCTGTCGTAACCGGCGTCCGCGGACAGCTCGTACGTCACGTCGTCGGCGTCCCATTCGTTGACGAAGACCTCGATCGGGCTCTCCGCGCTGGTGAGCAGCGTGGTGCCGGACTGGGTCACCGCCGCGACGGCGAGGCCGGGCACGTCGTCCGCGAGCAGCGCGATCACCTCGTCCACCGGGATGATCCGTGCGCCGATGATCTCGGCCAGATCCTCCGGGGACTCCCGGCACTCCGGGTGCTCCCGGCCGCCGAGCCGCTCGGCCAGGCCCCGCACGACCAGCTTCGGCCGCGCGAAGTCGCCGCCCGCCTCGCCGTCGATGCTGCGGGCGAGGAACGCGGCACCCCAGCCCGCCGGGAGACCCGCGCGGGCGGCCAGCTCCGGGGTCAGCTCGATCGGCCCGCGCAGCTCGACGTTCTCGCCGATCTTGAGACCCCGCCCGTACGGCCTGGCCCCCGGGTCGTGCAGCCGCACCGTCTCCAGCACGGTCACCGGGTCGGGAGCGTACGGCAGCAGCAGCGTGGGCCCCTTGCGCAGCCGCCGGGCCAGGAAGAAGTCGCGGAGCATACCCATGCGGCCACTGTCGTGCCCGGCACTTGCGGCCCACTTGGAACCCGGTGCTACCGGGCGGCCGAGCCCCGCACCCGGAGGGAGGCGAGCAGCGTCGCGCTGGCCTGGGCGACCGCCTCGACCGCGCGGTCGAACGCCTCGGCGTTGTGGGCCGCCGGGGCGCGGAAACCGGAGATCTTGCGGACGTACTGCAGGGCCGCCGCCCGGATGTCCTCCTCGGTCACCTCGTCAGTGAACGGCGGGCGCAGGGTCTTGATGCTTCGGCACATGACCCCATACTGACCCATCCCGGCCCTGGTCAGGAGTGGAAGACGGCGGTGCCGAAGTCCTCGGCCACCTTGCGCAGCATCGCGGCCAGCTCCTCGCGGTCGATCGCGTCGATGCGCTCGGCCGGTCCCGACACCGACATCGCCGCGAAGGTCCGCCCGCCGTCGTGCACCGGCACCGCCATGCAGTGCACGCCGCTCTCCTCCTCGCCCAGGTCGAGCGCGTACCCGCGGGCGCGCACCCGGGCGAGCTCCTCCAGCAGCTCCCCGACGTCCGTGATCGTCCGGTCCGTACGGCGGGGCAGCCCGGTGCGCCGGAACACCGCGGCGGCGTCGTCCCGCCCGGCCAGCAGCGCCTTGCCGACGGCCGTGCTGTGCGGCAGCACGCGGCGGCCGACCTCGGCGAACATCCGCAGCCTGCGGGGTGAGGGCACCTGGGCCACGTAGACGACGTAGTCGCCCTCCAGCACGGCGAGGTTGGCGGTCTCGCCCGACAGCTCCACGAGCCTCGCGAGATACGGCTCGGCCCAGACCGCGAGCATCCGCTCGGCCACCCCGCCGATGCGCACCAGCGCGCCGCCCAGGGCGTAGCGCCGGTCGGACTCCTGCCGGACGTACCCGCGGGCCAGCAGCGTCTGTAACAGCCGGTGGATGGTCCCGTACGGCAGGCCGGTCTTGGCCGCGAGCTCCGACAGGCCGGCCTGACCTCCGTGCTCGGACAGTGCTTCGAGCACGTCCAGCGCCCGGTCGACGCTCTGCACGCTCACCGTGTCCTCCTCCTCGGCCGTGCCGTCTACAACGAGGTGCCACCCTAGGTCGTGCCCGGCACCTCGTGACCCCGCCGCGCGTGGCCCGGCAGCGCCCACCCGCTCGCGCCGGGCTGCGCCTGTCCGAAACTCCCTAACGCCGGGACCGTCCCAGCATGCCGGGATCGAGCCCGCGCAGCGAGGCGTCGAGCACCTCGGCCGTGTGCGCGACCCGGATCTCTCCCTTGCCCGCCCTCCGTACGGAGGCCGCGATCTGCATCGTGCACCCCGGGTTGGCCGACACCAGCAGGTCGGCGCCGGCGGCGAGCACCCGCTCGGCCTTGCGGTCGCCCAGCTCCCTGGCCGCCTCGGGCTGGAAGATGTTGTAGGTGCCGGCCGATCCGCAGCAGATCGCGGACTCCTCGATCTCCCTCAGCTCCAGGCCGGGGATCGCGCGCAGCAGCTCGCGCGGCTGGGCGCGTACGCCCTGGGCGTGGGCCAGATGGCAGGCGTCGTGGTAGGCGACCGTGACCGGCAGCGGGCGGCGCTCGGCCACCGGGCCCAGCTCGGCAAGGAACTCCGCCAGGTCGCGGGTGCGCAGCGCCCGGGCGCGGGCCGCCCAGGCGGGATCGTCGGCCAGCACCTCGGCGTAGTCCTTCATGCTCGATCCGCAGCCCGCCGCGTTCACGACCACGGTCTCCACGCCGGCCCGCTCGAACGTGGCGATCGTGCGGCGGGCGAACCTGCGCGCCTCGGCCTCGCGGCCCGAGTGCAGCGACAGCGCCCCGCAGCAGCCCTGCCCGGGCGGGATCACCACGTCGCAGCCCTCCAGCGCGAGCACCCGGGCCGTCGCCGCGTTGACCTGCGGGAAGAACTCGCCCTGCACGCAGCCGGTGAGCAGCCCGACCCGCGCCCTGCGCCGCCGTCTCGCCCGCACCAGCGGCGGCAGCCGTACGGGCCGGGGGACGTCGGGGGCCAGCTCGGCCATCGCGCCGAGCGAGGGGTGCACCTCCTCCAGGAACCGCCGCAGGCGCCTGCCCAGCCGCATCGGCAGCCGCATCGCCCGCAGCCTGCGCCGGTAGGGGAACAACGCGAACACCAGCGCCCGGATGGCCCGCTCGTCCGGGCGGCGCACGTGCTCGCGCTCGACCACCGCCCGGGTCTGCTCGATCAGCCGGTCGTACCGCACGCCCGACGGGCACGCGGTGACGCAGGCCATGCAGCCCAGGCAGGCGTCGAAGTGGCCCGCCATCGCGTCGGTGAGCGGGGTGCCCTCGACGTGCTGCCCCATCAGGTGGATGCGCCCGCGCGGGGAGTCCATCTCCTCGCCCCACAGCACGTACGTCGGGCAGGTGGGCAGGCAGAACCCGCAGTGCACGCAGTCTCTGATCAGTTCGGGGTCCATGTCAGATGCCTCCCGCGAAGCGGCCGGGGGACAGCCGGCGACCGGGGTCGAACCGCTCCTTGACCCGGCGCATCAGCGGCAGCGCGCCGACCCGCCCCCACCGGTCGAGGCGGCGCGCGGCCCGCGGCGGCGCGGCGAGCACGACGACCCGGCCCTCGGTCTCCATGTGGGCGCGCAGCTCGCCGATGAAGGCGGCGACCCGGCCGGGCTCGGTGTCCGGCGGCAGCGCGACGTGCAACACCTGCGAGGCGAGAGAGCCGCGCACCGCCGCGCGCACGCCCGCCTCCCGGGCCGCCAGGAACGGGCCGGCGAGGCTGGCGGCCAGCCGGTGGGGGATGTTCCTGACCTCCAGCAGGATCTCCCCGCCCCCTGCGCCGCCGGGCTCGGGCAGCCGCCCCCACCACGGGGGCGGCTCCTCGGTCACCTGCGCGTCGGGCAGCGCGCCATTCATGAGGGCGCACAGCGCCTTGGCGCGCTCGGCCGCGGCGGCGCCCTCGACCAGGACCGCCAGCGTGCCGGGACCGTCCACGTCAGGCCAGTCGATCTCCACCGCGCTCGGCTCAAGGGGTGACTCGGTCGCCGCCGGGACCGCCGCGCGCAGGGACTCCGCGATGTCCGCGGAGGTGTTCTCCACCGTCCCGCCCTCGTCGACGTAGGGCCCGGCGGTCTCCGTCACCGGCCGCTCCACGGTCGCGGTCACCCAGGCGCGGGCGGCGGGCAGGGGATGGAGGCGGAACGTCGCGTCCGCGACGATCCCGAGCGTGCCGTACGAGCCGGTGAACAGCTTGCCGAGGTCATATCCGGCGACGTTCTTGACCACCTTCCCGCCCGACTTGGCGATCGTGCCGTCGGCCAGCACGACCGTGACGCCGATGAGCAGGTCGCGGGCCGTGCCGTACCGGAACCTGCGCGGCCCGGCGACGCCGGTGGCGAGCAGCCCGCCGAGCGTGGTGCCCGGCACGGGCACGTCGAGCGCGAGCTCCTGGCCCCGCGCGGCGAGGGCGGCGGCCAGCGCCTCCACGGTCACCCCGGCCTGCGCCCGCACGACCAGATCGCCGGCCGCGTGCTCGATCACCCGGTTCATGCAGCACAGGTCGACGAGCACGTCGCAGCGCTCCGGCGGCGCGCCCCAGTGCAGCTTCGTCCCGGCGCCGGTCGCCACGGCCGCCAGGTCGTGCGCCGCGCACACCCGCATGACCGCCGCGATCTCCTCGGCCGACTCGGGCAGCGCCACCCAGCGCGGGCGCACGCCCGCGACCTCGTCCTCGCCGCCCGCCGCGCGCACGGCGACACCGGTCGCCTCCAGCGCGTTTCCGACGTCCCGCTCGCTCATCAGAACTGCTCCGCCAGACCGGCCTCGACCAGGGGATGGGCGCCTTTGCGCACTCCCGGCGCCTCGCCGCACAGGCGCGGGGTGGGGAAGACCTTGCCCGGGTTGGCCAACCCCCGGGGATCGAACGCGCAGCGCACGAGCTGCATGGTGTCGAGGTCGTCGCCGGTGAACATCCGGGGCATGTAGCGGGCCTTGTCCACGCCGACGCCGTGCTCCCCGGTGATCGACCCGCCGTGCTCGACGCACAGGTCGAGGATGCGCCCGCTGACCGTCTCGGCGCGCTCGGCCTCGCCCGGCACGGTGTCGTCGAACAGCACGAGGGGGTGGAGGTTGCCGTCGCCCGCGTGGAAGACGTTGGCCACCCGGATGCCGAACTCCTCCTGCAGCCGGTCGATCCCCGCGAGCACGCCCGGCAGCGCGGTGCGCGGCACCACGCCGTCCTGCACGATGTACGCCGGGCTGATCCGGCCCACGGCGGCGAACGCCGACTTGCGGCCCTTCCAGATGGCCGCCCGCTCCTCGGCGGTGGCGGCCACCCGGACCTCGAAGGCGCCGCTGTCGCGGCAGATGCGCTCCACGGCGGCGAACTGGCGCTCCACCTCGGCCCTCGGGCCGTCCAGCTCCACCACGAGCACGGCCCCCGCCCCGGCGGGGTAGCCGCAGTGGACCGCGGCCTCGGCCGCCTCGATCGCCAGCGCGTCCATCATCTCGATCGCCGCGGGCACGACGCCCGCCGCGATGATCGCCGACACGGCCTGCCCGCCGGCCTCGATGCCGGTGAAGGCGGCGAGCAGGGTCGTGACCGCCTCCGGCGCCCGCGACAGCCGTACGGTGATCTTGGTGGCGATGCCGAGCGTGCCCTCCGAGCCGATGAACGCGCCGAGCAGGTCGTAGCCCGCGTCCATCGCCGACAGCTCCACGATCTCCCCGTCCGGCGTGACGATCTCGGCGGCGAGCACGTGGTTGACCGTGAAGCCGTACTTGAGGCAGTGCGCGCCGCCCGAGTTCTCCGCCACGTTGCCCCCGATGGAGCAGACCTGCTGGCTGGAGGGGTCGGGGGCGTAGTAGTAGCCCCGCTCGCGCACCGCCTCGGTGATGGCGAGGTTCGTCACCCCGGGCTCCACGACGGCCCGCCGGTTCGGGATGTCGATCTCGACGATCCGCCGCATGCGCGAGGTGACGATCAGCACGCCGTCGGTGCGGGGGAGGGCGCCGCCCGACAGGCCCGTGCCCGAGCCCCGGGCGACGAACGGCACGCCGTGCTCGCCGCACAGCCGCACCACCGCGGCGACCTGCTCGGCCGTCTCGGGCAGCACCACCACCCCGGGGGTCGCCCGGTGGTAGGTGAGCCCGTCGCACTCGTAGGTGCGCAGCCGTACGGGGTCGGTGATGACGGCGTCCGGCGGGAGCGCGGCCGCGAGGCGCTCCGTCAGCCGTTCGAGCCCGGACATGGCCCTCCCCTCACATCGCTACGGCATCCGCTCGTACGCCGGAAGCGTGAGGAACTCGGCGAAGTCGTCGTCAAGGGCGACCTCCTTGAACAGCGCCGTGGCCTGCGCGTAGAGCTTCTCGTCGTAGCCGGGCTCGGCGGCGATGCCGGCCAGCTCCTCCTCGATGATCCGCTCGACGAGCTCCCGTGTCACCACCGCGCCGGTGTCGGCCAGCGTGATCTCGTTGTGGATCCACTGCCAGACCTGCGAGCGGGAGATCTCGGCGGTCGCCGCGTCCTCCATCAGGTTGTGGATCGCCGCGGCGCCGTTGCCGCCCATCCAGGCCGCCAGATAGCGCAGGCCGACGTCCACGTTGTTGCGCAGCCCGGCCTCGGTGATCTCGCCGGGGGTCTTGGACACCGCGAGCAGGTCCTCGGCCGTGACGTGGACGTCCTCGCGCAGCCGGTCGAGCTGGTTGGGCCGGTCGCCGAGCACGCCGTCGAACACCTCGCGGCAGACCGGCACGAGGTCGGGGTGGGCCACCCAGGAGCCGTCGAAGCCGTCGCCCGACTCGCGGGTCTTGTCGGCCCGCACCTTCTCCAGCGCGACCCTGTTGACCTCCGGGTCGCGGCGGGAGGGGATGAAGGCCGCCATGCCGCCGATCGCGTGCGCGCCGCGCTTGTGGCAGGTGCGCACCAGCAGCTCGGTGTAGGCCCGCATGAACGGCGCGGTCATGGTCACCGCGTTGCGCTCGGGCAGCAGGAACTCCCGGCCCCTGGTGCGGAACTTCTTGATGACGCTGAACAGGTAGTCCCAGCGGCCGGCGTTGAGGCCCGCCGAGTGCTCGCGCAGCTCGTAGAGGATCTCCTCCATCTCGAACGCGGCCGGGTAGGTCTCAATGAGCACGGTCGCCCGGATCGTCCCCCTGGGGATGCCGAGCAGCTCCTGGGCGCGGACGAACACGTCGTTCCACAGCCGCGCCTCCAGGTGCGACTCCATCTTCGGCAGGTAGAAGTACGGCCCGCGGCCCTTGTCGATCTGCCGCTTGGCGCAGTGGAAGAAGTAGAGGCCGAAGTCGAGCAGCGACCCGGACATCCGCGCGCCGTCCACCAGGATGTGCTTCTCCGGCAGGTGCCAGCCGCGCGGGCGGACCACGATCGTGGCCAGCTCCTCGTCCGGCCGCAGCGCGTACGTTTTGCCGCCGGTCTCGAAGTCGATCGTGCGGTCGAGGGCGTCGCGCAGGTTGAGCTGCCCGTTGATCGTGTTCTCCCAGGTTGGGGAGTTGGCGTCCTCGAAGTCGGCGAGCCAGACCTTGGCGCCGGAGTTGAGCGCGTTGATCGTCATCTTGCGGTCGACCGGGCCGGTGATCTCGACCCTGCGGTCCTCCAGGCCCGGCGCGGGCGGGGCGACCCGCCACTCGGACTCGCGGATGTGGGCGGTCTCGGGCAGGAAGCCGAGCATGCCCCCCGCGGACAGCTCCTCCTGCCGCGCCTGCCGGGCGGCGAGCAGCTCCCGGCGCCTGGGGTCGAACTCGCGCTGCAAGGTGGCCACGAAGCCGAGGGCCTCGGGAGTGAGGATCTCGTCGAACCGGTCCAGCAGGGGGCCCTTGATCTCGACGCCTTCCGTCATTTTCCACCTTCCGGAAAAATAGTTCTGAATCGTGGAATCGACGCTACTTCAGGGGAAGGCCGGGGGTCAACGCGGGGGACGTCTCAGGGGATGGTGAGGGACTTCCCCGATGGGAGACCGCGCACGCATCGCCGAAGATCGTGGCCATGAGACACAAGACGATGGCCGTCGCGGGGGCCGTCCTGGGCGTGAGCCTCGTCGCCGCCGCCTGCGACGTACGGCTCGACTTCGACGGGCAGCAGGCCGTGGAGTCCTACGACGTGACGGACAGGGTGGCCGTCATCGAGACCCACGCCGGGTCGGGCGACGTGGTGGTGAACGAAAGCGACAGGTCCGGCGTCCACGTGACCGAGACCCTGCACTGGCGTGGGGACAAGCCCGCCGACGGCCACTCGGTGGCCGGGGACACGCTCACGCTCGCCTACGAGTGCGACAACTGCTGGGTGGACTACAAGGTGGAGGTGCCGCGCGGCCTCACCCTGAAGATCGACACCGGCTCGGGAGACATCACCCTCCGCAACCTGAGCGGCAAGGTCGACGCCTCCACCGGGGCGGGCGACATCGACGCGCGCGGGCTCGCCGCCGCCCAGGTAGGCACCCGTACGGGGTCGGGGGACATCACGCTGCGGTTCGCCCGCGTCCCCGACCGGGTGCGGGCGGAGAGCGGGGCGGGCAACAGCCGGCTCTGGGTGCCGGACGGCGCCTACAACCTCGACGTGTCCACCGGGGCCGGCGGCCGCAGGCTCGAGGTGGCGGACGACGACTCGGCGCCGCGCACGATCACGATCAGGACCGGATCGGGCGACGCCGAGGTGCACAAGTCGTGACGCGACGGGTGAGCCGCCGTCAGCCGAGGACGGGGTGGTTGCCGAGAATGACGCCCTGCGGGTCGCGGCGGCGCTTGACCTCGCGCAGGCGGGCCAGGGTCTCGATGGGGAAGGCCGAGGCCGCCGGCTCCCCGTGGCCGAGGAAGGTGAAGGGCTTGCGGCCGGTCGTGACCGCCGCCACCGCGTCCGCCACGGCCGACTGCCGCTGCCGGATCGCCTCCTCCATGCCGGGCGCCGCCGGAACGCCGAGCATGCTCAGCAGGTACGGCTCCGCGATGCGGCCGCAGGCCCCGCCCTTCTCGTCCATCCGGGCCAGCGCCCCGCCGAGGTGACGGATCTGCACGTAGGCCAGCGGCGCGACGGTGCCGGACCCCGCCGCGGCCAGCATCGCCGCCGCGGTGGCCTCGTCGAGGCCGGTCAGCAGCTCCGAGCGCAGCAGCGAGGGCGTCGGATCGGTGGGCTCCGCGCAGATGTCGGCGAGGTTCGCCACCGGCATCCGGCCGCGTGTGTCGAAGACGGGCTCGGGGATCCGGTCGAACCGGTGCAGCAGGGCCCGCGCCTCGTCCGGGTCGCCGAGGTAGGTCGCGTCGATCGCCACGGCCGACAGGCCGCGCAGCGGCTCGGGCAGCTCCGGCAGCGGCGGGAACTGCAGGATGTGGAACCAGACCGTCAGCTCCTCGGGCGCCTCGGCGGTGGTGGCGCGGAAGGCGGCGAGCACCTCGGCGGCCCGCTTGGCCGGCCACAGGATCCGCCCGCCGTACAGCACCGGCGCCGGGTGCAGGTCGAACTCCATCGCGGTCACCACCGCGAAGTCGCCCCCGCCGCCGCGCAGGGCCCAAAACAGCTCGGGGTCGCTGTCCGCCGTGACGGTCGCCTGCTCGCCCGAGGCGTCCACGACCTCGAACGCGCGCACGCCGTCGGCGGCGAAGCCGTGCTTGCGCCCGAACCAGCTCAGGCCCCCGCCCAGGGTGAACCCGGTGGCGCTGACGACCCCCGTGCTGCCCGCCAGGGGCGTCAGCCCGTGCTCGCCCGCCGCCGTGAGCACCTCGCCCCACGAGACGCCTGCCTCGGCCCGGGCCACCCGCTCACCCGGCCGTACGGTCAGGCCGCGCAGCGCCGTGGTGCGCAGCAGGATCGCGTCGTGGAAGGCGGCGGGGGCGTGCCCGGTCGCCTGGGTGGCGACGCGCAGCCCCGCCAGGCCCGCGTAGCCGACCACGGCCGCGACGTCATGGGCGTCCCGCGCCTCGACGACCGCCGCGACCCGCTGGTCGACGGCCGGGTCCCAGGAGAGCCGGCTCTCGTCGAAGCCCTCGTCGCCGCGCACCAGCACCCGGCCGCGCGCCACCCGGCGGAGATTGGCGCCGAGCGCCTCGATGTCGTTCATCCGTTCCCCTCCACATCGTGGGTTCCTCATGCGTGACCACCGTGGGACACGAGGCTTGGAACAGGCATGAGCATGGCTTGGAAACCGTTCAAGTCGCCTCAAAGCGGACCGTTCCGGCGGAGGGTGCCCCGGCTCTACGCCCGCCCCGGTGAAAAGAGGGGTTTCACGGTCCATGAACACGCTGTCCTTCCGGCTGCTCGGCCCCTTCGAGGTCACCGGCGGTGACGGCCGCGTAGCCGACCTCGGCCCAGGCAACCAGCGGGCGGTTCTCGCCGTCCCCGCCCCGGAGCCCGGCGGGATCGTTTCCCTCGACCGGCTGGGGCTCCATCCGCCAGGCGCCGGCGATGCCGGCGACGGCGACGGGCGACCGGGGACGGGCCCTCGACCACGCCCGCCGGGCCCACGAGACGCACCTCCGCCTGGGGCTGGGCTACTGGGCGGAGCAGAGCGCGCGACTCCTCACCGAACTGGGCGGATAAGGGCGTGCGTATCCCCCTCGGGTCGTGTCACCATCGACAGGAGGCGTCCGGAGGCCGGGAAGGCATCGGGATGTCCGACTGTTCTGCCTAGTAGAGATGACATATATGCGAAACGAGCCCGAAGACCTCGCCGTGGGCGATTACGAACTGGAAGAGCGCCAGGCGCTCCGCCGCGTAGCGGGTCTGTCGACAGAGCTCGAAGACGTCACCGAAGTCGAATACCGGCAGCTGCGGCTCGAGCGCGTCGTCCTGGTGGGCGTCTGGGCGGGCGGCACCGCGGCGGACGCGGAGAACTCCCTGCAGGAGCTGAAGCTCCTGGCCGAGACCGCCGGATCCCAGGTGCTGGAAGGCCTGATCCAGCGCAGAGACCGGCCCGACCCCGCAACGTACATCGGATCGGGCAAGGCGACCGAGCTGCGCGACATCGTCGCCTCCACCGGCGCCGACACCGTGATCTGCGACGGCGAGCTGACCCCCGGCCAGCTCCGCCAGCTCGAAGAGGTCGTCAAGGTCAAGGTCATCGACCGGACCGCGCTGATCCTCGACATCTTCGCGCAGCACGCCAAGAGCCGCGAGGGCAAGGCGCAGGTCGAGCTGGCGCAGCTGCAATACCTGCTGCCGCGCCTGCGAGGCTGGGGTGGCAACCTGTCGCGCCAGGTCGGCGGTCGCGCCGCGGGCGGCGTCGGCATCGGCGGCCGAGGTCCCGGTGAGACCAAGATCGAGCTGGACCGGCGGCGGATCCGCGAGCGGATGGCCAAGCTGCGGCGGCAGATCAAGGAGATGTCCACCGCCCGGCAGACCAAGCGGCAGCGCCGGCAGACCCGCGAGGTGCCGGCCGTGGCGATCGCCGGTTACACCAACGCCGGCAAGTCGTCGCTGCTCAACCGGCTGACCGGCGCGGGCGTGCTGGTCGAGGACGCGCTGTTCGCGACCCTCGACCCGACCGTGCGCAGGGCGCGCACTCCGGAAGGCCGCCTGTTCACGCTGGCCGACACGGTCGGCTTCGTACGGCACCTGCCCCACCAGCTCGTCGAGGCGTTCCGCTCGACGCTGGAGGAGGTGGCCGACGCCGACCTGATCCTCCACGTGGTGGACGGGTCGCACCCCGACCCCGAGGCGCAGATCGCGGCCGTCCGCGAGGTGCTGGCCGAGATCGAGGGCGCGCGGGACATCCCGGAGATCGTGGTCGTCAACAAGGCCGACGCCGCCGACCCGGTGGTGCTGACCCGGCTGACGATCAAGGAACGGCACAGCGTCGTCGTCTCCGCCCGCACCGGGGCCGGGATCGGCGAGCTGATGTCGATGATCGAGCGTGAGCTTCCCCGCCTGGACCACGAGGTCAAGATGCTCGTGCCGTACGACAGGGGCGACCTCATCGCGCGGGCGCACAGCGAGGGCGAGGTCCTGTCGCTTGAGCACACGGGCGACGGCACGGTCCTGCACGCCCGGGTCTTCGCCGACCTGTACGCGGAGCTCGACCGGGTGGCCAAGCCCGTCGAGACCGTCTGACGCCACTGCCCGGCGGGTCGCCTTCAGCGTGTCGGTGGCCCGCCGTCGGTTGCCCTTGCTAGGATAAGGAAAGCCTAATGGGACCTTATGGCATGGGTAACAACATGACTCCAGGCAGTGTGGTCACCCTTTCCAAGGCGTTCGCGGATGTCGGATCGGCAGCGGGGATCCTGATCTCGCCGCAGCGTGTGAGACGAATGATGCGCTTTGCGGCGCATGAGACCGGCGTGCGTTTCTGCCGCTAACCCTGTACATCAAGCCCACTCGTGAAATAACGTAACGGAACTGAAACGCTCGGGTTCGAAATCCGGGCGGTAGGGTCATCGCACAACTTCGGTGCGCGGTGAGGCAGGAGACCCCCCATGACGTCCGGACACGACGCGGACCCGGCGGGCCAGGCGCTCGCAGGCGGGGGCCGTTCGTCGTCCAGGGGTGTTAGGCAGGTGGTCGGATGACCGTTCGCCTTCTCACCAACATCGGCCGGCTCTGGACCGGGCACGATGTGTGCAGCAACGCCGCGATCCTGGTGCACAACGACAGGATCGCCTGGGTCGGCCGCGCCGCCGACCTGCCGCAGAGCGTTCCCGGGGTCGTGGACGACATCGTCGACGTCGACCACGTGGAGAACCTCGGCGGAGCGCTCGTCACGCCCGGCCTCATCGACGCGCACACCCACCCCGTGTACGCCGGCAACCGGTACGCCGAGATGGCGATGAGATCCGGAGGGTCCAGCGCCTCGGCGATCGCGGCGGCGGGCGGCGGCATCGGCTCGACCGTCACGGTGACGCGCGGCACCGACCCCTGGACGTTGTGCAACGGGGTCCGCGAGCGGCTGCGCGAGTGGCTGCTCGGCGGCACCACGACCGTCGAGGCCAAGACCGGCTACCACCTGACCCGCGACGGCGAGCTGGCGGACGTGCGGCTGCTGCGCGAGCTCGAGAAAGAGCCGATGATGCCGCGGGTCCACGTCACGTTCCTGGCCGCCCACGTCGTGCCGCCGGAATACTTCGGCCGGCAGCGCGACTACGTCGAGGCCGTGGCCTCGTGGTGCGCGGACGCGGCCGCCGCCGGGGCCGACAGCGTGGACGTCTACTGCGACGACGGCCACTTCACCGCCGAGGAGGCGCGCTGGGTGCTCGCCTCCGGCCGCAACGTCGGGCTGCTGCCGCGCATCCACGCGGGCGCCTACAACCGGCGCGGCGCCGTCCAGCTCGCGGCCGAGATGAGCTGCGCGTCCGCCGACCTGCTCCACCACGCCTCGGACGAGGACATCGCGATGATGGCGAGGTACGGCGTGCCCGCCGTCGTCTGCCCCGGCACCGCGCTGCAGGCGGGCCACCTCCCGCCGGTGCGGCGGATGCTGGCCCAGGGCGTTCCGGTCGCGCTCGGCAGCGACCACAACCCCGGCCACTGCGGCATCACCTCGATGTCCCTGGTCATCAGCCTGGCGGTGGCGGCGTTCGGAATGAGCGTCGGAGACGCCCTGCGGGCCGCCACGCTGGGCGGGGCGCAGGTGCTCGGCGCTCCCGACCGCGGCATCCTCGCGCCCGGCCGTCTCGCCGACATCGTGCAGTGGGACGCCGACCACGAGGGCGCGTTCGCCTGGTCGTTCGGTCTCAAGCCGCGTCGCGTCTGGCGGGGTGGAATCCCCGTTCAGTGACGGGTCGTCCTCGGCCCGGACGGTGGAATCGGCGACTCGGCAGGGTCAAGGCCATCAAGCGGCACCTCGACCTGGGGCGTACTCCCGTCTCACCCGGTCGGCGAGCGGCTGAGCGGCGGGCAGCGGCCGGGTGGGCGAAGGAGTCCTCCCTCGACTGGTTTCCCGGCGGGCACGTCGCGAATGTGCGGCTGCTGCGCGAGCTGGAGGCCGATGACGCCGCGGGTCCGCGTCTATGTCCCGGGCTCCCGGACGTACCGCCCCGAAACCCACGTCGGCCCCGGCATGCTCGGCGTCACCATCGCCCCCGTAGCCTGACGCCGGCTGCCCCGGCGGCGACCTCGGCGGCTGCGGGCTTGATGTCGGCTGCCGTTCGCCTGGCGTCGGCGGCAGCAGCCTGATGCGGGCTGCTGTTGAGCTGACGTCGGCTGTCGGCTGCGGGTGGCCTGATGTCGGCTGTTGCTGGCCACTTACGTCGTTCCGCCGCCGACCCCGGCACGGCAGGGCGGGTCGCGCTTCGGTCGGCTCCACCGCTGGCCTTGGCATGGCAGCGCTTGCGCGGCTCCACCGCATCCACGATCGACCCGGACGGCTTACGCACGTATTTAGGTGGTCCTTGCGACTCCAGCGCACGCCGGACCGTGTTACGGCCCACACCCAGCTTGCGGGCGATCGCCCGGATCGGCATCTGCTCGGCTCGATGCAGCCGGCGTATCTCTGCCCAGTCCTCCACGCTCAGCACCTTCCCGATCTAGGCCCATAAGCCCGGTAGACGGGTCCGTTTTCGAGCGTCGACACTGGTCCAGTATTGAAGCGCCGCCGTCACGTCGATGGCCAAATCTGGGAGATCGAGGCGTCGCAACGGTGCCATCTCAGCCTTCTGCGACGCGCTGGAGAACATCGGGGTGACGGATACCGGGCATGCGATGCCCGCGACGGGCAGCACTTGGCGGACACTCCCTTGCCGATATCCACAGAATCACGTTCGCCATCGGGTGGGGCCTCGGCGCGTGCCTACCGTTCTCGGCGTGCGAAGCAAGGAGTCTCGCGGGGCCGCGCGTGGCGCCGCCGGTGAGTCCCGTCTGCGCGGGCTGTTGCGGCCGATCGACCCGGTTCCCCCGTCCGCCCGCCTCCGGTCGACGCCGTCCCCGCCCGGGCCGCCGCCGTCGTTCGGCGCCCCTCATGCCGTACGTACGGAGATTCCCGCCCCGGAAGACGCGCGGCAGGCTGCCGAGGACCGGCTCTACCAGGAGGAGAGCCACGACCTGCCCGAGGAGGTCACCGACCGCTGGGAAGAACACGCGGACGAGCCGGAAACGTCTGCGCGTGATCTGCGAACCCGAGACCGGACAACTCCCAGGCCCGGAGCCCCCGCCTGGGTGACTCGGAACGGACACGCGGACGAGCCGGAAACGTCTGCGCGTGATCTGCGAACCCAAGACCGGACCACTCTCAGGCCCGAAGCCCCCGCCTGGGGGACTTGGGATGGACACGCGGACGAGCCGGAAACGTCTGCGCGTGACTTGGGAATGCCGGGACGGGCAGCTCCCGCGTCGGAAGCTCTTGGCCGGGCGGCTTGGGAAGGGCCGGACGAGCCAGGGATATCTGCGCGCGATCTGCCGGCGCCGGACCGGACTGTTCTCGGCTTGGAAGCCCACGGTCGGGCATCTGTCCGGCGGACACTTCGTGGATGGGCGGCCCTCAGCCGCGCGCTGCCGCGCTTCGATCCGGGCATGCCCGGGCTACGGGTGCTGGTCGGCGCGGGGCTTCTCGCCGCGGTCGTCACCGGGGTCCTGGCCTGGCGATCGAGGCCGGTAGCCGAGCCGATCGCCCCGCCACTCCCGGCCGCCGCGGTTCGCGATCTTCGCCCTATCACGGGTGCCGCCGACGATCCCGGGGCGACACCAGGGACGGTCTCGCGCGCCACGCCGGCCTCCAGCGCCAACGCCGGGCCTGGTGCGACACCCTATGTTCCTGGCTCCGGTGGCACGCTGGCCGCCACACCCGGCTCATCGGCGACGGTCGTGGTGTATGTGACGGGCAAGGTGCGCAAGCCGGGGGTGTTCGTCCTCGCCGCCGGTTCGCGAGTAGCCGACGCGATCGAGGCGGCAGGAGGTCTCCGGAAAGGCGCGAAGCCGGGCGGCGTCAACCTGGCCCGGCGGCTGGTGGACGGTGAACAGATTGTCGCCGGAAGCCCGGCGACGGCCGGTGCGGGTGCTGCCGGGGGTTCTATCTCGGGCGCGGCGCCGGGGATGCCGGAAGGCGGGGCGGTGAATCTGAACACCGCCACCGTCGAGCAACTCGACGCCCTGCCCGGAGTGGGCGGCGTCATCGCGCAACGGATCATCGAATACCGGGACGCTCACGGCGGTTTCCAGAGCGTCGACCAGTTGAAGGACGTGCCGGGCATCGGGGACAGAAAGTTCGCTGATATACGCGACAAGGTCTCGGTATGACCGCCGGTTTCCCCCACGGCCTCTTCGCGGGCCGCGATGAGCCGGGGCGCGGTGACCATGACGAGTCGAGCTGCGGCGCACCGGGCCGGGAAGAGCCGTGGCGTGTTGCGAATCGCGACGTGGCACCCCGGTGTGCGCCGGGGCGTGGCGGGTCGAAGCGTGACGAGCTGGGTTGCGATGCGGGGTGCACTGCGAACCGCGATGCGGCGCTCCGGAATGGGCCGGCGTGTGGCGAATCGAACCATGACGAGTCGAGCTGCGGCGCACCGGGCCGGGAAGAGCCATGGCGTCCTGTGAACGACGATGTGGCTGGTCGGAACGAGCTGGGACGTGGTGAAACGAACCACGATGAGTCGGCCCGAGACGAGCCGTGGCGTACCGCAAACCGTGACGTGGCGGCCTGGTATGTGCCGGGGCGTGATGGGCCAGGCCGCGACGAGCTGGGCCGCGATGCGGGGTGCACTGCGAACCGTGACGTGGCGGCCCGGTGTGCGCCGGGGTGTGGTGGATCAAGCCGTGACGAGCCGGAGGAGGAGCCGTGGGGGCGTGACGAGCCGAGGCGTGGCAGGGTCGTCTCGGGTCCGGCGGCTCTGGCCGCTCCTGCGATGGCTTCCTGGCTCACGGCACTCATACTGCTCGGCTGTCCCGCCGTCGCCGGAGCCGGCGTGGCGCTGGCCGCGACTGTCGCGGGTGCCGTGACGTGGGCATGGGCCGTGGCGCGGCGCCGTAAGCACATGGCGGACCCAGATCGGTTACATGCCGGTGGGGAAGCCGCCGATCCGAAGGGGGCGTTCGGGGCCGCCGTCAGGGTCATGTCGGCGGTGTTCGCGTCCGTGGCCGTAACCGCCACGGTGACGGCGTTCGCGGTCCACCGCGTGACGACCGGACCGGTGCCGGACCTGGCCCGCCGTGGCCTCACGGTGACGGCCGAGGCCGAGATCACCGACGATCCGCGCATCCGTCCCCGTCAGGGCGGGGTCGCCCGGCGGGAGACGGCGGTCGTCCGGGCCCGGATGCGGCTGGTGACCATCGCCCGGGAACGGTACGCCGTCGATGCGCCCGTCGTGCTGCTCGGTCCGGCGGAGGGCTGGCGTCCGCTGCTGCCGAGCCAGCGGGTCCGGGTGCGCGGGCGGTTGAGCCCGGCCGAGTCGGGTGAGTCGGTCGCGGCCGTGATGCTCGTCCGGGGGCCGCCCGAGCCGATCGGCGCGCCTTCGGCGGTGCAGCGTGCTGCCGGGGCGCTGCGCGCGGGCCTGCGCGAGGCGAGTGAGGTGCTGCCGGACGACCAGCGTGGGTTGTTGCCCGGCCTGGTCGTCGGCGACGTGTCACGCCTGGACGAGGAGGTCAGGCTCGACCTGACGACGGCGGGGCTTGGCCACTTGACCGCCGTGTCCGGCACCAACTTGGCGATCGTGGCCGGTGCCGTGCTGATGCTGGGGCGCTTCGCCGGACTGCCCCTGGCGGTCCGGGCCGTTGTGGCGATCGTCGCGATGATCGCGTTTTCGGTCGTGGCGAGACCGTCGCCGAGCGTGCTGCGGGCCCTCGTCATGGGGACCGTCGCGGCTGTGGCGCTCGGCACGGGCCGCAGCCGGGACGGGGTGGCCGCCTTGTCGGCGACCGTGCTCGGACTGGTGGTGTTCGATCCGGGACTGGCGAGGGAGTGGGGCTTCGCGCTGTCGGTGTTCGCGACCGGCGGCATCCTGATCCTCGCGCCTCGGTGGCGTGACCGTCTGGTGGCGCGGCGGGTGCCGCGGTTGTTCGCCGAGGCCCTGGCGGTGACCGCCGCGGCGCAGGCGGCGGTCACGCCGCTGCTGGTGCTGATGTCCGGGCGCCTCGATCTGGCCGCGATCCCGGCCAACCTGCTCGCGGAGCCTGCGGTCGCTCCCGCGACGGTGCTGGGCTTCGGGGCCGCCGTGATCGCGCCGGTGAGCATGGACCTGGCCCGGCTGCTGGTGCACCCGGCGGGGTGGGCCGTGGGCTGGATCATCACGGTGGCGCGGTGGGCCGCGGACCTGCCGTTCGCCTCGGCGGAATGGTTCGGGGGAGTGGCGGGGGTCGCCGCGCTCGCGGCGGCGGCAGCCGTGGGGTGGTTCGTCCTGCGGGGCCGTGCCCGAAGACGCCTGGCGGCGGCGTTGGCGGCGGGAGCCCTGCTCGCCGCCCTCCTGGCCGTCCCGGTGACGTCGCCCTGGCCACCGCGAGGGTGGTTGCTGGTCGTCTGCGACGTCGGCCAGGGAGACGCCATAGCAGTGGCGGCCGGTCCGGGCCGCGCCGTGGTGGTGGACGCCGGGCCGCAGCCTGGCCCCGCCGACAGGTGCCTGCGCGCTCTCGGAGTGCGGCAGGTGCCGCTCGTCGTCCTCACTCACCCTCACCTGGACCATGTCGGCGGCCTGCCGGGGGTGCTGCGCCGCCGGGCGGTGGGAGCGGTGGTCGTCAGCCCGGGCCGCGTGCCGGAAAGCGAGGCAGGCCGGGTCTCCGCGCAACTCGGCACGGCCCGCATCCCGGAGTGGCGGGCGGTCCCGGGTATGCGGTGGCGGTTCGGACCAAGCGAGATCACCGTGCTCGCCCCCGAGCCCGGCGTGACGCCGCAGGGCCGAGGCGAGGGGGCGACGGCCAACAACGCCAGCGTCGTGCTGCTGGTCCGCTGGTACGGCCCGCCCACGTCACCACACCACCCACCGCTGGCGAACAACGCCTCTCCGGCGGGTGGCGTCCCGCCCGTCGAGTACAACGCTTCGCCCACGGTGCGCGGCATCCCGCCCACGGCGAATGGCGCCCCGGCTATGGGAAACGGCGGTCCGCCCACGGCGCACGACGGTCCGGGAGTGATGTACGGCGGCGCGCGCATGGCAAATGGCGACTCCGCCACGATGCACGGCGTCCCGCTCATGGCGTACGGCGGTTCGGCCACGGCGCGTGGAGTCATGGCCACGGTCCACGGCGATTCAGTCATGGTGAGTGGCGAATCGGCCTCGGTGAACCGTTTCACGCCCATGGCGAATGGCGGTCCGGCTATGGACCCGGCTGTGGTGGGTGGTGCGGCTATGGCACCGAGTGCGCGCACCGTGCCTGGAGTGCCCGGGGCGCTCACCGTGCCGGAGACGCAGGGACCGCCGTCCGGAGCATCGGCTGGGCCGCAGCCGGCGTCCGGGCCGATCTTGGGAGCGGCCCTGCTCGCCGGGGACCTGGAGACGGAGGCGCAGGAAGCCCTGCTGCGGCGTGGTGTGCCGCCGGTCGACGTGCTGAAGGTCGCCCACCACGGGTCGCCGAGACAGGCGGCGGCCTTTCTCGCCGCCACGGGAGCGCGGGCCGCCCTGATCAGCGTCGGCGAGAAGAACGACTACGGGCATCCCGCCCCGCTGACGCTGAGCCGCCTGCGCCGGCTCGGCATGCGACCGTACCGCACCGATCTGTCCGGAGACATCGCCGTCGTCGCCGATCACGACCACCTCGCCGTGGTCGTACGGGGCAAATAGGGACCGGCTCGTGCGGCGCCACGGTGCCCGGCCGGGCCGCTCGCTCGCGCCGCTACCGGTGGGCCGCCGGGCGTGGGCCGGCGGCCATCACCGCGCCGGCGGGGGGTGGTGGTGCCTGGGGCGGCGGTCGATGTGCCGTGGCCGCATCGGCGTGGCATGCTGCGTGACATGGCGAACCCAGCACCCGTGACCCTGGTCGTCGGCGACGAGGAGTTCCTGGCCGATCGCGCCGTCAGCTCCGTCGTGGCGGCGGTACGCGCCGAGGACCCGGGGGCGGAGCTGCACGATCTTCAGGGGAGCAAGGTGGAGCCGGGGGAGCTGACCGGGCTCGCCTCTCCCTCGTTGTTCGGCGATCGGTCGATCATCGTGATCCGCGGGGCGCAGGACCTCGCCAAGGACGTGATCGCCGAGATCGTGAAATACACCGCCCATCCGGCCGACGACACGGTGCTGGTGCTCGTCCACCCCGGCGGCGTCAAGGGGAAGGCGCTGGTGGACGGTGTCAAGAAGGCGGGCGCCGACGTCGTCACCGTGGCCAAGCCCACCAAGGCGGGTGAGCGGCTCGACTTCATCAAGGCCGAGGTGCGCAGGGAGGGCCGGACGATCTCTCCGGCCGCCGCCCAGGCGCTGCTCGACGCCGTCGGCAGCGACCTGCGCGAGCTGGCGGCCGCGTGCAGTCAGCTCGTCTTCGACACCGAGGGCAAGAACATCGACGAGGCGGCCGTCGCGAAGTACTACCGGGGACGCGCGGAGGTCAGCGGCTTCACGATCGCCGACCTGGCGATCGAGGGCCGGTTGGGGGAGGCGCTGGAGCAGGTCCGATGGGCCCTCGCCACCGGCGTGGCGCCGGTGCTGATCGTCAGCGCGCTGGCGGGGGGCCTGCGTTCGCTCGCCAAGGTGGGGGGAGCGCCCCGCAATCTGCGCGGTGGCCAGCTCGCGAGCCATGTGGGCATGCCGCCGTGGAAGATCGACCGGGTGAAGCGCCAGCTGGCCGGGTGGGGGCCGGAGGCGATCTCCGCCGCCCTGCAGGCCGTGGCCACCGCCGACGAGCAGGTCAAGGGCGGCGGCACCGACCCGGCGTACGCACTGGAGAAGGCCGTCCACACGATCGTGACCAGCCGAAACAAGCACTGACCCGGCGCTTGGAGCGTCACGGAACCGGGAGCCGGCCGGCGGCGTAATAGATCAGTGCTCACGCCTCGTGCTTCTGCTCCCCGCGCCTGGGCCGCTCGAGTCCTGGGGTCAGATCGTGCCCTCACCGGTGGTCGGGAGCCCTGATCGCTGCTGGAATGTCGTGCCCCGCTGCCTCACTCGGAGATCGAATCTGCCCGACCGGCCCCGGTGGCTCCCATCAGGCGTGGCCGGGGTTTTCCATGCGAAGCAGCATCCGCTTGAGCAGCGGCGCGAGGATCTCCTGATCGTCCGGTCCCAGGACGCCCACCATCGCGTCCTCGACCTCGCCGCGCAGGCCCATCGCCTTGAGCCAGATCGCGCGGCCCTCGCTCGTCAGCTCCACGTCCACCCGGCGGCGGTCCTCCACGCTGCGGATGCGCCGGATGAGCCCCGCCTTCTCCAGGGTGTCCAGGCGGCCCGTCATGCCGGCGGGGGAGACCTTCAGCTCGGCGGCGAACGCGATCACTTCCTCCACGACCTGCGGGAAGGGTGGCGCGAGGCGCGGCGGCACCGGTGGTTCCTGATCGGCGTGGCCGGCCACGGCGTCTGGCACCTCGGGGCGGGCGTCCTGCTGACCCTCGGTCCCGTCGTCGCCGTACGCAGCCTGGGAGGGGAGTCGGTCTGGGTGGTCGTCGCGCAGGCGGGGACGGTGGCGACGGTGCTCGGCGTCTTCGCGGCCCCCAGGCTGCCGATCCGGCGGCCCCTCGCCGTGGCGGCGGTCGGCGCCGCGGCCTACGCGTGCCCGCTCGCCGCGTTCGCGTTCCCCACCGCGTTGCCCGCTCCGGCCGTGGTGGTGACCGCCGCGTACGTCGTCGCGATGCTGGGCGTGGGGATGCTGACGCCGCTGTGGGAGACGGTGGTGCAGCAGCGTGTGGAGCCGCAGGCCCTCGGCCGCGTGGACTCGTTCGACGCCTTGATCTCCTTCGCGGCGCGGCCCCTCGGGCTCGCGGCGGCCGCGCCGGTCGCCGCCTGGGCCGGCGCCGCGGCTCCGCTGCTCACGGCGGCGGCGCTGGTGGCCGTGGTCAACCTGGCCGTGCTCGCCCTGCCCGAGGTCCGGCGGCGTACGGCGGAGGGGACGGCGCAGCCCGTGCCCGCCTGACGTCCGCAGCCCGGCTCCGAACGGCGGGCGGCTGCGTCGCGCCGCGCCGCCGCCGGGCACACCAAACGGCGGCGGACACGCGAAAACGCCGCATCCCCCGAGAGGGGAGATGCGGCGCGCGTGGTGCCTGAACTACTTGGCGGCCTGCAGGGCGGCGGCGCGCTTGGCGATCGCCGACTTCCGGTTGGCGGCCTGGTTCTTGTGAATGACGCCCTTGCTGACGGCCTTGTCGAGCTGCCGGGACGCGGCCTTGAGCGCGACGAGGGCCTCGTCGACGTTGCCCTGGTCGGCGGCCTCGCGGAACTTGCGGACCGCGGTCTTCAGGGACGACTTGATGGCCTTGTTGCGCAGCCGGCGCTTCTCGTTCTGCCGGTTGCGCTTGATCTGGGACTTGATGTTCGCCACGAAGAAAGCCTCAGTGTTAAGTCTTGGTCGGATGGGGCGCGCGGGCTGGTGAGAGGGCGCGCCACACGCAGTTGGACAGGATACCAACAGCCCATGCCGCCGCTCAAATTCACGACGACGGGCCGCCCCGCTCATGGTATCGCGGCACGGCCGCCGCGGTCCGCACATCGGACCGCCCGCCCGGCGGCTCCACCTTGCCTCCGGCGCCGCCGCGCACCCAGGCCCGCCCGTACTCCCGCCAGTCCTCCTCCGTCGCCGCGAAGTCGACGTACAGGGCCAGGCCGAACTCGGTGCGCGGCCCGTGGTCGCTGAGCGCGAGCCGCGCGCCCTCGGCGGCGGCCTCGACGCTCTCGGCCCAGTCGCCGTACCAGACACCGTGGTCGTGGTACGCCGGAGCTCCGATGAGCAGGGTCTTGTCCTCGGGCACCAGGTCGAGGGCGAGCGTGGCCTGCCGTGCGACGTGGCCGCCGTAAAGGGAGGTGAGCGGCAACCACGAGTCGTACGTCATGATCGCCACCTGGTCGGTGAGGTCCACCACCTGGCGGAAGTAGTCCGGGGTCCAATACTTGTCGTGGCCGATCGCCAGGGCGGTGGGGGCGCGCAGGCCGGACAGCGGCTCGATCTGCTGGGTGGCGACCGACAGCAGTCGGTCGCCGATGACCGCGCGCGTGTCCCGCAGCACGCTGAGGAACGGCCCGTCCCCGTCGGAGACGGGTTCGAAGTCGTAGTGGATTCCGTCGAACCCGAGGGCGACCAGGTCTTTCGCGCCCGCCACGACGCGGGCCCGTGCCGCCGGGTCGGCCAGGCTCAGGTGAGGTTTGCCGTTGTCGTCAACCGTCTGGCCGAGCCAGGCCGACACCCGTACATCCGGCACGTGCTTCCGCCACCATTTCAGGAAATTTCCGGCGTTGGGGTAGCGGTCGGGCGGCAAGGTCCCGTCGTATGTGAACGGCCCGCTGTGGACGTACACGTCCCTGATCCCGCTCGCGCCCAGCCGTACGGCGAGGGCCCGCACGTCGGCCTCGGTGCGGCGGCCGTCCACCCAGGCGTGGCCCAGCCACAGGGCGTCGCGGCCCGTCGTCCCGGCCCAGTCGGCGGGCGTCCCGGCGTACTGCAGGCGCAGCGCGGCGGCGGCCGCGAGGCCGAGCACGAGCGGCACGGCCGCGACGACGGCGAACAATCGAACGACTCGTCTGGTGGTCAAGGCAAGCACCCGGACATGCCACCATGGAGGGTGGCTGGTCCGCCAGCCTCGGGAGGGCCCGCCGAGGGAGACGAGGGTGGCCCGATCGACCAGCAGTCCCAACCTTGTTTGAACCTTGTCGAAACGGACCCCGGTGCGCACTCAGCCTGGCCAGACCGACCCCGCGTTGATCCGCAACTTCTGCATCATCGCGCACATCGACCATGGCAAGTCGACACTCGCCGACCGCATGCTGCAAATCACCGGCGTGGTGGACGAAAGGTCGATGCGCGCGCAATACCTCGACCGCATGGACATCGAGCGGGAGCGGGGCATCACCATCAAGTCGCAGGCCGTGCGGCTTCCCTGGAACGGCCACGTCCTCAACATGATCGACACGCCGGGCCACGTGGACTTCACCTATGAGGTGTCCCGGTCGCTGGAGGCGTGCGAGGGCGCGATCCTGCTGGTGGACGCCGCCCAGGGCATCGAGGCGCAGACGCTGGCCAACCTCTACCTGGCCATGAACGCCGACCTCCACATCATCCCGGTGCTCAACAAGATCGACCTGCCCGCCGCGCAGCCGGACAAGTACGCCGAGGAGATCGCGGGCCTGATCGGCTGCGACCCCGCCGACGTGCTGCGGGTGTCCGGCAAGACCGGCGAGGGGGTCAAGGAGCTGCTCGACCACGTCGTCGAGCACGTCCCGCCGCCGGTCGGCGACCCGGACGTCCCCGCCCGGGCGCTGATCTTCGACTCGGTGTACGACACCTATCGCGGCGTCGTGACGTACGTCAGGGTGGTGGACGGGCACCTGTCCAAGCGCGAGCGCGTGCTGATGATGTCCACGGGCGCCCAGCACGAGCTGCTGGAGATCGGCGTCATCTCGCCGGAGCCGATGCCGTCCGAGCAGGGGCTCGGCGTCGGCGAGGTGGGCTACCTGATCACCGGTGTGAAGGACGTGCGCCAGTCCCGGGTCGGTGACACGGTCACCAACGCGGCCAAGCCCGCGGCGGAGGCCCTGGGCGGCTACGAGCACCCCAAGCCGATGGTCTACTCGGGGCTCTATCCGATCGACGGCGACGACTACCCCGAGCTGCGCGACGCGCTCGACAAGCTGCGGCTGAACGACGCCGCGCTCGTGTACGAGCCGGAGACGTCGGCCGCGCTCGGCTTCGGCTTCCGCTGCGGCTTCCTCGGCCTGCTGCACATGGAGATCGTCCGGGAGCGGCTGGAGCGCGAGTTCGATCTGTCGCTGATCTCGACCTCGCCCAACGTCATCTACCGGGTGGTCATGGAGGACGGCAAGGAGCACGTCGTCACCAACCCGTCGGAGTTCCCGTCCGGGAAGATCGGCCAGATCTTCGAGCCGGTGGTGAAGGCCACGGTGCTCGCGCCGGCCGAGTTCATCGGCTCGATCATGGAGCTGTGCCAGGGCCGCCGCGGGCAGCTCCTGGGCATGGACTACCTGTCGGAAGACCGGGTCGAGATCCGCTACACGCTCCCGCTCGGCGAGATCATCTTCGACTTCTTCGACCAGTTGAAGTCGAAGACGCGCGGCTACGCCTCGCTCGACTACGAGCCGTCCGGCGAGCAGGAGGCCGACCTGGTCAAGGTGGACATCCTGCTGCAGGGCGAGACCGTGGACGCCTTCAGCGCGATCGTCCACCGCGACAAGGCGTACGCCTACGGCGTGGAGATGGCCAAGAAGCTCAAGGAGCTGATTCCGAGGCAGCAGTTCGAGGTGCCCATCCAGGCCGCGATCGGCTCCCGTGTCATCGCCCGCGAGAACATCCGCGCCATGCGCAAGGACGTCCTCGCCAAGTGCTACGGCGGTGACATCAGCCGTAAGCGCAAGCTGCTGGAGAAGCAGAAGGAAGGCAAGAAGCGGATGAAGATGGTCGGCCGGGTGGAGGTCCCCCAGGAGGCCTTCGTCGCCGCCCTCTCCTCCGAGGCGCCGGACAAGAACAAGAAGTAGTCCGATTCGTTGACTACAACTTAATAGGATCGCGGGGAAACATGACCATCCGTTAACGTTTGGTCATGCACATCCTCTCTGTGAACGTGGGCAGGGCCGTCGACGCCGAGTGGGCCGGAAACCTGAAGCGTACGGCGATCGACAAGCGGAGGGCCGAGGGCCGGGTGGCCGTGCTCGAGAACGGCCTGGCGGGCGACGAGCGCGCCGACGTCGACAACCACGGTCACCCGGATCAGGCGGTGTACGCCTACGCCCGAGAGGACTACGACTGGTGGGAGCCCCGCCTGGGCCGGAGCCTGCGCGACGGCCGGTTCGGCGAGAACCTCACGACGTACGGGGCCGACCTGACCAACGCGTTCCTCGGCGAACGGTGGCGGGTCGGCACGGCCGTCCTGGAGGTCACCTATCCCCGCATCCCGTGCGTGGTGTTCCGCAACTGGCTGGACGAGCAGGGCTGGGTGAAGCGCTTCACCGAGGCCGAGCGTCCCGGGGCGTACTTCCGGGTGGTCGAGCTGGGCGAGCTCGGCGCCGGCGATGAAATCGAGGTGCTCTACCGGCCTTCGGACGGCGTGACGATCGCGGAGTCGTTCCGGGCCTACCACGGCGACGCCGAGCTGTTGCTGCGGATCCTCGACATCCCCGGCCGCAGCGACAAATGGGACAAGGTCGCCAAGCGCGTGCTCGGAGACCGCGCCGGCGCGGTCGCGTCCTGATCACGAACCGCCCGCTCCGGCCGCGCGGCGATCTACCGTGGCCGTACGAGGCGGCTCGCGGGTCTGATCGTGCCCGGGCCGGCAGGCGGGGCGAGCGGAGGAGCAGTACGGGAGTTCACGGGAGTCCGGTCATCGCGTCCTGCTTCCTGCTCGATCTCCTGTCTCCGGAAGCGGGGTGCCGGAGCCGGCCGGGGTTGTCGCCTTTGCGGGCAGTCGGCGAAGCGTGAGGACGCCGAGCGCCACATGCAGGACGCAGGCTGCGGCGGCGGCCACGTGCAGCCCGGTGACGAAGGCCGTTTTCGCCTCCACGATCACTGTTGCCGGGAGGCCGGGAAGCTGGAGGGTTTCGCCCAGGGTGGGCGCCAGATCCGGCCCGCGGAGCCGGAAGATCAGAGCGGCGAGTGAGCCGAGGAGGGCGATGCCGAGGGCGTTGCCGATCTCGTTGCTGGTCTCGGCGATCGCGCCCGCCGAGCCGGCCCGGTCCGGGGGGACGGCGCCGACGGCGGTGTCGGCGACGACGCTGAAACAGATGCCGAAGCCGACGCCCGCGGTGACGGTGGAGGCGACGTACCAGCCGATCCCGCTCGTGATCGTCATGGGGAGCAGGAAAAGCAGGCCCGCGGCGATGGAGAAGTGGCAGATCAGGAGGGAGGTTCGCTTTCCGACGCGGTCGACCGCAAAGGGCGTGACGACGCAGGTGACGGTGAGGACCGCGGCGCCGGGAAGCGCGAGCAGAGCGGCGCGCAGGACGGGCAGGCCGAGCACCGACTGGAGGTAAACGCCGGCCAGGTACGCGGTCGCCGACCACGCCGCCAGTGGCAGCAGGCCGGTGATGATCGCCACGGTGAAGACGCGGTCGCGGAAGAGCGAGAACTCGATCAACGGATGCCGCAGGACCCGCTGCCGGCGGGCGAAGCACGCCAGCAGCGCCAGCCCCGCGACGGCTGCGAGCACCGAGACGATCGACAGACCTTCGGCGGCGGCGTGTTTGAGGCCGTAGATCGTCAGCAGGAGACCGGCCGAGGAGGTGACGACACTGAGCGCGTCGACCCGGCCTGGGCGGGCCGTGCGAACCTCGCGGAGCAGGATCGGCGCGAAGAGCAGGAAAACAGCGAGCACGGGGAGATTGACCAGGAAGACCGAGCCCCACCAGAACCGTTCCAGAAGGATGCCGCCGGCGACCGGACCGATGGCGAATCCGGCGGCGAACGCCGCGGCGAAGACGCCGACGGCCTGCGCGCGTCGCCGGGGGTCGGTGAAAAGCTCGCTCAACACGGCGAGGGCCGACGGCAGGAGAGTCGCGCCCGCTATTCCCATCAGCCCGCGGGCGACGATCAGAAGCTCGGGGTTCGGCGCGAACGCCGCCGCCGCGGAGCCCACGCCGAAGGCCGCCGCGCCGATCATAAGCAACCTCAGCCGGCCGTACCGATCGCCGACGTTGCCGAACGTGATCAGCAGAGAGCCGACGGCGAAGCCGTAGATGTCCAGAATCCACAGGGCCTGATCGGCGGTCGGCGTGAGAGCCTGGCTGATCCGGGGCAATGCCAGGAACAGGATCGACCCGTCCATGGAGACCAGCAGCACGGGCCCGAGGATCACCAGAAGACCGAGCCAGGGCCGTAGCCCCGGCGAGTTGTGCGGGTGCTTGTGAGGCATGTTCTCGACGGTCCGGCAAGGCGGGCTCGGCGACCATCCTCCTGTTGTGGGTGCTCTTGACAGGTACACCCACGGCGCGTCCGGTCGGCCTACGCTCGATGTCGTGGAGAGTCTCGGCGCGTTTCTGCGGAGTCGTCGTGATCGGGTCACGCCCGATGATGTGGGGCTGCGCACTTTCGGGACCGCTCGCCGGGTCCCCGGCCTGCGGCGCGAGGAGCTCGCCCAGCTCGCCGGAGTGAGTGCCGGTTACTACACGCGTCTGGAGCAGGGGCTGGCGGACAGCCCTTCCGCACAGGTGCTCGACGCCCTGGCGCGGGTGCTGCGCCTCGACGAGATAGAGACCGTGCACCTCCACAACCTCGCGCGCCAACCGGCGAATCCCAGTCTCCGCGAACCGCCGGAGGAGGAGCCGCACCCTCGAGTCCTCGCGCTCCTGGAATCGCTGGGAGACGCGATACCGGCGATCGTGCTCGGCCGTCGTGGCGACGTGCTCGCGTGGAACCGCACCGGTCACGCGCTCATCGCCGAGCACGTTCCCTTCGACGCGCCGGGGAACGCGGCGCACCGGCCGTCCATCCCGCGGATGTTCTTCCTCGATCCGCTCATCCGTGAGCTGTACGGAAACTGGGAGGAACTCGCTCGCGTCCATGTCGCCTACCTCCGGCTCACCGTCGGCCGGTTCCCGACGGACGCACGCCTGGCGGCGCTCATCGGAGAGCTGACGATGCGCAGCGACGAGTTCGCGATGATGTGGACGATCGGCGAGGTCGCCGACTGCACTGTGGGAACCATGCGCCTGCGGCACCCCACGGTGGGTCCCGTGAGCGTCGCCTACCAGGTCTGGCTCCAGCCCGACAGCCCCGATCACCGCCTGGAGATCTACACCCCGAACGACTCGGGCTCCGCCGACGCCATGCGGGCCCTCGCGGAGCAGATCCGGGGACGACGGACCCCGCACGCGGTTCGCTTGCGCCACGCGCGGACCTCCATCGCCGGATCGCCGTCCGCGTAGACCTCGCGGGCCGGAGAAGGGCCGCCGCCGCTGCAACAGCGGCACGGAGGCGGTACGCATACCCGGAACACCTGGCGCGGGCCGGGGCCCGGCACCCGGTACGGCACGCGGCTGGCCGGCTTCGTCCGCCTCACCGGCGCGGAACCCTGACCGGGCGATGCGGAGGCGGAAATGCCCCTCGGGGAGGAGAACTGTATGGGGTCGCCTCTCCGAGGAGCCGGGTCGGCGTGCCTGGCCGGAGGGCCGGGAGCGGCACACCCGCGCGTCGTCGACGGGCCTCGCCCGGGTGCGCGACCGCCGGCGGCGTCTTCGCGAGGACCGCGCGTCCTCTTCCCGAGCCGCCGGGTCGGCGGATTCGGGCCCGATTCAGCCCGGGGGGTCGGCACGCCCGCCGCGTTGGCGGATATGGCCGGGGAGGGGCCGGGTGTGGATCGCCGTTCCCTCCCCGGGAGGCCGGGTCAGCGGAGGATGGAGTAGAGAGCGGTGGTGAGGGAGGCTTTGGCGTCGTCTTGGTCGATGGACCAGAGCATGGAGCCGCCGAGGCCCTTCAGCCGGATGTATGCGGCCTTCTGGAGCATGACGGCGGGGTCGTCGTAGGACCAGAACTCGTTGCCGTCGTACAGCCACAGGGCGCCGGTGAGCAGGTCGCGGTAGCGCTTGCCGGGTTTCTTGACGAGGTTCTTGTAGTCCTCGGTGCCGGGAGCCCAGGTGCCGAGGGCGGGGCCGGTCGCGGTGGCGTACAGGCCGTTGCCGCGTGAGGTCACGCCGGTCCAGCCCTGGCCGTACGCGGGGACGCCGATGACGAGCTTGCGTGCGGGGGCGCCGCGTCCGATGTAGTCGCGCACGGTCTGGTCGACGCTGTACTTGACCTCGTTAGGGTCGCGGCGGTCGGTGAGCAGGTTGGCCTGGAGGCCGGTGCGATTCTCCCAGGTGCCGTGCAGGTCGTAGCCCTGGACGGTGGCGAAGTCGAGCTGGTCGAACACCTTGCGGACCTCGAAGCCCGCGTCGATCTTGGCGGCTGCGGCGGGGAGGAAGGCGCTGAGCTCGGCCCGCCGGTCGTGGGCCTTCATCTGGCGGCGCAGTTCGGCGAGGAACAGGGTGAAGTTCTGCTTGTCTTCGGGGCGGATGATGTTGCCCTCGTCGCCGGCCGAGCCGGGCCATTCCCAGTCGAGGTCGATGCCGTCGAAGACGCCGGCGGCGGCTCCCCGCGGCAGGCCGGGCAGGTTGCCCTTGAGCCAGAGGTCGACGCAGGAGGCGGCGAGCCTGGCGCGGGATTCGGGGGTGAGGACGGCGTCGGAGAAGTATTTCGAGCCGGTCCAGCCGCCGAGGGAGATGAGGACCTTGAGGCCGGGGTGGCGGGCCTTGAGCTTCTTGAGCTGGCCGAGGTTGCCCTTGAGCGGCTGGTCGTCGGTGTCGGCGACGCCGTCGACGCTCTGGTCGGCGGGCACGGGGCGCTGCCAGTCGGCCCAGGGGTCGGCGGAGTAGCAGGTGCCTTCCTCGCCGACGAACCCGAAGGCGTAGTTGAGGTGGGTGAGTTTCGCGGCGGCGCCACTGGTGTCCACATCCTTCACGTGGAAGTTCCGCCCGTAGACGCCCCACTGGATGAAGTAGGCCACCCGCTTGTAGCGGTCCCCGCCGCCGGTGGCGGCCTGGGCCGCTGACGGCGCCAATCCGGCCGCCAGGGTGGCGGCGACCGCCACGGCGAGGGTCCTTCTCATGAACACGCCGGCCTCCCGAGCGCTTTTTATAGGAAAGTTTCCTGTAAATTGTCGCGATCGTAGACCTCGGTGATCAGGGCGTCAATGGCAGCGCCCGAGAGCGGCGTGGACGTGCCGCCTCGGCGTCGCACGCGTCTCGTTCGGGCGCTGCCGGGAGAGCGGCGACAGGTCAGGGATGCATGAGAAGCAACGGGTCGCAGGTGTCGGTTCCCACCAAGGACTGGTCCCGCAGGCCCTTCTCGCTGTTGATGATGTAATAGCCCCCGGCGGGCCGAGGTATCACCATCAGCGTCTGGTACTGCATGATCTTCTTGGCGTCGCTGATCTTCCCTCCGGGGCCCAGGGCGTAGACCAGCATGGTCCTGAGCATGGCGAAGAGATTGTCGTGGGTGAATCCCGGCCAGATGAGCACTCGGTAGGTGTGTGGGATGATCTGGTTGTACTGCTCGCTGTAGCCGTGGATCGACACGTGCGCCTTCGCCCAACGATCTATTCTTGTGGCGGCCAGGTGGTCCTGGGCGACGAGGTCGTTCAAGGACTCGGGACGCGCCTGCGCCATGTGGATGTGCAACTGGTCGATGTGTCTCGCCGTCTTCGAATTGATCCCCAATGCCACCGGGGCGGGAACCTCGGTGGGATGCTGGGTGGCGTAGTAGTCGGCGGCGCTCCAATACGCGATACCGGATCCGGGTGATCGGGACGTCGAGGGCAGGGCGCGAGTGACGGCAGACTGGAGGGCGTGCCTTCAGTGCTTCCCGACGGCGATCCCGTCCCCGCCGGCGGCGAGCTGCCGTCCGGCGCTCTCGACGGGCTCGGCTCCCGCCCATTCGGTTTCTATGTGCATGTGCCGTTCTGCGCCACGCGCTGCGGCTACTGCGACTTCAACACTTACACGGCGGCGGAGCTCGGCCCCGGCGCCGCGCAACGCGACTACGCCGCCACCGCCGTCGAGGAGATACGGCTGGCCCGGCGTGTGCTGGGGGACGCCGCGCCGCCCGTGGAGACCGTCTTCTTCGGCGGCGGCACGCCGACCCTGCTGCCCGCCGCCGACCTCGTACGGATCCTCGACGCCATCGGTGAGGAGTTCGGCCTGCGGCCGGGCGCCGAGGTGACGACCGAGGCCAACCCCGAGTCGGTGGACGAGGCCTACCTGAAGGAACTGCGGGCGGGCGGGTTCACCCGGGTGAGCTTCGGCATGCAGAGCGCGGGCGAGCACGTCCTGGCCGTCCTCGACCGGCGGCACACCCCCGGCCGGCCCGCCGAGGCCGTACGGGAGGCCCGCGCGGCGGGGTTCGAGCACGTCAACCTGGACTTGATCTACGGCACGCCGGGGGAGAGCGACGACGACTGGCGGGCCTCCCTGGAGGCCGCGCTGGCGGCCGGGCCCGACCACATCTCGGCGTACTCCTTGATCGTCGAGGACGGCACCCGGCTCGCCGCCCGGATCAGGCGCGGCGAGCTGCCGATGCCGGACGACGACGTGGCGGCCGATCGCTACCTGATCGCCGAGGAGATGCTGACGGCAGCCGGGCTGAGCTGGTACGAGATCTCCAACTGGGCGGCGGGCGAGGAGGCCCGCTGCCGCCACAACCTGCTGTATTGGACCGGCGGCGACTGGTGGGGGGCCGGGCCGGGGGCGCACAGCCACGTCGGCGGCACCCGCTGGTGGAACGTCAAGCACCCCGCCGCGTACGCCGCACGCCTGGCCGCCGGGACCTCGCCCGCGCACGCCAGGGAGGTGCTGTCGGCGCGGGACAGGGCCGTCGAACGGGTCATGCTGGAGCTGCGTCTCGCCTCGGGATTCCCGCTGGCGGACCTCGACCCGCAGGCGCGTCCGGCGTGCGCGCGGGCCCTGGCGGACGGGTTGCTGGAGGTGGAGGCGTTCAAGGCGGGCCGGGCCGTGCTCACGCTGCGCGGCAGGCTGCTCGCCGACGCCGTCGTCCGCGACTTGACCCCATAGGACGGTCAGAAGACGCGCCAGGCGAAGGGATACCGGAAACTCCTCCCATGCCGAGCCGCGACCGCCCCGATGACGCCCGTCACGAGGCCGTACACCCAGAGCACCACGAACAGCACGAGGATGAAGAGCACAGATCCGATGAACATCGTCACGAGGTTCACGATCAGACAGATGATCACCAGCGACAGGGTGAGCCAGAGATTCAGCGCCTGCGCCGCCTGCTCGCGCACATAGGGGGACCGGCGACCGCGGACCAGGTAGATCACCAGCGTGCCCACGATGCCCAGCGGCCAGACGACCAGATTGGCCAGCCCGAACAGATGTGCCCGCGACGCCACCCGTGCGTCGTCGGTGCCCGGCCTCGGCCCGGGCCGGGGGGCGGACGGCCGGCCTTGACTCGTGCTCTGCGCGTTCATGGACGTCTCCCGTGCTCGGAGCGATTCCAGGCCGGACGGCGCCCGGCCTGTCGTGCGAGGTCGGGACGGCGGCAGCCTATGGAGCCGTCACGAAGTCGATCAGTTCCTCCACGCGGCCGAGCAGCTCGGGCTCCAGGTCGGTGTAGGTCGTGACCCGGCCCAGGATGTGCCGCCACGCCTCCTGGGGGTCCATCCGCCAGCCCAGGGCCGCGATCACGCCCTCCTTCCAGGGCACGCCGCGCGGCACGTCCGGCCAGGCGGCGATGCCGAGCGTCCGCGGCTTGACCGCCTGCCAGATGTCCACGAACGGATGCCCGACGACGAGCACGTCGTCGCCGGACACCCGGGCGGCGATGCGGCTCTCCTTCGAACCCGGCACCAGATGGTCCACCAGCACCCCGAGCCGCCTGCCCGGCCCGGGGGCGAACTCCTCCACGATGGCGGGCAGGTCGTCGACACCCTCCAGATATTCGACGACGACCCCCTCCACACGCAGGTCGTGCCCCCAGATCTTCTCGACCAGGGCGGCGTCGTGGACGCCCTCGACATAGATGCGGCTCTCCCTGGCGACCTGCGCACGCAGGCCCTCGACCGCGATCGACCCCGAGGCGCTGCGCAGCGGTCCCTTCGGGGCGGCCTTGGGGCGCACCAGCGTGACCGGTTCGCCGTCGAGGAGGAACCCGGCGGGAGTCAGCGGGAAGACCCGCCTGCGGCCGAAGCGGTCCTCCAGCGTCACCGCCTCCTTGTCGCAGGCCACCACGGCGCCGCAGAAGCGGCCCTCGGCGTCCTCGACCACGAGGTCGGGCTCGGCCGGGATCTCGGGGATCCGCTTGCGCCGTGCGCGCCGCCAGTCTCCGGAAAGCACGTCCCGCCCGTACATGCGGGGAACGCTAGCAAATCAGGCCACGCGGCGGCGGGCGGCGGAACGGCGCACCAGCACGACGACCGTCACGATCGCCGCGGTCAGGAAGCCGGCCAGGGGCAGCGCCACCAGCGCGAGCGCGCCGCCCACCAGCCCGCCGACGTTGCCGGCGAGCTGCCTGCCGACGCCGAACCGCACCCCGTCGCCCTCGCAGGCGAGCTGGTAGGTGCCCGCCTCCGGGACGCCGGCCTCGAACAGCAGCTCCCACGTCGTGCCGTTCAGCGTGACGGTCTGGGAGACGGCCGGCCGGGTCAGCCGCACCCCCGGGTCGGTGCCGTCGCCGAGCCGGCAGCGGACGTCGGTGGGCTGGTCGACGGCCGCGTAGACCGCCGGCTTGTCCGCGGGGTCGAGCGCGACGCTCACCGACTGCCCGCCCGGGAAGACCGTGGTGGGCGCGGCGTCGCCGACGGCGGAGAACAGGCCGCCGGCGAACCCGGAGACGCCCGCCGCCAGCAGCACCACGAAGAGCGCCCAGGACAGGAAGATCCACAGCAGGCGGGGCCGGACCGGCCGGGGCACGGCGTACGACGGGGGAAAGGGCTGCGGCATCCGCGGGGCCGGGTCGAGCGGCGTGGAATGCGGCACTCGCGTCGTCACGTCGGACGGCGCGGGAATGTGATCCTCATGCATGGAATGAAGAGTCGACCCTGCCGCTTGTGGACGATTTGTATTCCGCTTGTCCTAATGGCCATCGCGTTATCGCACCAGGTGGGGTGGTAGCCGTACACTTGGCACTCGGGAACACAGAGTGCCAGAGTCGGTGTTTCCAGGCACAGGGAGGTGACACCTTGCTCGACGACCGCAAGCTCGCCGTCCTGCGCGCCATCGTCGAGGACTACGTGTCCACCAACGAGCCGGTGGGGTCCAAAGCCCTGGCGGACAGGCACAACCTCGGCGTCTCGCCGGCGACGATCCGCAACGACATGGCCGCGCTGGAGGAGCAGGGGTACATCACCCAGCCGCACACCAGCGCCGGCCGAGTGCCGACCGACAAGGGATATCGCCTGTTCGTCGACCGGCTGTCGCAGATCAAGCCGCTGTCAAGCGCGGAGCGCAGGGCCATCGAAACCTTCCTCGCGGGGGCTGTCGACCTCGACGAGATCGTCATGCGCACGGTGCGGCTGCTCGCGCAGCTCACCCGGCAGGTCGCGGTGGTCCAGTACCCCTCGCTCACCAGGTCGTCGGTCCGCCATGTGGAGATCGTGCCGCTCGCGGAGCGCCGGGTCATGCTGGTGCTGATCACGAACACCGGGCGGGTCGAGCAGCGGGTGGTCGACCTCCCGGAGCCCATCGCCGACGACCGGATCGCGAACCTGCGCGCGGTGCTCAACGCGTGCCTGGACGGATGCGGTCTGTCCCAGGTGCCGGAGACCGTGGCCGACGTTCCCGATCGGCTGCCCCCGGAGGACCGGCCGGTGGCGGCCACGATCCTGTCCGTGCTGCTCGAGACGCTCGTCGAGCGGCACGAGGAAAAGATCGTCTTCGGCGGGACGGCCAACCTGGCGGCGGCCGACTTCAGCGTCGGCCTGCGCGACGTGCTGGAGGCGCTGGAGGAGCAGGTCGTCCTCATCCGCCTGCTGGGAGAGACCGGCGGGCTGTCCGACATCACCGTCCGCATCGGATCCGAGAACCCCTACAGCGGGCTGCGCGGCACCTCTATCGTGGCCGCCGGATACGGTTCGGGCGACAAGGAACTGGCCCGGCTCGGAGTGCTGGGCCCGACACGAATGGACTATCCGGTGACGATGGGTGCGGTACGCGCGGTGGCGCGTTACGTCGGCCAGATCCTGGCGGGGTCATAAGTGTCCAACGACTACTACGCGACCCTTGGCGTACGGCGCGATGCCAGCCAAGAAGAGATCAAGAAGGCCTACCGCCGTCTCGCCCGTCAGCTGCACCCGGACGTCAACCCCGATCCGGAGACCCAGGAGCGGTTCAAGGAGATCAACCAGGCGTACGAGGTGCTGTCCGACGCGGGCAAGCGCCGCATGTACGACATGGGCGCCGACCCGCTCGGCGGCGGTGCTGCGGGAGCCGGGGCCGCGGGCTTCGGCGCGGGCTTCCCGTTCAGCGACATCATGGACGCCTTCTTCGGCACGGCCGGCGCCGCGCGCGGGCCTCGCTCGCGCGCGCGCCGGGGGCGCAACGCCACCATCCGGGTCGAGCTCGATCTGGCGGAGGCGGCCTTCGGCACGACCCGCGAGATCGTCGTGGACACGGCCGTGCTCTGCGACGTCTGCCAGGGCTCTGGGGCGGCGGCCGGCACCCACCCCGACACCTGCGACATGTGCCACGGGCGCGGCGAGGTCTCGCAGGTGACCCGTTCGTTCCTCGGCCAGGTGATGACCTCCCGGCCCTGCCCGCAGTGCGGCGGGTACGGCAGCGTCATCCGGCACCCCTGCATGGAGTGCTCCGGCGAGGGCCGGGTCAGGACCCGGCGCACGATCAAGGTCAGGATCCCGGCCGGCGTCGAGGACGGCACGCACATCCAGCTCGCCGGCGAGGGCGAGGTCGGCCCGGGCGGCGGGCCTCCCGGCGACCTGTTCCTGGAGATCGCCGAGCGGCCGCACCAGATCTTCGAGCGGCGTGGTGACGACCTGCACTGCACCGTGCACATCCCGATGACCGCCGCCGCGCTCGGCACCACGCTGACGATCGAGACCCTCGACGGCGCCGAGGACATCGACGTACGGCCCGGCACCCAGGCCGGCCAGGTCATCCCCCTGTACGGCAAGGGCGTCCAGCGGCTCAACGAGAACGGCAGGGGCGACCTGCTGATCCACGTGAACGTCGAGACGCCGACCAAGCTCGACTCGCAGCAGGAGGAGCTGCTGCGCGAGCTGGCGAAGCTGCGCGGGGAGGAGCGGCCGCCCGGCAAGTTCTCGCCGGGCCAGCAGGGCTTCTTCTCCCGCCTGCGGGACGCCTTCAACGGCCGCTGAGCCGGCCGCATGAGCGAGCGAATCGGCAGGCATGGCGGGTTTCGCGGGGTGCCGGCCTGCGTGCCTGCGGCACGGCCGTACTCCGGGCCGTCGGGCGAGGAGGTGGCGTGAGCGAGCGGAGCGAGCGAGCCGGTGAGCACAGTGCGTTTCGCTCATGCGACTCCGGGCCGTCGGGCGAGGAGGTGGCGTGAGCGAGCGGAGCGAGCGAGCCGGTGAGCACAGTGCGTTTCGCTCATGCGACTCCGAGCCGTCAGGCGAGGAGGTGGCATGAGCGTTCCCGTGTTCCTGTCGGACGCGGTCGGCCAGGAGACGGACACGATCGTTCTCGACGGGCCGGAGGGCCGGCATGCGGCGGCCGTACGGCGTATGCGGCCGGGGGAGCGGATCGATCTGACCGACGGCGCGGGGCGGGTGGCCGAGTGCACGGTCACGGCGGCGGGCAGGGACTCGTTGACCGCCGAGGTGCTGCGCCGGTTCGAGGTCCCGCCACCCCGCCCGAGGCTCGTGGTCGTGCAGGGCCTGCCCAAGGGCGACCGGGGTGAGCTCGCGGTCGAGATGATGACCGAGGCTGGGGTCGACGTGATCGTGCCCTGGGCCGCCGCCCGCTGCGTCACGCAGTGGAAGGGCGACCGGGCCGCCAAGTCCCTGGCCCGCTGGCGCGCCACGGCCCGTGAGGCGGCCAAGCAGTCCCGGCGTTTTCATCTGCCGGAGGTGACCGAGCAGGCCACGACCGCGGAGGTCGGCGCGCTCGTCTCGGCGGCGTCGCTCGCGGTCGTGCTGCACGAGGAGGCGGCCGAGCCGCTGAGCCGCCTGCCTCTGCCGGAGGAGCCTGGCGACATCGTGATGATCGTGGGCCCGGAGGGCGGCGTCGCCGAGGAGGAGATCGCGGTGTTCCGGGAGGCGGGAGCCGTACCGGCGCTGCTGGGGCCGACGGTGCTGCGCACCTCGACGGCGGGCGTGGCCGCGGCGGCCGTCCTGCTGTCCCGCTGCGGCCGCTGGTGACCGCCGCCGCGGGAAACGCATCTCGCGAAAAGGTCTGGCTGCGCGCGCCGAAGGTTTTCACCTGCCACGATCTCGGACGGCGCGCCCGGGGGACGTGATCTGCGGCACCGCCGCCCGCAGGCGGGAGCTGGAGTAATGGCACGCGTCGGCGAGCCGCGGGCAGGCCGGGCTTTCACCGCGGGCGCCGGCTTATGCAGACCGGGCCGACCGGTGGCGGACCCGGCACAGCGGGCGGAAGAGCCAGGGCCCGGATCGCCGTCGGTTGCGCGATCGGCGTTCCGACGTGAAAGCGCGCAGGCGTCCGGGCGCGTGAGGATCTCGCGTCGACTCGGCTCCCGGGGACGCCTAGGGAGCGCGGACCTGCGGCGCACGATCGGCCACTCCACCCGGAGCCCGGCCGTCCACCGGGATCCGCCGCACTGGAAGCACCCAGGTGACCGCCCGTCGGGCCTGGGATGACGGGCGGGCCGGGTCAGGGGGTGGCCGGCGTCTCGCTCACCGATGCGATCGAGGGAGCCGGCGTGGGCGTCGGGCTCGCGGGCACCGTGGGCACGGCCGTCGTGGGCGCCGGCCGCGAGGGGCGGGGACGGGGGCGGGCCGAGCGCGTGGGCGTCACGACGGGCGAGTGCGTCACCGGCGTCGGCTCGCACGTCGGCGGCATGATCCCGTCGGGCTCGACCACCCCGGGCTGGGGAGTGGGCGTGACGCAGGGATCGGACGGCGACGGCGACGGCGACGGCCTGCTGGTGGCGCCCGTCCTGAGCGTCGGCGACGGGCTCGGCCGCGCGCGCGTCGGGCTCGGGGTGACGGGCACGATCACGACCGGCCGTGAGGGCTGCTGGACCGGCGGCCGGGTCATCGACGAGGTGTCTTGGGTGGTCTCGTGCTCGTCGCCGGCGAGAGGGCTGATGCCTGTGGACTGCGCGACCTGGTCGCGCAGGCCGGGGACGACCATGACGACCGCGCCCGCCACGAGCATGGCCCCCGCGGCGGCCGCCCCGACGCGCCACCACAGCATGTTCCGCAGGCGGCGCATGCCGCGCTGGTCGATCCGCCGGCGAATGATCTCGAGTCCATCGGGAGACGGCACGACCGAGTCCGCCTCCGCGCGCAGGGCACGGCGGAGCAACTCGCCGTACTCGTCGTCGGGCGAGAAGGTCATGAGAATTGCTCCAGTGCCATCCGTAGTGCGGCCATGCCCCGGGCTGTGTGACTCTTCACCGCGCCCTTGCTGATGCCCATCGCGTGCGCGATCTCGGCCTCCGACAGGTCGCCGTAGTATCGCAGCACCAGCGCCTCGCGCTGGCGGGTGGGTAAGCGGCGCAGCGCCTCGATGACGGCCGAGCGCTCCAGCTCGCCGATCGCGCCGTTCTCCGCGCTCGGCGCGTCCGGCAGCCCCTTCGGTGCGTACTTCTCGACGACCGCGCGGTGCCGCAGCACCGAACGCGATCGGTTGACGACCGATTGGCGAAGGTAGGCCAGTGCCTTGTCGGTGTCTCTCAGCCTGCGCCAGGCGCCGTGGAGGGCGACGAACGCATCCTGAACGACCTCTTCCGAGCTGGCCACGTCACGCACCAGCAGCACGGCGAGACGCACCAGTGACCGATAGTGAGCGCTGTAGAGCGCCGTCACGGCCATGTCGGCGTCCCATCCGACGGGCACCGTCCCCAACGACCTGTCGGCCACGAGGGTCTCGGTGGTCACATCGATAGGACGCTCGTCATCCTCGGGGGGTTTACGTTCTTCCGAATCATGAGAGGGCATGGCCCAGCGGTGTCCTCGCCCGACACTAGGGGGGTTTTCTGGTGCAGTCTCGCACACTCACATTAGCCGGGGGGATCATTGCAGTCATCAACTACTGTGAACGGCTAGGCTTTCGCGCGTGAGCGACTGCCTCTTCTGCAAGATCGTGGCCAAAGAGATCCCGGCGGACATCGTCTTGGAAGCCGGGCGGGCGCTGGCCTTCCGCGACATCAACCCGCAGGCCCCGACGCACGTGCTCGTCGTGCCCAAGGCTCATCACGAGAACGCCGCCGCGCTGGCGGCGGCCGACGACGGTCTCGCCGACGACCTGCTCAAGGCCTGCCACGCGGTCGCCGTGAAGGAGGGCGTGGCCGAGACCGGTTACCGGATCGTGTTCAACACCGGAGCGGGTGCCGGGCAGACGGTGTTTCACGTCCACGCGCACGTGCTCGGCGGCCGGAGCCTCACCTGGCCCCCCGGCTGACCGACTAGAGTGGGGAGGGAATTAGGGAGGCGATCAGGGCCGCAAGGGCCGCCCATGTCCGAGTCACAGCAAATCAACAAGACCCAGGCCAAGGTAGTCATCCCCGAGGGGCAGCCGATGGTCAGCCTCCTCGGGTCGGGTGACGAGCTGCTGCGGGTCGTCGAGGGCGCCTTCAGCGCCGACATCCACGTGCGGGGCAACGAGATCACGATCACCGGCAGTCCCGAGGAGAGCGGCGTCGTCGTACGCCTCTTCGAGGAGCTGGTGGAACTGGTCGGCTCGGGTGCCGAGCTGTCCCCAGACGCGGTC
The DNA here is from genome assembly GCF_014647835.1 of Microbispora rosea subsp. aerata. GTDB lineage: Bacteria > Actinomycetota > Actinomycetes > Streptosporangiales > Streptosporangiaceae > Microbispora > Microbispora aerata. The sequence continues at coordinate 130,604 of NZ_BMPY01000006.1, forward strand.
GAGCGCAGCATCCACATGCTGCGGCAGGCCACCGCCCGTCCGGCCGAGGTCCTGTCCCTGGACATCCTGTCCGCCAGGGGCCGCACCATCCGTCCGAAGACGGTGAACCAGAAACGGTACGTCGACGCGATCGACAGGCACACCATCGTCTTCGGCATCGGCCCGGCCGGTACCGGCAAGACGTACCTGGCGATGGCGAAGGCCGTGAAAGCCCTGCAGAACAAGCGGGTCAACCGGATCATTCTCACCCGTCCCGCCGTCGAGGCGGGGGAGCGGCTAGGCTTCCTGCCCGGCACGCTCTACGAGAAGATCGACCCGTATCTGCGGCCTCTGTACGACGCGCTGCACGACATGATCGACCCCGAGTCGATCCCCCGCCTGATGTCGGCGGGGACGATCGAGGTCGCGCCGCTCGCGTACATGCGCGGCCGGACCCTCAACGACGCCTTCATCATCTTGGACGAGGCGCAGAACACCTCGCCCGAGCAGATGAAGATGTTCCTGACCCGGCTCGGGTTCAACTCGAAGATCGTGGTCACGGGCGACGTGACCCAGATCGACCTGCCCGGCGGCCAGGAAAGCGGCCTGAAGGTCGTACAGCAGATCCTCGAGGGCATCGAGGACATCCATTTCAGCAGGCTGACCAGCTCCGACGTCGTACGGCACAAGCTGGTGAGCGACATCGTCGACGCCTACGGCCGTTACGACGCCGCCATGGCCTCGGAGCCGCGCGCCATCAACAAGCGGCCGCGGAACAACCGGCGGTGAGCGCGGCCATGACGGGTGAGGAGACCCCGTGAGCATCGAGGTGGCCAACGAGTCCGGCGTCGAGGTCGACGAGTCGGCGCTGGTCGAGCTGGCCGGGCATGTGCTCGGCCGGATGGGCGTCAACCCGCTGGCCGAGCTGTCGATCCTGGTGGTCGACGAGGCGGCGATGGCCGAGCTGCACGAGCAGTGGATGGGCGAGCCGGGCCCGACCGACGTGCTGGCCTTCCCCATGGACGAGCTGCGGCCCAACGTCGGAGGCCGGGACGAGGACACCTCCCCCGACCCGGCGCTGCTCGGCGACGTGGTGCTGTGCCCCCAGGTGGCGGCCAAGCAGGCGGCCGAGGCCGGGCACAGCGCGCAGGACGAGCTGGAGCTGCTGTGCACGCACGGCATCTTGCACCTGCTCGGCTACGACCACGCCGAGCCGGAGGAGCACGCGGAGATGTTCGGGCTGCAGGACGAGCTGCTCGGAGCCTGGCGGGAGGTGCGGCGTAAGCCGTGAACAACGGCTGGCTGCTGTCCGCCGTCTTCCTGATCGTGGCTGGCGGTCTGCTGGCGAGCGCGGAGACGGCGCTGACCCGCATCTCCCGGGTGCGCGCCGAGGAGTTCGTCAAGGACGGCCGGCGCGGCGCCCCGCGGCTGCGGGCGATCGTCGCCGACCCGCCGCGCTACCTCAACCTGGTGCTGCTGCTGCGCCTGAGCTGTGAGCTCGTCGCGACCGTCATCACAACGCTGCTGTTCATCGACTGGCTCGGCGACCGCGGGCAGGCGTACGCCCTGGCGGCCGTGGTGATGATCCTGGTGAGCTACGTCATCGTCGGGGTCATGCCGCGTACGCTCGGCCGCCAGCACGCCGAGCCGGTCGCGCTGGCGAGCGCGCCCATCGTGTACGGCCTGACCCGGATCTTCGGCCCGCTGCCCGAGCTGCTGATCCTGCTGGGCAACGCGCTCACCCCGGGCAAGGGCTTCCGCGAGGGACCGTTCACCTCGGAGGCCGAGCTGCGCGACCTCGTCGACCTGGCCGAGCAGCGCAGGGTCATCGAGCCGGACGAGCGGGAGATGATCCACTCGGTCTTCGAGCTGGGCGACACGCTGGTGCGCGAGGTCATGGTGCCGCGCACCGACATGGTGTTCATCGAGCGCGGCAAGACGCTGAACCAGGCGCTCTCGCTGGCCCTGCGCAGCGGGTTCTCCCGCATCCCGGTCGTGGGGGAGAACGAGGACGACGTGGTGGGCATCGCCTACCTCAAGGACATCGTCCGCCGCGTCCAGGACACCGGCGACGGCGCCACGCGGGTGGACGAGCTCATGCGCCCCGCGACGTACGTGCCGGAGAGCAAGCCGATCGACGAGCTGCTGCGCGAGATGCAGGCGCGGCAGATCCACCTCGCCATCGTCATCGACGAGTACGGCGGCACCGCCGGCCTCGTCACGATCGAGGACGTCATCGAGGAGATCGTCGGCGAGATCACCGACGAGTACGACCAGGAGGCCCCGCGGGTCGAGTGGCTGGACGACGGGGCGGCGCGGGTGACCGCGCGGCTGCCGGTCGACGAGCTCGGCGAGCTGTTCGACACCGAGATCGAGGTCGACGACGTCGACACCGTCGGCGGCCTGCTGGCGCACGCCCTGGGCCGGGTGCCGATCGCGGGCTCGGAGGCGGTGGTCGGCGGGCTGCGCCTGACGGCCGAGAACCTGGCGGGACGCCGCAACCGGATCAGCACGGTCGTCGTGCGCCGGGAGGAGCCCGCGCCGGACGACGAGGTCGTCACCGCCGACGCCGGCCACGAGTGACGGCCGGCCGCCCGGCCGTGCAAGCGCCTTTTAAGCGGGCTGCAAGCGTGCCCTGCCATCGTTGTCTCAGGCGCTCAGAAGGGGTTCGGGGCGCCTCGTGTTGGGGAGTCCGGCGCGCCGGGAGGGGGTTCGCGGCGCACCGGAGCTTTCCAGGGGGATCCGTAATCGGTACGGGGCTCTCATCCGAGTTCGGGGGAGAGCCCCGTATTGATTACGCAATGTGATTACCCGCTCGCGCTCCGGGGAAGGAAAACCCCCGGCAAAGCGGGGAGGCGGGTATGCGAATCGTCCACGCGGCCGTCGCGGGCTGCCTGGTCCTGGCCACCGGCGGCTGCGGCGCGGAAGCGGTCACCTACGCCGCCGTCCGGGCTCCCGGCGAGGCGGCGGACGTGAGCCGCCTGCGGACCGTGTTCGGCAAGATGGACGGCCTCCCCGACGGGTTCTTCAGCCACGCCCGGTCGCCGTGGCGTCCGCCGTTCCGTCCCCGCTCCGGCGCGTGCCGCCTGCTGTTCGACGCGGCCGCGGGCAGGCTCCCGCCCGAGGGGCTGAGCGGCGCGACCGCCGTCACCTATCAGGGCGCGCACGCCGGCGAGCTGGCCGGGGTCGGCGTCGCCGTGTACGACGGCGGCGAGGCGGCCGTGCATCTCGCCGCCCTCCGGGACGCTCTCACCCGCTGCACGACGGCCGACGGCGGCACGCGGTTCGACCACCTGGCCGCCACGCGGACGCCGCTGCCCGGCATCGGCGGGCCGGACGCGGCCGCCAGGGCACTGGCCGGCCGGGTCGGCGGTTACCCCTACCGCATGCACGTGGTCGTCGCCCGCTCCGGCCACACGCTGATCGCGTTCGTCCACGCGGGTCTGACCCCGCCCGACCCGGCCCGTACGGCCGAACTGGCACGGCTGCTCGTCCGCGAGGTCGGTACGCTTGACGCGTGACACAGACGCTGGACCCCGAGGACAACAAGATCATCACGCTGGCCAGGTCGGCGCGGGCGCGCGGCGGCACGCCCGAGGGCGCGGCAGTACGCGACGAGACCGGCCGGACGTACGCCGCGACCACGGTTGAGCTGCCCTCGCTACGGCTTTCGGCCCTCCAGGTGGCCGTGGCCATGGCGGTGTCCAGTGGGGCGAAGTCCCTGGAGGCGGCGGCGCTCGTCACCGAGGCGGACGACCCGGCGGAGCAGGACGTGGCCGTCGTCAAGGACATGGGCAACGGCACGCTGTTCCTCGCCGCGCCGGACGGCTCCCTGAAGGGCCGGTACGTCTGACGTGAACGCAGAACCCACCGGTTTCCGCGCGGGCTTCGCCTGCTTCGTCGGCAGGCCCAACGTCGGCAAGTCGACGCTGATGAACGCCCTGGTCGGCACCAAGGTGGCGATCACCTCGTCCAAGCCGCAGACCACGCGGCGGGCCATCCGCGGCATCGTCCACCGGCCGGACGCCCAGCTCGTGATCGTGGACACCCCCGGCTTCCACCGCCCCCGCACGCTTCTGGGGGAGCGGCTGGACAGCCTGGTGCTGTCCACGCTCACCGAGGTCGACGTCATCGGGTTCTGCGTCCCGGCCAACGAGCCGATCGGCAAGGGCGACCGGTTCATCGTGAACAAGCTCGCGGCGGTCAAGAAGACCCCGGTGGTGGCGGTCGTCACCAAGTGTGACCTGGCCACCCGTGAGCAGATCGCCAAGCAGCTCCTCGCGGTGTCCGAGCTGGCCGAGTTCGCGGAGATCGTCCCGGTGTCCGCGCAGGGCGGCGAGCAGCTCGACGTCCTCACCGACGTGTTCGTCAAGCGGCTGCCGGAGTCGCCGCCGCTCTACGCCGGCGGGGAGCTGACCGACGAGCCGGAGCAGGTGCTGGTCGCCGAGCTGATCCGGGAGGCCGCGCTGGAGGGCGTGCGCGACGAGCTGCCCCACTCGATCGCGGTGGTGGTGGAGGAGATGCACCCCCGGGAGGGCCGCGAGGACCTCCTCGACGTGTACGCCCACATGTTCGTCGAGCGGCCCTCGCAGAAGGCGATCGTCATCGGCCCGGGCGGCGCGAGGCTCAAGGACGTGGGCACCCGCGCCCGGCAGCAGATCGAGGCGCTGCTCGGCACCCGCGTCTTCCTCGACCTGCGGGTCAAGGTCGCCAAGGAGTGGCAGCGCGACCCCAAGCAGCTGCGGCGGCTCGGCTTCTACGACTGACGGCCCTCACCGGCGGCGCAGCAGCGCGACGGCGGCCAGCACGGCCAGCGCGACCGAGGCGAGCAGCCCGGCGAACCAGCCGTACTGGATCGTCGGGTGCACCCGCAGCAGCCCGACCTGGAAGTCGAGCCGGCTTACCAGGTCGCGCGGGTCGGCGAGGAACATGGCCAGCGCGAAGGCGGCCACCGCGCCGGGCAGGATCGCCAGCCCGGTGAACAGCCAGCTTCGCATCGCGCCGAGCACGCCGAGCAGCATCGCGGTGATCCCGGCGCCGAGCACGAACCAGCCGGAGCCCGCGTCCACGCCGCGTACGGCGCGCGTGAGCGACGCGTCGATGACGCCGATTTCGGCGGTCAGGCCCGCCCACGGGAGCAGCGCGGTCAGGGCCAGCGCGAACCCCGCGACGAACACGCCGCAGGCGCGCAGCACACCGCCCACGCCGGTGCCTTGCCGCGGCCTGCCGAGGTGTTGCGTGGGTTCCGACACGATCACCAGGCTACGGCGCGGGCCGTCAGGTTTCAGCCCCCGGCCGCGTCACCACACGGCGAGACCTGTCCACGACGACGCGGCGCGGGCCGGGCGAAGACGTCCACTCTCAGCGAGGCGTCATGGCGGGCTACCAAGGGCTTTCCGGCCGGCGCTCCCGCTTGGCCGCCGCACACCGACCCACGGACACTCGCGCGACCACAAGGTGGTTGTGCCGCCACATCCCGCCGGCATTCGTGCGACTTCAAGATCCTGGCGCCGTCACCCTTCGCGGCCGTGCGCTCGAGGCAGTTGTGCCGCCACATCCCGCCACGAGCACCCTGCGATCTCGAGTGCCTACGCGGCCGGCGTGGCGGCCGGCGGGCCGGGTGGCGCACAGGCGGTCGCGGCATCCTCGCCGCGCAGCAGCCGCTCCCGGAGCTGCACGGCGTCCGCGCCGAGCGCGCAGACCTGCACGCCGGGACCGGTCAGCGGCAGCGCCGCCCAGCCGTCCCCCAGGACGGCACGCCGCTCCCGTCCGGCGCAGGGCGGGGCGGCCCGGGCCCAGGCGGGTCCCGCGAGGAGGGTCGAGCCGACGCACCGGGCGTCTCCGTAGACGGCCGGGCTGCCGGTCACCTCCTCCTCGCCGATCACGAGGTCGTGGCGGAGCAGGGGCCGTCCGGCCACGGTCGCGTCGAACCGGGCGTGGCCGCGTCCCGGCCGTTCGCCGTGCCGCCCGAACACGATCTCCTCCCGCCAGAAGACCGTGGCGTCCTCGGCGAGCGAGAGCCGTACGACGAGCCGGTGGGCGCATCCGGCGGCGAGGACGGTCGGCTCGGGGGAGAAGCACAGGGAGGCGCCCGCGCCGACCCGGGCCCGTACGACCATGACGGAGGGGGTGTCCGGGAGGCCGGGCAGCACCAGCGTCGCGGCCACCGAGCGGACCTCCAGCGACGTGCCGGGGGCGACGTCCACGGCGAGGTCGAGGTGATCTCCGCGCAGCGGGCCCGCGGCCGTCGAGACGATGTGCACCCGATGGGGGCCGGTCTGCCGCAGCGTCAGCGGCGGATCGGAGCGCAGCGTCTCCAGCCGGGTCCGCCCTCCGGCCGCGGCCTCCGTCCTGATCAGCGCACGCGCGGTGACGGCCGTCATGCCGGCCGGGACACCGGAGCCCGCCGGGCGGCACGACCGGCGGCACCGTGACCGGCGTGGCCGCCGGCGTGCTCGTGCGGCTCGCCGTGCTCACGCTGCCACGCGCCGACCATGTCCGTGACCCAATCCGCCACGGCGCGGGCGCCCTTGTCCTCCCTGATCGACGTGAACAGCACCGGTTTGCCGTCCCGTACGGCCGCCGCGTCGCGGGACATCACGGTCAGGTCGGCGCCGACCATCGGCGCGAGGTCGGTCTTGTTGACCACGAGCAGGTCGGCCGAGGTCACCCCGGGCCCGCCCTTGCGCGGCACCTTGTCGCCGCCCGACACGTCGAGCACGAAGATCTGCCGGTCGGCCAGGCCCCGGCTGAACGTGGCGGTGAGGTTGTCGCCGCCGCTTTCGACGATCACGAGGTCGAGCGGCCCGAACCGGTCCTCCAGCGTTTCGACGGCGTCCAGGTTGGCCGCGATGTCGTCGCGGATGGCGGTGTGCGGGCAGCAGCCGGTCTGCACGGCGATGACGCGCTCGGGGTCGATGACCCCCGCGCGGCGCAGGAAGTCGGCGTCCTCGGTGGTGTAGATGTCGTTGGTCACGACCCCGAGCCGCAGCGACGGCCCGAGACTGCGGCACAGCGCCGCCACCAGGGCGGTCTTGCCGCTGCCGACCGGTCCGCCGATGCCCAGGCGGAGCGCCCGCCCATGGGGATCGGCCGCGTCGTGGAGGTCGTCGTGGTACGCGCCCATATGTGGGTACCTGCTCTTTCTCGTGCGGTGGCCGGTGCGGGGACGGACGTCAGGAGACGAACAGCTTCATCGGGTTGATCAGGTGTCCCTCCGCCAGGAGGTCGAGCGCGGGCGCGCCGTGCCCCGGCAGCGCGGCCCATCGCGCCCGCCACGCGTCCGGCCCGTCGTCCGGCTCGGCGTGCGGTTCGCCGTCTGGCCCGCCGTGTGCGGGGGCGGCGTCGCCGAGCGCCGCGCAGGCGGATCGGGCCGCCTCTTCGAGCGCGGGGGTGAGGTCGGAGAGCAGGCGGTGGACGGCGACCGGGTCGAGGCCGAGGAGCCGCACGGCCGCCGTGGCCGGGCCGGTAACGGATGCGTAGGCGGCGGCGAGCGCGGCCTGGCGGGGAGCGCAGCCCGCGGCGGCAGCCGCCGCGCCCAGCGCGACGGGGTGATGCGCGCCCTCCGGCACGGCCCGCGCGAGCGTGTCCAGGGCGGCCGAGGGCCACATCCGCCGGGCCGTCCGCAGCAGGAGCCGCCCCTGCGTGCGCGCGGCCTCCCGCTGGGCGGGCGAGACGGTCCGGGCGTCGGCCTCGTCGTCCAGGCGCCGCCACAACTCCAGGCCGTCGCCGCCTCCGGACAGCCCGCGGACCCGGGTGTCGCCCTCGGTGTGGTGCCGTTCGGGCCGAGTCGCGGGTGTGCCGGAGGTGTCGCCGCCTCCGGACGGCCTCCGGGGGTGGGTGTCGGCGTCGCCTCGGGCGCGTCCGGCGGCGGCTTCGGAAGCCTCCCGGGCCGCCCGCGCGGCGGTGTCCGACACGGTGTCCGGCGACGTGTCCGAGAATGCGTCGCAGGCGGCCAGTTCGCATGCGGCGGCGGCGAGGGCGGCCGTGACGAGGCCGGTGGTGGCGAGCCTGCCGCGCAGGAACCGCGCCAGGTCGCCGGTGCCGGTGACCGTGCCCCGCCGTACGGCCTCCTCCACGCCGCCCGAGTGGGCGTGCCCGCCCGCCGGGAGACGGGAGTCGGCCAGCAGCAGCAGCGCCGCTTCCCCGTTCATGTCAGAAGAGGAAGTAGCGCTGCGCCATCGGCAGCGACTCGGCCGGGGCGGGCTCGATCAGCTCGCCGTCCACGCGTACGGCGAAGGTGTCGGGATCCACCCGGATGTCCGGCAGGGCGTCGTTGAGGGGCATGGCGTCCTTGCGCCGGGCGCGGACGTCGGCCACGGGGACCAGCCGCCTGCGCACGGCCAGCCGGTCGGCCAGGCCGTCGTCCAGCGCGAGCGGCGCGACGAAGTGGACCGAGGTCGCGGCGGCGGTGGCCGGGGCCGCGCCGAACATCGGGCGGGGGAACACCGGCTGCGGCGTCGGGATCGAGGCGTTCGCGTCGCCCATCTGCGCGTACGCGATGACGCCGCCCTTCACGACGATGTCCGGCTTCACCCCGAAGAACGCCGGGCTCCACAGGACGAGGTCGGCGAGCTTGCCGGTCTCCACCGAGCCGATCTCCGCGTCCAGGCCGTGCGCGATGGCCGGATTGATCGTGTATTTGGCGACGTAGCGGCGGGCGCGGAGGTTGTCGGCGGGGCCGTCGCCCGGCAGCGCGCCGCGGCGCCGCTTCATCACGTGCGCCGTCTGCCACGTGCGGATGACCGTCTCGCCGATCCGGCCCATGGCCTGAGAGTCCGAGCCGATCATCGAGATCGCGCCCATGTCGTGCAGGACGTCCTCGGCGGCCATCGTCGTGGGCCGGATCCGCGACTCGGCGAACGCCAGGTCCTCCGGGATGGCGGGGTTGAGGTGGTGGCACACCATGAGCATGTCCAGGTGCTCGTGGTGGGTGTTGACGGTGTGCGGCCGGGTCGGGTTCGTAGACGACGGCAGCACGTTGGCGTGGGAGGCCACCGTGATGATGTCCGGGGCGTGGCCGCCGCCCGCGCCCTCGGTGTGGTAGGCGTGGATCGCCCGGCCCGCGATGGCCCGCAGGGTCGACTCCACGAACCCCGCCTCGTTCAGCGTGTCGGTGTGGATGGCCACCTGCACCCCGGTGGCGTCGCAGACCCGCAGGCACGCGTCGATGGCGGCGGGGGTGGTGCCCCAGTCCTCGTGCAGCTTGAAGCCCGACGCCCCGGCCCTGAGCTGTTCGAGCAGCCCCTCCTCGCCGACCGTGTTGCCCTTGCCGAGCAGGGCCACGTTGACCGGGTAGGAGTCCAGCGACTCCAGCATCCGGCCGAGATACCAGGTGCCGGTCACGGTGGTGGCCTTGGTGCCCTCGGCGGGGCCGGTGCCGCCGCCGATGATCGTGGTCACCCCGGAGGCCAGCGCCTCGTCCAGGAGCTGCGGGCAGATCAGGTGGACGTGCGAGTCGACCGCGCCCGCCGTGACGATCTTGCCGTTCGCGGCGAGGATCTCGGTGGACGGGCCGATGACGAGGTCCGGGTGGACGCCGTCCATGGTGTCGGGGTTGCCGGCCTTGCCGATGGCGCGGATCCGGCCGTCGCGCACGCCGATGTCGGCCTTGACCACACCCCAGTGGTCGAGGATCACCGCGCCGGTGATGACGAGGTCCGCCGCGCCCTCGGCCCTGGTCGTGCGCGCCTGCCCCATCGACTCGCGGATGACCTTGCCGCCGCCGAACACGGCCTCGTCGCCGGCTCCGGCGGGCCCCATCGACAGGTCCTCGGTCACCTCGACGTACAGGTCGGTGTCGGCCAGGCGCACCCGGTCGCCGGTGGTCGGGCCGTACAGCGCGGCGTAGCGGGCGCGTTCGACGCTAGACATCGGCCCTCCCGTCGAGAGGCCCGGCCCACTCGGGACGCAGTCCGGGTACGACGCGCTCGCCCGCGAGCGGGACCAGCGTGACGTCACGCTCGACGCCCGGCTCGAACCTGACCGCGGTGCCGGCCGGGATGTCGAGACGGGTGCCCCAGGCCGTCTTCCGGTCGAACTCCAAGCCGGGGTTGGCGGCGGCGAAGTGATAGTGCGACCCGACCTGCACCGGCCGGTCGGCGGTGTTGACGACTCTCAGGGTGATCCGCTCCCTACCGGGGTTCAGCGGCACGTCGCCGTCGCCGCAGACGATCTCGCCCGGCGCGCCCTCGAAGCCCGGCGCGTTCATGCCGCCCCCTCGCCCGGCGGCTCGAACCGGCGGGAGCGGGGCGCGCCGGGGTCGCTGATCCGCCCGCTCATGAGATCGGGTTGTGGACGGTGACGAGCTTGGTGCCGTCGGGGAAGGTGGCCTCGATCTGCACGGACTCCAGCATCTCGGGCACGCCCTCCATGACGTCCTCGCGCCGCAGGATCTTGCGGCCGGCGTCCATCAGGTCGGCGACGCTGCGTCCGTCGCGGGCGCCTTCCAGGAGGAAGGACGCGATGATGGCCGTCGCCTCCGGATGGTTGAGGCGAAGACCGCGCTCCTTCCGCTCGCGGGCCACGCCCGCGGCGACGTGGATGAGGAGCCGTTCCTGTTCGTGTGGAGTGAGCCGCATGGCGGGACCATAAATACCCGCCGTTTCCCCCGCGTTACCCGCGGATTTCGTACACGTATCCGGACGACGGTGAGCCTTCGCTAATGAGTTGTTAACGGCCGGGATTTCGGTGTGAAATACGGCGCGCTCACCTTTGCGGCAGACGGATCGGTGCGGGGGCCGTGGCGGCAAGGGAGAGACAATTGCGAAACTCATTATGGCGCGCCGGTGCCGCGTTCGCGCTCGCGGTCGTGGCACTCGCCGCCTGTAGTGGACAATCCTCCACAAATAGTACATCCGCCTCATCTGGGGATTCTGACTCCATAAAGGTTGGCATCCTGCATTCCCTCAGCGGCACGATGGCCATCAGCGAGGTCACGGTCAGGGACGCCGAGCTGCTCGCGATCGAGGAGATCAACGCGGCGGGCGGGGTGCTCGGCAAGAAGCTGGAGCCCGTGGTGGAGGACGGCGCCTCCGACTGGCCGACGTTCGCGGAGAAGGCCACCAAGCTCATCGCCCAGGACAAGGTCGCCACCGTCTTCGGCGGCTGGACGTCGGCGAGCCGCAAGGCGATGCTCCCCGTCTTCGAAAAGCGCAAGGCGCTGCTGTGGTATCCGGTCCAGTACGAGGGGCTGGAAAGCTCGCCGTACATCTTCTACACCGGCGCGACGACCAACCAGCAGATCGTGCCCGGCCTCGACTATCTGAAGGAGCAGGGCAAGAAGAGGCTGTTCCTCGTCGGCAGCGACTACGTCTTCCCGAGAACGGCGAACAAAATCATCAAGGCGTACGCCGCGGCGAACGGGATGGAGATCCTCGGCGAGGAGTACACCCCGCTCGGCCACACCGAATACAGCACGCTCGTCAACAAGGTCGCCGAGGCGAAGCCGGACGCGGTCTTCAACACGCTGAACGGCGACAGCAACGTCGCGTTCTTCAAGCAGCTCAAGGCCGCCGGGATCGGCGCCGACAAGATGCCGGTGATGTCGGTGTCCGTGGCCGAGGAGGAGGTCAAGGGCATCGGGGTCGACAACGTCGCCGGGCACCTCGTGGCCTGGAACTACTACCAGACCACCGAGACGCCGGAGAACGAGAAGTTCGTGGCCGCGTTCAAGGCGAAGTACGGCGCCGACAAGGTGACCTCCGACCCGATGGAGGCCGGATACAACGCCGTCTACCTGTGGGCCGAGGCCGTCAAGAAGGCCGGGACGACCGAGGTGGAGGCCGTGAAGAAGGCCGCCGGCGGGGTCAGCCTGGACCGGCCCGAGGGCAAGGTCACCATCGACGGCGACAACCAGCACGTCTACAAGACCGCGCGCATCGGGGTCGTGCAGCCGGACGGCCAGATCAAGGAGGTCTGGAACTCCGGCGAGCCGATCAAGCCGGACCCCTACCTCAAGACGTACTCCTGGGCCGGCGGCCTGGTCTGAGGGCGTGATGACGATTCCGGCTGAGACGTACGGCCGCGACCGGGGCGCCTCGCGCGCCCCGGCTCGGGGAAACCTTCGGGAGGTGACGTGGAAGGGGTGCTGAACCAGCTGCCGATCGGGCTGTCGATCGGCGCGGTCCTGCTGCTCGTCGCCCTCGGGCTGACGTTCACCTTCGGGCAGATGGGCGTGGTCAACATGGCCCACGGCGAGTTCATCATGGCGGGGGCCTACACGGCCTACCTGCTCCAGGGCGTGGGCTTCCTGGTCGCCCTCCCGGCCGCGTTCGTGGTCGCCGGGCTCATGGGACTGATCCTGGAGCGCACGCTGGTCCGGCGCTTCTACGGCCGCCCGCTCGACACGCTGCTGCTCACCTGGGGCGTCAGCCTGATGCTCCAGCAACTGGCCAGGGACCTGTTCGGGGCGCCCAACGTGCAGGTCGCCTCGCCCGAGTGGCTGCGCGGCGGCATCGGGATCCTGCCCTACAACCGGCTGTTCATCATGGCCCTCGCCGCGGCGTCGGTGCTCGCGATCTGGGCGTACATGAACAGGACCGGGCAGGGGCGGCGCATGCGGGCGGTGATGCAGAACCGCAGGCTCGCCGCCACGAGCGGCATCGACACCGGGCGGGTCGACCAGCGGACCTTCTTCATCGGCTCGGGGCTCGCCGGGGTCGCGGGGGTCGCCCTCACGCTGATCGGGCCGGTCGGCCCGACGCTCGGGACGTACTACATCGTGGACGCGTTCCTCGTGGTCGTCGCGGGCGGGCTGGGGCAGCTCCGCGGCGCGGTGCTGGCCGCGACCGGTCTCGGCCTGCTGAACTCCTACGCCGAGTTCTGGAGCGACGCCAGCCTCGCCAAGGTGGTGGTCTTCGCGGCGATCATCGGGTTCCTGCAGGTCCGGCCGCAGGGGCTGTTCTTCGTACGGTCGAGGGCGCTGACATGACGGCCCCGGTGGAGCGCGCCGGCACGACCACCCCGGCCGAGCGCCCGGAGACGACGGCCCTCGCCAAGGGCGGGGCGGCGCCGGACGGGCCGGTGCGGCGGTGGCAGGGCTCGGCGGGGTTCGCGGCGGTCTTCACCGCGGTGGCGGTGCTCGCCCTGGTGGCGGCGCCGCTGCTGCTGGAGCCGTTCCGCCTCGGCCTGCTGGCCAAGTATCTGTGCTACGCGATCGTGGCCCTCGGCATCGGCCTGGCCTGGGGGCAGGGCGGCATGCTCACGCTCGGGCAGGGGGTGTTCTTCGGCCTCGGCGGCTACGCGATGGGCATGTATCTCAAGCTCAACGACGCCGGCGGAGACCTGCCCGACTTCATGGTCTGGAGCGGGGTGGAGGAGCTGCCGGCGCTGTGGAAGCCCTTCGGCAACCCGGTCTTCGCGCTGGCCATGGTCGTCGTGCTGCCGGTCGGGGTCGCGCTGCTGCTCGGCACGCTGGTGTTCCGCCAGCGCGTGCGCGGGGCGTACTTCGCGATCCTCACCCAGGCGCTGGCGGCGGCGCTGGTGATCCTGCTGGTCGGGCAGCAGGGGCTGACCGGCGGCACGAACGGCCTGACCAACTTCTTCGACTTCTTCGGCCACGACGTGGCGGCCGAGGAGACCCAGCGGGGCCTGTATCTCATCGTCGCGGCCGTGCTCGGGGTGCTCTACCTGGGCGCGCGGCAGCTCGTCCGCAGCCGGTTCGGGCGGCTGCTGCTGGCCGTCAGGGACGGCGAGGAACGCGTGCGCTTCCTCGGGTACGACCCCGCCGTCGTGAAGACGCTGACCTTCGCGATCTCGGCGGGCATGGCCGGGATCGCCGGGGCGCTGTTCGTGCCCGTCGTCGGCATCATCTCCCCGGCCCTGCTCGGCGTCGTCCCCTCGATCGAGCTCGTCGTCGCGGTGGCGGTCGGCGGCCGGTTCGCGCTGGCCGGCGCGGTGCTCGGCGCGGTCGTGATGGGCTACGCGCGGACGTACTTCAGCGAGGAGCTCCCGGACGCGTGGCTTTACCTGCAGGGCGCGCTGTTCGTGCTCGTCATGACGCTGGCGCCCAAGGGTCTGGCCGGCCTGGCCGCCGGGCTCGTACGGAGAAGGGAGGCGCGCGCGTGAGCGAGACGCTGCTGGAGGTCCGGGGTCTGGAGGTCGCCTTCGGCGGCTTCCGGGCGCTCGACGGCGTGGACCTGACCGTCGGCCGGGGCGAGCTGCGGTTCCTCATCGGGCCGAACGGCGCGGGGAAGACCACCCTCATCGACGTGATCACCGGCCTCACCAAGCCCACCGCGGGCTCGGTGCGGTTCGGGGGGCACGACCTCGTGGGCCGCAGGGAGCACGAGATCGTCCGGCTCGGCGTGGGGCGCACCTTCCAGACCTCGGTGGTCTTCGAGGAGCTCACCGTGCTGGAAAACCTGGACCTGGCCGCGTCGTTCCGCCGCCCCCTCTGGTCGCTGCTGCGCCGCAGGCGCGGGGTGTCGGAGGAGGTCGCGGCGGCGCTGGAGACCACCGGCCTGGCCGACCTCGCGGGCAGCAGGGCCGGGGTGCTGTCCCACGGGCAGCGGCAGTGGCTGGAGATCGGCATGCTGATCGTGCAGCGGCCCAGGCTGCTGCTGCTCGACGAGCCGGTCGCCGGCATGGCGCAGGACGAGCGGGAGCGCACCGGCGAGCTGCTCACCGAGATCGCCCGCGATCACACCGTGGTCGTGGTCGAGCACGACATGGACTTCCTGCGCCGGTACGCCTCCAGGGTCACCGTGCTCCACGAGGGCAAGGTGCTGACGGAGGGCTCGGTGGACCAGGTGCGGGCCGACCCGCGCGTACAGGAGATCTACTTGGGGCGGGCGCGGGAGGGTGCCGAGGATGCTGTCCGTTGAGGGACTGGAGTCGGGGTACGGCCGGGCCCGGGTGCTGTTCGGCGTCTCGCTGGAGGTGCCCGCGGGCCGCCTCGTCTGCGTGATGGGCCGCAACGGGGTCGGCAAGACCACCCTGCTCGACACGATCATGGGCGTGCTCCCGGCGACCGGCGGAAGGGTGACGTTCGAGGGCAGGGACGTCACCCGGCTGCGCCCCGACCAGCGCGTACGGCTCGGCATGGGCTACGTGCCGCAGGGGCACGACACCTTCCCCCAGCTCACCGTGATGGACAACCTGCTGGTCACGCTGGAGGCGTCCGCGCACCGCGACCGGGCGGCGCTGGAGGAGGCCCTGGAGGTCTTCCCCCGGCTCAAGCCGCTGCTCAAACGGCCGGCGGGCTTCCTGTCCGGCGGCCAGCAGCAGCAGCTCGCGATGGCCCGGGCCCTGGTCACCCGGCCGAAGCTGCTGATCCTGGACGAGCCGACCGAGGGCATCCAGCCGTCGATCATCCTGGAGATCGAGGAGGCCGTCGAACGCCTGCACGCGACCGGCCTGGCCATCCTGCTCGTGGAGCAGTACCTGGACCTCGCGCTGCGGCTGGCCGACGGGTTCGTGATCCTCGACGCCGGGCGGGTGGTCAAGTCCGGCCCCGCGCAGGAGCTCCAAGATGAGGAGGTCCACCGGCTGTTGTCGGTCTGACCCGGGAGATTACGCTGGAGGGGAGGAAGCGATCGCACGTGTGAACGCCTTTGGCCGCGCCGAAGGCCCGCGCCGCCCCGGGCGGCGGGGCCGTACGGACCCGGCACTGCGCACGGCCGACCGCTTCCTCCGCCGTCTCCCGCGCCGCCCGCCCGCGGCGTCCCCGGTCTTCGCGTACGCGCCGCCGCGGTGCGGCACGCCGGAGGAGCCGGCGGCCCGCCGGCGGACGCGCTTGCGCGAACAGGACGAGTGATCCCCACGGGCGCCGCTCGTTCCCGTACGCCGGGGCGATGGACGAACCGGGCGAGTCATATCTCAAGCTGCCACTGGTGCCAGGTGTCGAGGGCCTCGAAGCCCATCGCCTCGTTGATCGCCAGCATGTGCGGGTTCCGCACCGAGTTCCAGGTGATCACACGCTCGACGGACGGCTCGCAGGCGCGAAACCAGGTGATGTTGGCGAGCTTGAGGAGGAGGCCGAGCCGCCGGCCGCGGTGCGGCGCGAGGACGGTGGTCGCGGCCTGGCGGCCCCATCCCTCCGGCCGTTCCGCGTCCACCAGGATCTGGGTGAACCCGGCCGGCTCCCCGCTGGCCGTGTGCCGGGCGATCATCGTGTACGCGCGCTGGCCGGCCCGTCCGCGCATCTCCTCACGGGTGCGCACGCGATCGGCGGTCCACCGCCGGTCTTCCATCGCGAGATCGCCGAGCGGCTCGTCGTTCATGCCCTCCATGAGGCGGGCCATGTCGCTTAGCAGGTCGTCGGGGGTCGGCCCGGCCCACCGTTCGAGGGAGTAGTCCGTGGCGTGCCGCACGGTCCGGGCGCGGAGGAGCTCGAGGCCGGACCAGTCGGCCGTACGCAGGTCGAGCACGAGCCGGGTCTCGGTGGAGGCCGGGGAGAACCCGCGGGTCTTTGCGAAGGCCGAGCCCGGCCCGTCCGCCGGGGCCTCGGTGATCAGCACGCGCCTGCCCGCGGCGCGCGCCCTGCCGATCGCGTGATCGAGCAGCGCGCGGCCGATCCCCTCGCGCCGGCGCTCGGGGTGCGTCATCAACTGGAGCAGGGCGAGGTGGGTGTTCTGGTCCTGCGGGAAGCGGAGGACATAGCCGCCGGCGACCCGGCCGCCGGACCGGTCGTCGTCGCGCGCCGCCCACGCCTCGGCCCGCTCGCCGTCCCACCCGTTCCGGGCGCTCGCCGCGAAGAGCCGCCATGACGTCACCGGGCCCGGGGGGTCACAGGCCCGCGCGACGGCGTACAGACCGGCCAGAGGGGATTCGCCCGCCGGGTCGTCCGGCTCGTCTTCCGCCTGCGCCACGGGCATTACGCGATCAATCCGCATGCCGGCAAGAATTCCGCGCGCCTTGTCAAGACGCGACTGATTTTTCACAGCGTGGAACGATGCCGGCTGAGGGTCCTACTGCATGTAGTTCTCGACCTCGTCGGCCGGGCGGGGAGAGGCGAAGTCGGGGTCCTCGCCCGCGTCGCGGCGGGCGCGGCGCTGGCGCAGCAGGTCCCAGCACCGGTCGAGCTGCTCCTCCAGCGAGGCGATCCTGTGGTGCTCCTCCTCCGAGGTCAGCTCGCCCGCGCGCAGCCGTTCGCGCAGGGCGTGTTCCTCGTCGACCAGGTCGCTGATCCGCTGGAGGATCTCGTCGTCCTTCATGTCGCCTCCTTCGCTACGGCTCACCCTAACCCCGCGGCCTGTCTCGAAATGTGATCGGGTGTCTCGCCCGGTGGAGACCGTCTGCTAGTCTGCTTGGCATGCTGCGCGGACTTCTTCTTATCCGCCGCGGCGAGGGCCTGTAAGAGGCCGGCTCCCTCGCCGCGGTGCGAGAGTCATGCGCGTCGGCCGCCCTGGTTCATCCAACGGCGCCCCCCTTCAACGAACCGACGACAACGTCATGCCCAGGGGCCGCCGTGCGTCCGACGAGGAGCAACCATGAATGAGCAGCAGCCCAGCCCCATGCCGTTCCACCGCTACACGCCGTTCGAGCCGGTGCGGCTGACCGACCGCACCTGGCCGGACAAGGTCATCACCAAGGCGCCCCGCTGGTGCGCCGTCGACCTGCGTGACGGCAACCAGGCGCTGATCGACCCGATGGACTCCGACCGCAAGCTGAAGATGTTCGATCTGCTGGTCCGGATGGGCTACAAGGAGATCGAGGTCGGCTTCCCGGCGGCGTCGCAGACCGACTACGACTTCATCCGCAAGATCATCGAAGAGGACCGCATCCCCTCCGACGTGGTCATCCAGGTGCTGACCCAGGCCAGGCCCGAGCTGATCGAGCGGACCTTCGAGTCGCTGCGCGGCGCCCGCCAGGCGATCGTGCACCTGTACAACTCCACCTCCACCCTCCAGCGCCGGGTCGTGTTCGGCCTGGACAAGGAGGGCATCACCGCCATCGCCGTCGAGGGCGCCAAGCTGTGCAAGAAGCTGGCGGCCGAGATGGAGGGCACCGAGATCTACTTCCAGTACTCGCCCGAGTCGTTCACCGGCACCGAGCTGGAGTACGCCGTCGAGGTCTGCAACGCCGTCAACGACGTGTGGCAGCCCACCCCCGACCGCAAGGTGATCATCAATCTGCCGGCGACGGTGGAGATGGCCACCCCGAACGTGTACGCCGACCAGATCGAGTGGATGCATCGCAACCTGGCCTACCGGGACTCGATCGTGCTGTCGCTGCACCCGCACAACGACCGGGGCACCGCCGTGGCCGCCGCCGAGCTGGGCTACATGGCCGGCGCCGACCGCATCGAGGGCTGCCTGTTCGGCAACGGCGAGCGGACCGGCAACGTCTGCCTGGTCACGCTGGGCATGAACCTGTTCTCCCAGGGCATCGACCCCGAGATCGACTTCTCGGGGATGGACGAGATCCGGCGGGTGGTCGAGCACTGCAACCAGCTGCCCGTGCACCCCCGCCACCCGTGGGGCGGCGAGCTGGTCTACACGGCCTTCTCCGGCTCCCACCAGGACGCCATCAAGAAGGGCTTCGAGCACCTGGAGCGGGACGCCGCCGCCGCGGGCGTGCCGGTCGACCAGTTCCCCTGGGCCGTGCCGTACCTGCCGATCGACCCCAAGGACATCGGCCGCACGTACGAGGCGGTGATCCGGGTCAACAGCCAGTCGGGCAAGGGCGGCGTCGCCTACATCATGAAGGCCGACCACCAGCTCGACCTGCCGCGCCGCCTGCAGATCGAGTTCTCCCGCGTCATCCAGGCCCGTACGGACGCCCAGGGCGGCGAGGTCACCGCCGCCGAGATGTGGGACATCTTCTCCGACGAGTATCTGCCCGACCACACCCGGCCGTGGGGCCGCCTGGGCCTGCTGGCCCACCGGCACACCTCCACGGTGGACGACAAGGACGCCATCAGCGCCGACGTGCGCGTCGACGGCCAGATCCGGGAGATCGAGGGCGTCGGCAACGGCCCCATCTCGGCCTTCTGCGACGCGCTGGAGAACATCGGGGTGACGGTGCGGGTCCTCGACTACACCGAGCACGCGATGAGCGCCGGCGCCGACGCCAAGGCCGCCTCGTACGTGGAGTGCGAGGTCGGCGGGCCGGAGGGCGCGCGGGTCCTGTGGGGCGTGGGCATCGACGCGAACACCACGACCGCCTCGCTCAAGGCCATCATCTCCGCCGTCAACCGCGCCACCCGCTGAAGACGCGCCAAGACCTGGCGTGGCCGGCACGATCTGCCGGGCCGACGCCGGATGTGAGGACATAACACTGTCCTGACGTCGAATCCTCGACCGCGCACGCCGCAGACCCCGCGGCACGCGCGGTCGAGTCGTTTTCCGGCCCTGAACGCGTTGTCGTGCATCTCGCGCCGCGAAGGTCACCCGCCACGCCCCTTCGGCAGGTCGCGCATCGGCCATCGTCGGAGGGCGGCCCACGCGAGCGGGCGGACCGGTTGGGTGCGACGGGGTATTCGCGAGGCGGTCCGGATATGGGTAATCGCTATTTCCGGAAGCTCATGGTTGAAAAGGTGTATATCGCTCATTACCGGCTTATTGGTCATATCTCCAAAATTGAAGGTCATGTCTGGTCTGCCGGAGTCTTTCCTGGTTATGATGAGGTCGTGGTCGTGTCGAATTGTGTAACGCGAGCAAAACGCCACGATCGGCAATCGGCCGAGCGGAAAGGTGCGTGGAAGCATGGACCAGGGGCAGATTCAGGGCAGGATGATTTATACCTGCCGGCTATTGGAGGGGGAGGTCGACAGCGAGACCGCCGCCAATCTGGATGACTGGTATAAAGAAGTCGCGATCAACGGGTTATGCGGCGGCTGGGTGGAGATCTTCAAGAGAGATCCCCAGTGGATCGAGGCGATCTGGAGGAGCCTCACCCAGTGGGATCCGGAGGGGCCGTGGGAAAACGGGGGCGAACGTGGCCGCTTCGGCGACGAAGATCTCAAGAACCTGCAGACCCTGCTACGTGCCGCCGGAATCGGGGAGTCCGAGCATGAGGCCCGCCAGGTGGTCCGCGCCCTGATCGCCGCGTGGGAGTTCATGGACAAGCTGGAGCCCGAGGCGGACTATGGGGAGGCGCCGAACCGGCTCAAGGGTGTGGCGGGAAACTCGGCGTCGCCGGTATCGGTGAAGCTCGAAGAGATCTACGCTCAGGAGCTGGATCTTCCTCCGGGAGAATCGGCGGGCTACTTCACCGAGACGTTGTCCGAAGAGACGGGGATCTTGGCGGAGGGCGCGGACGCGCACTATATCGCGCATCTCGAAACAAGGTACCACCATATGGCCGTGGACCTGCGAAGGAAAGGCGGCAAACGGACATTTATGGTCTGTGAAACCGAAAAGTCGGGCATTGTGGAGTGCGCGACACTCGAGGGCGTGCAGGCCGTCCTGAAAGAGGGATGTGCCGTCGGTTATTTCAACGAGGACGGCAGCCCCGCGGACGGCAGTGGCGAATCGGATTCCGATGAGCCCATTGAGGCCTCCGGCGAAGACACCGGCCCCGCGGACAAGACTGCGAAATCGGACCCTGATTACTCCATCAAAATCTTCTCGGCTACTCCTTCGAAATCCTCTTAGTGAATCCCCGGGGTTGTCCGGCGAATGCCGTCCGTCGCGAGAGCGTGGATCCGGGGGATGGATCGCACGGCGGAGGACGGCTCCGGGCGCGGCCGAGATCGCGGCCCTGCGGGAAACACTTCGTGTGGGCGGGGTGACGACGCGGCGAGGCGCCTGCCTCGGGCCACGGCAGCAGGGCCATGATCTGCCAGAACGACCCTAGAGCCTTCGGCGATCCGGCGCGGCGGGGCCGGAGCATCAGCCAGTCGTAACGTCGGCGAGATAGTGCTCGGCGGGCGTGCCGAGGCGGTCGGCGCTCGCCTGGACCCGCCGAAGCCGGTGTCCAGCCGGGTCGCGTCGCCCGCCTGGGCACGCCGAGGCCCCGCCCGGCCGGATCGTGTCGCTCGTTTTGGTCCGCCGACGCCCCGCCCGGCGCGGCCCGCGGCGCGTACGCCGGCGACTCGGCCTCGCCCGCCTCCGTGTGCCGCCGCTACGGCCGCGTGGCGCAACCGGGTACGCGATGGTGGGTTACCCGGTCGCGCCCGGCGGCGGCGCCGATCACTCGACTGTGGGCGGCCCGGTTGTGCGGCGAGTGATCTGCGCCCGGTCAAAGGCGATCAACGAAACGCCCCGCCCGGTGCCCTCCGCGTCGGCGTCATGGCCCTCGGCCGTCAGCGTGTGCGCGACGTCGCCCGGCACGCCGGCCGCCGTGGTCGCGTACGCTCCGGAGCCGTCGGGGCCGGTGCCCTCAGTGGCGTGACCCGAGAGAGGCCCGGCAACGTCGGGGCCGAGGCGCCGACGCCGTACGCGCGGCTGCCACCTTCAGCGTTGGCGGCAGCGGCTCGGGCAGCGCGCGCGGCCGTGGTGTCCGCGGTCGAGGCCGTCCTGCCTACGCGCTGAGCAGCGCGTCGTGGAACGCCCGGCCGTGGTCGGGCCGGCGGGCGCAACTCGTCGTCGAACGCGTCGAGCTCGCGCCTGATCTTGGCCGAGCCGGTCTGCCGGGCGACGCCGAGCGCCTGATATCCGAGGTGCACCGCCCGCTCGGGGTCGGCCTGTGGTGACCGCGGTGAGGTGGCCGCGGTCGCGGATGAGGTTCCCGTCAAGCCCGGCGATTTTGCTCTCGAGGATCGACGCCTTCGGGCAGGCCGAGGAGGCGGGCCAGGCAGGTCATGTTGTGCTCGAACAGCTCGGCGCGGTGCGTGATCGTGTTGTTGAACTGGCCGAAGACCTCGAAGCTGACCATCCCGAACAGACCCGTCCACGCGATGATCGCCCGGGTGACCACGTCGTCCGGCACGCCCGGTATCACCGCCCGGACGACCTCGGCGTCCTCCGCGAGGACCGCGGGCGGCGGCGGGGAGACCGGGGGAGGGGTGAGCCGGCCCGCCCGGTAGGCGTCGGCGACGATCCGCCCGTACACCACCGTGTCCCGCACCGCCGGTGCGACGGTGTCCTGCGGAGCGGCGTAGCCCGGCACCGGTGAGCCGTACAGCAGGGCGTACTCGTGCGGGTGGGCGAGGGCCCATTTGCGTACGGCGCGGCAGACGGCGAGCCAGCGCCCGGTGAAGTCGTCGCGCGCGCAGGCGGCGTCGGCGTGCTCGACGGCCTCTCCGAGGGCGTTGTACCCATCGATGATCAGCGCGGTCAGCAGGTCGTCGCGGCTGGGGAAGTAGCGGTAGATCGCCGAGGAGACCATCCCCATCTCGCGCGCGATCGCCCGCAGGGACAGGCCCGCGGCCCCCTCGGTCGCCAGCTGCCGCCGGGCGATGTCGGTGATCTCCTTGATCAGCTCCGCTCTCACGCGCTCCCGCGCGGTACGGCTCGCGTTCATGCGGCACAGGCTAGCAGAGCACCAGAGCGATTAGAGAGCACTGCTCTTGACGCGGAGAGTTCTCATGAGAGAGCATTGCTCTCGTTAGTGAGCGGCGAACGCAAGGAGTGCTGATGCTCACCATGATCAAGGGAACGGCCGCCGCGGTGATGTTCCTGCTGGAGCTGGGCGTGCTGATCTCGCTGGCCTACTGGGGGTTCACCCGGGAGGTGCATCTCCTGGTCAAGATCGTCGCGGGGCTGGGCACGCCTGCGGTGTTCGCGACGCTCTGGGGGCTCTTCATGGCGGGCGGCAAGGCTCCGTACCAGCTGCACGGGCTCGCCCGGGCGGCCTTTGAAGTCGTGTGGTTCGGGGCGGGGGCGGCCGCGCTGGCGGCCTCCGGGCTGATCACCGCGGGTGTCGTGTTCGCGGTGGTGTACGTCGTGGACGGCGTGCTGCGGCTGCTGACGGATATGGTCTGAGGGGAAGCGATGGCAGGCCCTCGGGCCGCGGCTGCTGAAGCCCCTGCTCGCGGGCGGGCCCGCCGTCGTCGTCAGCGACCCCGGCATCCCGCACAGCTGGACATACCTTCCCGACGTCTGCGCCTGACGAACGCCGCCCGCCACGGGCGTGGATCCAGGCGGATGCTTCGCGGGTGGGGTGACTGCGGGCCCCGTGGAGATCGCGAGCCCCGGGCTGCCGATAGTCTCCCGGGCATGAGAGTCGGGATCATCGGCCTGGGGGACATCGCGGAGAAGGCGTACCTGCCGGTGCTCGCGGCGACGCCGGGCATCGAGCCGCTGCTGTGCACCCGCGACCGCGCCAACCTCGACCGGCTCGGCGACGCGTACCGGATCGGCGCGCGCTTCACCGCCCTGGACGACCTCGTCGCGGCCGGGATCGACGCGGCCTTCGTTCACGCGGCCACCACCGCGCACGTCCCGATCGTGACCACGCTGCTGGAGGCGGGCGTGCACGTCTACGTGGACAAGCCGCTCGCCTACGACGCCGCCGGCTCCGCCCGGCTCGTACGGCTCGCCGCCGAGCGGCGCAGGTCCCTGATGGTGGGGTTCAACCGCAGGCACGCCCCCGCGTACGCGGCCCTGCGCGACCTGCCGCGCGACGTGGTCGTGATGCAGAAGAACCGGCGTGATCTGCCCGGCGACCCGCGTGTCGTGGTCTTCGACGACTTCATCCACGTGGCCGACACCCTGCGCTTCCTCGCCCCCGGGCCGGTCACCGACACCTCGGTCAGGACCAGGGTGCGGGACGGCCTGCTGGAACACGTCGTGCTCACGCTCGGCGGCGACGGCTTCACCGCCGTCGGCGTGATGAGCCGCACCAGCGGCGCGGCCGAGGAGGTCTGCGAGGTCATGGGCGACGGCGGGAAGCGGCGCGTGGTCAACCTCGGCGACGTGATCGACTACGCCGGGGGCGAGACCGTCACGAGGCGGGGTGACTGGGCCCCCGCGACCCGGCAGCGCGGCATCGAGCAGATCTGCCGGGAGTTCCTCGGCGCGGTGCGGGAGGGACGGATCCTCGCGGCCGACGACGCCCTGGCGACCCACGAGCTGTGTGAGGAAATCGTGCGGGCCGCCACGGACACGACCGCTGACCGCTGACGACACCACCGGTGATGGGCGCCGTCGCCGAAGACGGGCACCGCCGATGACGGCCACCATCACTCGGGACGACACCGTGCCGGGCCGGTGACCGGAGCCGTCTCTGTGGACTGAGGATGACGCCGTGACGGGGTGACCCGGGCAGTCTTTGCGGGCTGGGGGCGGGGTGGCGACGGCCTGGCCGCCTCCCGGAAGCCGCATAATTCCGGGAGGCGGCCGTCATCGCCGTCATCGAGGGCTCATCGGAGCCGCGGGGCCGTGCCGTAGCCGTCAGAGCCCGCGGGGCGGGGCTCGCAGCCCGGCACGGCGGTCAGGGCCGTCAGAGGCGTCATGGGTAGAGGCCGCGCATGCGGTGGGCCTCGGCCACCCGCCCGACGCCGATCGCGTGGGCGGCCTGGCGGAGCGTGAGGCCGCGCTCGGCGGACAGCTCCGCGACCGCCCGGAAGGCGTTCTCCATCAGGTCGCGGAGCTTCATCTCGACCTCTCCGGCGCTCCAGGAGTACGCCTGGGTGTTCTGCACCCACTCCAGGTAGGACACGATGACCCCGCCGGCGTTGGCCAGGATGTCGGGGACCACGGTGATCCCGTTCCCGGCCAGGATCGGGTCGGCCTCGGGCGTGGTGGGGCCGTTCGCGCCCTCCACCACCAGGCGGGCCCGTACGCGCGGCGCGTTGTCCTCCGTGATCACGCCTTCCAGCGCGGCCGGCACCAGCACGTCCACGTCGAGTTCGAGCAGCTCGTCGTGGGAGAGCGGGTCGGCGTCGCGGTAGCCGCGGACCGAGCCGGTCTCGGCCGCGTGGGCGCGCAGCGCGGCCACGTCGAGCCCGGAGGGGCGGACGACCGCGCCGCCCGCGTCGGAGACGGCCACGACACGGCAGCCCGCGTCGGCGAGATACTGCGCGGCGAGCGCGCCCACCTTGCCGAAGCCCTGCACCGCCACGGTCGCGCCCTCGGGGGAGCGCCGCGTCCGCGCCAGCGCCTGCAGCGCGGCGATCCGCACCCCGCGCGAGGTCGCGCCCGCGCGGCCCAGCGACCCGCCGAGCGCCGTGGGCTTGCCGGTGACCACGCCGGGGACGGAGTAGCCGGCGTTCGCGCTGTAGGTGTCCATGATCCACGCCATGGTCTGCTCGTCGGTGCCGACGTCGGGCGCGGGGATGTCCTTCTCCGGCCCGATCAGGGGCAGGATCTCGTTGACGTAGCGCCGGGTGACGCGTTCGAGCTCGCGGGTGGTCAGCGTGGCCGGGTCCACCGCCACGCCGCCCTTGGCCCCGCCGTACGGGATGCCGACGAGCGCGCACTTCCACGTCATCCACATGGCGAGGGCGGTGACCTCGGCGAGATCGGTGGCGGGGTGGAAGCGGATGCCGCCCTTGGCCGGGCCGCGCGACAGGTTGTGCTGCACGCGGTGGCCCTGCACCACCTCCAGGCGGCCGTCCTCGCGCCGTACGGGCACGGAGACCGTCAGGGAACGGCGGGGCGTGGCGAGCATGCGGTGCATGCCGTCGTCGAGGCCGAGGAAGCGGGACGCCTCGGCGAGCTGGAAGCGCGCGGCGGCGAGGGCGCGCTCACCGGGGGTCGTGGCCGGTGAATCGGGGATCGGGGACCGAACCCCCGACGCCGTTGTCGGGAAGTCCGTGATGGTCATCGCGTTGTTCTCCTGTCGAAGGGGTGCCGTTCCCCCGGACCCCGCGTGCCGTCGACGTTGACGGCCGCGGAAAGCGGGCCGGGAGGAGCGACATCTGGATCAAACCGCGCTCGGGGTGATCGCGATAGTGGCCAATACGGAGATCGCCGGGCGGGATTTCGACGTTCCGGCGTATCGGCGGGTCAACAGCAGTGGAAAAGATCACTTTGCGAACTTTTGCGGTGGTTCGGGTTTGCAGTAGACAGAGGGGCGTGCCGGAACTTGTGCTGGGCCCGCTGCTGCGTCACGTGGACGCGTCCGCCGCCACCGTCTGGGTGGAGACCTCCGAGCCCTGCACGGTGCGCGTGCGGGCCGGTGACGCCCGCTCCGAGGAGCGCACCTTCACCGTGCACGGCCACCACTACGCCCTGGTGGACGTCGCAGTCGACGGCCCGGTGGCGTACGAGGTGGAGCTCGACGGCCGGCGGGTGTGGCCGGCCGACGGCCTGCCGCCGAGCGTGATCCGCCCGCTCACCCGCCTCGACCGGCTGGTCTTCGGCTCCTGCCGCACCAGCGTGCCGCACGAGGAGCCGTACGCGCGCACGCACGGCCCGGACGTCCTGCGGGCGTACGGCCTGCGTCTGATGGAGTCGCCGGACGAACGGCCGGACCTGATCCTGATGCTGGGCGACCAGGTGTACGCCGACGAGCTGACCCCGGCCATGCGGGAGTTCATCGCCGGGCGCAGGGACGAGGGCCCGCAGGAGGTCGTCGACTTCGAGGAGTACGCCGAGCTGTACCGGCAGGCGTGGTCCGACCCTCCGGTCCGCTGGCTGATGGCCACGGTCCCGACCCTGATGATCTTCGACGACCACGACGTCAGGGACGACTGGAACACCTCGAAGGCGTGGCGCGAGCAGATGGCCGGGGTGCCCTGGTGGGAGCGGCGCATCGTCTCCGCGCTCGGCTCCTACTACGTCTACCAGCACCTGGGCAACCTGACCCCGGCCGAGCGGGCCGCCGACCCGGTGTTCGCCGCGCTGCGGGCGGGCGGCGGCGACGAGGCGCTCGACGCGTTCGCCCGGCGGGCGGACCGGGAGCCCGGGTCGGTGCGCTGGAGCTACCACAGGGACCTCGGCGGCACCCGGCTGATCGTGGTGGACAGCCGCAGCGCGCGGGTGCTGGAGCCGGGCCGCCGCAGGATGCTCGACCCGGGGGAGTGGGACTGGTTCGACGAGCACGCCACCGGCGGCTTCGACCACCTGCTCGTCGGGTCGTCGCTGCCGATCCTGCTGCCCGTGGGCATCCACCACGTCGAGAGCTGGAACGAGGCGATCTGCGACGGCGTCTGGGGCCGCCGGGCGGCCCGGTGGGGCGAGCGGCTGCGGCAGTTCCTCGACCTGGAGCACTGGGGGGCCTTCCGCCGGTCGTTCGAGGACCTCGCGCGGGTGGTGCTGGAGGTCGCCGCGGGCCGCCGGGGCCGGCCGCCCGCGACCGTCCTGCTGCTGTCCGGCGACGTCCACTACTCCTACCTGGCGTCCGTACGCCGCCGGGGCGGCGGGCGGATCCATCAGATCGTCTGCTCGCCGATCCGCAACCCGCTGAGCCGCACGCTGCGCCTGGCCAACGTCGTGGCGTCGTTCGGGCTCGCGGGCGTGCTCGGCGCGGTGCTGGCCGGGACCGGGGGCCTGCCCCGGCCGCCGTTGCGGTGGCGCATCGGCAAGGGGCCCTGGTTTCCCAACATGATGGCCGCCGTCGACCTGACGCCCGGGGAGGCCACGGTGACGTGGTTCACCGGCTCAGGCGACCACGACACCGTGCGGCTCAGGCCCGAGCCTCCCGCAGCACCGCGCTGAGCTGGTCCAGCGCCCACTCCAGGTCGTCGCGGGAGACGACGAGCGGCGGCGCGAGACGGATCGTCGAGCCGTGGGTGTCCTTCACGAGCACGCCGCGGCGCATGAGCGCCTCGCTGATCTGCCGCCCGGTGCCGATCGCGGGGTCGATGTCGATGCCCGCCCACAGCCCGCGCCCGCGCACGGCGACCACGCCGGGCCCGAGGCCCGCCAGCCGCTCGTGCAGGAACGCGCCGAGCTCGCGGGCCCTGGCCTGGTATTCGCCGGTCTTCAGCAGCCCGATCACCGCCTCGCCGACCGCGCACGCCAGCGGGTTGCCGCCGAAGGTGGATCCGTGCTGGCCTGGCCCGATCACGCCCATGACGTCGGCGTTCGCGACGACCGCGGAGACCGGCACCACGCCGCCGCCGAGGGCCTTGCCCAGGACGTACAGGTCGGGGACGACCCGCTCGTGGTCGCAGGCGAAGGTGTCCCCGGTGCGGCCGAGGCCCGACTGGATCTCGTCGGCCACGAACAGCACGTTGTTCTCGGTGCAGATCTCCCGTACGGCGGCCAGGTAGCCGTCCGGCGGGACCAGCACGCCGGCCTCGCCCTGGATGGGTTCGAGCAGCACGGCCACCGTGTTCTCGTCGATCGCCTCCCTGACCGCCTCGGCCGAGCCGTACTTGACGACGCGGAAGCCGGGGGCGAAGGGGCCGAAGCCGTCCCGCGACTCGGGGTCGGTGGAGAAGCCCACGATCGTCGTGGTGCGGCCGTGGAAGTTGTCCTCCATCACGACGATGTTGGCCTGGCCGGGGGCGACGCCCTTGACCTCGTACCCCCACTTGCGGGCGACCTTGACGGCGGTCTCGACGGCCTCCGCGCCGGTGTTCATCGGCAGGACCATGTCCTTGCCGCACAGCTCGGCGAGGCCGGTCACGAACGCGGCGAACCGGTCATGGTAGAACGCCCGGCTGGTCAGCGTCAGCCGGTCGAGCTGCTCGCGGGCCGCCGCGAGGATCGCGGGGTTGCCGTGCCCGAAGTTCAGCGAGGAGTAACCGGCCAGGCAGTCGAGGTATCGCCTGCCCTCCACGTCGGTGACCCACGCGCCCTCGGCCGCGCTGATCACGACGGGCAGCGGATGGTAGTTGTGCGCACTGTGGCTCTCGCCGAGCCTGATGTGCTCCTCGGTTTTCATCGGGTCTCCCTGCTCGGGCGGATCTCGAGGGTGCAGCACTTGGGACCGCCGCCGGACTTGCGCAGCTCGCTGAGGTCGACCGGGACGACCTCGAAGCCCCGGCGCTTCAGCTCCAGGATCAGCCCGGTGGCCTCGGCGTTGACGACGACGTTGCGGCCGTCGCTCACCGCGTTGAGACCCAGCACCTCCGCGTCCGCGGACGTGGCGATCACGGCGTCGGGGAACAGCCGCCGCAGCACCTTCCTGCTGCCCTCGCTGAACGCCTCCGGATAGTACGCGACGTTGTGGCCGTTCAGCGGGAACAGGGCGGTGTCGAGGTGGTAGAACCTCGGGTCGATCAGGCGCAGCGTGATGACCGGCCGGCCGAGGAACTCCTGGGCCTCCATGTGCGCCGCCACATCGGTGCGGAAGCCCGTCCCGGCCAGGATCATCTCGTCGAGCGTCAGGTAGTCGCCCTCACCCTCGTTGGTGAAGGACGCCTCCAGTGTCTCGTATCCCCGTTCGACGAACCACCGCAGGTAGGCGGGGCCCTCGGCGGCGCGCTCCGGGTGCGCGAACTTGGCTCCGTAGACCCGTCCGTCCACCACGAGCGCGCCGTTGGCGGCGAACACCATGTCCGGCAGGCCCTCGATCGGGTCGATCAGGTCCACGGTGTGGCCCAGGCTCTCGTACACCTGCCGCAGGTTCTCCCACTGCCGCAACGCCTTCGCCGTGTCGGTCTCCCTCTCGGGGTGCATCCACGGGTTGATGGAATACGAGACGGTGAAGAACTCGGGCCGGCACATCAGGAAATGCCGGGTCGTGCCCGTACGGCCACTGTCCGTGGCCTCGGTCGCTGGCGCGAGCGTCATCGTTGACTCTCCAAGCGGGAAACCGGGTGAACGGGACTTCAGCGTAGGAATCGGAAGGCGCCATTCCAATGCGTCCCCGTTGCGATCACCCGTGCATCGCTTGCGTCCTTCAGCCGTTTTGCAGCGATCCGTTAATCAACCGCGACAGCACGATGGAGCTCTTGGTGCGGACCACGAACGGCTCGGCCGCCAGGCGCTCGATCACCCGCTCGACATGCCGTACGTCCGTCGCGCGGATGTGCAGCAGCGCGTCGGCCTCGCCGGTGACCGTGCAGGCCGAGACGACCTCCGGGTGCCGGGACACGGCCATGCCGATCTCCGCCGGTGAGGTCTTGCCCCGGCAGTACAGCTCGACGTACGCCTCGGTGGTCCAGCCGAGGGCCGACGGCTCCACCCGGGCGCTGAAGCCGGTTATCGCGCCGCTGGCGATCAGCCGGTCGACCCGCCTCTTCACGGCCGGAGCCGACAGCCCCACTTGAGCGCCTATTTCGGCGTACGTCGCCCGGGCGTCGTCGACAAGGGCCCGGATTATGGCGCGATCAAGCTCGTCCAACTTCACGTGGACAGGTATACAGCCGCCGGGCCTCCGGCCACGCCCCCGCGCCCGCCACGCCGCGGCGGTGAGCCGGTGGCTCAGGTGAGCTGGACCAGCACGGAGCCGACGACGAGCAGGACGAGACCGGCCAGGCGCGGCGCGGTGAGCGGGCGCCGGGGCAGCCGCAGGAAGCCGTAGTTGTCGATCACGGCCGAGGCGATCTGCTGGCCGGTCACGGTCAGCGCCACGGTGGTGGCGGCGCCGATCGCGGGGATGAGCGTGAAGGTCGCGGTGACGTACGCCGCGGCGCAGGCGCCGCCGAGCCAGCCCCACCAGGGCATCGTGCGCACCCCGCTCAGCCGCGGCCGGGGGGTGCGGCGCGTCGCCAGCAGGACGAGCAGCACCACGGCGATGGTGATCGTGGCCACGATGAAGCTGATCATCGCGGTGGTCACCGGCTCGTCGACGTCCTTGCGCAGCGCGGCGTTGACCGCTCCCTGCACCGGCAGGACCGCGCCGGCCACGATGCCCAGCAGGATCCAGCCGCCCTGGCCGGGGCCGGCGGCCCGGCGTACGGCCACGGGGGCGGTGGCGGTGGCCGTCCCGCCGCGGGCGGGGGCACCGGTCCCGCCCGCGGCGGGCGGCGTCCGCGCCGGGCGCTGTCCCCGGATGACGACCGTGATGCCGGCGAGGACCGCGAGCGCGCCGAGCACGATGCCGATGCTGAGCGGCCTGCGGGCGATGCCGAGCAGGCCGAACAGGTCCAGCCCCAGCGACGCGAACATCTGGCCGGTCACGAACAGGCCCGCCGCGGCCAGCGCGCCGAGGCGGGGGAACAGCAGGATTCCGCTGGTGATGTAGAGCGGGCTGGCCAGGCCGCCGAGCAGGTGCCAGAAGGGCACGCCGGGCGCCAGGCGGACCGCGCCGATCGCTCCGGCGGCGGCCGCGAGGATCGCCAGCAGGGCCGTCGCCACGCCCAGTTGCAGGGTCGAGGCGCCGTACGGCGTCCCCACCGCCTTGTTGAGCTGGAGATTCACGGAGGCTTGCACTGCCAGTAAGCAGCCGGCCAGGAGCGCGGAGGCGAGGAACAGGGCATACATCGTGATCTCTCTTCCGAAGAGCCGGAGGAAGCCGGAGCAGAACCGGACATCGTGTCCGGATGAGCGTAAGACAAAAGTGGACACGATGTCCACATGCTGTGATCGGGGGGATACGATGGCCTCATGGACGACGGGGTTGCGGATCACGGCGGGAACCGGAGGAACGGCCGCGTTCCTTCGAAGGGGACCGGGCCGGTCGGCGCCGGCCGGGAACTGCCCGTGCTCGACCTCGAACCGGTCCGTCCGGCGCCGGTGCGGGAGCGGGCGGACGCCGCGCGCAACCGCATGCGCGTGCTGGAGGCGGCCGAACGGCTCTTCGCGACCAGGGACGCGCGGCACGTCACGATGGACGAGATCGCCAAGGCGGCGGGGGTGGGGCGGGCCACGCTCTACCGGCGCTACCCCAACCCGTCCGCCATCGCGACGGCGCTTCTGGACGAGCACGAGCGGCAGGTGCAGGGACACATCCTGAACGGCCCGCCGCCGCTCGGCCCGGGGGCCTCACCGGCCGACCGGCTCGCCGCGTTCTGCGTCGCCATGACCGATCTGCTGGAGCGCCACCTGCACCTCGTGCTGGGGGCCGAGACGGGGAGCGCGCGGTTCGGCACCGGCGCCTACCGCTTCTGGCGCACGCACGTGCGGATGCTCCTGACCGAGGCGCGGGTGCCGGATCCGGAGGGAATGGCCGACGCCGTGCTGGCGCCGCTCGCGCCCGAGGTGTATCAGTTCCAGCGGCACACCCTGGGGCTGTCGCAGGCCCGCGTCACCGAGGCGCTGGTGTGGAGCGCCCGCCGCCTGGCGGGAGGCGAGGCCCCGCCGGAACCCTGACGAGCCGGAACCGGGTTGTGAGGACAGGCGGGGGTGGGGACGGCGGGCGTCACCGTCGCCGTCGTGACGGCCGCGCACCTTGTGGTGCTGAGGCCACCCGCCGCATGGCCTCAGCACAAGAAAAGGACCTGCATCCGGGGTGCCCGGCGCTTCCCGGGTCTTCCGTGACGCCCTCGCTCAAACCCCGGCGAGCGCCTCGGGCAGGCGCTCGCGGAACCGCGCCAGGATGGGGTGGGCGGCCCGGGACCGGACGCGGCCGGGGACGGTGTACTCGACGACCTCCGTGGTCACGCCGTCGTCCGGACCGGGCCGGTCCACTTGAGCTCGGGCAGGTTGACCACGATCGCCTCCTGCGTGCTGCGGGCGACGACCACGACGGCCTCCTGATCGGGGTCGGGGTTCTCCTCCCGGTGCGGCACGAACGGCGGCACGAAGATGTAGTCGCCCGGTTTGGTGTCGATGCGCACCTCGCGCGGCTCCTCGGCGTCCACGTCGAGGAACACGAACGACGGCGTGCCGCTGACCACGTAGATCGCGGTCTCCGAGTCGCCGTGGTGGTGGTTCGCGGAGACGGTCGCCGGAGCCACGTGGGTCTGGCCCATCCACAACCGGCGCGACCCCACGGTGCTGCCGCTGATGGCGGCCAGCCGGTGCATGCCGCCGGTCTGCGCGGTCTCCGAGGTCAGGCCCGCGGGCACCACATGGTGCAGCCTGCGGTGGAACGGATCCTCGGGTAGGACGATGCTCACCTGTTTCTCCTGATTCTCGTGATGGTCGGGTTGGCGGGGGTCTTCTTCTCCCGGCGGCCCGGCCCCTCATGCCGGTCTGCCCGTTCTTTCGCGTACGCCGCCGCCGGTCACGGGCGGGCGGACGGGCCGAGCGCGGCCACTCCGGCGCCGGTCAAGACCAGGCCGGCGGCCTCGCCGGGCGCGACGTCGAACGACACGCCGCCTACGGCCTCGGCGCCGCCGGGCACCTCGATACGCAGGTCGCGCACCCGCAGCAGCGGGTCCGCGGAGGGCTGTGGATCAGACACGGCTCGGCTCCTTCTCCGCGGGCTGCCGGGATCAGCCGGAATGCTTCCGCAAGAAGCGGGTGAGGTCCTGGATTTCGGGCGAGACCAGGATGTGCTTCTCGTCGACGACGATCGTGGGGACGCCGACGATGCCGTATCTTGACGCGAGGATCAGGTCGGCGGTGACCTCGTCCCGGTAGGCGCCCGGCTCCAGCGGTGGCAGCCCCTGCTCGGCGGCGATCTCGTCGAGCGTCGCAAGGTCGCCGACGTCGCGGCCCTCGATCGCGTACGCGCGCATCAGCGCCTCGGCGGTCTCGGTCCCCTTCCCATGCGCGTGGCCGTGCTTGACCAGCCGGTGCGCGTCGGCGGTGTTCGCCATGATCGCGCGGTCGAGGCGGTACTCCAGGCCGACCTCGGCCGCGAGGTCGGTGACGAGCCTCTGCCTGCGCCGGTCCTCCTCCGCGGTGACGCCGTAGCGGTTGAGGTGCGCCTCGCTGAGCGTCCAGGTGATGCCGGACGGATAGGACGGGTCGAGCTGGAACGCCCGCCAGACCAGTTCGGGTTCGACCCCGGCCTGCTCGATCGCGATCGAAAGGCGGCGCTTTCCGATGTAGCACCACGGGCAGACCAGGTCGGAAAAGACTTCGATCTTCATAGTCTCACTGTAGGAAGGGAGCGAACTTCTAGGAAGTACGTACCTTCTCGTTGGCCACTTACTAGGAGTAAGTTATGAGGCGCGCGTGGGGACACGTGCGGGCCGCTCGCACGCTCGGCTGCGTGCGTCGGCCCGGCCATGATCCAGGGAGATCGCCGATGGGCGTGTGAAAGGACTACGGGTCGTGTGTCCGCTCCTGTTACCAGGTCGGCACGGTTCCGGTGCGCCATCCGCGGCGGCGCGTGACCGGATCGGCGCGGGGCGCGGTCACCGCCGCGTCCGGGCCGAATCCCTGAAACCGCCGCCGGTCAGGCGGTCTGGGCGCGGTCGTAGCGCTCCTGGGCGGCGACGATGTCGTCGGTGCGGAGGGTGATCCAGTCGACCAGCGTGCGCAGCGGCGAGGCGAGTTCGAGGCCGAGCGGGGTCAGCGAGTATGTCACCCGGGGCGGGGTGCTGGGCTCCACGGTGCGGTCGATGAGGCCGTCCCGGATGAGCAGCCGCAGGCTCTGCGACAGCATCTTCTCGCTGATCCCGCCGATGTTGTCGCGGAGCTGGTGGAAGCGCATCGGGCCTTCGTGCAGCGAGGTGACGATCAGCGTCCCCCACCGGTTCGCCACGTGGTTCAGCACCACCCGGCTCGGACAGTCGTCGGCGAACGGGCCCTGGCGGGTCGAAGTCCCCGCGCATCCCGGCTCGGCCACCATCGCACCTCCCTTTCGGTTGGCAGCTTACCGCCGGTAGGCGCCGGGGCGCCGGTGCCGGCGGGAGGCCGGACGACCCCGGGGTCTTGGGCGGCGGCCGTCCTAGGGTCGCGGGCAGTAGCCGCCGATCCCGTGCTCCAGCAGATCGAAGGCCCGTCCGGCGTGCTCCCTGAGGTCCGCCCTGATCAGCGCGGGGTCCTCGCCGGCCGTCTGCCGTACGGCGAAGTGGCGGGTCAGCGCGCGCACGACGGCGCAGATCTGCGCCGACACCAGCCATGGGGTCGGGTCGTCGGGGTCGGCCCCGGTCTCCTCGGCGAGCGTCCGCGCCAGCCGCTCCTCCCGGTTGACGTCGAGCAGGCGGACCCGTGACTGGAGCGCCAGGCTCTCCCGCACCCGCTGCGTGAACAGGTCGAGGCCGTCGCTCATCCCGTATCGCCAGTCGCCGGCGTCGAGCGCCTCGAAGAAGTCGCGGCGCACCGCCTGGACCGCCGTCTCGCCCGCGCGGCGCTCGCGCACGGCCCGGGCCAGGAGGTCCTCGCTCTCCTCGCTGCGGTCGAGGAACAGGTCTTCCTTGGTGCGGAAGTAGTTGAAGACCGTGTTGACCGACACGTCGGCGGCCCTGGCCACCTCGGCCACCGTGACGTTGTCGAACCCCCGTTGCAGGAACAGCCCCATCGCGATGTCGGCGATGCGCTGCCGCGTCTCCCGCTTCTTCCGCTCCCGCAGGCCCTCTTCCACTCCTCGATTGTAAGGGCCGCTGCAATCTTTAAGTGACTCCAAATTTGGTGTTACTCTACCCAGCATGATTCACGCCAGAGGGCTCACCAAGACCTTCGGCCCGGTCGAGGCCGTCCGGGGGATCGATCTCGACGTCTCAGCGGGGGAGATCGTCGGCTTTCTCGGACCGAACGGCGCGGGCAAGACCACCACGCTGCGCATGCTGACCACGCTGCTGCGCCCGACGTCCGGCACCGCCACGGTCGCCGGCGCCGACCTGTTCGCCGACCCCGCGGGCGTACGCCGCCGCATCGGCTACGTCGCCCAAGGCGGCGCGATCGCGCCGTTCTCCCCGGTGGGGGAGGAGCTGGTGCTGCAGGCCCGCCTGTACGGCCTGAGCCGCAGACGGGCCCGCGAACGGGTGACCACCCTGCTCGCCGAGCTGGACCTTCCGGGCGTCGAGGAGCGCACGACGGCCACGATGTCGGGCGGCCAAAAGCGCCGGCTGGACATCGCGATGGGCCTGCTCCACCGGCCCGAGCTGCTCTTCCTCGACGAGCCCACGACCGGGCTCGACCCGCACAGCCGCGCCAACCTCTGGGACCACGTGCGCCGGCTGCGCGAGCGGGACGGCCTGACGGTCTTCCTCACCACCCACTATCTGGAGGAGGCCGACGCGCTCTGCGACCGCGTCCTGATCATCGATCACGGCCGGATCGTCGCCGCGGGCACCCCCGACGAGCTGAAATCGGGGCACGGCGCCCGCACGCTCGACGAGGTCTTCCTCGCCGTCACCGGCCGCGAGCTGCGCGAGGAGGCCGCCGCGTGACCGCCCTCGCCGCCTTGACCGGCCACTATCTGCGCGCCTCGTTCGGCGACAAGTTCGGCCTGGCCTTCGGCGCGGTGCAGCCGTTCCTCTACCTCGTGCTGTTCGGCCCGCTGTTCGCCCGCAGCGGGGTGGGGTCGTGGGAGGTCCTCGTGCCCGGCCTGCTGGTGCAGCTCGGGCTGACGAGCGCGGGCATGGCCGGCTTCGGCATCGTGTTCGACCATCGGTTCGGCGTGCTCGAACGGCTGCGGGTCACGCCGGTGAGCCGGGTGACGCTGCTGCTCGGCCGGGTGCTCAGAGACACCGTGGTGCTGCTGATCCAGGCGGTGGCGATCATCGCGGCGGCCTGGGCGCTGGGGCTGCGGGCGCCGCTCGCCGGGGTGCTGCTCGCGCTGCTGCTGATCACCGTGCTCGCCGTCGGCCTGGCGTCGCTGTCGTACGCCGCGGCGCTCACGATGCGGCAGGAGCTGTTCGCGCCGGTGATGTCCACCGTGGTCGTCCCGCTGATGCTGCTGTCGGGTGCGCTGCTGCCGATGTCGCTCGCCCCCGCCTGGCTCGACGTGGTGTCGCGGCTCACGCCGTTCCGGTACGCGGTCGAGGGGCTGCGCGCGCTGTTCGCCGGTTCCTACGCCTCCTCCGCCCTGGCGTGGGGGGTCGTGGTGTCCCTGGCCTTCGCCGTGGTGGGCGTCGCCCTGGGCACTCGCCGTTTCCAAAGGGAAAACGCCTGATCAGAGCCAGGAAAAGGCATTCGAAGTTCATACCGGTTTGCGGGCGCCGCCGGACACATGGACGGTCACAATGGGTGCGTGGCGGACGTCAACTTCACCCTCGTCCAGCTGCGTTACTTCGTAACCGCGGCCGAACTCGGCAGCATGACCGCGGCCAGCAGGGAACTCATGGTGGCGCAGTCGGCGATCTCGGCTGCCATCGCCCAGGTGGAGCGGGAGCTCGGCGTGCAGCTTCTGATCCGCCACCACGCCCGCGGCCTGTCGCTGACCCGCGCGGGCGAGCGC
This sequence comes from Microbispora rosea subsp. aerata, assembly GCF_014647835.1. GTDB lineage: Bacteria > Actinomycetota > Actinomycetes > Streptosporangiales > Streptosporangiaceae > Microbispora > Microbispora aerata. Next base: position 167,429 of record NZ_BMPY01000006.1, read on the forward strand.
TTCCTCATCGAAGCCCGGGAGTTCCTGGCGCACGCCGCGGCGCTCGCCCAGTCGGCGCGCGGCCTGGCCGGGTCGCTGACCGGCGAGCTCGCCGTCGGCTGCCTGACCACGCTCGCGCCGTTCTACCTGTCCCGGCTGCTGCGCGAGTTCGCCGAACGCTACCCGGGAGTGCGGGTCAGTGTCGCGGAGGGCGAGATCTCCGCCATGGAGGCGGCCCTGCTCGACGGCCGGTGCGAGGTCGCCCTCGTCTACGCCATCGACCTCGCCCTCGACCTCGACATCCGGCCCCTCACCCGGGCCAGGCCGTACGCGCTGCTGTCGCCGGAGCACCCGCTGGCCCGGGCGGAGACGGTGTCGCTGGCGGACCTGGCGACCGAGCCGATGATCCTGCTGGACCTGCCGCGCAGCCGCGACTACTTCCGGGCGATCTATCCCAGCGAGCCGCGCGTGCGGTTCCGCACGTCGAGCTACGAGACGGCGCGCTCACTGGTGGCGGGCGGGCACGGCTACTCGATACTCAACCAGCGGGCCGAAAGCGACCAGACCTACGACGGCGGCCGGGTCGCGTGCGTCCCGATCAGCGACGACGTGCCCACGCTCGACGTCGTGCTGGCCTCGGTGCGAGGCGTGCGGCCCACCGCCCGGGCGGTCGCCTTCGCCGAGACCTGCCAGGCGTTCTTCTCCAGGATGTGAGTCACCCGAGGTCGGCGAGCAGCTCCTCCAGGAACGCGGCGGTGTGGGTGGCCGGGCGGGCGTCCACGCACACCGCGTTCAGCACCTGCGTGTACGCCTCGGTGTCCTCGGGCTTGTCCAGGTAGAGGGCGCTGGTGAGCTGCTCCAGGTAGACGACGTCGGGCAGCTCGGGCTCGGTGAAGCGCAGGATCGTGAAAGGCCCCCCGCAGGCCGGGTGACCGCCGTGCTCGAACGGCACGATCTGCAGCGTGATGTTCGGCCGCTTGATCGCCTCGATGAGGTGCTCAAGCTGGGCGCGCATGACCTTCCGGCCGCCGATCGGACGGCGCAGCGCCCCCTCGTCCATCACCGCCCACAGCATCGCGGCGTCGGGGCCGGTCAGCCGTTCCTGCCGGCGCATCCGCAGGTCCACGCGCCGGTCGACGTCGTCGGCCGGCCGCCCCGGGGTGCCGCGCAGGACGAGGGCCCGCGCGTACTCGGGCGTCTGCAGCAGCGTGGGGACGAACTGCGGCTCGTAGCAGCGGATGACCGACGCCGCCTCCTCCAGCCCGACGTAGAACTCGAACCAGCCCGGCAGCACGTCGCTGTACTTGTGCCACCAGCCGGGGATGTTCGCCTGCCGCGCCAGGTCGAGCAGCACGGCCCGGTCGTCGGGGTCGGTGATGCCGTAGAGGGTGAGCAGGTCGGCGACGTCCCGCTCCTTGAAGCCCACCCGGCCGAGCTCGAGCCGGCTGATCTTGGCATGCGAGGCGCGGATGGCCTGGGCCGCCTTCTCCGGGGTGATGCCGCTCTCCCGGCGCAGCCGCCTGAGCTGCGCCCCGAGCAGAAGCCGCAGGGCCGTCGGGCCGACGCGGGCGGCGGTCCCGACAGGTAAGGGGACGGTGTTGCCCGCCTGTGCGTTCACGTTCGCTCCATCGGCGGCACTCCCGGGGGAATTCCTATCGAATCAATCGGCTTGATCATCCTACCGGACCGGGGTGTGGCCGTCTTTTCCGGGAACTTCCACGGAAAGTCGGGGACGCGCGACATTTGCACGTGCACGCGTGCTTGCATCCGCAAGGCACAGGGCAAGATACACGACGGCAGGGATATTCACATCATGTAATGGGTGAGACCTGAGGGATCGGCGATGACAGCAGACCTGGCGGGCCCGGGAGCCGCGACGGCGCCTCCGTGGTTGACCTCGGTGTTCGAGCGGGACGACGTCGCCGGTTTGTCCCTGCCTCCCTCCGCGACGTGCACCTTCCACGGACGCACCACGTCCGCGGCCGCCGCGCGGGACTTCACCGCCAGGACGCTGCGCGGCTGGGGCGTGCCCGCCCTCGTGGCGGACGCGCAGATCGTGGTGTCGGAGCTGGTGACGAACGCGCTGCGGCACGCCCCCGACGACCCCGCCGACGCCCCGCCGATCCGGCTGAGGCTGGTGAAGCACCGCTTTCATATCGGCTGCGGCGTGAGCGACGCCAGCGCCCGGGTGCCCGCGATCTCACCCTGGAGCGACCTGTCGGAGTCGGGCCGGGGGCTGCACCTGGTCGAGGCGCTGACCGCGGCGTGGGGATGGATCCTCACGCGCGGCGGGGGCAAGGTCGTCTGGGCGCTGTTCGACGCCTCACCCGCCTCCTGACCGGCACGCTCCACGCCCGGTCGTACGCCGGTCACCGGAGCGCGGCATGCGGTCGTACCAAAACGGACGCGGCCCGCCGGGAGAGGCGGGCCGCGTCTGTCGATGTCGGTTTCGCTCGCCGAGCGCAAGAGGGGCGAACGTCGGTTTCCCAGTGGCGCCGGTTCAGCCCTGCTCGGCCTCGCCGGTGATCTGCTCGGCGGCCTCCTCGGGCGACTGCTCCAGGTCCTGGTCGGCCTGGGCCTGCGCGGAGGCCTTGTCCAGCCGCACCCAGCTCGTGATGCTCTCGATCGCGAACAGCGCGAGCAGATACACCGTGAGGACGGCCGCCGCGAGGGTCAGCCAGCCGGCGGCGGCGGCCAGCCCCAGGATCAGCAGGCGGACCTCCCAGCCGAGCCCGGCCAGATACACCCAGGCGGGGGGCCAGATGCCCTGCCGGGTGCGGTAGACCGTGTCGTACGTGTGGTAGCCGATCACGTAGATGAGCACGAACAGCAGCCACTTGGGCGTGTCCTCGGCCAGCCCGAGCAGGATGATCGTCATGAACTCGGCCCCGCGCAGCAGCGGGGGAGTGAGCCAGTCGAGACGGCCCAGGTGGTCGCGGCCCGCGGTGGGCAGCACCAGCACGAGCAGCACGGCGACGGGCGCGAGCAGGCTCGCGCCGTCGGTGAGGACGCCGTAGTAGGCCAGCGCGGCGATCGCGAGCACCGCCACCACGGTCGCGGGCACGGGCGGCAGCAGCCGGCCAAGGCTGCCCTTCAGCGCGGTGGCGAGCGGGCCGTCGTCGCGGTAGGCGAGCAGGCGCGCGGTCTGGATGCGGCGGCGCTCCTCGTCGGGGTCGGGGAGCTGCGTGGTGGCCTGCGGCTGAGTGATCATGCGAGCGACCTCAGGAAACGTCCGGTGAGGGTGTAGACAGCCGCGACGCTGCCCCAGATGATCAGCGTGAGGAACGTGACCCGGGGATCGAAGAACGCGGCGGTGATCGCGATGGCGGCGAAGCGCTCGCCGATGGGGAACACGATCATCTTGCGGGCCCAGTGGATCGGGCGGAACTTGCCGGCCTTGGTCCACAGCTTCAGCAGCCCGCGCACGCCGGTGTTCCGGCTCGCCCTGCGCTGCTCCAGCGCCTCCCGCAGCGGACGGTCGTCGGCGACCGTCAGGTCCAGCGTGGGCAGCGGCACGGGCGCCTTGCGCCGGTTGGCCGCGCCGAACGAGAAGTCCAGCAGGTGCTTGACCGACTGGAGGGCCAGCGCGATCAGCGCCAGCGTCCAGATGCTCTCGCCATCGCCGAACTGCCCCGACACCGTCGCGCCGACCGCGAGGCCGACGAAGACGGCGTACTCCTTGAACCGGTCGAAGGTGGCGTCGAGCCAGGCGCCGAGCACACCGAACTTGCGCGCGTAGCGGGCGAGCTGGCCGTCCACGCAGTCGAAGACGAACGCGAAGTAGATGAGCAGCGCGCCGGCCACCGCGCCCCAGCGGGTGCCGGTGGCGAACGCGCCCGCCGACAGCAGGCCCAGGGCGATCGAGATCAGCGTCACCTGGTTGGGCGTGAGCCCCCGCCGGGCCGCCCAGCGGGCGATGAAACGCGAGTAGGTGCTGACGAAGAACGTGGTGAAGAAGCCGTCGGCGCCCTTCACGGCGTTGTTCAGCCGGGCCCGGTCCTCGTCGTAGCCCGCCATCTCCACCAGCGCCTCGTCGGCCTCGGCCTGGCTGCGGATGCGGCGGAAGAACAGGTCGCGGCGGCCGCGCCGGCCCACCGACACGCCACGCCTGACGAGGCCGAGCACGACGAGCTCGGTCACGTCGTCCTCGGGGCCGAACAGGTGGGCCATGTCCGCCAGCTCGCGGGCGACCTCGGCGAGGGTCGGCAGGTGCCGCTGGTGGAGGTGGAGCGGCCCGAGCAGCGCGGCGTTCGGCCGGGTCACCGCGTGGTAGGCGGTGCCGACCGAGACGATCCGGCTGCGGCCGATGCGGGTGCGCTGGGGCAGCCCCTCGATGGCCTTCTGGCCGATCTCGGGCTCCGCCTCCTCGATCGGCACCATCTCCTCTTCCTGCGGAGGCGCGTTCTCGTCCGCCTCCTCGCGCTGCTCGCGGACGACCAGCGCGATCGCGCCCCGCTTGGCCTTGGTGAGCTGGTAGATCAGCTCGTCGTGGACCAGCGAGTCGGCCGGCAGGATCAGCAGGTTGTCCTCGAGGCCCTCGACCAAGTCGGCCAGCGCGCGCAGGTCGCCGGCGATGTCAGGGCTCGCCACCACCCGGCCGTGCGGCCTGCGATAGGCGGGGACGTGCAACGGCCGGGCGATCGTCGTCGGCTCGGGGTCCAGCGCGGCGGCCTGGGCGAGCAGCCTGTCGTACGCGGAGGGGGCCCCGGGCAGTGATTTCAGCGTGATGTCCGCGGGCAGGGCGGGCTGGCCGCCGGGTGGCGGGGGACTGATCGGGCCGGGCGGAGAGCCCAGCAGGACCACGCGGGTCATGGCAACCTTTCACGCAACGGGGGGGAGATCAGGCCCTCAGGCTTGACCGGCGCGGGAAGTCCGCCGGAAGCCAAAGCTTAGTGACCTTTCGGTTGAGCCGATGCACCCCAGGTTTACCGTACGGCCCCTGGATGTACAGCTTGGGGCCGGTTCGTCACCGGGCATCATCGCCGGATCATTACCGAATTTTCACCTTTCCTGCCCTTCGGTGGGGCGATTTCCCGATCGGCGGGCACCCGCGTACGCCCCTACGATGGCGGGGTGAGTCTCTACCGGGACGAGGGCGTCGTGCTGCGCACCCAGAAGCTGGGTGAGGCCGACCGCATCATCACCCTCCTCACCCGGCGCACCGGCAAGGTCCGCGGCGTGGCCAAGGGCGTGCGCAGGACCACCTCGCGCTTCGGCGCGCGGCTGGAGCCGTTCTCCCACGTCGACCTCCAGCTCCACACCGGCAGGTCGCTCGACGTGATCACCCAGGTCGAGACCCTGCACCCGTACGGCGAGGCGATCGTGGCCGACTACGCCCGATACACCGCCGGGACGGCGATGCTGGAGACGGCCGACCGGCTGACCGTGGGGGAGAAGGAGCCGGCGCTGCGCCAGTTCCTGCTGCTGGTCGGCGGGCTGCGCACGCTCGCCGAGGGCGGCCACGAGGCCCGGCTGGTGCTCGACGCGTTCTTCCTGCGCTCGCTGGCCGTGGCGGGCTACGCCCCCGCGCTGTCGGAGTGCGCCCGGTGCGGCGCGGAGGCCGTACGCGCCTTCGCGATCGTCGCGGGCGGCGTGGTGTGCGGCTCCTGCCGCCCGCCCGGCGCCGCGGTGCCCGCCGCGGAGACGATCGCGCTGATGATCGCCCTGCTGCGCGGCGACTGGGCGACCGCCGACGCCTCCGAGCCCCGGCACCGCGCCGAGTGCAGCGGCCTAGTCGCCGCGTACCTGCAGTGGCACCTGGAGCACGGCATCCGCTCGCTGCGCCACGTGGAACGCGAGTGGCCCGCACGGGAGCCCGCCGACCCTTCGCTCACCCGGCCCGCGTCCGCAGGCCCTTCACCCGCCTGGTCCGGGTCTGCGGGTCCTGCCCCCGCGCGAGAGCCCGCAGGCCCTTCGCCCGCCCGGCCCGAACGGGAGCCCGCGAGCCCTGCCCCCGCTTGGCCGGAGCAGTGCGAGGAACGCGCGGAATCCGCACCGGATCCACACATCTCCCGCACCTGAGGACCGGTCGAGACGCAATACCCTCGGTACATGGTCCGTCCTCCCTCTCCGCACCCGTCCGGGGCGACCCCGCCCGCCATCCCGCCCGACCTGCTGCCGCGACACGTGGCGATCGTCATGGACGGCAACGGCCGCTGGGCCAAGGCACGCGGGCTGCCCAGGACCGAGGGCCACAAGATGGGCGAGGCGTCGCTGTTCGACGTGATCGAGGGCGCCATCGAGCTCGGCATCCCCTACCTGTCGGCGTACGCCTTCTCCACCGAGAACTGGAAGCGCTCGCCGGACGAGGTGCGCTTCCTCATGGGATTCAACCGCGACGTCATCCGCCGGCGGCGCGACCAGCTCAACGAGATGGGCGTGCGGGTCCGCTGGGCCGGGCGTCCCGGGCGGCTGTGGAAGAGCGTCATCAAGGAGCTCGAGGACGCCGAGCGGATGACGGTCGGCAACAGCACGCTGACCCTCCAGTTCTGCGTGAACTACGGCGGCCGCGCGGAGATCGTCGACGCGGCGGTGAAGCTCGCGCGCGACATCGCCGCCGGCCGGGTCAAGGCCGACAAGGTCTCGGAGAAGGTCTTCGCCCGCTACCTGGACGAGCCGGAGATCCCGGACGTGGATCTGTTCCTGCGCTCGTCCGGCGAGCAGCGCACCTCCAACTTCCTGCTCTGGCAGTCCGCGTACGCCGAGATGGTCTTCCTCAATCAGCTGTGGCCCGACTTCGACCGCCGGGACCTGTGGCAGGCGTGCGAGATCTACGCCAAACGCGACCGCAGGTATGGCGGGGCCGTGCCCAACGAGGTCGGCCCCGAATACGGGAACGGCGCGGTGACGGCCCGATAAGGGTCTCCGTACGGGCTCCTCTGCCGCCGCTGGGGCGCGGCGGTCGGCGTACGGGCTCTTCGGAGAGGGGCCGGCAGTCCGCACGGCCGCGCCAGACAAATGGCCAAGCGCCCCGCTCGCGCCGGACACGTGGCCCCAGGCGCTCCGCCCCTGCCGAAAACGAGGGCGAGCGCCTCGCTGGCGTCGAAAGCGCGGCCGGATGCTCCGCTCGCGCCGAGACCCTGAGCCTCGTCCATGCCGAAAGCGTGGCGAGCGCCTCACGCGCGAAAGCGTGGGCGAGCGCCTCGCTAGCGCCGAAAGTATGGCACCGCCCCGGGAAAGACCTCCTGGGGAAAGACCTCCCGCCGCCGTGGCCCGACCGTCAGGAGGCGTCGCGGCGGCGGGCCCGGTACGCGGCGACGTGCATGCGGTTTCCGCAGGTGCGGCTGTCGCAGTAGACCCGGGAGCGGTTCCTCGACTCGTCCACGAAAACCTGCGAGCAGTCGGACGCGGCGCACACGCGCAGGCGATCCCGCTCGTTCTGCACGAACACGTGGGCGAGCGCGACGCCGCAGTCGGCGGCCAGGTGCTCGGCGACCGACGCGTCCGGCGCGAAGTAGTGGACGTGGAGCGGGTGGCCGTCGTGCTCGGTGAGGCTCGGCGTGATGCGGGTGCGCCGCAGCAGCGTGTTGAGCAGGCCGACCGCCGTCGGCTGGTCCGGCGCGGTGAACACGGCGTGGAACTCCTGGCGCAGGGCCCGGACCTCGGCGAGGTCCCGCTGGGTCACCGTGCCGACCCCGCTGACCTGTCGCCTGCGGATGAACTCCTCCAGATCGCCGACCTCGGTCAGCCCGTCGCGCTCCCCGGCGCCGGTGTTGATGAGGTCCACCACCGTCGCCAGCGAATACACCATGTCATGGCTGAACGGCACGGCATCTCCCTATATGTCGCGGCGGGCTTGTCGCGGCGCAGGCAGCGTACCTCTCAAAAAGCCCGCGCGGGACGGGGTCAGCTCTTTCCCGTGGCCTTCCCGGACGACTCCGCGCACGAGGAGCAGGTGCCGAAGACCTCGACGGTGTGGGTGACGTTGATGAAGCCGTGCTCGGCCCCGATGACCTCCGCCCACCGCTCGACGTCCGGCCCGGCCACCTCGACCGTGCGCCCGCAGTCCCGGCACATCAGGTGGTGGTGGTGCGTGTCGGACTGACAGGCGCGGTAGACCGACTCGCCGTCGTCGGTGCGCAGCACGTCGACCCGGCCGGCGTCGGAGAGCGACTGGAGCGCCCGGTACACGGTCGTCAGGCCGATCTTCGAGCCCACCGCGCGCATTTCGGCGAACACGTCCTGCGCGCTACGGAACCCCCGGCTCTGGCGGAGGATCTCGTGAACGGCGTCGCGGCTCTTCGTCATCAGGACTCCTGTGTACGGCTTCGCCCTACGACCTAATAGGTTAGGCCGGTTCGCGTCAGATCAGTCCGAATCGTGTGGCGGCGAGGAGAATGAGGAACGTCCCGACCGCCACGCGCAGCAGCCGCCCCACCGGACGCAGCGACGGCCATGACAAGTAGGCCAGCCAGGTGATGAACGCGAGCACCGGGAGCACCGCCACCCCGCCACGCCAGTCCGGCACCACCAGCGCGGTGATCAGCAAAGCGACCATGACCAGCGGCGTCAGCCAGCGGGGCTGCTGGAACAGGAAGACCAGCGGCGCGGCGCTGCGGCGCTCGACCTCCGCGCGCAGCCCGGTCGCGCCGGGCGTGAAGAACTGCTCGCCCGGCGGCAGCGGCCGTCGCACCCGCGGCGGCGCGGCGTTTCCCCGGGCGGGGGACTTTTTCGCCAGAGGATGGGCGGGCACCTGACGGCGCGGCGGTTCGGTTTCGCTTCCCACGCGTTCGAGCCTAATGCCGTCACCTGACGGCGTTCCAACGAACACGGGTCAGGCGGCCGTACGTCGCCGCGCGGCCGGCCGCTTTCATTCGGGGAGGCCGTCGTCTCGGCAGGTGCGAGGCCGCCGCGCTCGCGGCCCGGTCGGCGCTGCGCGGCTGTCAACCGGCCTCGGCGGCTGCGGGCCGCCGGGCTCGCGCGGATGGGTCGGCGCCGTACGCCCCGGCCGGCCTCGGCGGATGCAGGCCGCCGTGCTCGCGTACTCCGGCCGGCGATCGCGCACCCGGACCGGCCTCGGCGGGTGCGGGCTGTCGGGCTTGCACAGCCGGGTCGGCGCCCGTACGCCCTGTCGCCTTCGGCGGATGCGGGCCGCCGGCTCGCGCGCCGGGCCGGCCTCGGCGGGCAAGGATCGGCGGAGGGCGGCCGGGGAGGCCGGCCCGCGTGCCCCCTGCTCGGCGGGCCGTACGGGAGGGGTGGCATGCTGGGCGGCATGCTCGCCGTGATCCGCTACTCGGTGCCGGGCGCCCGCGCCGACGAGTTCGCCGCCCAGGCGCGTGCCATCCTCGACCTGCTGGCCGCGCAGCCGGGATATCTGCGCGGGCAGATCGGCAGGTCGGTGGACGAGCCGGCGCTGTGGGCGATCGTCAGCGAGTGGGAGGGGGCGGGTTACTACCGGCGTGCCCTGTCCGCGGCCCGTGTGGTGATGTATCCCCTGATGACCCTTATGATCAACGAGCCCAGCGCGTTCGAGGGCGTCTACACACCGCCGGGCGAGGGGGCGAGCGCGGGGACCGTGGGCAAGGCTTGAGCGCGGGGGCGCCGGATTCCCCTAAGCTTGAGCACGGATCCTGGCAGGTGGCCGGACGTCCCGCAGCCGCGACACGGCGGCCGGACCGGCCCGCCCGCTTCAGCGAGCATCGCACCGCTGACCCCGATCTCAACGCCGACACCCAGCCGGATGGAGTTCCACTGATGGCACGTCGCACCGACGTCTTGGAAACGATCGTCAGCCTCGCCAAGCGCCGCGGGCTCGTCTTCCCGTCGAGCGAGATCTACGGAGGCCTGCGGGCGTCCTGGGACTACGGCCCCCTCGGTGTCGAGCTCAAGAACAACGTGAAGCGCGAGTGGTGGAAGGCCATGGTGCAGGGCCGCGACGACGTCGTCGGCATCGACTCCTGCGTCATCCTCGCCCGCGAGGTCTGGCAGGCCAGCGGTCACGTCGACACCTTCACCGACCCGCTCACCGAGTGCCAGTCGTGCCACAAGCGCTACCGCGCCGACCACCTCATCGAGGCGTACGAGGCCAAGCACGGCAGCGAGCCCGCGGGCGGCCTGGCCGACATCACCTGCCCCAACTGCGGCAACAAGGGCGCCTTCACCCAGCCCAGGCAGTTCAGCGGCCTGCTGAAGACGTTCCTCGGCCCGGTGGAGGACGAGTCCGGCCTGGCGTACCTGCGCCCGGAGACGGCCCAGGGCATCTTCATCAACTACCTGAACGTCCAGCAGTCGGCCCGCAAGAAGATCCCCTTCGGCATCGGCCAGATCGGCAAGTCGTTCCGCAACGAGATCACCCCGGGCAACTTCATCTTCCGCACCCGCGAGTTCGAGCAGATGGAGATGGAGTTCTTCGTCAAGCCGGGCACCGACGAGGAGTGGCACCAGTACTGGATCGACGAGCGCCTGCGCTGGTACGTCGACCTTGGCATCAACAAGGACAACCTCCGGCTCTACGAGCACCCGAAGGAGAAGCTGTCCCACTACTCGAAGCGGACCGTGGACATCGAATACCGCTTCAACTTCGCCGGCGGTGAGTGGGGCGAGCTGGAGGGCATCGCCAACCGCACCGACTTCGACCTCACCTCGCACAGCAAGGCGTCCGGCGCCGACCTGTCGTTCTTCGAGCAGGAGTCGGGCGAGCGCTACGTGCCGTACGTCATCGAGCCCGCGGCCGGTGTCGACCGCGCGACGCTGACCTTCCTCCTCGACGCCTACACCGTCGACCAGGCGCCCAACGCCAAGGGCGTGATGGAGGAGCGCACCGTGCTGCGCCTCGACCACCGCCTGGCCCCGGTCAAGGTCGCGGTGCTGCCGCTGTCGCGCAACGCCGACCTGTCGCCGAAGGCCCGCGACCTCGCGGCCCAGCTCCGGCGCCGGTGGAACGTCGACTTCGACGACGCGGGTGCCATCGGCCGCCGCTACCGCCGCCAGGACGAGATCGGCACGCCGTTCGCGATCACGGTCGACTTCGACACCCTTGAGGACCAGGCCGTGACGATCCGCGAGCGCGACTCCATGGCCCAGCAGCGGATCGCGCTCGACCAGGTCGAGTCGTACCTGCGCCAGCACCTCAACGACTAGATCACCATGCCAAGGCGCCTGTCCGGAAATATCCGGACAGGCGCCTTGTGTATTGATCGGCGCCCGCGGCCAGGCGCCGTCAGCCTTCACGTTTGCGACCCTCGACCGCCCGAAGGGCGACCGCCACACCGCGATGCGTGCGGTCGCCGTGATCAGCGCTTGAGTGTTGCGATCCTCGGCCGCCCCGGAGGACGACCGCCGCTGTGGCCGCGGGCGCGATGCCGCCGAGCACGGGCACAGCCCCGAGCGGGAGGGGCCGAGGATCGCAACGCCCTTCACCGGCATGCGCGCGAGCACCCGCCAGGAGATGGCGGTCGCCCTCCGGGGCGGGCACGGGGCGTGGCTGAACGAGGCTGCGCGCCGGCGGACCGGCGGCCGCGTGGGTGTCAGCCGCAGCGGGTTCCCTCAGGCGGGACCTTCCCCTCCAGCAGGTACGCGTTGACCTTGTCGTCGATGCACTGGTTCTGGCCGTACGCGCCGTGGCCCTCGCCGTTCAGCGTCAGCAGCACGCCCGTGCGAAGCTGTTCGGCCAGCCGCGGCGCCCACTGGTACGGCGTGGCGGGATCGTTGGTGACGCCGACCACCAGGATGGGGTTGGACCCGGTGGCGTCGATGTGCCTGGCGGCGTCGTCCCCGCGGACCGGCCAGACGCTGCACGCCCCCGCGCCGATCGCGGTCGGCGCGAAGATCGGGGCCCGCTCCCGCAGCCGCCGGGCCAGCTCCTCGGCCTGGGCGACGGTGGGCCGGTCGGTGCTGTCGACGCACAGCACCGCCGGCAGCGAGAACTGCAGGGTCGAGTAGGAGCCGTTCGGCTGCCGCCCGGTGTACTGGTCGGCCAGCGCGAGCAGGCCGTCGAGCTTGCCCTTCCTGCCCTCGTCCAGCGCCTCGGTGAGCAGCGGCCAGGTGTACTTGCTGTAGAGCGCCTGGGTGATGCCCACCCTGGCGATGTCCTCGGTGACCTTGCGCGAGCCGACCTTCCCCGGCGTACGGGTCAGGGTGTCGAGGAGCTTCAGCACGGTGGCGTTCGCCTCGACGGGGGTGGCGCCGAGCGGGCAGCTCGTCCGCGTCTTGGTGCAATCGGCCAGGTAGTCCTCGTACGCCTTCTGGAAGCCGAGGGTCTGAGTCTTGGCCATTTCGAGCATGGTGACCGAGGGATCGACGGCGGAGTCGAGCACCATCCGCCCCACCTTCTTCGGGTACTGCGTGGCGTACACCGCCCCGAGGTGGGTGCCGTAGGAGAAACCGAAGTAGTTGAGGTACGGCTCACCGAGGGCCACACGCAGCGACTCCATGTCGCGCGCCACGTTCACGGTGCCGACGTACGGCAGGATCCAGCCCGCGTTGCGCTCGCACGCCTGGGCGAAGCCCTTGACGAGCTTGGTCTCGGTCGCGGTGTTCTCGCTGGGCTCCTCGCTGATGTACTTGTCCATCTCGGGGCCGCTGAGGCAGCGGACGCCGCTGCTGCGCTCCACGCCGCGCGGGTCGAAGCTGACGAGGTCGTAGCGGCGGTTCAGGGTGGAGAACGCGTGGGCCGCGTTGATGAGCGTGGTGACGCCGGAGCCGCCGGGCCCGCCGAAGTTGAAGACCAGGGAGCCGATCCGCTGCGCCTGGTCGGTGGCCCGCAGCCGGACCAGGGCGATGCCGATCTTACGGCCCTCGGGTCTGGCGTAGTCGAGGGGCACTTCGAGCGTGGCGCACTCGAAGCCGGAGGAGGTGGCGGTCTCCTCGCACGGCTTCCAGGACAGGGAGGAAGGCGTGGCCGACGCGTACTCCTCCGGCGTGACCCGCGCGCCTCCGCAGCCCGCGGTCGCGGCCATCGCCCCGAACCCGGCGATCACCGCCGCCACCACCGGCCAGACCTTGCGCACCGGCACCCCGCGGCCCCGCGGTGCGTCGCGGTGGGTCGGCGTGCGAGCCGGCACCTTCCGCGCCGATGCCTCATGCGCCGACATTTCTCGCGATCCCGCTCGCGACACTGACAACCCTCCGTGTTCGACAGTGTTCGGAGGGTGTCTCGTTTATATCGCACATCGTCGCGTACGCATCGCCGACTCACCGGAACGCCGCCTTACCGGACAATGGTCTAGGACATTGGTCTAGTGCATTGGTCTAAACCAAACTCCCGATCGCTGTACGGATCTTGCGCGAATTGGTTTATACCAGTGCTGCGCCTTCGGGGAAATGGCTCTTCTTTGCAGTGGATTAGACCTCTATGGTGCCTTCTACCTGCTGAAACGGCATATGTGGTGAAGGGTGACGTTTGGTGCTGCTTTTCCTAGGTACAGTCCTCGGTGTGGGCCGCGTCCGCGGTTTTATTGAAGTGGGCGAAGGAGCGTCGCATGCCCAAGTTTGTTTACGACTTCACCGAGGGCAACAAGGACCTCAAAGACCTACTCGGCGGCAAGGGTGCCAATCTGGCGGAAATGACCAACATCGGCCTTCCCGTGCCTCCCGGCTTCACGATCACCACCGAGGCGTGCCGTCACTACCTCCGGCATGGCGGCATGCCCGACGGGCTGGCGGAGGAGATTGACGGGCACCTTGCCGCCCTCGAGGCGCGGATGGGCAAGCGCCTCGGCCAGGCGGACGACCCGCTTCTGGTGAGTGTGAGGTCGGGCGCCAAGTTCTCGATGCCCGGCATGATGGAGACGGTCCTCAACATCGGCCTCAACGACGACTCGGTCCTCGGGCTGGCCAAGCAGTCGGGCAACGACCGCTTCGCGTGGGACTCCTACCGCCGGTTGATCCAGATGTTCGGCAAGACCGTCCTGGGCATCGACGGTGAGCTGTTCGAGCACGCGATGGACGAGCTCAAGGACGGCCGCGGCGACACCGACCTCGAGGCGGCCGACCTCCAGCGGCTGGTCGAGATCTTCAAGCGCATCGTCCGCGAGCGGGCGGGCCGCGAGTTCCCCGCCGATCCCCGGGAGCAGATGGACCTCGCGGTCAGGGCGGTCTTCGACTCCTGGAACGCCCCGCGCGCGGTCCTCTACCGCCGCCAGGAGCGCATCCCCGCCGACCTCGGCACCGCCGTGAACATCGTCGCCATGGTGTTCGGCAACATGGGCCCGGACTCCGGCACCGGCGTGGCCTTCACCCGCGACCCCGGCTCGGGACGGCAGGGCGTCTACGGCGACTACCTGGCCAACGCCCAGGGCGAGGACGTCGTCGCCGGCATCCGCAACACCGTCCCTCTGCAGGAGCTGGAGACGATCAACCCGGCGGCCTACCGCGAGCTGCTCGACATCATGGCGACATTGGAGCGGCACTACCGCGACCTGTGCGACATCGAGTTCACGATCGAGCGCGGCAAGCTGTGGATGCTGCAGACCCGAGTCGGCAAGCGCACCGCCGCGGCGGCCTTCTGCATCGCCACCCAGCTCGTGGACGAGGGCCTGATCGACATGGACGAGGCGGTCACCCGGGTCACCGGCGACCAGCTCGCCCAGCTCATGTTCCCCCGCTTCGCCGCGACGGCGGGCAACCGCAAACTCACCACCGGCATGAACGCCTCGCCCGGCGCGGCCGTGGGCCGGGCGGTCTTCAGCTCCGAGCGGGCCGTCGAGCTGGCCGGGCAGGGTGAACAGGTCATCCTCGTACGCCGGGAGACGAACCCCGACGACCTGGCCGGCATGATCGCGGCCCGCGGCGTGCTCACCTCCAGGGGCGGCAAGACCTCCCACGCCGCCGTGGTCGCCCGCGGCATGGGCAAGACCTGCGTGTGCGGGGCGGAGGAGCTGGAGGTCGACCCGCACGCCCGCCGCTTCACCGCGCCCGGCGGGATCGTCGTGAACGAGGGCGACGTGATCTCGATCGACGGAAGCACCGGCGCCGTGTATCTCGGTGAAGTCCCGGTGACCGCCTCGCCGGTCGCCGAATACTTCGAGGGCGGCCCCGTCGAGGACGAGCTGGTCCGGGCCGTCGACCGGATCATGACCCATGCCGACTCCGTCCGCCGGCTCGCCGTACGGGCGAACGCCGACACCCCCGAGGACGCCGCCCGCGCCCGGCGCTACGGCGCGCAGGGCATCGGGCTGTGCCGTACGGAGCACATGTTCCTGGGGGAGCGGCGGCGGCTCGTGGAAGACCTGATCCTGGCCGCGACACCGCGGGAGCGGCAGGCGGCGCTCGACGCGCTGGAACCGCTGCAGACCGACGACTTCACCGGCATCTTCACGGCCATGCGCGGGCTGCCGGTGACGATCCGGCTGATCGACCCGCCGCTGCACGAGTTCCTGCCCGACTTCACCGAGCTCGCCGTCAAGGTGGCCGTCGCGGGCGAGGCGGCCGACGAGCGGGACCGCAGGCTGCTCGAGGCGGTCAAGCGGCTGCACGAGCAGAACCCGATGCTCGGCCTGCGCGGCGTACGGCTCGGCCTGACGATCCCCGGGCTGTTCGCCATGCAGGTGCGGGCCATCGCCACGGCGGCGCGGCGGGTCGACGGCGCCCGCGCGGAGATCATGATCCCGCTGGTCGGCGCGGTTCAGGAGCTGGAGATCGTCAAGGAGGAGGCGGAGCGCATCCTCGCCGAGGCGGGCGTGGACGCGGCGATCGGCACGATGATCGAGGTGCCGAGGGCGGCGCTGACGGCCGGGCAGATCGCCGAGGCCGCCGAGTTCTTCTCGTTCGGCACCAACGACCTCACCCAGATGACCTGGGGCTTCTCCCGCGACGACGTGGAGAGCGCCTTCTTCGGCAACTACCTCGACCTGGGCGTCTTCGGGGTCTCGCCGTTCGAGTCCATCGACCGCGAGGGTGTCGGCCGGCTGATCGAGATCGCGACCGAGGAGGGCAGGCGGACCAGGCCGGCCCTCAAGATCGGCATCTGCGGCGAGCACGGCGGGGACCCCGACTCGATCCACTTCTGCCACGAGGCCGGCCTCGACTACGTCTCCTGCTCGCCGTTCCGCATCCCCGTGGCCCGGCTGGAGGCCGGCCGGGCCGCCCTGACCTGCGCGGGCTCCGACACCCGATGAGGTGGGATCCCGCCGGGGCGTTCACCGGGTCGCGCGGCACGGCCCGGTGAACCGCCGCCGTCGCCCCCAACGGCGTGGGTGACGCGGGTGGCGGGGACGGCGCGGGCCGTCCCCGCCATGACATCGAGCTATCTTCCATCGCTCTACCGGATCTGTCGTGAACCCGACCTTGACGGGTACGCTCCATTCCCCGCCGTCGCGGGGGCGTTCCGAAAAGGGAGGACGCATGGCCCGCTACGACGAGCACGACCAGGCACGATGGGTGCCGGAGCCGCCGGGTAACCCCGAGCGGAGCGCGTTCGAGCGGGACCGGGCACGCGTGCTCCACAGCGCGTCGCTGCGCAGGCTCGCCGCCAAGACGCAGGTGGTGGCGCCCGGCGACTGCACCGGCTTGCACAGCCCCCGTACGCGGCTGACCCACTCTTTGGAATGCGCGCAGATCGGCCGGGAGATGGGCAAAGTCCTCGGTTGCGACCCCGACCTGGTGGAGACCGCCTGCCTCGCCCACGACCTCGGTCACCCTCCGTTCGGCCACAACGGGGAGGCCGCCCTGGACGAGCTGGCCGCGCCGTGCGGCGGGTTCCAGGGCAACGCGCAGAACCTGCGCCTGCTGACCCGGCTGGAGGCCAAGGTCCTCACCGAGGACGGCCGCAGCGCCGGGCTCAACCTCACCCGGGCCACGCTGGACTCGGTCTGCAAGTATCCCTGGGCCGGCTCCACCTGCCGCGTCCCCGGCGTGCCGCTCGCCGGCGAGGGCCAGCCGTACTGCGTCTACCCCGACGACCTCGCGGTCTTCCGGTGGGTACGGGAGGGGGCTCCGGACTACACGGTCGGTTTCGAGGCGCAGATCATGGACTGGGCCGACGACGTGGCCTACTCGGTGCACGACCTGGAGGACGCGCTGACGTGCGGCCACGTCACGATGGCGGCCCTGCGCGACGGGCGGGAGCGGCTGGAGGTCTGCCGTCTGACGAGGGAGTGGTACGCCCCCGACGCCGACCTGGAGGAGCTGTCGGAGACCTTCGCGCGGCTGCTCGCCGAGCCGCTGTGGCCATCCGCCTTCGACGCCGGGCTGGCCGACCTCGCCGCGCTCAAACGGCTCAGCAGCGCGCTAATCGGCCGGTTGTGCCGCTCCGCGCAGGACGCCACGCGCGAGGCGTACGGCTGCCGCCCCGCGCCGGGAGGCGGGGACCGCCGTGATCGGTACGACGCCGATTTGGTGGTGCCGAGGACGACCCGGCTGGAGTGCGCGCTGCTGAAGGGGGTGACGGCCCGCTACGTGATGTCCCGGGAAGCCCACCACGCCGTCCAGGCCCGGCAGCGTGAGCTCATCCACGAGCTGGGCGACCTCGTCATGCGGGGCGCCCCCGCGACGCTGGAGCCCGCCCTGCGGCAGCAGTTCGAGCAGGCGTCCGACGACGCGGGGCGGCTGCGCGCGGTGGTCGACCAGATCGCGTCGCTGACCGACGCCGCCGCCGTGAGCTGGCACCGCCGCCTGTCCGCGGCCGCCCACCGCCTCACGGCCCGCTGACCCGGCCGGGGACCTGCCTGACCGCTGCGGCGAAGTGCCGTCAAGATGGCCCGGTCGTACGCGTCCCGTACCCGCGCCTCGGCGACGGCTGCCGCGCATCCGCTCGCGCTGCGCCTGTGCGCGGCGTCGACGAGCTGCGGCCCTGCCGCGAGACATGCCGGCCACGCACGTCACCCGGAGGGGGACGCTCCCCGGTCCCACTGGGTCGCCGTCGTCAGCGACGAGCAGGTCCGTAACGGGCTGCTGAACGAGGCCGCCGATCAGACGGTCGCCAGGTCGCGCACCTCACATGGCCCCGTGGCCTTCGGGTACGGCGGGCCGGTCAGCCGGAACTCTTGGCCCCGATGTCGATCGGGATGGGGGTGGGGATCTCGTTGTTGTTGTTCTTCTTCTTCTTTTTCTTGGGCGGCTGGGTCTGCCGCGGGGTGGGGGTGGTGGGCTGGTTGGACGTGCACAGCTTGGTGCAGGGCGGGGTCTCGCCCAGCCGCTTGCGCAGCTTGAGCATCTCCTGGCGCGGCGAGACGGTGGGGTTGCCGTCGTCCCACGCGTCCAGGTACGGCCACGGCGGCACGATGCCCCGGCGCACCCACCAATACTGGGACGAGACCGGCCACGAAATGGCGAAGTAGAGGTTGCTCGCGGTGTCGCGGGCGTTGCCGCTGTTGCCCACGCGGCCGAGCAGCTGCCCCGCCTTGACCTTGGTGCCCGGCGTGATGCCTTCCTCCACCGAGTCGAGGTGGCCGCCGAGGTACAGCACGCCGTCCTCGCCCTTGACCGTGACGAACCGGCCTTCCCGGTCGGGGCCGCGGTCGGTGGAGGGCGTCCAGAGGTTGTTGAGGTTGACCTCCTGGACCACGCCGTCGACCGGCGACACGAACGCGCACCCCTTCTTCGCCCAGATGGTGGTCTTGGGCAGCACCAGCAGCTTGCGGGCGTACGACGTCTTGCACCCCTTGACCGGGAAGACGTACGTGTAGGGGGACGCCTTCGGCGGCGGGACCCGCACCGGCTCGTCCCCGGGCGGCGGCACGACGGGGCCGGGCCGGGTGTCGTCGGCGGCGGCCGTGATGCCGCCACCCGGCGGCGGTGTGGGCGGCAGCGTGCTCACTCCCGCGACCCCGGCGGGCGCGCCGCAGGACGCCACGATGAACGAGGCGCCGGCGAGGGCGGCCAGTCTCCCCGATCGCATGATCTCCACCTGGTCGACGTTACCGAACCTTTCCTTTCTAACGGACCAAGCCGTACATCACGACCTGTTCCGGAAAGTCGTGATATGTCCTCAGCGTCGGCGGCGGGACGCCCGGGCTGTCGGGGGCAGGCTCTAGACTCGCCAGCGTGGCAGGGCGAAGCGGTCGGATCAGTGACGAGGACATCGCGCTCGTGCGGGAGCGCTCGCCGATCGCCGATGTCGTCGGCGAGCACATCCAGCTCCGCAACGCGGGCGGGGGCAACCTGAAGGGGCTGTGCCCCTTCCACGATGAGAAGTCGCCCTCGTTCAACGTCACCCCGGCCCGGGGCTACTACTACTGCTTCGGCTGCGCCGAGGGCGGCGACGTCATCACGTTCGTCCGCAAGATCGAAAACCTGACGTTCACCGAGGCCGTCGAGCGGCTCGCCCAGCGCGCCGGCATCCAGCTCCGCTACGAGCAGGGCGGCTACGTGCCCGGGCGCGAGCAGGGCGAGCGGCTGCGGCTCATCGAGGCGCACCGCGCCGCCGCCGAGTTCTACGCCGAGCGGCTGTCGAGCCCGGAGGCGGCCCCGGGGCGGCGCTTCCTGTCCGAGCGCGGCTTCGAACGGGCCGACGCGGAGCACTTCGGCGTCGGCTACGCGCCCAACGAGTGGGAGGCGCTGTCGCGGCACCTGATCGCCCGGGGGTTCACCTCCCAGGAGCTGATCAAGGGCGGGCTGGCCCGGGAGGGCAGGCGCGGTCCCGTCGACCGGTTCCGCGGCCGGCTGATCTGGCCGATCCGCGACATCACCGGCGACGTCATCGGGTTCGGCGCGCGCAAGCTGCTCGACTCCGACGACGGCCCCAAATACCTGAACACCCCCGAGACGCCGATCTATCACAAGAGCTCGGTGCTGTACGGCGTGGACCTCGCCAAGCGGGAGATCGCCCGGCGGTCCCAGGCCGTCATCGTCGAGGGCTACACCGACGTCATGGCCTGCCACCTGGCCGGCGTGCCGACCGCGGTGGCCACCTGCGGCACCTCCTTCGGCGAGGAGCACATCAAGGTCCTGCGCCGGCTGCTGCTCGACCAGGCGGAGTTCCGGGGCGAGGTGATCTTCACCTTCGACGGCGACTCCGCCGGGCAGAAGGCCGCCCTGCGGGCGTTCCAGGACGAGCAGAAGTTCGTCACGCAGACCTTCGTCGCCGTGCAGCCCGACGGCCTCGACCCCTGCGACCTGCGGGTCAAGCAGGGCGACGCCGCCGTGCGCGACCTGATCGCCAGCCGTGAGCCGCTGTTCGCCTTCGCGATCCGCAGCATCCTGTCCCGCTACGACCTCAACACCAACGAGGGCCGCCTGGCCGCGCTCGACGCCGCCGCGCCCGTCGTGGCCTCCATCAAGGACCCCGGGCTGCGCAAGACGTACGTGGTGGACCTCGACCGCTGGCTCGGCTTCATGGACGAGGGCTTCGTCATCCAGCGCGTGCAGCAGGTCGTGGGGCGGGCCCAGGAGGGCGCGCACGCCCCCGGGCGCAGGGCGCAGGGCCGTGCGGCCGCGCCGGCGCGGCCCGCGCAGGTCCGGAGTGAACCCCTGGACCCCGCCGTCCGCCTGGAGGCGGAGGCGCTCAAGCTCGCCGTGCAGCGGCCCGCGCTGCTCGGGCCGGAGTTCGACGCGCTCGGCGCGGCGACGTTCACCCTGCCCGAGCACGTCGCGCTGTACGAGCTCATCACGGCGGCGGGAGGGACCGTCGCCGGAGGGCCCGGCGGGCGCGAGTGGGTCGACCGGCTGCTGGAGCAGGCCGACGCCGGGTCGCCGGGCGGGACCGGCATCGACCTGAGGTCGCTCGTGACCCGGTTCGCAGTCGAGGCCGTGCGCGCCGACGACAACGTCGAGGAGCGGTACGGCGCGGCCGTTCTGGCTAAGATCCAGGAGGTCGCGGTGGGCCGGGCCATCGCCCAGGTGAAGTCGCGGCTGCAGCGGCTCAACCCGATCGAGGGGCAGCAGGAGTACAACCGGCTGTTCGGCGAGCTCGTGGCGCTGGAGCAGCAGCGGCGGGTGTTGCGAGAACGCGCCAGCGGGGCCTGAAGAAATAGCTCTTTCCAGATCTCGCAGCGGTTAAACATATATTTTGATCTCGATTCGGTATTGACTTCCGCCTTACCTTGGGTGACAAAAATAGGCCTGCCGTTTAGTGGTGCACTTCCTGCACACTGTGTTCCGTGGGTGCATCGGTGCTGCCAAGCAGGCCGCCATCGGTAGACCAGGTGGCGGACCTCGTCGCGAAGGGAAGGGAACGCGGGAGCGTCACGGTTGACGACGTGGCCGCCGCGCTCGACCGATCCGAGTTGCCCGCGGACGCGCTGGAGCGCGTCGTGCGGATGCTCGCCGAGAACGGGGTTGAGGTCCTCGAGCCGCAAGGCGACGAGGATCCCGGCAAGCCGGACGAGGAGGATATCGGCAAACGCGCTCCGACCAGCGACCTGGTCAGGATCTACCTCCGGGAGATCGGCAGGGTCCCGCTGCTCACCGCCGAGGAGGAGGTGGAGCTGGCCAAGGCCATCGAGGCCGGCCTGTTCGCCGAGGACAAGCTCTGCGAGAGCCCCAGCGCCAGATTCGCCAGGCCGGAACTGGAAGACCTGGTGTGGGAGGGCGTCCGCGCCAAGCAGCGGCTCATCGAGGCCAACCTCAGGCTGGTGGTCTCGATCGCCAAACGTTATGTGGGGCGCGGAATGCTGTTCCTGGATCTCATTCAGGAGGGCAATCTCGGCCTCATCCGCGCGGTCGAGAAATTCGACTACACCAAGGGATACAAGTTCTCGACCTACGCCACCTGGTGGATTCGCCAGGCCATCACCCGGGCGATCGCCGACCAGGCGAGAACGATCCGCATTCCGGTGCACATGGTCGAAACGATCAATAAATTGGTCCGCGTGCAGCGGCAGCTCCACCAGGATCTCGGCCGCGAGCCGGCCCCCGAGGAGATCGCCGCCGAGATGGACCTGCCCATCGAGCGTGTGGTGGAGATCCAGCGCATCGCGCAGGAGCCGGTCTCG
The DNA here is from genome assembly GCF_014647835.1 of Microbispora rosea subsp. aerata. Lineage (GTDB taxonomy): Bacteria > Actinomycetota > Actinomycetes > Streptosporangiales > Streptosporangiaceae > Microbispora > Microbispora aerata. The sequence goes on from NZ_BMPY01000006.1 coordinate 189,217, forward strand.
CTCCAGGCGCCGATCGGCGAGGAAGACTCCGACCTCGGCGACTTCATCGAGGACGCCGACGCCGTGGTGCCGATGGAGGCCGCCGCCTTCATCATGCTGCAGGACCAGCTCGACGACATCCTGGCCACGTTGTCGGAGCGCGAGCAGCGGATCATCCAGCTCCGGTTCGGGCTCTCCGACGGCCACCCCCGCACGCTGGAGGAGGTCGGCCGGGAGTTCGGCGTGACGCGCGAGCGCATCCGCCAGATCGAGTCCAAGACGCTGGCCAAGCTCCGCCACCCCACCCGGGCCCAGATGCTCCGGGACTACCTGGACTGACGCCCCTGGACGCGGACGAGCGCCTCCCCCGCGGGAGGCGCTCGTCGCGTTCCCGGCGGATACCGCGCGGTCAAGTCCGCCGTACGCAGGCACGGCGCGGGCGCCTCGCCGGCCGAGCGGGCCATCGCCCTGCGCCATCTCATCGACCTGGCCACGGTCCTCGGCGAGCCCGCCGATCCCTGGCTCGCCGATCTGCGCGGTCTCGGGCTCACCGCCGACGACAGGCGGCGTGCCCAGTCGGAGCTCGGGCATCTCGCCCGGCTTCAGGAGTGGCTCCCTCCGGCATGAGGCGAGTCGCACGGCTCCGGAGCTGGGAGCCGTACGACGGGAGGGACGGGACCGCCGGATAGCCTCGGGGTGTTAACGGTCGTCGTATCGCTGGCGGTGCCTCTTGACTCCTTCCAAGCCCTCGTTGTCCCGCCTGTTCGGCTCCCGGCTTCCCCGCGAGGTTCGTACGGCTCTCGCCCTGGAGAGCGGCGAACGCCCGATCAGCCATGCGCGTACGCCGGAGGGCCGCCATGTCGTCGCCACCACCCTGGCCCTGCACCTGCCGGACGGGCCGCGCCTGCCGTGGCACCTGATGGACAAGGCCGTGTGGGACGAGGACGGCGTCACGGTCACGATGACCGACGGAGCCGTCCACCGGGCCACTCTGCCCGAGCCGGGCATGTTGCCGGAGACGATCCGCGAGCGGGTGACCGCCACGATCGTCGCGAGCCGGCACGTGACCATCAACGGCCGCGGGGGAGTGCGGCTGGTGGCCCGCCGCATCCCGGGCTACGACACCCCGCGCTGGGAGTTCATCTTCGACCCCGGCCTCGACGCGCAGGATCCGGGCCTGCGCGCCCACGCCGAGCAGGCGCTCGAAGAGGTACGGCGCAGCCTCGGCGTGTGATTTTCCTCGCCCGGCGGCTCCCGGCCGCTCCAGGACCACCTGACGGCCTCCTGGCGGCCGTTTGGGCCGGCGCCGGTCCCGGCGGTACGCGGGAGACGTGCGATGCCCCAGCGCCGTCGCGGACGCCGCACCGGCGCGGGTCTCGACGCAGCGTAGTTGTGCGCGACACCCGGACGCGGTAGTGGGCCACGCCGTCGTGAGTCTTGGCGGGGCGCAGGGGACGGGCGGCGTGTCGTGCCGCGGGTGCGGCGCCTGCGCCGGCCTCGATGGAGCGTGGAGACAGCCGGTGTCTTGGGGGTGTCGAAGGCGTCACACCCGTATCGGTCTCGATGGGGCGCGGTGCGGGCGGCGTGTTGGCGCTGTCGCGGGTGCGGGGCCTGCGCCGGTCTCGACGTAGCGTGGCCGCGGACGACATCTGGACGCTCAGGAGACGGCGAGCCCCCGGCGGGGACGCCGGAGGTTCGCCGATGGGTCGTGACGCGTCGATGGGGTTGTCTACGGCTCGTCGTGTGACAGCCGGGCCGGTCCGGGGAGGCGGAGCGCCGCGACCGGGCCTGCTCTCGGGTTGGCCGCAGGGCCGCCCGCGTGACGAATCGGGCGGCCTCGAGGGGACTGCTCAGGGGAGCTCGTCGGCGCCGGCAGGCCAGCCGGTGGCCGTTCCGACCCGGTCGGTCCTGTCGGCCTCCCAGGTCTCCGACTTCCGCAGGAACGGCACCTTGTCGCTCGCGAGGTCCTTGGCCTTGCCCGCCATCTTCGAGGCCTGAGCGCCGACCAGCCCCGCCGCCTCCTGCACCGTGGGGCTGTCCGCGAGCCGCTGGGCGAAACGCTTGATCTGCTCGTAGCGCTCACGCCCGGCCCGGGTGCCGAGGACGTAACCGATGGCCAGCCCGGCGGCGAACATCGCCTTGTATCGCATCTTCCACCTCCGCGCTCTTGTTCCCCGCCCCTACCCCGAGGGTCTGTCTCTATCCAACAGCAGCGGTTGTGCCCCCGCCGGGGCAGGCTCCCGGCGGCCTTCCGGGGCTCTTTGCCGTACGCCGATCAAGACCCGGCGACTCGCGGACGGATTCGATGTGACAGGCACCCCCCAGAGTGCGCTAATCTAGTTCCGCGCCGCAAGGAAAGCCGAAAGGCGGAACGAGCGGAGCGGAGCACGATCCCGTGTAGCTCAATCGGCAGAGCAGCCGGCTGTTAACCGGCAGGTTATAGGTTCGAGTCCTATCGCGGGAGCCACCCACCTCGGGGTGGTGGTCACAGACCACCACCCCGAGGTTTTTGTTTGGCGCATCACCGGTGACAGCTCACGGCCGTCACCTCGGATCATTGGGGCAGTTGACGAACGGGACCGTAGTCAGCGGCGGTGGTACGCGTCAGATCGGTGCCTGATGTCGAGGATGTGCACTTCTCTGGACTCTTGCTGATCGTGGATCTTGTAGAGAACGCGCCACCCTCGCATCAGCCGAGCGCCAGATCCCCGTCACACGCATGTACGGGGTGGCCCGGCGCACCACGTACGGCGACTGCCTGGCTGTGTCCTCCGAGCTGGGCGCGGCGGTGGGTTGGTGTTCGCTCGGCGGACCGATCGTACGGTGAGGACGCCGAAGGTCCATGAGGCCGAGTGGTTGATCACCTGCCGGTCGGTGGGATGTGGCGAGATCTGCTCGTTGAGACCATCCCGCCGGTGCGCGATCCGCCGCGACCGGCGGGGTGAGCGACCTCCGCGACGGATCTCAAGGGGAGGTCGTCCGTCCAACCCGCTCGCCTGCCGCGTATCTCTCGCAGTGACAGGCGAGCGGCGCCAGGCCTGCAATACGTTTCGTGTGGATCGCGAAATAGGGTGCGGGGTCGGGTATTCGCCGATGACGAATTTCCAGGACCCGGTCTTTGCCTATGCGATAGAAAGGTTTCTGCTGTTCTATTGATTGCGCGGGAGTGCGATATGGCGGAAATCTATATGTATGCCGACGAAACGGGCGATCTAGGGGTTCCGGGAATACCTGGTGTAAGTCGTTACTTCGGATTCGGTACGGCCGTGTTCCGGGGTGATCACGGCGAGCAGATCTGGCAAGGATTGAGACTTCGCTGCGACTTGGAGCGACGGGGAGTCAACCTGCCCAAAGGGCTTCATGCGAAGAACGACTCGCAATCTACCCGCGACGAGGTCTTCGGCTTGATCGGAAAGCAGCGACCGCGCCTCGATGCGACATTCCTATGCAAGACCAGGGCGCACCCCGCAGTGCGGGATCGTCAGCAGTGGCTCTACAAGCTGGCTTGGCACTCCCACTTCAGGCATGTGGTGTGTCAGGTAAGCGCGCCTGGCGACACCCTCTACGTGATTGCCGCCAGCCTGACGACAAGTCGTAAGATCATGAACGCCAGCGAGGCACTCAAAGATGTATGTCACCGATTTGCCGCTGATCGGGAAATCGTGCTGTGCGTCTGGGATGCGCAGAGTGCGTGGGGGATCCAAGTCGCTGACTATAGCCTCTGGGCGATTCAGCGGTTTCTCGAAGAGCGGCCATGCAAATGGTTCGAGAGCCACGTCAAGCCGCATCTCTATTCGTTGCTGACCCCCTGGGGTATCGCATAATTGAGGCCGGCTATCCCGGTCTCCCGGGAAGAGGTCCCCTGGACCCCTTGTCACCGACCACTGCAAGTACACGCCATGTGGGCGTTCATCGTCAAGCGCTTTAGGTGAATATGGCGGAGCGAATGGGCGTCGAAGTGATCGGCTTTGTGGTGGTGCCGCTCGGTTACCGCTGAAAGTCATGCTCACCGGGCGGCAAGTCGACACCCGCCGGGGCCACGATGCGACTGCCACCCACGCGCATCGGCTGCATACTCGTGCGTGCCACGGCCGGGGTATCGCGCGATCTACAGCACCGACTTGAACTGCAGGGCCCGCACCGGTCGGCCCGCTGTCCCGGTCATTGACGCGCTGCGGTTGAGAACGACGTTCAGGGTGGCAAGGCGGGCGCTCGTCGTCGTCCGGCGGGGGTGGTGATGTTCCAGTTTTGCCGTCGGTGCCGAACAGGACCACCGAAAGGCCGAGGTGCGCGTCGATGTGCATGGGGGCCTTCGGGGCTTCGTTGCCTGGGGCCGCCGCGGCGCATGGCAAGAGCGTATATCGAGTGAACTGAGTACACAGCTAGACGTGTATGCCGGTGATCCGCTACGCTCGCCAGGCGGTCGGAGAACCGGATAGCCGCTTGGGCTAGTACCGGAAGACCGCTTTCGGCGCTCATGGCGCACCCCGCTGTCACTGGTCGAAGGAGAAAGGCCACCGCGTGGCGAAGCTGACGTTGCCGCAGCTCGAACGGCATCTGTTCGGAGCGGCGGACATCCTCCGCGGCAAGATGGACGCCTCGGAATTCAAGGAGTACATCTTCGGGATGCTGTTCCTGAAGCGCTGCTCCGACCAGTTCGAGGCGGTGCGGGAGCGGCTGATCGAGCGGCACATGGCCAGGGGCCGCAGCCGGGAGGACGCGGAGCGCAGCGCGGAGAACCCGGACTTCTACGAGGACGACTTCTTCGTCCCCCAGGAGGCCCGCTGGGACTACATCCGGGCCTACTCGCGCAAGAAGGGCGTCGGCGACCTGCTCAACAAGGCGCTGCACGCGCTGGAGCTCGCCAACTCCGACTCGCTCGAAGGCGTGCTTGAGCACATCGACTTCACCCGGAAGGTCGGCCAGTCGACCATCCCGGACAAGCGGCTGCAGCAGCTCGTCGACCACTTCGACCGCTACAAGCTGCGGAACGAGGACTTCGAGTTCCCCGACCTGCTCGGCGCCGCGTACGAGTACCTGATCGGGCAGTTCGCCGACTCGGCCGGCAAGAAGGGCGGGGAGTTCTACACCCCGCGTGGGGTCGTCCGGATGATGGTCCGCCTGGTCAAGCCCGGCTCCGGCATGCGCATCTACGACCCGTGCTCCGGCTCGGGCGGCATGCTCATCCACGCCAAGGAGTACGTCGAGGAGCACGGCGAGGACCACCGCGACCTGAGCCTGTACGGCCAGGAGTACAACGGCGGCACCTGGGCCATCTCCAAGATGAACATGCTCCTGCATGGGATCAACAACGCCGGCCTGGAGAACGACGACACCCTCGCCAACCCCAGGCACACCGAGGACGGCGAGCTGATGCTGTTCGACCGGGTGCTCACCAATCCGCCGTTCTCGCAGAACTACGTGCGCGCCGGCATGGAGCACCCCGAGCGGTTCCGGTATGGCTTCGCGCCGGAGACCGGCAAGAAGGCCGACTTGATGTTCGCCCAGCACGTGCTGGCGGTGCTGAAGCCCGACGGCATCGGGGCCACGGTCATGCCGCACGGCGTGCTGTTCCGGGGCGGCAAAGAGAAGGACATCCGCGAGGGCATCATCCGCGACGACCGGCTGGAGGCCGTCATCGGCCTCGCGCCGAACCTGTTCTACGGCACCGGCATCCCCGCCTGCGTCCTCGTGCTGCGCGGCAGCGACCCGCGGCCGAAGGAGCGGCGGGGCACGGTGCTGTTCATCAACGCCGACCGCGAGTTCACACCCGGCCGCGCGCAGAACTACCTCGAAGACCAGCACATCGAGAAGATCGTCGCCGCGTACGAGGAGTACCGCGACATTCCCGGCTTCGCCCGAGTGGTCGACGTCAAGGAGCTGCGGGACAACGACTTCAACCTCAACATCCGCCGCTACGTCGACAACACGCCCCCGCCCGAGCCCCAGGACGTACGTGCTCACTTGCACGGCGGCGTGCCCAAGAGCGAGGTCCGTGACAGGGAGCACCTTTTCCGCGCCTTCGGCATCGACCCCGCCTCGCTGTTCGCGGAACGGGACGCCGACTACTACGACTTCCTGCCCGAGGGCTGGCAGCGTACGGCCGAGCGCCTGCCCGAGCTGGCCGCGCCGGCCGAGCAGCGGCTGCGCGAGGCGTTCGCCGGCTGGTGGGAGCGGCACGGCAAGCGCCTGGTCGAGCTGCCCGAGTCGCGCGAGGTGATGGAGATCCGCCGGGAGCTGCTGGATTCGTTCGTGGCCGAGCTGCAGCCGCTCGGCATGCTCGACCGGTTCGAGCTGGCCGGCGTGGTGGCCGCCTGGTGGGGCGAGACGCAGTACGACATCAAGACGCTGTCGCTGAACGGCTTCGACGGCGTGGTGGGCGGCTGGATCACCACGATCGAGACGGCCTTCGCCATGGACGAGGACGAGGCCGAATACTGGGACAAGCAGAAGATCGCTGCCGAGAAGCGCAAGGCCCGTGACCATCGGGTGGTCCCCGAGCTGATCCCCGACTACCTGGTCGAGCTGGAGGAGGCCGAGGCGCGCTACGCCGAGCTGAACGCGCAGTACAAAGCCGCCACCGCCAAGCCGGAGGACGAGGAGGACGAGGCCGAGGAAGCGGAGGATCAGCTGTCGGAGGAAGAGCTGAAGAAGCTCAAGGCCGAGGTGGCCGCCGCACGCCGGAAGGTCTCCGCGCTGGAGGCCGACTTCATGCCCCGGCTCCGTACGGCCGCCGCCGCGCTGGACGAGGACCAGCGTCGTGATCTCGTCCTCGGCGTTCTCCGCACCGCCCTGGCTACGCGCCTCGATTCCCGTACGGCCGCCGCGCGGCGCTTGTTCGAGACGGCCTTCAGGAATTGGGCCGACAAGTACGCGGTCACCCTCCGCGACCTCGAAGCCCAACGCGAAGCCGCCGCCGCCCGCCTGGAGACCTACCTCAAGGAGCTCGGCTATGCGTGATCTTCCGCGTGGCTGGTCTCTGCGGAGACTGGTCGATGTCGTTGAATTGCCGAAGGGCCAGGTGGATCCGCGACGGAAGCCGTATTCCGGGCAGCCCTTGATTGCTCCCGATCACATCGAAAGCCGTACGGGACGGATTCTGCAAGTCCAGACCGCTGCCCAGCAGGGCGCTTCAAGCGGTAAGTATGTGATCCAACCGGGGGATGTTGTCTATAGCAAGATCCGCCCGGCGCTACGTAAGGCCGCCCTCTCGACCTTCTGCGGGCTCTGCTCGGCGGACATGTACCCTCTTCGGCCTACAGAAGAGATCGAATCTCGATATCTATTAGCCGTGCTTCTAAGCGAGGACTTTTCTAAGTTCGCAGAGGGAGTTTCTGGAAGAAGTGGAATTCCCAAAATTAATCGCGGAGAGTTGAAAGAATATTCTCTCGCACTGCCATCCAAGGCGGAGCAGCGGCGGATCGCGGAGATCCTCGACACCCTCGATTCTCAGCTGCTAACCATAGATCTTGTTTTGGAGAAGCTGAGGCGTTTCTCGCAAGGGCTGGTGGAATCGCTGCTGAGTAACGTGTCCGCAGAGGAGCTTTCCCTTGGCAAATTCCTAGCAGGGCCTCCGAAGAACGGATATTCGCCAAAAGAGATAGATCAGTGGACCGGATTCCTTGTTCTGGGGTTGGGCTGCCTTACTCGGGACGGTTTTGCACCTCGTCGGCTTAAAAACATCCAAAAAAGTGATTTCGCTGGGTCTGCTGCCGTCCTGCAGGATGGCGATCTTCTGATTAGTCGGGCCAATACTCGTGATCTTGTTGGGCTCGCGGGCCGCTATCGAGATGTCGGTCATCCTTGCATCTACCCTGATCTTATGATGAGGCTCACGCCGAACCAGCGCTGCCGGTCGGATTTCTTGGAACTTGTGCTGCGCTCTGCTTCCTCTCGGCGGCAGATTCAGGCGCTGGCTCAAGGGACATCGGAGAGTATGGTGAAGATTAGCGGATCAACTTTGACAAAGCTGTTGGTCCGCATTCCTGATCTCTCTGAACAAGAGCGGATCCTTCGCGTCTCGTCCACTGTAGAGAAGAACATCAGAAATGAACAGCGAAAACGAGAGAAGCTGCTTCTTCTGAAGCGCGGGCTTATGGAGGACCTGCTGACCGGGCGGGTGCGGGTGCCGGAGGCGGAAGCCGTACTGGAAAGGCTGTGAAAGTCGCTGGTCAGCGACCACAAAGTTCCGATACACCTCGCGTAGCTCGGCGGCCTCGGGTACGCGTCGCGCTACAAGGATGCTGATCGCCTCAGCCGCACATCAGTAGTTCACGCGTACCAGAAGTTCGCCGTGATGCCAGCTAGTGCAGCCTGCCCACCCCTTCGGGCTGCTCGGTAGCCAGGGAGGCACGGGTGCCGGACGAGCAGCGGGCCCCGGAGCCTACCTGGCTTTGCGGCCACGACCGTGCCGTGTGCACTGACAAGCTAAGGGCCGCGCACGTAGCCTGGTGTTTCGACGTGACATCAGGGGATGGCAGGGCCTCATGGATTACGGTCACACGATGGATCTACGACCGGAGTTGTCCATCGGCGAACGGCTGAAGGTCGCCCGTAACTTCGCAAATCTTACCCAGGAGCAGCTCGCTGAGCGGGCCGGCGTGAACGTCGACACGATCCGCAAGCTGGAGCAGGGAACGCGCCAGTCGGCGCGGATCTCGACGGTGAATGCCCTTGCTCATGCCTTGGGTGTCGAGACCTCGGCGCTTCTCCTGGGTGTGGCGTCGGAAGAGGAGCGCGACAATCCACAACTGCTCGCCCTGCGCCGTGCGCTGATCCCGGCTGACGACTTCCTGCCTTCGGTCGACCACGACGAGGAGGACTCAGCGCCGGATGTTGCGCGGCTTCGCGAATCTGTCAGTGACGGATGGGCCAGTTATCACGCGGGTGATTTCACAACGCTTGGCCATACCGTGCCCGGTCTTCTCACCGAGGCGCGCGTGGCGGTTCGTGAGAACACCAATGGGGCCGCCGCGGAGGCGAACGCCGTACTGGTCAAGGCGGCACAACTCGGCGCGCATGTCCTGGCACGCGGGCGGATGGAAGACCTGGCGCTGCACGGTCTGGACCGTGCCCGCGTGGCGGCGGCACGTGCCGGTGATCCGCTGCTGGACGCGATGCTCGCCAACAGCGTGTCGTGGATCATGATGCGTACCGGTCGCCTAGACGACGCCGAACGCGTCGCGACGCGCAGCGCGGATGCGATCGAACCAAAGTTCCGCAGCGCCTCCCGCGGTCACGTTGCCGTTTACGGTGGGTTGCTGCTGTCGGCCGCCGCCGCGGCGGGCCGTCATCAGCGCTATGACACGGCCCGTGAGCTGCTGCGGGTCGCGCACGCTGCCGCTCAGATGGTCGGTGACAGCACCGACCGGTGGACTTCGGTGTTCGGTCCGACGAGTGTGGCGATGCAGGCCGTGCAACTGGAGACTGCCGCCGGCGAATGGGGAACGGCTCTGGACCTGGCGGCACGGGTGCCTCTGACAGGCAAGACGCCTACCAGTTGGAAGGCGTGGTTCCTGACGGACGTGGCGTACGCGCAGTCGCAAACCTTTCGTGACGCGGACGCCGTCGAGACACTTCGCATGGTCCGCAGCATCGCACCGAGCTGGTTGCGTCGGTCGGGACTTGCGAAAGTCGTCGTTCAGGAATTGCTCGCCCGTCCTCGGCCGCCGCGAGGTGTGATCGGCATGGCGAGGTTCCTGGGGGTAGCCCACTAACCCATCACTCCTTACTGCGGCCTGCTGCTGCGACTGATGGGTTTCGTCCCTGTGACGCTGCGTGCTTGATCTATAGCTTTGCGTCCATGATTGATTCCATATCGGACATGCCTTTCGCCGGGTGGAGGATCATGCACAGCGACGCCGGGCGGTTGTGGGCAAGCAGGGAGCGGCCGTTCCCGGTCGCGGCCGAGGAGGCGGGGGCGTGCCGTACGGTCGACGGCGACGATCTGCGTGAGCTGAGCCGGGCCATCGCGGAGCAGGAGGCCATCGCCGAGCAGGCGTTGCCACGGCGGGAGAACCCGCCCCGGGAAATCGGCCCGGCCGAGCCGGCGCGTACGTGACCGCTTGGCGGTCGAACCCGGTGGAGTCTCCTACGTGGTGTCCGGGGCTGCATCTGCCGCCGGAGCAGCCTGGCTGCGTGCGGCTGGAGTGGCTGCCGGAAACCCGCCGCACCGCGCACGTGCGGGTGGTCCGGCACACGTGCGGCGACTGCCAGGCGGTGACCTACGAGTTGTGCGTGGCCGGTGGGCTGATGTTCATCCGGCGGACCGATCGCACGAAGAGGACGCCGCAGGTCCATGAGACCGAGCGGTTGATCACCTGCCGGGCACGTGCGATGTGGCGAGATCTGCTGCTCGGGTTTGCTCGTTGAGACCGCCCCGCCGATGCGTGATCCGCCGGCGATCGGCGGGGCTGGGCGGCCTCCTCGGCCTGAGGGGGTCACAAAGAGGGGGCCGGCCGTCCAAACCACCCGCCTGCCGCACTTCCCCCATGGCGGCAGGCGGGCCAAGGATCGGCCCGAGGGGGTTCCGCCGTCGAGCGTTCGCCGTTGTCAGCTCACGTGGGTCGGGACAAGGGCAAGCACTGAGAAGTCGCGGGCACCTTGGTCATGCCGACTGGATCCGTGTCCTCTCTTCTGACGGCTGCTGAGCCCGGAGGAACTCGGCGAGCGCCGCGATGCGTCGGAGCGGGGTCAGATCCGGGAGCGGGACCGGGCCGGGGCCAGTCAGGACGGTGACGGCGTGCCGGATGGAGGTGTGCAGGGGCGAGTCCTGGATCACCTCGTCGTGGAGGATCGCCCCGGCTCGTTCGACTGTTACCCGGTGGTGGTTACGCTCCAGCTGCCAGCCGCCGGTGGCGGTCACGGGGTCCAGATGGGCGGCGAACCGGGTTCGTCCGGCGTGCACGGTGATGTGCCGGTGGCGGTCGTCGGCGGAGCGCAGACCGCGCTGCCACAGGCCGGGCCGGTCCAGCCCGGTGCGCGGGGTGCTGCCGAGCACGACGGTGGGGCTGGTGATGCTCGACGTCAGCTCGATCCGCAGGCGCGCGTCCCCGGCGGTGATGTCGGCGCGCTCGGTGAGCGCGGACAGGAACAGGCGGTCGTCGTAGGTGGCCCACAGCTCCACCTGCTGCGGGGTCGTGGCGAAGTAGGCGGTCAGGGCATCGTCCGGCAGGAGGCGGCGCAGGACCGCGAGCATGTGCAGCCACTCGTAACCGAGGACGCCGTAGAAGCGGTCCACGAACCGCCCTTCGGCGATGTCGCCGGTGCGGTCCTTGCTGAAGACGATGCCGATGTGGTCGATCGGGGCGTCGGGCTCAAAGCCGGAGATGAGACTCGTCAGGACGTCCAGGACGCGGGCGTGCCGGTACTGATCTGTGACCACGACCCTGGCGTTGCGGTGGCTGGAGAGCAAAGCCGCGAAAGCGTCGATCTCATGGCCCTGGCAGGCGGGCTTCTCCAGCAGGACGCGGGCATCGGGAGCCTGGCTGAGGATGGAGCGCAGGACCGGGAGGTGATCGGCGGTGGGACAGCAGACCGACCACAGGCCGATGCCGGAGGCGACCGCGGCGGGCAACTCGGCCACGTCGTGGGGGAAGCTCCGGTAGGCCCTCGGCAGGTCCTGGTGCTTGGGGTCGAGGATGGTCAGCGCGGCGCCTTCCGCGGCGAGGATCTCGGCGTGCAGCCGCCCGGCGGCGCCGTATCCGACCACGCAGGCCGAGACATCGGCGAGCGGCCGGGCCGCGGCCGGTCGCGGAGCCTGGGTAGTGGTGAGGTAGGTGTCGTAGTAGGCGTCGTACAGCCCGGCCTCGTGGATGATCCGGTCGACGATGCCGGTGTGGACGCCGGACGGCAGCCGGTCGGCCTGCTCGCACAGTGCGATGGCGGCGATCAGCGTTCCGGCCCGGTAGGCGTCGTATCCCTGGTTGGGGATGGCGTCGGCCTCGAAGAGGTTGAGGGAGCGGCCGTCTCCCAGGAGGGTCACCCGGTTCCCGGAATCCAGCCGGTAACGGCGTCCGACGCCGGGGACCTCCTCCACCCGGTGCCGCGGGTCGGCAAGGAGACTGAAGTCCCGGGTGGCGAACGGCGCGAGGAAGGCGCCGTCGGGCAGCAGTCCAAGGTCGTCCGCGCCGAGGGCGTCCTCGCCCGTGGTGCCGACGACGAGGAACGGTCGGGCCTCGCGCAGGGCCTCGGCGACGGTCCGGTGGGTACGGTGGCCGGTCTCGGCGGCGGCGATGAGCGCGAGCGGGTCGGAGTCGACGACGTGGACCTGGCAGCCCTGAGCCGCCAGCGCCCGGGCCAGGCGGGAGCCGAGCGTGCCGTAGCCGATTACGAGCACCGGTCGTCCCGTCACCTTGACGGCGGGCAGGAGCGCCCGCAGTCGGCGCAGGCAGGAGTCGGCGATCTCCGGGTAGCCGAGGCCGGTCTTCAGCTCGGACCGGGCCAGATTGAACACAGGGACGTCCACCTCGGCGGAGGCGATCCTCTTGAGACCGGAGACGGTCAGCTCCAGCGCTGCGTCGATCCGCCGGGGCGCGTCGGCGCAGCCGTACCCCTGGGCGATGAGACCGCCGTCGTCGATGACCAGTACACGGCGGCCCGCGGCGTGGGCGGCGTCGATGAAGGCGTCCACCCCGGCCAGAGCGCGGGCCAGCTCGTCGGCGTGAGTGTCGGGCGCGTTGACGGCGGTGTTGTCGAGCACCCCGCTGGCGTATCCGCGGTCGAGCAGGGTGGCGTGGACACGGTCGCGGTTACGGGTGCGGTCGCCCTTGGCCAGCGCGTGGATCCACTCGGCGGGTACACCGGCCCGTTCCAGCGCTAGGAGGAAGCCGAGGGTGTTCTCGACGTAGTGGTCGCGGAAGATCACCGCCCAACCCGCCAGTGCCGGTGAAGGCACGGCGTAACGGGCGAGCAGGGGCATGGAGGCGACGATCTCGTCCAGCTCGGCCTGGCTGAACCGGCGGAGCCTGACGGTCAGCCAGTCCGCGACCCGTCGGGCGATCTCGGCTCCGTCCGGCCGGGGGTCGAGCAGGATCTCCATGTACGGCTCGGCTGGCAGGACGTGGCTCAGCGTGTCCGGCCGTTCGGGTGTCGAGCGGCGCCAGCGCAGGACGACGCGGGCACGGTCGCCGCCCGGAGCGGAAAGGACCAGGCCGTGAGGATCAGGGGCGGTGACCTCCAGCCCATGGGAGGCGGCGAAGCGGGTGACCTCGGCCCATAGATCGGCGGGGTGGATCGGGCCACGCAGCACCTGCCACGCCGGAGCGGATCGCGGGTGCGGGGCGATGTCCGTGGTCATGGTTCCCTTCGGTGGTCGGGCCCGTACGGCGGGCGGACGGTCAGGTCGTCCAGGAGCGCGTCCGTCTCCGGCAGGTGGCGGAGCATGATGTCGGCGGCGCGGTGCCGCATCAGCCAGAACTCGTCGAGGTCGTCCTGGAAGAGGCCGGGCTTGAGGTAGTGCTGCTTGACGCCGTAGAGGCTGCCGAGCAGCTGCAGCAGGGCGACCCGGCCGCAGGCGCGGATGTCGGCGGCGGGCACGGCCGGGTTGGCGGCGCGGTAGGCGGTGACGAAGGTCCGGGCGGCGTCCTGCCAGTGCGGATCGCCGGTGACTGTGTTCGGGTAGAAGGCCATCCGGCCCAGGTCGTAGGAGAGCAGGAACGGCTCCGGCGGGCGGAAGTCCAGGACGGCCGAGAGCGCGTCCCCGGTGAATAGCAGGTTCACCGGGCTGAAGTCGCCGTGCAGGACCTGCGTGGTGAGTCCCCGGGACAGATCGGCGAGGAGCTCCGGGATCCGCGGGAGCATGGCGCGGCGTTCGGTGAGGGTGCGTTCGGGTCGACGTCGAACGCGTCGGTGAGGCCGTCGGCGGCCCGCTTGGCGATGATCCCCAGGAGCTCGTCGATGGTCGAGGCCAGTTCTCCCGAGTCGATCGCGCGCCACTTCTCCGCCTCCGGTGAGGGCCCGGCGCTGGCGGGCAGGTCGGCGAAGAGCGCGTGGATGCGGCCTAGCGTGTGCCCGGCCTGCTCGTACTGGGCGGTGTTCATGTCGGTGACGACCCGGCCGGGCATCCACTCCCATACCGAGACGGCGGCAGACGTGGTGGCGTCGATGACCTGCCCGTCGCGGTTGCGCAGCACCGTCGCCGCGGGGATGCCGTGTAGGCGGGCCAGCTCGGACAGCTCCACGGCTTTCGCCTCCAAATGGAGGTCGGCGCCGGGCGGGTAGTTCTTGACGAACACCTCCCGGCCGGCGCAGGCCGCGCGGTAGTTGACGGTGCCCTGTCCGATGGGCAGCTGGACCAGGTCCGCTGCGGCCAGGCCGTACCGGTCGGCCAGGACGGCGGCGATGCGTTCGGTGGGGTTTCCGGACACCTGACGGGTCTCCTCGCTAGATGGGGGTCGTGGCCGCCGGCGGCGTCCGCTGGCTCCCACTCCTGATGATCGGCTCGCCACATCGGCGAGCAGCCTCTGCGCCAGCCGTTCGTACGCTGCGAGGACGGCCTGCCAGCGGTGCGTGCCGTCCGCCGTACGGCGCGACAGGCGAGCGGCCTCCGCCTCGGCCAGTGCCAGTGCGGCTCCCGGACCGGTGCCCGGCGGGTAGAGCCACCGGGCATGACCCGCGGTCATCTCGGCCACGGCGGGCAGATCGGGGGCGATCACGGGTGTGCCGAAGGCGACCGCCGTACCGACCGAGCTGGGATGCAGCACCCGCGTGAAGAACTCCCACGGCCCGTCCGCCCGGTAGGGGCAGAGCGCGGCGTCCGCGGCCCGGTACAGCGCGTGAACGTGCTCCGCGGGGACTCGTTCGAAGTGGAGATGGACACGGTCGACGCCGGTGAGCCCTGCCACGTCCTCCCCGCGAGAGGGGCCGACGACGAACAGGTGCGAGGTCCGGGTGCGGGAGGCGAAGGCGCGCACGGTGGCGGCCACGTCCTTGTAGGCGGTGAGGTTGCCCAGCATCAGCACGGAGACCGGAGCCTCGGTGATCCGCGCGGCCAGCTCACGGACCCGCGGCGGGACGGCGGACGCTCCCGCCGTCAGCCCGGCCCACCCGGCGACAGTGACCGGCGCGCGGGTCAGCGTGGCCAGGTGACGGGCGTCGGCGCGGGTGTGGGCGATGACGGCGTCGGCCAGGTCGAGCACGCCGTACGCCGCGCGGCGGTCCGCCTCACCCGGCGGTCCACCGTCGATGGGGAACAGGTTGTGCACCGTCCAGACCACCCGCCATCCGGCTCGGCGGAGAGCGGTGAGCCGCGCGAGCATCGCCTCGGCCGCGGCAAGGGTGCGGGTGCCGTCCGCTTCGCGGTACAGGCGCTTGAGACGGTGCAGGTTGACGACGCCCGCGGGCCGACCGTCGAGGTCCTCCAGGCGGGAGGCGAACTCCAGACGGAGCCGGGCGGGCGCATGCCGTTCCAGCTCGGCGAAGTACGGGCTGGGCCAGGCCGGGTAGTCGCTGACCACCACCCACGGCCCGGTCCCCCTCACGATCCCTCCCTGGCGGCCCACCACGCGACGGCGGCCCGGTAGCGAACCAGGCACGCCCGCGGGCTGCGGTCCGCCCCGGTCCACTCCACCGCCACCTCGACCCGCTGGCCGGCCGCGACACGGCGCGCGACGAGATCGGCGACGGGCTCGGAACCGCCGAATCCCCGGCCGTCGTCGGACAGATGCAGGACGTCGGCCCGCTCGGCCACTCCGGCCAGGGAGGAGGAGACACCCGCGAGCTGCCGGGTGTCCGCCAGCAGCCGCATCCCGGGTGGTGACACGAACGCCCCCGGGACGAGCCAGCCGGGGTGGTGTGGCTCGACGAGCAGCGGAACGGCCGTGGCAGGCGGCTCGTGCCGGGCCCACCCCGCCTGGGGCGGGGTACGGGAGAGCAGACGCAGCCATCCGGCGCCCAGCTCGGCGGCGGCTTCGGCGAGCCGTATCACCTCTCTCCCCGCCCGCAGCCGGGTCTCCGGGTCGTCGGCGAGCAGATCCGCGAGGTCGGTGTCCGCGGTGACCCCGGTGATCGGCACCGTGTCGGCGGTGATCCGCCGCCACTCCCGCAGGGTGGAGAGCGGATAGGTGACCAACGGGTGTCCGCGGAGTCCTCCACGCAGATGGACGAAGGGGATGCCTTCTGCCGCGGCCCAGCCGAGCAGGGCGGGGACATCGAACCCGCGTACGGAGATGCTGTAGAGACCGACTTCCACCGTGTCAGACCTCCCAGGAGAAGACGACGATCGGTTCGTCCGGGCGTCCGGGCCGTCCCAGCGACTCGATGACGCGGGGTGCGAGATCGCCGGGCACCGTCCGGCACCAGGAGGCGACCAGTGCCGCGTCGAGCCATGCGTTCAGCCAGGCCGTCGTCTCGGCGTACGCGGCCCGGTAGCGGCCGGGGTCGAACGAGGCCAGCTCGTGCATCCCGATCACCGTCCATCCACCGCGGTGGAGTTCCAGCGCCGGCAGCGTGCCGCGCTCCTCCGGGGTGCCGAGCAGCCCCAGCACCCCGCCCCGCCGGATCAGCTCGACGGCCCGCTCCGGTCGGCCTGCGGCGTCGATGACCAGGCCCGCACCGGCGGCCCCCACCTCGCTGACGAACTCCACTCCCGGTGCCCGACCGATGGGAGCGTCCTTCCGGGACGTCAGCACCCGCACCCGGCGGGCGCCTCGCCGCCGGAGCTCGAGCACGCAACCCAGCGCGACCGGCCCGGACCCGGCCACCACCGCGTCCTCCAGGTCGACATCGCCGGGCAGACGGGCCAGCCCCAGCGCCGCCATGAGCTGGAACCGGGCCACTGCCGCGACGTGCAGTGGTGTGCCGGGTGGGGCGGTGACCGTTCCCGCGAGTCGCGGATCGAACGGCGCGCCGTGCGGAACCGGTGCCAGAAGCCATCCGCGTTCCTGCTCGCCGCCGACCGTCATGTATCCGCTGTCTCTGGCGGGGCCCCTTACCGTGGCGGCGAGGCGGCGTCGTTCCGTGCCGGGGCTGAGCACGCTGAACCTTGCGGGTGCCAGGCCGTCCGGGACCGGTACGGCGGGCAGCAGCCGGGCCCGCCCCGCGACCAGCCGGATCCGTGCTCCGTCACCAAACATGGAGACCCTCCAGGTAGGAGGGGAGCTCGGAGAAGCGCCGGATCACGCCGATCGACGGGTCCAGGCCAGCGGGGCGGTCGTCGGCGATTAGGACCGACCGCATGCCGTACGCCGTCGGCGCGACGGCGTCCTTGGCCGGGGTGTCCCCGACGAACAGGATCTCTCCGGCCGGGCGGCCGGCCGCCTCCACCACTGCCGCGTAGAACGCCGGATGGGGCTTGCGGACGCCGAGCGTGCTCGACAGGACCAGAGCGTCGAAGCAGCCCAGTATTCCGGCCGCGTCGAGGGTACGGCGGCGCACGCTCTCCGAGCGTCGGCTGTCGCAGGCCAGTACGCACACCAGGCCGGAAGCGTGCAGTTCCCGGAGCGTCCGGGCCGCGCTCGGGTCGATCTCCGCGTCCGGCACCGCGGTGAAGACGGCTTCCTCGGCGGCGTCGAGGTCGGGCAGGGCAGCACCGCATCCCTCGGCGGCCCGGTGCAGCTGCTCGGTGAACGGGGTCTGCCTGCCGCTCTCCCGGTCGATCCGGCGTACCCGCCGGGTGACGGCGTCGAAAGTCTCGGCAAACCCCTCCGGGACGACAGTGCCCGAGAGCTTCCGTAGCGCGGCGGCGACCGTGTGACCGTCCGGGTCGGGACCGGGGCGGGCCAGGGTGCCGCCAAAGTCGAGGGCCAGCGCGTGCACGTCCGTCACGCCATCGCTCCTCTCCTCGTCGCGAGGTGCTCAATCCGCTCCGCGATCCCCGCAGGTGAGCCCAGCGCCGTGTGGACCGGCATCCGTGCCGTCAGCGTGCGGATCAGCTCCATGCGCCGCCGTGCGGCGGGGCCGTCCTCCAGCAGCCGCAGGACGGCATCGGCGCCGTCGAGGACCCGGTCGAGCAGGTGTCCGCTGGCCCGCAGCCACAGGGTCCGCGCGGTGTGCTCGTCGATCTCCTCCAACGCTTCCACGGTCTCGCCGACCTGGACGGACACCGCCGCCAGCACCGGCACCGGCTCTTCCGACCGGGAAGCCCACCAGGGCCCCAGATCGACCTTCTCGGTGCCCGACGGGACAAGGCCGAGTTCGGGGAACCAGCGACGAGCCGGCCTCCGCCGTACGAGGAAGGCGGCGGTGCCTCCGTGCACGGTCGTCTCCTCGGCGTCCAGCAGCGCGACGTCCCCGGCCAGCACCCGCCAGCCGCGCGCGACCATCGCGATGGCGGCCAGGGTCTTGCCCGCGCCGTGCCCGCCGAGCAGGAGCACCGCGCCCTGGCCGTCCTTGTGGAGGGCCACCGCGTGCGGGCAGAGCGTTCCGTGGCCCAGGTGCAGCATGTGCAGGTGCGCGTTGATCAGTCGTCGGCTGTCGCCCGGCCCGAGGCCGTACGGCAGGGAGAGGTCGGCCTGCGCGTCGACCGGTTCGAGCGGAAGATCCGGGTGGACCCCGGGAAGGTGCGGAGCGATGCGCGGCCAGGAGACGGCGAGCCCGTCATCGGCGGCCACCCGCAGGAGCCGACCCGCGCTGGCCACGGCGAACACCCTCCGGCATGGCGAGGCGCTCACGAAACCCCCAACGGGGACAGCAGGCCGGACAGCGCCTCCCAGACCGGGGCGTGAGGCAAGGTCCGCAGATCGCCGATCCGCAGACGGCCGGCGGACACCCCGCCGAGCAGTTCCCGCGTGACAGAGACGCCACGTCCCGCTGGACGAGGACCGCCGGTCAGACCCAGCAGGTCACTGGTGTGCAGCCGCTGGGCGGGAATGTTCAGGGCGGCCGACTCCTCCGCCCGCAGCGAGTCCACGCGCTCGACCGTGGGAGCCTTGCCATCTGTGGCCGGAGCGACGGCGACGACGGCACCGAGCGGGACCGGTGACGAGCGCTCGCCGTTCAGCAGAGCGCGGTGGTCGGCGGGGCTGAACACGATCCTGCGTCTGCCGGGCCCTGTCCCCGCCGGACCGGTGACGATTTCCTCCGGGAGCGAGACCCGCGTCGGCCAGCCCACCACCGTCCGGTCGGGACCGAGCAGCACGAGGTCGTCGGCGAGGAAGGTCGCGCCGAGCTCGGTGCAGGCCCGGTGGGCGAGCGTCGACTTCCCGCCGCCCTGCCCGGCCAGGAACAGCACCGCCAAGCCGTTCACGGCGACCGCCGACGCGTGCAGCATGCGCCAGCCCGACGCCAGCATCCGCGAAGCGAAGAACACCCGGACCAGCCAGTCCGCCCAGCGAACGCTCGCCTCGTCACCGGTGGGCAGGGCGACGCGGGTGGTGCGGCCTGCCGCGTCGGCCTCGATGACGGCGGTGGCCGCGTCCGGTCTGTAGGCACCCATCACTCGCAGGTAGCCGTCTCCTGCGGCCACCACCGCGAGCCGGGGCCCGCCGTACGGGAAGGCGAGGACGGGCCGGTCCGAGAACACGGCGTCGACCTCGTCCGGCGCGGGCGGGTCGGCCTCCTCCACCATCACCGTCCAGTCCGCTCCCGGCCGGTGCGCCGCCGTCTCGCAGGGCGGCACCATCACGGAGGTCACGTGCTCCAGCGGCTTTCGGCTCTCGGTCACCAAGCGCAACCGGAACCCGCCCAGGAGCAGATCGACGTCGGACTCCATCCATGACTTCCGGAGAGTGCTCATCCGGTCGGTCGGTGGCTCTGAGCGAGGGCCGCCACGTTCGCGGCGATCATCGAGGCTGGTAGACCTGCGGCCCGTCATGAAGGTGGAAGAGACGCGCCGCAGGGGTCTGTCAGGGATCGGGTCCTGCTCGGCCGTCCTCCCGGGCCGCGGCTGCGGCGTCGCCGTACCGGCGTTCATCGCGCGCTCCTTCCGGTTCGTTCGGCAGGTGCTTGAAGCGAACCGCAGTCAGGGCGCGCCGAACATGGGATTTCCGCTCCCGCAGTGGTCAAAGTGATCAAAGATCGTTTTGGTTCGAGTGCCTGTCAGAAACGGTTCTGGCCATTCGCGGTGGAAACGCCGATGCCGGCGACTACGGTCATCTGAGGGGAGCGGGAGCGGCCATACCGCGGACACGGTTCGGCCGAAGTGGTCACGGATTCGCCTGGCATGCGGAGGGACCGTCATGGCGCGCGAACGGAATGAGCGACTCGCCGCACTTCTGAAAGAAGCGGGCTGGTCACGGGCACAGGCGGCGAGCGCGTTCACCCGTGTCGCCCAGGAGAACGGCCTGCTCGATTACGCGCACATCGGCCGTTCTCACATCAGTATGTGGGTGGCCGGGACGAAACCGTCAGGCGCGGCACCCGTAATCTTGTGCCAGGCACTGTCCCGTCGCTTGAAACGTGTCGTCACACCGGACGAGCTCGGATTCGCAGTTCCCACCGCACCGGCGCAGGAGGCGCTGGAATGGCGCGTCGACCCTCTGATCGCGTTGACCGACCTGGGGAGAACGGACTTGGACGCAGACCGGCGAAGCCTTCTGACGGGCGCGGTGTACTCGGTGGCCGCTCTGGCGCTGCCCAGTAGGGAATGGTGGGAGACGATGGCCGGCGGGTCCCCCGCACCGGCGCCGGTGAAGCACCAGCGCGTGGGGCGCGGCGACGTGGTCACCGTTCAGGAGCTCACGGCCGCTTTCTCCCGGATCGATCAGCGGCGCGGCGGCGGCCACGGCCGGAAGGCACTGGTGCAGTACCTCCAGTCCGACGTCGCTGGTTTCCTCCGTGGCACCTTCACCGACGAGCAGGTACGGCGCGACATGTTCTCCGCGGCCGGGGAACTGGCGTACCTGGCGGGCTGGACGGCGTTCGACAACAGCGAGCACGCTGTGGCCCAGCGGTACTTCATCCAGGCCGTGAAGCTGGCCGCCCGCGCCGGGAACCCGCCGCTAGCCGGTCACGTCCTGCGCGCCATGGCGCACCAGGCCATCGACCTCGGATTCGCCAGACAGGGGCTCGACCTGTCGACGGCCTCCATGGAGGGACAGCGCTACGCCTCGGCCACGCCCCGGGAGCGGGCGCTGCTCGGCGTCGTCCACGCCCGGGCGCTGGCCGCGAACGGCAGGAAGCAGGAAGCGGCTAGGGCCCTGCTGAAGGCCGAGGACGATCTCGCATCGGCGAGCGACGGCATCGAGGAACCCCATCGCACCTTCTTCTTCTCGGAGGCCTCGCTGGCTCACGAGACCGCCTGCACCCTGCGGGACTGCGGCGACAGGAAGGGCGCTATCGAGCAGTTCAAGCGCAGCGTGCGGACCCGAGGCGCCGCCTTCCGCCGCACGCACGCCATGACGCTCGGATACCTGGGAGCCACCCAAATCGCCGAAGGCAGTGTTGAGGAGGCCTGCGCCACCTGGAGCAGCGTCCTGGACACGATGCAGGAGGGCATCCACTCGGGACGGGCGCGGCAGACGGTCGTCGACATGCGTAACCTGCTCTCCCCCTACCGACGCCGGAGGATACCCGCCATCGCCGAGCTGGACGCGCGAGCCGCCGCCTACCTGGCCCACGTAGATTGATCTCGACACGACGAAGGGATGAGGGAAGCCCATGGCAGAGTCGCTGGAGATCAAGCCCATCGGCGTCGTCGTCGGCGGACGCGCTGAGCCCACCGACGACCACTGGAGCGGGACGGCGATCATCCGCCTAAACCCGGACTTCCCCGCCGAGGTCGTCCAGGGCTTGGAGGAGTTCTCCCACCTGGTGGTCGTCTGGCACTTTCACAAGGCATCACCCGACGACGTCGCCCTGCACGCCCGCAGTCCCCGGAACGACCCCAGGTGGCCGGCCACCGGCACGTTCGTGCACCGCAACCACCGCCGGCCGAACCAGCTCGCGCAGTCCTTCCCCCGGCTGCTGAAGGTCGACGGCCTGGACCTGCACGTGACCGACCTGGACGCGATCGACGGCACCCCCGTCTACGATCTGGCACCGTACTTCAGGGAGATGGGACCCCGCGGCGAGGTGCGCGAGCCCGCCTGGCCGGGCGAGATGCTCAAGGACTACTGGGGCGACCCGCAAGGCTGAGCGCGGGCCACAGAAGATCTCAACTCAGTAAAGATCAGCACCGACTCTGGGGGATGTCGAATGCTAAACGAGGCCGACTGAGCAACCGGCACACGGCCTCCGGCACGGTGGAGACCGGCGAGAAGGCCGCCGAACTGTTGATCAACGGGGGAGCTGATCATCTCGGCCGCGCGCCAGTAGCTTGAAGGCGCCAGAAGCCCGCTCGTGATCGCAGTGAGCGTGACGTGCCCGGCCTCTTCGGGTTGATCGGTAGCCAAGGGCGCGGGTGCCGGACGACGAGCGGCGGGTTCCGGAGGCTATCTGTCTCTCTGCGGGCCACAACCGTGACATGTGCAATGACAGTTAATGCTGGCGGCCAGTGATCATCGTGGTGACGACTGGCGCGTCGAGGAGGGGTGTCGCCACGTGTTCGCCCACTGCCGAAAGCGTCGTTGCCTGTGAGCTCGGATCACAGCGAAAGTCATTGATTGCCAAGGATTGAGTAGATCGGTTAGGCTTTGGGTCAACAGGTCTCGAACGGGTGAGCGGCATTGGTTCCGAGGCCCTCATCACCACCCGCAAGAGCAGCTCGCCCACAGGGAAGCGCTCCCGGATGGCTTCGTGATCGATGGCGACAACTGTCGGTAGGTCGTGGAGAACTCGTGCTCTTCGGAGGGGCCACGTCCGACCCAGGGAAATCGTCGGCGGACGGCTACGTAGTCGATTGGCCTCTCGGCCGCCGCTTCGGCAGCTCCGGGCCATCTCTCGGAAGTCACACTGAGAGCCTAGAGAGTCACGTTCGGTCGAGTAGGGGATTCCGTGGCTGATCTGGAGTACGCGTTAGTCGAGCGGCCGCTGATCGAGCAGCTCAAGGGGATGGGATGGCGGCACCTGGAAGGGGCGTCGCCGGGAGCGCTCATCCCCATGCAGCCGTACAAGTCGGGCCGCACTTCTTTCACCGAGGTGATCCTCGAAGACGTGCTCCGCGCCGCCCTGCGCAAGATTAACCTCGACCCCGAGGGACGCCCGTGGCTGGACGAGGAACGCATCTCCAGCGTGGTCAACCAGCTCACGCGGCTCCCGGCGAGCAACCTGCTGGAGGCCAACGAGAAGGCCACCGAGCTGCTGATCAACGGCCACGTGGTGGAGGGCGTGCCCGGCTGGGAGGGAGGCAAGGGCCGCCGGGTCCACTACATCGACTGGGAGCACCCGGAGAACAACGACTTCACGGTCGTCAACCAGTTCCGGGTCGACATCCCCGGTTCGCAGGGCAACGCGATCGTGCCCGACCTGGTGCTGTTCGTGAACGGCATCCCGCTTGTCGTCATCGAGTGCAAGCAGCCCAAGGTCACCGACTTGACCGTCGCGGTGAACCAGATCCGCGACTACGCCGAGCAGCGCCGCACCGACATCCGTACGGGAAACCAGAAGCTCTTCCACACCGTGCAGCTCACCGTCGTCACCAGCGGCGAGGAGGCCAAGCTCGGCACGTTCACCGCCACGGAGAAGCACTACGTGCCGTGGCGTGATCCGTACCCGCTGACTCACAAGCAGCTCGCGGCGAGCCTGGGCAAGCCGGAAGACACGCTGAGCCGCCAGGAGATCCTGGTCGGGGCGGTGCTCGACAAGGCCAGGCTGCTCGACATCGTGCACAACTTCGTGACGTTCATGACCACCGAACGGGGCACGGTCATCAAGGCGGCGCCGCGCTACCAGCAGTACCGCGCGGTCAGCAAGACCATAGAGCGGCTGCTGACCGGCAAGACCCGCCTGCAGCACGGCCGGCAGGACCAGCGTGGCGGGATCATCTGGCACACCCAGGGCTCCGGCAAGAGCCTCACCATGACCTTCCTGGTCCGCAAGCTGCGCGCGACGCGGGCGCTCGCGGACACGAAGGTCGTGGTGGTCACCGACCGCGTGCAACTGCAGAGCCAGCTCCGCGAGACGATGGAGCTCAGCGGCGAGCACGTGGAGGTGGCCAAGAGCGCCGCCAGGGCGCAGGCGATCCTGCGTAAGCACGGCCCCGGCGTCGTCTTCGTCATGATCCAGAAGAACCAGGACGCCGCTCGTGGCGCCGACGGCATGGCCGCGGGCACCCCGCTGGGTGAGCTGAACACCGACGAGTCCATCGTCGTGCTGATCGACGAAGCGCACCGCTCCCACACGGCGACGCTCGGCGCGAACCTGCGCGAGGCGCTGCCCAACGCGGCGCGGATCGGGTTCACCGGCACGCCGATCATGACCAGGAACAGCAGGCGGAAGACCAGCGTCGAGCTATTCGGCCCGTTCATCGACAAGTACCGGCTCAAGGACGCCGAGGACGACAAGGTGATCGTGCCGATCGTCTACGAGGTCCGTACGGTCCGCGGCGCGGTACGGGACGGCCGGGAGCTCGACGACATCTTCGAAGAGGACCTGGAGGGCCTGACCGAGGAGGAGCGCGAGCAGCTCCAGCGGCGCTACGCGACCAAGGGCAAGGTCTCGGCCGCCGAGCAGCTGATCGCCGCCAAGGCCAAGAACATCCTGCGGCACTACGTCGAGAAGATCCTGCCCGAGCGCTTCAAGGCGCAGGTGGTGGCCGAGGACCGGGAGGCGACCCTGCGTTACCGGGAGGCTCTGCTGGCGGCCCGCGACGAGCTGGTCCAGGAGATCGAACGGCTGCCGGCCGAGGTGGTGAACACGCCTCCCGACGAGTTGCGCAGGCGTGAGGCCTACCTGGTCAGGGCCGCGCGCCATCTGGACCTGCTCAAGTGGATCGACTTCGTGCCGGTCATCTCGGCGGGGGATTCGGAGAACGAGCAGCAGTTCGCCGAGTGGACCGACCCCGAAAAGCAGGCCCAGCGGATCGCCGGCTTCACCAAGCCCTATGAGGAGTCGCCGATCGGGTTCGTCATCGTCAAGTCGATGCTGCTGACCGGGTTCGACGCGCCGATCGAGCAGGTGATGTACCTCGACAGGGGGCTGAAGGAGGCGGAGCTCCTGCAGGCCATCGCGCGGGTCAACCGGACCTCCGACGGCAAGGACTTCGGCTACGTCGTCGACTATCACGGCGTCGCGGAGAACCTGCTCCAGGCGCTGCGCCTCTACGCCCGGGAGGACTACGACAGCGACGACGCCGCCGACGTCGAGAACGCCATGCGCGACCCGCAGGACGAGATCCGCAAGCTCGGGCCGCAGCGCGACCGGGTGCGCATGCTGTTCTCCGAGCGGGGCGCGAAAATGGACGACGTCGAGAGCTGTGTCCAGCTCCTCGCCGACGCCGAGCTGCGTGACAAGTTCAACGTCGAGCTGGCCCGGTTCCTCAAGACCGTCAACGCGGTGCTGCCCGACCCGGCCGCCAAGCCGTACCTGCCGGACGCGAAGCACTTCTCCGTGGTCAAGATGACCGCGAACCGCCGCTACCGGGTGGACGGCGGCGAGTTCAACCCCTCGGCGTACGGCGAGAAGATCCGCGAGCTGATCGACGAGCACGTGGTGTCGCTCGGCATCGAGCAGAAGCTGCCTCCGGTCGCGCTTACCGCACCGGACTTCGCGGAGAAGGTCGAGGCGCTGCCCGGCCCGCGAGCCAAGGCGTCCGAGATGGAGCACGCGATCCGCTACCACATTTCGGTGCACGCCGGAGAGGACCCGCACCGTTACCAGAGGCTCAGCGAGCGCCTGGAGAGGATCCTCGAAGAGCTCGCAACCGACATCGAGGCGCAGGTGCGCGCACTGCAGGGGCTGCTCACCGAGATCGTGGAGGAGCGGCCGGAGAACCCACACGGGCTCAGTGACGTGGAGGCCGCCCTGTACGGTGTGCTGCTCGGCGAGACTGCCACCTCCGCCGACGACGCGCAGGACACCGCCCTGGTGGATGTGACCAGGAAGGTGTACGCGCTGGCGATCGAGACCATCCACCGCACCGACTTCTGGAAGCCGACCAAGCGCACCGACCAGGAGAAGTTCCGGCGGCGGATCGCCGGGCTGCTGTTCGAGGCCGAGGTGTGCGACGAGGACGATCTGAAGAAGATCTCCAGCCGGCTTGTCGACGTCATCAGGCACAACCGGCAGCGCATCCCCAAGCCCTGACCTGGCATGCTGATGCCCGTGAACGACTTCCCGGGCGTCCTTCGGGTCGGCGACCTCGACATCGCCGTATCGGTGAGCCCACGCCGCAAGACCGTGCGGCTCACCGTCGAGCGGGACGCCTCGGTCACCGCGGTCGTCCCGCCCCAGGTGTCCGAGGCCGAACTGGTCAAGGTGGTCGAGGCCAAGCGGCCCTGGCTGTACGGCAAGCTCGCCGAGCGACGCGAGCTGGGCGAGGCCCGCCCCGCCCGGCAGTACGTCGCCGGCGAGGGCTTTCCGTACCTCGGCCGGTCGTACCGGCTGCGGATAGTGGAGCCCGGACGCGAGGTGCGGCTGATCCGCGGACGGCTGGAGCTGGGCCGGGGCGGGGGAGCGCGGGACCTGGTGCGCTGGTATCGCCGGGTCGGCGAATCCTGGCTGAAGCGGCGCATCCGGCCGTGGGCGGAGCGGATGGGCGTCGAGGTGACCGGGCTGCGGGTGCTGCCGCTGGGCTACCGCTGGGGGTCCTGCTCACCGGACGGCAGGGTCAACATCCACTGGGCCACGATGCAACTGCCGCCGACGCTCATCGACTACGTGCTCGTGCACGAGCTGGCGCACCTGGTCCGGCACGACCACAGCGCGGAGTTCTGGCGGCTGGTGGAGCGGGTGCTGCCGGGCTACGAGGACTGCCGGGAGCGTCTGCGCCGGCTCGGCCCCGATCTGTGGCTGCCGGAGGAAGGCCGCTGACGAGGCGGAGTAACGCCAGGAGGGGTGAATTCAAGCGACGGAGACGCTCATCCTGGGCGGCGTCAAGCGGCTCCTCTGGCACCCCCTGGAGGGTTTCCCCGCTCAGGGGTGAGTTCTCGTGACGACCTCGCCGAAGTGCCGGCAGTTGAACCACGCGACGCTCTCGGCGTCCCACCCATCCAGGACGAAGCGTGCCGGCCCTTTCTCGATCGGAACGCCCTGCGCCGTCAGGAGCCCGCGGAAGGTGAGGTGCACAGCGTCGTAATCGCGGGCGAGGGCGGCCCAATCCATCAGATGCCGATCGGGGTCGCGTGTGGCGTATCTGTTCACCAACGATTCCACATCGGCGGGACCGTCGATCGTGAAGATCCTCACGTTCCGCGGCTCGAAGAAAAGACGGTATTCGGTCAGTTCAGCGGGGTCGACGGGAACGTAGGAACTCTCGATGGCCGCTTGCCAGGAGCTGCGTCCCCGGTCAACCAGTGACGATGTCCAGAAGACGCCTGGGGGCTTCACGACGACGCGGTCAGTCGTGGGCTGCGAAGGCGCTCCCGTCCCCGCCTGAGCCGTCTGGCGTACGTGAAGGTCACCGAAATGAATTTGCGGCGAAGACGTGACGGCAAGACGGCGTGCGAGCGGGTGCGACTCCAGGACCTCCGCGATGAGGCGGGCCGCGTTGAGCGTACACCGCTCGCCGTCGAGCACCTCTTCCGGTGTGTCGTCGCCCTCGGACAGCCTCAGCGCTGCCAGGACGCACATCTTGTACAGGTCCCAGAAGTCGCGGGACCTGCGCCATTCATCGGCCCACTGCACCCAGTAGGACGCATTGCGGCCGACCGGTGACCGGAGGAGTTCTGCCAGAGTCTCTTCCACTCACACTGCCTTACCCAGGGAGTACAACCAGTATCTATGTGTCAACTGTCTATCGCTATAGGTGACTTAACTTTCTGTTTCGGCAGCTCATGGCCGGTTCGCGCCGGGCCCAAAGGGGTGCGCGCATCCTGAGGCGGATGAGTGGTCTGGCATGTAATCGCGGCCCGCGATTCCCGTCGGTATTTGTGCGAGCACATCTCGTCTTGAGGCGGGTTCGGCGGTCCGGAGCCGCTTCAGCCGATTTCAAGGGACCCAACGTGGTTCCGCGCCGAGGTTCACCTTTACGACAGGGATCACCTCGATTGGCAGCTCAGCCCGCGGCCCTTTCCGTCGTATTCCGGCTGACCTCTAAGTAGAGTCCAGGCGTTGATCTTCCTCACACGCTCGGAGGTATGGTGTCTGACCGTACGGTGATCCTCGGCCGGTACGAGTTGGACCCCGCGCACCTCGGCAGGGGTGCCATGGGAACGGTGTGGGGTGGCCACGACAGGGTGCTTGACCGGCGCGTGGCGATCAAGCTGATCCGCTTTCCCGGGGATTGCCCCGACCCCGAAATGGAGCGCCGCTTCGAACGCGAAGCCCAGGTAATGGCCCGGCTGAATCACCCCGGCTCGCCTGCGATCTATGACATCGGCGCCTTCGAGGACCCGGCCATAGGGCGCCGTCTCTTCCTCGTTATGGAGTTCGTCGAGGGTGTCACGCTCGATGACGTCGTCGCCGAGCATGGGCCGCTGCCCGTCGGATGGGCCGCCGCGGTGGGCGCCCAGATCGCCGCGGTGCTCAGCGCCGCTCACGAGCAGGGCATCCTGCACCGGGACCTGAAGCCATCCAATCTCATGATCCGCCGCGACGGCACGGTCAAGGTTCTCGACTTCGGCCTCGCCATGCTGCACAAGCCCGACGTGTCCAAGCTCACGCAGACGGGCCAGATCATCGGCACCGTGTCGTACAGTCCGCCGGAGCAGATACGCGCCGGTGCTGTGACGGCGCGGAGCGATCTGTACTCGCTCGGGTGTGTCCTGCACGAACTGCTCACCGGCGAGCCGGTGTTCACAGGTCCCACCGTGTTCAGCGTCCAGGAGCAGCACATGAAGGCCGTCCCATCGGCGGCGCGATCCTTCCGGCCAGACGTGCCGCGGGAACTCGACGAGATCCTCGCCGCCCTGCTGGCCAAACGCGCCGAGGACCGGCCGGAGAGCGCGGCGATTGTGCACGACCAGTTGATGCCGTATGTGACCGGGGTGGGGCACCTGCCGGGAGTCACGGTCGGCGAGCCAAGCGCCGTGCGCATGTACGCCCACGCGGTCAGCCGCATCCTGACGCCCTCTGCCGATGCGACGCCGGTGACGACTCCGGCCACCTCGCGGGAGAACCCGCGAGAGCGCGGCGGGCTGAGCAGGAACGACCTCGAACGAGCTCGTCACAGGGCGATGTCCTTGCTTCTGCAGTCGCGGTACGAGGAGGCGGCGGGGCTGCTCACCTCGGTGGCCGAGCTGGCCGCAGGAGTGTACGGCGCCGACGACCCCGAGGTGCTGGATCTCCGGACACAGCTGGCGAACGCGCTCTTCGAAGGCGGTGATCACCTGCGTGCCGCTGCCGCGTACAGCCGGCTCGTCGGCGACCTGGCCCGTCGGCACGGGGCCGACGACGAGCGGACATTTCAGTGCCGCATGCAGGAGGCCATGTGCCACGCGCACCTGGACGACAACGAGTTGGCCCTTCGTCTCCTGCGCGACCTGCTCGCGGACCAGCGGCGCGCCTATCCGGATGGCGACCAGCGGACGCTGGAGCTGCGCCGTCAGATCGGCGAGATGGAGAAGCGGTCCGGTGACCTCGCCGGTGCTCATCTCACGTTCACCGAGCTGTACGACGAGCTGTGCCGCCGCTTCGGACGCGACCACCCGGTGACCGTACGGGTGGGGGACAGCCTCGCGGCGCTGGAGAGCTGAAGCCGCCAGTGTGCGGATTTGGCGGACAAATCCAAAGACTTCGCGGAAAATGTGAGCGCCGTGGCCGTACCGGTCACGGCTGCCGCGGACCACGACGGCGCAGTGGGGTGAGGGCCACTGCGGAAGGGTGCCGGCGCCGGCCCGGAACCGGCGCGAAGCGCCCGTGAGCGCGAAGTGTGTGGCGGTCGTGCTGACTTGGCGGAAATCGAAGAAGACCCCGGCACCCGTGCGGGCGTGCGGGGACAAGGCCGGCGGGAAGGGCTCCGCGCCCGTACGGGAGCGCAGAGAGGAGATCGACAGGCGGGAGGCGGAAGACTTCCTCCGGCTCTACCACGCGGAGAACCCGGGGGCGGGCCCGGTGGAGCGACGCCTCCGGGAGGTCCTCGCGGAGATCGACCGGACGGGGACGTACACGCACACCACGGGCGAGCTGACCTTCGGCGCGCGGGTGGCGTGGCGCAACAGCAACAGATGCATCGGACGCCTCTACTGGCGGTCGCTGCGGATGCGGGACCGGCGGCACGTGGACACCGCCGACGGCGTGGCCGAGGAGTGCGTGGAGCACCTCGCGGTGGCCACCGGGAGAGGCAAGATCCGGCCCACGATCACGGTGTTCGCCCCGGACCGGCCGGGGGAGCGGGCGCCGCGCATCCTCAACGACCAGCTCATCCGGTACGCCGGATACGTACGCGAGGACGGCTCGATCCTCGGCGACCCGGCGAACACGGCTGTTACCGAGCGGGCCGTGCGCATGGGCTGGCGGGGGGAGGGCACGAGGTTCGACGTCCTGCCGCTGATCGTGGAGGCGAAGGGCGGCCTGGTCCTGCGGGAGGTGCCGCGCGAGGTGGTGCTGGAGGTGCCGCTGCGGCACCCTGCCTTCCCGTGGTTCGCCGACCTGGGGCTCAAGTGGCACGCCGTGCCGGCGATCTCGAACATGTCGCTGGAGATCGGCGGCGTCACCTATCCGTGCGCGCCGTTCAACGGCTGGTACATGGGCACCGAGATCGGCGCGCGCAACCTCGCCGACCGGGACCGCTACGACCAGCTTCCGGTGGTCGCCGAGCGGCTCGGCCTCGACACCTCCCACGACCGGACGCTCTGGCGCGACCAGGCGCTGGTGGAGCTCAACGTCTCCGTGCTGCACTCCTTCACCGAGGACGGCGTCACGATCACCGATCACCACACCGAGTCGCGGCGGTTCCTCACCCACCTGGAGCGGGAGGAGCGCAGCGGGCGCGTCTGCCCCGCCGACTGGTCCTGGATCGTGCCGCCCATGTCCGGCGCCGCCACGCCGGTCTTCCACCGCTACTACGACGACGTACGGCTCACACCAGCCTACGTCCACCGCCCTCCCGTACGGTAGAACATAGTTCGGGTGAAGGAGGGGTGCGATGGTGGTGCTGTCCGAGGACGACGGCGGGGTGCGAATCCTGACGTTCAACCGGCCGGAACGGCTGAACGCCTGGACCGCCGAGATGGGACGGCGCTACTTCGACCTGCTGGAGGAGGCCGACCACGACCCGTCCGTACGGGCGGTCGTGGTGACCGGCGCGGGGAAGGGCTTCTGCGCCGGGGCCGACTTCGCGGACCTGACGGCCCTGCAGGCGGGAACCTACGCCGAGGAGCAGGACGTGCGGCCCGCCACCTTCCCCGCGACGCTGCGCAAGCCCGTCGTCGCGGCGGTCAACGGCGCGTGCGCCGGCCTGGGCATGGTCCACGCGCTCGTGTGCGACGTGGTCCTCACCGCCGAGGACGCCAAGTGGACGACGGCGTTCTCCCGGCGCGGGCTGATCGCCGAATACGGCCTCGGCTGGATCCTGCCCCGGCTGGCCGGGCAGGCGCGGGCGATGGACCTGCTGCTGTCCGGCCGGGTCTTCACCGGCGCGGAGGCGTGTGCCATGGGCCTCGCCGTACGGGCCGTGCCGGGGGAGCGGCTGCTCGCCGAGGCCGTCGCGTACGCCAAGGAGCTGGCCACCCAGTGCTCGCCCGCCTCGATGGCGATCATCAAGCGGCAGATCTGGGACGGCTGGCCGACGGGGCTCGACGAGGCCAGGGACGAGGCCGTACGGCTGATGACGGAGTCGTTCCGGCGGCCGGACTTCGCCGAGGGAGTGGCGAGCTTCCTCGAACGCCGGCCGCCGGACTTCCCGCCTCTGACCTGAGCGCGGGGGCCGCCGGACCCGCGAAGGGACGCCTCAGCGGAGGCGGCGGGCGCCGGCCGCCGGGGTGGCCGGCAGGAACGTCGGCGCGGCCCAGCCGCGCTCGGCGTAGAGCCGCTCGACGGTGGTCCGCACCCGTTCCACCCGGTCGTCGGCGACGAGCGCGATGGCCGAGCCGCCGAAGCCGCCTCCGGTCATCCGCGCCCCGCGCGCGCCGCCCTTGACCGCGCCCTCGACCGCGACGTCGAGCTCGGGGCAGGAGACCTGGTACTGGTCCCGCAGCGACAGGTGCGAGGCGTTCAGCAGGGCGCCGATCTCCGGTACGGCTTTCGCGCGCAGCAGCCCGATGACGGCCTCCACCCGGTGGTTCTCGGTGACGACGTGCTGGGTGCGGGCCCGCTCGTCGCCGCTGAGCCTGGCCAGGGCCGCGGCGAGGTCGGTGACGTCCCGCAGCGAGGCGACGCCGAGGCGCTTGGCGGCGTTCTCGCACTCCTGGCGCCGCCTGGCGTACTGGCCGTCGGCCAGCTCGTGGTGCACGCCGGTGTTGATGATGAGGATCCGCAGGCCGTACGCCGACAGGTCGAACGGGACGGCGCGGCTGGCCAGCGAGCGGCAGTCGAGGAACAGCGCGTGCCCCTCCTTGCTCAGCGCGGAGGCCGCCTGGTCCATGATCCCGCAAGGCATGCCGACGAACTCGTTTTCGGCCCTCTGGCACAGCTTGGCCAGGTCCATCGGCTCCAGGCCCAGGCCGTACAGGTCGTTCAAGGCGAGGCCGACCGACACCTCGAGGGCGGCGCTCGACGACAGGCCCGCGCCCTTGGGCACGTCGCCGTCGACCACGATGTCCGCGCCGCGCACGGGGAGGCCGGCGGCGCGCATCGTCGCGACGACCCCGACGGGGTAGCGGGCCCAGCCCTCGGCCCGGTCGAGGTCGTCCAGCACCTGCTCCTGACCGGGCGCCTGCAGCGAGGCGATGCGGACCGTGAGGTCGTCGCGGGGGCTGACGGCGGCGGTGACGCCCCACGGCACCGCGAACGGCAGCACGAAGCCGTCGTTGTAGTCGGTGTGCTCGCCGATCAGGTTGACCCTGCCGGGCGCGTGCCAGACCCCGGCGGGCTCCCCGCCGTACGCCTGACGAAAAGCATCAATAACGCGCATAGTCGCACACTCCTCAACATCGCAGCCTCTCCGTAGGGTAGCGGCCCGCGTCGGAGGCAGGCATGCCAGGACCCGGCCCGGAATCCGGGGCCGGGTCCTGCCGTGGGCGGATCACATCGCGGGCACGACCACCCGCTCGTCGGGCACGCAGTGCGTCATCTTCAGGCCGGAGACGTCGCGCGGCCCGTTCTTGCCGAGGCCGGCCAGGCGCTGCCCGTCCTCCTCGGTCAGGTCCTGGCTCGCCAGCGGCTCCAGGTGCTTGACGTCGTCCGGCGTGATGCCGAGCCCCTCGCCGACGCGCAGCCCGAGGTCGTCCTCGACCAGCAGGAAGTGCCAGACCATGCGTTCCTGGATGGGCCGGTCGCACCGCGACAGCATGGTGACGAGGTTCTCCACCAGGTCGTCGCGCTCCCACTGTTCCATCAGCAGGTAGCGCTCGCCCGCCTGCTTGTAGTCGTTTGTCCGCGGGATGCGCTTGCGGGTGAGCCTGCCGACGATCCGCGGGCCCTGCTCGTCGTACCCCGGGAACTGCCCCTCGCGCAGCCCGCCGGTGATCGACGGCTCGTAGTTGACGTGCGGGTTCTCGCCTGCCGGGTCCTGGTGGTAGGTCATGAAGCCGTCGCGCTGGTTGGTGCGCACGTCGGCGTTCTTGGCCTGGTTGACCGGAAGCTGCAGGTAGTTCGGCCCGACGCGGTGGCGCTGGGTGTCGCTGTAGGAGAACGTGCGGCCCACCAGCATCTTGTCGTCGGAGAAGTCCAGCCCGTCCACGAGGACCCCGGTGCCGAACGAGATCTGCTCGTTCTCGGCGAAGACGTTGTCCACGGTCCGGTTCAGGACCATCCGGCCGACCGGCTTGGCCGGGAAGACGTTCTCCGGCCAGACCTTGGTGTCGTCGAGCGGGTCGAAGTCCAGCTCGGGGTGCTCGTCGTCGCTCATCATCTGGACGAGCAGCTCCCACTCCGGATATTCGCCGCGCTCGATGGCGTCGTGCAGGTCCTTCGTGGCGTGCCCCAGCTCGTGGGCCTGGACGCGGGCGGCGTCCTCGGCCGTCATGCTCTTGACCCCCTGCCTGGGCATCCAGTGATACTTCACCAGCACGGTCCCGCCCTCGGCGTTCACCCATCTGTAGGTGTTGACCCCGAAGCCCTGCATGTGCCGGTAGTCCGCCGGGATGCCGCGCGGGCTGAACAGGTTGACGAGCATGTGCATGCACTCGGGCGTCTGCGACATGAAGTCGAAGATCCGGTTCGGCTCCTGCCGGAACGTGACCGGGTCCGGCTTGAGCGCGTGGATCACGTCGGGGAACTTGATCGCGTCGCGGATGAAGAACACCGCGAGGTCGTTCCCGACGAGGTCCCAGTTGCCGTCTTCGGTGTAGAACTTCACGGCGAACCCGCGCGGGTCGCGGGCGCACTCCGACGAGTCACGCCCCCCGATCACGGTCGAGAACCGCACCGCCACGTCGGTGCGCCTGCCCGCCTCCTGCAGCAGCTTCGCCCTGGTGAAGCGGCCGATGGGCTCGTCTCCCCACATGCCGTACGCCTCGAAGAAGCCGTACGACGTCGTGCCGCGCGCGTGCACCACCCGTTCCGGGATGCGCTCCCGGTCGAAGTGACTGATCTTCTCCAGGAACTGGTAGTTCTCGAGAGTGGCCGGGCCACGCGCGCCGACCGTCCGCTGGTTCTGGTTGTCGTAGACCGGGTGCCCTTGACGGTTGGTCAGCACCGGACGCTCGTCCCCGGGCTCCGGCCCCTTGCTCGACACGTCCGTCATGGGACGGCTCCTCTCGCTGTTTGGATCTCTTTGAGGTGTTTGTCCTCTTCAAACCACCCCTATCCGATTTCTGGCGGGCTATTCGCCCCGGCGCCCTCGGTGAGGAGATCCTGGAACGTGCGGAGCACGGGATAACCGCTCGCGGGAGTAAAGCCGGGTAGCGGCGGTGGGCGGCCTCGTTCCGTACGCCTTATTCCGTACGCTGTGTTCCGCGCCGGCCGTTCCGCACGCCTTGTTCCGCGCGCCGGTCGTGCTTCATTCCGCGCACCGCCGGAACCATGTCAGGGCGGGGAGGCCGCCTGCCTCACCCCGCGGGGGCGGTCTTGCGCGGCTCGCCCCGGTAGGTGCCGAACGACCAGAGGTTGCCTTCGATGTCGCGCACGGCGAACTCGCGGGAGCCGTAGCCGGTGTCGTACGGCTCCCGGACGACCCGCGCCCCCGCGGCGGTCGCCCTGGCGAACAACGCGTCCGGGTCGTCGGTCACGGCGTACGCGCCGAACGAGCCGGGCGTGAGGTTCCACTCGTCGTCCGGCGTGTCCCGGACCGAGCCCAGCATGATCCCGCCGCCGGCCGGCCAGGAGAGCTGGGCGTGGTCGACCCGGTCGCCCTCGCCGTACACGGCGGTCTCCTCGAAGCCGAACGCCTCGGCGAGGAAGGCGATCAGGGCGCGTGCGTCCCCGGCCCGCAGCGTGGGCCATACCTGTGGTGCCGGTGTGGTGTCGTTCATGCGGCCGAGTCTGTCGAGCCGTCCCCCGCCTCGGCTTGGACGTTTCGGAACCGCGCGCCGTCCTCCGCCAGCCATCGGCTGGGCGGGCACCCGGCGAGCGCGCCGAACTCGCGGGCGAGATGCGCCTGGTCGTAGAACCCGCACTCGGCCGCCGCGTCGGCGAGCGTGAGGCGGCGGCCGGCCGCCGCCGCGGCCTGGATCATGCGGCGGGCCCGGTCGAACCGCACGACCCGCGCCGCCTCCTTGGGGGACAGGCCGATCTCCTCCCGGAACCGCCCGTTCAGGTGCCTGGTGCTCCAGCCCGCCTCGCGGGCGAGGGCGGACACGCTGACCCGCCCGCCGGTGGCCAGCGTCCGCCGCCACGCCAGCGTCACCTCGGGCGGCTGCGCCCGGGTCGGGCGGGCGTGCCGGGCCAGCACCGCGTCGAGGACCGCGAAGCGCTCGTCCCAGCCGGGCGCCTCCAGCAGGCGCTCGCGCAGCTCGCCCGCCAGGCGGCCCAGCACGTCGGCGCCGTCGAGGTCGAGCCCGGACAGCTCCCCGGCGGGCACCCCGAGCAGGGCCCGGGCGCCGAGCGGCGTGAGCGCGAGCTGCACGCCCGACTGCCGCCCGTCGTGCGTGATCAGGGCGGGCGTGGTGTGCAGCCCGCCGACCAGCGTGTCGTACGACCGGGGCGGGGTGCGCGGGTCCGGATGCGCCGCGATGACGAGCGGATCGTCGAGCGTGAAGATCACCGTCAGGTGCGGCGACGGCAGGCCGCGGTGCGTGGCCGGAGGGACGCCCGCCTCGCGGTAGCCGCTGTACCACGCCACCAGCGGCCGGAGCGCGGGCGCGGGCCGCCGGTGGCGGAACACGCTCTCCCCGCCGGTCTCCGCCGCCGGCCGCGTCCGTGCCCCCATCGCCCTCCTTCCGACGTTCCCAGTGTCCCCCGAAGGGGAGCACGGCGGCCGTCGTCGCAGGCGACGACGGCCGGGGCGCGGCCATCGCTTGACGTCACGGGTTCTGATCCCGGTCAGACCTCGCCCGCTTCAGCACCTTTTCCATGGTGCTGGTTCGGGCGTTCATCGTGGTGGGAGCGAGGTGAGTGCGGCCGGGGGGACGGGACGTGCCGGCCGGGCACCGGGACCCTCGCCGCCGATCAGGGGGCCTCGACGATCATGCGGTCCCGGGAATCCCGGCGGTCAAGCCGCTCATGCGGCCCGGGAAGCCCGGGGGCGCGGGCGGTCCCGGACGTGCCCGGCTCATGCGGCTCAGGCGGTGCCGGCCGCTTCCGCGCCTTCGGCGTCGAGGTCGCGGGACAACAGGTCGGCGAGGGCGGCGAGGGCCTCCTCGGCCCCCGGGCCGTCGGCCTCCAGGGTGACCTCGGTGCCGTGCTTGGCCCCGAGGGTGAGCACGCCCAGCATGCTGTTGGCGGGGACGGCCCTCCCGTCGCCCACACGGATGCGCACCGGCGCCGCCTGCCGCGCCGCCGCCTCCACGAAGATCGCCGCGGGGCGCGCGTGCAGGCCGGAGCGCGAGGCGACCACCACTGTCCTTTCCGGCATCGTTGTTCCTCTCAGGGCTCGGTCCCGGCCCGTACGCACGGGCCGGAGGGGCGTACGGGATGTCAGGGCTCGATGGTGACCTTGATGGCCTCGCCGCGGGCGACGATGTCGATGGCGTCCATGACCTCGTCCAGGCCGAGGCGGCGGGTGACGAGGTCGGAGACCGGCACCGCCCCTTCGGCGATGAGCCGCAGGGCGCGGGCGTTGTGCGCCGGGCTCGACCCGTTGGCGCCGACGATGGTCAGCTCCCGGTAGTGCACCAGGTTGGAGTCGCAGGCGATGATCGGATCGTCCTTCGGCAGGCCGCCGAAGAAGCTGATCCGGCCCTGCCGCGCGGCCATCTGCAACGCCTGCTGCTGGGCCGCCCCGGAGGCCGCCGCGGTGATCACCACGTCGGCGCCGCGGCCCCCGGTCAGCTTGAGCACCTCGTCCACCAGGTCGGTCTCGCCCGAGCAGATCGCCGCGTCCGGCCGTACGAGGTCGGCGGCCATGGCGAGGCGCTCGGCGTTCAGGTCGGCGAGGAACACCCGGCCGGCGCCGCGCGAGCGGGCCAGCCGCACGTGCAGGCAGCCGATCGGGCCGGAGCCGACGACGACCACGTCGTCGCCCTCGCCGACCCGGGCCAGCTCCTGCCCGTTGAGCACGCAGGCGAGCGGCTCCGCGAGGGACGCCTCGGCGAA
Source organism: Microbispora rosea subsp. aerata (assembly GCF_014647835.1). Lineage (GTDB taxonomy): Bacteria > Actinomycetota > Actinomycetes > Streptosporangiales > Streptosporangiaceae > Microbispora > Microbispora aerata. The sequence goes on from NZ_BMPY01000006.1 coordinate 226,840, forward strand.
CCCCACGCCGTCGGGGACGCGGTTGAGCCCGTTCACGGCGAGCACCTTGGCCGGCACGACCATGAACTGCGCGAAGCCGCCGTCGTAGTGGTAGCCCATCGACTCCTGGTTGGGGCAGACCGTGAGGTGACCCCGGCGGCACTCCTCGCACTCGCCGCACGGGATCGCGGCGATCACCTGCACCCGGTCGCCGGGGCTCCAGCCGGTGACGCCCTCGCCGACCTCCACGATCTCCCCGGCGATCTCGTGGCCCATCACCCGGGGCGGCCGGATGTGGTGGTGCCCGAAGCGGTAGATCTTCACATCCGTGCCGCACGTGGAGCAGTTGCGGACGCGGATCTTGACCTCGCCGGGGCGGGCGACGGGCTCGGGCACCTCCTCCAGGCGGATGTCCCCAGGGGCGTGGAATCGGGCGACTTTCACTCGGAGTCTTCCTCTCCGTCCGGTTGCAGCAGGTGGATGACCTCGTCGACCTCGGTGGCCGCGCGCAGCGCGGCGGCGCGGCCGGGGTCGAGCAGGATCTGGGCGAGTTCCGACAGCAGGCGCAGGTGGCCGTCGCCGCGGGCCGCGATGCCGACGCACACCGTCACCCGCTCGCCGTGCCAGTCGACGCCCTCGGGGAAACGCAGCACGCAGACGGCGTCGTGGCGCACCGCCTCCTTCGACGTCAGCGTGCCGTGGGGGATGGCGACGCCCTCCCCGACGTAGGTGGAGATCGACCGCTCGCGTTCGAGCATGGCCTCGGTGTAGCCGTCGCCCACCGCGCCGATCTCCCGCAGGACCGCCCCGCACTGCCGGATGGCGTCCTCGACGTCCACCGCGGTCGCGGCCGTCCGTACGGCGCGGGGGTCGAGGGGGAGCGGGGCCGTGCCGGCCCGGTCAGCCATCGATGGTCCCCCCGTTCTTGATGGCGGTGACGACCCGCGTCACGGCGGGGTCGCCGATGAAGACCTGGAACGGCACGAGCACGACGCCGGGGGCGCTCGCCCTGGCCCGGTCGGCCAGGCCGGTGTGGCACACGATCACGTCGGCGTCCGAGGGGATCGAGTTGACCGGGGTGTGCTCGACGGTGACCCCGGTGCCGTTGAGCTGCTTGCGCAGCGTGCTCGCCAGCATGACGCTGCTGCCCATGCCCGCGTCGCAGGCGACGATGAGCTTGCGGACGTCCTTGCCCTCGATGCTGGACATGGTTACCCCTCCTTGGCGGCGGGCAGGCTCTGGCCCGCCGTCTCGCCGGTTGCGTTGCGGTTCTCGTTGCCGTCGGTGTCGCCGGAGGCGGCGGCCCGCGCCGCAGGTCCGTCCGGCTGGTCGCCGCTCGCGCGACCGAAGCCCAGCAGCGCGGCGGCCACGGCGAAGGACACGGCCGCGGCGATCACGATCCCGGCGATCACCCCGAACCAGCCGCCCTTCGGGGTCACCGCCAGGTAGGCGAAGATGCTGCCCGGGGACGGCGTCGCGACCAGGCCCGCCCCGGTGACCAGGAAGGTGAGCACGCCCGAGGCGCCGCCGGCGATCACCGCGAGGATCAGGCGCGGCTTCATCAGCACGTACGGGAAGTAGATCTCGTGGATGCCGCCGAAGAAGTGGATGATCATCGCGGCGGGGGTGCTGGGGCGCAGGGACCTCGGGCCGAACAGCAGGTAGGCGACCAGCAGGCCGAGACCGGGGCCGGGGTTGGACTCCAGCATGAACAGGATGGACTTGCCGTCCTTGACCGACTCGGCGACGCCCAGCGGCCCGAGCACCCCGTGGTTGATCGCGTTGTTGAGGAACAGCACCTTGGCGGGCTCGATGATGACCGAGGCGATCGGCAGGAGCGAGTGGCTGACGAGCCACTCGACGCCGCTGCCCGCCACCTCGGTGACCCTCTCCACGACCGGGCCGATGGCGAGGACGCCGGCGACCGCCATGGCCCCGCCGACGATGCCGGCGGTGAAGTTGTCGACCAGCATCTCGAAGCCGGCCTTGGTCCGCTCGGAGGTGAAGCGGTCGACGTACTTGAGGATGAACGCGGCCAGCGGGCCGACGATCATCGCGCCGAGGAACATCGGGACGTCCGCTCCCACGACCACGCCCATCGTGGCGACGGCGCCGACGACCGCGCCGCGCTGGGCGTGCACCATGCGGCCGCCGGTGTAGCCGATGAGCACGGGCAGGAGGGTGCTGATGATCGGGCCCACGAGCTCGGCGAGCGTCTCGTTCGGCACCCACCCGGTCGGGATGAACAGGGCCGTGATGAGGCCCCAGGCGATGAAGGCGCCGATGTTGGGCATGATCATCCCGGCGAGATGGCCGCCGAAGCGCTGGATCGCGGCCCGCACACCGGTTCCGGTGACTGTGGGGGTATAGGGCGTGGCCATTGAACGTGCTCCTTATGGAAGCGACCGGCCTGGCTGGCCGGGTTGTACAGGGAGTGGACCGCTGTCATCCCCCCGGTATGAGCGAGCGGATCGGGTGTGCCGGTTGCGGCGGAGCGTGATGGATCTGAGTCGGTTGCGGATGCCGGCGAGCCGGCGGGTGCGAGGTGGCGGGCTCACGCCGCCCCGGGCGCCGAGCGCGGGGGCGGCGTGAGCGGCCGGGCCGGGTCGGGAGACCCGATCCGGACGTGTGTGCGGTCGATGTCGCCCGGGCCGGGCATCCGGCTGCCGGGCAGCCGTACGGCGGCGCCGGCCCAGGCCAGGCCCTCGGCGAGGGCGTCGCCGCCGCGGGCGCCGGCGGCGAGGAACCCCGCGAGCAGGGCGTCGCCCGCGCCCACGCTGCTGCGCGGCTCCTCGACGGAGCATTCGCCGTACCATACCCGGTCGTCGTCCTCGACCAGCAGCGCGCCGTCGGCGCCGAGGCTGGTCAGGACCGACCGCGCGCCCATCGCGCGCAGTTTGCCGACCGCGTCGAGCACGTCGCCGACGCAGGCGATCGGCGTGCCGGTGGCCTCGGCGAGCTCCTCCCGGTTGGGCTTGATCAGCGCCGGGCCGGCGTTCACCGCGGACACCAGGGCGGGGCCGCTGGTGTCGACCGCGAGGTTGATGCCGGCGCCGGCGAAGCGGCGGCACAGCCCGGCGTAGACGTCGACGGGCACGCCGGGCGGGAGGCTGCCCGAGGCGACCACCCAGTCGGCCGACCTGGCCGCGTCGAGCACGGCGCCCGCCAGCGTGTCCAGCTCGGCGGGGGTCAGCGCGGTGCCCGGCTCGTTCAGCTTGGTGACCGTGCCGTCCGGCTCGGCGATCGCGACGTTGGACCTGGTCGGGCCGGCCACCGGCACGGGGATCATGTCGATGCCCTCGGCCGACAGCAGGTCGAGGAGCCGGCGTCCCTCGCTGCCGCCGTACGGGATGACAGCGCACGACCTGACGTCGTTGGCCAGCAGGGCCCGCGACACGTTGACGCCCTTGCCGCCGGGGTCGAGGTGGGTGGCGGCGGCCCGGATGACGGCGCCGCGGGTGAGCGCGCCCACCTCGATCGTGCGGTCGAGGCTGGGGTTGAGGGTCAGCGTGAGGATCATGCCCGGACCACCTCCGGCCCCGCTGCGGCGATCGCGGCGGCCTGGTCGGGGTCGAGCCCGGTGTCGGTGATCACCACGTCGATCTCGGCGAGGGTCGCGAAGCGCGCCAGGTAGGTGCCGGAGAACTTCGTGTGGTCGGCCAGCAGCACGGCGCGGTCGGCGCAGGCGATCATCGCCCGCTTGATCGCCGCCTCGGCCGGGTCGGGGGTGGTCAGGCCCTTGGCCACCGAGCAGCCGTTGGTGGCCATGAAGGCCACGTCCACGTTGAGCTGCGACAACTGCTGGATGGCCCAGTCTTCCACGGTGGCCAGCGTGCGGCCGCGCACCCGGCCGCCCAGCATGAGCACGGTCAGGTTGGGGCGGGTCGCGAGCACCGTGGCCAGCGGGGGCGAGTTCACCACGACCGTGAGCTCGCGGTCCGGTGGCAGCGCCTGCACCAGCCGGCTCGTCGTGGAGCCCGCGTCGATGACCACGGCGCCGTCCTCGGGGAGCTCGGCCAGGGCGGCCTTGGCGATGCGCTCCTTCTCGGCCGTCATCACCTCGTCCCTGGCGGCCAGGGCGGGCTCGAATCCCAGGCGTTCGACCGGGATGGCGCCGCCGTGCACGCGCCGCAGGACCCCGGCGCGCTCCAGTGCGGTCAAGTCGCGACGGATCGTCTCCGTCGTGACGCCGAACCGCTCGGCCAGCGTCACCACGTCGACCCGGCCGGCCTCCCGCGCCAGCCGCAGGATCTCCTGCTGCCGCTCCTCGGCGTACATCGTGTTGGTTCACCGCCGTTTCGATGTTGTTTCGTATGTGTTTATACCCGTCTGTGTTGGAGGGTCAAGGGCGGTGAACGTAACAAAACGGGCACCGTGGTCCTGAGAGATCGCGATCGGCAGAGGTAAAATGTCGGTAGATCCGCTGAATCCTCCCCTTTGGGGGAGATCATTCCGGCCTGTTGTCGATCTTCATTCGGGGGAATCGCCATGCGGTTTTCTCTGGATCTGCTCGGCCGTGACATGGCAGTCGATCTCGGCACGGCCAACACGCTCGTGTACGTGCGCGATCGCGGGATCGTGCTCGACGAACCGTCGGTGGTGGCGGTCGACACCCGCACCGACAAGATCGTCGCGGTGGGCGCCGAGGCGAAACAGATGATCGGGCGGACGCCGGGGAACATCGTGGCGATCCGCCCCCTCGCCGACGGCGTCATCACCGACCTCGACGTGGCCGAGCGCATGCTCCGCTACTTCATCCAGAAGGTCCACCGGCGGCGCTACCTGACCCAGCCGCGGATGGTGGTGGCCGTGCCGAGCGGCACCACCGCCGTCGAGCAGCGCGCCGTGAAGGAGGCCGGCTATCAGGCCGGCGCGCGGCGCGTCTACATCATCGAGGAGCCCATGGCCGCCGCCATCGGCTCCGGCCTGCCCGTCAACGAGGCCACCGGCAGCATGGTGGTGGACATCGGCGGCGGCACCACCGAGGTCGCCATCATCGCGCTCGGCGGCATCGTCACCGCGCGCTCGCTGCGGGTCGGCGGCGACGAGCTCGACGAGGCGATCATCGCCCATGTCAAGAAGGAGCACGCCCTGCTGCTGGGGGAGCGGGCGGCCGAGCGCATCAAGATCGAGATCGGTGCGGCCTGGGAGCACGAGGAGGAACGCTCGACCGAGATCCGGGGCCGCGACCTCGTGACCGGCCTGCCGCGGACGATGACGATCGGCTCCGAGGAGGTGCGCCGGGCGCTGGAGGAGCCGGTCCACGCCATCGTCGACTCGGTCCAGACCGCGTTGGACCAGTGCCCGCCCGAGCTCGCCGGCGACCTGGTCGGCAACGGCATCATGCTGACCGGGGGCGGCGCGCTGCTGCGCGGCCTCGACCGGCGCCTGGCCGAGACGACCGGCATGCCCGTCAGGCTCGCGGACAACCCGCTGCACTCCGTCGCGCTCGGCTCGGGCCGCTGCGTCGAGGACTTCGACCGGCTCCAGAACGTGCTGGTGCCCGAGCCCCGCCGCTGACCGTCCCCCCTCCCGTCACCTCGGTGATGATGCGACGACCGACCCGTTCCCGACTGCTCGTCGTGCACCTGCTCGTGGCCGCGCTCTTCCTGGTGTTGCTCGGCCGTCTGTGGCAGGTGCAGATCCTCGACGGCGACCGGTACGCCCGGATGGCCGCGGACAACCACACCCGCCGCACCGTCATCCCCGCCGTGCGCGGGGAGATCGTCGACGCCCGAGGCCGCCCGCTGGCACGCAACCGGGCGGCCGTGCGGGTGACCGTCGACCGCGCCGCGCTGGACCGGCTGCCCGACCGGGGGCGGGCCGTGCTGGGCCGCCTGGCCGACCTGCTCGGCCGGCCCCGCGAGGAGATCGCGGGCCGGCTGCGGGTCTGCGGGCCGGGGGTGGACGAGCCGTGCCGGGACGGCGTGCCGTACGAGCCGGTGCCGGTGGCGGACGGGGTGAGCGAGCGGGTGGCGCTGCGTCTCATGGAGCGCAGGCACGAGCTGCCGGGGGTGCGGGTCGAGCCGCGGCCGGTGCGGGAATATCCGCGGGGCACGCTCGCCGCCCACCTGCTGGGCTATCTCGCGCCTGGCTCCTCCGGCGCCGGCCGGGGCGGCGCGGAGGCGACCGGCCGCGACGGGCTGGAGGCGCACTATGAGGCCGACCTCAGCGGGCGGGCGGGCAGCCGCGAGATCGTCGTGGACAGCGGGGGCAGGGCCGTGCGCACCGTGCGCGAGCAGGCGCCCGTGCCGGGCGCGACGCTGGTCACCAGCATCGACGCCCGGGTGCAGGCGGTGGTCGAGAAGGCGCTCAAGAAGGCCGCCGGGCGGGCGGCGGGGCGCGGCGGCGCGGCCGGGACGGGGGCGGCGGTCGTCATGGACGCCCGCACCGGGCGCGTCGTCGCGCTCGCCGGATATCCCGCCTACGACCCCTCGGTGTGGACCGGCGGCATCCGGGAGGCCGACTACAAGCGCCTGACGAGCCCGGCGCACGGGCTTCCGCTGATCTCCCGGGCCGTTCAGGGCCAGTGGCCGCCCGCGTCCACCTGGAAGATCGTCTCCACCGCCGCGGCGGCGCGGGCCGGCTACCCCCTGGACGGACGCTACGACTGCTCGGGCTCCTACCGCATCGGCGACCGGTCGTTCCGCAACTTCGGCGGCCGGAATCTCGGCGGCATGGACCTCCACCGCGCCCTCGTGGTGTCCTGCGACACGATTTTCTACCGGTTCGCGTACCGGATGTGGCTGAAGGACGAGGACGCCCGGCGGCCCGCCGACCCCATGCAGCGCATGGCCCGCGCCTTCGGCTTCGGCGTCCGCACCGGCGTGGACCTGCCCGGCGAGGCCGCGGGCCGGGTGCCCGACCGCACGTGGAAGCGCACGACGTGGGAGGACACCAGAAAGCGGATGTGCGCCGACGCGCGGACCGGCTATCCCTCGGTGGCGAGGACCGACCCGCGCCGCGCCGCCTACCTCAAAGCCATCGCGAAGGAGAACTGCCGCCACGGCTACCTGTGGACGGCCGGCGACGCCGCCAACTTCTCGATCGGGCAGGGCGACGTGCTCGTCACCCCGCTGCAACTGGCCCGCGCGTACGCCGCCCTGGCCAACGGCGGCACGCTGTTCAGCCCCCGGGTGGGCAGGGCGGTGGTCGGCCGGGACGGCCGGGTGCTGCGGGAGATCACCCCGCCGGTGACCGGCCGCCTGCCGGTGCCGGGAAAGACGCTGGCCTACATCCGCCGCGCCCTGGCCGACGTGCCGCGGTCCGGCACGGCCGCCCCGGCGTTCGCCGGGTTCCCGCTCGACAAGGTGCCGGTGGCGGGCAAGACCGGCACCGCGGAGGCGTACGGCGCCGCCGACACCTCCTGGTTCGCGTCGTTCGCCCCGGCGGACGACCCGCGCCTGGTGGTGGTCGTGGTGGTGTCGGAGGGCGGCGCCGGGGCGGAGGCGGCGGCTCCCGCCGCCCGGGAGATCTGGTCCGGCATCTACGGCCTGGAGGGCAAGCGGGCCGCGCTGCCGGGCGGCAAGCCCCCCGCCGGCCTGCCGAAGACCGCTGGCTATCAGGTCTCCCGCGATCAGGAAGGTTTCCCGCGACCACGAACCACGGGGAGGTTGCGATCGTGACGACTCCCGCGCGGCCGCTGCCCCGGGCTCCGTACCGGTGGCGCGGCCGGCCGGCCAGCTCCGCCGTACGGCTCGCGATCCGGGCCGCGGCGCGGTCCGTCGCCCGCGTCGCGCGCCGCGCCGGCGGAACCGCGCGCAAGGCCGTCCCCGACTGGGGCCTCGCCGGGGCGGCGGGGGCGCTGTGCCTGGCCGGAGCCGTGCTGGTGTGGGCCGCGACCGCCCCGAGGCTGGCGGCGGAGGGGGAGGACCCGCACACCTACCTGCGGCGGCAGCTCCTGAACGCGGCGGCGGGGGCCGTGGTGATGGTCGCGTTCGCGCTGGCCGACCACGGGACGGTTCGCTCCTGGACCCCGCGGCTGTACGCGCTCGGCTGCCTTGGCCTGCTGGCCGTGCTCACCCCGCTCGGCCGCACCGTCAACGGGGCGCAGTCGTGGCTCGGCGTGGGGGACTTCCAGGTGCAGCCGTCGGAGCTGGTCAAGCCGGCGCTCGTGCTGACCCTGGCCATGCTGCTCGGCGAGCAGCCGGACGGGGAGCGCAGGCCGGGCGCCGCACAGGTGCTGCTCGCGCTCGCCGTGGCCGCGGTGCCGCTGGGGCTGGTCATGCTCCAGCCCGACCTCGGCACGTTCACGATCATCGCCGCGATCACGCTCGGCATGCTGGTGGCGGCGGGCGTGCGGTGGCGGTGGATCGCCGCGCTCGGGTCCGCCGGCGTCGCCGCCGCCGCGCTCGCGTGGCTGCTCGGGCTGCTGCGGCCCCACCAGGTGCAGCGGCTGCTCACCTTCGCCGACCCGCTGGCCGACCCGCGGGGCGCGGGCTACAACGCCGCCCAGGCGCTGATCACCGTCGGCTCCGGCGGGCCGTACGGCCGGGGGCTGCTGCGGGGAGACCAGACCGGCGGCGGGTTCGTGCCCGAGCAGCACACCGACTTCGTCTTCACCGTGGCGGGGGAGGAGCTCGGCTTCGCCGGCTCCGCGCTCGTGCTCCTGCTGCTGTGGGCGGTGCTCGCGCGCGGGCTGCGCGTCGCGGCGCGGGCCGCCTCGCCGTACGGCACGCTCGCGGCGGCCGGCATCGTGTGCTGGCTGGCCGTCCAGACGTTCGTGAACGTCGGCATGGTCGTCGGCCTGCTCCCGATCGTCGGGGTCCCGCTGCCCTTCGTGTCGTACGGCGGGTCGTCCGTCGTGGCCTGCCTCGCCGCGGTCGGCGTCCTCATGTCGATCCGCCGCCAGGACGTGCGCCGCCTGTAGGCGCTGCGCGGCGCGTCCGTGCCCGTCCTTCCGCCGGGGCCGCGGCTCTCGTGTCACGTCTCGCACCTCCGGCACGTCTCTATAGGGGGAGGCGGAGACCAAGGAGGCAAGATGCCCGCGGTGACCGATGGGCTGCCCACACCAGTCGCCAGCTTCGAAAGCAGCCGGGATCTGCTGTTCGGGGTGGCGTACCGGGTGCTGGGCAGCGTGACCGACGCCGAGGACATCGTCCAGGAGGCGTGGCTGCGGTGGGACCGCGTCGACCACTCCCGGATCGCCGACCCTCGGTCCTTCCTCGTCCAGGTCACCACCCGGCTCGCCCTCGACCGCCTGCGGTGGGCGAAGGCCCGCAGAGAGGCGTACGTCGGGCAGTGGCTGCCCGAACCGCTGCCGACCGGGCCCGCGCTGGAGGAGAAAGCGGAGACCGCGGACTCCATCTCCATGGCCATGCTCGTGGTGATGGAGACCCTCTCCCCGCTGGAGCGGGTCGTGTTCGTGCTGCGGGAGGCGTTCGAGTTCTCCTTCGCCGAGATCGCGGAGGTGATCGGCCGGTCCGAGGCGGCGGTCCGGCAGCTCGCCCGCCGCGCCCGCTCGCACGTGCGCGAGCGGCGCATCCGCTTCCGGCAGGACCGCGACGTCCGCAGGCGGGTGACCGAGCGCTTCCTGGCCGCCTGCCTGGGCGGGGACCTGGAGGCGCTGCTCGACCTGCTCGCTCCCGAGGTCATCTTGTCCATCGACGGGAACGGGCGCCGCGGCGTGGCCAGGAACCCGGTCGAGGGCGCCGAGAAGGTCGGCCGCCTGCTCGTCCGGGGCCTGCGCAGGGTGCTGCGGCCGATGGGCGCGGCGGAGTCCGACGACATCGGGAGCGGATCCGTCGTGGACGTCAACGGCGGGCCCGCGGCGCTCCTGACCGCCGGGGACGAGCCGATCGCCGTCATCGTGGTCGACGTCGATCCCGTCACCGACCGCGTCACGCGGATCTGGATCATCGCCAACCAGGACAAGCTCGGGGGCGTCGACGCGGGCCGGCGACCCGGGACCTACAGGCCCATCCGTGCCGCCGGCTGACAGGCGGCGGAAGAAGCGACTTTCGTCATGACAGACAACGAGCACGAGACCGGGCAGCCGGAGCGGCGGACACCCCCACGCGTCATCGGCACGCCCTTGTCCGATCCCTTGACCGGCTCCCTACCCGAACCCCTTCCCGGCGCGGAGACGGCCGGCGACGACCACGACGGCGATCCCGCCGTCCCCCGTGCCGTGCCGCAGGACGAGCGGAAGGCACGCAAGGCGGAGAAGATCGCGGCGCTGTGCTTCATGCTCACGTTCGCCGCCCTCGTGGCCTTCCTCGTGGCCTACGTCCGGTTCCAGGTCGGCGGCCTGAGCGCGACGGGCGCCTCGCACATCGCGCTCGGCGGGGCGCTGACGCTGGCGCTGCTGGCGCTGGCGTCGGGGATCGTGATCTGGGTGCGCCAGATCATGCCGAAGTACGAGATGGTCCAGCAGCGCCACCCCATGGCCTCGTCCGCCGACGTACGGGCCGAGATCGCGGCCACGTTCGTGAGCGGCGCCGCCGAGAGCGGCATCGTCAAGCGGCGGCTGCTGCGCCGGACCCTGCTGCTCGCGGCGGCGCCGCTGGGGCTGGCCCCGCTGGTGCTGCTGCGCGACCTCGACTCCACCGGCGCGCCCGTCGCGCAGCTGCACAAGCGGCTGGCGCACACGGTGTGGGGCGAGAAGGCCAAGGAGGGCAAGCCGCTGCGGCTCGTCGTCGAGGGCACCGGCCAGCCGATCCGGGCCGCCGACTTCAACTCCCCCGGGGGCATCCTCTCGGTCGTCCCCGAGGGTTACGAACACGACCTGAACGTCCTCGCCAAGGCGACGGTGATCCTCATCAAGTTCCGCCCGGAGGAGTTCAAGCCGGGCACGAACCTGAACTGGACCCACGACGGGATCGTCGCCTACTCCAAGATCTGCACGCACGTGGGCTGTCCCGCGGCGCTGTACGAGCAGACCACCCACCACATCCTGTGCCCGTGCCACCAGTCGACGTTCGACGCCGCGGACGGGGCCAAGGTCGTCTTCGGCCCCGCCGCCCGGCCGCTGCCGCAGCTGCCGATCGGCGTCGACGAGCAGGGCTACCTCATCGCGCTGGGTGACTTCCCCACCCCCGTCGGTCCCAGCTACTGGGAGCGCGGCGACGCGGAGGCACGGGTCAGGGAGAACGGAGGCCACTCTTGAGCGATCTGAGAGCCGTGCCCAAGCGCATCGCCGGGCCGGCCACCTTCCTCGACGAGCGCCTGGGCGCGGGCAGCTTCGTCAAACGCAACATGCGCAAGATCTTCCCCGACCACTGGTCGTTCCTCCTGGGGGAGATCGCGCTGTACTCGTTCGTCATCCTCCTGCTGACGGGCACCTTCCTGACGTTCTGGTTCAAGCCGAGCATGGGCGAGATCGTCTACAACGGCCCGTACGCGCCCCTCAAGGGGGTGACGATGTCCGAGGCGTACGCGTCCTCCCTGAAGATCAGCTTCGAGGTCCGGGGCGGCCTGCTCATCCGGCAGATCCACCACTGGGCCGCCCTGGTCTTCATCGGCGGCATGATGGCGCACGCGCTTCGGGTCTTCTTCACCGGCGCCTACCGCAAGCCGCGCGAGCTCAACTGGCTGATCGGCGTGGTGATCCTCTCCATCGCGCTGTTCGAGGGCCTGACCGGCTACTCCCTGCCCGACGACCTGCTGTCGGGCGCCGGGCTCCGGGTCACCCAGGGCGTGGTCATCGGGCTGCCGGTGGTCGGCACCTACCTCAACTTCTTCCTGTTCGGCGGGGAGTATCCGGGCGAGGACGTCATCTCCCGCTTCTACTCCATCCACATCCTGCTCCTGCCCGGCCTGATCCTGGCGCTGGTCACCGCGCACCTGATCTTGATGTGGGTGCAGAAGCACACCCAGTTCCCGGGCAAGGGCCGGACCAACCGCAACGTGGTCGGCGCGCCCTTCTATCCGGCCTTCATGGCGAAGTCGGGGGCGTTCTTCCTGTTCACGTTCGCCGTGATCGCCGGCCTGGGCACGTTCGCGCAGATCAACCCGATCTGGTTGTATGGGCCGTACTCGCCCGCCGACGTCTCGGCCGGCTCGCAGCCCGACTTCTACATGGCCTTCCTCGAAGGCGCGCTGCGCATCATGCCCGCCTGGGAGATCAACCTCTTCGGCACCGCCGAGGCGGGCACGATCCCGCTCAGCGTGGTCATCCCGGCGCTGGTGCCCCTGGGCCTCATCGTCGTCGGCATGGCGCTCTATCCGTTCATCGAACGGTGGATCACCGGTGACAACCGCGAGCACCACCTGGCGGACCGGCCGCGCAACAACCCGCACCGCACCTCGATCGGCATGGCGGTCATCGCCTTCTACGGCGTGCTCTGGCTGTTCGGCGGCAACGACCTCATCTCCGCGAACTTCCAGGTGGATCTCTACACGACCACCTGGGCCGGGCGGATCCTGGTGTTCGCCGCGCCCGCCCTGGCCTACGCGATCACCTATCGCATCTGCCTGGGCCTGCAGCGCTCCGACGCCGCGGTCTTGTCGCACGGCGTGGAGTCGGGCGTGATCAAGCGGCTGCCGAACGGCGGGTACGTCGAGGTGCACTCGCCGCCGGCCGAGGACATCGAGGCGCACCTGCGCGGCAGGGAGGCCATACCGGTGCTGGCGGACGGCGGGGACGTGCCGCCCAAGGGACTGCGCGGGCCGATCGGCAGGCTGCGCCTGCGGATGTCCAAGGCGTACGGCGGGGAGAAGATCCCGATCGCCAACGGCCATCCCCACGACGGGGACGAGCACCCGGACATGCTCCCCGACGGGCAGAACCGCGCGCTGACCCGCTGACGGCTCATGCCCGGTGCGCGGGCCCGGAGACGATCCTCCGGGCCCGCGTCGTCGTGGCCCGAACCGGCCGGCGGGATCACCAGCCTCCCTGCTCCGGCACCGTCCACTGGGTCCCCGGCGCGTCGGCGGGACGGATCTCGGTGAACAGCTTCAACGTGACCGGCCGCAGCCGCTGCCACGCCTCGGACGGCCAGCGGAGGCTGACGGAGGGGAACACGGTCTCCAGGACGATCTTCAGGTAGGCGCGGCCCGAGTGGCCGACCGGGACCTCCGTGCACAGGCCGGACACGGCCGCGGAGGTCTCCCGCCTGCCGAGCCGCAGCCGGGCGTTTCCCAGGACCTGGTTGCGGGCCTTCTCGGCCTCGAGGTCCACCGACTCGTAGAACAGCACCGGCGCCTCGTCCTCGCGCAGCCACGACGGGCAGACCGGCAGCGGAAGCTGCAGCGTGAACCCGGTCAGGAGCCCCACGGGGCTCAGGTAGAAGGAGCCGTGGAAACAGGGCAGTTCGTGCAGGAGCCGAGGCCCCTTCGACGTCGTCATCGACAGCGTTCCCCCGCTGGCGTCCATGGCGATCCGCCAGGCGCTGGGATCGGTGTAGGAGGCGTCCGGGACGAAGACCATCAGATATTCACCTCGCTGTGCGACTGCGGAAGGGCGGCGGCCCGGAGTCGGAGGATTGCGCGCGGTTTTTGACCGCCACCGAAAGAAAGACGTACGGCGTCGTCGGAACGTGACATCGGCATAAGGAGAATTCGCGGTGGGGCATGTCACATTCCGGGGGCCGCGATCGTCTTAATGAGAAAGGGGCGGGGACAGGTCCGCCGGTGTCGTCACGAAAGGAAGGGGGAAAGTAATCTGGGCGCGACGGTTCGGTCGGTGTAAATTGCGGGCGACGAAAAGCTTCGAATGACGCGGAACAAGCCCCCGCGCCGCCCGTGCGCAATGCCCGGCGAGCGCCGGGACACGGCCTCCGGACCCGTCGGGCACGTCCGGAGCCACGACTACGAGGAGGGCGCATGGAGCGTAATCCGGATCGGCCAGCTGAGGCGCACCGCGCGCTCCAGGCGTTCGAGGAACACGCGGCCCTGCTCCACGCCGTGGCGTGCAGCATGCTCGGCGACCGCGCGGAGGCCGCGCGCGTGGTCGAGGAGACCCGGGTGCGCTGGCTGGCCGGTCAGGGCGACTACTCGGCGGGTTTCCCGAACGCCCTCATCCGGCTGGTCACGGTGCTGGCGCTCACGCGCCTGCGCGCCGCCCAGGTCAACGGCGAGGACCACATCGGTCCCTGGCTGCCCGAGCCGCTGCGGGGCGAGCCCGACCTGAAGCTGGCCGAGTCGGTCTCCGCGGCCCTGTCGACCGTCCTCGACACGCTCGACCAGGACGAGCGCACGGTGTTCCTCCTGCACCACGGGTTCGGCCTCGCGTACGGCGACATCGCCGCGGTGACCGGGCTCACCGAGGCGAGGGTGCGCGGGATCGACGCCAGGGCCACCGCGCGCGTGCGCTGCGAGGTGCCTCCCGCCGGCCGGAGCGGCGGCCGCTGATCCCGCACCGTGGGGGGCGGGCGGGGTGTGCAACTGAGGAAGACACACAGTTGACCACCCGCGCCCGATGACGTGCCCAAGGGTCAGCGGCCCCGCTCGGTCAGCCCGTACAGATTGCCGTCGTGGCCGCGGATCTGCGCCCACCGGCCCCCTTCCCGCCACGGGGTGGCCTGCGGCTCCACGACGATCTCCACTCCCCGCGCGCGCAGGTCGGCGCAGGTGGCGTCGACGTCGTCGCAGTCGAACCAGCCGTGGGCCATCCGCCCGGCGCGGGCGTGCAGCGCCTTGAGGATCTCGGGCTCGACCTCGGCGAGCGCCACGCAGGTCTGCGCCCCCGGCGGGCGCACCTCCACCCAGCGCCGCCCCTCGCCCTGGGGGACGTCGGCCGCGATCTCGAAGCCGAGCGTCCCGGTGAGGAACTCCAGCGTCCTGCTCTGGTCGCCGACGTAGAGCACGGCGAGCCGCGGGTTCACGATCACGATGCCTCCCGCCGGTCTCACACGCCCTGCACGGAAGGCTGCCGGGGCTCGGACCACGCGGCCGCCACCGGCGGCGTGAGGTCGGCGAGGCCGAGCCGGATCTCCTTGAGGCGGATCGGGTCGCCGATGACGTCGATGGACGTGATGCGGTCGCCGGCGACGGCGATGTCGAGGACCAGCAGCAGGCGGCCGTGCGGGGCGACCACCGCTCCGACGGCGCCGTTGACCAGGGCGGGGTAGGCGTAGCGCGCCCTGCGGACGTTGGTGCGCGTCTCCTCGGCGACGGCCCGCGCGCCCCGCACCTCCGCCGAGGCCGCGGCCTGCCCGCGCAGGGCGAAGGGGTCGGCCCGGCGTACGACGTCGGGAGCCAGCACCGCCAGCAGGCCGTCGAGGTCGCCGGCCCGGGAGGCGGCCAGGAAGGCGTCCACCACCGCACGCTGCCTGGCCAGGTCGGAGGAGGGGACGACGGCCGTGCCGTGCACCCGGCGGCGGGCGCGGCTCGCCAGCTTCTTCGCGGCCGCCGGCGTGCGTTCCACGATCGCGGCGATCTCGTCGAACGGCACGGCGAACAGGTCGTGCAGCACGTAGGCGGCCCGCTCGGCCGGGCCGAGCGTGTCGAGGACCACGAGCAGGGCGAGGCCGACGGAGTCGGCGAGCACCGCCTCGTCCGCGGGGTCGGAGATCTCCTCGTGCGGGGCCAGCATGTCGAGCTCGGCCAGGTCGGCGAAGTCCTCACGCCGGCGGTTGCGGGAGCGCAGCATATCGAGACAGACCCGGCCGATGATCGTCGTCAGCCAGGCGGTCAGGTTCTCGACGGAACCGGAGTCGGCGCGGCAGGCACGCAGCCAGGTCTCCTGCACCGCGTCGTCCGCCTCGTCCGCGTTGCCCAGCATGCGGAGCGCGACCCCGCGCAGGTGCCCGCGGGATCGGTCGAAGTGCTCGGCCAATTGGGCCTGGTCGTTCATCGGTCACCTTTCACCGTCGCGGATCGTCATATGAGTGGAAGAGGAAGAACGCACGTTTGACAAGGAGAGGTGAGTACCCGTATTGATTAATCTCACCGGCTCGTTTGGACCCACTTGACGGGAGGCGTACCGAGGGCCACCCCTCCGGCTGAAGCGCACCGGCCGGCCGCCGCCCGATCCGCATACTATCCCTATATCGGCCGTTCATCATTTCTCGCCGTACCGAAAACGGGTGAGGCGTCCCAAATCGGTGTCCGGCTGGGTGCTGAAAGCGCGCGTCTAGGGACGGGCGCTCGTCTATATCCCCTGGATTCGGCTGCTTTGCGCCCGCTCGCGTGGTCGTGCCGTGGAGACGGCCGACGGCCCGGCGAAGCGGGTGACCAATATCGTCCGGCGCATTGCGCGATATGTCGTGATCGCGGGGACGCGAACGGCGTGTCATCGCGCGTGTCATCGTATCGATCTTGCCGGACGGGTCGTCGTCGAATTTGTGGAAAACGTGCCATGAATGCTCTGCTCCGCTCTGGCGGAGCATTTATCCGGAACATAAACTGAGCCGCAGTTGAGCTCCTGTGAAGAAAGCGCCCCTGCCCTCTATTCCTTCATAGGAAGGTTTCGCAGTGACACTTCACACCGTAGCCGACTCTGATCGCGAACTTGGAACTCGCCTTCCCGATCTGGCGGACCTGCGTCATCTGCCGTGGGAGATCGTGCCCGTCCGCGATCTCACGGCTTCGCTTTCGCCGCGCAAGAGGCGCGAGGACCCCGAGCACGTCCGGCTGCTGGCGGAGACGGATCGCGCCCTCGATCCGCTCCTCGTGCACCGCCCGACGATGCGTGTCATCGACGGCATGCACCGGTTGCGCGTGGCCATCCTGAAGGGCAGGAGCGAGATCGCGGTCCGGTTCTTCGACGGCAGCGAGGCCGACGCGTTCGTTCTGTCGGTCCGGCTCAACGTCGGCCACGGGTTGCCGCTGACGCTCGACGAGCGGAAGGACGCGGCCCGGCGCATCATCGCCTCCCACCCGCACTGGTCGGACCGGGCGGTGGCGGAGAGCACGGGACTGAGCGCGAAGACCGTCGCGGGGGTGCGCCGGCGGCTCGGCGGGCAGGGGGAGCAGCAGTTCAGCCGCGTCGGCCGGGACGGCAAGTCGAGGCCGCTCAACAGCGCCGAGGGACGTCGCAGCGCGGCCGCACTGCTGGCGGAGAACTCGGAGATCTCCCTGCGCGAGCTGTCCAGGAAGACCGGGCTCTCGGTGGGGACCGTCCGGGACGTACGCCGCAGGCTCGACCGCGGGCAGGACCCGATCCCGGAGCGGCTGCGCGCCGGGAAGGCGGGCGCCGCGGGGCCGGGACGCACGACGGCGGCGGCCCGGACGGGAGGCGCCCGGCGCGCCGGCGAGACCCGCCGCCCGAGCGGGGAGAGCCGGGGCGGCGACGAGCCGAGGGCGCGGCGGCGTGCGGTGGGGGAGTCCCTGGAGACGGCGTCCGCGCTGCGCAAGCTCGCCCGTGATCCGTCCTTGCGGGCGACCGAGTCGGGGCGGCTGCTGCTGCGGATGCTGCTGGCCACGGAGGTGGGCCCGGCCCAGTGGCAGGAGATCGCCGAGGCGATTCCCGCGCATTGCATGCCGCTCATCCGCGCCGTCGTGCTCAAAAGATCAGAGGACTGGAAACGGCTGGCGAGCATGGTGCCGGCTGGTTTCCCGGCGTGACCGTGAAACGAACGGAGGCGCCCTTGGCCGAAGGTACAGGGTGAAATATCGCCATTAATCGGTATTTCGTTGGAGGGTTCATCGTGTCAGAGACCACACACTTTCCCGGAAGCGACGCGGACATCGAACTCCGGAAGATCAACCGGGCGACGGTCGAGAAATACATGAACACCAAAGGCGAGGATCGGCTGCGACGGCACCTGCTGTTCACCGAGGACGGTGTCGGCGGCCTGTGGACCAACGACACCGGCCAGCCGATCGCGATCCGCGGGCGCGACCGCCTCGCCGAGCACGCCGTCTGGTCGCTGAAGTGCTTCCCCGACTGGGAATGGACCAACATCCAGATCTTCGAGACGCAGGACCCGAACTTCTTCTGGGTGGAGTGCGACGGCGAGGGCGCCATCCGCTTCCCCGGCTACCCCGAAGGCCACTACAAGAACCACTTCCTGCACTCCTTCCTTCTGGAGAACGGGAAGATCAAGCTCCAGCGCGAGTTCATGAACCCCTTCGAGCAGCTGCGCGCGCTGAGCATCCCCGTACCCGAGATCAAGCGTGAGGGAATCCCCACCTGATCCATCCGGCCGTGGCCGCCGCACCGCGGCAGCGGCCGAAGACCACCCCCCAGCCGTCCCCGGCCGGGCGACGACGACGGCGCCGAGAGCGCCTCGACCCCATGGAGAACCGTGGATGACGTGATGCCCGCCATCCGGCTGAGCGCCGCGCTGCAGCAGCCGGAGTGGAGCGATGCCTCGCAGGTTCAGCGCGTCAAGGAAGTGCTCGCCGCCCGGCCCTCGCTCGTCAGGCCCGCGGACGTACGCACGCTGCGTGCCCTCCTGGCGGAGGTCGCCGCAGGCAACGCCCTGGTCGTGCAGGCCGGGGACTGCGCGGAGAACCCCGAAGAGTGCACGCCCGAGCATGTGAGCCGCAAGTCCGCGATGCTCGACGTGCTGGCCGGCGCACTCAAGATGATCACACACAAGCCCGTGCTGAGGGTCGGCCGCATCGGCGGCCAGTTCGCCAAGCCGCGCTCCAGCCCCGTCGAGAAGGTCAGCGACCTCGTTCTCCCCTCGTTCCGGGGGCACATGGTCAACGGCCCGGAGCCGACGGCCGACAGCAGGCAGCCCGATCCGCTGCGGATACTCACCGGATACATGGCGGCCAGCGACATCATGGAGTATCTCGGCTGGCGCGGGGCGTCCGGACGGTCCCCGATCGATCCGGCCGTGTGGACCAGCCACGAGGCGCTGCTGCTCGACTACGAGGTCCCGATGCTCCGCAGGGACGCGTCGGGGGGCCTGATCCTCGGCTCCACGCACTGGCCCTGGATCGGCGAGCGGACCCGGCAGGTGGACGGCGCGCACGTCGCCCTGCTGTCCGAGGTCGCCAACCCGGTCGCCTGCAAGGTGGGCCCGAAGATCACCAAGGACGAACTGCTCGCCCTGTGCGCCCGGCTCGACCCGGAGCGCGAACCGGGCAGGCTCACCCTGATCTCCCGGATGGGCGCCGACCAGGTCGCCTACGCCCTGCCGCCGCTCGTCGAGGCCGTCAGGTCCGCGGGGCACCCGGTCATCTGGCTCTGCGATCCCATGCACGGCAACACACTGGTCGCCCCCTCCGGGCACAAGACCCGCGTCGTGCCGACCCTGCAACGGGAGGTCCGCGAGTTCGTGACCGCGGTCGAGAGCGCCGACGGCGTGCCCGGCGGCCTGCACCTGGAGACCACCCCCGACGACGTCACCGAGTGCGTCGCCGGCGAAGGCGAGTTCGAGCAGCTGGGCGACCGGTACACCACCTTCTGCGACCCCCGGCTGACCCTCTGGCAGGCGGTCTCGGTCATCTCAGCCTGGGGCGGCTGAGGCGACGGACACCAGAAAGGACTCCCATGTCCGGCATACCCGCAATAAAGCCCTATCTTCTTCCTGCCGCGGGCGACCTGCCCCCCAACACCGCCGACTGGACGCCCGACCCCGCGCGTGCCGTGCTCCTGATCCACGACATGCAGCGTTACTTCCTCCGGCCGTTCCCCGACTCGATCAGGACCGAGCTCGTCCGCAACATCGCGCTGCTGCGCGAGCGGAGCGTCGCGCTCGGCGTCCCCGTCGGCTACACCGCGCAGCCCGGCGACATGAGCGAGGAGCAACGCGGGCTCCTCAAGGACTTCTGGGGACCGGGCATGCGCCGCGCCCCCGAGGACCGGCTCGTCGTCGACGAGCTCGCCCCCGCGCCCGGCGACTGGACGTTCACCAAGCTGCGCTACAGCGCGTTCTTCCGCTCCGACCTGCTGGAGCGCATGCGGCGCAGCGGCCGCGACCAGCTCATCGTCTGCGGCGTGTACGCCCACGTCGGGGTGCTGATGACGGCCGTCGACGCCTTCACCCACGACCTGCAGACCTTCCTGGTCGCCGACGCCGTCGCCGACTTCACCGCGGACTACCACCGCATGGCCGTCGAGTACGCCGCCGAACGCTGCGCGGTCGTCCTGTCGGCGAAGGAGGTGTTCTCATGAGCGGGCCCGACCCCGGCGGGGTGGACGGCCTGCTGGAAGCGGTCCTCGACCAGCGGGCGCCGGCCTTCGCGCTGCTGCACCGGCCCGAGGCCAACGGGCCCGGCCTGCTGGACGTCCTGGTCGGAGAGGTCGCGCACCTGGAGGAGCTGGCGGACATCCCGCTGCCCGCGCGCGGGGAGCGAAAGGACGCCGGCCGCCACCACGCCCTCGTCGTCATCCCCTACCGGCAGGTCCGCGAGCGGGGCTTCGCCTGCACCGACGACGGCGCCCCCCTCATCGCGATGAGGGTGACGCGGCAGGGCAGGATCCCGGTCGCCGCGGCGCTGGACAAGATCCCCAACCTGCCCTTCGCCGTCTCCGGCGGGCACTTCGACGTGAGCGACGACGACTACGCCGAGATCGTCCGCAGGGTCGTGAAGGAGGCGATCGGCGAGGGAGAGGGCGCCAACTTCGTCATCAAGAGGTCCTTCGTCGCCGACATCGGGAACTACACGCCCCTGTCCGCCGCGGCCTTCTTCCGGCGGCTGCTCGAGGTGGAGTCGGGCGCGTACTGGACCTTCGTGGTCCACACCGGCGACCGGACGTTCGTGGGCGCCACCCCGGAGCGGCACATGACGCTGCGGAACGGCGTCGCGACCATGAACCCGATCAGCGGCACCTACCGCTATCCGCCGTCCGGGCCGTCGCTGCACGGCGTGATGGACTTCCTCGCCGACCGCAAGGAGTCCGACGAGCTCTACATGGTCCTGGACGAGGAGCTGAAGATGATGGCCCGGATCTGCGAGCCGGGCGTCCGGGTGACGGGCCCGCGGCTCAAGGAGATGGCGCGGCTCGCGCACACCGAGTATTTCATCGAGGGCGAGACCGACTGGGACGTGCGCGACATCCTCCGCGAGAGCATGTTCGCCCCGACCGTCACCGGCAGCCCGGTGGAGAACGCCTGCCGGATCATCGACCGCTACGAGCCGCACGGCCGGGGCTACTACAGCGGAGTCGTCGCGCTCATCGGGAGCGACGAGTCCGGCCGGCAGACCCTCGACTCGTCGATCCTCATCCGGACCGCGGACATCGACCACGCGGGCCGGGCGCGCATCGGCGTCGGCGCCACGCTCGTCCGCCACTCCGAGCCGATGTCGGAGGTCGCCGAGACCCGGGCGAAGGCCGCCGCCCTGCTCGCGGCGCTCGACACCGGCGACAGCGGCCGGTTCGGGGCCCGCCCGGAGGTCCGCCAGGCGCTGGCGCGGCGCAACGACTCGATCGCCGGCTTCTGGCTGGGCAGGTCCGCCGCCGGCGCGGCCGTCCCGCCACGGCTGACCGGGGTGCGGACGCTCATCGTCGACGCCGAGGACACCTTCACCTCCATGCTCGACCACCAGCTGCGCAGCATGGGCATGTCGGTCACCGTACGGCGCCACGACGAGGCCCCGTCGCTGGACGGCTACGACCTGGTCGTGCTGGGGCCCGGCCCCGGCGACCCCCGCGACCTGGCCCACCCCAAGATCGCTTTCCTGCGGGCCGCCGCGGACGCCCTGCTGTCCGCGCGGCGACCCTTCCTGGCCGTCTGCCTGAGCCACCAGGTCCTGTCCGCGCGGCTCGGGTTCCCGCTGCAGCGGCGCGACATCCCCAACCAGGGGGTGCAGAAGGAGATCGACCTGTTCGGCGCGCGGGAGCGCGTGGGGTTCTACAACACCTTCGCCGCCCGCGCGGAGGCGGACCACGCCGAGATCGGCGGCGTCGGCACGGTGGAAATCTGCCGCGACCCGGCGACCGGCGAGGTGCACGCGCTGCGCGGCCCGCATTTCTCCTCGCTGCAGTTCCACGCCGAGTCGGTGCTCACCGAGAACGGCCCGCACATCCTGGGCTCCTTGATGAAAGGACTGCTGTCGTGACGATGGTCAAGTCCGTGCTGGAGGGGGCGCGTCCGTACGTGGTCGTCGACGCGTTCACCGACACGCCGCTGCAGGGCAACCCGGTCGCCGTCTTCTTCGAGGCCGAGGACCTGACGGGCGAACGGATGCAGCGCATCGCCAGGGAGATGAACCTCTCCGAGGTCACCTTCGTCCTCCCGCCCCGGCAGGGCGGCGACGCCCGCATCCGCATCTTCACCCCCGTGAACGAGCTGCCGTTCGCCGGGCATCCGCTCCTGGGCACCGCCATCGCGCTGGGCGAGGGGCGCAAGGAGGACCGGCTCAGGCTGGAGACGGCGATGGGCGTCATCGACTTCGACCTGAAGCGGGAGAACGGCAGGGTCGTCGCCGCCGAGATGGAACAGCCCGTCCCGACCTGGACGGAGTTCGACCGCGCCGGGGAACTGCTCGCCGCGCTCGGCCTGACCTCCTCGGTCCTGCCCGTCGTGATCTACCACAACGGCCCCCGGCACGTCTTCGTCGGGCTGGAGAGCCTGGACGCGCTGTCGCGGGTCAACCCCGACCACCGCGCGCTGGCCGCCTTCCCCGACATGGCGACCAACTGTTTCGCCGGTTCCGGCACGACCTGGCGCAGCCGGATGTTCTCCCCGGCGTACGGCGTGGTCGAGGACGCGGCCACGGGGTCGGCGGCCGGCCCGCTGGCGATCCACCTCGCCCGGCACGGGCGCATCGGGTTCGGGGAGTGGATCGACATCCACCAGGGGGTCGAGATGGGCCGGCCCTCTCTGATGCGGGCCCGCGCCGACGGCTCCGCGGAGAGGGTCACCTCGGTGCGGGTCGGCGGCTCGGCCGTGACCGTCGCCCGCGGGGTGATCTACGCCTGAACGCCGCGGACCGGCCCGTCCGTCCGCCCCCTCCCCGCCTTTGACACCGGGGGACGGCCGCGCCCGGCGGCCGTCCCCACCCCACACAGCTTGCGGAGGCGACAGTGAGCAGCAGGTTCGAGAGTTTGACCGGCACCGCCGACCTGGCGTTCCCCGAGTACGACATGCCGCCGGTCGAGCCGATGGATCTCGCGCGGCGGTGGATCGCGTCGGCGATCGAGGAGAAGGTGCGCGAGCCGCTCGCCCTGGCGCTCGCGACCGCCGACCGCCACGGCCGGGCCTCCAGCCGGATGGTCGCCGTGATCGACGTCAGCGACCGGGGCCTGGTCTTCACCAGCCACACCACCAGCCGGAAGGGCCGGGAGATCGCCGAGACCGGCTGGGGCTCGGGCCTGCTGTACTGGCGCGAGACCGCCCGCCAGCTCATCTTCTCCGGCCCGGTGGTCATGCTGCCGGAGCCGGAGTCGGAACGGCTGTGGCAGGCCCGGCCGGTGCCGCTGCACGCGATGACGTCCGTCTCCCGGCAGAGCGAACCCCTGGAGGACGTCGACCGCCTCAGGGCCGAGGCCGAGCGCCTGGCGTCGTACGGAACCCCCTTGCCGCGCCCGGAATGGTTCGCCGGATACCGCCTTGAGCCCGCCGCCGTCGAGTTCTGGTCGGCCTCCCCCGACCGGCTGCACCGGCGGCTGCGTTACGACCGCACACCCTCCGGCTGGCACATCTCACGGCTGCAGCCGTGAGACACGCCGGCCGCGGATACACGAAACACGAAGGAGCACAACTTGACTGACACGAAGACAACCGACTTCGACGCGATCGTCGTCGGCGCCGGCTTCGCCGGAATCTACATGCTGCACAAGCTGCGCAACGAGCTCGGTTTACGGGTGCGGGCCTTCGACCGGGCCGGCGGCGTGGGCGGCACCTGGTACTGGAACCGCTACCCCGGCGCCATGTCGGACGTCGAGGGCTTCGTCTACCGCTACTCCTTCGACAAGGAGCTGCTGCAGGAGTGGAACTGGACCACCAAGTACACCCCGCAGAAGGAGCTGCTGGCCTACCTCGAGGCCGTCGTCGCCAAGCACGACCTGGCCAAGGACATCCAGCTGAACACCGGCATCGAGAGCGCCGTGTTCGACGAGTCGCGGGGCGTGTGGACCGTCGGCACCGACACCGGTGAGACCTTCACGGCGCGGTACGTCGTGACCGCGCTGGGGCCGTTGTCGGCGGCGAACATCCCCGACATCAAGGGCCGCGAGCGGTTCCAGGGCAGGATCGTCCACACCGGCGCCTGGCCCGACGACCTCACGATCGACGGCAAGCGCGTCGGCGTCATCGGCACGGGGTCCACCGGCACCCAGTTCACCTGCGCCGCCGCCAAGGTGGTCGAGCACCTGACGGTGTTCCAGCGCTCGCCGCAGTACTGCGTGCCGTCCGGCCACGGCCCGGTCACCGAGGAGTACGTCGCGCAGGTGCGAGCGAACTACGACAGCATCTGGGAGCAGGTGCGCAGCTCCCGCGTCGCCTGCGGGTTCGAGGAGAGCGACGTCCCCGCGATGAGCGTCTCCGAGGAGGAGCGCCGGCGCGTGTTCGAGGAGAACTGGCAGAAGGGGAACGGCTTCCGCTTCATGTTCGGCACGTTCTCCGACATCGCGACCAACCCGGAGGCCAACCAGGCCGCCGCGGAGTTCATCCGGTCGAAGATCCGGGAGATCGTGAAGGACCCGGAGACGGCGCGCAAGCTGACCCCGACCGACTTCTACGCCAAGCGCCCCATCTGCAACCCCGACTACTACGAGACCTTCAACCGCGACAACGTCACGCTGGTCAGCATCAAGGAGACCCCGATCAAGGAGCTCACCCCCAAGGGCGTGCTCACCGAGGACGGGGTGGAGCACGAGCTCGACGTCCTGGTGTTCGCGACGGGCTTCGACGCCGTGGACGGCAGCTACAAGCGGATCGACCTGCGCGGCCGGGGCGGCCGGACGATCCGGGAGCACTGGGCCGACGGGCCCACCAGCTACCTCGGCGTCGCCACCAGCGGCTTCCCCAACCTGTTCATGATCCTCGGCCCGAACAGCGCCTTCAGCAACCTGCCCCCGGGCATCGAGACCCAGGTCGAGTGGATCACCGACCTCATCCGCACGGCGGAGGAGAACGGCACGACCGTGATCGAGGCCACCCAGGGCGCCGAGGACGCCTGGACCCAGACCTGCAAGGAGATCGCGGACCAGACGCTCTTCTCCAAGGTCGACTCGTGGATCTTCGGTGCGAACATCCCCGGCAAGAAGCACAGCGTCATGTTCTTCTTCGCAGGGCTCGCGCCGTACCGGCAGAAGCTGGATGAAGTGGCCAAGTCGGGCTACGAGGGATTCGACCTGCAGGCCAGCCCCTCGCTGACGCCGGCCTGAGCCGTTCACGGGTCACATCCCGGCGCCGGGGCCCGACGCGGGCCCCGGCGGTCCGGGCGAGCGCCGGCGCGGCGTCGCGCCGGATCTTCTCGGGGGCCGCGCACGCCCGCTCGCGCGCTGTGTGAGCGGGCGCGCCGGGGACGGCCTTCGGGGCCGCCCGCGATCGCGCGTGCCCGCTCGCGATAAGCGCCTTTCCCGCTTACCGGACCGGATAATCCGTGAGCGACTCTCGCGTTCGAAACGCCAAGTCAATTAACAAGCCGACTTGACTGTAATGCTTCTTTATCCGCTACGATGAACTCATGAGTGAGACCGTTATTCGCGTCGACGATCAGATCGCAACATTCATCAACATCTTCGACGTCGACCCCTCGAAGCAGCAGGAACTAATCGCCATTCTCAACGAGGGCACCGAGAAGGTCATTCGGCACAAGCCCGGCTTCATCTCGGTGAACATCCTCGCCAGCGCGGACGGCTCCCGGGTCGTGAACCTCGCCCAGTGGCGCAGCGTGGACGACATCAAGGCGACTCAGACCGACCCCGAGGCGCAGGCCTTCGCCAAGAAGGCGGCGGAGATCGCCAAGGCGACGCCCTCGCCGTACAAGGTCGTCTCCGTCTACCACGCCTGACCTGGGCAGCCACTCCGCGTCGGACCCAGAAGCAAGGCCCGGACCCCGGTACGGCACCCTCAGTCCCGTCTTTCGGCATCGGCGGGACGGGGCGTCACCCGCACCTCTCCGTCGTGCGGGCTCGTACCCGGGGCCCGGGCCCCATCACACCGCTGCGGCACCCACCTGCAGGTGACGAAGAGTAACCATGCCCGGCCCTGGGAGTGCGACGCCATGACGACTGCCAACACCGCCGACATCGTGATCGCCGGCGCGGGAATAGGAGGGCTGGCCACCGCGCTCGCCCTGCACGCCAAAGGAATCGACGCGGTCGTGCTGGAGACCGCGCCCGAGCTCGCGCCGCTCGGGGTGGGAATCAACATCCAACCGGCCGCCATCGGCGTGCTGACCGAGCTCGGGCTCGGCGAGGCGCTGGCGGCCACCGGCATCCGCACCCGTGAGCACCGCTACCTCGACCACAAGGGCGTCACCCTGTGGGCGGAGCCCCGCGGCGTCGCCGCCGGTCACGAGCACCCTCAATACTCCATCCACCGCGGTGAGCTGCAGATGCTCCTGCTCGCCGCCGTACGGGACCGGCTCGGGCACGACGCCGTACGGACCGGGCTGCGGGTCGACACCTTCGAGCAGACCGCCTCCGGCGTCCGCGTCTTCGCGCACGGCGAGACCGGCGGGGCGGCCGTCTTCGAGGCGTCCGCGCTGGTCGGCGCCGACGGCCTGCACTCCGCGGTCAGATCCCGGCTCCACCCCGGCCGCGACTCGCTGTCCCCGGGCGGAGTCGACATGTGGCGCGGCGTGGCCGAGGTTGACGAGTTCCTCGACGGGCGCACGATGATCCTGGCCAACGACGACCAGGCCACCCGGCTGATCGCCTACCCCATCTCCAGGCGCCACGCGGAGCGCGGCAAGGCCCTGGTCAACTGGGTCTGCCTGGTCGCCGCCCCCTCGAAGGACCTGTCCGACGGCGCGGGGTGGAACCGCCCGGGGCGCATCGAGGAGGTGCTTCCCCACCTCGCCGAGTGGGACTTCGACTGGATCGACCTCCACGCCATGCTCGCGAGCAGCCCCCGCATCCTGCGCTACCCGATGGTCGACCGCGACCCGCTCCCGCGCTGGGGAGAGGGCAGGGTGACGCTGCTCGGCGACGCCGCCCACCTGATGTACCCGATCGGCGCCAACGGCGCCTCACAGGCCATCCTCGACGCCACCGCGCTCGCCGCGGAACTCGCGCGAGGCGACGACGTGGCGGCCGCCCTGGAGCGGTACGAGGCCGTCCGGCGCCCCGCCACGACCGCCATCGTTCTCGCCAACCGCAACATGGACGGCGCCGAGCGCGCCATCGCCGGCCGTGCCGTCCAGGACAAGGCCGACGAACTCGCGACGATTACCCACCGTTACCGGATGACGGTGGAGCGGCGGCAGCCGCTCGCCTGAGCCGATGGGCCGCCCCGACCGTAGCCGCGCATTTGTCTCCGGGGCGGCCCATCCTGGCGAGGCGCACGCTCCGGCCGCACAACGCCACCCCGACGGTTCCGAAAAAGGGCATGACTGTCCCACCGCCCCGGAAAAACAACCGGGGCGGTTTTATTGTGACGGCGTTTTCAAATAACCGGACATCGCCGGGCCGATTCGGCAATGGCGCCGCGATAATTGTCGAAGCGTATTGACAGAGCGTTTACAGCCACCGGTCGCCGACCCTACGGACCCGGTCCGGCATTTCGCCGGCGCGGGTGCCGTACGGTGAATGCCAGCGTGTGGACGACCTCCTGTCCTGTCGTGTCCGCGTTCCTCGTCCTTCAAGACGAATCGTGCGGCGGAAAGGTGACATCCGCGCGCCGGGCGTGGCGGCGTCCGCCACGCCCGGCCTCCGGCCCCGCCGAAGGGGCGGGTCCTCAATGCGTGCGGGCCGCCGTTCCGCTGGCCGCCGTTCCGCTGGCCGCCGGCAGGCGGGCCAGCTCGGTGACGGCGGTCCGCGCGGTGGCCAGCGAGTCCGCCGCCAGGGGCTTGAACTGGGCCAGGGCGGGCACGTCCCCGGCCCGGGTCATCTCGGCGTGGACGAAGTGCAGGTTCTCCGGGGCCACGCCGAGATCGGTGAAGTAGGCCCTCAGGTAGGGCGTCTGGAAGTCGAAGTCCTCGCGGGGCGTGCCCGGCGCGTAGCAGCCGCCGCGGGCGGCGACGATCACCACGTTGGTCTCCCGGAGCAGGCGGTCTCCGGTGCCTTCGTCGATGAACGCCCCGGGGAAGGTGACCCGGTCGATCCACGCCTTGAGGGCCGCGGGCACGGAGAAGTTGTACATCGGGACGCCGATCAGCACCGTCCGCGCCGCGCGCATCTCCGTGATCAACGGCAGGGTCAGCGCCCACTCTTGTCGCTCGGCGGGGTCGGCGGCCAGCTCCGCGATCTTGTGCAGCGGCACCGTGCCGTGCCTCTCCACGCGTATGCCGAGCGAGACGAAGGCGGAGGAGACCAGCGGGATCGGATCGGCGGCGAGGTCGCGGTAGCGGTATCCCTCGGGTCCGTGCAGGCACCGCCAGATGTCCGCGTAGCGCGCCGTCAGCTGCCGGGTTATCGAGTCGCCGCCGCCGCTGGCGCTGGAGTCCAGGTGCAGCAGCGACGGCTCCTGTCGATGAGTGTGCATCGTGAGCTCCTCTCTGGATTACGTACCGTCACTTGTATATGACGTTTCGTAGTCAGAGGAGGTGACCGGGTGAGCGGAACCGGGCGTCCCCGGCCCGAGAAGAGCCGATGCGTGTGGCGGGCGTGGCGGTGCCGGGCCTCGCCCGGTGGCATCGCGAGGCGTGGTCACACGCGAGCGCCGTCCCCGCCCGCCGATGCGGCGAGCGGAGACGGCGCGTCGAGAGAGAAAGATGATCAGCCCACGGCCGTGACGGGCCGGGTCACGGTCGTGACGGATCGATTCGCGGGGGCCGGGCCACTCGGCGTACTGCGCCGGCGTCCTGCGTCACCCGGCGCGATGAGGTCATCGGCAAACCTTCCCAAGGCAATCTGGGGGGACTCGGGCCGGGGGATTCGGCCCGCAGAGGGCGATGCTAGGGAGATGCGTACGGAATGTCTTCGGACAACCGTTCCGTCGTGATCGGTGCCGTTTTCGACAGATGTCGAAGCTCAGCCCCGGCCGGACGCCGGGCCGGGGCGTACCTGGACGACGTCAGTAGCCGTAGCGGCTCTTCAGATGCCGCCAGACGTCGCGCAGCATCCACGCGTCGAACTCGGTGATCGACGTGGCGGAGCCCGCCTTCATGAGAAAGCAGCACTGGCCGGACGGGGTCCAGTCGTAGAAGTCGTCCAGGCCGAAGCCGTGCCCGATCTCGTGGAGGAGGATGTGGATGTCGTCGCCGCCGAGGTTGTCCACCAGATATTCGCTGCCGACGCGCTGTCCCCAGACGCCGCCCATGCCGCCGGTCATGCCCTCGGTGAGCCACAGCGACATGTCGTAGTGGTGGGCGGCACCGCCAGGGCAGCCGGGGTAGGCGCCCGACGGATTGAACAGCCGTCCGCACGGTTCGGCGCACTGCGGCGCGCCCTCGCTCAGGTCGCCGACGTACACGTCCACCGAGTCGTCGCTCCACTGCAGGGTGGCGCGGTCGCGGACCGCCCAGCCGACCACCTTCACGGGCACCTCGGCGTACGGCCAGCCGTTGTGGCCGGCCATCACGTCCGTCCACTTCTTGAACGACCGGGCCAGCGCGGCGTGGATCCGGTCGCGCAGCTCCGCCGAGACGGGGGCGCTGGAGTCCCAGCGGACGCAGTAGCTGACGCTGCCGCCGTTGGCCATGATCTGGTCCCAGACGTAGTCGCGGTAGCCGTACACGTCGGGGTAGGTGGACTCGACGTGCCGCCAGACCTCGTCGAGCGGCGCGGCCAAAGCGGCGGGCGGGCTCCATCCGCTCGGCGCGGCGGCGTCGGCGAGCGCCCTGACCTCCAGCAGCCCGACCGAGGCCGGGCCGCTGCGCAGGACGACGCGCAGCCGGGTGGTGGTCACGGCGGGGAACGTGACGGTGTTGTAGGTGTCGGCCGCGGTGGGGTAGGAGGCGGGGATGTCCACGTAGGCGTCGCCGTCCCAGCGCTGGAGCCGCCACGACGCCGGCAGCCGTACGCCGCCTCCGTCGTCGAAGAAGTAGACCTGCACCGCGGAGATCGTCTGAGCGGACGGCCAGGTCAGCAGGGCCCACTGCTCGCCCGCCCTGGGCCAGGTGCCCCAGCGGCGGTTGCGCGTGTCGCCGGATCGGGGCGGGTCGATACCGTCGTTGATCGCGGACACGCTCTCCCAGGGTGAGGTGTAGGAGGCGGAGGCGGTGGCCGACGGGGCCACGTTCGCGACGGCGGCGTCGGCCCGCGTGGGTGCCGTCAGGAAGCCGGCGACCAGCGCGAGAACGGCGAGCAATCGCCTCATGCGGTCTCCTTCGCGGCACGGCGGGCGCGCACCGGGCCGCCGTCGGTGGAGTGTCGTGCGGCAAGTGCTCCGAGTGTTTTCCGTTACCAATGGGGTGTCAAGCCACCATTTGGGTGAATGCCGTCGTGGCGAGACGGAAGTCCGTTGACCCACCGCGTTCGCGATAACACCCTGGTCATAGGATGACCAGATGACTGTGCGGACGACCGGCGGGCCGAAGGGCTCGGGGACGGCACGGTGGCCCGGGAGGGCATGGCGCCTGCGGGAGCGCCCCGCGCTGAAGGAGCTGGGGCCGAGGGAGCCGGGAACGACACGAGCCCGCGGGACCCGGGGATAAACGGTGCCGGACAACGACGTCGCGCGCCGCGGTCCCGCCGTGCGGGGGGAGGACCGCACACGGCCCGCCGCATGGACGCGTTTCGTTGCCGTCGCCGCCCTGGTGCTGGCCGCGCTCAACCTCCGGCCCGTCGTGACCAGCCTCGGGCCCGTGCTCGAGGAGGCCCGCGCGGCCCTCGGCATGAGCGCCACCATCGCCGGGCTGCTCACCTCCGTGCCGTCGGTGTGCTTCGCGTTCGTCGGCTCGGCCGCCCCTCGCCTGGCCCGCCGGCACGGACCCGACGGCGTCGTCCTGGCCGGTATGGCGGCGGTCACGGCGGGGCTCGCCCTGCGCCCGTTCGTCGCGAACACGCCCGTCTTCCTCGCGTTGAGCGGCTTCGCGCTGGCCGGGATCGCGGTCGCCAACGTGCTGCTGCCCGTCGTGGTCAAACAGCGCTTCCCGGACCGGGTCGGCACGATGACCGGGCTGTATTCCATGGCCCTCAATCTCGGCGCCTCGGTCGCCGCCGCCGTCACCGTGCCGATCGCCGGGGCGTTCGGGGGCGACTGGCGTGCCGGTCTCGGCGCCTGGGCCGTCCTCGCCGCCGTCGCGCTGCCGCCCTGGCTCGTCCTCGCCCGCGACGGCAGGCGGTCGATCGAGCGGCCGGCGGGCGGGGACGCCGCCGCGGGGGCCGGGACACACGTGCGGATCTCCCGCAGCCCCACGGCCTGGGCGCTTGCGATCTTCTTCGGCCTGCAGGCCGGCTCCGCGTACGTCATCATCGGCTGGCTGCCCCAGATCTACCGCGACGCCGGGCTGTCCGCCGAGACCGCCGGCCTGCTGTTCGCCGTGACCTCGGTGCTCGGGGTGCCGCTGTCCTTCGCGCTCGCCGCCGTCGCCGGGCGGATGCGGAACCAGAGCGGCATCGCCGTCCTGCTCGGAGCGTTCGGGCTCACCGGGTACGCGGGCCTGTGGACGGCTCCCGCCACCGCGCCCTGGTTGTGGGCGGTGCTGCTCGGCGTGGCCAACTGCTCGTTCCCGCTGGCGCTCACGATGATCGCGATGCGTGGCCGGGACGGCGGGACGGTGATCCGGTTGTCCGCCTTCGCGCAGAGCGCCGGTTATCTGCTGTCGGTTCCCGGGCACATCCTGGTCGGGGCGCTCTACCAGCACACCGGCGGATGGCGGGGGCCGCTGGCCCTCATGGTGTGCCTCATGCTGCCGCAGATCGCGGCCGGCTACTTCGCGGGCCGCGACCGGCAGATCTGAGCGCGCCACGTCGCAGGCGCGGCCGGGGTGTTCCCGGGCGGAAATTCGGTGGACAGTCCCGTACGCCGATGATGATCGTGGGGGACATGCGACAGGAGGACATCTGGAACGCCGAGGCCGCGCGACGCTACGACACGCCGGGCATCGGGATGTTCGCGCCCGAGGTCCTCGGACCGACCGTCGACCGCCTCGCCGAACTCGCGGGCGGCGGCCGGGCGCTCGAGTTCGCGATCGGAACCGGCCGCGTGGCCGTCCCGCTCGCCCAGCGCGGGGTGCCCGTCACCGGCATCGAATTGTCCCGTCCGATGATCGACCAATTGCGTACGAAGGTGGACGAGGCGACGATCCCGGTCGTCGTCGGGGACATGGCGACCGCCGAGGCCCCGGGGAAATACTCGCTCGTCTATCTCGTCTACAACACGATCAGCAACCTGCTCACCCAGGCCGAGCAGGTCGCGTGCTTCCGCAACGCCGCCCGTCACCTGACGCCCGGCGGCCGGTTCGTGGTCGAGCTCGGGGTGCCCGCGCTGCGGAAGCTTCCACCGGGCCAGCAGGCCGTGGTGTGGCGTAACGAACCCGGCTACATCGGCCTGGACACCTACGATGTGCTGCGGCAACACCTCATTTCGCACCATATCCGCTTCGACGAGAGCGGACAGGTCCGGCTGTCGCGCGGCCCGCACCGATACATCTGGCCGTCCGAGCTCGACCTCATGGCCCAGCTGGCCGGGTTCGAGCTGGAGTCCAGGCACGCGGACTGGCTGGGAAGCGAATTCACCGCCGAGTCGGACTCGCACGTGTCCGTCTACCGCATTCCGCCGGACCGGGCCGAGCCCTGACGGAATTCGCGCCGTCGCCCGATCCTGAACCGCGTTCCCGCGAACTCGACGGGCCGCCTCGGCGGGAAATGATTGAAGCGGACGGTTCGCGGTTCCCCTTGGAATTTGCGGCTGCACAGAAGAGGACAGCCCCGCGAGGTGGTTTCCTCGTGGGGCAGGCGGGTCCGGCAGGTTCGATGTGTGGTCATCGGTCCTTGCTGCTGTTGGTGCCTCTCTCCCTGCGGCCGAAGCCGTTGTCGCGGTTCATGGACCTGTCGACGCGTCCGTGTGCGTCAGTCGAAGTCGCTGAAGCGCCCGCGCTCTTCGAACCGGCTGCGCTCACGTCCGCGCTCCTCGGTCCAGCCACGCGGTTCCGTGCGTCCGCGTTCTTCGAAGCGGCTGCGTTCGCGTCCGCGGTCCTCGAACCGGGTGCGCGGTTCCGTGCGTCCGCGCTCTTCGAAGCGGCTGCGTTCGCGTCCGCGGTCCTCGAACCGGGTGCGCGGTTCCGTGCGTCCGCGCTCTTCGAAGCGGCTGCGTTCGCGTCCGCGGTCCTCGAACCGGGTGCGTGGTTCCGTGCGTCCGCGTTCCTCGAAGCGGCTGCGCTCGCGTCCGCGGTCGATGAACCGGCCGCGTTCTTCGAACCGGGTGCGCGGTTCTACGCGCCTGCGTTCCTCGAACCGGCTGCGCTCGCGTCCGCGGTCGATGAACCGGCCGCGCTCCTCGAAGCGTCCGCGCGGTTCCATGCGCCCGCGGTCGACGAACCGGCCACGGTCACGGCCGTGCTGTTCTATGCGGGTGCGCTGTTCCATGCGTCCGCGTTCGCGTCCGCGCTGTTCTATGCGGGTGCGCTCGCGCCCGCGCTGACGGTCGAAGGTGCCGTACTGCCGTTGGCGCTCCCGGCCGCGGCACCTGCCTCCGGGGCAGGGCTGGGCCGGACTCTGCGTGATCTGCGCGGTGCTGCCGGCGGCGTTGACCGGCTGGGTCTGCATCGTCGCCGGGACGATGAGGGCCGACGCGGTGATCGCGCCAGCAGCCAGTGCTTCCTTGAGCATACGTATCACTCCGTCGACTCCGTGATTGTCACCGGGAAACCCCCGGCGCACGGAGCGCGAATCGATCCTTCGAACCTTGGATCCAGACCCTGAATCTCACGCTAGAGGGGGCAAAAGGACCCCGTCACCCAGCAAGATGCAAACACCTGCTTGCCGGAACAGAAAACACATCGCGCCGGCGCGGTTGCGGGACGGTTTCCCCGGCCCGACGGTCCCTTTGCACCCGTGGCCGATTTCTTTCCGCATTGTTGCGCCGCGATGGTTGCGGCCGTTGACGGGGGGCGGAAAACGTTTCTCCGGCCCCGCCCGGCTCATTACGGCGAGCCGGTGACCGAAATCGCGCGGGTTCTCGAGGTTGCCGTGACGCCGTCGTGGGGCCGGAAGTACGGCGAGGGGGCCGGTGCGTGCGCGTCGTCCGCCGCCGTCGCCGAGGCCGGCGATCGCCGGAGAGGGCGAAGGTCCTCGTCCGGCCCGGAGCGGAGGGGCGAACGGGACGACCTTCCGGCGATCGGCGCCGGCGGCCGGGCCGGGACGCGTGCCCGCCCTCCTCCGTGGTGCGCCAAGCGCTTTCCCGGGACGCTCCACGTCCGTCCCCTGCCGGTGTCCGCTGGTAGATCTTTCGCCTCTTTTGCCATGCGCAGCTCATGCTCGGTTACATTTGTGCATGCGTTTCGTCCCTTTTGTCATGATTCTTGCTTGCCTGGTTGGGGGTATCGCCACGCCCGCCGGGGCCATCACTCACGGCTCGCTGGATCGTGCCGATCACCCGGAGGTGGGAGCCCTCGTCGGTGACAAGCCGGAGCACGACGGCACATGGACGTACTGCACCGGCACGCTCATCTCGCCCACCGTCTTCCTCACCGCCGCCCACTGCCGGCGCGAGGGGAAGGAGACCGTGCGGGTCTCCTTCGCCAGCCACTACCGGCCCGGGAGCGCGGTCTTCACCGGCCGCTTCGTGGCCGACCCCAGGTATCGGGCCAAGGATCATCTGCATGACATGGCGGTCGTCGTCTTCGACGCCCCCGTGCCCGGCATCACCCCGGCCAGGCTGCCGTCCCTGGGACTGCTCGACCGGCTCGAGGCCGACGGCACACTGCGCACGACGCGGTTCACACCGGTCGGGTACGGCTCGCTCGCCCCGGTGAAGGGGGAAGGCGGGTGGCGGTACACCTACACCGACATGCGCAACCAGACGTCCATCTCCTTCAAGGACCTCGACGACGAGTGGCTCCAACTGTCGCCGAACCGGGCGAAGGGCGAGGGAGGCACCTGCTTCGGCGACTCGGGCGGCCCCAACTTCCTCGGCGGCCCGGACTCCGACCTGCTCGTGGCCACGACGATCAGCGGTGTGGACGACGGCTGCAAGTCGACCAACTTCGACTACCGCCTGGACACCGCCCCGGTGCGGGAGTTCCTCGGCCGGTTCGTCACGCTGCCCTGACGCGGCGGCCTCCGCCGCGCGGTGCCGCGGGGCGGGGGCCTCGCCGTCACGGCCGGGCGCCCCACGGCGGCGAACCGGAACACCCGTGGTGGTCAGACCCTCAGTTCCGTGATCGGGCGGCGGGGCGCGCGGGGGACCGAGGGGCCGTACCCCAGGCGGATGATCATCTGCGGGTGCCCGCGGCGATGCCGGGGATCGGCGCGGCGGCGCATGTCGCGCAGGTCGAGCGGCTGGTTGAGGAACGACGCCGAGACTCCGTGGACGGTCGCGGTCAGCAGCACGCGTTGCAGCGCCTGCCCGGCGCGCAGCCAGTCGAGGGGACCGTCGCCCGCGGTGGTGAGCACCGCCAGTTGCGGGCGCGACTCGAAGTGGACCCGCCCGCGCCCCCTGCGCGCGCCGAAGTTCCGCACCGGCGCCGGATCGTCGGCGCAGCCGGGCCCCTGCACGTACGCGGGCAGGCCCTCGTGGTGGTTCGCGTTCGTCGTCCACGCCCGCCGCTCGGCCAGGTAGGCGCGGTCTTCGGCCAGCTCGTCGTCGGCGATCGCGACGTGCTCCAGCAGGCCGGCCGCGGCGCGCCGGTCGAGCATGATCAGGCTCGCGCCCTCGCAGGCGGCGGCCCGGCGCAGGGCGGCGATCACGTGCTCGGGGAGCCGCCGCTCGCTGAACGGCTCCCGGTTGGTCCTGCGCAGGGCGATGCCGCCGTAAAGCTCGCGGGCGCACGGGGGCACCGGCGCGTACGGCGACACGCGGACGGCGGCCAGCAGCCACGGTTCCTCAGCCGGGTTAGGCAGCAGCCAGACCAGCGGCCGATGACCGGTCGTCCGTACGGCGAGCCGGAGGTTGAACAGAGCGGCGCCGCAGCTCACGTGCAGCGACCGCCCCCGAGGGTCGCTGACGCGCAGTCGTCGGTCGGGGTCGGCCAGCAGCTCGGCGAACTCGTCCCGGACCGCCTTGAGCCGCCACGGCTGGGTGTTGAGCACGGAGGGCGCCTGCCCGGCGGCGGCGAGCAGCCGGTTGAAAGCGAGTTCTGACGCGAGGGGAGACATCACGGCGCACCTTCTTCATCGGGGTGTTCTGCGGAGCTCGCGATCGGACGGCATCGGAAAACGGCAGGCGGATAAGGCGGCGGATCGGGCGGCGTCCGCCCGGATCACCGCCCGCGGGGGGCGGGCGGCGCCGGACGATCCCTAACGTGCCCGCTTGCGGAGCCGCGCCAGTTCGGTACGCAGCCTGTCTTGGACCTCGGCGATGGCCCCGTACGTGTTCGTCGCTTCGGCGTGCGCGTGCAGCGGGCGGCCGTTGACATCGAGCACCGCACGCGCGGCGAAACGGTGGTCGGGCGCCGGGCCGGGCGAGTGGTGCAGCGTGACCCGAGCCGCCAGGATCGGCCTGTCGGTGTAGCGGGCCAGCGCGGCGACGCGCTTGCGTGCCTCGGCGACCGCCTCCGGGGGAACCTCTCCGATCGTTTCCACCACAACGGCCTCGGCGTCGAATGTCGTGTTCATGCCGCCAGTCTCATCGGCCCGCCGGCGCGCGGACAGGGCTGTTGGCTCCTGACCGGTGAGGACTTCCGTCCGCGGGCCGAGGGACCGATCGCCCTTACGGACTCCCGCCGCGCGCGGCACGTACGCCGGGGCGGGCGGGCCGGCCGGGAGCGGCGCTCCGGCTTCGGACGTCTTTCCCGCGACGGCCTACCGTGGGAGACATGACGATTCGGGTGTTCCTGGTGGACGACCACGAGGTCGTGCGGCGCGGGGTGGCGGCGTTGCTGGACGCCGAAGGCGACATCGAGGTCGTGGGCGAGGCGGGCACGGCCGAGTCGGCCCTGGCCCGCATCCCCGCGCTGCGGCCCGATGTGGCGGTGCTCGACGTG
>NZ_BMPY01000007.1 GCF_014647835.1 Microbispora rosea subsp. aerata
CCTCGTCGCTCTGGTCCGCGCCGGGGCCACGTTCGTCAACGGCAAACTCATCGAACGCCCCGACGATCAGCCCTCACACGCAGCCGCTTAGAAACTCGTGATCCACAGGTCTTGACGATTGCTCAGGAACCTGTGACCACACCGGTCGTCGGTGAGCTTTGGTTTCGCCGAGCGCTCGCTCGTGCCTGACTGACTGGTGGCGACCGCTGCGGGGAAGTCCGAACACCGGCGAACGGCAGCGCGCGCTCCTGGCCGGCGGCCACCCCGCTCGTGCGGCACCCGAGGCCGATCGAGCGGCTTCGCGTCCAAGGGGTTCACATCCCCATAGCTCCAGCACCACAGAGGCCGGTTCCGCCCAGCGGAACCGGCCTTTCTGCTTCTCCGCCGACCATCCGAGCGGCCTCGGGGTCCCGCCCAGGCACACACGTACGAAAGGCGGGAAACCCTTGGTGTTTCCGCCGGAGACGTGGATGGGCCGTGGCGACCCGTCGAGATGGGACGGTCACTACTTTTCCGATTCTTTCCGCCTCATGTGGTCCACTGGCCGAGAGGGGGGAGGATGCGCCTGCACGACCGCTTCTCCATCACGTTCCGTATCACCCTGTTCACCGGGGTGGCGGCGACCCTCCTGTGTGCGCTGCTGGCTCTGTCGATCATGATGGGCGTTCACCGCTACGCCAGCGACGACGTCGCCAGGGAGGTCACGGGGGAGGGTGGCCGGGTGGCCGTGGAGATCGAGCGGGGGCAACTGACCTACCCTCTCGTCGACTACAAGGACAGCAGCCTCCAGGTGATCGACCCGTCCGGCCGCGTGGCCGCGGCGTCGTCGAAGATACGGGGCAAGCCGAGAATGGCGAGCTTCGTTCCGCCGGACACCAGGAACAGCGTCACCTGCGTCGTGTGCAGCGACATCTTCCCAACCGCCAAGTGCAACATCGTCGTGGCGCAATGGGCGCATCGCATGGGCGAGAAATGGATTGTCTACAGCGCGTCCCCGGTGGTGCCGCCGTGGGTCGTCCCCTGGCTTGCGATGCTGGTGGGAGTGAGTGCGGTGGCGCTGGCCGCCGCCATCACCTATCTCGGTTACCGAGACGTGCGGGCGTCGCTCAGGCCGGTCGACGCCATCCGCGCGGAGCTGGACGAGATCAACGAGCACTGCCCCAGCCGCCGGGTGCCGGTGCCGCCCGCCAAGGACGAGATCAGGGCGATGGCCGAGAGCGTCAACCACACGCTGAGCCGGCTGGACGGCGCGCTGAAGCAGGCGCAGAACGCGCTGCGGCACCAGCGGCAGTTCGTCTCCAACGCCTCCCACGATCTGCGCACGCCGATTGCCGCCATGCGGGCGGAGGTGGAGGACGGCCTCCTCGCGCCGGAGGAGACCAGCGTGCGTCGGCTGGGCGGGGTGCTCCTGCCCAGTCTCGACCGGCTGCAGGCGATCGTGAGCGACCTGCTGACCCTCGACCGGCTTGAGCACGGCGCGCGCGGCGATCAGACCAGGCTCGATCTGGCCGGGCTCGTGGCCACGGAGCTGCGGAATCGTCGGCACGAAGTCAAGCGTGTCGAATGCGCGCTCACGCCCGGGGTCATCGTGGTCGGCGACAGGGTGCGTCTGGCTCGGCTGCTGACCAACCTCCTCGACAACGCCGAACGGCATGCCAGGACGACGATCACCGTGTCCGTACGGCACGAGCACGGCGGGGACCACGGCGCCGCCGTGCTGGAGGTGGGCGACGACGGGCCGGGCATCGACCCGGACAAGCGCGAGATGGTGTTCGACCGGTTCACCAGGCTGGACGCGGCGCGCAGCAGGGACGCGGGAGGCGCGGGGCTGGGTCTGGCGATCGCCCGGCAGATCGCGGAGGCACACGAGGGCACCCTGACCATCGAGGACAGCCCGGTCGGCGCCCGTTTCGTCCTGCGCCTTCCGGCCGTTCGCGATGCGGCGACGGCGGCTTCGGCCGATGACGGCATTCCCGGTGAGAACGACCCTCACGGGCAGGGATGAGAGGACGGGCAGGCCATCCGCTCGGCCATCGCCTCGGAACGATCCTCGGCGGCCGGGATGAGAGCCCCTCGCCCTCGTCAGCACGGAGATCGCACGGCGTGGCGGGTGTGTCCGGGTGGGTGCCGCTCGGCGGTGTCTGGGGGTTGCGGGCTTCCGCTTTCTCGGGCCCCGGCTTTCCGCTGTACAGGCACCCCGGGGTGGCGGCCGTGTCCGGGTGGGTGTCGCTCGGCCGGTGTCTGGGGGTTGTCGGCTCCCGCTCCCTTGGACCTCGGCTTTCCGCTGTACAGGCACCCCGGCGTGGCGGGTGTGTCCGGGTGGGTGTCGCTCGGCCGGTGTCTGGGGGTTGTCGGCTCCCGCTCCCTTGGAGCTCGGCTTCCCGCCGTTCCACCATCCCGGCTGGGTGCGGTCGTCCGGTGCCATGTCTGTGAACAACACCAAGGTCAACCAGCACTCCAGTCTCACGATGCCGCAGCTCAAAGGTCGTCATATTCCGGAAGCCACCCCGGTTCGGTTGACGGAGTGAGTGCTCACTCCGTACGGTCGAGAGTATGACAGACACCACCACCCCCCGTCGGCGGGCGCCGGCGATGAGCCCCGAGCAGCGCCGGGCGATGATCGTCGCCGCGGCGCTTCCGCTGGTCGCAGAACGCGGCGCCGCCGTCACCACGAGCCAGATCGCCCGGGTCGCCGGCATCGGCGAGGGCACCGTCTTCCGGGTCTTCGCCGACAAGGACGAGCTGCTCGACGCGTGCGTGAACGAGGCGACCGACCCCGGTCACGTGCTGCGCGAGCTGGCCTCGATCTCCCTGGACGACCCGCTCGCCGACCGGCTGGCGCAGGCGGTCGAGGCGCTGCGCGCCCACCTGGAACGCATGGGAGCCGTGATCGGCGCCTTGCACAGCACCGGCTACCGCCTCCGACGAGGCACCGGAGAGCGCGGGGCCCCCAGCGGCCCAGAGGACGGCAGGCACGCCCCAGAGGAGGGCAGGCGCACCGCCGAAGACAGGCACGCCCCCGAAGGCGGGGATGCCTCGCGTGGCAGGGAGACCTCGATGCGGGCGATCCACGAGGCGCTCGTCGAGCTGATCGAGCCCGACCGGGCGGCGCTGCGCCTGGAGCCCGCGAAGGTCGCCTCCGTCTTCATGGGGATGCTCTTCACCCGTCCCCTGGCCACCTCCGGCGGCGCGGAGCCGTCCCCGGAGGAGCTCGTGGACATCCTCCTGCACGGCACGCTCAAGACCCCCGGGAGCGCGGCATGACCATCACGCTGAACCACACCATCGTCCCCGCCGTCGACAACCGCGAGGCGGCCCGGTTCTTCGCCTCGATCATGGGCTTGACCGAGCTGCCGCCCACCGGGCGGAACGGCCATTTCGCCCCCGTACGGGTGAACGACACGCTGACCCTGGACTTCATGACCGTGCCGGAGCCCGTCGGCGTGCATCTGGCCTTCGACGTGGACCCCGCCACGTTCGACCAGATCCTGGCCCGCCTGCGGGAGGCCGGGGTGCCGTACGGCAACGATCCGGGCCATCCCGACAACGGCCGCATCGACCACCCGCTGTGCCCGCGCGGGCTGTTCTTCGTCGACGCGGCGCGCAATCTCTACGAGGTCATGTCCCCGGCCTGACCGACGCCGGAGCCGATGCCGAAGATCCTGGCGGCGTTGTCGTGGCAGACGGCGCGCAGCCACTCGTCCCCCAGGTTCAGGTCGGCCAGGGCCGACAGCGCTTCCGCGTACGGATAGGGGATGTTGGGGAAGTCCGTGCCGAGCAGGACGCGGTCCTGAAGCTCCAGCAGGAGCGGGACGGCATCCCGCGGGAAGGGCGCGGTCTCCTCGGTGAACCGGGTGAAGGCCATCGTCGTGTCCAGGCAGACCGCGGGGAAACGCAGGGCCAGCGCGAGAAACTCGGCGTACTCGGGAGTGCCCATGTGGGCGACCACGAGCCGTAACCGGGGATGCCGGGCGAGCAGGGCCGCGATCGGTTCGGGCCCGGTGTGCGCCCCGGGGACCGGCCCCGACCCGCAGTGCGTCACCACCGGGACGCCGTGGTCCTCCAGCAGGCCCCAGACCTCGTCCAGCAGCGGGTCGTTCGGGTCGTACGCGCCGACCTGGAGGTGGGCCTTGAACACCCGCGCGCCCGCCTCGACCGCCCGCGCGACGCCGGGCTCCGGGAAGAACGTCGCCGTGTGCAGGCAGCCGGGGACCCGGGCGGCGAAGCCGGCGGACCAGTCGTTCAGCCACTCCGCCATGCCGGGCTTGTGGGGATAGAGCATGGAGGTGAAGGCCCGCACGCCGAAGGCCCTGAGCCGTTCGACACGGTCGTCCTCGGGCAGCCGGTACGTGATCGGCCAGGGCCGGGCGACCAGCGGCCCGGCGGAGTCGAAGTAGGCCCACACCTTGGTCAGCACACGCTCCGGCATGAAGTGGGTGTGGACGTCGATCAGGCCCGGCAGGCCCAGCTCCCGCCAGAACGCGTTCACGCGCCGAATGTCGTCATCCTCAGCAAGGGTCTCGCGCAGCATGGCCTCACACGTTACCGGCCACCGCGATCCGGTAGCGCTCGGCGAGCGCACGCAGGTGGGCGCGCGGCGGGTCGAGCACGATGAACGGCACGTCGAGCGAGGTGAGGAAGGCCGTCAGGTTGTGCGGCGAGTCGCCGCCGGTCTCCGGCACGCAGGCGTCCTCCCCGTCGGCGCGCAGCAGGCCGGCCGCCGCCGTGAGCCTCCCGCCCACGACCTCGACGGGGGGCGTGCGGCCGCACCACGGCCCGGTGCCTCCGGGCGGCCGAGCCGGTCCCGCGTACGGCGTGGGCGGCGGCGTCGCCCTCGGGCGGCTCGCGCGGGGTGAAACGGGGGCCGTTCGGGGTGCGCAGCCGCACGCGGCCGGCGCGGAAGGTCCGCCAGTCGCGGCGGTCGACGTCCCAGGCCGGCAGATACCAGCGCCGGCACCCGGATTGGTCACCGCCTCGGTCGCCGACCCGTTCGGCAACGTTCTCGGGATCATGTGTGACGCCCGCTCCCTGGAGATCATCCAGGATCGCCGATGAAAGTTGCAGAGCCGTGCCCGATCAACCAGGCGCGTACGGCCGGTCACGTCGGCGTCCGTTGACCGGCCGTTCCCCGCTACGGACGATCGGCGGCATCGAGCCGTTTAACCGACACGAGGAGTGCGGACGATGAGATCGAAGACGGGCATAGGCGCCTGGGCGACGGCGGTGCTCTCGGCGGCTGTCGCGCTCGTCGTACCGATGGCTATGGAGACCGGGGCGGGCGCGGCGACCACGACGACGCCGCTGCAGGCGGCGGCGTCGGCGTACCCCTGCAAGACCAGCCCGGCCCCCACCGCGTCGCCGCAGAACACACCGCCGAGCGCTCCGGGGACGCCCGAGGTCGTCCGCGTGACCCTGAACTCGGTCACCCTCCGCTGGGCGCCCGCCACCGACGAGGACGGCATCGCCTGCTACTACGTCAGGGAAGGCACGACCAACGTGGCGACCTTCCAGCCCGCGGTCACCGAGGGCAACTTCTCCCTGCCGTGGCCGCCCTACGGCGTCCCCTACCAGGACCATGAGCTGCACGTCGTGGCCGTGGACACGAAGGGCGCGGTGGGGCCCGCGTCCGAGACCGTGACGGTGAGGATCTACAACGACGTCCCCGTCCCCCCGTCGCCGTCGGTCACGCCCCAGGGCGCCTGCCGGGTGACCTACCAGTCGTTCTCGTGGGGCACCGGGATGATGGCGAACATCTCGATCACCAACACGGGCACCCAGCCGATCAACGACTGGCGGCTCACGTTCTCCTTCCCGGACAACGGCCAGAAGGTGACCTCGGGCTGGGTGGCCACCTGGTCGCAGTCCGGCGCACAGGTGACGGCGGCGGCCCCGGCCTGGGGCAAGGACCTCGCCGCCGGCGCCACGGTCAACATCGGCTTCAACGGCACCCACGAGGGGATCAACCCGGACCCGGCGCGGTTCAGCCTCAACGGCGCCGTCTGCTCCTGACACCGTCCCGGACGGCCCGCCCGCCGTCCATCCCCGGCGTACGCCGCCCGCCGTGGGCGGCGTACGCGGCGCAGTTCGGGCTCGCGCGCCGGGCCGTACGCGCGTGGCCGTCCCCTGAGGGACGCGCCGGGTCAGCCGAGGCCGGCGTACTGGCGGGGGCGCAGCGCCTGGGCGCGCAGCGCGGCCAGCGCGGCCCGGCGCCCGGTGGTGGTGAGCCGCCACGGCCCGCCGCCGGGCGCACGCCGCCGGGGCCCGCGTCCTGCGGCCTCGAACCCCGGCCCGGCGAACTCCGGCCCGGCGAACTGCAGCGTGGCGGACTCGGACTCCCGTGACGCCGTCTCCGGCTCCCCGGAGGCGGCCTCCAGGCCGAGGGCGCCGAGACGGTGCCTGAGCCGGGTGAGCGGGCCGGTGAGGTCCGCTCCGCTGACCCTGCCGCCGTCGGTCGCCCGCCAGCCCTCGCCGTTGACCACCTCGGCGACCCGGGCGCGCAGGTCGCCGTCTCGCACCACGTCGGCGTCGACCAGGATCATCAGCGCCGACTCGCGGATGGAGATCTCGAAGTCGTGTTCCCCGGGGGCGGGGACGAGCAGCGTGGGCGCGGCCGCCTCCCACAGGGCGGCGCGGTCGTCCAGCAGGTTTCTGCCCGTGGTGGTGAGCACCAGCCTGCGGCCGCTGCGCCGAAGCGCCCCGAGGTCGTGGACGGCGATCTGCCGCAGCTCGGCGAGGGGCGGCACGTCGCTCTCGCCGCGCACGGTCCGCTCCGCCCAGCCGAACCGGTCGGCCGCCTCGACGGCCACGGCACGCCCGACGTTGAGCCGCTGGGTCAGGCGCACCCCGGTGCGGGCCAGGTCGAGCAGCCAGCGCAGCGGTTCCAGATGGGGCTCGTCCGGGGCCGTGATCGGCGCGTGCAGCCGCACCTCGAAGGGCTGGGCGAGCTCGCGCCTGGCGGTGCCGCGCCCGAGCACCCAGCGGTTCAGCCGCTCGCCGTGCACCCGGTGCAGCCAGCAGTCGCCGCCCAGCTCCGTACGGGGAGTGGTGAGCCAGCGGCGGGTCAGCTCCTCGCGGTCCACCGGCTCGCCGGCGACGATGGCCAGTTCGAGGGCGGCGGCGCAGGCGACGTGCGCCCCGAGCTCCTCCGGCCCCATGATCGAGCTCCACGACAGCTCGGCGATGTCCGGGGGCACCACCCCGGTGGCCTCGAGCTCCCGGTGGTAGGCCGCGGCCCCCGCCTCCTCGCCCTCCGTGGCGTACGTCAGCAGGATGCGGGTGGTGGCGGATGAGTCGCACAGGGCGGCGTAACGCTCCATGCCGGCGAGCCTGAGCAGCTCGCCGAGGGCGCGCGCGATGGTCGCCCGGTCGCCCGGCACCTTGATCGGCAGGGTGTACCAGAGGAACTCGCACACGTCGAACTGGCTGATGGTCTCCAGCGCCTCGCCGCCGGCGAGCCACTCGACCGCGACGCGGGCGTGCTCGGCGATGTCCGGCTCGGAGCGCTCCAGTTGCGCGAGGAGCGCGGCGACGTCAGGTGCGGGCATGACCCGCAGTCTGCCGTATCGACCCCATCG
The DNA here is from genome assembly GCF_014647835.1 of Microbispora rosea subsp. aerata. Taxonomy (GTDB): domain Bacteria; phylum Actinomycetota; class Actinomycetes; order Streptosporangiales; family Streptosporangiaceae; genus Microbispora; species Microbispora aerata. The sequence continues at coordinate 7,575 of NZ_BMPY01000007.1, forward strand.
TTGACGACGACCCGGCATCACTCGCGACCACCCCCCCTCTGGGCCCTCGTTCGCGCGCACCCTTGAGCGCGACGGTATGGCCAACGATACGGGGGACTCAGATCCAGGAGTCGAACAGCATCCGCGCGTGCCACGAGTCGTACGGCACGACCTCGGCGGCGATCACGGGATAGAGCCAGCCGAAGTTGACCACGGCCAGGAGCACGAACGCGCCGACCACGGCCGTGCCGGCCACCCGCCGGTTGGGCCGGGCCGGGTCCTCCTTGCCGATGATCAGCCCGCAGGCCAGCACGATCGCCAGGATCATGAACGGCACCATCGGCATCGCGTAGAACATGAACATCGTCCGGTTGTCCGCGATGGCGAAGTAATACCAGGGCAGCCATCCGGCGGCGTACCCGAGCAGCGCCGCGCCCGCCCGCCAGTCGCGGGTGGCGACATACCAGGCGATCATGCCGATCAGCGCGATGAGGCCGGCGAACCAGATGATCGGGGTGCCGGTGCCGAGCACCGCCCACGAGCAGGAGCCCGCGCCGCAGTTGTTCGGCGACTCGTAGAAGAACGCCACCGGGCGCAGCAGCAGCGGCCACTGCCAGGGCTCGGACTGGTACGGGTGGGTCTGCTCCAGGCCCGTGTGGAAGGTGAGCACCTGCTTCTGGTAGTCGAACCAGGAGCGGAGCGAGTCGATGACGAAGTAGACCGGGCCGCTGGAGGTCGCCTGGTCCCAGTTGCGGCCATATCCCTTGTCGGTGACGAACCACCCGGTGAACGACACGACGTACGTGACGACCGGGACGACCGCCATCCACACCGCGGCGAGCGGCAGGTCGCGGCGGACGACCGCGCCGTACGGCCGGGGCATGCCGACGGCCCGCCGGGCGCCCGCGTCCCACAGCAGCGTCATGATCGCGAAGGCGGCGATGTAGAAGGCGCCGGTCCACTTGGTGGCCACGGCCGCGCCCAGGCACAGCCCGGCGGCCAGACGCCAGGGCCGCAGGCCCAGCCGCGCCCCGTCCGCGGGCGACCCCGCCTCGTGCCATTCGACGAGCCGGGTGCGGACCTGGTCGCGGTCGGCCACGAGGCAGGCGAACCCGGCGAGCACCCAGAACATCAGGAAGATGTCCAGCAGCGCCGTGCGGGACAGCACGAAGTGGAGGGCGTCGAGGGCCAGCAGCAGCCCGGCCGCGCAGCCGAGCAGCGTCGAGCGGGTCATCCTGCGGGCCGTGCGGGCGAGGATCAGGATGGACAGCGTGCCGAGCAGCGCGGCGGTGAACCGCCAGCCGAACGGGTTCGCGCCGAAGACCAGCTCGCCGACGCCGATCAGCCACTTGCCGACCGGCGGGTGCACCACGTATGAGGCGCACTCGCTCACCGTGCCGCACTGCTTGAAGATGTTGTCGTTCCCGGCGAGCAGGAGCTTGTCCGCGCCCTCCACGAACTGCCGTTCGACGCCGTACTTGACGGTGGCGAAGGCGTCCTTGGCGTAGTACGTCTCGTCGAAGACGACCGCGTGCGGCGTGTCGAGCCGGTAGAACCGGAGGAACCCGCCGAAGAGGGCGACCAGGATGGGGCCGAGCCAGCCCCACATGGCGCTGCCGGGCAGGGGCGGCACGAGCCGGTCGCGCAGGGAGACCTTGGGCGCCTCGTCCCGGGGTCGCTCTTCCGGCTGTTCGAACGCCTTGTGAGAATAGTCGGTCACGGCCACGCCGACAGATTACTGGCGGACCCTCGCGGAGAACACAGGTCGCGCGTGGATTGGCGCAATCGGCCGTTCGTCCATGAATGTTTCACGCCCGCCATAGGGTTGGACGCGTGCTCGTTCTCGCCGCCGCCCCGATCGGCCAGCCCAAAGACGCGTCCCCACGGCTGCGCGAGGTCCTCGCCGCGGCCGACGTGATCGCGGCGGAGGACACCCGCCGGCTGCGGCGGCTCGCGGCCGACCTGGAGATCGTCATAGGGGGCCGCGTGGTGTCCTACTACGACGCCAACGAGAGCGCGCGGGCCGCCGAGCTGCTGGAGGCGCTGCGCGAGGGGCGGACCGTGGTGGTGATCACCGACGCCGGGATGCCGGGCGTCTCCGACCCCGGATATCGGCTCACCCGCCTCGCGGTCGAGGCCGGCCTGCCCGTGACGGCGCTGCCGGGCCCGTCGGCGGTGACGACCGCCCTCGTCGTCTCCGGCCTGCCGAGCGACCGGTTCTGCTTCGAGGGGTTCCCGCCGCGCAAGCCGGGGGAGCGGGCCAGGCGGCTGGCGGCGCTGGCGTCCGAGGAGCGCACGATGGTGTTCTTCGAGGCGCCGCACCGCCTGCACGCGACGCTGGAGGCGATGGCGGAGGCGTTCGGCGCCGATCGGCAGGCCGCGGTCTGCCGGGAGCTCACCAAGACCTACGAGGAGGTACGGCGCGGCGGCCTCGGCGAGCTGGCCGAATGGGCCGCCGGCGAGGTCAGGGGTGAGATCACCCTGGTGGTCGCGGGCCGTACGGCCGAGGAGGCCGCGCCGGGCATCGAGGAGCTGGTCGAGGAGGTGGCCAGGCGCGAGGGCGCGGGCGTGCCGCGCAAGCAGGCCATCGCCGAGGTGGCCAAGTCGGCCGGCGTCCCCAAGCGCGACCTCTACAACGCGGTGCACAACGCCTGATCTTTCGCGAACGCCGCGCCGTCGTGTCCGCCGCGGTCAGCGCAGCCAGGAACGGTGCGGGGACAGACGGGCGGGCGAGGGCCGGCGGAGCAGATCGGCGACGGCGATGCCGGCGGCGAGGCAGGCGAGCGGCACCGCGGGCAGCAGGTAGCGGTAGTCGAACTCGGCGGTCGCCGCCGGGGCCAGGATCAGGCCCACCGCCCCCAGCCAGGGCAGCAGTGCGGGCCCGCCGAGATCCCGCCAGCGCCGTGCCACGCCGTACAGGCCGACCAGCAGCAGCACGCCGAGCACGGTGCCGGGCAGCCGCACGACCTTCTGATAGCCGATCATGATGTCCGACCACGGCGAGACCACCTGCGTCGCGGCCGGGCCGTTCTCGTACGCCTCGGCGTCCTTGTCCGTGGTGCTGTGGTAGGAGCTCCACTTCGGCAGCTTGCGGGTGTACTCGTTGTCGAACTCGTACTGCAGGAAGGTCTTGGCGTCCGGGAACCGCGGGCGGCCCCACTGGAAGGCGCGGAAGAAGTCCTTGGCCACCGCGGCCAGGTAGTCGCCCGGCTGGGACAGGATCGCCCTCTTCGCGAACGCGCTCGCGTTGGCGTTGATCTCCGGCGTGAACTTCATGCCCGAGCCGAAGACGTGGAGCTGGTTCTGGTCGTCCCACCACAGGTACGCCTGCGCGGACAGGCCGCGCTCCTTGGGGGGGATGTTGATGCACAGCAGCGCCAGCTCCAGCTCGCGGCGCTCGTCGATGTCCATCTTGTGGCAGTCGGCGAACAGCGACGTCCTCATGTAGAGGATCACCCCGTCGCTGTTGGTCATCGCGAACTGGCCGTTCACGGCCTTGAACCAGCCCATGTACGCGAGCACGGGCAGCGCGCACGCGGTGATCATCGCGGTGACGGGCTTCCAGCCCGCCCGCTTGATCACCAGATAACCCACCACCAGGGCGAGGATGGGCAGGCCGATGCTGCGGGTCAGCGCCGTCAGCGCGAGCAGCAGCCCGACCACGGCCCCGGTCAGCCAGGTCATCCGCTCCCGCCACAGCACGAGCGTCACCACGCCCACCACGAGCAGGATGAACATGGTGTCCGACATGATCAGCTGCTCGAGCTGGATCTGGTAGGCGTCGAACATCACGGGAGCGGCGGCCAGCGTCGCCCCCCAGCCTGGCATCCCAAATCTTCTGGTCAGCAGCGCGTAGATAAGGACCGCCGCCGCCAGGCCCATGAGGTGCTGGGTCAACACCACGAGCGAGAAACTGTGGAAAGGCTTGAGCAGCAGCAGCCAGAAGCTGTACCCGTCCGGGCGGATCGGGTGCGGGCGCGGGCGCAGCGCCACCGACACATAGTCGTAGGAGTCGTTGAACCACATGGCCGGGCCGAAGCCCAGCATCGTGACGATCCGCAGCAGGAAGGCCACGCCGAGCGCGACCGCGAAGACCCGGTGCCGGCGCACGAGGGCGGCCGGACGGCCCCAGCCGCCGGCCGGCGGGACCTTCACCGAGGGTGGATCCGCGATCGCGACCATCACAGTGGCGCGGAGGCGCCCGCCCGGCTACGCCGGCGGGTGGTTCCCCGCTTCCTCCCCTCGGTTTCCGTCGGTGCCTTCCCATGGACCCCCGCGGGCTCCCGATGAAGGAGAACTTTCCCACCCGGACGCGGTTTCAGCGTTTCACCTGCGCGAATGCCGCGCACCCCGGCAATGCCGGCGCGCTGCGAACAACCCGGGCCTGGCTCGTTCTCTGCGACGCCGCCCGACCGGCGGCGCGGGGAGCCCACCGCTCCAGCGGTGAAAGGAGTCACTGTTACAGAATGCCAGTCGTTTCGGCGACTTGACTCGGACGCTACTGGGAAGCGGGCATCATTGGTGTCCTGCCGTCATATGCGAGGAGTTGCGACGTGGAACTTACCGTTGTCATGCCATGCCTCAATGAGGCTGAGACCGTGGAGATCTGTGTTCGCAAGGCCCTCACCTGCATGCGCGAGAACGGCATCGACGGTGAGGTGGTCATCGCCGACAACGGCAGCACCGACGGCTCCCAACAGCTCGCCCGCAACGCGGGCGCCCGGGTTGTCCACGTCGAGGAGAAGGGCTACGGCAACGCCCTGATCGGCGGCATCCGCGCCGCCCGCGGCAAGTACGTCATCATGGGCGACGCCGACGACTCCTACGACTTCACGAACCTGATGCCCTTCGTCGAGCAGCTCAGGGACGGCGCCGAGCTGGTCATGGGCAACCGGTTCCGCGGCGGCATCGCCCCGGGCGCCATGCCCCCGCTCCACCGCTACCTGGGCAACCCGGTCCTGTCGTTCATCGGCCGGCTGTTCTTCCCCAGCGAGATCGGCGACTTCCACTGCGGCCTGCGGGGCTTCCGGCGCGACTCGATCATGCGCCTCGGCCTGCAGACCGGCGGCATGGAGTTCGCCTCCGAGATGGTCGTCAAGGCCACTCTGCAGGGGCTCGACGTCCGCGAGGTGCCGACCACCCTGTCGCCCGACGGCCGATCCCGCCCGCCGCACCTGCGTTCCTGGCGGGACGGCTGGCGCCACCTGCGCTTCCTGCTGCTCTACAGCCCGCGCTGGCTGTTCTTCATCCCGGGCCTGGTGCTCATGAGCCTCGGCCTCGTCGCGGGGGCCGCGCTGTCGTTCGGCCCGGTCTACATCGGCAAGCTCGCCTTCGACGTCGACACGCTGGTCGGCGCGTCCGCGATGGTGGTCATCGGCTTCCAGGCCGTGCTGTTCGCGCTGTTCACGAAGGTGTACGCGGCCGAGGAGGGCTTCCTCCCCGAGGACCGGCGCATCCGCAGGCTGGTGGACGTCGTCACCCTGGAGAAGGGCCTGCTCGCGGGTGGCGTCCTGGCCGTGGCCGGTCTCGTCGGCCTGGTGGCCTCGCTCGCCCACTGGGGCGGCAAGGGCTTCGGCGAGCTGATCCCGGCCGAGTCGCTGCGCCTGGTCGTGCCGTCGGCGACCGCGTTCATCATGAGCTTCCAGACGATCTTCGCGTCGCTGTTCATCAGCATCCTCGGCATCCGCCGTACGCGGGAGAACCCGGTCGACATCGCGGCGTCCGCCGCCGAGGAGGCCGCCGAGGCCGTCAGCCGCGACCCCGAGGCGGTCGACCGCGAGGCCGTCGGCCGCGAGTCCGTGGCCTAGCCGCGCCGTCCGCCCGCGTTCACCGGCGTGCCGTGCTCACGGCGTACGGCGGGAGCGGGGCGGGCTCCGCGAGCCGCCGTGCGCGGTGCGGACGATTAACCCGGGGAGTCATCTCCCCGGGGCCCGATAGGATTCGCACATGGCGGCTACAGGAACGACTGCATCCGGGGAGTCGGCGTTCTACGTGACGACGCCGATCTACTACGTCAACGACGCCCCGCACCTGGGCCACGCCTACACGACCGTCGCGGGCGACGTGCTCACCCGCTGGCACCGCCAGCGCGGCGAGAAGGTGTGGTACCTCACGGGCACGGACGAGCACGGTCAGAAGATCATGCGCACCGCCGAGGCGAACGGCGTGTCGCCTCAGGAGTGGTGCGACAAGCTCGTCGAGGACGCCTGGAAGCCGCTCTGGGAGCACCTCCAGATCGCCAACGACGACTTCATCCGCACCACCGAGCCGCGCCACACCGACCGCGTCCAGGAGTTCGTGCAGGACCTGTACGACAAGGGCGAGATCTACAAGGGCGGCTACGAGGGCCCCTACTGCGTCGGCTGCGAGGAGTACAAGTCGCCCGGCGACCTGCTGGAGGGCGACCTGTGCCCGATCCACAAGCGCCCGGTGGAGTGGCTCAAGGAGGAGAACTACTTCTTCAGGCTGTCGGCGTACGGCCCGCGCCTGCTGGAGTTCTACGAGCAGAACCCCGACTTCGTCCAGCCCGCCTCGGCCCGTAACGAGGTCGTGCAGTTCGTGAAGCAGGGCCTGCAGGACCTGTCGATCTCGCGGTCGACCTTCGACTGGGGCGTCCCGATCCCCTGGGACCCCAAGCACGTCATCTACGTCTGGATCGACGCGCTGCTCAACTACGCCACGGCCGTCGGGTACGGCTCGGACCAGGCGAAGTTCGAGGCCACCTGGCCGGCGAACGTGCATCTGGTCGGCAAGGACATCCTCCGGTTCCATGCGATCATCTGGCCGGCCATGCTCATGGCGAACGGCCTGCCGCTGCCGGGGCGCGTGTTCGCCAACGGCTGGCTGATGGTCGGCGGCGAGAAGATGAGCAAGTCCAACCTCACCGGCATCTCGCCGCGCGACCTGACGAGCCACTTCGGCGTGGACGCGTACCGCTACTACTTCCTGCGGGCGATCCCGTTCGGCCAGGACGGCTCGTTCTCCTGGGAGGACTTCACCGCCCGCTACACCTCCGAGCTCGCCAACGACTTCGGCAACCTGGCGTCCCGGGTCGCGGCGATGATCGGCAAGTACTTCGGCGGGACGCTGCCCGAGGCGACGGACGCGGGCCCCGCCGAGCAGGCGATCGCGGACGGCCTCGCCGCGGCGGCGGCCCAGGCGGACACCATGATCGGCGACAACCTGGACTTCGCCGGCGGCATCGGCGCCGTCTTCGACTTCGTCAAGCAGGTCAACGGTTACCTGAGCGACCAGGCGCCGTGGAAGGTGGCCAAGGACGAGTCGCCCGAGGGGCGGGCGCGCCTGGCGACGATCCTCTACACGGCGGCCGAGTCGCTGCGGGCGATCGCGGTCCTGCTGCACCCGATCATGCCGTCCACCGCGCGGAAGCTGTGGGCCTCCCTCGGGGCGGAAGAGCACCTCGGCGCGCTCGCCGACCAGCGGATCGCCGACGTCGCCACCTGGGGCAAGCTGCCCGCCGGCGCGCGGGTCGTCAAGGGTGAGATCCTCTTCCCGAGGCTGGAGAACGCCTGACCATGTCGCGTGAGCGTCCCGCGCCGCCGGAGGCGCTGCCGGCCGAGGTCTTCGACAGCCACTGCCACCTGGACATCATGGTCGGCAACCGGCAGGCGTCCTCGGGCGACCCGGTCGCGCTGGCGGCGCAGGCGGCCGGCGCGAGCGTCGAGTCGATCCTCGCCGAGGCGAAGTCGGTCGGCGTGACGCGCCTGGTGACCGTCGGATACGACCTGCCGTCCTCGCGGTGGAACGCCGCGGTGGCCGGCGAGCACCGGGACGTGTACGCGGCGGTGGCCATCCACCCGAACGAGGCGCACGCCGCCACGCCCGAGGTCCTCGCCGAGATCGAGGACCTCGCGCGGCTGCCCCACGTGCGGGCGGTGGGGGAGACCGGCCTCGACTACTTCCGCGACTGGGCGTCGAAGGACGACCAGCACGCGAGCTTCCGCGCGCACATCGAGATCGCCAAGCGGACCGGCAAGGCCCTGGTCATCCACGACCGCGACGCGCACGAGGACGTGCTCGACGTGCTCGCCGACCAGGGCGCCCCCGACGTCGTCGTCTTCCACAGCTACTCCGGCGACGCCGAGATGGCCAAGCGGTGCGCGGACGCCGGCTACTTCATGTCGTTCTCCGGCCCGGTGACGTACAAGAACGCCGGTTACCTGCGGGAGGCGGCGCGGGTGGCCCCGCCCGAGCTGATGCTGGTCGAGACCGACGCGCCCTACCTGCCGCCGACGCCGCACCGGGGCAAGCCCAACGCGCCGTACCTGATCCCGCTCACGCTCCGCTGCCTCGCCGAGGTCAAGGGCATGGACGTCGCCGACCTCGCCGCCCGGATCTCGGCCAACGGCGAGACCGCCTTCGGCGCCTGGTAGCTGTGCCGATGCCCGACACTGGAGGCATGAGTCTTCTCGGCCCGGTCGACGTGCGCGCGCTCGCGGAGAAGCTGAACCTGCGGCCGACGAAGAAACTGGGGCAGAACTTCGTGATCGACGGCGGCACCGTCCGCCGGATCGTCCGGCTCGCCGACGTCACCCCGGAGGACGTGGCGATCGAGGTCGGGCCGGGGCTCGGCTCGCTCACCCTCGCCCTGCTCCCGGAGGTCGCCGAGGTCGTCGCCGTGGAGATCGACCCGGTGCTGGCGGAGCAGCTGCCGCTGACCGTCGCCGAGCGGGCCCCCGAGGCGGCCGGCCGGCTGAGGGTGGTGCACGCCGACGCGCTCAAGGTCGGCCCCGCCGACCTCGGCGTGGCGCCGACCGTGCTGGTGGCCAACCTGCCGTACAACGTGTCGGTGCCGGTCGTGCTGCACCTGCTGCAGGTGCTGCCGTCGCTGCGGCGCGGGCTGGTGATGGTGCAGTCGGAGGTCGCCGACCGGCTCGCCGCGACGCCGGGGTCGCGCATCTACGGCGTTCCCTCGCTGAAGGCCGCGTGGTACGCCGACGTGCGCCGGGCCGGACCGGTCGGCCGCAGCGTCTTCTGGCCCGTGCCGAACGTCGACTCCGGCCTGGTCTCGCTCGTACGGCGGGACCCGCCGGCGACGACGGCGACCCGCGAGGAGGTCTTCGCGGCCGTGGACGCGGCGTTCGCCCAGCGCCGCAAGACCCTGCGCGCCGCGCTCGCCTCCTGGGCCGGCTCGGCCGCGGCGGCGGAGAAGGCGCTGGTCGGGGCGGGAATCGACCCGTCGGCCCGCGGCGAGCAACTGCGCATCGAAGACTTCGCCCGCATCGCCGAGCACCGCGCCGCCGCGACTGTCTGAACCCCCGGCAGGGGGATCGCACCGGCCTTTTCCCGCGACCCGGGCCTCCTCCAGACCCAAGAACTCACCAGAGCCCGGGCCGGACGGCGAGGGTACGGCGTGGTGATCTGCGACACCGCCCTCGCCTCGGTCTCGGCTCCCACGGGTGCGCATCGAGTGAACGGCACTGGCGAAGTCGCCGCGCTCTCTCGCGGGTGCGGCCGTCGCGCCGGTCGCCGTGAGGGGGCGACGCCTGCACCATTCACGGCGGCGGCGCGGCTGAACCTCGCCGACACCACGGATCCGGCCCACTGTGAGACGGCTCGACTGGATGTCCGCATGGCCTATCAGGCGGAGACCTACATCGCGGCGGGCGACGGACAGCAGTGGATCGCCCACATGCTCTCTCCCCGGGCCGACGTCTACCCGGACCGGGCAACCGAGTGGCGGTGTGGTAGCGACGTGCCGTGCTAGCCGGCGGGCGCCGCGGCGATCCGCGGGCGTCGGCCGCGGCGCCTCACGTGTGCCGCCCCTGCCGGTGGGGGCTTGCGGTGCCGTGGACCGGTCCGGCGGACGTACTTTGACGTGATCAAGGCGTCTTCCGTTCCATCGACTTGGTGTGATTTAGGTCACATTGGAGCCCTGTGTCGATCAGTAACGGTGGGTGACGGCGCGACGGCTGGGGGCGGTCTGATCAGCGGAAACGCGCCGGCCTTTCGTGGCGCGGCGACGGTGATTCTCAAAGCGATCTTGAACTGTCTCGCAGACTGAAACGCGCTAAGGCGGTCACAAGCGGCAAATCCTTCGCTAGCTTTTAGTCGTCCTTTACTGACGGATGGGGCGCAAGTGACGCCCGACGATCAGACCAAGGAGTCCTAAGTTGAAGCGCACCCTCACCCTCGGCGGCCTCGCGGTCGGCCTGCTGGCCGCCGCCGCCGTCGCCACTCCCGCCCACGCAGACACCGACGTCGCCCCGCCGGTCAACCTCGCCAACACGAACTTCGCCGCCCAGCAGGTGGCTGCGTTCTGGCTCGGCGAGAACGCCGCGAACCTGGTGAACGCCACCCCGTACGCCGTCGAGACGACGCTGCCGACCAAGCACGTCTCCACGGGTGGCGCCTCCGCCGACAGCAAGCCGGGCCTCGTCGGGTCGAGCGGTGACAAGAAGGCCTCCACCGGCAAGACGAAGAACGTGAACCTGCCCCGCACCACGGGCAAGGTGTTCTTCATCGGCGCCGACAAGAAGCCGCACTGGTGCTCCGCCACCGCGGTCCAGTCGCAGTACAAGAACCTGGTGGCGACCGCCGGCCATTGCGTGTACGACACCAAGTCCAACAAGGAGACGCTGGACAAGTGGGTCTTCGTCCCCGGCTACTACCAGGGCAAGACCCCGTGGGGCATCTACGTCGGCAAGACGGCCTACACGCACTACGACTACAGCGTCTACGAGGACGGCGACCGCGACTACGCGTTCGTGACCGTCTACAACGGCGTTCTGCCCACGTCCAACAAGCCGACCTCCGGCAAGGACTTCGCCTACCAGTCCGACCTCTTCGACACCAAGCAGGCGGCGTACGCCCACCTGGCCAAGGTGAAGAAGGAGAAGGGCACGGTCTTCTCCAAGCTGTGGGTCCGCGAGGTCGAGGCCAAGGGCCACGCCGGCTGGGTGCCGGCCAAGGTGAACGACGTCAAGGCCGCGAACCCGGGCAAGGACCTGACCGACCCGAACGTCCAGCTGAAGTTCGGCTGGAAGGCCGGCGCTCCGCAGGAGATCAGCGAGTGGCAGTTCAAGAAGGGCGCTGACGCCTACACGCTCCTCTACAAGAAGGAAGTGGAGGAAGGCAAGTGGGGCAACCGGTACAAGGTCACCAAGTACTACAAGCGCACCTTCACCAAGTTCGACCGCTCGGTCGGCAAGGGTAAGAAGTACCAGGTCGTCGGCGTGAAGCTGACGATCGGCCTCAAGGACGTCGGCACCCTCGGGTCCAACGTCGGCGGCCAGGGCCTGGCCTACAACCAGAAGATCGGCACGAACGTCTTCGTGTTCGGTTACCCGAGCGGGTCGCACCCGGACGGCAACAACGCCTTCACCGGCAAGACCCTCAAGTGGAGCTACGGCAAGACCTTCAAGGCGGCCGTCTCGTCCATGAAGGCGGAGGAGGTCATCGGCGTCAAGTCCTCCTTCACCGGTGAGGGCTCGATCGGCTCGGCGTGGATCTACCGCTACAGCAGCGCCAAGCGCCTCGGTTACCTGAACGGTGTGACCATCACCGTCTCCGACACCGACGGCAACAAGCGCATCGACACCAGCGTCTCGCCGTACTTCGACGGTGAGACCTACGAGGTCTACAAGGCCGCCGCGAAGAACTGGTCTGGCAAGATCGTCTGAGCTTCGCTCGGCGAATTCCCGACCTGAAGGAACGGGCCCGGCCGCTTGGCCGGGCCCTTTTCCGTATCCCCAAATCGCCCCGATTCGGGCTCACCCGTTGAATCTTCCGGGGGACGTGTGGCGCTAAGCTCGGAACCCATGTCCAGGCACAGTGAAGAGCGGCGATGTGAGATCGGCCGCGGTGCGCGGGCCTGCGCCCGTCCCCCGGCGCGGCGAGATGTGGAGTGCGGGCGATGAGCGCGATCACGGTACGCGTGCCGGCGAAGGTCAACCTCCAGCTCGCGGTCGGCCCGCTCCGCGAGGACGGCTATCACGACCTGGTGAACGTCTTCCACGCGGTCTCGCTGTTCGACGAGGTCACCGCCGCGGAGCCGGTCGACGGGGACGTCGCCGCCGCCCCGCTGCGGGTCAGGGTCGAGGGGGACCACACCGGGCAGGTGCCGGTGAGCGACGACAACCTCGCCGTACGGGCCGCCAGGGCGCTCGCCGAGCGGGCGGGCCGTTCTTATCGGGCGGACCTGCTGATCCGCAAGTCGATCCCGGTGGCGGGCGGCATGGCCGGGGGCAGCGCCGACGCCGCCGCGGCCCTGGTCGCCTGCAACGAGCTGTGGGGCCTCGGCCTGCCCGTCGAAGACCTGATGGAGATCGCCGCCGATATCGGCAGCGACGTGCCGTTCGCCCTGCTCGGCGGCACCGCCGTGGGCACCGGGCGCGGGGAGCGGCTCGCGCCGCTGGAGACCGGCGGGGTCTTCCACTGGGTCTTCGCCCTCGCCGACGGCGGGCTGTCGACCCCCAGGGTGTACGGCGAGTGCGACCGGCTGCGCGAGGAGGCGGGGGTGACCGCACCCCACCCCACGGCGAGCGAGGAACTGCTCGCCGCCCTGCGCGAGGGCGACGCCAAGGCGCTCGGACAGGCGCTGTCCAACGATCTTGAGCCCGCGGCGCTGTCGCTGCGTCCCTCGCTGGTGGACACGCTCGCCGCCGGCCGGGAGCATGGAGCGCTCGGCGCGCTCGTCTCCGGGTCCGGCCCCACCTGCGCGTTCCTGGTCGAGTCGGCCGAGCGGGCGGCGGAGCTCGCCGCCGTGATCGGGGACGTCGACGGCTGCCGCTCCGCGATCACCGCGTACGGGCCCGTCCCCGGGGCTACCGTGGCCGGATAAGCTTTACCAGCGATGAACCTGGTCAATCTGGAGTCCGTCTCCCACGCCTTCGGGCCCAAGCCGCTGCTCAGCGACGTCTCCCTCGGCTTGGAAGAGGGAGACAGGATCGGTGTCGTCGGCCGCAACGGCGGTGGCAAGACCACGCTCATCTCGATCGTCGCCGGGACGGTGAAGCCCGACAGCGGCCGGGTCACCCACACGCGTGGCCTGCGCGTCGGCATGCTCTCCCAGCGCGACCAGCTCGACCCGGACGCCACGGTGAAAGACATCGTGCTGGGCGGCATGGCCGAGCACGAGTGGGCGGGCGACCCCGTGATCAGGGAGATCCTCGCCAACCTGCTCGGCGACATCGACCTGTCGGCCGCCGCGGGCGCGCTGTCCGGCGGTGAGCGCCGCCGTACGGCCCTGGCGCGGCTGCTGGTCGCCGAGCACGATCTGCTGATCCTCGACGAGCCCACGAACCACCTCGACATCGAGGCCATCGCCTGGCTCGCCCGGCATCTCGTCCAGCGCAAGTCGGCGCTGCTGGTCGTCACCCACGACCGCTGGTTCCTCGACGCGGTCTCCACCCGCACCTGGGAGGTCGTGGACGGCTCGGTCGAGCGATACGAGGGCGGTTACGCGGCGTACGTGCTGGCGAAGGCCGAGCGGGCGCGGATCGCGCAGGCCGCCGAGGAGCGCCGGCAGAACCTCATGCGCAAGGAGATCGCCTGGCTGCGGCGCGGCCCGCCGGCCCGCACGTCCAAGCCCAAGTTCCGGATCAACGCGGCCGAGGCGCTGATCGCCAACGAGCCGCCGCCGCGGGAGACCGTCGAGCTGCTCAACTTCGCCTCGGCGCGGCTCGGCAAGACCGTCTTCGACCTGGAGAACGTGACGCTCCACGCGGGTGGCCCCGGGGCGGGTCCGCTGGTGCTCGACCGGTGCACCTACCAGTTCGGCCCGGGCGACCGGATCGGCCTGATCGGGGTCAACGGCTCGGGCAAGTCGTCGCTGCTGCGCCTGCTGTCCGGCACGGTCGAGCCCGACTCCGGCCGCGTCGTGCGCGGCAGGACCGTACGGCTCGCGCACCTGTCGCAGGAGCTCGGCGAGCTCGACCCCACGCGCCGGGTGCTGGAGACCGTCGAGGAGATCCGCAAGTACGTCCAGGTGGGCAAGAAGGAGTGGTCGGCCTCCCAGCTGCTGGAGCGCCTCGGCTTCCGGGGCGAGGCCCAGTGGAAGGTCGTGGGCGACCTGTCGGGCGGTGAGCGCCGGCGGCTGCAGCTCCTCCGTCTGATCATGGACGAGCCGAACGTGCTGCTGCTCGACGAGCCGACCAACGACCTCGACATCGAGACGCTCAACGAGCTGGAAGACCTGCTCGACGGCTGGCCGGGCACGCTCGTGGTGGTGAGCCACGACCGCTACTTCCTGGAGCGGGTGGCCGACCGGTGCGTCGCGCTCCTCGGGGACGGCAGGCTGTCGCTGCTGCCGGGCGGCGTGGACGAGTATCTCGAACGGCGCGCCCAGGGCACGGCGGTGTCGGCCCGTGCGGCGGCCCGTTCGGCGACTACGGCCAAGGCGGGCCCGGGCAAGGCGGGCACGGCCGCGGCGTCGTCGTCCGGCGGGAAGGCGGCCTCACCTGACGGGAAGGCCGGTGGGCTGTCCGCCAAGGAGCTGCGGGAGCTGCAGAAGGAGCTGAGCCGGCTGGAGCGGCAGCTCGACCGGCTCGGCGAGCGGGAGACGCAGCTCCACGGCGAGATGGCGGAGGCGGCCACCGACTTCGAGCGGCTGGCGAAGCTCGACGCCGAGCTGCGCGAGGTCACCGCGCAGAAGGAGTCGGTCGAGCTCGAATGGATGACGGTGGCCGAGCGCCTCGAAGGGCGGTGACGCACCGGCGGTCCGCGACGAGACGACGAAAAGGGGGCCCGGCAGTGCCGGGCCCCCTTCGCGCCGGCCGGGGGCGGATCAGACGATCTTGCCGGACCAGTTGTTCGCGGCCGTCTTGTAGACCTCGTAGGTCTCGCCGTCGAAGTACGGGGAGACGCTGGTGTCGTAGCGCCGGTTGCCGTCGCGGTCGGCCACGCCGATGGTCACGCCGTTCAGGTAGCCGAGCCGCTTGGCGCTGCTGTAGCGGTAGAGCCAGGCCGAGCCGAGCGCGCCCTCACCGGTGAAGGACGACTTGACGCCCACGAGGGCCTCGCCCTTGATGGTGGAGGAGCTGGCCGGGAAGGTCTTGCCGTACGACCACTTGAGCGTGTTGCCGCTGAAGGCGTGGTTGCCGTCGGGGTGCGAGCCGCTCGGGTAGCCGAATACGAAGACCGGCTGGCCGACCTTCTGGTTGTAGGCCAGGCCCTGGCCGCCGACGTTGTCGCCGAGGCGGCCGACGTCCTTGAGGCCGATCGACAGGACCCGGCCGGTCAGGCGGTAGTCGACGTCGTAGTTGATCCAGTAGGTGCGGACGACGTACTTGCCGCCCTTCTTCAGGTAGAAGGCCCTGCCGTCGCGGGACTCCTTGCCCTCTTCCCAGCCGCGGGGCTTGGAGCTGTACTCCCTGTCGGTGACGCCGGTGCCCGGCTTGAACGGACCGTTCGCGGGAGTGCCCTCGGGGTTGAGCTTCTTCCACTCGCTCCGCTTGACGTAGACCTTCTTCGAGTCCCGCGTGCCCTCCTTGACCACGTGCCGCGTGTCGAGCACGGGCGTGATGCGCAGGCGGGAGTAGGCGTTGTTCCGGTCCAGCCGGGACTTGGCCGACCTGGCCTCGCGGTAGGTCTCGTAGGTGCGGGCGTAGCTCTTGCTGGCGCCGCCGGTCGGCAGGATGCCGTTGTAGACGGTGACGAACGCGTAGTCGCGGTCGCCGTCCTCGTAGACGCTGTAGTCGTAGTGCGTGTAGGCCGTCTTGCCGACGTAGATGCCCCACGGGGTCTTGCCCTGGTAGTAGCCGGGGACGAAGACCCACTTGTCCAGGGTCGCCCTGTTGGACTTGGTGTCGTACACGCAATGGCCGGCGGTCGCCACCAGGTTCTTATAGCGCGACTGGACCGCGGTGGCGGAGCACCAGTGCGGCTTCTTGTCGGCGCCGATGAAGAACACCTTGCCCGTGGTGCGGGGCAGGTTCACGTTCTTGGAGGTGCTCGACGCCTTCTTGTCACCGGACCCGACGAGGCCGGGCTTACTGCTCGCGGACGGGCCGCCGGTCGACACGTGCTTGGCCGAGACCCGCGTCTCCACGTTGTACGGCTTGGCGTTGCGGAGGTTGGCCATGCGCTCGCCGAACCAGAAGGCGGCGATCTGCTTGGCGGCGAAGTTGGAGCCGGCCAAGGTGTGGTGCGGAACGCTGTCCGCGTGGGCGGGGGCCGCGACGACCGCGGAGGCCAGCAGGCCGGCCGCGACGCCACCGAGTGCGAGGGTGCGCTTCAAGGGTGTTCTCCTCGGTCTGTCGGGGGCACAAAGTACGCCCACCCGTCAGTAAAGGGACGGTAAGCAAGGTAGCGAAGGAGCCAAGCGAAAAGTAGCGCCGCCGAGCGCCCCGGCCGCCCGCCCGCGATGATCAAGGTCGGGGCCGAGCCTGAAAGTTCGCTGTGTTTCCGCTGATGAGATGCTGATTTCGGAATGCGGTGAACACGTTCCGTTACCGCTCGTTTGAATGACAAATGTGATGTAAATCACACTGTTGAAGTGGAACCGTCCGCCGTAGTGATCACGTCTGAACTTGCCCGTACGGAACGTCGTCTCGCCGGGCGCGGACGGCTCTGAGGGGGCCGTACGACGGGGGAAGACCGGCGCAGGGGCGCGTGGTGCTTCGAAAGAGCGACGCTTTGCAAGAGCGGTGCTTTGGAGGAGGCGCCCGGAAACGGAAGAGGGGCAGCACGGCCTCGCGCGCACGGCGATGCCGCGCCCCCGCCCGGGGCGCGGCGCGCCGGAGCCGTACGGGCGGGCCCGTGAACGGAAGAGGGGCCCGGCCGCGGACGGCCGAGCCCCTCCTATGAGATCGGGCGATCAGACGATGTTGCCGGAGTCGGTCGCCGCGGCGGCGTTGTAGACCTCCAGAGTCTCACCGTTGAAGTACGGCGAGAGGCTGGTGTCGTACCGGTTGTTGCCGTCGGTGTCCGAGACGCTGATGGTCACACCGTTGAGGTAGCCGAACCTCTTGTTGTTGTCGTACTTGTACAGCCAGCCGGAGCCGAGCGCGCCCTCGCCGGTGAAGGACGACTTGATGCCCACGAGGGCCTCGCCCTTGATCGACGGCGCCGTGGCGGGGAAGGTCTTGCCGTAGCTGTACTTGAGGGTCTTGCCGGTGAAGGCGTGGTCGCCGTCCGGGTGCGAGCCGCTCGGGTAGCCGAACACGAACGTCGGCTGGCCGACCTTCTGGTTGTAGGCCAGGCCCTGGCCGGACACGTTGGCGCCCAGCTTGCCGACGTCCTTGAGGCCGATGGTCATCTTCTGCCCGACGACCTGGTACTTCTTGCCGGCCCCCACCGCGCGCTCGAGCTTGGTGAAGGTCCGCTTGTAGTACTTGGTGACGGTGTACTTGTTGCCGCCCTGACGCTCCTCCACGGACGCCTTCCACAGGAGGGTCAGGCCGTCCTTGCTGGTGTACGAGGACTCGTTGGAGTTGTACTCCCGCCGGCCGATCTCCTTGGGAGCGTCGGCCTTCCAGCCCTGCTTCAGCGTGACCTTGGGGTCGGTCAGGTCCTTGCCCGGGTTCGCGACCTTGACGTCGTTGACCTTGGCCGGGACCCAGCCGACGTGGCCCTTGGCCTCGACCTCGCGGACCCAGAGCTTGGAGAAGACCGTGCTCTTGTCCCGCTTGACCTTGGCCAGGTGGGCGTACGCCGCCTGCTTGGTGTCGAACAGGTCCGACTGGTACGCGAAGTCCTTGGCGGAGGCCGGCTTGTCCGAGGTGATCTCGACGCCGTTGTAGACGGCCACGAACGCGTAGTCGTAGTCGGCGTCGTGGTAGACGCTGTAGTCGAAGTGCGTGAAGGCGACCTTGCCGACGTAGATGCCCCAGGGGGCCTTGCCCTGGTAGTAGCCGGGGATGAAGACCCACTTGTCCAGCGTGGCCTTCTCCTTCACCGTGTCGAAGACACAGTGACCGGCGGTGGCCACGATGTTCTTGTGCCGCGACTGCAGCGCGGTGGCGGAGCACCAGTGCGGCTTCTTGTCGGCGCCGATGAAGAACACCTTGCCGGAAGACCGGGGCAGGTTGACGTTCTTCAGCTTGGCGGTGGAGGCCTTCTGGTCACCGCTGGACCCGACGACGCCGGGCTTGCTGGAGGTGGCCGCCTTGGGCATGTGGGCGACGACCTTGGAGGAGACCTTCGTCTCGACGTTGTACGGGGTGGCGGCGATCAGGTTGGCGGCGTTCTCACCGAACCAGAAGGCGGCGATCTGCTGGGCGGCGAAGTTGGTCTGGGCCAGCGGCTTGGCCGGGACCTTCTCCGCCTGGGCGGGGGAGGCGACGATGGCGGAAGCCAGCAGGCCGGCCGCCACGCCACCGAGAACGAGGGTGCGATTCACTTTTTCTCCCAGGTCTGGCGTGAGGCATGACTTTTGCCCCATGCATCAGTGAAGGATGAGAAATAAGTTATCGGAGAAAGCAGGGATGTGTCGGAAATCGTTACTGGAGTGACATCTCGACGAGGTTTCGTCGTGTCGGCCCAGTTCCGCGGGCATCGAAGGGTGCCCGCGCCGCCTTCCGGCGCTCCTCCGCCTCAGGTGCCGATTTCGGGTATGACCGGGACGCGGAAGGAGCCGGGGGAATTCCGGGGAAAAGAAAAAGGACCCGGCTTGGGGCCGGGCCCTTTTCCTTACTTCACGAGATCGCGGAGCCTAAGCTCAGACGATCTTGCCGGACCACTGCGACGCGGCCGACTTGTAGACCTCGTAGGTCTCACCGTCGAAGTACGGGGAGACGCTCAGGTCGTAACGGTTGTTGCCGTCGGTGTCGGCGACACCGATGGTCACACCGTTCAGGTAGCCGAGACGCTTGGTGTTGCTGTACTTGAGCAGCCAGGACGAGCCCAGAGCGCCCTCGCCGGTGAAGGAGGTCTTGACGCCCTGGAGGGCCTCAGCCTTCCGCGACGAGTCCGCGTAGGCGCCCGGCTTGCCGTACGCCCACTTGAGGGTCTTGCCGGTGAAGGCGAAGTTGCCGTCCGGGTGCGACCCGCTCGGGTAGCCGAAGATGAAGACCGGCTGAGCGCCGAACTTCTGGTTGTAGGCCAGGCCCTGGCCACCGACGTTGCCACCCAGGGTGCCGACGTCCTTCAGGGTGATCGTCAGCTTGGCGCCGACGACCTGGTACTTCTTGCCGGCCCCAACCTTGCGGTCAGCCTTGGTGAAGGTGCGCTTGTAGTACTTGGTGACCTTGTACTTGTTGCCCCACTTGCCTTCCTCCACTTCCTTCTTGTAGAGGAGCGTGTAGGCGTCAGCGCCCTTCTTGAACTCCCACTCGCTGATCTCCTTGGGAGCCTCAGCCTTCCAGCCGAACTTCAGCTCGACGTTCGGGTCGGTCAGGTCCTTGCCGGGGTTCGCGGCCTTGACCTCGCTGACCTTGGCGGGCACGAAGCCGAAGTGGCCCTTGGCCTCGACCTCACGGACCCACAGCTTGGAGAAGACCGTGCCCTTCTCCTTCTTCACCTGGGCCAGGTGGGCGTACGCCGCCTGCTTGGTGTCGAAGAGGTCGGACTGGTACGCGAAGTCCTTGCCGGAGGTCGGCTTGTTGGAGGTGACCTCAACGCCGTTGTAGACGGTCACGAACGCGTAGTCGCGGTCGCCGTCCTCGTAGACGCTGAAGTCGTAGTGGGTGTACGCGGTCTTACCCACGTAGATGCCCCACGGGGCCTTGCCCTCGTAGTAGCCGGGGATGAAGACCCACTTGTCCAGCGTGCCCTTGTTGGCCACCGTGTCGTAGACGCAGTGACCAGCGGTCGCGACCAGGTTCTTGTACTGGTTCTGAACCGAGGTCGCGGAGCACCAGTGCGGCTTGCCGTCGGCGCCGATGAAGAACACCTTACCCACGGTGCGGGGCAGGTTCACGTTCTTCAGCTTGCCGGTGGAGGCCTTCTGGTCACCGCTGGAGCCGACGAGGCCGGCCTTGGTGGACGCCGAGGTGGTCGGAACCTTGGCCTGCACCTTGCTGGTGATGACCTTGGTCTCAGCCGGGTACGGCGTCGCGCTGATCAGGTTGGCGGCGTTCTCACCAAACCAGAACGTAGCAATCTGCTGCGCGGCGAAGTTCGTCGACGCCAGGGTCGTGGAGGCCACGTCCTTGGGGGTGTCGGCGTTCGCCGGCGCAGCGAGAGCCGCGGAGGCCAGCAGGCCAGCCGCGATCCCGCCGAAAGCGAGAGTGCGCTTCATTACTTTCTCCCTGGTCTGTCGTGGGACGTCACCTGCGCCCCATCCGTCAGTGAAGGAACGAGGAGAAAGCTATAGGAGAAGTAAGTGAGGCGTAAGTGGAATCGCGGCCTTGATCCAGGGGTCCTCGCGGGCCCGTTGACCTCGCGTTCCCAGACTTTTCTCAAGTTTCCGCTGATCATCGCCAGCGCTCTTCGATCTTGATCACGCTGCGTGATGGATCGGTACGCCTGGAATGTGACCTAAATCACAGGTTTACAACGAAACCAGAGGCGGTCCCGAACCCGTCAAAGCGGGCACATCTGGCCCGCGGGGCTCCCGGGGATGCCCGCTCTACGGGCACAAGATGTGGCGCAAGCCACATAACGGGAGGCAGCCCGGGAGGTGACCCGGGAGATGGTTCCGCGACGGGGACCGCCCGAGCCGCATGAGCGCTCCGGTGTCCGTGCGCGGCCGACCGCGACGGAGGACGCGGCCCGCGCCACCCACATCGCTGGGATCGTGCCGCGGTGCCGCCTGTCCGGGCTCTGAACGCGCGGGGCCGACCGTGGCGGGAGACGCGGCCCCGCGCCCGCACCTCCCCGACATCGCGCCCCGGTGTCGCCTGTGCGGGCGCTGGACGCGCGCGGAGATCGCCAAGAGCCATGAGGCGTCCGTGCGCGCCGCTACGGATCACTCAGGCCGCGTGAACGCCTTCGGGGGTGTTGTGGCCTCCGCATGGTTCGACCGCGTCCCTGACGGCCTGCTACGCCCGCCGGGACGCGGGTGGCGACCCCGGACGGGCTCAGCCCGCCACCGGAGGAGCGACGAAGCTCACCCTCATGCGATGGCGTGCGCCGGCGGCGTGAAAGAACGCAAAGAACGCGAAGAAAAGCAAGAAACGCAAAGAACGCAAGGAGTATCAAAAAACGCAAGGAACGCAAAAGAGCGCAAAGCGTGCAAAAGAAAGAGCCCGGATGGACGCGCCATCCGGGCCCTCCCTGACGTCGTCAGGAGTCAGCGGACTCAGACGATCTTGCCGGACCAGTTCTTCTCGGCCACCTTGTAGACCTCGTACGTCTCACCGTCGAAGTACGAGGAGAGGCTGGTGTCGATCCGGTCGTTGCCGTCGGTGTCGGCGAGACCGATGGTCACACCGTTGAGGTAGCCGAGCCGCTTCGCGTTGCTGTAGCGGTACAGCCACGGCGAACCGATCGAGCCCTCACCGGTGAAGGACGACTTGACGCCCACGAGCTCCTCGCCCTTGATCTGCGAGGCGCTCGTCCGGAAGGTCTTGCCGTACGCCCACTTCATGGTCTGGCCGGTGAACTGGTAGTTGCCGTCGGGCTCCGACCCGCTCGGGTAGCCGAACATGAAGACGTTGGAGCCGACCTTCTGGTTGTAGGCCAGGCCCTGCCCGCCGACGTTGGAGCCCAGGGTGCCGACGTCCTTCAGCGCGATCTTCAGCACGGCACGCGGCTTGTGGTCGTGGTGAACCCGCGTCTTGTAGAACGTCCGGGCGTAGTACTTGTACTTCGGCCGGTTGTGGTGGCCGCCCGGGGTGTACGAGGGCCTGGGCGTGGGCGAAGCGCTGGCGGTCGGCGAAGCCGAGGGCGAGGGCGTGGGCGTCGACGAAACCGAGGGCGTCGGCGAAGGCGGCGTGTGGTGGCCGCCGTTCGGCGTGAAGGGCTTGAGGTCGTCCCGCTGCACGCGCAGGCGGTGGTCGCCGTGCCGCGGACCCCGGTGGTCGTCGCGGTCCCAGACCTTCTTGCGGAAGTACAGGGTCTTGCCGTCCCTGCTGACGTACGAGTCGGCGTGGCTGTCGTAGGCCCTCTCGCTGATCTCGATGGTCTTGACGCTCGTGCCCTTGGCCCAGGGGCCGTTGCCGGTGAGGTCCCTGCCGGGGTTCGAGGCCTTGAACTCGCGCACGGAGACGCGCTCCGTGTACGTGCGGTCGTGGTGGCCCTTGCCGCGGCGGTGGTCGTCGCGACCGTGGTGGCTCTTGTGGCCCTTGTGGCTGTGGCCCTTGAGGTCGTACCGGTCGTAGCTGACGCCGGTGACCTGGACGCCGTTGTAGACGGTCACGAACGCGTAGTCGCGGTCGCCGTCCTCGTAGACGCTGTAGTCGTAGTGGGTGTAGGCCGTCTTACCGACGTAGATGCCCCACGGAGCCTTGCCCTGGTAGTAGCCGGGGATGAAGACCCACTTGTCGAGCGTGCCCTTGTTGGCGACGGTGTCGTAGACACAGTGGCCGGCGGTCGCCACCAGGTTCTTGTAGTGGCCCTGCACCGCGGTGGCCGAGCACCAGTGCGGCTTGTGGTCGGCGCCGATGAAGAACACCTTGCCGACCGTGCGCGGCAGGTTCACGTTCTTGAGGTTGCCGGTGGAGGCCTTCTGGTCGCCGCTGGAGCCGACGATGCCGGGCTTGGTGGACGCCGGCGCCGACGGGACCTTGGCCAGGACCTTGCTCTTGATGACCTTGGTCTCGACGCCGTACGGCGTGGCCTTGATCAGGTTCGCGGCGCGCTCGCCGAACCAGTACGCGGCCACCTGCTGAGCGGCGAAGTTGGTGGACGCCAGGGTCTTGGCGGCCACGTCTTTGGGAGTGTCGGCGTGCGCCGGGGAGGCGATGGCAGCGGAGGCGAGCAGTCCGGCCGCGACCCCGCCGAGAGCGAGAGTGCGCTTCAAGTGAATCTCCCTGGTCTGTCGTGGGGCGTCACTTGCGCCCCATACGTCAGTGAAGGAACTGATGGAGGCTATAACGAAGAACCCTCTGAAAACAGAAATTTCAGAAATCGCTCTCTGCTTCCACAGAGTCTCCTTAGAGCAGGCGCAACAGGCGGCGTGTCTCGTTGTCGCTGATCACCCGGCCTGTGGGCGACTCCGATCCGGGGACGCCTCTGGACCGCTCCAGAGTGTTACTGTGACGAACATCACATAGTCGATATGCGTCGAGATGCTGTCAAAAAGTCTGGCTAAGCCAGTCGAATGCCTACAAAAGCGACAAACGGCGAACTCGTGCGTTTCTTGGTTGTTGTGAGGGCGTTTGCCGTACGGCGGGCCCGCCCGTGACCACCGGTCTTCATCCGGCGGCGGAAGATGGGGTCAGTGGGCGGCGGGATCGGAGGCGTCGAAGGGGGCCAGGAGCGTGCGCAGCAGGGCGGCGAGGGTCTGCTGCTCGTCCTGTCCGAGGCCGGCCAGCAACTCGCGCTCGCGGCGGAGCAGGTCGGCGAAGGCGGCGTCCACGCGCTGCATCCCGGCGGGGGTCAGCCGCACCAGCACGCCGCGCCGGTCCTCCGGATCGGGGCGCCGGGTGACCAGCCCGGCCGCGGCCAGCCTGTCGATGCGGTTCGTCATCGTGCCCGAGGTCACCAAGGTGGCGCGCAGCAGCGCCCCCGGGCTCAGCTCATACGGCTCGCCGGCGCGGCGCAGGGCCGTCAGCACGTCGAACTCCCATGATTCGATGTCGTGCGACGCGAAGGCCGCGCGGCGCTCGCGTTCCAGGTGCCGGCTCAGGCGGGAGACGCGGCTCAGCACCTCGAGAGGCGTCACGTCCAGGTCCGGGCGCTCCTGCCTCCAGGCTGCGACCAGCCGGTCCACCTCGTCCTCGACGGGCCTCGAGAAGGTCATGCGCCGAGTCTAGCTTTTCTTGACATCGAGATATCTCCCGCGATACGAGTATCTCGATGTCAAGATAATCGAGAGGATGGCATGACTGCGGATATTTGGGACCCGGAGGTCTATGGACGGTACGCGGCCGAGCGCGGCCGTCCCTTCTACGAGCTCGTCGCCCGGGTGGGCGCCCGGTCGCCCGAGTACGTCGTCGACCTCGGGTGCGGCACCGGGGAGCTCACGGCGACCCTCCTCGACCGCTGGCCCGGCGCCCAGGTGCACGGTGTCGACTCCTCGGCCGCGATGATCGCCAAGGCGCCGTCCGGGCCGACGTTCGAGGTGGCCGACGTCCGCGACTGGCGTCCGCCGCGCCCGGTCGACGTGATCGTCTCGAACGCGCTCCTGCAGTGGGTGCCCGAACATCCCGACTTGCTCCGCCGCTGGAGAAACGACCTGACCGAGGGCGGCTGGCTCGCCTTCCAGGTGCCCGGCAACTTCGGCGCGCCGAGCCACGCCGTGGTGCGCGAGCTGTGCCGTACGACCTGGCGGGAGGAGCTGGGCGACGTGCCGCGGGACGCGCCGGTCCTGGAGCCCGCCGAATACGTGGACCTGCTCGCGGGTCTCGGCTTCACCGTGGACGCGTGGGAGACCACCTATGTGCACATCCTGCCCGGCGAGGACGCCGTGCTGAACTGGATCAAGGGGACGGCCCTGCGGCCCATGCTCGACCGGCTGCCGCCCGAACGGCAGGCCGACTTCCTCGCCGACTGCGCGCGTGCCCTGCGGGAGGTCTATCCGGCCAAGCCCTACGGCACGCCGTTCCCGTTCCGGCGCATCTTCGTGGTCGCGCATCTGCGCGGGGGCGCCTGAGCGAGCGGGCCACCCGGCGGTCCTCTCCGAAGAGCCACCCGTCGGCCATCTCCGGGCCGCGCGGCGGTCCTCTCCGGGCCGTCTCCGGCGGGCCGGGGAGGGCGCGCGCCCGCATGACCCGCGCAGCGCGGCACTCGACGGCGCCTCCTCCGCCAGGCCCGCCAACGTCATACGGCTTCCACGACGCCTGGCAGAGCTACCGGGCGGCGTTCCAGCGCATGGCAGAAGAGCTCAACGTGAGGTGGCGTAGCGCTCCACGTCGAGGATGTGGTCGCGGAGATCCCGCGTGATCCGCGCGGTCAGGTGGTGTAGCGCTCAAGGCTGACGATGCGGTCGCGTCCGCCGCCGGCGCGGTGGAGCACGGCGAAGCCGCCCTTGGCGAGGGCCTGGTCGGCGGTCCGCGCGCCGCCCGGCGCCTCGCCGATCATGCCCAGCAGGTCGGACAGCACGTTCCCGTGACTGCACAGCACCGCCGCATCGGGAGAGGCCGACAGATCGCGCATGATCCGTTCCGCCTCGCGCGGGTCATGGCCGCTCTCCGACAGCGCCGCCTCCACGCGCACCGCCAGCCCGTTCCGCTCGGCGTACGGCGCGAGGGTCTGGACGCAGCGCGTGGCGGGCGAGCTGACCAGCGCGGCCGGGCGGTAGGCCGCGAGCACCGTGGCGAGGGTCTCGGCCTGGGCGCGGCCGCGCTCGTCCAGCGGGCGGCGGTCGTCGTCGCCCCGCCACTCCTGCCGGGAGCCCGCAAACGCGTGCCGCAGCAGGATCAGCGGCGTGGTGACGAGCGGAGCGGCGCCGACGGCCCGCAGCAGGCCGCGGTCCCAGGCGTAGGTCAGGCGGCGGCGCGCCTCCTCGACCGGCAGCCAGGCGACATCGTCGATCTCGCGGCCGTCGAAGGTCACCTGGTCGTCGAGGGCGTGGGCGAGCCAGTAATCCACCCGCTTGGGCCGGCCGTCGTGCGTGTAGCGCACGGGCGGGAGCGCGCGGCCGAGCACGACCCGCAGGCCGGTCTCCTCCCGCACCTCGCGCAGCGCCGCCGCGATCACGTGCTCGCCGTGATCGAGCTTCCCCTTGGGCAGGCTCCAGTCGTCGTACTTCGGCCGGTGCACGAGGGCGATCTCCGGGTCGTCCTCGTCGCCACGCCAGACGACCGCCCCGGCCGCTCTGATCACGCCCTCGGTCGTCAACCGGTCAGGCCGTCCCGTCGTCCACGGCCCGCCAGCGCCTGGTGGCGATCAGGTGGTGCTGGAGGTCGACCTCGCCCCGGTGCCGCAGCCACTTGCCGTCGGAGTGCAGCGCCCAGGCGGTGGTGGTCTCCTGGAACGCCAGGTCCAGCAGATCGGACAGGTATTCGCGGTGCTGCGGGCTGGTGACCTTGACCAGCGCCTCGACCCGCCGGTCCAGGTTGCGGCGCATCAGGTCGGCGCTGCCGATCCAGATCTCCGGCCGTCGTCCCCCGCCGAACTCGTAGATCCGTGAGTGTTCCAGGAAACGGCCGAGCACGCTGCGTACGCGGATGTTCTCCGACAGGCCGGGAACGCCGGGGCGAAGGGTGCAGATGCCGCGCACCCACAGATCCACCGGCACGCCCGCCTGCGACGCGCGATACAACGCGTCGATGATCGGCTCGTCCACGATCGAGTTGGTCTTGATGCGGATCCCGGCCCGGCGGCCCGCCGTGCGGTGGGCGATCTCCTGCTCGATCCGGGCGAGCAGGCCCCGGCGCAGCGAGTCGGGCGCGACCAGCAGCCTTCGATACTCGGACTGGTGGGAGTAGCCGGTCAGGTGGATGAACAGGTCGGTGACGTCCTCGCCCACCTGCGGATCGGCGGTGAGCAGGCCGAAGTCCTCATACTGGCGGGCCGTCTTCGGGTTGTAGTTGCCGGTGCCGATGTGGCAGTAGCGCCGCAGCTCGCCGCCCGCCTCCTGGCGGACCACCATCGCCAGCTTGCAGTGTGTTTTGAGGCCGAGCACGCCGTACACGACGTGGCAGCCGGCCGTCTCCAGCTTGCGCGCCCAGGAGATGTTCGCGTGCTCGTCGAACCTCGCCTTGATCTCCACCACGACCACGACCTGCTTGCCCGCCTCGGCCGCGTCGATCAGCGCGTCCACGATCGGCGATTCGCCGCTCGTGCGGTAGAGGGTCTGTTTGATCGCCAGCACGTCCGGGTCGGCCGCCGCCTCCTCCACGAACCGCTGCACGCTCGTCGCGAACGAGTCGTACGGATGGTGGATGAGGATGTCCCGCTCGCGCAGCGTGGCGAACAGGTCGTCCTCGGCGCTGATCGCCTCCGCCGGGACGAACGGCCGGTAGTGCAGCTCCGGGCGGTCGAGGTCGGCGATGGCGTGCAGCCCGGTTAAGTCGAGCGGCCCGGGCAGCCGGTAGATCTCGTTGCCGGCCACGCCGAGCTCGTCCACGAGCAGGTCGAGCACCTCGGGGGTGATGGTGTCCTCCACCTCCAGCCGCACCGGCGGGCCGAACCTGCGGCGCAGCAGCTCGCGCTCCAGCGCCTTCATCAGGTTCTCGGTGACGTCCTCGTCGATCTCCAGGTCCTCGTTCCTGGTCACCCGGAAGACGTGGTGCTGCACGACCTGCATGCCCTTGAACAGCTCGCCCAGGTGCGCCGCGATCACGTCCTCCAGCGGGACGAACCGGTTCGGCGACGCGGTCACGAACCGGGGGAGCTGCGAGGGGACCTTCACCCGGGCGAACACCGTGTGGCCGTTCTCCGGGTTGCGCACCATCACGGCAAGGTTCAGGGAAAGACCCGAGATGTACGGGAACGGGTGGGCGGGATCGACGGCCAGCGGCGTCAGCACCGGCCGGATCCGCTCACGGAAGAGCTTGCGCAGCGCCGTCCGCTCGTCCTTGGCGAGGTCGTCCCAGCGGACGATCGCGATGCCCTCCACGGCCAGCTCCGGGCAGATGCGGTCGTGGAAGACCGCCGCGTGCCTGCGGGCGAGCTCGTCGGCGACCGTCGCGATCCGCGACAGCGCCTCGGTCGGCGTCAGCCCGCCGGTCGTCCGCAGCAGCAGGCCCGTCGCCATCCGCCGCCTGAGCCCGGCCACCCGTACGCGGAAGAACTCGTCCAGGTTGCTGGCGAAGATCGCGAGGAACCGGACGCGTTCGAGCAGCGGCAGCGAGGAGTCCTCCGCCAGCTCCAGGACACGCTCGTTGAACTGGAGCCAGCTCTCCTCCCGGTTGAGGAAGCGGTCGCCGGGCAGAGGGGCTCGCGTGGTGAGGTCGGCCTCCTCGGTCTCGCGGACGGGGGAGTTTTGGGCGGACATAGAACGAGATATGCCCTATGTGGGTGAATGGAACCTTAACTAGGGCACAACGAAAGCGTCAGCCCGCCCTCCACAAGCCGCGTTCTCCCTGATCACCGCACCTTCCGGGCCTCGGAGCGCACCGCCGCGATCATCCTCTTCGGCGGGGAGTTGCCGGTGTCGGTCATCACGTCTTCGGCGGGCTTCGCGTTCCCGCGTGACCTGGCCCGCGCCGCGCGGGCGTTCGCGCCGTCGCGTCATCGGCGAAGCCGGCGCCCCGCCGGCCTCCTCCGGCGTGCGGGCCCCGGGGCGCCGCCACCCGAGTGCGGCGGCCCACTGGCCGAAAGCGGGGGCCTGCCGGCTGAGGGCGGCGGCCCGCTGGCCGAGGTGCGCCGGCGCGCGGCACACGACCTGGTGGCCGCGCGGGTCGTACTCCCTCGTTGATCGGCTGACGAGCCGCACCGCACGATGTCCCGGACCGACACGCGCAGAGGCAAGGCGTGCTGCCACCGCCCATGCCCCGGCAGCCCTTCCTCGGCCCGTCGCGCGTAGGGGCGGGGTTCGGTGCCACCATCCATGTCCTAGCGGGCCTTCCCCGAACTTCCGCAGGAACGGGCAGAGCGCGGTGCCGTCATCCGTGCCGCGGCAGCCCTTCCCCTGACCGTCGCACGCGAGGGCCGGGTGGTCGCTCACAAGCCTTCTCATGCGGTGACTGTCCGCGAGCCGTCTTGGTCTCCTGTCGGCTGCGCGTGAGTCGCCGCCCGCGACACGGCCGGGGCAAGGTGTCCGGCAGCCGTGCGCGGGGTGCGCCGCTTCCGTACCGGCCGCATGGCCGCGGACGAGACCGGCCGGCCGTGGGCGGGGCCGTCAGATGTCTCCGAACTGTTTCCGTGCCGTGGGCGGGGCTGTCGAGTGTCTCTGTGTTACTTCCGGTCGAGTCCCTTCGCGCGTTCGCGTTGTTCGCGTTCTTTGGCCTTTTCGAGTTCGCGTTGTTGGCGTTCGAGTTGTTTGGCGCGCTCGCGTTGCTCGCGCTCTCGTGCCTTCTCCTGTTCGCGGCGGAGCTTCTCCTGCTCCTTCCGCTGCCGTTCGAGCTCCTTGGCGCGTTCGCGTTGTTCGCGTTCTTTGGCCTTTTCGAGTTCGCGTTGTTGTTTGGCGCGCTCGCGCTGTTCGCGTTCCCGTGCCTTCTCCTGTTCGCGGCGGAGCTTCTCCTGCTCCTTCGACTCGCGCTCGCCGGGCCTCGCCGTACGGGATTCCGCGCCGGGGGACAGGACCAGCCCGCGCGTCGCGCCGGTGAGCGCCGGGTTGGGGTCGAGGCCCGTCAGACCGTTCCAGGACAGGTTCACCAGGTGGGCGGCGACCTCCTCGCGGCGCGGCTTGCGCACGTCGAGCCACCACTGCCCGGTGAGGGCGGTCATTCCCACGAGCATCTGGGCGTACATCGGCGCGAGCTTCGGGTCGTAGCCGCGCTCTTTGAACTCGTCCGCCAGCACGTCCTCCACCTGGCTGGCGATGTCGCTGATCAGGCTGGCGAAGGTGCCCGTCCCCGAGGCGGCGTGGGAGTCGCGGACCAGAATGCGGAAGCCCTCGCTGCTCTCCTCGATGTATTGAAGGAGAGCGAGGGCGGCCCGCTCCAGCTTGATCCGCGCGTGGGAGGCCGACAGGGCCTGAGTGACCAGGCTGAGCAGGCGCTGCATCTCGCGGTCGATCACGACGGCGTAGATGCCCTCCTTACCGCCGAAGTGCTCGTACACCACGGGCTTGGACACCTTGGCCCTGGCCGCGATCTCCTCGACCGAGGTGCCGTCGAAGCCCTTGTCCGCGAACAGGGCACGGCCGACCTGGATAAGCTGCTCGCGCCGTTCCGCGCCGGTCATGCGTCTGCGGGATCGGGAGGACTCGCTCACGGGTTCCATCATGGCGGGTGTCGCGGCCCTCACCCGGTTCGGGCCGGTTTCCGGTTTCTTGGCGGGAGCTGCCGGACGTGCCGGTACGGCCACCGCGGAGGCGGGGGCCGTACGGGTGCCGGGACCGGCCGGCGCCGGAGGCGTGGACGCGGCGGGCGCCGGGTGGGGCGCGGGCGCCGAGGCAGAGGATTTCGGGGTCAGGGCCGCCGCGTTGCGGAGAGCGGCCCTGCCGTCATCGCTGACCGAATCGTCAGGCAATGCGCTTCGCCGCCAGCCGTTCGGGGTTCGGCCAGCGCACGTCGTAGACCCAGCCGGCCTTCTCGAACCAGCGGATGAGACCCGCGCTGAGGTCGATCTGGCCCTTGAGCGCGCCGTGCCGGGCGCAGGTGGGGTCGGAGTGGTGCAGGTTGTGCCACGACTCGCCGAACGACGGGATGGCCAGCCACCACACGTTGCGGGACTTGTCGCGCGACTCGAACACCTCCTCGCCGAACACGTGGCAGATGGAGTTGACCGACCAGGTCACGTGGTGCAGCAGCCCGATCCGGACCAGGGTGCCCCAGAAGAACGCGGTCAGCGCGCCGTGCCAGGACCAGGTGATGAGGCCGCCCAGGATCGGCGGAAGCAGCACGGAGCTCACGGCGATCGTGGGGAACCACCGGTGCAGCTTCATCACGTCCGGGTCCTTCAGCAGGTCCGGGGCGTACTTGGCGCGGTTGGTGCGCTCGGCCTCGAAGAGCCAGCCCACGTGGGCGTACAGCAGGCCCTTGCACATCGACTTGAAGCCGGGCCCGAACCGCCACGGCGAGTGCGGGTCGCCCTCCTTGTCGGAGAACTTGTGGTGCTTGCGGTGGGCGGCCACCCAGTCCACGACCGACATCTCCAGCGAGAGGCTGCCGGCGATGCCGAGCGCGATCTTCAGAGGCCGGTTGGCCTTGAAGGAGCCGTGCGTGAAATAGCGGTGGAACCCGACCGTGACCCCCAAACCGGTGACGATGTAGAACGCCGCGGCGATGATGACGTCGGTCCAGCCCAGGCCCCATCCCCAGGCGAACGGGACCGCGGCGATGATCGCCAGGATCGGCAGGCCGACCACGAGTCCGAAGACGACCAGATCGGTTTTGCTCTTGCCTTCCGGTTCGAACTCCGGCTTCGGCTGAGGTGAGGGACGTTCGGTCAGGACGGTCATGGGCTACCTCACGAGATGGGGAAGATTGTCTGGCTACGCCACCGTAACCTACGCCATCGTAAGTTAGGAATCCCTAAGAGCGAATGTGTGGAAGGTGACGCTCCGGGCCGCATCTGGTGGCGAATCCACGCCTTGCACCAACGGTCGGCCATCTGCTAGTGCCTCGTGCTCGCTTGGGGCCGAACTGTCGATATCGCGGCGGTCCACCGCGACGTGCCCGGAATGTTCTCTCGGTAACACCTGGGCTCGCCGTACTTGCGGTCATTTGCCTGACCTGCGAAAACAGGTGGCATTAGGAAGAGGTGCGCGGGCGCCGCCGGCTGCCCGGCGCCGGACGTGTCGGCTGGGCGGCATCGGACGTGTCGACTGCCGGCATCGGAACCGAGGGCCCCGAACGGCTCTCGCCACGGCGACCCGCGATAGCGCTTCCCGCCCTCGCTCGGCCCTCGGTTGTCGGAGTTCCACAGCCGCCGGTGTTCACGGTGAGACGGCCGACCCTCGGTGGGGCGAGTGGGCCGGCGAGCCGCCGATCGCGGCGGCCGGTCAAACAGGGGTGCTGCCACACGCCGTACTCGACATCGATGGACGCCGGCGTCCTGGAGGGGATGTCGCGGCGAGGTGGTCGTCGTGCGGCGGCGTCGAGCTGGGAATCCGACGCGCGGATGTGGGAGTGGTGCCGAGGTGGTCGTCGTGCGGCGGCGTCGAGGTGGGCATATGGTGCGCCGATGGGCGAGTGATGTGGCGCCGGCGTGCGGATGTAGGCCCGGCGTGGCCGTCGTATGAGGGGTGGCCGGCAAGGTGGCGGTGTCGAGATGAGGATGCGACGAGCCGAGATGGGAGTGGTGCCGAGGTGGTCGTCGTGCGGCGGTGTCGAGGTGAGGATGCGACGCGCCGACGTGTGAGTGGTGTCGAGGCGGGCGCGGCATGGCGGTTGCGTGAGTGGTGGGGCGGCAGAGGCTTCTGATGTGCCTGCCGGGTGGCGGTGCCGAGGTGAGGCCGGTGAGGCGTGAATTTGGGGGAGCGCGTCAGGGGGGCGGCTCTGTATCCTGAGTTCGGATTCCGGCGGCCGCTGGAATCCGGCGTTACAGGACGTCGCGTCCTTCCCGGGTCGTCTAGGGGCAAGACTACAGATTTTGGTTCTGTCAACGGAGGTTCGAATCCTCCCCCGGGAGCCTGTTCATCCGCCCTCGCGCGCCCCCAGGGGGGTTGGTTCCGATCTGGGGCACGGCAGGTAAGCTCACCTTGTCGAGTGGGTGACCGTGCGGTTCCCTGGTAGTGGACGCGTGGGAGCCGCAGCCGAGCCCTACCAACCACGATCCGTGTAGTAAGCCGCGACGCCGAGGGAGCCTCAGTCCGTGAGTGTGCCGCGCCCGGCAGCCGTGATCGTCCTCGCCGCAGGCGAGGGCACCCGGATGAAATCAAAAACCCCCAAAGTCCTCCACGAGGTCTGCGGCCGAGCGCTCGTGGACCACATGCTCGCCGCCGCGCGTGGCCTCACCCCCGAGCGGCTGATCGTGGTGATCGGGCACGCGCGCGAGCAGGTCGGGGCCCATCTGGCGACGACCGCCCCGGACGCCCGTACGGTCGTCCAGGACAAGCAGAACGGCACCGGCCACGCCGTGCGCACCGCGCTCGAGGCCGAGGGCCCGATCGACGGCACCGTCCTGGTGACGTACGGCGACACGCCGCTGCTGCGCACCGAGACCCTGGCGGCCCTGCTCGAACGGCACGCCGCCGACGGCAACGCCGTCACG
Organism: Microbispora rosea subsp. aerata; assembly: GCF_014647835.1. GTDB lineage: Bacteria > Actinomycetota > Actinomycetes > Streptosporangiales > Streptosporangiaceae > Microbispora > Microbispora aerata. Next base: position 40,266 of record NZ_BMPY01000007.1, read on the forward strand.
GTGCTGACCGCCGTCGTGCCCGATCCGACCGGTTACGGCCGGATCGTACGGGACGAGAGCGGCGCGGTGCTGGAGATCGTCGAGGACAAGGACGCCACCCCCGAGCAGCGCGCGATCACCGAGATGAACTCGGGCGTGTACGCCTTCGACGGCGCGCTGCTGGCCGAGGGCCTGAAGCGGGTCGGCGCGGCCAACGCCCAGGGTGAGGAGTATCTGACCGACGTGCTGGCCATCCTCCGCGAGGACGGCCACCGGGTGGGCGCGCACGTGGCCGCCGACCACATCGAGGTCGAGGGCGTCAACGACCGCGTCCAGCTCGCCTTCGTCCGGCGCGTGCTCAACGATCGCATCCTGGAGGCGCACATGCGCGCCGGGGTGACCGTCGTGGACCCGGCCAGCACGTGGGTCGACGCCGGCGTCGCCATGGAGCCCGACGCCGTGATCCACCCCGGCACCCAGCTCAAGGGGGCCACCAAGATCGGAGCGGGCGCCGAGGTCGGGCCCGGCAGCACGCTCACCGACACGGTCGTCGGCGAGGAGGCCGTCGTGCGCAACACCGTCGCCGAGGGCGCGGAGATCGGCCCCGGCGCGGTCGTGGGCCCCTTCTCCTACCTGCGGCCCGGCACCGTGCTCGGCCCCAAGGGCAAGATCGGCACTTTCGTCGAGACCAAGAACGCGCGGATCGGCGAGGGTTCCAAGGTGCCGCACCTGACGTACGTCGGCGACGCCACGATCGGGGTCGGCTCGAACATCGGCGCCGCGTGCGTCTTCGTCAACTACGACGGCGTTTCCAAGCACCACACGGTCGTCGGCGACCACGTGCGCGTGGGCAGCGACAACATGCTCGTCGCTCCGGTCACGATCGGGGACGGAGCCTACACGGCCGCCGGATCGGTGATCACGTCGGACGTGCCTCCGGGGGCGATGGCGGTCGCCCGCGGCAAGCAGCGCAACATCGAGGGCTGGGTGGCGCGCCGCCGCGCCGGCACCAAGTCCGCGGAGGCGGCCCAGCGGGCGATCGAGGCCCGCGACGCGGCCGCGGCCAACGGCGGAGACCCCGCCGGCAGCTAGGACCACCTGCGGTCCGCCCCCGCGGGCCGTACGGGGACAGGAAAAAGTACGAGGCGCGGTTTGACCGCGTAGCGCCGAAGGGCCAGGCCAGGAGGGCACCGTGACCGACCACATCGACCGGGCGAAGGGGTTTGCGAGCCCCGGGCGAGACGAGGGAACGGCGTTATGGCCGGCTCGGCCTCACCAGGCCCGGTACGGCGAAAAGGCTCGACACGCGAGGAGCGCGGCATGAGCGGCAAGAAGACGACCGGCGAGCGGAACCTGATGTTCTTCTCCGGCCGGGCCCACCCCGAGCTGGCCAACGAGGTGGCGAGCGCCCTCGGCGTGGAGGTCACGCCGACGGCGCTGCGCGACTTCGCCAACGGCGAGATATACGTGCGCTACCTGGAGTCGGTGCGCGGCTGCGACGCCTTCGTGATGCAGAGCCATACCGCGCCGATCAACCAGTGGATCATGGAACAGCTGATCATGGTGGACGCCCTCAAGCGGGCCTCGGCCAAGCGGATCACCGTGATCATGCCGTTCTACGGGTATGCCCGCCAGGACAAGAAGGGCCGCGGGCGCGAGCCGATCACCGCCAGGCTGATGGCCGACCTGTTCAAGCAGGCGGGCGCCGACCGGCTGATGTCGATCGACCTGCACACCTCGCAGATCCAGGGCTTCTTCGACGGCCCGGTGGACCACCTGTTCGCCATGCCCGTGCTGATCAACTACCTGCGCGGCAAGCTCGACCCGGAGACGACCACGATCGTCTCGCCCGACACCGGCCGCGTACGGCTGGCCGAGCGCTGGTCCGACTCGCTGGGCACGCCGGTGGCGTTCATCCACAAGCGGCGCGACCTCGACGTGGCCAACCAGGTGAAGGTGCACGAGGTGGTCGGCAAGGTGCGCGGCAGGACCTGCGTGCTGATCGACGACATGATCGACACCGGCGGCTCGATCTGCAAGGCGGCCGACGCGCTGTACGACCACGGCGCGACCGACGTCATCGTGGCGGCCACCCACGCCGTGTTCTCCGGCCCGGCGGTGGATCGGCTCAAGAACTCCCGCATCTCCGAGGTGGTCGTGACCAACACGCTGCCCATCCCGGAGGAGAAGAGGTTCGACAACCTCACGGTCATGTCGATCGCCCCGCTGATCGCCCGGGCCATCACCGAGGTGTTCACCGACGGCTCGGTCACCAGCCTCTTCGAAGGCGACAGCTGATTTTCCGGTGATTTTCCGGGCCCCCGGTCGTGTCCGGGGGCCCGTATCCGCGGTCAGTAGAGGGAGTTCATCGCCGCACGCACCTGCGTGAGCGTGGCGTCGGCGACGGCGGCGGCGCGTTCGTTGCCGTCGCGCAGCACCCGGCGGATGTGGGCGCGGTCGCGGGCCAGCTCGGCCCGTCGCGCGCGGATGGGCGCGAAGTAGTCGTTGACCGCGTCGGTGACGACGGCCTTCAACGCGGCGGCCCCCTTGCCGCCGATCTCGCCGGCCACCTCGTGCGGGTCGCGGCCGAGGCACAGCGCGGCCAGCAGGACCAGGCTGGAGACCTCGGGACGGGCGACCGGGTCGTAGGTGATGTGCCGGTCCGCGTCGGTCTTCGCGCCCCGGATCAGCCGGGCGGTCTCGTCGGCGGTCGCGGACAGGGCGATCGAGTTGCCCCGGCTCTTGCTCATCTTGCCGCCGTCCGTGCCGAGCAGCAGCGGAGCCGCCGACAGCAGGGCCTCGGGCTCGGGGAACACGGGGCTCGCCGCGATGCCGTACCGCTTGTTGAAGCGGCGGGCGATGGTGCGGGCGATCTCCAGGTGAGGGAGCTGGTCCTGCCCGACCGGGACGAGGCGGGCCTTGCAGAACAGGATGTCGGCCGCCTGGTGGACCGGATAGGTGAACATCAGCCCGCTGACCGCCGACTGGCGGGAATGGGCGATCTCGTCCTTGACCGTGGGGTTGCGGCTCAGCTCCGCCACCGAGACCAGGCTGAGGAACGGCAGGAGCAACTGGTTGAGCGCGGGGATCGCGCTGTGCGTGAAGATCGTCGCTCGGTCCGGGTCGATGCCCACGGCCAGGTAGTCGACGACCAGGTTCTCCACGTGCTCGGTGAGCCGGTCGGCGACGTCGCGGTCGGTCAGAACCTGGTAGTCCGCGATCAGCACCATCATGTCCACGCCCAGGTTCTGCAGGCGGACGCGGTTGTGCAGGCTGCCGAAGTAATGCCCCAGGTGCAGCCGTCCGGTCGGGCGGTCGCCGGTCAGCGCCCGGAACCGGCCGGGCTGCTCGCGGATCTGTCTTTCCAGCTCGGCGCTGCGGCGCTGAGCGGCGGGCACGCCGAGGTCGTCGGCGGCGCCGGTGTCGAGGATCGTGCTCATGTGTGTCTCCCTTGGCGGTAGGTCCGCCGTTCCGACGGCGGCCCCTCGTCCAGGGAGCACGAAAAAAGGGCCGTCCATCCGAACGGCCCGGGTCGTACGTGTGTGATGGCCGCTCCTATGTGGAGCGCCACCAGCCCTGACACAACGTACGAATCACGCGGCCAAGTATAAAACCGTCGGCGTACCGCCCACCATCGTGCCCCTGCGCGACCGCCGGCCGGGTGAGCAGACGGTGGCCATGGCGCAGTTCCGGACGGCGGCTCCGGGTCCCGCGGAGATCGCGAGCCCGCGGGCGATCGTCGTGGGCAGGGTGGGAACGCGGCGAGGCGCCGCCGCGCGCGGCAGGGCCGTGATTCGTCAGACACGACCCGGGCCGCCGATGACCGGGTCCGGGCGGAGCGCCGCCAGCCGACGCCGCCCGAACGTGCCGGCCGCGGCGCCGATGCCGGTCGCGGCGAGCGAGATCAGGAAGGGCGCCGCCGGGCCGTACCGGTCGGCGAGGGAGCCCGACAGCAGCGCGCCGATCGCGTAGCCGATGACGACGGAGGAGGTGAGCAGGGTCATGACCCAGGAGATCCGCTCCACCGGCACCGCCATCTCGGCCAGTGTGTACGCGGTGACGAGGATCGGCGCGATGGTGACGCCGGGAAGCGCGATCAACAGGGCCGGCACCCACAGATCACCGGCGTTCAACCCGCCCGTGATCGCGAGCGGCAGGCTGAGGACGCCCAGGAGGATGAAACCGCCCTGGAGCCGGCGGACGAGCGAGAGGGACGCGGGCAGCATCGGGACGAGCACCCCGGCGAGGGCGCTGCTCAGCCCGAGGATCGCGTAGATCAGCCCGGCCGCGCCGCCGGCGCCGGCGTCCTCCGCCCGCCAGGTGACCCCGGCCTGGGTCGAGCCGAAGTAGCAGCCGAGCCCGGTCAGCCCGGCGGCGAGCAGGAGCACAGGGGCCAGCGGCGCCCGGACTCCGGCGGCCGCGTCCCCTCCTCGCCCCCCGCCGACCAGAGTGGCCGTGGCGTGCAGGGCGAACGCCACGCACGTCGTGACGGTGAGCCCGGCCGCCACGAGCACGGCCGTCCGGGGCGAGGCGGCCGTCGCGATCAGGCCGACCAGTGCCGGGCCGAGGACGAACGCGAGCTCGTCACCCGTTCCCTCGAAGCTCATCGCGGTGGGGAGGCGGTCCGCCGGCAGCCGGCCGCGATGAGCCAGCGCCGTCCAGCGGGCCCGGGACAGCGGGCCCACCTGCGGCACCGAGAAACCCGCGACCACCGAGGACGCCAGCCACGCCCACGGTGGAGCGCCCGCCCCCACGCACACCACCAGCAGGACGAGGGCCGCCGTATGCGACAGGGCCGCGGCCAGCCCGGCGGGCCGGTGCCCGTACCGGTCCGCGGTCCGCCCGACGACGGGACCGCCCGCCGCCTGCCCCACCGCGAAGGCCGCGGCCGTGGCGCCGCCCAGCGTGAGCGACTGCGTCGCCCCGCTGACCAGCAGCAGCGCGCCGAGCTGTCCCATGGTCGCGGGTATGCGGCCGACCAGCGTCACCACCAGGAACCAACGGCCGGTGGCGGCGGGCAGGGAGGTGTAGGCGCGCAGAGCGTTCCAGCGGCTCACCGTTCGACGTCCCGGCCGCCGTCCCGGCCGGGACGCGGGTCCACTCCGTACTCCATCAGCGCCTCGCGGGGGACCACCTCCAGAGCCCGGATGTTGGTCGCCGCGAGGTTCACCGGGCAGGCGCAGCCGGCCAGGTACGCCTCGTACCACTTGGAGGCGATGACGCACCAGTGGTCGCCCGGCTTCAGCCCGGGGAAGGCGAGGTCGGGCCGCGGCGTCGCGATGTCGTTGCCGACCGTCGACTGGAAGGCGATGAAGCGCTCGTCGACGATCGCGCAGACGGTGTGGCCCTTGGGGTTGTCGGGCCCGGTGTAGCAGTAGCCGTCGCGCCGGTACCCGGTGATCGGGTCGAAGCCGCAGGGCTCCAGCGGCTCGCCGAAGACGTTCAGTGCCCGCTCGGTCATCATCGGCTCCTCGCGATGGTCAGGTCGTCGCCCGTGGTTTCGTGCCGCGCCGGGGGCGGCGGGCAGCGGAAGACGTGCTCTTCGAACTCGGCGGCGACGCGGACCAGGCGCGCGTCCGCGCCGGGGCGTCCGACGAGGAGCATGCCGACCGGCAGGCCGTCCACGAACCCGCAGGGGACGCTGAGCGCCGGGTGCCCGGTCAGGTTGAACACGCAGTTGTTGTCGTGCATCTCGAAGGGCAGCTCGGTGTCGATCACGGCCGCGCGCGGGTCGGCCGGGAGGAGATGCGGCGGCATCGGGATGGTCGGCAGGACGAGGAGATCGACCTCGCGCAGCGCGTCGTCGATCTGCTCGCGCAGTCGCCGCCGCAGGCGCTGCGCGTAGGCCATGACCTTCCCGTGAGTGGCGTCCCGCAGCAGCGTGGCTCCGACGAGGGCCAGAACTCCGCCGACCGGGATGTCCTCGGGACGCCGGGTCAGGGCCTCGCCGAACGCCTCCCCGAAGTTCGGGTGATAAGGCCCGAAGTGGTTGTTGCCCTGGAGACGAGACTCGAAGACCGTGGTGAGACCGCCCTCGATGGAGATGGGCAGGTGGATGTCCCGCCCGTGCCGGTGCAGCGGCACCGACACCTCGGACACGGTCAGTCCGAGCCGTTCGAGAGCCAGGCCGGACTCACGCACCAGGCCGTCGACCCGGGGATCGGATCGGCCCGGCCACCCGAACCCCTCGGTGAGCAGTCCGGCACGCAGCCCGGCGACCCCCCGGGCGTAGCCCTCGGCGTACGGCTCGCCGTCCCCGTCCGGGTGCGGCGTCGCGGTCGCCTCGAGGAAGGGGATCAGGTCGGCGGCGGTCCGGGTGAGCACGCCGATGTGGTCGAGCGTGCGCTCGGTCGGCATCGCGCCGTCGTACTCGATGACCCCGTACGTGGGTTTGAGACCGAACACGCCGGACCAGGCCGCGGGGTTGCGGACCGAGCCGCCGTGGTCGGTGCCGATGCCGTAGTCGGCCTGCCCGGTCGCCACCAGGACGGCGGCGCCGCTGGAGGAGCCGCCGGCGGAGCGGCGCGGGTCCCAGGGGTTCCCGACGGGTCCGTGCGCGCTGGTGAAGCTCGACCCGGAGTAGCACAGGTCCTCGCAGACGGACGTGCCGAGGATCACCGCTCCGGCCGCCCGTGCCTTGCCCACCACCACCGAGTCGGACGCGGGCACGAAACCGGCCATGAGACGGCTGCCCAGCGTCATCGGCACCCCGCGCACCGCGATCGACTCCTTGACGGTCACGGTCCGCCCGGCGAGCGGTCCGCTGCCCGGCGGACCGGGCTCGTCGACGGTGTAGAGCCAGGCGCCGTACGGGTTGCCGGGACCGCGGGGGACCCGGGTGACGGGGACGGGCGGCGGCTCGGGGGCCTGCCCCTCGGTCGCCAGACCGCGGACCCGCAGGTAGACCTCGCGCATGCGGTCGACGGCGGGGCCGAGCCGGACCACCAGGCCGGGGTCGAGCCCCCATCTGCCGGCGACGGCGGCGAGGTCGGCGGGGCTGAAGGAGGGGATGCTCACGCCGCTCACGCGCGCGTCCCCAGTTCCTCCGGTGCGCCGGACGGCGCGGCGGCGGCCTCCTCCAGTGCCCGGCTCGCCGCCGCGAAGGGCTCCACCGGGATGGGGGTGATCCCGGCTCCGACCCGGCCGCGTCCGGGCTCCCGGTGCGCGAGGCCGTTGTTGATGACGGGCTCGACGCCGGTCGCGCGCACCCTGTGCACGTCGATGCCGAGCGGCGTCCCACGGAAGTCCTCACCCGGGATGAGGAAACGCCGGCTCGTGCCGGCGCAGACGGTCCGCATGCGCCGGGTGATCTCCATGGCGCGGGCCATGTCGCCGCCGACGAAGGACATGATCGCCGGTGCCGCCGTCATCGCGAACGCGCCGAAGCCGGCCGTCTCGGCGATCATGGAGTCGCCCATGGTCGGGTTCACGTCGTCGATGGTCGCCCCGTCCAGCAGGACCGGGTCGCCGATCGGCGCGGGCACGGTGAACCAGCGGTCGCCGAGCCCGCTGACGCGGATGCCGAACTCCCGCCCGTTGCTCGCCATGGCCGTCACGACGGGGCTGCCCGGAATCCCTCCGGCGGCGACCGTCACCGCCTTGGCCGCCGAGATCGCGAAGGGCAGCGCGAAATGCCCGTTGCCCGCGATGAACGCGACGACGTCCGCGGCGTCCGCACGGTCCAGGGGGGCGCGCAGCAGGCCCGGGGTGAGCGCCGCGAGCAGGGCCGCGCTGGTCGCGACCAGCCGGTTGTGGCAGTCGTCGCCGCGTCGCAGCCCCTCGGCCACCAGGGCGATCAGGTCGAGGGGGTCGCTGCGCCGTACGGCCTCGTCGAGGGCGGGGGCGAGCACGTCGCCGAGCCACCGCAGCCGCGAGAGCGTCGCCTCGTCGTACGACCCGTAGCGCATCGCGCCGCCGATCCCCTCGTTCAGGGGGGAGAACGTCGTGATGCCGCCCGTGGCCTCGGCGACCACGACGGGCGTGCTCGGCGTGACGATCCCGGCCATCGCCCCGACGGCGTTCGCGTCGTGACAGGGGCTGATGGTCACCTCGCCGCCGTCGATGATCGCCTCGGCCTCGGCGACGGTCGCGGCCTCCTTCTCCAGCAGCAGGCCCGCGATGATCGCGCCGCGCATGGGGCCGGTGATGTCGGCCAGGTCGATCGGCGGCCCGGCGTGCAGGAAACGCCGGGGCCCGACCCGGTCGGTGGCGTCCCGCGCCTTGCAGACGTGGCGCAGACGGACCTCGGTGCCGTTCAGGGCGTCGAGGGTCGCCTGCGTGGCGTCGGACGCCGGGGTGCCGTCGGACGGCAGGGTGGAATCGGACATGGTGATACTCCTGAGCGGGGGAGGAAGGCGCGGCGGGGCATGGCCGCGCGACAGGTGAGAGGCGACCCGGATGGGGGCGTGCTCGCGCCGGGCGGTTCCGCCCGGGGCGTGGTCGTTACGCCGAAGGCGTCTGGCGGTGCCGTTCGGCCAGGAGCTTGCGCACGATCTCCCGGTTCAGCCGGGCGTGCTCGCGGGCGCGTTCGGCGGCGAGGTGGGCCGAGCCCGAGGCGATCGCCTCGAACCACGCCGAATGCTCCTCGAACAGGTCGTACGGGTCGCCCGTCTGCCGCAGGAGCCAGTGCAGGCGCCCCTGCAGGGGCTCCAGCAAGGCCTGCAGCAGGGTGTTGTGGGACAGCTTGAGTATCTCGTCGTGGAAGGCCTCGTTGGCCTTGCCGAGGGCGATGTGGTCTCCGGCGTCGAGCGCCTTGCGCGCTCGGGTCAGGATGCTCCGGACGCGGCGCAGCTCGGCCTTGGTGGCGCGAGTCGCGGCCTGCTGGCTGGCCAGGACCTCAAGCGCCTCGCGCACGTCGAACAGCTCCTCGACGTCCTGGGCCGACAGCTCCACGACGACCGCGCCCCGCCGGGGGATCGTCTTGACGAAGCCCTCGCTCTCCAGCGCCCGGATCGCCTCCCGCACCGGCAGCCGGGAGACTCCGAGCTGGGCGGCGATCTCGGTCTCGACCAGTCGCGTCCCCGCGGGGTAGACGTCGTCGATGATGCGCTGGCGCAGCTCGTCGCGTACGCGGTCCCGGAGCGGCTTGTAGTCGGCGTCGATGTCGAACGCACCCGGCGCGTCCGCCTGCCTGCTCACAGGGCCGTCTCCCCGGTCTTCCGCCTCGGTCCCGGACCGGCGCCGACCGGCGCGGGCCGCTCGGCGCCGTCGAAAGGATAGCGCCGCCGGAAGTCGTCGGCCGCCGCGTCGAACGTGGTGAACTCGACGCCGGGCAGATCGAGCCAGCTGTCGAAGAGCCGCTCGAGCATCAGCAGCACCTGCGGCCGACCGGACACGTCGGGGTGCAGGGTCATGGGGAAGACCGCGTAGTCGAACTCGCGGTAGACCCATTCGAACTGGTCGCGCCACAGCCGTTCCACGTCGTGCGGGCTGACGAAGCCGTGGCTGTTGGGGGACTTCTTGACGAACATCATCGGCGGCAGGTCGTCGACGTACCAGTTGCCGCAGAACTCGACGAGGTCGACCTCGGCGCCGTGGGTGAGGGGCTTCATCCAGTCCTCGGCCCGGCGGCTGTAGTCGATCTTCGTCCATTCGTCGCCGACGCGGGCGTAGAAGGGATGGAAGTCGTTGTAGTTCTGCGAGTGGTCGTAGGAGAAGCCGAACTCCTTCAGCAGGGCCGCGGTGTGGCGGCTCATCTCCCACCAGGGCGCCACGTAGCCGCGCGGCGGACGCCCCCACAGGCCCCGGATGAGCTCGACGCAGCGGCCGAGCACGTCCCGTTCCTGCTCCGGCGACATGTCGATGGGGTTCTCGTGCGAGTAGCCGTGCGCTCCGATCTCGTGCCCCGCGTCGGCGACGGCCGCCATCTGCTCGGGGAAGGTCTCGATGGAGTGGCCCGGGATGAACCAGGTCGTGCGCAGGCCGTACCGCTCGAAGAGCTGGAGCAGCCGGGGGGTGCCCACCTCGCCGGCGAACACCCCGCGCTGGATGTCGTTGGGCGAGTCCTCGCCGCCGTACGAGCCGAGCCAGCCGGCGACCGCGTCGACGTCGACTCCGATAAGGATCTTGATGTCCTTGGCCATGGTGTTCCTCATCTCCGCGTCTGGACTGCGGGCGGGCGGGCCAGTAAGCGCCCGTACCCGGTGATCGGTTCCGCGTCCCCGGCCAGGGCGAGGGCCTGCCACAGCGTCGCGGCGACGCTGTCGACCACCGGGACACCACTGCGGTGTTCCCACCGGGCGGCCAGGTGTGCGGCGCGCAGGTTGGTGCACACCACGGCGACCGCGTCGCAGCCCGCCGTGACGAGCGCGTCGAAGGCCTCGTCCAGCTCGTCGTCGCCGAGCAGGGCGAAGTCGTAGTTGACGGTGCGGCCGAAGTGGCGGGCCGCGTGCACGGGGAAGCCGTGATCGGCGTAGTGCGCGGCGATGGCGTCGCCGACGTCCCGCGTGTACGGCGTGAGCAGGCCGGTGCGCCGGGCCGCCAAGGCGCGCAGGGCCGCGAGGACGGCCAGCGTCGAGGTCGTGGCGGGGGCGCCGGCGGCCCGTTCCATCTCGCGGCACAGCCGCTCGTCCCCGCCGAGCCAGGAGCCGGAGGTGCCGTTCCAGGCGACGACGTCGACACGCGCGTCGCCGAGGAGGCGGGCCGCGTCGGCGAAGGAGTCCGGGGCGAACTGACGGGTGTCGGCGGCGTCGAGGCTGATGCTCGTGACCCGCAATCGGGTGAAGTGGACCGAAATGTCGTCCCGGCCGGCGAGCAGCACGCCGGTCATCGGTTCGACGACGGTGTTGGAAGACGGGGTGATCATGCCTATTCGCCGGGCGGTCGGCCGCACGATGCCTCCGCTCAGAAGGGGTCAAGTGGGGATACTGTATACAGGATCCTAAGCACTCTCCGCGACCGAAAACAAGCGAAAACTGGTCATTGACACCCCTTTTGGGCCGCCTTAACCTCCTGGTACCGGCGCACCGGATACCCACCGTGACCGTTCCCGATGGGGAGAACCGGCCCCCGTCGGACGACAGGCGACCCTGCTCACTCAGGGGTCGCCGCACGCCTGCCCATAGCTCCGTACTTCGGCTCGTCGACGCCGGCGGAGGGACCAGGGGGCGTTCACTCAGTGCCAGGAGACCGCCGTGTCACCTACCATCCGTGCACCCAAATCACCGGCTTCCGACCGCCACCCGGTGGACGAAGTCCTTCCTGCGCCCCGACTCTTCTTCTTCGGCCTGCAGCACATGTTGATCATGTATGCGGGCTGCGTCGCGGTTCCGCTCGTGCTCGGCGCGGTGCTGGGGCTCGAGACGCACACCATCGCACTGATCGTCAACGCCGACCTGCTCGTGGCCGGCATCGCCACCGTCATCCAGAGCGTCGGCCTCACCCGCTTGTTCGGCATCCGCATGCCGGTGGTCGCGGGAGCCTCCTTCACCTTCCTCACCCCGATGATGCTCGTCGGCTCCGAGTACGGCATGCCGACCATGTACGGCTCGATGATCGCGGCCGGTGTCTTCGGAATACTGGTCGCCCGGCCGTTCTCCAAGGTGCTGCGGTTCTTCCCGACGCTGGTCACGGGCTGCGTGATCACGATCATCGGGCTCTCGCTGGTCAAGGTCAGCGCCGACCTGATCACCGGGTCCGATCCGCAGTCGCCGGACTACGCGAGCGTGCGCTACATCCTCCTGGCCTTCGCCGTCGTCGTGATCATCGTGCTGGCGAACCGCCTGTTCACCGGGTTCCTCCGCAACATCTCGGTGCTGTTCGGCCTGGCGATCGGCACGGTGATCGCCGCGATCATGGGCATCACCGACTTCTCCTCCGTGGCCGGCGCCAAGTGGTTCGGCTTCTCGACGCCGCTGCACTTCGGCGCGCCGGAGTTCCGGCTCGTGCCGATCCTCGCGATGTGCGTCGCCATGGTGGTGGTCTTCTGCGAGATGACCGCCTGCGTGCTCGCCATCGGCGACGCGGTCGGCAAGCGCGTCACCGACAAGGACATGGCCCGGGGACTGGCCACCGACGGCCTGTCCGCCGTGCTGGCCGGGTTCATGAACTCGGTGCCCGACTCCACGTTCGGCCAGAACGTGGGACTGATCAGCCTGACCAAGGTCAGCAGCCGGTACGTCATCACCGTCACCGGCGTGCTGCTGATGATCATGGGCGCCATCCCCAAGCTCGGCGAGGTCGTCGCCAGCCTGCCGGGACCCGTCATCGGCGGCGCCGGCCTGGTCATGTTCGCCATGACGGGGGCCGTCGGCATCCAGATGCTGCAGAAAGTCGAGTTCACCGGGAACCAGAACCTGCTCATCGTCGCCGTCTCCCTCGGCCTGGGGATGCTGCCGGTGGCGGTGCCGGGCATCTACCAGAACTTCAACCAGGACACGCAGTTCATCCTCGGCAGCGCCGTCACGGTCACGGTGCTGGCGGCCTTCCTGCTCAACCTGCTCTTCAACCACCTGCTGGTCCGCGCGAGCGCGCCCGCCGCGGAAGCCCCCGAGGCCGCCGAGGCGCCCGGGACCGCCGCGACGGCGGCGGACGGCACGGCTGTCTGATCGCGCCGCCGCGACACATCACACGTAAGGAGCATCCGAACCATGGGTCTTGCACCCGTCTCCGAGAACATCCGGCGCATCCTCAAGGTCATCGAAGAGGGCTCCCGGGACATGGCCACCGGCTGGAACCTCCCTCGCGAGTGCTACGTCGATCCGGAGTTCTACGCCTTCGAGCAAGAGGCGATCTTCATGCGCCAGTGGCTGTGCCTCGGCCGCGTCGACGAGATCCCGAAGCCGGGTGACTTCGTGCGCATCGACATGGGCGACGAGCCCCTGATGATGGTCCGCGGCAAGGACATGGAGATTCGGGTCCTCACCCCGGTCTGCGCCCACCGGGCCCACCTGGTGTGCGAGGGGTCGGGGAACACCGGCAGGCTCTTCCGCTGCCCCTTCCACGCCTGGACGTACGGGCTGGACGGCTCCCTCATCGCGGCGCCGTCCATGAACGACACCGTCGGCCTGAGGAACCTGAAGGCGGAGGCGTACCTGCCCTCGCACCGGGTCGAGATCTGGAACGGCTTCGTCTTCACCAATCTCGACCCGGACGCGAAGCCGCTCGCGCCCACGCTCACCAAGCTCACCAAAGAGCTGGAGAACTACCACATCGACGAGATGGTGAGCATGCCCGTCGCGGAGCTGCGCGGCAACAACTGGAACTGGAAGGCGCAGCTCGAAAACGGCATCGAGCCCTACCACAGCGCCTATCTCCACGGCATGCTGCACGACTTCGCGCACGTCAGGCTCACCAGCTTCGTGGACCTCGACCCCGACGAGGGCGCGGTCTACCACCCGACCGGCTTCTACCACCCGGACGCCGGCTTCAACGCGACCACCAAGGCCCTGCTCCCGATCATCCCGACACTCGGCGAGAAGGAGCGCAACCAGGTCATCTTCGCCTCGATCCCGCCGAACCTGGGATTCGGGGCGGTTCCGGAGGGCCTGTTCTACTACCTCGTCCTCCCCGCCGGGCCGGACCAGATGAACCTGCGCATCGGCCACCTGTACCCCGAGGAGTCCACCCGGCATCCCCGCTTCGAGCAGCTCTACAAGATCGCCCAGGACGGCCTGGTCCTGTTCCACCAGCAGGACGCCAGCTCCGATCTGTCGCTCCAGAAGGGCATGCGCTCCCGCTTCCGCCGTCCCGGCCGCTACTCGTTCCAGGAGGAGTCGCTCCTCCAGTTCAACCGGTGGCTGCTGAAGCGCTACCAGGACTACGTGAACCTGGTCGACGGCGTGACCGAGCCCGCGGCGGCCCACTGAACGCGACATCTTCCCGCCCCCGAGGAGACCACATGAAAGTCACTGTCGACCGCACCCTGTGCGACGGAAACGGCGTGTGCATGGGCATCGCCCCCGACGTCTTCGACGTCGACGACGACCTGAACCTCCACATCGTCGACGAGATCCCCGACGACCCGGTCATCCGGGCCCAGGTCCGGCAGTCGATCACTTCCTGCCCGGTCCTCGCGCTGAGCCTGGAGGAATAGCGATCGTGGTCGTCACCACCTCGCAGACCGTCGTCGTGGCCGGCGGGTCCCTCGCCGGCCACACGGTGGTCGCCGAACTCGCCCGGCGCGGCTTCGCCGGCGACGTCGTCTGGGTGCGCGGGCCCGAGGGCACGGCCCCCTACTCCCGGCCCGCCCTGTCCAAGGAGCTCATCCAGGGCAAGGTCACCAGCGACGACATCCGGCTGCCCGGCCTCGAGGCGCACGGCCTGCGGCTGCGCGTCGTGGACCACGCGGTGTGCGCGCGGCTGGACCCGGACGACGACCGGGTGCTGGTCACGCCCGCACCCGGGGCCGCGGGAGAACCCTCCGACGGCGACTGGATCCCCTTCGACGCCCTGTTCGTCTGCACGGGGACCCGCGCCCGCCTGCCGGAGGCGTTCGCCGGGCTGCCCAACGTCCACTGTCTGCGCACGCTCGCCGACGCCGAACGGATCAGGGAACGGCTGTCCGGCCGGCCCAGGACGGTGGTCGTCGGCGCCGGTCTGGTCGGCAGCGAGATGGCCGCGTCGTTGCGGTCCTGCGGGCTGCCGGTCGAGCTGGTCGTGCAGGGGCGGCTGCCCATGGACGCGGTGTTCGGCGAGGACCTGGGACGGTTCTGCCTGGAACGGCACCACGCCCACGGTGTGACGACCCGGCTGCTGACGACCGTCACCGGCCTGTCGGCGAGCGAGCCGGACGGCCCGGTCGTCTTGACCTTCGACGACGGCGAGCAGACCTCGGCCGACCTGGTCGTGCTCGGGCTCGGCGCGGTCACGGCCTGCGAATGGCTGCGCGGCTCCGGGCTCGACGTCTCCGACGGCCTCGGCTGCGACGAAGCCCTGCGGACCGCGCGGCCGAACGTCTTCGCGGCCGGGGACGTCGCCAACTGGAGGCACCCCGTGTTCGGTCACCGGATGCGGGTCGAGCATTGGAGCAACGCGTCGGCCCAGGCGCGGCACGCCGTCGAGAGCTGGTGGGCCGGGCTGGAGGGCCGCGAGCCTCCGCCCTTCGCGGAGGTGCCGTACTTCTGGTCGGACCAGTACGGCCTGAAGTACCAGATGGTCGGCCACGCGCGCGGGCACGACGAAGTCAGCGTCGAGCGGACCGGCGCGGACGGCTATCCGTTCGTGACCTACTTCCGCGAGGGCCGCGTCGTCGCCGCCGCCGGAGTGAACGCGCCGCGCGCGGTGATGCGCATGAAGGCGCGCATCCAGTCCGAAGCAACGACGATTCAGGGGGCGTACGCAGGGTGAACGGCGACCTGGCCGCAGACGGCACGACATACGCGCACGACGACGGGCGGGACCCGGCGCTGGCCGGGGTGATCCGGGATCACATGTGGTCGCTGCTGAGCGCCCGCTACCGCACCAACCGCCGCTCACCCGGCGCGCCGACCGAGGACGAGTATCTCCACGACCGGCCGTTCTGGCCCGAGTTCACCTTCGAAGAGGTGAGGTACGCGGCAGAGGACGGCAGGGACCTGCTCCTGGTGACCTTCCACGACACCGACGTGCCGGACGTCACCCTCGGCTTCCGGATCGACCTCGGCAAGGCCATGACCAAGTGGTCCCGCCGCGTGGGCGGGCGCCATCCGCGGCGGCACCCGGAGATGTTCGCGGCCGAACTGATCTGGTTCATGGTCTGCTTCATCGGCGTCGCCGACTTCGACAAGGCGACGAGCACGCCCGGGCCCCCGCCGTACTGGATCAACGACGGATCCGAGATCTTCGGAAAGCTCAAGGACAACCCGAACATGGAGACCTTCGAGTCTCACCACTGACGTCCCCCGCAGAAAGGCCGGCACCGCCATGGCAGTTGTCGAAATCGAAAAGCCCCGCGACGGCGTCGCGATCATCCGGCTCAACCGGCCGGAGGTGCGCAACGCGCTCAACACCGAGGTACGCGTGCTGCTCGCCGAGGCCGTCGAGACCCTCAACCAGGACGACGACATCGGCGCGATCGTCCTGACCGGCGGCGACACCGTCTTCGCCGTCGGCGCCGACCTCAACGAGCAGGCCGGACGCGACGTCGTGGGCGCGATCCGCGCCTACACCCACCAGGCGTTCTGGTACAGCGGCAAGCCCGTGATCGCCGCCGTGAACGGCGACGCGTTCGGCGGCGGCAACGAGTTCATCCTCCAGTGCGACTTCGTCATCGCCTCGCGGAACGCCCGCTTCGCCCAGACCGAGGTCACCATCGGCCTGGTTCCCGGCGGCGGCGCGACGCAGCGGCTGCCCCGCGTCATCGGACGGCAGAACGCGTTGTACGCCCTCCTCACCGGCACGCCCATGACCGCCGCCGACGCGTACCGGCTCGGCTACGTCTCAGAGGTGGTCGAGGGCAACGCCGTCGACCGGGCCGTGGAACTGGCCGCGCTGATCGCGTCTCGCCCCCGCCTGGCCGTACGGCAGATCAAGGAGGTCGTCCGCCTCGGTCTCGACACCTCCTTCGAGGCCGGGATCGCGCTGGAGCGCCGGGGCTACCAGCTCATGTTCGGCACGCGAGACCTGCGCGAGGGCTTCGCCGCGGTACGGGAGGGGCGGGAGCCGAAGTTCACCGGCGAGTGACGGGCGGAGCGCCGATGGCGCGTCGCCGGCGCGGCGAACGGTAGGCTGATGGGGTTGCGCTCGTAACGCCTTCCGCTAGGGCGGGTGAGGGAGAGCGCGTCAATCCAGTGATCGAGTCATCCCTAGGAGATGTGCCGTGTCCGAAGTAGTCATCGCCGCCGAGCTTCGCACCGAGTTCGGCAAGGGTGCCGCCCGCAAGATCCGCCGGGCGAACAAGGTCCCCGCTGTCCTGTACGGCCACGGCATCGAGACCAAGCATCTGACCCTCCCCGGCCACGACCTGCTGCTCGCGCTGCGCACGCCGAACGTGCTCATCCGCCTGCAGGGCGAGGGCATCAACGAGATCGCGCTGCCCAAGGGCGTCCAGCGCGACCCGATCAAGGGCTTCCTCGAGCACGTCGACCTGCTGCTGGTCAAGCGCGGCGAGAAGGTCACCGTCGAGATCCCGGTCACCGTGACCGGCGACCCGATCGGCAGCGCGATCGTCGAGCAGCCGCTGGGCACGATCTCGGTCGAGGCCGAGGCGACCCACATCCCGACCGGCGTCGAGGTCGACGTGGACGGCAAGGACGTCGGCTACACCGTGCACGCCGGCGACCTCAAGCTCCCGGCCGGCACCACGCTCGCCGGCGACCCCGAGGCCCTGGTGCTGCACGTGATCGCCGCCCCGTCGGCCGGGCTGCCCCAGGAGGGCGAGGCCGCCGAGGGTGAGAGCGCCGAGTAGGACCCGTTTCGTGAGAGAGTCCTCCACAGGGTGTCCTGTGGAGGACTCTTCCATGTGACGAGACAGCGGAGGAGACGGCGATGTCCGAGACGTCCGCGCAGCGGTGGCTGGTCGTGGGCCTGGGCAACCCCGGGCCGGAGTACGCCGGCAACCGGCACAACGCGGGCTTCATGGTGCTCGACGAATTGGCCGCCCGGGTGGGCGGGCGGTTCAAGGCGCACAGATCGCGGGCCGAGGTGGTCGAGGGCCGCCTGGCCCTGCTCCCGGTCGTGCTGGCCAAGCCGCTGTCGTACATGAACCTGTCGGGCGGCCCGGTGAAGGCGCTGGCCGACTTCTACAAGGTCACGCCCGACCGGGTGATCGTGGTCCACGACGAGCTGGACATCCCGTACGGCGCGCTGCGCGCGAAGATCGGCGGCGGGGACAACGGCCACAACGGCCTGAAGTCGATCACGAAGTCGCTCGGCACGCGCGACTACCTGCGGATCCGGTTCGGCATCGGCCGCCCGCCGGGCCGCATGGACCCGGCGACCTTCGTGCTGCGCGACTTCGCCACGGCCGAGCGCAAGGACCTGCCGTTCCTCGTGGACCGGGCGGCCGACATGGTGGAGTCGCTGATGACCGCCGGTCTGGAGGCCACGCAGAACCGGTTCCACGCCGCCGACCTCAACCCGGCGAAGCCGCCCCGCTGACGTCCCGCCTATCCGCCGCACCGGGCTCGGCGGTGGGAGCGGCGCGGAGGTTTGGCGGGGCAGCGGAGCCGCCCCTGCGAGGCCGGCGGGGCGAAGCCCTACCCGGCGGCGGGGCCGGCCGTCGCGGCAGGGCTGCCGTCGGCGCGATGTGAGGAGCCCGGCCATGCCATGAGGTTTTGCAGCAGTTCCGCCTGTTCGATGGCGTCGTCGAGCGCGTTGTGGGTGTGCGGGCGCCTGGTGCGCACCTCGCGCGGCATCTGACGCTTGGTCGCCCAGGCCACCGGCACCACGGCCTTGGCGGCGTACAGCGTCTTGATGTCGATGCACCGGGAGTGCCCGAAGGGCGATGCGCCGGTGAAGCGAAGGAAGTACCAGTACATCCACATCCAGTCGTACGACAGCGGGAAGGCCGCCAGCACCGGCAGGTCGTCGCCGCACACCTCGCGCACCCAGGCCGCCGCGGCCGTCATGGCCTCGGCCGGGTCGCGGCCCTCGCGCAGCAGCGCCGCCCGGTCGAGGCCGCTCACCGCCAGCGCCTCCGGCACATAGTCGTCGCTGATCGGCCGTAATTCGGCGTAAAACGTCACGGACTCGGGGTCGGTCCGTTCGAACCGCCGCCCGGTCATCCGGCCGGCCACGGTCATGCCGAAGCTGAGCATCGAATACGGCCCAGGAATCGGGCCGTCCGCCTCGACATCAACCGATATGTACGTTTCGGCTTTCAATGAAATCTCCTTGAGCCGTCGGGGCGGACGGCTAGCATTCCATCACGTTCGGTAGTCGATCGATCACGGGGGGCGGAAGTGCTGAACGGCGACACGTCCTCGGTCGCCGTCGGCGTGCCGCGGGAGTCGCCCGCCCATCCGATGCCGCGGCCGCCGGTGTGGGCCGTCCGATATCGGCGCGCCGCGGCCGTCTGCGACATGATGGCCGCCCTTCTCGCGGGGGTCACCGCCGTGGTGATCCGGTTCGGCGAGGTTACTCCCTATGTGATGCCTTATGTCGTGGCGAGCGCGGCGCTGCCCGCCGTCTGGGTGGTGATCCTGGTCCTGAGCCGGGCGTACGAGCCGCGCCTGATCGGCGTGGGGGCGGAGGAGTTCCGCCGGGTCGCGCGGGCCGGCTTCACGTTGATCGCCGGCGTCGCCATCGCCGCGTACGCGTCGAAGACCGAGATCGCGCGCGGCTACGTCCTGATCGCGCTGCCGCTCGCCACCGCGTTCGCCCTCGTCGCCCGGTACGCCCTGCGGCGGCGGCTGCACCGCAGGCGGGCCAGGGGCGAGGGCTGCATGCGCAGGGTGGTCGCGGTGGGCCACCCGGCGGCGATCGCCGAGCTGGTCGGCACCTTCCGGCGCGAGCGCTACCACGGGATGGAGGTGGTGGCCGCCTGCGTGCCCGCGCACGCCGCCGGCCGGGTGGCGGACGTGCCGGTGCTGGGCGACTTCACCGACGTGCCGCTGGTGGTGGAGCAGGTGAGGGCGGACACGGTCGCGGTGCTCGCCTGCCCCGAGCTGGACGGCACGGCGCTGCGCAGGCTGGCCTGGCGGCTGGAGCGCACGCGCACCGACCTCGTGGTGGCGCCCGCGTTGATGGAGGTGACCGGCCCGCGGACCGCGATCCGGCCCGTCGCCGGGCTCCCGCTGCTGCACGTGGAGCATCCCGAGCTGACGGGAGGCCGCCGGCTGGTCAAGGACGTGTTCGACCGGCTGGTCGCCGCCGTGGCGCTGGTCGTGCTGGCCCCGCTGCTGGCCGCCATCGCCGTGGCCGTACGGGTGACCAGCCCGGGGCCCGCCCTGTTCCGCCAGCGCCGGGTCGGCAGGGACGGCGTGGAGTTCACGATCCTCAAGTTCCGCACGATGCGGCGGGACGCGGAGGCCCTGAAGGTCGAGCTGGTCAGCGACGCCGGCGGTGTGCTGTTCAAGGTGCGCAGGGATCCACGGGTGACCCCGCTCGGCGCGGCGCTGCGGCGCTACTCGCTGGACGAGCTGCCGCAGCTCATCAACGTGCTGCGGGGCGACATGTCGCTCGTCGGGCCGCGTCCGCCGCTGCCGGATGAGGTCGCGCAGTACGGCGACGACGTGCGCCGCAGGCTCGTGGTCCGGCCGGGGATGACCGGGCTCTGGCAGGTCAACGGCCGGTCGGACCTTTCCTGGGAGGAATCGGTACGTTTAGACCTGCGTTATGTCGAGAACTGGTCTCTCATGTTGGATCTGCAGATCTTATGGAAAACATGGTCTGCGGTTACACGCGGGGCGGGAGCGTACTGAGGAGTGACGATGCGGGACGATGACTCCCTCGCCGGGGATCTGGCGACGGAGGCGGGGGAACGGCTCCTGGAGCTGCGCGCCCGTCTCGGGTTCGCCGACACCCGGGCGTTGAAAGACGCCGGTGACCGGGAATCGCACCGCTTTCTGATGGACGCTCTGCGGCGGCTGCGGCCGGACGACGCCGTGCTGTCGGAGGAGGCGACCCGCGAGGAACGGATGGACCCCCGGCGGCTGTCGGCGGAACGCGTGTGGATCATCGACCCTCTCGACGGCACCCGCGAGTTCTCCGAGCAGGGGCGCGCCGACTGGGCCGTCCACGTGGCCCTGTGGGAGCGGGGGTCCCTCACGGCGGGGGCGATCGCCCTGCCCGCCTGGCCGGGATCGGCCCAAAAATCAGCGCGGGGCCGTACGCTCACGACGGCGGCGCCGCCGGAGCTGCCGGAGAAGGTGCGCGAGCCGTTCCGCATCGCGGTCAGCCGCACCCGGCCGCCCGAGTTCGTCCGTGAGCTGGCCGCCCGCCTCGGCGGGGAACTCGTCCCCATCGGCTCGGCCGGCGCCAAGATCGCCGCGGTCCTCACCGGGGAGGTCGAGGCGTACGTGCACGCCGGGGGACAGTACGAGTGGGACTCGGCCGCGCCGGTCGCGGTGGCGGCCGCGGCGGGGGCCCACGCGAGCCGCATCGACGGCTCACCCCTGACCTACAACCAGGAGAACCCGTACCTGCCGGATATCCTGGTCTCCCTACCGGATCTGGCGCCAACGTTGCTCGCCGGAATCCGTGACCTGGACCGCCAGACTCCGTGAAGGAAGTCCCCATGCTTCAGCGTGACTACACCACGTCACAGCTCGACGTGCTTGAGGCCGAAGCGATCCACATTATGCGCGAGGTCGCGGCCGAGTTCGAGCGCCCGTGTCTGCTCTTCTCCGGCGGCAAGGACTCCATCGTCATGTTGCGGGTCGCGGAGAAGGCGTTCTGGCCGGCGCCGATCCCCTTCCCTCTGATGCACGTCGACACCGGGCACAACTTCCCCGAGGTCATCGAGTTCCGCGACCGGCGGGTCGCCGAGCTGGGCGTGCGGCTGGTGGTCGCCTCCGTGCAGGCGTCCATCGACGCGGGGCGGGTGGTCGAGGAGACCGGGCGGCGCGCCTCCCGCAACCGCCTGCAGACCACGACGCTGCTCGACGCGATCGAGGAGCACGAGTTCGACGCCGTGTTCGGCGGCGCCCGCCGCGACGAGGAGAAGGCCCGGGCCAAGGAGCGGGTGTTCTCCTTCCGCGACGAGTTCGGCCAGTGGGACCCGAAGAACCAGCGCCCCGAGCTGTGGAACCTCTACAACACCAAGATTCGCAGGGGTGAGCACATCCGCGTGTTCCCGCTGTCGAACTGGACCGAGCTCGACGTGTGGCACTACATCCGGCGCGAGGGCATCGAGATCCCGTCGATCTACTTCGCCCACACGCGCCGGGTCTTCGAGCGCGACGGCATGCTGCTGGCCGACTCCGAGGTGGTCCAGCGGGGCGACGACGAGCCGGTGTTCGAGGCGGTCGTCCGCTACCGCACGGTCGGCGACATGACCTGCACCGGCGCGGTCGCCTCGACCGCGACGACGGTCGATCAGATCATCGACGAGATCGCCGCGACCCGGATCACCGAGCGCGGCGCCACCCGTGCCGACGACCGGGCCTCCGAGGCCGCCATGGAAGATCGCAAGAAGGAAGGCTACTTCTGATGGACATCCTTCGTTTCGCGACGGCGGGCAGCGTCGACGACGGCAAGTCCACGCTGATCGGGCGACTGCTGTTCGACTCGAAGGCGATCTTCGAGGACCAGCTCGAAGCGGTGGAGCGCACCTCCCGCGACCGGGGCACGGAATACACCGACCTGTCGCTGCTGACCGACGGCCTGCGGGCCGAGCGTGAGCAGGGCATCACGATCGACGTGGCGTACCGCTACTTCGCCACGCCCAAGCGGAAGTTCATCATCGCCGACACCCCCGGGCACATCCAGTACACCCGGAACATGGTCACCGGCGCCTCCACCGCCGACCTGGCGATCATCTTGATCGACGCGCGCAAGGGCGTGCTGGAGCAGTCGCGGCGGCACGCCTTCCTCACCACGCTGCTGCGGGTGCCGCACCTGGTGCTCGCGGTCAACAAGATGGACCTCGTCGACTACTCCGAGGATCGGTTCGAGGAGATCCGCGAGGAGTTCACCGCGTTCGCCAGCAAGCTGAACGCGAGCGATCTCACGTTCATCCCGATCTCGGCCCTGCACGGCGACAACGTGGTCTCCCGGTCGGAGAACATGCCGTGGTACGAGGGCACCTCGCTGCTGCACCACCTGGAGAACGTGCACATCGCCTCCGACCGCAACCTGGTCGACGTGCGTTTCCCCGTGCAGTACGTCATCCGGCCCCACAACGCCACCAGCCAGGAGCTGCACGACTACCGGGGATACGCCGGTCAGATCGCGGGCGGCGTGCTCAAGCCGGGCGACGAGGTGCTGCACCTGCCCTCCGGCCTGACCACCAGGATCACGGCGATCGACACCTTCGACGGCCCGGTCGAGGAGGCGTTCCCGCCGATGTCGGTCACGCTGCGCCTGGACGACGACATCGACATCTCCCGCGGCGACATGATCTGCCGGCCGAACAACAAGCCGCAGGTCGCCCAGGAGATCGACGCCATGGTCTGCTGGATGGCCGACGGCCTGAAGCTTCAGCCCAGGTCGAAGCTGATCATCAAGCACACCACCCGTACGGCCAAGGTGCTCGTGCGTGACCTGCACTACCGGCTCGACGTCAACACCCTGCACCGAGACGAGTCGGCCACCGCGCTCAGCCTCAACGAGATCGGCCGGGTGTCGCTGCGGACGACCCAGCCGCTGTTCGTGGACGACTACGCCCGCAACCGCCTCACCGGCGGCTTCATCCTGATCGACGAGGCCACCAACGGCACCGTCGGCGCCGGGATGATCGTCGACGCGCACTGACCGGCGCCTGCCGGAGGACCTCGATGGTCCGATCACGGCCTGCGGGGCGATGAGGCGGTGACGTGCCCTCGTCGTCACGGGACGACGCCGCCCGCCCTGCAGGCCCGAAGCCACGCCCGCCCACCCCGGCCGGGGACGTCCGCTACCGGAGCCGTCCGCAGCGCTCCGGCCTTCAGGCCGGGGGTGAAGCGGACTATCCCGCGTAGCGGGGCAGGGAAAGCCGATCCGCTGCAGGGCGGATCGGCGTCTTGAGAAGTGCCGCACGCGCGGCACAGGCTGAATCCCCGGCCTTCAGGCCGGGGAGCGCGTCAAGGGGTCGTGCGGGTCTCCAGCGGTTGGTCGGGGTCGGCCAGCGCTTGGGGCGTGACGGGAGTCCGCGTGCGGATCAACTGCTTGATCGGCTCGACGACGTCCCAGACGTTGACGTTCATGCCGGCCAGGACGCGATCGCCGCTGAGCCAGAACGCGATGAACTCCCGCGCCGCGACGTCGCCCCGGAAGACGACCTGGTCGTAGCCGCCGGGCTCCACGTGGCCGACGTACTCCATGCCGAGGTCGTACTGGTCGGTGTAGAAGTAGGGCAGGTCCTCGTACACCGCATCCCGGCCCAGCATGGTGGCGGCGGCGACCGCGGGCTGTTTGAGCGCGTTGGCCCAGTGTTCGACCCGTATGTGCCTGCCCAGCAGAGGGTGATAGGCGTTGGCCACGTCCCCGGCGGCGACGATGTCGGGGTCGTCGGTCCGCAGCGCCGCGTCCACCACGATGCCGTCGTCCACGCGCAACCCGGCGTGCAGCGCGAGCCGTACGTCGGGCTCGACGCCGACGCCGACGAGGACGGCGTCGGCGGCGATCTCGGTGCCGTCGCCCAGCCGTACGCCCGAGGGGGTGATCTCGCTGACGGTGACCCCGAGCCGGAGGTCGGCGCCGTGGTCGCGGTGCAGGTCGGCGAAGACCCGGGCGACCTCCGGTCCGAGCACGCGCAGCAGGGGCAGCGGCGCCGCCTCCAGCACCGTGACCTCGACGCCGGCCCGCCGGGCGGCGGCGGTGACCTCCAGCCCGATCCAGCCGGCCCCGATCACCGCCAGCCGGGACACGGTCGCGAGGACGTCCTTGAGCGACTCGCAGTCTTCGATCCGCCGCAGGTAGCGCACGTGGGGTGCGTCGGCGCCGGGGATCGGCGGCCGGCGCGGGAGGGCTCCGGTGGCCAGCAGCAGCTTGTCGTATCCGATCGTCGCGCCGTCGGCCAGCTCGACGCGGTGAGCGCCGCGGTCGAGCCCGGCCGCCGCAACGCCCAGCCGCAGCTCGACGTCGTGGTCGGCGTACCAGCTCTCCTCGTGGACGAAGACGCCGGCCCGGTCGCTCGTGCCCATCAGGTAGCCCTTGGACAGCGGGGGTCGCTCGTACGGGCGGTGCGGCTCGGCGCCGATCAGGGTGATGCGCCCGTCGAATCCCTGCCCGCGCAGGGCTTCGGCGGCTTTGGCGCCGGCCAGGCCGGCTCCGACGATCACGAACCTCTGCTGTGTCAAGGCGATGGCCTCCTTGATCAGGGGCGGGAGCCGGTGAGGGCGAAGAACTCCTGACGGGATCGGGCGTCTTCTCTCAGGATGCCCAGCAGCGTCGAGGTGACGGTGGTCGAGCCGACGGCGCGCACTCCCCGCAGGGTCATGCAGGTGTGCTCGGCCTCGATCACGACGCCGACCCCGCGCGGTCGCAGCCGCTCGGAGAGCCAGTCGGCCACCTGTTTGGTGAGGCGCTCTTGCACCTGTGGCCGGCGGGCGAAGTGCTCCACGACGCGGGCGAGCTTGGACAGGCCGAGGATGCGGTCGCCGGGCAGGTAGCCGACGTGCGCGACTCCGGCGAAGGGCAGCAGGTGATGCTCGCAGACCGAGCGGACCGGGATCGACCGGGCCAGCACGAGCTCGTCGTAGCCCTCCTCGTTGGGGAAGGTGGTCAGGTCGAACGGGCGTGGCGTGAACAGCTCGGCGTACGCCCGGGCCATCCGCGCCGGGGTGTCCCGCAGGCTCTCGGAGTCCGTCGAGATGCCCAGCGCCTCCAGGAACTCGCCGGCCGCCCGCTCGGCCGCGGCCAGGTCCACACCGTCGCGCGTCTCGTCGACCACCCGCAGGGCGGTGCCGGAACCCATCTCAGCCGCCGCTCACGCCGAGCGAGGCCGGCCCCACGGGGGCCGCCGCGGCCGGGCGACGTCCGCCCGTGATCGGGACCGGGCAGCGCCGCCCGGCGGGTCCCGCCGTGCCGGTGGCGCATGGCAGTGCGCTCACCGGTCGTCTCGCCTCGTGTGGTTCACCAGTCATCCGGACCTCCGTGAGCGACTCGTATAACACCAAAGGAGTTTGGACTTATTCGATATGGCGGGTCAAGTGCCCCGCGTACGCCGGATGATCGGTGGTTTTCGACAACGCAAGTGGGCGTTATTGTGGCGGGGTGACGACGGATCTCGGGATCAGCGCGGTGGCCGCGCTCGACGACGCGCTGCGGCGGGGGATGTACGCCTACATCCGCACGGCGCGTCGGCCGGTGACCCGGGACGAGGCCGCCGCCTCGGTCGGGATCTCCCGCAAGCTGGCCGCCTTCCATCTGGACAAACTGGTCGACGCCGGCCTGCTGCGCGCCCGCTATGAGGCGGTCGGCGGCATCCGCAAGGTCGGCCGAGCCCCGAAGGTCTACGAACCCACCGAGACCGACATCCGCGTCACGATCCCGGAACGCCGGCACGAGGTGCTGGCCGACATCCTCATGGACGCCGTTCTCACGGAGAGCGAAGGGGAGAACGCCCGTCAGGCGGCGGTCCGGGTCGCGCGCCGGCGCGGCGAGGAGATCGGCGCGGCGGAACGCGCCCGGACCAAGCCCGGACGGCTCGGCGCCGAACGCGCCCTCACGCTGCTCGAAGGTCTGCTCGCGCGGCACGGCTTCGAGCCCGGCCGCGAGTCTCCGACCTGTATGCGGCTGCGCAACTGTCCGTTCCATCCGCTGGCGGCGCGGGCCCCCGAACTGGTCTGCGGGGTCAACCTCGCCCTCCTCGACGGCGTGCTCGCCGGACTGGAAGCCACCAAGGTGCGGGCCGTCCTGGCGCCGCGACAGGGGGAGTGCTGCGTCGAGCTGCGCTCCTCCTGAGAGCGGGGTCGAGCTACCTCCCCCGAGGCCGGGAGGCACGGGCCGGCCGATCCCGGCCTCGGGAAAGGTGACGGTCGCGGACACCTGGCGCTTGACCAGGCCGCTCTGCACGACCATGTCGGCCCTCCAGGGGCCCTGGCCAAGCACCTCACCGTCGGCGGCGCGGGGACGGGCGGGCTCCGGCCGGCCGTGACAGTCGCGGTCTGGTGGACCGCCGGAGGCGGCATCGCGGGCGCGGTGGTACAGGGCACGGTCTTACGCCGGCCTACGCCCCCATCAGGCGGGACGCCGCAAACCCGCCGTCGCCGCGCTCGCGATCACAGCGGCGGCGGTCGCGACCGCGCCGTCCGCGACCGCCCGTGTCGCCCCGCATCCCTCCGGCGGGATGCCGTGTGCTCACCCCGTCCGGTTGGATGCCGTGAACCCGCTCGCCCTGGTGGGATGTCGTGAACCCCCTTGGATGGGTGGCGTGAACCCGGAACCCGCCCGACTCCGGCCGTGCCGTTTCGCCGTGGGGTGGAGGGCGTAAATCCTTCGGCGATCGGAGGTCGTGCGATTACTCCTCGCGCTAGTGTCGTCACGTTTCGAAATCATCCGTGGAGGACACGTGGCCGACACTCAGCCGGTGATCTTCGTGGGCGGCCTGGGACGCAGCGGCAGCACGCTGCTCGAACGCCTCCTCGGCGAGGTGCCCGGCGTGGTGCCGCTCGGCGAGGTCGTCCACCTGTGGGACCGAGGTGTCCGGGCCGACGAGCCCTGCGGCTGCGGGCAGCGGTTCTCCCAGTGCCCGTTCTGGACGAAGGTGGGCATCCGCGCGTTCGGGCAGTGGCGGCAGAGCCAGGCGGGATGGCTGCCCGGCCTGCGCGCCCGCGTCGACCGGACCCGTCGCGTGCCCGTCCTCGCCCTCGGGCTGGCGAGCCGCGAGGCCGAACTGGCCGAGTATGTCCGGTCGTACTCCCGCATTTACGCGGCGGCGGCGGAGGTGGCCGACGCGCAGGTGGTCCTCGACTCCAGCAAGCACGCCTCTCTGGCGTACTGCCTGTCGGCGATCATGGACGTACGGGTCGTGCAGGTGGTGCGCGACCCCAGGGCGGTGGCCGCGTCGTGGCGGCGCAGGGTGCGCAGGCCGGAGGACGGGCGGCCGATGACCCGCTGGACGCCTGCCCGCACCGCCGTCCACTGGCTGGCGCAGAACCTCGCCTTCGAGGTGCTGCGCCGCAAGGGCGTCGAGGTCGTCCGGGTGCGCCACGAGGACCTGGTGCGCGACCCGCGCGGGACGCTGGGGCGCCTGGTCACGCGGCTCGGCCTGCCCGACGGCGGCCTTCCCTTCCTGGACGGCCACCGGGCGCTGCTCGGCGTCGCGCACACCGTCTCCGGCAACCCGATGCGCTTTTCCGTGGGCACGGTCGAGATACGCGACCGTCCGGGTCCGCTGCGGAGGTCCCAGCGGTGGCTGGTCACCGCGATGACGCTCCCGCTCCTCCTCTGGTACGGCTACCGCCTCGCCTATCGCCCGGGAGCCCGGCGATGAGGCCGTCGGTCGGCGTGGTCATCCCCACCCGGGGCGACCGGCCCGGCACACTGCCGGCCGCGCTGGCCGGGGTGCTCGCCCAGGAGTACGCCGGCCGGGTCGACGTGGTGGTCGTGGCCGACGGCGTGCCCGCGTCTCGCGTCGCCCGCCAGGTGCGCGGCCTCGCCGAACCGTCGTCCACCGGCCCATCGTCAACCGGCCCGTCGTCAACCGGCTTGTCGTCAACCGGTGGGGCCGGGCATGCGTCCCGTGACTCGTGCGGCGGTCCGGCCTGCCCCATCCGGACAACCGGCCCCTTGCCCGGCTCGGAGACGGCCTCGGAGGCGGCCTCGGAGGCGGCCTCAGAGGCGACCTCGGCGGCCCGGAGCGTACGCGTGCTGGGCAACCGGCGCACCCCCGGCCTGCCGGGCGCGCGCAACACCGGGATCGCGCTGCTCGACACCGACCTCGTCGCCTTCTGCGACGACGACGATCTCTGGCTGCCCGGCAAGCTGGCCGCCCAGGTCGCCGCCCTTGAGGAGGAGCCCGACGCCGGCTTCGCGAGCTGCGCCGTCGAGGTCGAGTACGGCGATCGCCGGGTGCCGCGGCTGGCGGGCACGGGCCGGGTGACCCACCGGCACCTCACCCGCTCGCGCATGATGATGGTGCACTCCTCGACGTTCCTGTTCCGCCGGGGCTGG
Source organism: Microbispora rosea subsp. aerata (assembly GCF_014647835.1). Classification (GTDB taxonomy): domain Bacteria; phylum Actinomycetota; class Actinomycetes; order Streptosporangiales; family Streptosporangiaceae; genus Microbispora; species Microbispora aerata. Next base: position 68,859 of record NZ_BMPY01000007.1, read on the forward strand.
GCGTGGGTGGACGAGAGCGCGCCCGCGGGTCAGAACGAGGACTGGGACCTCGCGCTGCGGGCCGCCCGGCGGCATCCGATCGTCCACGTCGACCGGCCGCTCGTGCGGGTGCGCTGGGGCTCTTCGCATTACGTGGGGCGCTGGGCCGACCGCATCGCGGGCCTGGAGTGGATGCTCGCCCGCCACCCCGGGCTGGCCGCGGAGCCGCGGGGCGCGGCCCGCGTCTACGGGCAGCTCGCGTTCTGCCACGCCGCGCTCGGCCGGCGTCGTGAGGCCGCCCGCTGGTCGCTGCGCGCGTTCTCCACCCGGCCGGGCGAGCCGAGGGCGGCGGTGGCGCTGGCGGTCGCCGGAGGGCTGGTCAGCCCGCGCGCCGTGCTGCACGCCCTCCATCGTCGCGGTCACGGCATCTGATGGCCGACTCCACACCGGCCTTCACGACGGCCGCGCGCCCGGCGGCGGCCGGGGCGGACAGAGTCCCCGTGGGCGGGGTGCGGCTCGACCCGCTCACCGAGGCGCAGGTGGTCGCGCACGTCATGGACGCGCTGGAGCGCGGCGCGGGCGGCCACGTCGTCACGCCGAACGTGGACATCTGCCGCGCCGCCACCCGCGACCCCTCGCTGCGCGCGCTGATCGACGCGGCCGAACTCGTCGTGGCCGACGGCATGCCGCTGGTCTGGGCGTCGCGGCTGCTCGGGCGTCCGCTGCCGCAACGGGTCACCGGAGCCGACCTCATCTGGTCGCTGACCGGGGAAGCCGCGGCCCGCGGCCTGCCCGTTTTCCTCGTCGGGGGCCCGCCCGGCGTCGCCGAGGCGGCGCGGGACGCGCTGTGCGCGCGCCACCCTGGCCTGGTCGTGGCGGGTGTCCACGCCCCGCCGTACGGGTTCGAGACCGACGCGGCGGCGATGGCGGAGCTGCGGGCGCGGTTGGTGGACGCACGGCCGTCGCTGGTGTTCGTCGGGCTCGGTTTTCCCAGGCAGGACCGCCTGATCGCCGTGCTCCGACGCGACCTTCCCGGCGCCTGGTTCGTCGGGTGCGGCGCGGCGATCGCCTTCGCCTCGGGGACGGTACGGCGTGCCCCCGGCTGGATGGGCGACCACGGTCTGGAGTGGTTGTTCCGCCTGGTCGCCGAGCCGAGGCGGCTGGCCCGCCGTTATCTCATCGACGACCTTCCCTTCGCCGCGCGCCTGCTCGCGGGCTGCCTGATCCGCCGCTTCAGGTGACGGCGGAAGACGGCCCGGTCAGTAGTCGGCCAGGTCGAACTCGCGGCGCAGGCCGGCGGCCCCCGCTTCGGTCAGATGCACGACGCGCGGGGCCGAGCCGGGGCGCAGCCAGCCGAGTTCGAACAACCGGCCGGTGATCGCCGCGCCGAGCGCGCCGGCGAGGTGGTGCTGGTGCTCGCTCCAGTCCACGCAGTAACGCACGAGCGGGCGGCGCGCGGGCAACCGGTCGAACCGGACGCCGAAGCGGGAGAGCTCCCGGCGGCCGTGCTCGGTGACCCGGTAGCTGTAGTCGTGGCCGTACGACGCGGGGCGGTCGCGAACGGTCAGCGCGGGCCGGTGGACGCCGTCGTGCCCCTCCAGGAGGCCGCGTCGCAGCAGAGCCCGCATCAGCGCGACGCCCAGACGTCCGGCCAGGTGGTCGTAGCAGGTGCGGGAACGGCTCAGCGCGCTCGCGCGGCTGCTGTCGCGCAGGCCGGTGATCCGGGACGGCGGGGCGATGACCGCCAGCGCCTCCAGCGCGGTGCTGACCTCGGGCCCCGCCAGCCGGTGGTAGCGGTGACGTCCGTGCCGCTCCACCCGGACCAGCCCGGCCTCCACGAGTTTGCGCAGGTGCTCGCTGACGGTCGGGGCGCTGACGCCCGCCTCGGCGGCCAGCATGCTGGACGGCAGCGCCCGGCCGTCGCCCAGCGCCTTGAGGATCCGCGCCCGCGACGGGTCCGCGATCAGCGCGGCGGCCCGGGCGATGTCCGGCTCGGCTGCCCGCTCACCCCGGTCGCGGTGCGGCTCGGCCGCGCCCGATGCGGCTGTGCCTGTGGGACTCATGCATCCACGCTACGCCGACGACACTTTGGGCAGCGCCGAACTGTCGGGCTCGCACAATGAGGGCGTGGACGCGACCGATCACACCGAGGTCCGGGCCGCCGGGGACCTCCCACCCGCGCCGGCGGCCGGGGCTGCCGCCTCCCAGACTCCGCAGCGGGCGGCGGGATCGGGCGCGTCCCTCGCCGCCGCTCCCTTGATCGCGTTGAGCCTCGGCTACTTCCTGGTGATGCTCGACGTCACCGTCGTCACGGTGGCGGTTCCCCAGATGCGGCAATCCCTCGACGCCGGCGCGTCCGCCATGCAGTGGATCGTGGACGGCTACAGCACGATCTTCGCCGGGCTGCTGCTCTTCGGCGGCGGCCTGGGCGACCGGGGCGGGCACCGGAAGGTGCTCTTCGCCGGGCTGACCTCCTTCGCGGCGGCCAGCGCCGGCTGCGCCCTGGCGACCTCCCCGGGGCAGCTCGTCGTCGCGCGGCTGCTCCAGGGGGCGGGGGCCGCCCTCCTGGTCCCCGCCTCCCTGGCCTTGCTGACCGCCGCCTTTCCCGACCGCGCGGCGAGGGCGCGGGCCTTGGGCATATGGGGCGGCATCGCCGGTGTCGCGTTCGCGGCCGGTCCCGTCGTGGGCGGGCTGCTGGTGTGGGGGCTCGACTGGAGGGCCGTCTTCTGGCTCAACGTGCCCATCGTCGCGCTCGCCGTCCTGCTGACGGTGCGGCACGTTCCCGCCCCGCCGTCGGGCGAAGCGGCACGCCGGATGGATCCTCTCGGCCAGATCCTCGGCGTGCTCGGGCTGACGGCGGTGGCGGGCGCGCTCAACGAGGCCGCGACGTCCGGCTGGACCTCTCCCGTCGTGCTCGCCGTCCTGGGGGCGGGGGCGCTGACGCTGGCCGCGTTCGTCGTGGTGGAGCGGCGGCTGGAGGTCGCTTTCACGGCGGAGGCCGGGCGTGGCGCGGCTGCTCGGCCTCCCATGGTGTCGCCCTCGTGGTTCGGCCACCGGGGGTTCGCGGCGACCGCCGTCATCGGTGTGCTGCTCAACCTCGGCTACTACGGCATGCTCTTCCTCTCCACCCTCTACTTTCAGGAGGAGCGCGGGTACGGCGCGCTGGAGACCGGGATGATGCTGCTGCCGTCGGTCTGCATGGCCCTGGTGGCGGCCCCGCTGTCCGGTCGGCTGACCGCGCGGTACGGCCCGTACCGCCCGATGGCTGCGGCGCTGCTGCTGGGCACCTTCGGGTTTTTGGGCTGGCTGGTGGCCGGGCCGGACACGGCGTATCCGCTGTTGCTGTTCGCGCTGGTCGCCACCGGCCTGGCCACGCCGCTGACGGTGCCGGCCGCCACCGCCGCGATCATCGAGTCCGCCCCCGCCGAGGCCGTCGGCGTGGCGACCGCGATCTTCAACGTCGCCCGCCAGATCGGCAACGCCGTCGGCGTCGCGATGTTCGGGGCGCTCGCCGCGACGACCGGCGTGATCGGCGGGCTGCGCTGGTCGGCGCTGATCGCCTGCGGCGCCTTCCTCACCGGGGCACTGCTCGCGGTGTTCGCCGGGCGGCGAAGGGCCGCGGGGTGATTCAGCCGCGCTCGGCGGCCTGCACGGTGTGGCGCAGCAGCAGCGCCGTCGTCACCGGGCCCACCCCGCCGGGCACGGGCGTGAGCGCCCCGGCCTTGTCCGCGACCGCGACCGCGTCGACGTCCCCGACCAGGCCGCCGTCCTCGGCGGGGTTGGTGCCGACGTCCACGACCACCGCCCCGGTCCGTACGTGCTCGGCCGTGATCAGCCCGGCGCGGCCCACCGCCGCCACGACCACGTCGGCCGCGGAGGTGACGGCGGGCAGCTCCCGCGTACGGGAGTGGCAGATCGTGACGGTGGCGTTCCGGCCCAGCAGGAGATGGGCGGCCGGTTTGCCGACCACGGTGGACCTGCCGACCACCGCGACGTGGAGGCCGGCCAGGTCGATCTCGTGGTGGTCGAGGATCGCCACGACGGCCTCGGCGGTCGCCGGGGCGAACGCGGGCATGCCCGCGGCCAGGCGGCCCAGCGACAGCGGGTTGGCGCCGTCGACGTCTTTGCCGAACGCGATCGCACCGGCCAGGTCCTCCAGCTTCGCGCCCTGCGGCAGCGGGGTCTGGAGGATGATCCCGTGCACGGTGTCGTCGGCGCTCAGCGCCGCCAGCCGGTCGCGGATCAGCTCGGGGGCGGCCTCCGCGCCGAGGTCGACGATGTCGCAGGCGATGCCGGCCTTCTCGGCGGCGCGGGCGATCGAGCGTACGTACCAGGCGCTGGACTCGTCCGCCGTGGCGACGACGACCGCGAGCTTCGGCGGGGTGCCGGCCGCGGCGAGCGCGGCGGCCCGCTCGGCGGCCTCGGCCCGGATGGACGCCGCGAGCTCCTTGCCGGACAGGACGCGGGCGCTCACTTCGCGATCTCCTCACGGACGGCGGCGGTGACCCGTTCGGCCCGGGCGGCGACCTCGTCCACCCCGGCCGCCTCGGCGGCCAGCTCGGCGCGGGCGCGCTCGTCCTTGATCCCGCCGAGGTTGATCTCGATGTTCACCCGGGCGGTGGTCGCGGCGGCCCGGGCGGCCTCGGTGGCGGCGGCGATGTCGGAGATCACGTTGCGGTTGCCGATAGGCAGCAGCTCCTCGGCGATGCCGACGGCCTTGCGCGCGACGGCGACCACCTCGGCGGGGACCCTGCCCGCTCCCACCAGCGCCTGCGCGATGGCGGCCGACCGGGCGGCCTTGGCCTCGTCGGTGTCCTTGGGCAGCTTGTACGCCTCGGTGACGGCGGTGAACGCCGCCGCGTCGTCCTCGGCCAGGCGCAGGGCGTCCGCCCGCAGCTCGTCGGTCTCGCCGATGATCCGTTCGATCACGGCCGCGTGCTCGGCGTACTTCTCGCCGGTGGTGTAGCGGGCCACCATGCCCAGCAGCGCGGCGGCCTGGGCCGCCTGCAGCGCCGCGACGGCGCCTCCCCCCGGTGCGGGCACCCGATCGGCAAGGCGGGACAGGAAATCGCTGATCTTCTCGTCGCGCATCGCTGCTCGTCCTCCGCTGGTGACAGCACCGCCGGGAAAATCCTCCCACGTCACGCTCGTCGCTCCGCGCAGGGGCGCGTCCGTGTCAGCGGGACGGGTAGGCCGCTTCGACGGCGGGCCGTACGGGCTCGGGCGAGGCCGGTACGCGCCGGGCGGGCCTGGCCGGGGCCTGGCCGAGCAGGGTGCCGCCGAGGGCGAGGACCATGCCGAACAACTGGAGCGGGGTGAGCGTCTGACCGAGCGCCGCCCAGCCGATGACGGCGGCGGAGACCGGGCTCAACAGTATGAGGAAGGCGACGGACGTCGCGGAAAGCCGGGAGATCCCGCGGAACCAGATCCAGTACGCGAGGGCGGTGCCGACAATGCCCAGATAGGCGTAGCCGAGCAGGTTCACCCCGCTGAGCGCCGGCGGCGCGCCCTCGACCAGCAGGGCGACCGGGACGAGCAGCAGCCCGCCGGCGGTGAGCTGCCATCCGGTGAGGGCGAGCGCGCCGACGCCCTCCGGGCGGCCCCAGCGCCCGGTCAGCACGGTTCCCGCCGACATGGACGCCGCCCCGGCCAGCCCGGCGATCACCCCGGCCGCGTCCAGCCGCGCCTCGGCGCGCAGGACGACCAAGGCGACGCCGACCAGTCCGAGGACACCGGCGAGCACCTTGCGTACGGTCGGCCGTTCGGCGAGAAACAGGGCGGCGAAGCCGAGCGCGAACAGCGGGCCCACCGCGCCCAGCACGGCCGCCACGCCGCCGGGCAGCCGGTATGCCGCGAGGAACAGCAACGGGAAGAACGCTCCGATGTTCAGCGCCCCGAGCACCGCGGCCCGCCAGATCCACACTCCCCGGGGCAGCACCCGGCCGATGATCAGCAGCATCAGCCCGGCGGGCAGCGCCCTCATCAGCGCCGTGAACATCGGGCGGTCGGGCGGGAGGAACTCCGTGGTCACGGCATAGGTCGAGCCCCAGGCGATCGGAGTGAGCGCGGTGAGGGCCAGCGTGCCCGCGCGCGTCGCGGAACCCGGCCTGGATGTGGTGAACATGCCCATGAAGATCGCTCCTCATTGATAATCTCAACGTTGAAATAAGAGCACAGGGTTCATCTAGACGTCAAACTGATGAACGTTGAAATACTTAGCGCTAAGGGGCTGCCAATGCGTGACGCCGTCGATCTGCTCATGGCGCAATGGGCACGGGAACGGCCCGACCTGGATGTATGGCCCATGGGGATCATGGGCAGGATCGCCCGGCTGTCGCGGCTGCTCGACCGGGAGCTGAAGGAGTTCTTCGCCTCCTATGGCCTGGAGCGGTGGGAGTTCGACGTGCTCGCCACGCTGCGCCGGTCCGGTCCCCCGTACGAGCTGACGACGGGGGCCCTGCACCGGGCGGCGATGGTGACGTCCGGCGCGATCACCAACCGCTGTGACCGGATGGTGGCCAAGGGGCTGATCGAGCGGATCCCCGACTCCGACGACCGGCGGTCGATCCGGGTCCGGCTCACCGAGCGCGGCCTCGCGCTCGTGGACGAGGTGGTGGGCCCGCACGTCGCGAACGAGGCCCGGCTGCTGGCGGCGCTCGATCCCGAGGAGCGGGATCACCTCGCCGGCGCCCTGCGCACCCTCCTCGCCTCCCTCGGCGACACCACCCTCGGTTAGCGGGTGCTTGAGGTCGACTCGGTCGCCGGGCCGGAAGACACCCGCGGACCTCGCGCAGCCCGTTCCGGTGGTCTTGGTCCACGAGCTTTGGCCGGGTCGGTCGCCGCGCCGGAAGGAAACCTCCGGTCCTCGCGAAGCCCGCTTCGCCGGGCTTTCGTTGCGGTCCTCGCTCCCTTCCGCTCCGCTCCCTCCGATGAGCGGCGGCGGACAAGGTGCCGGCCGGTGCCGGTCGTGCGGCCGCGCGCCGGTTTTCCTTTCACGCCGACCAAGATCATGAAAGGATACGGCTTATCCTTTCACGCTAGCCGGGGACGTGAAAGGATAACCGCATGGCCGGATACCTGGAGGCGTCGTGGCCCACGGCATGGGCCGCCCCGAGCAAACGGGACGGGCGCGGAGGCACTTACCGTGCCTACACACCGGACCATCTGGTCGGTCGTGTGCTCGCCCTGCCGTCCGACGTCGCCCAAGAGGCGGCGGTGGTCGAGGGGCTCGTGCGGGGATTCGTCGCGCACCCTGCGAGTCATGGCATCGACGGCCTGGCCCGATTCCTGCTCAGGTTCGAGGCGATCGCGTCTTCCCGGATCGAGGGGTTGCAGGTGTCTCCGCAGCAGGTGGCCCTCGCCGAGTTGGCCGGTCAGGACACGGGCGTGACGAAGGGCTTCACCGCGACGGCGAAGCTGGTCGCCAACAACGTGACCGCCCTGCGGCAGGCGGTCACCGATCTGGTGACGGTCGACGCGGTCTCCGTGCCCGACATCGTCGCTCTTCACCGGGCGCTCCTGCCGGACGAGCGCCACCACGGGCTGCGGGCCGTGCAGAACTGGGTCGGCGGGAGCGAATGGCATCCGCTGGACGCCGAGTTCGTGCCGCCTCCGCCCGGCCGTGTGCCGTCGCTCATGCAGGATCTGGCGACGTACATCAACAGCGCCGAGCACGCGGCCTTGATTCAGGCCGCTCTGGTCCACGCCCAGTTCGAAACCATTCACCCCTTCACCGACGGCAACGGCCGAGTGGGGCGGACGCTCATCCATACGGTTCTCGCCCGGCGCGGGCTGACGCCGAACGCGATTTTGCCGATCAGCCTTGTCCTGCTGACGCGGTCCGACGAGTATGTCTCGGGCCTTACGGCCTATCGATACCCCGGGGAAAGCTCGTCCGCCGATGCTCAGGCGGCCGTCGCCGCCTGGCTGCGCGTCTTCCTGACGGCCACCCGTACGGCGGTGGAGCAGGCGGAGAGGTTCGCCGACGAGCTTCGCGAATTGCACGAAGAGTGGCTGGGCCGCCATCGTCGTTTCCGGGAGTCTCAAGGTCTGCGGGCCGCTCCGCGGTCCGACTCGGCGGTCGCGCGCCTGCTCAACCTGCTGCCGGCGGTGCCGGTCGTGACGGCTCGGACCGTGCAAAACCTGCTGGAGGTCACTCACCCTGCCGCGCGGCAGGCATTGGAGGAACTCGCGGGAGCGGGCATTTTGCACCCCAAGCAGGTCGAGAGGAACACGCGGGGATATTCAGCGCGGGAGGTGTTCGACCTGCTCACCCTCACCGAGCGCCGACTGGCCAGCACTCGATGGGACACGCGCGAGTCCGCGCCACGACGGGTGGTGCCCGCCCGTCCGCAACGCTGAACGAGATGGTTGTCCTTTCAGGGTGGGATGTTCGTCCGCACGGCCCGCTGGAGTAGTTCGGTGGCTGAGTGAACTTGTCGCTACGTGATCAATGAGATGCGAGCTGTCGTCGTCGGCTCGCACAGTAGATTGGTAGCTATGAGCGCTCAGCCTGTGGATCCCGTCGGGGTTCGTGATCCCGGTGAGGACCCGGCCGCGATCTTTGAGATGCTTCCGCCGCCGCACCGGGCGCAGTTCCGGGCGGAGTACGACGAGGCATTGGAAGCCGCACACGATCTGGCGCGATTCAAGCAGGTGCAGACGCTGTTGCGTCAGTGGCGGCTGCGTGCCGTCGCCTACGCTCGCCCGGGTTATGAGGAGGCCGTCCAGGACGCCCTTCACGAGCGCGCCGAGATGTTCACCCGCTATACCCCGCCGGAGTGGGAAGACCGGGTGTGAGCTACAAGTTCGATGGCTTCCACGGACGTGCCCTATACGAGCTGAACGGTCTTCCTCCGGAGGTCCGCGACGGCCCCCTCCTGGAGCGGCTCATCGATCTCCTCCGCGACCCATGGGATGCGGTTGCGGAGCGTCCCGGCCAGACTTTGGTGAGACACGCCTTCTTCGGAGACAACAGCCAGGGAATGCTGACGTTCATCCTTGACGAGGCGACACAGTCTCTGCGTGTTATCGACATCATCTGGGCTGGCTGACCTTCGGTCTCACGACGCCTCGCCTGGGACGATCTGCTGATACTTCAGCTCATAGAGGTGGCCGCCCTTGATGAGGATGGACACCTCGACCGGGCGGGCTTCGTCGGAGTAGACGACGCGGAACTGCCGGATCACCGGAATGCCTTCGGGAAGTTCCAGGAGTTCGGCTTCTTCCGTGGTCGGCGGCCTCACGGAGATGCTGTCGGTGAACTCGCGCTCCGGATAGCCGAGTTCCGCGAGCACGGTCGGCGCGCCTCCTCGGATGCGTCCGCGGCGACTGAGCGCGGTGCCGGCGGCCAGGCTGTGCGGGTAGTACGACCAGGACACCTCGACGGGTTCCTCGTCGCGTAGCATCAACCGGTGCCGCAGTATGGCGCGTTCCTCTCCGAGCTCCGCCGCGACGGGCTTGGGCGCGTCGACCTCCGCGACGTCGAGCAGCCGGTAGGTGACGCCGCGCTCGGCCGGATCGAAGTAGGCGGCGGTGTGCACGACGAGCGGGCGCCGGTCGCGGACGAACACGCCTTTGCCGGCCCGACCGTACGCGAACCCCTCGGCTTGGAGAAGCTTGGTCGCATTGTGGGCGGTGGCCGCAGCGGTGCCGTATGTGTCCGCCAGCTCCGCTGTGGAAGGAAGTCTCTGGCCCGGCTCGAGTTCCCCAGACATGATCTTCGCCCGGAGGTCGGCGGCAATCTTCAGTTGCGGGGGTCGCTCGTCCGGCTTTCGCGCCACGGCCCGGGTTCCTTTCTGATCACAGGGTTGTCTCGTACCGCAGGTGGCGGATCATCGGGTTCATCGTCATGACGCTGATCTCGACCGGCTCGCCGTTCTCGGCTCGGAGCGTACGGGTCAGCACCAAGACCCAGTCGTGCCGGTCGAGGCCGAGAGCCTGCCGTTCGTCTTCGGACGCCGGCCGGGCATGGACGTCCTCCTCCGCGTGCCGAGGCTCATAACCGAGCTCGGCCAGCAGTGCGACGGCACCGCCGGGGACCTTGCGCGGCTCGGCGAGCCGGGTTCCCCGCGCGATCGTCACGGGGTAGTAGGAGTCGGCGAGTTCCACGGGCTGATCGTCCAGAAGCACGATCCGGCGCCGGACGATCACTTGCTCGCCGGGTGTGAGCCCAAGCCGCTCCGCGACCTCCGGCGGTGCCGGCTGCTCGCTCACCTCTCCAAGCCGGTGCGTTCCCTTGCGGCCATGCTGAGCTGCCTCAGCCGCCCACGCGTCCGCCTGCTCAGCCGTGCGCGGCTGGAGGTACGGCGTGGAGACACTCGCCCACTTTTGCTCCGTCACCCTGCCTCCACATGCTCCAGCGGCTCATTCGCCTTTCCACCCTACTTGCGAGGCAGTAAGGCATTCGACGAGATGGACCTTCTGCGCGAATGGGAATCTGACCTTACTGCAAATCATGGAAGGCAGTAATGTCAGATCACGCTGAGAGAAGGACCTCCGATAGGAGCTTCGCTATGGACACTCACCACACGCGGTTCGTTCAGGCTGCGCGCAACGTGTCCGCGGTTCCGGCCGTGACGATGTCCGAAGAAGTTCCGATCATGGATCGTCTCGTAGCAGAGGCGTGCCGCGAATTCCCGGACTGGCATTTCATCCGTACCGGTGAGGGGTGGGTGGCAAGGTCCGCCCGCGTTGAGTTGTCGGCAGGGACTCTGGCCGAGCTTCGCCACATCGTTCGGGCAGTGAGTCGTTGGCACGTCTGGCGTTCCGACGCCGGACGATGGTGGGCGAGCCGTACTCGTCCGTTCAGTACCGAGGCTGAGGAGGCCGGTGCGTACCGAACCGTGGACGGGGACGACCTGGGCGAGCTTTGCCGTGCGATCGCCGAGCAGGAGAGCCTGGCCGATCTGCTGTGACCACGGCGATTTCAGGAACCACGGCGCGACGAGGCGTTGCGCCGTGTCCGCGGCTCTGGCCCCTGACCAATGTTCACCAGGAGTTCAGACCGAGCCCTGCTGATCTGGAGGTAGTCGCCCGCCGGGTGCGGGCGGCATATCCCTGGATCGTGGCCATCGTCCTTGGTCCTGAGGAAGACGACGATGTAGGGCTGTGGCCCGGGCTGGAGGGCCTCGTACCTATCCGAATGTGACTGGGTAGGCGGTCAGGGCACGTACGCGTATGGCGTCTTCGTGGGGGAGGGACGCCGAGGTGAGCGCCTGCCGGGAGTCCATCGGGCGGAAGGCCGTACGGGACAGGCCCGTCCAGGTGAACGGGGAGCGGGCCGGCGGCCGGGAGGATGTGCAGGCTGCGGCGATGCGGCGGGCGGCGCGGTCGGTCCAGGGCAGGCCGCACCAGTCGTACAGGTCGCGGAAGCCGTCTAGGGGCGCGGCACACAGGTCTTCGTATCGCGCGACCCTGACGCCGGGGGTGCGCCCGGCGATCGTGTCGGTGATCCGGCGGGCGGTCTTCCACAGCAGGGCCGTCCCGGCGATCGGGTCGCGTGACCCGGCCAGGCTCCGCAGCTCCTCAACGCAGGGGTGGTCGCGGACCAGCAAAGGTTGGTCGAGCAGTTCGCGCATGTCCACGGCCCAGCCGAGCCGCCGCCAGCTCGCCACGAACGACACCGGGTCGCGGACCAGCACGATCACCCGGCAGCCGAGCCGTTCGGCGAACCACCCGGCCGAGAGCACCGCGAAAGGGTCGTCCAGCAGAGCCCGCCTGCCCAGCAGGCGGCCGGCCGTGAACGCGGTGCCATACTTGGCCATCCGCGCCAGATCGCCGGGCCCGTGGTTGCGGCGGATCTCGGCGGCCCAGTTGTAGCGCAGCGCGACCGTACGGGAGAAGGCCGCCAGCCACTGCGCCTCGTTGTCCGCACAGATGTACTGAAAGCGGTGGGTCACGGACGCGTCGAGCACGCCGGGGGAGCGGCCCGGCGGGCGCTGCGGGTTCAGCGGCTCGTTGACGTAGACCAGGCGCCGGCTCGCTGTGAGCATCCGGCCCACCCAGCTCGTGCCGCTGCGGGGCAGGCCCGTGACGAGCACCGGCGGCCCGTCCGTCGCAATCCGATCCCGCTCGCGCGGCTCGTCTGCCGTCGCCCGGTCCTGTACGTGCGGTCGGCCGGCCGCCGCCGCTCCGTCGCCGGATCGCGCCGGCGTTCGCCGAGGTCCGTACGGCCCCTGGCCCGCCCTCACCCATGTGTCCGGCGTCATGACCCGGCCTTCCCGGAACCGCGCTTGTTCTCCGCCGTGAGGTCGCCGACGGGGACCGTCTCGGTGGTGTGCGTGTTCTCCGCGTTGGGAGTGTCGGCGGGAGCCGTCCGGGTGGTACGACCCAGGCCGAAGGGACGCAGGCCATAGTGGCGGGAGACCTGCACGAGCGGCAGCACGTTCTTCACGATCACGCCGCCCGACCAGCCCAGCGCCGCCCCCAGCGCGCCGTACGCCGGTACGAGCAGCACGTCGAGGGCAATCGTCACGGCGACGGCCGTGGTCACGTTGGCCAGGCTGGCGGCCGTGCGCCCGCCCGCGACGAGCACGACGTCGACCATGCCGCAGGCGGTCGCGACCATCATCGTGGCCGACAGGACGAGCGCGATCGCGCCGCCGTCGGCGTAGGCGGGCCCGAACAGCGGCAGCAGCCACGGCGCGAACGCCGCGTATCCCAGCCAGAGCGGCCAGGTGAGCACGATCAGCCATCGGGTCGTGGTGTGGTACACCGCGCGGGCGGCGTCCAGATCGCCCTCGGCCAGCGCCCTGACGAGCCGTGCCTGCGTGGCCTGGGCGAGGCCCTGGTTGGCGAGCTGTCCCAGCACCTTGAACCGGGTCGCCGCCGTGTAGACGGCCGCCGCGGCGGGACCCGCGAGCAGCGCGACGATCACCACGTCGAGCCGCTGGAACACCGACTGCAGGGCCGCCGCGGCCGACCGCGGCGCGGTGTGCCGCCAGAAGTCGCTCACATCTCCCACGTCGTACGGCCCGAGCCCGCGCAGCCGATAAGCCGCCAGCAGCGCGGCGGCCACGGAGGGAAGCGCCCAGGCGGCGGCCAGCACCGGCGGCGGAGCGGCGGCGAGCACGGCGGCGGTGACGAGGGCGAGCTGCCCGAGCGGCTGGACGGCCCCGGCGAGCAGCAGCGTCGGCCGCATGGTGCCGAGGCCGCGAGTGGCACAGATCAGCACGTCAGACAGGGTGACGAACGGCAGGGCGGCGGCCAGCACGACCCAGACGCCGCCGGGCACGCCGGTGAGCCCAGCGAGCGGCTCGGCCGCCACGGCCACCCCGGCTCCCGTCACCGCCGCGAGCGCGGCCACCGGCGCGAGGACCCCCCAGACCAGCCGCCGTTCTCCATTCGTACTTCGGACGGAACGGTTGCGGGCCAGGGCGTGGACCACGCCGTTGCCGGTGTCGAGGCGGACGACGCCCGCGAGCATCAGGCACACCGACGTGGCGGTGAAGAACGCCCCGGCGGCCTGCGGGGAGAGCGACCGCGTCACCACCAGCACGAGCGCGAACTGCCCACCTGCGGCGGCACCCGCCGTGGCCAGCCCGGCGACCCCATGCCGGAGAAGGCCCCTCCGCTCACGAGGGTCCCTGAACGGAGGTCCGGTCAGCGCCGCCATGAGGGGACCGCTCCCAGCCACGGGACGAGCAGCGCGTCCCACGGCTCGAAGTATTCGCGAAGCCGCCGGTGGACCGAGGCGGGCATGGCCGTGCGCGGCCGGGCGTTGTGCCGTTCGAACTTCACGTCGCCGAGCCGGGGCAGTCCGAGGAACCCCAAAACCCGGTCGTACGCGGTGGCGGGATCGCGGAACAGCAGCCCGCTGTCGAGCACCAGGATCCGGTCGCGCCCGACGAGCGGCTCCAGCCGGGCCAGTTGCTCGGCGTACCGCCCCCGGGCCAGGTACGCGTGATGCCGGTGCGCGTGGCTCACGTACCCGGGCACGGTCCGCAGCCGCTCGGCCTCACCGGCGAGGCGCTCCCGCTCCAGCGCGAGGGCGCGTTCGAAGCACGCCTCGGTCTCGAACCCCCGCGCCAGCTCGTGCGCGTGGGCGGAGCGCGCCCGCTCGACCGGGTCCCGGACCAAGACGATCAGCTTGACCCCGGGGAGATCCGCCGCGATGCGTGCCCCCGCCAGGGGGTGGAACAGGTAGTACGGGGCCGACTCGAACGCCATCGGGTCACGGCCGTACCGCAGCCTGAGCGGCAGCGCCGTGGACGCCAGCGGGAAGTGCGCCCGATACCACGGCAGGCCCCGCTCGTACGCCATGTCGAAGTAGTGGACGCCCTTGCGCAGCACCGGCTTCATGATCAGGGGATGCCGGGACAGCGCGCGGTACAGCGAGGTCGTGCCGCACCGCTGGGCCCCGACGATCAGGAACGACGGCAGCAGCCTGCCTCCGCTGGTCGCCCTCCCGGCGGCGAACGAGACGGCGTGCGCCGCGTGCTTCAGCGCGGGGTGTCTGAAGACGTGCTGCTTAAGCGCGGGATGTTCGGGGTGCTTCGGAGCGTGGTGCTCAAGGGTGGGGTGCTTCGACGCCGGCCTCACAATAGGCACTCCAGGGGATCGACGACAGGGTTCAACCAGACGGCGGGCGGTCCGAGCGGCTCGTGGCCGTCGCGGCGGTGCCGCTCGGCGAGGGTGACCAGGTAATGGGCCGCCGTACGGCGGGCCTGGGCCGCGTCGACGCCGAACGGCTCCAAGAGCCCGCCCGCCTGGGCGAGACAGGACCGGGCGGCGACCTCGGGCGGCATCCGGCGCAGCGCCCGGTGGAAGTAGTGGTGCAGGGCGTCGAAGCCGAGCGGCACGCCGACCGCGAACCGTTCCCAGTCCCACACGAGCAGCCGCCCGTCCGGCCCCGCCGCGATGTTCCAGGGAGTGAGGTCTCCGTGCCAGGCGGCCTCCCCGATCCCTTCGCCGCCGTACGGCCGGATGGCGGCGATCTCCCGTACGGCCGAGGTGAGCAGGCGGGCGGGCACGCGGCTCGACGACCGTGGGCGCTCGCGGAGTCGCCCGTGTCGCCGCCCGGCGGGCAGCGGCGAGAGCAGCAGCACTTCAAGGCCCCGCCACTCGCCGTGATACAGCACATCGGGCGGCACGACGACCTTCAACGGCTGATCGGCGAGCATGCGCAGCACCTCGCCCTCGTACCGCACCAGCCGCCTGGCCCGCGGCGAGTCGCCGATCTTGACGAACCCCACGAGCCCCGACTCGTCGTACGCCTCCAGGATCGGTTTGCGGTTGGCTCGGCGGGCGGGCCGTACATGGACGACCACCCGCACACGGCGGCCGAGGACGTCGCTCAGGTGGGTCTCGATCGTGTCGGGCCCGCCGCCGACAAGAAGGCGGCGGCCGAGCGTGATGTGCCACCACGCGCGCGGGACGACCCGCCGGGGGACGAGGCGGTGCGGCAGCACGGTGCGGGCGTCCCCACGGGTGTCTTCCCGGATGTTTCCCCAAGTGCCTCCCCGCGTGCCTCCTGAAACGCCTCCCCGGGTGTCTCCGCGGACGCCTTCCCGAGCGCTTTCCCGAGTGCCTCTCCGGATGAATCTCCGGGCCGATCCCGCGATGCTTCCCCGCACGCTTCCCGGTGCACCCGTACCCGCGCCGGAGCCGGGTGGGAACAGCAGCGGCAGCACCTCGTCCAGGTAGGCGAGCCGATCGGCCGCGTCGCTCATCGCGCCTCCCGAAGGTCCGGTGCCACGGCGGCGTTGCGCCAGAGCAGGGCGAAGGAGATCAGATAGAGGGTCAAGGCGCTGATCAGACCGTCGTAGACGACCATGTAGAGCAGCACGAGGATCATCACGAGCGTCCCGGCCTTGCCGATCGGCGTCCGGTCCGCCCAGTAACGCCGCACCGCGCCGGCGAAGAACGCGACGTACAGCAGGGCCCCCGGGAAGCCCTGGCTGATCAGCAGCAGCCACAGTTGCCCGTCGCTGCCGAGCGGCGGATGGCCGCACTCCACGCACCACGCGCTGCGGCCCGTCGTGACCGTGCGGTGGCTGCCGTACGCGTAGCGGGTGTTGCCGAACCCGATGACCGGCGACGAGGCCGCGACCTTGACCGTGGTCGCGACCGTGAACGCGCGGATGCCGTTGCTGTGCGGGTTGTCCAGCCGTTGCGCGACGATCGTGCTCAGCGGCGACAGCAGGAACACCCCGGCGGCGACGACCGCGACCGCCCCGGTGAGCAGGGCGCGCCCGCCCCGGATCAGCAGGTACGCCGCGGAGATCCCGAGCCCGATCCACAGGCCCCGGTTGAGCGAGTAGACGATCGGGACGGCGGCGACGGCGAGCGCGAGCACGGCCAGCACACGCCGGTACGGCCCGCCGTAGGTCCACCAGCCCACCACGAACCAGATCACCAGCACCGAGACGTCGCCGCCCCAGGCGTTGGCCCACTCGAACGGCGCTTCCGGGCGCGGCGAGGCGTGCCCCAGCACGTGCTGCACCTGGGCGGCCGTCGGATGGATGAGGTTCGCGACGAAGGGGTGGTCGCCGATCGACGACGGCAGCACCATCTCCAGCGGCGAGGTGAACTCGAAACCCGGCGCGAGCACCCCGAGCAGCCCGCCCGCGACGGCCGTCAGGAACAGCACGCCGAGCCATCGCACGAGCCTGCGCTGCGGCAGCTCGTCATGGGTGAGATTGCCCAGGTAAAGCACCATGACGAGAAGCGAGACGTAGACGGCCAGCCGCATCAGGTAGCCGATGATCCGGCCGGTGCTCAGCTCGCCGTACGTGCCGTCCGGCGTCTCGGTGAGCGCGAGCGCGCTGACGAGGTAGCCGACGAGCAGCAGCGCCCACAGGCCGAAGCCCTTCGGCACGCGGATCGGCCGCCTGCGCCACAGCACCACCGCCATCGGCAGGGCCAGCACCACCACCGACAGCCCGCCCAGGCCCAGCGCCCACCAGACGGGATAGCCGAGCAGGAGCGCGGCGATCGGCCAGGCCGCCACGGCGACGCCCGACGCCGGAGCGGCCCGCCCCGGCCCTTCCGGCGTCGGGCAGCGGTCGCCGGGCCGCGCTCCGGTCAGTAGCGCCGGAGGGGCGAGGACCGCCGGCAGACCGAGTCGTCCCCCTCGGCCGAGTCGTCCCCCTTGGGCGAGGCGTCTCGCTTGGGTGAGTCGTTCCGTCTGGCTGCCTTGTTCCGCTTGGCCGTGTCGTGCCGGTTGATCGAGCCGCCGGTCGAGGCGCGCCGTGGCGTCCGGTCCGGTGCGCCATCCGTACGCGTGCGGCAGGGCGTGGCGAGGGCCGGGGACGCTCACGCGCCCCACTCCGCCGTCTCGGGCACGGGCGCGACGAACCCCGGGGGCACGGCGACCGCGCCGAGCACGCGGGCGCCCTGCCGGGCGAGCTGCCGTACGGCCTGGGTGACCTCCGGCGAGGTCGTCCGGCGCAGGCCGACCAGTAGCAGGGCGGCGTCGGGATGAGCGGAGCGGCCGGTCACGATCGTCACCGGCACGAGGTGGGCCAGCGAGGTGCCGAGGCCCTTGGCGAGCAGCCTGGCCGCGCTCCCCGTCCCCGCGAGGCTCCGTGTCCCCCTGCCGTCGAGGCCCCGCGCCCCCACGCTTTCGACGAGCAGCCGGTGGGGCCCGCCGCCCAGGGACGTGGCGACGGCGGCGGCCATCTCGTCGAGGAAGGCCGAGTCCGGCCTGGCGGGAAGCTCGGCGAGCAGCGGCAGGCCGCACAGCCTCTCGACGTCCGCGCAGGTGCGAATGCGGGTGTCCAGCCGGTCGCGGCAGAAGGCGGCCCCCGCCCCGGCGAGAACGCCGAGGAAGAGGCCGCTGCCGAGGAAGAGCGGCGGGCTCGGATGGTCCGGCCGCTCGGGCGGCCTGGCGGGGCTGATCACGGTGCCCGGCGTCACCGCGACGGTCTTGAGCGCGTCGTAGCGCAGCGTGAGGTCCGACACCTGCCGGGCGAGCATGGCCTGCCGCCGCGTCGTCCCCAGCGCCGCCGTGCCCCCGGTGGCCGTGCCCCCGGTGGCCGTGGCCCCGGTGGTCGTGGCCCCGGTGGTCGTGGTCTGGGTCGTCGCGGCCTGGTCGAGGTCGCCCTCGACCGCGCGCAGCCGCGCCGCGATCAGCTTGAGCTGGGCGTCGATCGCGGCCTCCGCGGCGCGGGCGCGGTTGCGCAGGTACGCCTCCGCGTACGCCTGGGCTCCCGCCGCCGCGGCCCGGGCATCGGATGCCGAGTAAGAAATGGCGAGAATGGCGGAATTGGGAGGCACGTCCACTGTCACGTGCTCCCGTAATTCCTCCGGGTCCGGATTTTTCAGTATTCCGGCGGCCAGGGTGGAGACGACCGCGGACCGGGCGACCTGTGATTCGGTGTCGAGATTGAGCGGTTCTCTTTGCCGGGCGGTCGGCACGTTGAACTGTTCCTGCACGCCGGTCGGCAGCACCTGCACCTGGGCGACCGCGGTGTAGCGCGGGGGCGTCAGCGCGAGCGCGGCGGCCCCGCCGCCCACTCCCGCGAGCAGGCAGGCGGCGGCGATCAGGCGCCTGCGCCCGAGCACCGAACCGTACTCCGCGAGACTGCGATCCACGCGGCCCTGGCTGTGCGGCGGCAGGCTCATGGAACTCCCCCGTGCCCTCGTCCGTCACGCGGCCCGGCGCCGGTGGTGGGGCGGCCGGGTGCAGCCACCGGGGGCGGGCGCGTTCGTGGTCCCGGCGGCGGTCCCGCGGGATCCGGTCTCGAACTATAAGCCGCTGCGAAGTTTCGTCCCCGGCTATTTCCGAATTCAGGCTGGGCAATGGCCGCTCAATTAGCCGATGAAAACGGATATTTCCGTACACGTGAGATGAGGAAACGCCCTCCAATGGCCCGGGAATTGGTGGGATGGTGTTTGCCCATCGGTTCATTGCGAGGTCTGCCGAGGACAAGGGGGCGCGATGAGACGCATCGCCGGTGTGGCCGTACTGGTGGCGGGGGCGTGCGCGACGGCCTGCACGGGCACCGCCACGAGCGGGCCGGTGCCGGGCGGCGGTGCCGGGACGAAACCGGTCGCCTGCGCGGTCACGGACAAGCTCATCCCGACGTGCGGGGCGTGGTGGGGGATCGCGCCCGACGTCTTCTCCGGGCGCGGCCCGATCCGCTCCGTGGAGATGGCCGAACGGCGCATGGGCCGCCGGGCCGACATCGTGCACGTCTATCACCGGGGCGGCGAGCTGTTTCCCACCCGGGAGGAACGGGAGATCGCCAAGGGCCCCCGGCTGCTGCTGGTGAACTGGAAACCGGCGCTCGACCACACCTGGGCCGAGGTCGCCCGCGGCGAGGTGGACGGGCGCATCGACCGGCTCGCCGAGCACATCCGGCGCACCTTTCCCCAGCGGTTCTTCCTGACGATCCACCACGAGCCCGAAAACGACGTGCGCGAGGGCGTGGGATACTCGGCCACCGACTACGTCGCCATGTATCGCCACGTGGTGAACCGCCTGCGGGAGCGGGGCGTACGCAACGCGGTGACCGTGATGACCTACATGGGCGCGCCCAACTGGGCGGTCAAGCCGTGGTTCGGCAAGCTCTACCCGGGCGACGACGTCGTCGACTGGGTGGCCTACGACCCGTACGCCGACGGCCGGGTGAACGACTTCGCCGGGCTGGTCGACAAGACCCGGCCCGACGCGCCGGGCTGGCCCGGGTTCTACCGCTGGATGCAGGCCAGGTTTCCGGCCAAGCCGATCATGGTGGCCGAGTGGGGCGTCTTCGAACGGCCCGGAGCGCCCGGCTTCAAGCGCGACTTCTTCGAGTCGGTTCAGCGCCAGATCGGGGACTATCCCCAGATCAAGGCCCTGGTCTACTTCGACTCGCCGCTGGCGCCCCGGGGGGACACCAGGTTCGACACCACGCCGGGCGCGACCCGGGCCTTCGCGCAGCTCGCGCGGATGCCCCGCTTCACGTCCACCCCGGTGCCGCCGTCCTGAGCCGGCGCGTCCGCGCGGACCGTCGCTTCACGCCGCGCACGAGCCTCGGGAGCACGCGCTGCCCTCCCGAATGGGCCACGCCCGCGCGGAACATGGCCACGGCGCGTCGCGCGTGGGGCTTGGGGCGGTGGCCGCCGTCCTGAGCCGGCGCGTCCGCGCGGACCGTCGCTTCACGCCGCGTACGGGCTCGGGACCGGCGGCGCCCTCCCGAGCCGTGGACGCGGGCATCAGCGGACCCAGCCGCCGGAGGTGACGAGGTTCAACACGGCGCCGACCGCGCGTTCGATCGTCATGTTCGTGGTGTCGAGGACGAGATCGGCGTCCTCCGGCTCCTCGTACGGGTCGGAGATCCCGGTGAACTCCGGGATCAGCCCGGCCCGCGCCTTGGCGTACAGGCCCTTGCGGTCGCGGCGCTCGCATTCCTCCAGCGGCGTGGCCACGTGGATCAGCAGGAAGTCGCCGCCGACCTCCTCGACCATCGCCCGCACCTCGTCGCGGGTCGCGGCGTACGGCGCGATGGGCGCGCAGATGGCCAGGCCGCCGTGGCGGGCCACCTCGGCGGCGACGAAGCCGATCCTGCGGATGTTGCGGTCGCGGTCCTCCCGGGAGAACGTGAGCCCCGCCGACAGCATGCGCCGCACGACGTCGCCGTCCAGGTAGGTGATCGTGCGGCCGCCGCGCTCCAGCAGGGCGTCGCGCAGGCCCCGGGCGATCGTCGACTTGCCCGAACCGGACAGCCCGGTGAAGAACACCACGAGTCCCCGCTTGTGCGGCGGCCCCGGGATCGTGACCGGCGCGGGGCCGGCGTAGTGCTCGGTGGCGCCGTAGTTGCGGGCCACGTGCTCACGGAGCTCCAGGTCGATCTCGGCGTTCTCGCGCGGCGCGAGCGGCACCGCGACCACCATCGCCCCGGGGAGCCGCTCGGCCGCCTTCAGCGCGGCGCGCACCACGGCCGGGCCGCCCTCGCCGAAGACGAGCGGCATGAGGAGCACGGCCGCGTCCAGCTCCTCGGCCGTCGCCGCGACGTCCTCCAGCGCGGCGGAGTCGAGCGGCCCGCGCATGGTCACCGCGAGCACCTCGCCGTCCGGCAGGTCCTTGCGGACCTCCTCCGGCGTACGGCGCAGCCGGGCGAACGGGCCGTACACGGGGGCGTCGAGCGGCTCGACCGGCCCGGCGGCGTGATGGCCGTCCCGCTCGGTGATCGTCATCACCGCGACCGCCGCGCCCTCGGGGTCTTTGAGCGTCACCCGGTCGCCGGGGCCGAACTCGCCGGGGAGCGCGATCGTGATCGGGTCGGGCCAGGGCGCCCCTCCGGGCAGCCGCCCGCGCTCGACCACGCTCTCCACCTCGGCCGTGGTGAGGAAACCGGTCAGGGGCGCGTACGCCCCGGAAAGCAGCAGCTCCAGGTCGGCCAGCTCACGTGCGTCGGGCGTCCACTCGGTCATGGCTTCCGTTTCCGCTCGATCGGTCCCCGCTCGGGCTGCCGCGCGGCTCGCGCGGCTCGTCCGGGGCGCAGCTCGGTGGGTTGGATACGCACCCTACTGCCAACCGCACGCATAGCGCGCCGGCGCCGAAGGCGTCTAGAGGCAGACGCTTATCCGAGGAGGTGCTCGTGGACGCCGCAGAGGAGCGACGTTTCCGCGAATTCGTGTCGGCCCGCGCGCCGGCGCTCATGCGGCTGGCCTATCTGCTCACCGGAGGGGACCAGCACGCGGCGGAAGACCTGGTGCAGACCGCGCTGGCCAAGGTCGTCACCCGGTGGGGGCGGCTCGACGAGCCCGAGGCGTACGTACGGCAGGTCATGTACCGGCAGCAGATCAGCTGGTGGCGGCTCGCCCGGCGGCAGCGGGAGACCAGCGTGGCCGACGTGCCGGAGCACCCGGCGGGCCGCGCGGGCACCGACGAGGCCGAGCTGCGGCTGATCCTGCGCCGCGCGCTCGCCCGGCTGACGCCCCGCCAGCGTGCCGTGCTCGTGCTGCGCTACCTGGAGGACCTGCCGGAGGACGAGGTGGCTCGGGTCCTCGGCTGCTCCGTGGGGACCGTGCGCAGCACCGCGCACCGGTCCCTCGCCCGGCTGCGGCAGACCGCGCCGGAACTCGCCGACCTGCGCCTGAGCGAGGTGATCTCATGACGCCCCGGATGCTGAAGCAGACCCTGGAGGAGTGGTCGCGGGAGGTCCGCGTGCCCGCCGACCTCGCCGACCGCGCGCTGCGCCGCCGGTCGCGGCTGCGCCTGACGAGACTCGCGGGGGCGGTTTCGTGCGCGGCCGCCGTGGCGGCCGTGGCCCTGCTGGTGCCGCTGGTCGTGATCCCGCACTTCGCCGTGGAGCCGATCTCGCGGGTCGGCGGCCCTCCGGTGGTGGTGCCCGTCCAGCCCTATCGGGAGACGAAGCCCGCCGAGGACGTGATGACCGACACCGGCAACTCCCCGCCGAAGAGGATGATCGCGGCGGGCCGGGTGGCCGTCTCCGCGTACTTCACGTGGCGGTGGCGCACCGCCGGCGGCAGGAAGGTCATGGACCGCACGTGGTATCTCCTCGACCAGGTGACCGGGACCTACGAGAAGACCGACTGGGGCTGGGTCGAGGTCGCCCCCGGCCTGCGCTGGGCGGCGGTCCTGGAGAAGGCCCTGCCCGTGCGGAGGATCGGCATCTTCGACATGGAGGTCCGGCGGGTGCGGGCGTGGGTGCCGGTCGACCGTCCCGTGGGCGGCCTCGCCTGGTCGCCGGACGGCACGCGCCTGCTCGCCACCGCCTATGACGATCTTCCCGACCTGGACATGACGACCGTCGACGAGCGGCAGTGTCCGACGCGGGCCGCCGCGACGCCGGAGGACGCACGGCCCCCGCGAATGATCTCCACCAGCCGGACGGGTTTCTACGTCGTCGACGTGGCGACCGCGACGGCGGGGGATTTCCACGCCGTCGATCCCTGCCTGACCGACAACAGCAACGTGCGGCGCGACTTCGGCTGGAGCGACGACGGCACGCTGGTCCGAGAGGCCAGCAACATCTGGAAGCGGCCGGACGCCTTCTACGACCTGGAGGGCAGGCCGCACGACGCGCCCGCCGGCTACGTCGTCACCGAGTCGAAGGCGGGCGTGTCGCCCGACGGCACGCTGCTCGCCGGCCCCGACGGCATGCCCACCAAGGTCACCGAGCTCTCGACGGGCAGGGTCGTGGGCCGTCAGCAGGTGCTCCAGCTTCTCGCCTGGGCCGACGACCGCCGCCTGGTCGCGCTGGGCTGCGCCGGCGCGTGCGGCAGCGAGTTCCACAACGGCCTGGTCCTGGTGAGCGTCGACGGCGAGGACAAGGTGCAGCTTTCGGTTTACCGGAAGAACAGCCAGAAGCCCGAGGAGTGGCACCCGGTGCTGACGCTCAGGTAGCGGCTCAGATGAGGCGGGCGAAATGGTTCTGCGGACGGCGGATCACCATGGTGATCTCGTCCTCGGTGCCGTTGAGCCCGCCTCGCGAGAGCGCGGCCACGACCCGGCAGACGAAGGCGACCAGACCGCCGTGCGGACCCCGCCGGGCCGGGCCGCTCACCGCCGAGTAGTCCTCCGCGATCATGAGCCCGCGCATCAGGCAGTACGCCTGGATGCCCTCGCGGGAGGCCAGCGGCTCGTAGATCGCCGGAAGCGGCCCCACCGCCCCGGCGGGGGCGAGCGTGCGCCACAGCGCCCGGCGCAGCCAGCGGGGGGTCACCCGGTCGCAGAAGCCGTACGCCGACTTGCGGTCGCGCATCTTGAGCAGCAGCAGCCCGCCGGGGCGCAGCCCGGCGACGAGACGGTCGAGCACGAGCTCGGCGTGCCGGATGCGTTCGAGGAGGAACGACACGTAGACGACGTCGAAGGAGCGCGGCGGGATCGGCACGAGACGCAGGTCGCCCAGGTAGGACGCCTCCAGGTCGTCGCGGCTGGCGGTGTGCGCCCGCAGGGGCGGGAGATCCTCGTCCACGCCCGTCATCCTCGGCTCGTACCGCGCCACGTCGAGGACGCCGCCCCGGCCGCACCCGGCGATGAGGATGTCGAGCCGCCGCCCGAGCTGGTCGGTCCACTGCTCGCGAATCCGCTGGCTGAACACGTCGTCCTGGTCGACGGACGACACCCGAACCTCTGTCATGCCACTGAGCGTAACCATCCGGCGACTCTCGGTTGCGCATTTGCCGCCACTCGTCGCGGGCCGCGAGCCATACCGACGGGGCATGCCCGCACGCACGCGCCTGTGTACGCAGGTGCCTGCACGCGCGCGGGGGACGACTCACCAGGCGGCGAGTACTCCCGCCCGCAGGCGCCCGCCACGCACTTGTGGGACGACCAGCGGACCGAGGCATCGCCGGCAGCCACACGGAGCGAGGCGAATGGACAGGGCGTAGCCTTGGTAGCCGCGGCCCGGTTGGGAGCGTCTCGGGGATCTCCGCCGCAAGGGGGATCGGCCGGATGAACGGGGTCGCGTCCGCACGCCGGCTGTCTTTGTCACGGGGCTTTTGAAGGCATCGATGTCTCTTTCCGGACTGCTCGACCTCGTATCCGCCGAACCGAGGCTGGCCGCCGCGCTCGACGCCGCCGGGCAGCCCGCCCATCCCGGCGCCGAGCTGGTGGCGCCCCCCGCGCTGCGGCCGTTCGCCGTCGCCGCGCTGTCTCGCGTACGGCCGGTGCTCGCCGTCACGGCGACCGGGCGTGAGGCGGAGGACCTGGCCGCCGCGCTCACCAGCCTGGTCGACGAGAACTCCGTGGCGGTCTTCCCCGCCTGGGAGACGCTGCCCCACGAGCGCCTGTCACCGCGCAGCGACACGGTCGGCCAGCGCCTGGCCGTGCTGCGGCGGCTGGCCCACCCGGTGGAGGGCGACCCGGCGGCCGGGCCGCTGCGCATCGTGGTGGCGCCGGTCCGCTCGCTGCTGCAGCCGATCGTGTCCGGGCTCGGCGACCTGACGCCCGTACGGCTGCGCGCGGGCGACGAGGCCGACCTGGACGACGTGGTGGCCCGGCTGGTCGAGAACGGCTACCACCGCGTGGACATGGTGGAAAAGCGCGGCGAGGTGGCCGTGCGCGGCGGCCTGCTCGACGTGTTCCCGCCCACCGAGGAGCATCCGCTGCGGCTGGAGTTCTGGGGCGACACGATCGAGGAGATCCGCTGGTTCAAGGTGGCCGACCAGCGCTCGCTCGAGGTCGCCCAGGACGGGCTGTTCGCCGCGCCCTGCCGTGAGCTGCTGCTCACCGACGACGTGCGGCGGCGCGCCCGCGAGCTGGGGGAGGAGCACCCGGCGCTGAAGGACGTGCTCGACCAGCTCGCCGAGGGTGTGCCGGTGGAGGGCATGGAGGCGTTCGCGCCCGTGCTCGCCGGCCAGATGGACCTGCTGCTCGACCACCTGCCGATCCGGTCGGCGGTGTTCGTCTGCGATCCCGAGCGCATCCGCGGCCGGGCGGTCGAGCTGGTGCACACCAGCCAGGAGTTCATGGAGGCGTCCTGGATCGCGGCCGCGGCCGGCGGCGAGGCGCCGATCGACCTGCGGGCGGCCGCCTTCCGCACGCTGGAGGAGGTGCGCGACCACGCCCGCGAGCTGGGCCAGCCGTGGTGGAGCATCGCCCCCTTCGGCGAGGGCGTGGAGCTGGACGCGCAGGACGTCGAGGCCTACCGGGGCGACACCCAGCGGGCGTTGTCCGACATCAAGGGCTGGCTGGGCGCGGGCAAGCCGGTGGTGCTGCTGAGCGAGGGGCACGGCCCGGCCGAGCGCATGGTGGAGCTGCTCAAGGGCGTGGACGTGGCGGCGCGGCTCGTGCCGTCCCTGGACGGCCCGCCGCCGAAGGACGTCGTGCAGGTCACGACGGGCCGCATCGACCACGGCTTCGTCACCCCGGACGTCGCCGTGGTGACCCACCTCGACCTCGTCGGCCAGAAGGCGTCCACCAAGGACATGCGGCGGCTGCCGTCGCGCCGCCGCAACATGGTCGACCCGCTGCAGCTCAAGGTCGGCGACCACGTGGTGCACGAGCAGCACGGCGTGGGCCGCTACGTCGAGATGGTGCAGCGCACGGTCCAGGGCGCGACGCGCGAATACCTCGTGATCGAGTACGCCAGGGGCGACCGGCTCTACGTGCCGACCGACCAGCTCGACGAGGTCACGCGGTATGTCGGCGGCGAGGCCCCCACGCTCAACCGCATGGGCGGGGCCGACTGGGCCAAGGCCAAGACCCGGGCGAGGAAGGCGGTCAGGGAGATCGCCGGCGAGCTGATCCGGCTCTACTCGGCCCGGATGGCCTCCCCCGGCCACGCCTTCGCCCCCGACACCCCCTGGCAGCGGGAGATGGAGGACGCCTTCCCGTACGCCGAGACGGCCGACCAGCTCGAAGCGATCGACGAGGTCAAGCGCGACATGGAGCGGCCCGTCCCGATGGACCGCCTGATCTGCGGCGACGTCGGGTACGGCAAGACCGAGATCGCGGTGCGGGCGGCGTTCAAGGCGGTGCAGGACGGCAAGCAGGTGGCCGTGCTCGTGCCGACGACGCTGCTGGTGCAGCAGCACCTGTCGACGTTCGGCGAGCGGTTCGCCGCCTTCCCGGTCACGGTGCGGCCGATCTCCCGGTTCCAGACCGACAGCGAGGTCAAGGCGACCCTCGACGGCCTGCGTACGGGCGAGGTCGACGTGGTGATCGGCACCCACCGGCTGCTGTCGCCGGAGGTCAAGTTCAAGGACCTCGGCCTGATCATCGTGGACGAGGAGCAGCGGTTCGGCGTCGAGCACAAGGAGGCCATGAAGCACCTGCGCACGCAGGTGGACGTGCTCGCCATGTCGGCCACGCCGATCCCGAGGACGCTGGAGATGGGCCTCACCGGCATCCGCGAGATGTCCACGATCCTCACCCCGCCGGAGGAGCGGCACCCGATCCTCACGTTCGTCGGGCCGTACGACGAGAAGCAGATCGCGGCGGCGATCCGGCGCGAGCTGATGCGCGACGGCCAGGTGTTCTTCGTCCACAACCGGGTCCGCACGATCGACAAGGTGGCCGCGCGGCTGCGCGAGCTGGTCCCGGAGGCGCGCATCGCGGTCGCGCACGGGCAGATGAACGAGAGCCAGCTCGAAAAGATCATGGTGGACTTCTGGGAGCGCAGCTTCGACGTGCTCGTCTCCACCACGATCGTCGAGTCCGGCCTGGACGTGCCGAACGCCAACACGCTGATCGTGGACCGCGCGGACAACTACGGCCTGTCGCAGCTCCACCAGCTGCGCGGCCGGGTCGGCCGGGGCCGCGAGCGCGGCTACGCCTACTTCCTCTATCCGCCGGAGGCGCCGCTGACCGAGACCGCGCACGAGCGGCTCGCCACGATCGCCCAGCACACCGAGATGGGCGCCGGCATGTACGTCGCGATGAAGGACCTGGAGATCCGCGGCGCCGGCAACATCCTCGGGGCCGAGCAGTCCGGCCACATCGCCGGTGTCGGCTTCGACCTCTACGTACGGATGATGGCCGAGGCGGTCCAGGAGCAGAAGTCCAAGCTCGCGGGCGAGGCCAAGGTGGAGGAGCGGCCCGAGGTCAAGGTCGAGCTGCCGATCAACGCCCACGTGCCGCACGACTACGTCACCTCCGAGCGGCTGCGCCTGGAGGCGTACAAGCGGATCGCGGCCATCGGGTCCGAGGACGACATCACGGCGGTCCGCGACGAGCTCACCGACCGGTACGGCAGGCCGCCCCAGGAGGTGGACAACCTGCTGGAGGTGGCGCGCTTCCGCGTCAAGGCCCGCCGGGCCGGGCTCACCGACGTGACGCTGCAGGGGCAGCAGATCAGGTTCGCGCCCGTGGAGCTGAAAGATTCACAGCAGGTGCGGCTGCAGCGGCTCTACCCCCGCTCCATATGGAAGCAGGCCACGCAGATCCTGCTTGTTCCCGTGCCGAAGACGAAGCCGATCGGCGGTCAGCCACTGCGCGACCTCGACCTGCTGAAATGGTGCGGGGACCTGGTCGAGGCCCTGTTCCTGGAGCCGATGCGGGTACAGTGACCCGCGAAATTGTCCAACATATGCGTGGCCGGTGTCGTTCGGGAGGATCGTCCGTGAAGTCGTATCGAGTGCGCGTCGCCGTGGCGCTGGCGGCGACCGGTATCGCCCTGACCGCGTGCGGCGGCCCCATGCAGGCGGGTTCCGCGGCCATCGTGGGCAAGGAACGCATCACCTCCAGCGAGCTGAACGACAAGATCCGCGAGCTGCGCGCCGACCTGGCCGCCAACGAGATGCCCGAGGAGCAGCTCCAGCTGCCCGCCTCGCTGCCGCAGATGGTGCTGCTGAACATGACCTTCAGCAAGCAGTACCTGGAGTTCGGCCGCCGCAAGGGCGTCGTCGCCACCGACCGCGACATCGACAACGTCGCGCTCGCCCAGGGCGGCTGGGAGCAGTTCAACAAGGTCCTGCTGGCCAACGGCATCCCGCTCGACCAGGGCCGCGACTTCCTGCGCGCCTACGTCGTCCGCGTGAAGCTCATGCAGCAGGCCGGAGCCGGTCAGGACCAGGCGAGCCAGCAGGCGGCGGCGCAGAAGGTCGTCCAGGAGGCCGACTCCGCCGTGCCGGTGAAGTACAGCCCCCGCTACGGCAAGTACGACCCCCAGCAGGCGGTCTTCGTGGCCGACGACCGCTTCGGCCCCGTGGGCGGGGCCGCCGGTCCGGGCGGCGCCGACGCGGGCGCCCCCCAGGGCGGCTGATCACCGCACACTCAACACCGGCTTTCCACGCCACAGGTGCACGCCACAGGCCGCCCGGGTGGTCCGGGCGGCCTGCCGCGCGTCCCCGGGACGTCACCCCACCGCCCGCCGGCGTGGGGGACGGCCGGCGGCCTCTGGAGAGCTGGATTCGGCGGGCTCACTATGGTGGGAGCATGGCGTTGATCGTGGTGACCACCTCGCCCAGGGTCGCTCCGGGCCTGCTCGCGCCCGCGGCGTGGAAGGCCCTCACCGCGGGGCGGGTGCTCACCGGCACTCCCGACCACCCCCATCTGCCCTACCTCGACGAAGCCGGCGTCCGGGTCGAGGTGGTGACCCCCGACCCCCACGCGATCGCCCGCGAGAGCCGTACGGGGACGGTGGTGTGGCTGGCCGCGCAGGACGGCGACGAGGACTTCATGCGCGCCGTCGGCCATGCCGCGCTCTCGCTGGACGAACCACCGGAGATCGAGGTCGTCCCCGGCTCCTACGACCTGCCCGGCGCCCGGCTGCTCGACCTCGTCCAGGTCATGGACCGGCTGCGCCGCGAATGCCCCTGGGACCGCAAGCAGACCCACGAGTCGCTCGTGCCGTACCTGGTCGAAGAGGCGTACGAGGTCCTGGAGACCATCCACGAGGGCGACTACACCGCGCTGCGCGAGGAACTGGGCGATCTGCTGCTTCAGGTGATGTTCCACGCCCGGCTCGCGCAAGAACGGATGAGCCCGGGGGAGACGTCGGGAGACGGCTTCGACATCGACGACGTCGCCTCCGGCATCGTGGACAAACTGGTCCGCCGCCACCCCCACGTCTTCTCGAACGTCGAGGTCTCCGGCGCCGGCGAGGTCAGCGACAACTGGGAGGCGATCAAGGCGGCCGAGCGGGCCGCCAAGGGGGAGACCGGCTCGGTGCTCAGCGGCGTGCCCATGGGCCAGCCGGCGATCTCCCTGGCCGCCCAGCTTCTGCGCCGGGCGGGCCGTGCGGGCGCGCCCGCGTCCCTCGCGGACGGCCTCACCTCGTCCGCCGGCGCCCGCCTGTTCGCGCTCGTACGGGAGATCCAGGACGCGGGGCTCGACCCCGAGGCCGAGCTGAGGGCGGCGGCCAGGGAATACCGGCGGCGCGTCGAGGAGTGGGAAGGCACGGCCGACCCGGCCCCCTCCGGCCGCGCCTGACCCGGTCCACCTGCCCGTGAGCGGCCCGTACCTGCCTTGAGCTGCGCTTCCGCTCGGGGCCTGCCCCGGCCCGTGCCGCCCGCCCCGCGCCTGGACCGGCCGTATCACGTGGCCCGGCCCCTGCCTGCCCTGGTTCGAGCCTCCGGTGGGGGTGGTCGGGCCGTGCCATCCGGCCCCGGAGAACGGCCGGCTAAGCGGCACCGACCCCGCCTCGTGGGCGTGTCCGGCGCCCGGCTGCCGAGCACCCATGCGCGACCCGGCCCATACCTGACCTGGTTGATGCGATGCCGGCCCGGCCCCGCCGCCGGGGGATCGGTGCGGGCCGGGGCGGACGCGCGAGACGCGAAAGAGACGCGGGCAGAGACGAGGCGCGGGGAGACGCGAAGACGACGGGGCAGACACGAGGAGACGTGGGCGGGCACGAGGCGGGGAGCCACGAGGGGAGGTGGGGAGACGTGGGGTGACGCGGGGAGGCGGGGCCGGACACGCCGTGAACGGGTGGCCCTCCGCCGTACCAAGTAGTAGGGACCGATAGGCTCAGATGGCAAACCGCCCGCCATTCTGCTAGGAGCGTTCGTGGCTGCCATCGAGGCCATCACCGCCCGCGAGATCCTCGATTCCCGTGGGAACCCCACGGTCGAGGTCGAGGTACTGCTGGACGACTACAGCACCGGCCGCGCCGCCGTTCCGAGTGGCGCCTCCACCGGCCAGTTCGAGGCCGTCGAGCTGCGCGACGGCGACAAGAAGCGCTATCTCGGCAAGGGCGTCGAGAAGGCCGTTCTCGGCGTCACCGACGAGATCGCCGACGAGCTGATCGGCTTCGACGCCGAAGAGCAGCGGCTCATCGACCAGACGATGATCGACCTGGACGGCACGCCCAACAAGGGCCGCCTCGGCGCCAACGCGATCCTCGGCATCTCGCTGGCCGTCGCCAAGGCCGCCGCCGACAGCGCCGACCTGCCCCTGTTCCGCTACATCGGCGGGCCGAACGCGCACATCCTGCCCGTGCCGATGATGAACATCCTGAACGGCGGCGCGCACGCCGACACCAACGTGGACATCCAGGAGTTCATGATCGCGCCGATCGGGGCCGAGACGTTCTCCGAGGCCGTGCGCATGGGCGCGGAGACCTACCACTCGCTCAAGAGCGTGCTGAAGGAGAAGGGCTACGCCACCGGCCTGGGCGACGAGGGCGGCTTCGCGCCGAACCTGCCGTCGAACCGCGACGCCCTCGACCTGATCTTGGTCGCGATCGAGAAGGCCGGCTACACGCCGGGCCAGGACATCGCGCTGGCGCTCGACGTCGCGGCCAGCGAGTTCCACAACGACGGCGTCTACACGATCGACGGCAAGGGCCTGTCGGCCGACGAGCTGATCTCCTTCTACGAGGACCTGGTCCGCTCCTACCCGCTGGTCTCCATCGAGGACCCGCTGAACGAGGAGGACTGGGAGGGCTGGAAGGCCATCACCGCCTCCCTCGGCAGCAAGGTCCAGCTCGTGGGCGACGACCTGTTCGTCACCAACCCCGAGCGGCTCGCGCGCGGCATCCGCGAGGGCGCCGCCAACGCCCTGCTGGTGAAGGTCAACCAGATCGGCACCCTGTCGGAGACCCTCGACGCGGTCGACCTGGCCCACCGCAGCGGCTACCGCTGCATGATGAGCCACCGCTCGGGCGAGACCGAGGACACCACGATCGCCGACCTCGCCGTGGCCACCAACTGCGGCCAGATCAAGACCGGCGCCCCGGCCCGCTCGGACCGGGTAGCCAAGTACAACCAGCTCCTGCGCATCGAGGAGCTGCTCGACGACGCGGCTCGGTACGCCGGTCGCTCCGCCTTCCCGCGCTTCCAGGCGTAGCGGGAGCCCGGCGGGCACGTCCCGGACGCGTGGTGCGGCGATGCCGTGCCCCGTCCGGGCGTGGACGGCCGGGACGGGCGGTTAGTGTGGCCGTTGACCGGGCCATGCGGTGACCGACCGGGAGGGGTGGTTTCGTGACGGCGAAGCGGCCGCAGCTCACCGGGCGCGCGGCGATCCTCGCGGTCGTCGTGTGCGCCATCGCCATGAGCCTCGCCTACCCCGTGCGGGAGTACGTCGCCCAGCGCCGGCAGATCGCCCAGTTGGAGGAGCAGCAGGCGAACGCGCTGCGCAAGCTCCAGAGGCTGGAGGAGCGACGCCGGCGGCTGGAAGACCCCGAATACATCAAGCGCCTGGCCAAGGAGCGGCTGTTCTTCTGCGAGCCCGGCGCGGACTGTTATCAGGTGCTCGACGAGGGAACGGCCGAAGCCGCCGCCAAGGCCGGGACGAAGGAGCCGGAACGGCCCGCCTGGTACGTCACACTCTGGAAGTCGTTCGAGGCGGCGGACAAGGGGCGGCCCGCCGCGCCCCAGGGGCAGCAGAGCCCGGCACCGGCGGCCTCCGCCTCCGCGTCCGCGCCGGCCGGATGAGGTTCGCGGACGTCGCCGAGAACGGCCGCCGGGCCGGTGGAGCCTGCACCCGGGCCGACGCCGGGGTCGGCATCCCGGCCGTCGGCACCGCCGGGATCACGGTCGACAGCGGGGCTGACGTAGCGACGGGCGGCGCGGCCGGTGTAGCGGCAGGCGGCACGGTCGGCAGCGCGGTCGGCCTAGAGGCGGGTGTAGCGCCGGGCAGCGCGGCCGGCCTGGTGGCCGTGCAGCGTGGCCTGCGTAGCGGCGGGCGGCATGGCTGGTGTAGCGGCGGACGCGGTGGCGGGCCACACTCGGGGAATCGTGGCGCGCACACGCGCATCATGGCGGACTCGGGGCGGGATTCGTGAAGGGCGAGGGAATCGACGTGGCGGACGACCAGGCGGGTCACCCGGTGCACGAGGGTCAGCCGGGTCACGGGAGCCAGAGCCGGCCGGGCCGGGTGGACCCGGCGGACCTGGCGGCGGCGCAAGCGCAGCTCGGGCGGCAGCCGCGCGGGGTGCGCGCCGTCGCCCACCGGTGCCCCTGCGGGCTGCCCGACGTGCTGGAGACCGCGCCCCGGCTGCCCGACGGCGCGCCGTTCCCGACGTTGTTCTACCTGACCTGCCAGAAGGCCGCCTCGGCGATCGGCACGCTGGAGTCGTCCGGCCTGATGAAGCGCATGCAGGCCCGGCTCGCCGAGGACCCCGAGCTGGCCGAGGCATACCGGGCGGCGCACGAGGACTACGTCGCCCGCCGCGACCGCGCCGCCGCCGAGGACGGCCTGGAGCCGCTGCCGCGCGACATGCAGAGCGCCGGCGGCATGCCCAACCGGGTCAAGTGCCTGCACGCGCTGGTCGCTCACGAGCTGGCCGTGCCGGGAGTCAACCCGTTCGGCCGGGAGGCCCTGGACGCGCTGCCCGACTGGTGGGCGGACGGCCCCTGCGTCGTCGTGGACAAGCCGGAAGAGCAGCCGTGAGCCTCGCGGGCGTATCCGTACGCCCGGGGCGGGCAGAAGGCGGAACCGGCCCGGCAGCGCCCTCCCGGCGCGTGCGGCCGGCCGGAGACCGGAAGGGATGAGCGTGAGAACGAAGCGGGTAGCGGCCATCGACTGCGGGACCAACTCGGTCCGCCTTCTCATCGCCGACATCTCGGGCGACGAGCTCACCGACGTCGAGCGGCGCATGGAGATCGTCAGGCTCGGCCAGGACGTCGACCGTACGGGACGGCTCGCACCGGAGGCGCTGGAGCGGACGTTCAGCGCCATGCGCGGGTACGCCAAGCTGATCAAGGAGCACTCCCCGGACGGCGCCGTGCCGGTCCGCGTCGTCGCCACGTCGGCGACCCGTGACGCGGCCAACCGGGCCGACTTCGTCTCCGGCGTACGCGACATCTTCGGGGTGGAGCCGGAGGTGGTGACCGGCGACGAGGAGGCGCGGCTGTCCTTCACCGGCGCCACCCGTGGCCTCGCCCGGGCCGGTGCCGCCGCCGAGACCCCCTATCTGGTGGTGGACATCGGGGGCGGCTCCACCGAGTTCGTCGTCGGCTCGCGTTCGGTCGAGGGCGCGCTGTCGGTGGACATCGGCTGCGTACGGTTGACCGAGCGCCACCTGCGCGACGACCCGCCGAGCACCGAGACGGTGGAGGCCGCGATCGCCGACATCGAGGCGGCGATGGACCGGGTCGAGGAGAACGTCCCCGTGCGTACGGCACGCACGCTGGTCGGCCTGGCGGGCTCGGTCACCACGGTGGCCGGGATCGCGCTCGACCTGCCCGGCTACGACCCCGCGCGCATCCATCACTCGCGCATCCCCGCCGAGCGGGTCCACGAGGTGTCGGCGCGGCTGCTGCGCATGCCGCGCGACGAGCGGGCCGCCATCCCGGTCATGCACCCCGGCCGGGTGGACGTCATCGGCGCGGGCGCGCTCATCCTCGACCGCATCGTGCGCCGCTACGGCTTCTCGGAGGTCGTGGTCAGCGAACACGACATCCTCGACGGCATCGCCTGGTCCCTCGCCTAACTGTTCTCCCGTTGCCGTCCCATGTTGGCTGGGCGCACGGCGATGTGGGGATTCAACGCCCGGCGCGCGGGGCCGCTCGGGACGCTGCGCTGCGCACAGAGGCACCTTTTCACGAAGGGCCCGGATGGTGTGTCGGCTGAGTGCGTGTGCCGGCTGAGGTGTGGCAGAGGCCGTGATTCGCCGGGGCCGCACTGGTCTTGCGCGGGCGCTGACAACTGATCGTGATGCGGCTCGATGGCGACCACGCTGCCGGGGCCCGGCCTGCGGGTGACCCGTTGGGTCTCCGATGCGGCGATGGCGTCGGGCGCGGCTGGGGTGTGTCGGCTGAGGTGTGGCAGAGGCCGTGATTCGCCGGGGTGCCCCGGCGTTCATCGCCTGCGCGCCGACCGCCGCGACGGTGGCAAGGACGTCGTCGGGATCACGTTGACACCGTGCAGAGCCTAGAGGTCTTGGCGCTACTGCGCAATGCGTAGTACTGTGTGATGCGTGGACAGTAGCCAGCTCCTCAAAGGGGTTCTCGACCTGGCGGTCCTCGCGGTGCTCGCCGAGCGCGACAGTTACGGATACGACGTCGTACGCCGCCTGCGCGAGGCGGGGCTTGAGGACGTCGGTGACGCCTCGGTGTACGGGACGCTGCGGCGACTCTTCAAGGCCGGAGCGCTCACCTCCTATGTGGTCGCCTCGGATGAGGGCCCGCACCGCAAGTACTACGGCCTGAACGACGTGGGCCGATCGCTCCTCCAGACCTCGGCGAAGACCTGGACATCCTTCGCCGCCACCATGAACGACCTGCTCAAGGAGGTCGATCCGGGATGAAGCCCCCCATGACGCCCCAGGAATACGCTGCCGCCGTACGCGACGCGCTCGGTGATCTCCCCGCCCGTGACAGGGACGAGCTGCTGGAGGACCTGGACGAGCATCTCGCCGAGGTCGCCGCCGAGTCGGGCGAGTCGCTGGAGGAACGCCTCGGCAGTCCTGAGGCGTACGCGGCCGAGCTGCGGGCCGCCTACGGCGGGCGGGCGCCGGGCGGCGGTGGCGTCCCGCTGAGCCGGAGGCTGCGCGAGCGGGCGCCCGCGGGCGTGCGGCGCGTCCACACCCGGCTGCTCGTGCTGCCGCCCTACCGCCAGGTGGTCGCCTTCGCTCCCGAGCTACGTCCGGCTTGGTGGGTGCTGCGGGGGTACGCGGTCGCACTGGCCATGCTCGCACCGGTCGGCGACACCAGACTGGTCCCCGGCGACATCCCGTCGTGGGTGTTCACGCTGGCGGTCATCTGGGGGTCGGTGTGGCTGGGCAGGCGGAGCCGTACGCGATCGCCTGGCTGGGGCCGCGCGCTGCTGCTCGGGGCCAACACGGTGGTCGCGGTCCTCGTGATCGCGGCGATGGCCGACCCTCCGTCGTCGGACAGCGTGGCGTTCGACCACGGCCCTCCGCCGGTCGTGGTCGCGCCGGGCATCACCCGGGTGGAGAACGTGTCCTCGTTCAGCGGGCCCGTCTACAACATCTTCCCGTACGCGGAGGACGGGACGCCCTTGCGCAACGTCCGGCTCTACGACCAGGACGGAAATCCGATCACGGTTGAGCCGGGCTTAGGTCAGGAGCTCGTCATCCCGTGTAACGGCGAGCCGCCCATCCGCAACGCCTACCCGCTGCCACTGCGATCGGTGGACCCCGCAACCCGTGGACTGGGGGAGACGTGCGCGCCCGTCCCGCCGACGCCCACGGCTGCCGCCGGCCCCTTGACCGAACCGCCCGCCCAGCCGTCCGCGAGTCCCTCCGCTGAACCGTCCCCCGAGCCCTCTGTCAGCCCTTCCGGCGAGCTGGCTCCCGAGCCGTCCGTCAGCTCCTCCGGTGAGCCGTCCGACATTCCCTCTGCTGAGCCGTCCTCCGGCCCCTCCGACGAGTCGTCCGCCTCGCCGACACGCTGACCATGGCCCGGGGGGAGTGCCCGGCAGACGACGGCGTCAGCCGGGCGAGCGAAATGTCAGCCGTGTGGGCAGGCGTCGGCCGGGCGAGCGGAATGTCAGCCGTGCGGGCAGGCGTCGGCCGGGCGGGGGACGCGCGGCACGGCCGGGTGCGGCACGAGGCCGGGGCGCGAGGAGCGTCACGTGGCCGGGACACGCGGGCATGGCCGGGAGCGTGAGGTAGCCGGAGGCGGGCCGGGAGAACGCTCCCGGCCCCGGCCTCCCAATAGGGGAGCCAGGACGCGCGGGCAGGGCTCGAGGGACCATCACATGGCCGGAGGCGGGCCGGAATAACGCTCTCGGCCACGGTGACGGCCTCCCAACAGGGGAGCCGGGACGCCCGGTCGCCCCGGCTAGGAGGGCTGCGCCACGCCAGGCACCTCGGTCCCGATGCGTACGCCATCCACGGTCATTCCGGGTCCGAGGGCTGAGCGAGGCTCACCCTGGCTCCGGGGGCTGGGCCACGCCAGGCATCCCGGTTCCGATGCCGTGCGCCACGCCTGGTCGCCTCGGCTTGGATGCCGTATGTCATCCCCGATCATTCCGGCTCCGAGGGCTGGGCCAGGCTCACTCACTCCGGCTCGGATGCCGTGCGCCGTGCCCGGTCGTCCCGGCTCGGATACCGGCGGAGCCGGGCGGGGCGTCAGCCGTACAGCCGGACGGGCAGGGAGAACAGGCCGCGCATGATGGCGCTCGGCCACCACCTCAGCTCGTCGGGGTCGACGGCGAGCGCCAGATCCGGGAACCGTTCGAGCACCCGGCCGATCGCGGCCTCACCCTCCACCTTGGCCAGCGCCGCGCCGATGCAGTAGTGCGGGCCCCGCCCGAAGGCCAGGTGCGGCTCGCCGACCCGGCCGGGGGAGAACGCGTCCGGGTCGCTGAACGCCGCGGGGTCCCGGTTGGCCGCCAGCAGCGAGATGAGGATGGGCTCCCCGGGAAGCATCTCCTGACCGCCGATGACCACAGGCTCGGTGGGAAAACGCCAGGTGGCGTTCCGTACGGGACCGTCGTAGCGCAGCATCTCGTCGATGAAGTCCGGCATCCGGGACGGGTCGGCCCGCAGGGCCGCCGCCTGGTCGGGATGACGCAGCAGGGCGAGCAGGCCGTTTCCGATCAGCGCCACGGTCGTCTCGTGGCCCGCGACGAGCAGCAGGAACGCGGTCGAGGTCAGCTCGTCCTCGTCGATCTCGCCCTGGTTCGACCGCCGTACGAGGTCGGTGAGCATGTCGTTGCCGGGCCGGGAGCGCTTGAGCTCGACCAGGTCGGCCAGGAAGCTCTCCAGGGCGTCCGTGGCGCGGGTGATCTCCTCCACCTCGGACATGGCCGAGGAGTCGATGACGGAGGCGTGGCGGTGGAAGGTGGCCCGGTCCTCCTCCGGCACGCCGAGCAGGTCGCAAATGATCGTGATCGGCAGGGGATAGGCGAGGCCGGAGATCAGATCCGCCTCCGGGCCGTCGAGGCGGTCGAGCAGCGCGTCGGTCACCTCCAGGGCGCGCGTCCGCAGCCCGGCCACCCGCCGGGGCGTGAAGGCCGAGCTCACCAGCCGCCGTAACCGCGCGTGGTCGCTTCCGTCGGCGTTGAGCATGTGGCGGGCGAGCCCGGGCCGGTGGTCCAGGGGCAGACCGAGGCCGGCGGCCCGCCACTCGGGCGAGCCCGCCGCCGGGTCCTTGGCCAGGGCGGGATGGGTCAGCGCGGCCACGGCGTCCTCGTACCGCGTGACCAGCCACGCTTCGCAACCGGGCAGCGGCACCCGGGTCACCGGCGCGTTGCGGCGCAGCCAGTCGTAGGCGGGGTAGGGGTCGGCGTCGAACGCCGGGCCGAACAGCGGGGGGCATGAGTCGATGGACACGGGCCGTTACGTACCCACCCGCGGCGTGGCGAAAAGATCGAATTCTTCCTCGGCATGACCTCTTCGGGACACGCGTGCCGGTGTCGCGAGAGCCGGTTAGCGGCCGCCGCATCCCCTTTCACCTGGCACGATCGGTGTCATGAGCTCTGTTTCTCCCGGTTCCGGATGGC
This sequence comes from Microbispora rosea subsp. aerata, assembly GCF_014647835.1. GTDB lineage: Bacteria > Actinomycetota > Actinomycetes > Streptosporangiales > Streptosporangiaceae > Microbispora > Microbispora aerata. The sequence goes on from NZ_BMPY01000007.1 coordinate 107,035, forward strand.
CGGGCGACCCCGCGCGCCCGGACACTCCCGTCGCGTACGACGCCCACGAGGTGGCCAAACTGGCGGCCGAGAGCCGTACGCTCGCGGACCTGACCGCAAGGCAGTCGGTCTGCCGCGCCTGCCCGCGTCTGGTCGAGTGGCGGGAGGAGGTGGCCGACGTCAAGCGGCGGGCGTTCGCGAACGAGACCTACTGGGGCCGCCCGATCGCCGGCTGGGGCGACGAAAGGCCGCACACGCTCATCGTGGGGCTGGCGCCCGCCGCGCACGGCGGCAACCGGACCGGCCGGATCTTCACCGGCGACCGCAGCGGCGACTGGTTGTTCGCGTCGCTCTACCGCACCGGGCTCGCCGTACAGGAGACCAGCGTCCACGCGGGCGACGGGCAGCGGCTGATCGGCGCGCGGATGATGGCGGCGGTGCGGTGCGCCCCGCCCGCCAACAAGCCCACCCCGGAGGAGCGCGACACTTGTCTGCCCTGGCTCGCCAGGGAGATCGCGCTGGTGGCGGGGACGACCCGGGTGATCGTGGCGCTCGGCGGCTTCGCCTGGCAGGCGGTGTGGCCCGCGCTGCGCGAGGCCGGGTTCACGCTTCCGCCCCGCAGGCCGGCCTTCGGGCATGCCGTTGAGGTGCCCATCTCCTACGGCGCGGCTCCGGTCACGCTCATCGGCTGCTACCACCCGAGCCAGCAGAACACCTTCACCGGCCGCGTCACCGCGGAGATGCTCGACGCTGTTTTCGCCCGCGCCGCCGCCCTGGGAACGGCCGCCCGGCCCTGACTTGTGAAGCAATTCACAAGTGTGAACTCGATCACTACGGAAAGATCACTTGATTTTTCAGAAGAAATGTCTGTAAGAGATGACGAAGTGGGGAAAATCACTGGACCTTTGGCCCTAGCGGGTTGGTGCGGTTGCCAACTTGTGACGTAGGCTTGTGAATGCTTTCACAAGCATTTGGAGGGCACCGTGGCAGACCGCAACTGGAAGCACGTCGTGATCGTCGGCGGTGGATACGTGGGCCTTTACACGGCTCTTCGGCTCCAGCGCACGCTCCGCCGGGAGCTGCGCGACGGCAGCGTGCGGATCACGCTCATCGACCCGCAGTCACACATGACCTACCAGCCGTTCCTCCCCGAGGCGGCGGCCGGCAACATCTCGCCGCGCCACGTCGTGGCCCCGCTGCGCCGGGTGCTGCCCAAGGTGCGCATCCTCAACGGCAAGGTCTCCAAGGTGCACCACGAGGCCCGTACGCTGACCTTCCAGCCCCCGGCCGGCCAGACGCGGGAGATCGAGTATGACGTCGTCGTCATGGCGGCCGGGTCGATCTCGCGTACGCTGCCGATCCCCGGCCTGGAGGACGCGGCCATCGGCTTCAAGACCGTCGGCGAGGCCATCGCGCTGCGCAACCGGGTCTTGGCCCTCCTCGACCGGGCCGAGTCGACCGACGACGAGGACGTGCGCCGCCGCGCGCTGACCTTCGTCGTGGTCGGCGGCGGCTTCGCGGGCATCGAGGCCCTCGCCGAGCTCGAGGACATGACCGAGGACGCGATCAAGTACTACCCGAGCATCGAGAAGAAGGACCTGCGCTGGGTCCTCATCGAGGCGTCCGACCGCATCCTGCCCGAGGTCGGCCCCGAGATGGGCAGGTGGACCGCCGAGCAGCTGCGCGAGCGCGGCATCGAGCTCAAGATGAAGACGTTCCTCGAGTCCTGCGAGGGCGGCCTGGTCAAGACCTCGGACGGCGACGAGTTCGAGTCGGCCACGATCGTCTGGACCGCCGGCGTCAAGCCGAGCCCGATCGTCAACTCCACCGACCTGCCGCTGGACGAGCGCGGCCGCATCAAGACCACGACCCGCCTGACGGTCGCCGGTGTCAAGGGCGCCTTCGCCGCCGGTGACATCGCGGGCGTCCCCGACGTGACCAACCCCGGCCAGTACTGCGCGCCCAACGCCCAGCACGCCGTACGGCAGGCGAAGGTCCTCGGCGACAACATCACCGCGTACCTGCGCGGGGAGAAGCTGAAGGACTACCGGCACAAGTACGTCGGGTCGGTCGCCGGGCTCGGCCTCTACCGCGGCGTCGCGAACGTCTACGGCATCAAGCTGCGCGGCTTCCCGGCCTGGTTCATGCACCGCACCTACCACCTGTCGCGGGTCCCCACGGTCAACCGGAAGGTCCGCGTGGTGATGGACTGGACGCTCTCGCTGTTCTTCAAGCGCGAGACCATCTCCCTGGGCGAGATCGAGCACCCGCGCGACGAGTTCAGGGCCGCCGCGAGGAGCGGTCTCAAGCGCTGACCCGTACGCGCGGACGGGATCGGCGGCACGACCTCGGCACCACCGGACACGGCCCGGCGGCTCACACCGCTGGGCCGTTCCGCGTTCCGGCGCTCTGCCATCGTGGTGTTATGGACGGGAACGATGGTGCGGACGGTCTTCCGGACCTTGACCGGGTGGCGGTCGCGCGCCTCGTTCACCTGCTGTGGAAAGGGGGACAAGCCGCGTAAGACGTAACTTGCTTACAGAGGAGTGATCCGTGACATATGATCGCGGCGCCCCCGTAGCCCAATGGCAGAGGCAAGCCCCTTAAAAGGGCTGTGGTGTGGGTTCGAGTCCCACCGGGGGCACCAGCGCCTCTCCGTCACGCCGGGCGTGTGCCGAACCGTGCCCGTGGCCGTCCGCCTGCCGTCCGGTCGAGAGCGCCTCCAGAGCCCTTTCCGGCCGCCCATGCGGCGCGACGCCCCGCCCGCCGGTCGGCGAACGGCCGTGGTCAGGGGGCGGCTTGCCGTACGGCCGAGGCTTTGACCTCCTCGCCGCAGTGGCGGCAGGTGACGTGGGCTTCCAGCTTCGCGCCGCATGAGTGTGTGAACGTCGCGGGCGGTCCGTCCGGGCCGGCGAGGTGCTCGTCTCCCCACTCGCGCAGGACGGTGAGCACCGGGGCGAGCGACTCGCCCAGGGGGGTCAGGCGGTATTCGTAGCGCCGAGGACGCTCCTGATAAAGGGATCGGGCGATGAGGCCGTGCGCCTCGAGCTTGCGGAGGCGGGTCGTGAGGATGTCCCGCGGCGCGCCGGTGTGCCTCACGATCGCTTCGAATCGATGGTTGCCGAGGAACAGCTCTCGCAGCGCCAGCAGCGTCCAGCGCTCGCCCACCAGATCAAGCGTGCGGGCGATCGAACATTCGCGCACATCGGTCGACTGCATGGATCAACCCTACGCGAGTTGGACATCACAACCCACTAGGTTGGATTTTCCAACTAGCATGAGAGCGTATGGGTCCGCTCCCGAAAGGTGCACGCCATGACCACAGCCGTCATCGTCGACGCGGTCCGCACTCCTGTCGCCAAGGGCAAGCCCGGCGGCGCCTACTCCCAGATCCATCCCGTCGATCTGCACGCCCACGTGCTGCGCGCGCTCGTCGAGCGCACCGGCATCGACCCGGCGGTGGTCGACGACGTCATCTCCGGAGCCGTCGGTCAAGTCGGCGAGCAGTCCGGCAACACCGCGCGCTGGGCCGTCCTCGGCGCGGGCTTCCCCGAGTCGGTCCCGGCGGTCACCGTCGACCGCCAGTGCGGCAGTTCCCAGCAGGCGCTCCACTTCGCCGCCCAGGGCGTCATCAGCGGCGCGTACGACGTCGTGATCGCGTCGGGCGTGGAGTCGATGAGCCACGTGCCGATCGGCTCGCAGAGCCTCGGGCGCGACTTCTTCGGCACGAAGGTCGGCGAGCGCTACCGGCCGAGCCTGGTGCCGCAGGGGATCAGCGCGGAGCTGATCGCCAACAAGTGGAACCTGTCCCGCACCGAGCTGGACGAGTTCTCCGTCGAGTCGCACCGGCGCGCCGCGAAGGCCTGGGCGAACGGCGTCTTCGATTCGCAGATCACGGTCGTCAACGATCTGCGCACCGACGAGACGATCCGCCCCGAGAGCACGGTCGAGACGCTGGCGGGGCTGCGACTGGCGTTCAAGGACGACTACTGGGTGTCCCGCTACCCGGATATCGACTGGCGCGTGACGGCGGGCAACAGCTCGCCGGTCAACGACGGCGCGGCCGCGCTGCTGATCACCTCGGAGGAGGCGGCCGCCCGCCTGGGCCTGACGCCGCGGGCCCGCGTCCACTCGTTCGCCGTGGTCGGGGACGACCCGGTCTTCATGCTCACCGGCATCATCCCGGCCACCCGCAAGGTGCTGGCCCGCGCCGGCCTCGGCATCGAGGACATCGACGTCTTCGAGGTCAACGAGGCGTTCGCGTCGGTCGTGCTGGCCTGGCAGAGGGAGACAGGCGCCTCGCCGGACAAGACGAACATCAACGGCGGCGCCATCGCCATCGGCCACCCGCTGGGCGCCTCCGGCGCCCGCATCGCCACCACGCTGCTCAACAACCTGGAGCAGACCGGCGGGCGCTACGGCCTGCAGGTGATGTGCGAGGCCGGCGGCCTGGCCAACGCCACCGTCATCGAACGCGTCTGAGCGGCACTCCCGCGTATGGGGTTATAGATTTATACCCCCACTAGGGGTATAACAAGGGCATGCCTAAGATCAACGTGTATCTGCCCGACGATCTCGCGGAGGCGGTCAAGGAGACGGCCCTCCCGGTGTCCGCGATCTGCCAGCGGGCGCTGGAGCAGGCGGTGCGGCGCGTGGCCGCCATCCGCGAGAGCGTTCTCGGCGACTTCCAGATCGACGATCCCCGGCTGTCGCACTTCACGCACAGGACCCGCGCCGTCTTCCGGCTGGCGCTGGAACAGGCCCGGGCCGAGAACGCCGCCGGCGTCGGCACCGAGCACCTGCTCGCCGCGATGCTGGCCGAGGGACAGAACCTCGCCCTGCACGTCCTGCGGGCCATGGAGATCGATCCCACCCTGCTCGAACGCGACCTCGCGAGCCGCCGCGCGTCCGCGCCCGCCGCGAAGCCCGGTCCAGAACGGCCGGAGGTCGAGGGCGCGCGGAAGGACGGCCCGAGCCGGTTCGACGCGTCCGCGGCCAACGCCGTCGAACTGGCGGTCACCGAGGCCCACGCGCTGGGCCACAACTACATCGGGTGCGAGCACCTGCTGCTCGGCCTGGTGGCGGAGCCCGACGGGCTCGGCGGAAAGGTGCTGCGGGAGCGGGGCGCCGAGCCGCGCCTCACCCGGCGCGCGGTCGTCGCCGCGCTCGCCGGCTACGTGCACCTGCGAGCCACCCAGTCGCAGGACACCGCCTCTCAGAGCGCACCGCAAGGCGCCGCGCAGGTCGTGGCGGCGGTCGTCCGCCAGGAGATCGCCCCGCTCGTGGAGCGCGTCGAGCGGCTGGAGCGGCACGCCGGGATCGCCGCTCCCGGCAAGGACGACGCGTCATGACCGCACGCGTGCTGCTCGTCGCGACCGGCGACGTCATGGCGTACGCCCGTCGCACCAGCCGGCCGGGCCTCGCGACGGCGGCCGACCTGCTGGCGGCCATACCGGGCGATCTCGGCGTCGATGTGGTGCCCGAGGACGTCCAGGCCGAGCCGAGCTGGGACACCTCGACCTCCACCATGCTGCGCCTGGCCCGGCGCGTCCGTACGGCCCTGCTCGACGAGGGGTTCGACGGCGTGGTCGTCACCCACGGCCTCGACACGATCGAGGAGACCGCCTTCCTTGCGGACCTGCTCGCCGGGCCCGCCGCTCTCCGCGGCGGCATCGTGCTGACCGGCGCCGTACGCGGGCTGGACGAGCTGTCGAGCGACGGCCCGCGCAACCTCGCGTCGTCGCTGATCGCCGCCGCCGACCCCGCTCTTCGCGGCGTCGGCGCGGTGGTCTGCGTGAACGACGAGCTGCACGCGGCCCGCTGGGTCACGATGACCGACGCGACGGGCGTGGCGGCCCTCTCCTCGGCGCCCGCGCCGATCCTCGGCCGAGTGGCGGACGGCCGGGTGGAGATGACGGCGACGCCGCCGCCGCGGCCCCCGGCGGCCCGGGGAGAGCCGGAAACCCACGTCGCGCTGATCAAGACATATCCAGAAATGGACCCTGTGCTCCTCACGGCGGTCGTGGACGCCGGGGCCAGAGGCATCGTGCTGGAGGGCGCCGGCGCCGGGAACGTCCCGATCACCCTGTACGCGACGATCAGCGAGCTGACGGAGTGGGACATCCCCGTGGTGGTGGCCTCACGGTGCCGTACCCGGCCGGTCGCGCTTGAGGAACTCCCGCTCGGTCTGGGGCTGGCCGGCAAGGTCGGCGCCGTCGGAGCGCGCGGGCTGGCCCCGGTGAAGGCCCGATACGCCCTCATGGTGGCCCTCGGCGGAGGCGGGCGGCAGGCCGTCCGGGACTGGTTCGCCCTCCTCTGACCGCCGTCGAGCGTGCCCGTCGCCCACCGGCGCCGGGGCCTTCTCCAGCGGCGACAGCTCGGTGTACGGGCCCGCGGCGCGGCGGTTCACCGACTGGGCGGTCGCGCCGTCGGCGTTCGGCGGGCAGCCGGAGACCGGCAGGCGCAGCACGAACTCGGCGCCGCCGTACGGCGACTCGGCCGCCACAAGCGTGCCGCAGTGGGCGCGGGCGATGTCGCGGGCGATGGCCAGGCCGAGCCCGGCGCCCCCGTCCCCCCGGCTGCGCGCCGTGTCCGATCTGGCGAACCGCTCGAAGATCCGTTCCCGCTCGCGCACCGGGACGCCGGGGCCGTCGTCGCCGACCCGAAGCTCGACGAAGCCCTCGTCGCGCCGGAGCCCGATCTCGACCACGTTCCGGGCGTGCCGCTGGGCGTTGTCGAGCAGGTTGGTCAGCAGACGGGCGAGATGGCGTGGCGCGGCGTGCATCCTGACCCCGTCCTCCAGCCGCAGGCGCACCGGAATCCGGTCGGCCCGGCGGGTGACCTCGTCCCTGACCAGCTCGGTCACGTCCACGGGCTTGCGGTCCGGCGCCGTCGCGCCCACCTTCGCCAGCAGAAGCAGATCGTCGATGATCGCTTCCAGCCGCTCCACGTCGGACAGCGAGGCCGCGAGCAGCGACCGCAGATCGGTCTCGTCGGGGTGAAGCTGCGCCTCCTCGAGCTGCGCGCGCAGGCCGGCGAGCGGAGTCCGCAGCTCGTGGGAGGCGTCCGCGGCGAACTCGCGTTGCCGCCGTAACGCCCGCTCCGTGGTCAGCTTCGCCTGCTCGATGCGGGCGAGCGTGCTGTTCACGGTGCGGGCGAGCCGCGCGATCTCGTCGTCGCCGGACGGTACGGGCACCCGGATGTCCAGGTCGTTCACGTTGACGGCGGCCAGGTCGCTGCGGATGGCCTCCACGGGCCGCAGGGTGCGTCCGGCGACCTTCCAGGTGGCCCACGCCGTGAGCAGCACGAGCGCGGTCACCTCCACGGTGAAGAGCAGGTCGAACATCGCGACGGGAGTGAAGCCGTCGATCCGGCGTCCCGCGTACACGACGGGGGAGTCGGGTCCCGGCGACACCCGTAACGCCGACAGGCGCAGGCAGCCGAGCCCGTCGTGGACACAGGGCTGCAGGTCACGTATCGGATCCCGCTGGGGCGGCCAGAAGGAGCTGAGCGGAGGTTTACCTCGCGCGGCGGCCGAGGCGGCGAGCACGCGACGGTTCGGAGCCACCACCTGGACCAGGCTGATCCCCGCCACCTGCGGGGTGATGACGTGCCGCAGGTGCCCCGAACGCCAGGCGGCGGCCGTGAGCGCGGCCTCCTGCTGCGCGTCGAGCCAGACCGCGGTGTCGAACGCCCGCCGGGCGAGCACGCCGCCCAGGAGCCCGGTGGGGATCAGCAGCACGGTGGCGAGCGCCGTGACGAGAACGGTGATGCGTCCTCGGATGGAACGAGGCCGGAGCCTTCGCGGCAACGGTGGGTGGCTGGCGTTCATCGCCGTCCTCCTTGCGATGGCTTTCCTGCGGCATGTGCGGCGGACGGTCGGTGCTGTGCGCGATGCGGTCGTCCGTACGGCTTGCGGCGCCCGGATGATTCGGGTTGAGAGGCTCGCAACGGCAGGCGGAGTGACGCTGGGTGTTCTGCCTGGTCAGGCCGCTACTTCTCGGCTCCGCACCACGCTAGCATCAGACTTGAAGCCATCAAGTAAAGGAAGTGTTCAACTTTTTCCCACCATTCGGCGTTCGACGATTGTTCTGGTGGCGGCGCGGGAACTCGCCCGACACTTTGATCGTTGGCACTGTGGTGGAGTGGCGCTCCCAGTTGTACGGAGACCGCTCCTCGGGCACCATCCCCACTAGGCCGCGCAGCGGCTGATCAGTGAGTCGCGTCCTGGAGGAAGCGAATGGAGAGCAGGAACCCCATATTCAGTCGGCGCGGGGCGGCTGGTCAGCAGGCGTGGGCCGGTCCCACGCCCAGCGTGCAGCAGCTGAACGAGATGTACGCCGCGCCCTCGTACGCTCCCCCGGCGGCGCGGGCGATGACGATCGACGACGTCGTGGTGCGCGGCTTCATGACCCTCGGCACGCTCGTCGTGTCGGCGGCCCTGGCCTGGTACTTCAACGTCGGCTGGGGGCTCGCGGCGCCGGCCATGATCGTGGGCCTGATCCTCGGGCTCATCGTGTCGTTCCGGCAGAGCACGAACCCCGCGCTGATCCTCGGCTACTCCGTGTGCTACGGCATCGCCATCGGCGTGCTGAGCCACATGTACGAGAACGTCTACAGCGGCATCGTCCTGCAGGCCGTGCTCGGCACGATGGTGGCCTTCGGCGGCACGCTGAGCGTGTACGCGCTGAAGATCTTCCGGCCGACTCCGAAGTTCACCAAGTTCGTGGTCGCCGCCGCGTTCGGCGCGATCGGCCTGATCCTGATCAACTGGATCGCCGGCATCTTCGTCGACGGCGGCCTCGGCCTGCGCACCGACAGCCCCATCGGCTGGATCTTCAGCGCCGCCATGATCCTGCTCGGCTGCTTCTTCCTGCTGCTCGACTTCGCCGAGATCGAGCAGGGGGTGCGGGCCGGCGTGCCGGAGCGCTTCTCCTGGCTGATGGCCTTCGGCCTGACCCTGAGCCTCGTCTGGCTCTACCTGGAGATCCTCCGCTTCATCAGCTACTTCACCAACAACGACTAGCCGCAGGAGCGGAAGGGGCGCCGTCCTCCGGGGCGGCGCCCCGTTTTTGTGCTCTATATCAGGATCTGGTGATCAGTGCCGCAACTTTTGATCAACATCCTGTAACAAAACAATGCCGCCGAGGGCTTGTCAAGCGCGGACCGGTGATGCACTGTGACACAAAGCAGCCTTTTCCGTGGAGGTGCCCATGTCGTTGAACCACTCACCGGAGACCCAGAGCAAGCTGATCGCCCGCGTCCCGTCCATAACCGGGCGCGACCTCCCAGAGTGGTTCGAAACTATCGACAACGGCCCGGCGTTCCTACGCTGCGAAGAGCGTGCCAACTGGCTCGCCGATGAGCACGGGCTGAGCCACGGCTACGCCGCCGCGATCGTCCTCGAGCACGAGCGGCGCCGTCGCTCCTAGCGTCCACCCAACGCGGGAGGGGGCAGTGCCGTCCCGCGTGCACCACACCAGCAACGACACGAGCGGACACGCTCCCGGCAGCCGCGTCCACGGCAGCCACACCACCCTGAGGCAGCGTCGATGCGCCCGCACCGGTCCGGTGCGGGCGCATCATTGTCTTATGGATCTCGACAAGGCGCGTGAGTTCGTCAGGAACAACCACCGGGCGGTCATGCTGACCCGCCATCCGGACGGACGGCCGCAGACCTCCCCGGTGACCGTCGGCTGCGACAAGGACGGCTACATCGTGATCAGCAGCCGTGAGACGGCGGTCAAGACGCGCAACCTGCGCCAAAACCCCGAGGTCGTGCTCACCGTGTTCACCGACGCGTTCTTCGGCCCCTGGACGCAGATCGAGGGCACCGCCCACATCATCTCGCTGCCGGACGCGATGGAGCACCTGGTGCGGTACTACCGCGACATCAGCGGCGAGCATCCGGACTGGGACGACTACCGCGCCGCGATGATCCGCGACAAGCGGGTGATCATCCGCGTCGAGCCCACCCGCGCGGGCCCCGACTTCCACGGCTGAGCCGACGCCGGTCCCGGCACCGGCCGGGACCGGCGGGAACGCCCCGGCTCAGGACAGCCGCTCCAGCACCATCGCCATGCCCTGGCCGCCGCCGACGCACATCGTCTCCAGCCCGATCGACTTGTCGTGGAACCGGAGGCTGTTGATCAGCGTGGAGGTGATGCGGGCGCCGGTCATGCCGAACGGGTGGCCCACGGCGATCGCCCCGCCGTTCACGTTGAGCCGGTCGATGTCGATGCCCAGCTCCCGGTAGGAGGGGATCACCTGGGCGGCGAACGCCTCGTTGATCTCGACCAGGTCGACGTCGCCGATCGACATGCCCGCGCGGGCGAGGGCCTGCCGCGACGCCTCGATCGGGCCCAGCCCCATGATCTCCGGAGACAGGCCGGTGACGCCGGTCGACACGATCCGGGCCAGCGGCGTGATGCCCAGCTCGGCGGCCTTGGTGTCGCTCATCACGATCACAGCGGCGGCGCCGTCGTTCAACGGGCAGCAGTTGCCCGCCGTCACCGTGCCGTCCGGCCGGAAAACCGGCTTGAGCTGCGAGACCACCTCGTACGTCGTGCCGGGCCTGGGGCCGTCGTCCTTGCTCACCACCGTGCCGTCGGGGAGCGTCACCGGAGTGATGTCGCTCTCCCAGAAGCCGTTCGCGATGGCCTTCTCCGCGAGGTTCTGCGACCGCACACCGAACTCGTCCTGCTCGCGCCGGGAGACGCCCTTCAGCGCGGCGACGTTCTCGGCCGTCTGGCCCATCGCGATGTACACGTCCGGCAGCGCGCCGTCCTCACGCGGATCGTGCCACACCGGCGCCCCGCCCTTGGCGGCCTCCTCCGTCCGCGCCTTCGCCTCGTCGAACACCGGGTTCTGCGCCTGCGGCATGTCGGAGCTGCCGTTCGCGAAGCGGGAAACGGTCTCCACGCCGGCCGAGATGAACACGTCGCCCTCGCCCGCCTTGATGGCGTGGAACGCCATCCGGGTCGTCTGCAACGAAGAGGAGCAGTAGCGGGTGACGGTGGTGCCCGGCACCTTGTCGAGCCCGAGCATCACGGCGACCACCCGCGCCAAGTTGTGGCCCTGCTCACCGCCGGGGAGCCCGCAGCCCAGCATGAGGTCGTCAACGTCGTTCGGGTCGAGCTGCGGCACCTTCGCCAGCGCCGCGCGGACCATCTGCACGGTCAGGTCGTCCGGGCGGATGTCCTTGAGTGACCCCTTGAAGGCGCGGCCGATCGGCGACCGCGCGGTCGCCACGATGACTGCCTCGGGCATGTGACTCTCCTGCCTGCTCTCGTGCCCCTCCACTCAGGGTTCCGGGGGGCCTCCTCCCCCGGAGGTTACCCCTCAGTACGCCGCCCGCCACGCCCCAGACCCCACTCACCAGAACTTTGTACTGATGCACAGTGTCTCCCGCTTCGCGTGTCGGAGCGTTCGCTTCCGCTGTGTTCCCTCGTCGTTCGGGAGTTCGTTCCTCACTCCCTTTCTCCTCAGTCCAGACTGGCGGCGCGCTCCGGCGGCTCGCTCGGTGTCTCCCGCTTCACGCGGTGGCGGGAAGTTCAGCCGTACATGCCGGGGGCGGTGGCGGTGCCGTCGTTGATCGCGTGCAAGCCGCCCTTCTCGTCGCGCCACAGGCGCCAGCCGTTCTGGCTGCCGGTGAACCAGGAGGGCGGCGGGGAGGAGGAGTCCTTGCGCTTGCCCGTGGCGAGGTCGAACTCGCACAGTGCGGCGATCGAGTAGAACCCGGGGATCGTGCCGCGCAGCGGCAGCGGCTTGGGGTCGGTCACGCAGAACGACCATCCGGTCGCGCCGCTCACCGGCGTCGGCTCGCCGGTGCTGAGGTCGAAGACCGAGCCGGGCGCGTCGCGCTTGAGGAAGCCCAGCTTGTTCATCTCCGGCGGGAAGGCCAGCCACCAGCCCGACCCCGGGACCTGGGCGGGGGTGATCTGCCCGAGGACGCGTCCGGTCTCGGCGTCGAGGCGGGCGAACCCGCCGTACTGGCCCTGCGCGTCGACCGGCCGGACGACCGGCGCGTACGCCGGGTTGCCGCTGGGGTAGACGCGGACGACGGACGGCCGCATCCAGTCGACGGTGCCGTCGGCGATACGCGCGGAGAACAGGCCGAACGTCGAGGTCTCCTTGGTCTGGGGGTTGGTGTACGGCGCGACGTACCCGATGATCTTGTCATCGGTCGCGCCGAAGGCCCAGCCGCCGCTCAGGTCGACGCCGGGGCCGAGGGCCTGCTCGATCGGAAGCTGCCAGACGGTCTTGCCGTCCTTGAGCATGCGGGCCTCGAGCACCGGATGGGCGGCGAGCCTGAGCAGGATGACCTTGGACGCGTCGGACCATTCGACCTCCGCGATGCCGGGCAGCCGCCACTTCACGGCGCCGTCACGGGGGTCGAGCACCACGACGCGGGCGGACGAGAGCGCGGTGTCCTCGGAGACGCAGACGTACGGCCCGCAGCGCTGCGGCCCGAAGGTGGACCGCATGGGCCTAGTCCACTTCTGCTGTCCGGTGCGGGCGTCCCGCGCGACGAGGATGGCGCCCTTGCCGCCGTTCGCGGCGGGGTCGAGCGCGACGACCACGGCCTGCCCGCCGCCGGTCTCCACGGTCGCGGGGGCCTGCACCCCCATGCCGGGGAGCCGCCCCACCATCGTCGCGGGATGCGCCCAGAGTTTGCGGCCGGTGGCGAGGTCGAGGGCGACGGTCTCCAGGGTGCCGTCGGGCCGCATGGACGTGGTCGCCGCGACGCCGCCTCCCGTGGTGGTCCGGCTGACCGCGTTCACCTGCGTGTTGTGCCAGGCCGGGTAGTCCTCGGCGGCCTCGTCGCCGCCGGAGCAGCCGGTGAGGGCGCCGGTCAGCACGGCGGTCGCGGCGAGCGCCAGAGCGGGTTTCACGTGGGTCAGCTGGGGCCGGATCATTTCGCTCCTACAGGGGGTGATGGCCCGGCCGCGGGAGGTAACCGGCTCTAGGCGTCCGGAAGCGGCCCGGGTCTCCGGCGGAGCAGCGCCGCCCACCGTCCATGGGGGCCGACCGCCCGGCCGGCGACACGGGTCGCGGTGACCTCGGTGCCGGGTTCCTCCACGGCCATTGCGGCCAAGAGGTATTGCGATCCTTCGACGCGCACGGGTTCCGGCTCGGGCCACAACCCCAACGCGGCGCATACAGACGGTAGCACTGCGTACGCGGCTTGTAGGTAACCTCGGGCAGATGGATGAAAACGATCAGGTCCGAACATCTCGGCAGGGTTCGCATCGAACTCGGGTCCGAGCAGGTCGGCGAACGCCACGGTCCTGCCGCCCGCCTCGATGACCGCGACCGTCTGGGCCGCGGCGAGCTGGCGCGACCAGCGCCGGGTGACCCAGCGGAGCGGCTGCGCGATCGGGCGCACGGTGCCGAGGTCGGGGCAGGTGCCCACGACCACCTCGGCCCCCGCCTCGCGCAGCCGGCGCACCGCCTTCTGCAGGTGCCGTACGGCCCGGGCGGGCAGGGTGGCCGTGGTCACGTCGTTGGCCCCCACGAAGACGACCGCGACCTGCGGGCGGGCCTCGATCGCGCGGTCCACCTGGACGCCGAGGTCCACCGACGCCGCGCCCGACCGGCCGACCACGGTGACGTGCACCGGCCGCTCGGCCACCGCCGCGAGCCCGTACGCGATGCGGACGGCCGGGGTGTCCTCGGGGCGGGTCATGCCGAGGCCGACGGACAGGGAGTCGCCGAGCACGGCCATCCGGATCGGCTCCCCAGGGAAGGCGCCGTACACGCCGTCGGAGTCCGGGCCGTCGAGGCCGTGCGGCTGCCCCACGATGCGGCGGGCCACCATGGCCTCGGCCATGAGCAGGCCGTACGTGACCGCTCCGAGGGCCGTGAGCCCGCCTCCGCCCAGGGCCGCGGCGGTGGCGATGCGCCGCGCGGCGCGCACCGCGCCGGACGTACGGACCACCAGCCCTCCTCGCGCTCACGGTACGGTTTGAAGAGAGAAACTAGCCGAGTTCCGGCCACCCCTACCGGAACCCCGGCTCACGGCAGGCTGACAAGCTTCGGCAAACAAGGTGGTCATAGCGGTGCGCGTACACGACTCGCTGGTGGAGTTGATAGGCAACACCCCGCTCGTCCGGTTGCGCAAGGTCACAGCGGGCGCGCCCGCCCAGGTGCTGGCCAAGGTGGAGTACTTCAACCCCGGCGGGTCGGTGAAGGACCGCATCGCCGTCCGGATGATCGAGGCGGCAGAGCGGAGCGGCGCGCTGAAGCCCGGCGGCACGATCGTCGAGCCGACCTCCGGCAACACCGGCGTGGGCCTGGCCATCGTGGCGCAGGAGAAGGGCTACCGCTGCGTGTTCGTCTGCCCGGACAAAGTCGCCCAGGACAAGATCAACGTGCTCCGGGCGTACGGCGCGGAGGTCGTCGTCTGCCCGACCGCGGTCTCTCCCGACCACCCCGACTCCTATTACTCGGTGTCGGACCGGCTGGCCCGCGAGATCCCGAACGCGTGGAAGCCCGACCAGTATTCCAACCCCGAGAACCCGGCGAGCCACTACCACTCCACCGGGCCGGAGATCTGGGAGCAGACCGAGGGCAAGATCACCCACTTCGTCGCCGGCGTCGGCACCGGCGGGACGATCAGCGGCACCGGGAAGTACCTCAAGGAGGTCTCCGGCGGCCGGGTGAAGGTCATCGGCGCCGACCCCGTCGGCTCGGTCTACTCCGGCGGCACCGGCCGTCCGTACCTGGTCGAGGGCGTGGGCGAGGACATCTGGCCCGCCACGTACGACACCTCGATCTGCGACGAGATCATCGCGGTCTCCGACAAGGACTCCTTCGGCATGACCCGCAGGCTCGCCCGCGAGGAGGCGCTGCTCGTCGGCGGCTCGTGCGGCATGGCGGTGGTGGCGGCCGTGCGGGTGGCCCAGGCGGCCGGGCCGGACGACGTCGTGGTCGTGCTGCTGCCGGACGGCGGCCGCGGCTACCTGTCGAAGATCTTCAACGACGAGTGGATGGCCGACTACGGATTCCTCACCGAGCCGAGTGAGGAGGGCCTGGTCGGCGACGTGCTGGGCCGCAAGGCGTCGGGACTGCCCGAGTTCGTCCATGTTCACCCGCACGAGTCGGTCGGCACCGCGATCTCGATCATGCGGGAGTACAACGTTTCCCAGCTTCCGGTGATGAAGGAGGAGCCGCCGGTCATGGCGGCCGAGGTCATCGGCTCGATCGTGGAGCGCGACCTGCTGGAGGGCCTGTATCGGGGCCGGGTGCGGGCGGAGGACGAGATCGGCGGCCACATGTCCGCGCCGCTGCCCATGATCGGGTTCGGCGAACCGGTGGCCCGGGCGGTCGAGGCGCTGGAGAAGGCCGACGCCGCCGTGGTGCTTGACGACGGCAAGCCGGTGGGCATGGTCACCCGCCAGGACCTGCTGGCCTTCCTCGCCAACCACTGAGCCGGCCACTGAATCGGCCACTCCGCCGACCACCACGCCGCCCGGCCCGCCCGGCCGCCGGGACCAGGTGGGCCGGGCGGCTACGCTCGTCCCCATGAACCATGGTTTCGAGACGCTGGCCATCCACGCGGGCCAGGAGGCGGACCCGCACACGGGGGCCGTCGTTCCTCCCATATACGCCGTGTCCACCTACAAGCAGGACGGCGTGGGCGGCCTGCGGGCGGGATACGAGTACAGCCGGTCGGCCAACCCGACCAGGACCGCCCTGGAGGAGGCGCTCGCCGCCGTCGAGGGCGGCGTGCGCGGGCTGGCCTTCGCGTCGGGCCTCGCCGCCGAGGACACGCTCCTGCGCACGGTCTGCAAGCCCGGCGACCACGTGGTGATCCCGAACGACGCGTACGGCGGGACCTACCGGCTGTTCTCCCGGGTGCTCAAGGAGTGGGGGGTCTCCTTCGACCCGGTGCCGCTCGGCGACCCGGACGCGGTCCGCGCCGCCGTACGGCCGGAGACGAAGGCGATCTGGGTGGAGACGCCCACCAACCCGCTGCTGAACGTCGCGGACATCGCCGTGCTCGCGGACATCGCCCACGACGGCGGCGCGGTGCTGGTGGTGGACAACACCTTCGCCTCGCCGTACCTGCAGCAGCCGCTCAGCCTGGGCGCGGACGTGGTGGTCCACTCGACGACCAAGTATGTCGGCGGCCACTCCGACGTGGTCGGCGGCGCGCTGGTGACCCGGTCGGCGGACCTCGGCGAGCGGCTGGCCTACCACCAGAACTCGATGGGCGCGGTGGCCGGGCCGTTCGACGCCTGGCTCACGCTGCGCGGCCTCAAGACGCTGAGCGTGCGCATGGAGCGGCACTGCGACAACGCCGAGCGCGTGGTCGACCTGCTGCTTTCGCACCCGAAGGTCGTCCAGGTGCTCTATCCGGGCCTGCCCGAGCACCCCGGCCACGAGATCGCGGCCAAGCAGATGCGGCGCTTCGGCGGGATGGTGTCGTTCCGCGTCGAGGGCGGCGAGGAGGCCGCCGTCGAGATCTGCAACCGGGCCAAGCTGTTCACGCTCGGGGAGTCGCTCGGCGGCGTCGAGTCGCTGATCGAGCACCCCGGCCGGATGACCCACGCGTCGGCCGCCGGGTCGCCGCTGGAGGTCCCCGCCGACCTGGTGCGCCTGTCGGTCGGCATCGAGACCGTCGACGACCTGCTGGCCGACCTCTCCCAGGCCCTGGGCTGAGCCGCCCTAGCACCCGCTCCGCGTCGGGGCCGTACGCTCCGGCGCGGTGCGGCGGGCGGAAGCCACCCACCGCTCGCACAGCAGAGCGGCGAGCGCCGTGGCGGTCAGCAGCGCGCCGGCCACGGTCACGCTGCGCACGCCCGTGTGGTCGATGAGCGCGCCGCCGAGCAGCGAGCCGCCCGCGATGCCGGTGTTGAAGGCCACCCCGACGATTGCCGTGGCGATGTCGGTGCTGCCGGGGGCCACCTGCAGGCTGCGGCCGCCGATGGCCGCCGCCAGCGCGCTGAACGACATGCCCGTCACGCAGACGGCCACCACCGCCACCGGCTGCAGGGCGCCCAGGGCGTACAGGACGAGCAGCGCGCACGTGATGAGGGCCAGCGGCCCGATGAGAGCGGTCCTCGGCCTGCTGTCGACCACCCGCCCGATCAGGATCGTCCCCGCGACCCCGGAGATCCCGGCCGCGAGGAGCAGCGGGCTGAGCGCGGCGGGGGAGAAGCCGCCGAACTCCAGCAGGAACGGCGTGATGTAGGTGTACGCGGTGAGGTGGCCGCCCACGCCGACGAAGGTGACGACGATGAGCAGCGCGAAGCGGCGCGCGTCCGGGGTCGTGCCGCGTCCCGCCTCGCGCCGGTCGGCGCCCACCTGCCCGCGGCCGGGCAAGAGCGCCGCCAGGGTGACGCACGTGACCAGGCCGACCGCGGCGGCCAGGGCGAACGCGGCCCGCCAGCCGACCTGCTGGCCGACCCAGGTGCCGGTCGGCACGCCGAGGACCGGCCCGAGTGCGCTGCCGATCGACATCCGGGCGATCGCGCGTCCCCGGAACTCCGGAGGGAACATCGCCGCCGCGGCCGGGGCCGCGACGGCCCAAAACAGCGCCTGGGTGGCCGCGACCAGCAGCCGGGCGGCCAGCAGCGTCGGATAGTTCGGCGCCACGGCGGTGAGCAGCATCCCCGCGACGAAGACGGCCAGCGTGACGGTGAGCACCCTGCGCCGTGGCACCCGCTGGGTCAGGCGGGTGAGCGGCAGCGACGCCAGCACCACGACCACGGCGTACCCGGTGACGAGCAGGCCGGTCTCGGACGGCGACCGGTCCAGGTCGGCCGCGATCACCGTGAGCAGGCCGATGGGCAGCACCTCTGCGGTGACGTAGGTGAAGGCGCCGACGGCGAGGGCGACTAGCGCCCACGCTGCCCGGCGTCGCGTCGTAGGGTGCACCCGGCCCTCTTTCCCTGTTCTCGTCTAACGACGTTTTATCGGATATTTGGGGAAAAGGGAGGGCCTAAGGGATATCTGACAAATGCCGCCTGTCGCGAGCAGGGCGTTCTTTGTCAGACTCGGCGGATATTTCAGGGATTAAAGAAGACCATCAGGAAGAGGATGACGAGCCAGATCAGGGCGCTGATGCCGGACAGCGCCGCGATACGCCCGGTCTGCACCTTCGCGTCATCCTCGGACGACTCGCTAGCCAGCGCCGCGATGGCCGTACGCTGGTCCCGTTCGACGATCACCAGCAGGACGGCCCCGACGACGAACAGCGTCATCGACACCGACAGGTATGGCGCGCCGAGCGCGCTGCGGCCGAGCAGGAGGCCGAACAGGAAGACTCCGAGCGTGAGCAGGCCGAACAGCCGCGTCGCGCGGTGCAGATAACGCAGCACGTTCACGTCACGCGCCCGGATGTAGCGCGGGGTGACGCTCGTGACCGCCGTCAGCGGACCGAGCGCGAAGATCGCGAACCCAATGTGCAGCCACAGCAGCAGATGGTCGAGAGGCGACATGGGCAGAGGCTATCGCCTGGCTGATCGGCTCCGCAGTCGCCCGGACGCGCCGGCGCGGGGCGCGTCGGACGCCGCGGAGTCACTTGCGGCGACGGGGACGGTTGTGCACCGCCAACTCGAACAGCACCGTCGTGAGGATCATGAGGACGACGAGGCCGACCGCTGCGAACATGGGAGCGCTCCTTCCACCCGCATGTGGAACGACCAGCGCGAACAGGGGAATGCCTGTTTATCGTCCGCCGATTGCAACCCGGTCGGCAATCGATTATCAACCCTCCGGATTAGTCGCGGACTCCCCGGATCACGGCCGCCGTCTCCCTTGCCGGTGGCCGTTACCCGGTGCTTTTCCGGTCTCCGCTCGCCCCGCGGCGTCTCATCCGCCCCCGATTCACGCCGGTATGCCTAGCCATGCCCGCATCTCACGCGGTCAATCGCCGCGCCGCGATCACACCGGCCAACGGTCGGCGTCCTCCGGATCGGGGATTCGGCGCAGCGCGTGAAAGGTCCCCGCGAGCAGGAGGGTGACGCTGACGCCGACGGACAGCAGCAGGGCGAGAAGGACGAAGTCCTCCGGCAGCAGCAGGACCAGGATGATCCCGGCGAACGCGACGACGCCGGCGGCGAGGGCCCAGGGCGCGGCGGCGGCGTGAACCTCGTACCAGACGTGCTCGCTGCGCGTCGTCCGCTTCGTACGGATGCCGAAGAGGGCGTTGGGAGCCAGGGTGCGGCGCGCTCCCATCCGGCCCATCATCGTGAACACGACGCCGAGGACGACCAGGCACGTGGCCGGCAAGACTCGCTCGCCGACGGTGGCCTGCGCCTGCGCCGCCGCGCCGGCCAGGGCAGATGCTGTCATGACGACTCCTTCCGCTCTCGCGTGCGTCTGCGTGGGCCTGCCGGCCGGCGGGAGCACGGCCGGTCAGCGGGTGCGGCGGGCGCGCAGGAAGTCGCTGACGACATACTCGCCGAGGCGTTCGGCGTCGGGGGAGAAGACGCGGCCGCCGTTGCGCCGGGCGACCTCGTCCACGAACTCCCGCAGCCGGTCGTCGGCGGCCAGCATGAAGACGTTGATCGTGGCGCGCCGCCGGGTCATCTTGTCGACCTCGGCGAGCGTCAGCGTGAGCGTCTCCCGCGAGGGCGGCCACTCGAACCGCGGCACGCCGTTGCGCATGAGGTGGGCCGTCGGCTCGCCGTCGGTCACGACCAGGACCACCGGCTCGAAGTCCGGGTGCCGGTCGAGGTGCCGGCCCGCGATCAGCAGCGCGTGGTGCAGGTTGGTGCCTTGGACCATGTCCCATTCGAGCCCGGCCAGCTCGTCGGGCCGCAGCACCCGCGCGTAGTTCGAGAACCCGATGATCTGCACGGCGTCCTGCGGGAACTTCGAGGCCACCAGCGCCTGCAGGGCGAGCGCGGTCTGCTTGGCCGCCGCCCAGGTGCCGCGCAGGGCCATCGAGTAGGACAGGTCCACCAGCAGGCAGACCGCCGCCGCCGAGCGCCGCTCCGTCTCGACCACCTCGAAGTCGTCCACCGACAGCGTGACGGGGGTGCCCCCGCCCCGCCGTACGCCGTTGACGACGGTGCGGACGACGTCGATGGGCTGCTCGTCGCCGAAGCGCCAGGGGCGGGTCGAACCGGTCGGCTCCCCGGCCGTGCCCGCGTCGCGCTGGTCGTGGTCGCCCCGGCGGCCCGACTCCAGCGAGGAGAACACTCGGCGCAGGGCGGTCTCGCCGAGGCGGCGTACGGCCTTGGGAGTCAGCTCCAGCTTCCCGCGGTTGCGCCGCAGATAGCCCTGGGCCTCCAGCTCGCGCTCGACCTGCCGCAACGCCTCCAGGTCGTCCACGGCGGAGCGGCCGAGCGCCCGCCGGACGGCGGCCTCGTCGATGTCGTCGAGCCGCGCGCCGGGGTAGTCCTGGCGGAGCGCGGCCTCCAGGTCGCCGAGGTCGGCCAGCTCCTGCAGGGCCGTCACCGCGTCGCCCATGCCCATCGGCTGCTCGCCCGACACCCGTTCGGGGGCGCCCCAGGCCAGGTCGGGGCGGCGGGTGTAGAGGGCGTCGCCCAGGCGGCGCATCTGCTCGGCCAGGCCGGCCTGCTCCAGCGTGTGGTTGATCAGCGCGGCCAGCTCTTCGCGCTGCTCCGGGGTGAGCGAGGCCAGCAGCCGCTGCGCGGCGGCGGCGCGGCGGGCGAGCTGGTCGACCAGCTCGTCCAGGTTGCGCGGGTTCTCGGGGAACATGTCCCCGTATTTCTGCATGAACCGGTTGAAGTCTTCTTGGGTGTGCTCACCTCGGGCGTCCCGGTCCAGCATGTCGTTGAGGTCCGACATCATCTGCCGGACCCGCTCCATCGCGGCCGGGTCGGGGTTGGCCAGCGCGTCGCGCATCCCGCGGAACTGGCTGTCGAGGACCTCCCGGCGCAGCAGGTCGCGCAGCTCCTCGAACGTCCGCCGCGCGGCGGCCGAGCGCCAGTCGTAGCCGGCCAGCTCCTGTACGGCGCGGGCGGTGTCGGAGGGAAGCGCGTCGAGCGCCGCCTCGCGGAAGCGGGCGTCGTCGGAGGGATCGGGGAACAGCTCGGCCCGCTCCTGGCCGATCGCCTTGTCCAGCAGGGCGCGCACCCGCTCCAGCGTCCCGTCGAGCCGCGTGTTCTCCCGCAGGTCGCGGCGGCGCCGCCGTACCGCGCGGAGCAGCTCGTCCAGGCCGCGCCGGTCGGGGGCGCCGGGCAGCCCGCGCCGCAGCAGGTCGCGCAGCGCGTCGAGCGGCGTCGAGCCGGACAGGATGGCGTCGCCCATCTCGTCCAGGGCCGACCGTACGTCATAGGGCGGGGCCAGCGGATCCGGCCCGTCGCGATACTCCCCGTAGACGTAGGACACGCGACCACGCAACCTTTCAGGGCCATCCCGCCTGCGTCGAATCGGTGCGTCCGACGGGACCGGCGAGTTCGTTCGGTTGGGTAAGGGGACGGGGCCCGCCCCGGCTCAGGTCCGGTAGACGGAACCGCCGTCCTTCTCGTCCTTGGACAGCCTGCGCATCAGGTAGAGCCCTTCGAGCGTGAACTCCAGCGCCGCCGCGGCGTGGCCGGGAGACTCGTCGCCCTCGCCCATGCCGAGCCTGGCCATGATCTTCGACAGGCCCTCGACCCGGCCGATCCTGCGCAGCAGCTCGTGCGCCGGCACCAGCTCGCCCGACTCGACCTGCGCGCCCTCGGCGAACTTGTCGAGCAGCGGCGCGAGGTCGGCCCCGCCGAGGGAGACGCGGAAGGTCTCGGCCGTGGCGCGGCGCAGCAGGTGGGCGAGCACCTCGATCTCCCGCCCCTCCTCGCTGACCTCGAACTCGACCTTGCCGCGCAGCGTGTGGACCACGGCGGGCAGGTCGCACACGCGGGTGACGGGCCGCTCCTCCCCGGTCAGCGCGGCCCGCCGTACGGCGGAGGCGGCGGCGGTCTCGGCGGCGGCGATCGAGAAACGGGCCGACACGCCCGACCGGGAGTCGACGGCGGTGGACTCGCGGACCAGCCGGGTGAACCGGGCGATCACCTCCACCAGGTGATCGGGCAGGTCCGCGCCGAGGGCGTCGAGGTCGGCCTCCTGGCGGATCAGGACCAGCTCGTCCTCGACCGTACGGGGGTAGTGCGTGCGGATCTCGGCGCCGAAGCGGTCCTTCAGCGGGGTGATGATCCGGCCCCGGTTGGTGTAGTCCTCGGGGTTGGCGCTGGCGATCAGCAGGATGTCGAGGGGAAGCCGCAGGTTGTAGCCCCGGACCTGGATGTCGCGCTCCTCCAGCACGTTGAGCAGCGCCACCTGGATGCGCTCGGCCAGGTCGGGCAGCTCGTTGACGGAGAAGACGCCCCGGTTGGTCCGGGGGACCAGGCCGTAGTGGACCGTCTCCGGGTCGCCGAGCGTGCGGCCCTCGGCGATCTTGATGGGGTCGACGTCGCCGATCAGGTCGCCGACCGAGGTGTCCGGAGTGGCCAGCTTCTCGCCGTACCGGTCCTCGCGGTGCCTCCACGCGATCGGCAGGTCGTCGCCGTGCTCGGCGGCCAGCCGCCGGCACCGGACGCACACCGGCGCGTACGGGTGGTCGTTGATCTCGCAGCCCGCGACCACGGGCGACCACTCGTCGAGCAGCCCGGTGACGGTGCGGATCAGACGGGTCTTGCCCTGGCCGCGCTCGCCGAGGAGCACGAGGTCGTGACCCGCGATCAGCGCCCTCTCCAGGTGCGGCAGGACGGTGTCGTCGAAGCCGACGATGCCGGGGAACCGGGTCTCGCCGGCCCGCAGCCGGGCCAGCAGGTTCTCCCTGATCTCGGCCTTGACCGTTCGGTATCGGTGTCCGCTCTCGCGCAGTTCACGCAGAGTGCTGGGGGCAGGCGTGGGCGATTTGTGCACGGCATCGAGCCTACGTCCCCGCGGACGATCCGGCAGGCGAGTTTCAGCGGACGCGGCGGGGGGACGTGACCCAATTGGCCGGGCGGCCGGCGCGTTGACCTCCGTTCAGTGGGGAGAATCGGCCCAAGGAAACTTAGTCGCGGAGGAAGAGAGGGCGAGACATGGCGGTATTGACGAGCCGCTTCGCCGACGGTCTCGCCGTGGGCGCCAACCTGGTGGAGGCCGCCGAGACGGCCGTACGCCAGGCGTTGGCCGGCCTGTCGGGTCCGCCAGACCTGGTGTGCTTCTTCATCTGCGGAGACGACCCCGACGACGTCGCCAGGGCGGGCCAGCGGGCGATGTCCGTGGCCTCGGGGGCCGACGTGATCGGCTGCAGCGCGACCGGCGTGATCGGGCACGGCCAGGGGGTGGAGCTGACCCCCGCCGTGAGCGCCTGGGCGGCGTCCCTCGGCGGCGCCAGGATCGACACCTTCGCCCTGGAGACGCTCAGGACGGAGGACAGGTTCGTGGTCGTGGGGCTGCCCGAGCGCGTCCCCGACGACCGGGTGGCGATCCTGCTCGCCGATCCCTACAGCTTCCCCACCGACGCGTTCATCGAGCACTCGCACGAGGTGCTGGGCAGCCTGCCGATCGTCGGCGGCCTGGCCAACGGGCTCCAGGGCCGGGGCTCGGTGCGGCTGTTCGCCAACGGGGAGGTCCACGACTCCGGCGCGATCGGCGTGGTCATCGGCGGCGCGGTGAACGTCGGCACCGTCGTGAGCCAGGGCTGCCGGCCGATCGGGCCGTCCATGGTCGTCACCCGGGCCGAGGACAACGTGCTGCTGGAGCTCGCCGGCCAGCCCGCCCTGGCGCGCCTGGAGGACATCGTCAGCGCCCTCGACGAGGAAGACCGCGAGCTGGTCGCCGCCGGCTTACAGATCGGCATCGTGATGGACGAGTACGCCGAGCGCCACGAACGCGGCGACTTCCTGATCCGGGGCGTCATCGGCATCGACCCCGAGCGGGAGGCGGTGGCCGTCGGCGATGTGATCGAGGTCGGCAGGACCGTGCGGTTCCAGGTCAGGGACGCCGAGGCCGCCGACGAGGACCTCTACGAACTGCTCGACGCCCACCTGCGGCAGCACTCCGGCCGCATCGAGGGCGCGCTGCTGTTCTCCTGCAACGGCCGGGGCTCGGGCATGTTCGGCTCGGCCGACCACGACGCGCTCGCCGTACGGGAGACGCTCGGGCCGATCGGGATGGCGGGCTTCTTCGCCGCGGGCGAGGTCGGCCCGGTCGGCGGGCACAACCACGTCCACGGCTTCACCGCGTCGTTGCTCGTCTTCTCCGGCGATCCGGGCTTCCCGGGCGGTACGGGATTCTCGGGGGGTACGGGGTTATCCGGCGGCGGCCCGGGCTTCTCCGGAGGGCCGGGTTTGCCCGGCGGTCCCGGTTTCTCCGGCGGCCCGGGATATCCCGGTGATCCAGGCTTTTCTGGCGGTCCGGGCTTTACCGGCGGCGGCCCGGGAGCGGGCGCGTGAGCGACCTCACCGTGGCCGTCGACATCGGCGGCACGAAGTTCGCGGTCGGCCTGGTGGAGCCGGACGGGCGGGTCGTGGCCGCCGAGCGGGCCGCCACCCCGCGGGGCGCCGACGCGGAGACGCTGTGGCGGACGCTGACCGATCTGCTCGACCGGCTGGACGTGCCCGCCGCGCTCGCCGGCGTGGGCGTCGGCTGCGGCGGCCCGATGACCTGGCCGGAGGGGGAGGTCTCCCCGCTCAACATGGGCGGCTGGCGCGGCTTCCCGCTGCGCGCCAGGCTGGCCGAGCGGTTCCCCGGCGTTCCGGTCCGCATCCACAACGACGCGATCTGCCTGGCCGTCGCCGAGCACTGGCGCGGCGCCGGGCGGGGGAGCGCCGCGATGCTCGGGATGGTCGTGTCGACCGGCGTCGGCGGCGGGCTGATCCTCGGCGGCAGGCTCATCGACGGCGGGACGGGCAACGCGGGGCACATCGGCCATGTGGTGGTCGACCCCGGCGGCCCGCCGTGCGGCTGCGGCGGCAACGGCTGCCTGGAGGCGATCGCCCGCGGGCCGGGCCTCGCCGCCTGGGCGCTCGCCCAGGGCTGGTCGCCCGGCGAGGCCGTCACCGAAGGCGGCCTGTACCGGGAGGAGGGGAAGGCCACCGCGCGCCAGTTGGCCGCCGACGCGGCGGCCGGCGACCCGATCGCGCTGGCCGCGATGGCCAGGGCCGGG
Source organism: Microbispora rosea subsp. aerata (assembly GCF_014647835.1). Taxonomy (GTDB): domain Bacteria; phylum Actinomycetota; class Actinomycetes; order Streptosporangiales; family Streptosporangiaceae; genus Microbispora; species Microbispora aerata. Next base: position 132,071 of record NZ_BMPY01000007.1, read on the forward strand.
CGCGCCCTCGGCATCGCGATCGCCTCGGCCGTCAACCTGTGCGACCTCGACCTCGTGACCGTCGGCGGCGGGCTCAGCCAGGCGGGCGACCTGCTGTTCGCGCCGCTGGAGGAGGCGCTGCTGGAGCACACCCGGATGGGCTTCGCCGGGCGGGTGCGGGTCGTGCCCGCCGCGCTCGGCCAGGACGCCGGTCTCGTCGGCGCCGCCGCCCTCGTGATCGCCGGGGACAGGTACTGGTCTCCCTCTCTCTGATCTTCGCCTCGTCGCGTCGCCCGGAGCGTTGCCGTCGTCCGCCGTGGCCTCATGATGCACCGATTCGGACACCGCTCCGTACGGCTTTCGGTCGCGGCACCGGCCACCCGGACTCTGAAGACGTGTCGCGTTCCGAGACCTGTGATGATTGGCCCATGGCTGTCCCACAGGTGACGTACGACGACGTCGTCGCCGCACGCGAATTGCTGTCGGAAGTGGCGGCGCTCACGCCCGTCCTGCACTCACGGGTGCTGTCCGAAATCGTCGGCGGTCCCGTCCACCTCAAATGCGAAAACCTCCAGCGGGCCGGGTCGTTCAAGGTCCGCGGGGCGTACGTGCGGATCGCGCGCCTGAGCGAGGAGGAGCGGGCCCGGGGCGTGGTCGCCGCGAGCGCGGGCAACCACGCGCAGGGGGTGGCGCTGGGCTCGTCGCTGCTGGGGGCCAAGTCGACCGTCTACATGCCCGAGGGCGCGCCGCTGCCGAAGATCGAGGCCACCCGGGCGTACGGCGCGGACGTGGTCCTCGCCGGGCACACGGTCGACGAGGCGCTGCGGGCGGCCAAGGAACACGCGGACCGCACCGGCGCCGTGTTCATCCACCCCTTCGACCACCCCGACGTGGTGGTGGGACAGGGCACGGTCGGCCTGGAAATCCTGGAGCAGCTTCCCGGCACGGCCACGATCGTGCTGCCCATCGGCGGCGGCGGTCTCGCGGCGGGCGTGGCGCTGGCGGTGAAGTCCCAGCGCCCGGGGATCAAGGTGGTGGGCGTGCAGGCCGAGCGGGCCGCCGCCTACCCCGACTCGCTGGCCGCGGGCCGGCCGGTCATGGTCGAGCCCACCCCGACGATGGCGGACGGCATCGCGGTCGGGCGGCCGGGCGACCTGCCGTTCGAGCTGATCCACTACCTGGTCGACAGCGTCGTGACGGTCTCGGAGGAGTCGCTGTCACGGGCGCTGCTGCTGTGCCTCGAACGCTCGAAGCTGCTGGTGGAGCCGGCCGGGGTGGCGGGGGTCGCGGCCCTGCTCGACCAGCCGCACGCGTTCGAGCCGCCGGTGGTCGTCGTGCTGTCGGGCGGCAACATCGACCCGCTGCTGCTGGCCAGGGTGCTGCGGCACGGCCTGGCCGCGGCGGGCCGCTACCTCGCCTTCCGCATCCGGCTGACCGACCGTCCCGGGGCGCTGGCCGCGCTGCTGGCCCGGCTGGCCGACCTCGGGGCGAACGTGCTCGACGTGGTGCACGAGCGGTTCGGCTCCCGGCTGCACCTGGAGGAGGCCGAGGTCCTGCTGCAACTGGAGACCCGCGGCCCCGCGCACTGCGACGAGGTGCTGAGCGCGCTGCGGCGCGACGGCTACAAGCTGCTGTTCTCCTAGCCGGTCCGTACGGGCGTGGACGGCCGGTCCCGGCCGGGGGCGTCTCCCAGGGGTGAACGGTCAGGAGATCGGGGCGGGGCGCTTCGGCTGGAACAGCCAGGCGTCGAACAACCCGGTGAGGTCCTTGCCCGAGACGCGCCGGGCCAGCGCGATGAACTCCTGCGTCGTGACGTTGCCGTACCTGTGGGCGTCGGTCCACGCCCTGATCAGCGGGAAGAACTTCTGGTCGCCGATCTCCCTGCGCAGGGCGTGCAGCGTCATCGCGCCGCGGATGTAGACGGCGGCGCTGAACAGGTCGTCGGCGCGGGCCGTGCCCGGAGGGTAGGCCCACATCGGGTCGGACGCGTTCGCGTAGTAGCGGCGGAAGGTCGAATCCGCCGTGGACTGGCCGTTGTGCTCCGCCCACAGCCATTCGGCGTACGTCGCGAAGCCCTCGTTCAGCCACAGGTCCCGCCAGCGCCCGATGCTGAGGCTGTCGCCGAACCACTGATGCGCCAGCTCGTGCGCGATGATCGAAGGCTCGGGGGAGAAGCCGCCGTAGATGGGCTTGGTCTGGTTCTCCAGCGCGTACCCCGCCGCGTAGTCGTCGATCACGCCGCCGGTGGACGAGAAGGGGTACGGCCCGAACACGGTGGACCAGTAATCGGTGATCTTGCCGGTCTGCGTGAGCAGGCTGTCCAGCGAGCCGCGGAAGGAGTCGGCGACGGCGACGTAGATCGGCAGGCCCTTGTCGCTCCTGCCCGTGCGGACCTGGAACTTCCCGGTCGTCATCGTGGCGAGATAGCTCGCCATCGGGTGCTTCTCCCGCCAGACGAAGGTCGTCTTGCCGGCGTTCGTCCGCGGCGTCCCGACCATCTCGCCGTTGGCGATCGCGGTCAGCCCCGCGGGGACGGTGATGTGGAAGTCGTAGGTCGCCTTGTCCGAAGGGTGGTCGTTCGACGGGAACCAGGTCTTCGCGCCGTTCGGCTCGCAGGTGACGAACGCCCCGTCCGGCGTCGAGATGAAGCCGTACTTGCCGAGGTTGACCGGGTCGTGCATCGGTTCCGGCACGCCGGAGTAGTCGACCGTGACCGCGAACGCGTCGCCTTCGGAGATGCGCCGGGCCGGCTCGATCACGAGCTCGTCGCCGCCGCGGCTGAACGAGGCCGTCGTGCCGTCCACCGTCACCCGGCTCACCGTGAGCCCGTGCAGGTCCAGGTTGAACGACGTCAGGTCGTGCGTGGCCTTCGCCCGGATCGTGGTGCTGCCCGCGAGCTTCCTGGACGACGGGTCGTACGACAGGCGCAGGTCGTAGTGCTGGACGTCGTAGCCGCCGTTGCCGTCGGTGGGGAAGTCCGGGTCGCCGATCCCCGGGGCGCCCATCGTGCCCGACGAGCCGTGCGACGCGGGGGCGGCGGCCGGGAACAGCGCGGTGGCGGCCGGGGACGGCGTGACCGCGCCCTCGGACGGCGCGCAGGCCGTGGCGGTCCCGACGGCCACGGCGCAGATCAGCGCGCAGACCGGCCTGCCGGCCCGCCCGCCGGTCGGCGTCGAGGTCGGCACTGGGAAAGGAGGAAGACCATGCGTGGACATATGTCTGGTCACTCTATGCGAGACGGTGACGTGCTCCGGGCGGTGACTCCGGACGTTTGCCCTGCTCGCGGTGGCTTCCGAGGGTGGCTGAGGCCCTGCCGCCCGCCGCTCGCGACCGTGGCTCGTGGGGTGGGCGTGGCGTCTGAAGCTGCGAGGGCGTGGGCGTGCGGCCCTGCCGGGCGTTCACGGGACGTCGCGGGCCTCTTCAGGCGTCCACGACGAGCGTCTGGGCCGCCTTGTCGTGCAGGGCCTGTTTCCTGCGGTCGAACAGGATCCAGGCGAGGTTCACCACGCCGAGGCAGCACAGCCAGCCCAGCGCGATCTCCACCGCTTGACGGACCGCGATCCGGCCGGGATCGGCGGGCTCCCCCGTGTCGCGCACCACGCGCATGCCGAACAGCTTCTTGCCCACGGTCCGGCCGTCGCAGAACGACTGGAGCAGCCAGTAGTAGAGAAACGCGATCACGCCGATGGCCAGGCCGTTGCCGACCGGGATCCTGGTCACCGCCCCGGTCGTGCCGTCGTACACCACCCTCCAGCTCGACCAGCTCAGCGGTGAAGTGAGGAGCGCCAGGATCACGGCGTCCACGATCCCGGCGAACAGGCGGCGCCAGCGGCCGGCGAGCCGCGGCGCCGTCGGTCCGAACGGCGGGGGCGTCCAGGGATTCCTCGGTTCCTCGAACGGGCTTCCCGAAGGCGGCGGCGTTCCCATGGCTGATTGGTCACCCCGCCGCCGTTCGGGCAAAGCCGGGCGGGCGCAAAGGCTGGGGAGTGTCTCGCAAACGCCGCCCTGCCGGGTTTTCGCGGCGGCCTCGGCTCACTTGGCCGGTTCGAGGGCCTCGGCCCGTACACGGTCTGCCGCGCTCACCCGAGGCGCCGCGCGCGAGAAGCAGGTGCTTGTCCGCGCACGGGACCCGGTCCCGGGTACGGCAGGGGCACGGCCGTACGACGAAGCTCGGCGGCTCCGGCGGACGGAGTGCGCACCCTGCCGTCGGCTACCCGGTTGCGACTCTCATCAGGAGGCCTACGGGCCTTCCCGGGGTCAGAGCGTGCCCCGGCGGGCCTGCTCGCGCTCGATGGCCTCGAAGAGGGCCTTGAAGTTGCCCTTGCCGAAGCCGAGCGACCCGTGCCGCTCGATGAGCTCGAAGAACACGGTCGGGCGGTCCTGCACCGGCTTGGTGAAGATCTGCAGCAGGTAGCCGTCCTCGTCGCGGTCCACGAGGATGCGGCGCTTCTTCAGCTCCTCGACCGGCACGCGGACCTCGCCGATGCGGGCGCGCAGCTCCGGGTCGTCGTAGTAGGAGTCGGGCGTGTCGAGGAACTCGATGCCCGCCTCGCGCATGGCGTCGACGGTCGTGACGATGTCGTTGGTGGCCAGCGCGATGTGCTGGACGCCCGGGCCGCCGTAGAACTCGAGGAACTCCTCGATCTGGGACTTCTTCTTGCCCTCGGCGGGCTCGTTGAGCGGGAACTTGACCTTGCGGGTGCCGTCGGCGACGACCTTGGACATCAGGGCCGAGTATTCGGTGGCGATGTCGTCGCCGATGAACTCCGCCATCTTGGTGAAGCCCATGACCTTCTCGTAGAACTCCACCCACTCGTCCATGCGCTCGACGTTGCCGACGCAGTGGTCGATCGCCTGGAAGAGCCGGCCGTTCTTCACCGCAGGCGGCGCGACGATGGGCTCGGCCGCGACATATCCGGGCAGGTAGGGGCCGTTGTAGTTGGCGCGGTCGATCAGCGTGTGCCGGGTCTCGCCGTAGGTGGCGATGGCCGCGACCATGACCTTGCCGTGCTCGTCCTCGACCACGTGGGGCTCCTCCAGCCCCCGCGCGCCCTGCGACACGGCGTACTGGTAGGCCTTCTCCACGTCCGGCACGTCCAGCGCCAGGTCGATGACGCCGTCACCGTGCTCGGCCACGTGCCGCGCGAGCGGCGTGCCCGCCCGTACGGCTCCGCGCAGCTCGAACCGGGCCGAACCCGAGACGAGGACGTACGCCACCTCGTCGCGGCTGCCCGTCTCCGGCCCCCGGTAGGCCACCAGGCGCATCCCGAAGGCGGTCGAGTAGTAGTGGGCGGCCTGCTTCGCGTTGCCCACCGCGAAGACCACCGCGTCCATGCCGTGAACCGGAAAGACATCGTTCATGCGTCAACTGTCCGTGGGCATGACCAATTTGTGCAACAGTGACTTGATTCAGTGGACAATGTGCTCAGTCTTCGCCTCGAACAAGGGGAAATCGGTATGACGATTGACCACCTCGACGCCCGGCTCGTCGCCCTGCTGTCCGCCGAGCCCAAAATCGGCGTGCTGGAGTGCTCGCGCAGGCTCGGCGTCGCCCGGGGGACGGTGCAGGCCCGGCTCGACCGGATGGCCGCGAAGGGGGTCATCACCGGCTACGGCCCGGACATCGATCCGGCGGCGCTCGGCTTCGACGTGACGGCGTTCGTGACGTTGCACATCAGGCAGGTGGCGGGCCACGTGCCGGTGGCCGACCAGCTCGCGCTCATCCCCGAGGTCCTGGAGGTGCACACGATCACCGGTGGGGGAGACATGCTGTGCCGGGTGGTCGCCCGCAGCAACGCCGACCTCCAGCGTGTCATCGACCTGATCGTGGACGTGCAGGGCGTCGTACGGACCGAGTCGGTGATCGCGCTGGACACGCCCGTGCCGTATCGCACCCTCACGCTCGTCCGCGCCGCAGGAGGGTTGAACCCGGCTCCCTGACCCCGGCGGGCGGGTTTTCCACAGCGCCTATGGTGTGGGGCGGGCTTTTCCACAGACGTCGCGGGAAGTGCCGGACCATCGAAGGCCATCGTTTACCGTGGTTCCATCCGCCCTGCTCAGCGGGCACAAATGGGCGTAACGGGGGTATCCGACTTATCGGGGGTCACAGCGTGAACAGCGCCGAGGAGGGCCCGATCGAGGAAGGCGCCGTGGAACCGCAGGCGTCACTCGACGGCCCGGACGGGGGAGGAGGCGGCGGCGACGGCCGCGCGCCGGCGCCGCGCCGCCGAAGACGCCTGCTGCGCGCCCTCCTCGCGAGCCTGGCCACCGCGATCCTCGGGCTCGTCGTCTTCCTCGCCGTGGTGTGGGTGCTGACTCCCATTCCGGACAGCACGCAGGAGCTGGCGACGGCGCAGGGCTCGGTCATCTACTACCGGGACGGCAAGACCGTCCTCGCCACCGAGGGCGTCAACCGCAAGAACGTCCCGCTCTCGCAGGTCCCCCAGGTCGTCAGAAGCGCGGTCATCGCGGCGGAAAACCGGACGTTCTACCAGGACCAGGGCGTGTCCGTGTCCGGTACGGCCCGCGCCGTATGGTCGACGATCACCGGCCGCCAGCTCCAGGGCGGCTCGACGATCACCCAGCAGATGGTCCGCAACTACTACAGCGGCCTCGGCCAGGAACGCTCCATCGGGCGCAAGCTCAAGGAAATCATGATCGCGCTCAAGGTGGATCGTTCCAAGTCGAAAGACTGGGTGCTGGAGCGCTACCTCAACACGATCTACTTCGGCCGCGGGGCGTACGGCATCCAGGCCGCCGCGCGCGCCTACTTCGACAAGGACGTGCAGAACCTGACCCCGGCCGAGGGCGCCTACCTCGCCGCCGTGATCCAGCAGCCCACCCGTTTCGCCAACCCCACCGGAGCCGCGCTCGACGCGGTGAAGGCCAGGTGGGCGTCGGTGATCCGGGGGATGCGCGAGATCGGCGCGCTCAGCCGGGAGGAGGCCGACGCGCAGGTCTTCCCCACCCTCGCCAAGCAGCGCGCGCCGCTGTCCCTCGGCGGCCAGAACGGCTACATGCTGGCGCAGGTGCGCGCCGAGCTGAACCGGCTCGGTTTCACCGACGAGGACATCAACCACGGCGGTCTCAAGATCACCACGACGTTCGACAAGAAGCTGATGGCACAGGCCCAGCACGCGGTCAAGTCGGTCCTGCCGAGCAACACCCCCAAGAAGGTCCGCACCGGCCTGGCGGCCGTCGACCCCGCGACCGGCGAGGTCGTCGCCTTCTACGGCGGGCGCTACGAGAACAACCAGTACGACAACGCGTTCTCGGCGAAGGTCCAGGCCGGCTCGACGTTCAAGCCCTACACGCTGGCCGCCGCGCTCGAGGCCGGCTACGGGCTCGACACGCTCGTCTACGGCAACTCGCCCATCCGCGTCGGCTCCGCCGACATCCCCAACTCGGGCGGCAGGTCGTACGGGCCGGCGATCACGCTGCTCCAGGCGACAGAGTATTCGGTCAACACCGCCTTCGTGGACCTCGGGCAGCGGATCGGTCTCGACAAGGTCGTCGCGGCGGCGCGGGCCGCCGGGATCCCCGAGGCGCAGCTCGCCCCGCACAAAAGCGCCGCCACGCTGCCCCTCGGCGTGGCGTCGGTGAGCGCCGTGCAGCAGGCCGCAGGGTTCGCCACGTTCGCCGCCGGAGGCATCCACCACGAGCCGCACGTGATCCGGGAAGTCACCGACAGCGCCGGGCACACCCGGAAGTTCGCCTCGCCCGGCATCCGGGCCTTCAGCGAGAACACCGCCGCCGACACCACGTACGCGCTGGAGCAGGTGGTGCGCAACGGCACCGGCACGGCCGCCCGGCTGTGGGACCGCCCGGTGGCGGGCAAGACCGGCACCACCGACGAGTCGGCGGCGGTCTGGTTCTCCGGCTACGTCCCCCAGCTGGCCGTCGCGGTCAACATGTTCCGCGACGACAACAAGCCGGTGACCGTCCCCGGCTACGGCGAGCTGTACGGCGGCACGTTGCCCGCCGAGATCTGGAAGACCTTCATGAGCACCGTCATGGAGGGCAAGCCGGTCAGGGAGTTCCCCGACCCGGTCACCTGGAACCCCTACTACTGGGACGCCTACAGCATGGCCCTGCCCCAGCAGTCCGGGGATCCCACGGCCTATCCGACCGGGCCGGACGGGCAGCCTCTGCCGTACGGGCGCGACGGCGCGACGGTGCCCGGCCGGGACATGCCCGGTGCGCCCGACGGCGCGAACGAGGAGCAGCAGGGCGGGAGCGACCAGGACGGCGAGGCCGGGCCGAGGGGCGGCGTGAACGGCATCACCGGGCCGGACGGCCCCGGCGGCGTGGCAGGCCCGGCAGGCCCGCCCGGCGCGGGCAACGCCCGCGACACGGGCCCCGCGGACGCCGCCTCCCGGGGCGTGATCCCCGAGACGGGGAACGCCAGATCAGACGCGGGCGACGCGGGCGCAAGCACCGGACGGACCACCGGCGGCACCGGCGCGGGCACCGGGCGGACCAGCGGCGGCGCGGGCGCCAGGCGGACCGGTCAGACCATCCCGGACGACCCGGACGCACAGCTCCCCGGCCCTCAGCTTCCGATCCCTCAGCTTCCCTCCCGCTGAGGGTTGGGGGCGCCGCACCGCCTGCGCGTGACACTGGAGCCGGCTCCCGGTCCCCAAGCTTCCCTCTCGCTGACGGCACTTGGCTTGGCGTGTCCCGCGGGCGGACGTCTCCAGGGCGATGCGTTCCGTCTCGCCATCGACGTGACCGGTGTGTCCCGCGGGCGGACGTCTGCATGGAGGCTGGTGTCGGCTGTGCGGATCGCCGAGTCTCAGCTCCCGGTCCCTCCGCTTTCCTCTCGCTGACGGCACTTGGCCCCGGTGTGTCCCGCGGGCGGACGTCTCCCCGGGCGGGCCGGCGTCGACCGCGCAGACGGCGCTCGCACCGATCCGCAGGGCCGACACCGGTGCGTCCGAGGTGTGAGCGGCGAGCGTGAAGGGGAAGCCTGGTCAGATCTGGACGAGTTCGAGGTGGTCGAATCCCGCCCATCCGGCGGGGTCCGCGGTCAGGACCGGCCAGCCGCGCGAGGCGGCGAGGTGCGCGGTGTGCGCCTGATGGAGTGGCACATCGTGCGGCCGGGCGGCGAAGCGCGACTGCGCCGCGACGCGGAACGACTCGCGGCCGGTGTGGTCGGCCACCTTTGTGGCGCGGAAACCGTACAGCCACATGACGCGCTCGGCGGTCGGCTCGGCGATGATGAGCGCCTGGGTGAACGCCGCGGCCGACAGCAGGAGAGTGTGCCCCTGATCGGCGATGGCGTCGAGCGCGAGCCGGGCGTCGCCGCTGTCGTCGTCGTCGAGGAGGCGGAGGGTCGCGGTCAGGTCCGCGACGAAGCCGCCGATCACGCCACCTCGCTCCGGGCGGCGTGGAACGCGGCGGCCTTCACCGCCGCGGCCTGCTGGGCGGCGGCCATGCGCCGGGCGAGGTCGGCCCGGCGGCGCTCGAACCCTTCGGGGTCGGCGGCGCGCAGCGCGTCCAGCTCGATCTTGAGCTGCGTGCGAGACCAGTGATCGGCGTCGAGGTGCCGGCGGGCAAGATCAGCGAAGAAGCGGGAGAGATTACCGTGCTCGCCGATGGCGCCCTTGATCTCCTCATGGAGGTCGTCGGGCAAGCTGATCGTTACCTTGGCGGTCATACCGGCATCGTACCTTTTTCGGGTTTGCGGACGCTGAAATTCAGCACATCTAGTGCGTCAGCTCGGCGCGCAGCTCGGCGGGGGTGGTGACCGGCGCCCGGCAGGTGAACCGCCGGCAGACGTAGGCCGCCGGTGAGCCGTCCACCATGCCCCGCCCTTCGAGCAGCGGCACGTCGGCGAGATCTCCCGTGCCCAGCGCGACGACCAGGCCCGGCGTGCCGGACATGAGGGCCGCCCGGTGCAGGGCGCGGGTGCGGGCGTCGTCGGGCGGCCCGACGATCGCCACCTCGGCGGGGCCGCGCAGCGCGGCCTCCGCGACCGCCAGACCCCATCCGGCGAACCGGGCGTACCGCTCCGCGAGCGCGGAGACCGCCCCCAGCGCCGCCTCGGCCGCCTCCCGGTGCCGGGCCGAACCGGTGAGCGCGGCGTACGACAGCAGGGCGCCGGCCGCCGCGAACTGGCCCGACGGCGTGGCGTTGTCGGTCGGGTCCTGGGGCCGCTGGAACAGCCGCTCGCCGTCGTCGGGGGCGTCGTAGAAACCGCCGGACCCGTCGGGGAACCGCGTCAGCACGGTCTCCAGCAGGTCTCCGGCGCGCTGGAACCATCGGGTCTCGCCGGTGACGCCGTAGAGGGTGAGGAAGCCCTCGGCCGTGTTGGCGTAGTCCTCCAGCATCCCCGCGTTGGTCCCCGCCCGGCCGTCGCGGGAGGTGCGCAGCAGCCGGGCCGGGGCGCGGCCCACCGTGTGCAGGTCGTCGAGCAGCACGGCCGCCTCACGCGCGGCGTCGATCAGCACCGATTGTTCGAACAACGCGCCCGCCTCGGCCAGGGCGGCGATCGCCAGCCCGTTCCAGGAGGCCACGACCTTGTCGTCCCGGCCGGGCCGTGGCCGCCGCTCCCGCGCGGCGCGCAGGGCCGTACGGACCCGTTCGAAGCGGGCCGGATCGTCGGGGTCGGCGGGAAGCTGGAGGACCGAGGTGCCGTGCTCGAACGTGCCGGTCACCTCGAACACCGAGGCCGCCCAGGCCGCGTCGTCCTCCCCGAGGACCTCCCGGAGCTGTCCCGGCGTCCAGACGTAGAACAGGCCCTCGCCGTGCGTGCCGTCCGGCCCCGCGCTGTCGGCGTCGAGGGCGGAGGCGAACGCGCCCTCCGGCGTGCGCATCTCCCGCATCAGCCACTCGGCGGTCTCCAGGGCCACCCTCCTGGCCAGGACCGACCCGGTCGCACGCCACCAGTGGGCGTATACGCGCAAAAGCAGCGCGTTGTCGTAGAGCATCTTTTCGAAATGCGGCACGACCCACTCCGCGTCGACGGAGTAGCGGGCGAAACCCCCGCCGAGCTGGTCGTAGATGCCGCCCCTGGCCATCGCCTCCAGGGTCGTCTCCGCCATGGCGAGGGCGTCCCGGGTGCCGTGCCGCAGCAGGAACTCCACGACCATGGACGGCGGGAACTTGGGCGCACCGCCGAACCCGCCCCGCCGCTCGTCGAAGCCGCCGGCGAGGTTGCGTACGGCGAGGTCGAGGATCTCGGCGGTGGGCAGCGGGCCCGACGGCACCCCGCTCCGCTCGGTGAGCGCCTCCACCACCTTCTGCCCCTGGGCCAGAACGCCCTCCCGGTCCTGCCCCCACGCCTGGGAGACGGCCCGCAGCAGCCGCTGGAAGTGCGGCCGGGGGAAGTAGGTGCCGGCGTAGAACGGATGCCCGTCGGGGGTGGCGAAGACCGTCATCGGCCAGCCGCCCTGCCCGGTCATCGCCTGGACCGCGTTCATGTAGACGGCGTCCACGTCGGGCCGTTCCTCGCGATCCACCTTGACGTTGACGAACAGCTCGTTCATCAGCCGCGCGGTGGCCTCGTCCTCGAACGACTCGTGCGCCATCACATGGCACCAGTGGCACGCCGAGTAGCCCACGCTGATCAGCAGGGGGACGTCGCGCGCGCGGGCCGCCGCGAACGCCTCCTCGCCCCAGGGGAACCAGTCCACCGGATTGTCCGCGTGCTGCAGGAGATAGGGGGAGGTCTCGCCGCCCAGCCTGTTCATGTTTTCAGCCTCTCATACCGGCATCAGACGGCCCGTTGTCCCGGGTGTGGCCTTTTGACACATCGGGGAGGAACGTGCGGGAGACGGCGGGGATGTGTTCCGGCGCGACCCGGCGTAGGCTCACAGGACGTGGGCTTGGATCTGGACTTCGCTGTCAGGCACTCGGGACGCCCGGCGTCCGCCATGACGCGGCGCGACGTCGCGCGGGTGCTGCTGGCCGTTCCGTCCGGACAGGCCCTGGTCGCCCTTCCCGACCTGCGCAGGCAGCTGCTCGCGGCGGGCAACCCGCTGTCGCCCGCGTTCTGGGAGTCGGCCAGGGCCGTGCTGATGAGCATCGAGTCGGGCGTGGCGACGGTCGGCGACGTGCAGCGCTGGCTGGAGTCCAGCGGAACCGAGCCGATCATGCTCACCCGCAGCTACTTCCTGTGGCCGGAGGAGAGCGAGCGCGGCCCGGTGGCCACCGAGATGTACGAGCGGCTGGTCGAGTTCCTGGAGGAGCGGCTGGCGGCCGGGGAGATCGACGCGGACGCGCTCGCCGCCGGGGACCTCGACGCCAGGCGCGCGTACGAGGAGCTCCAGGAGCGCTGGCTCGGCACCCCGCTGCCGGACGGCCGGGTGCCCAACATCGTGGTCAACGACGAGCAGGACCGGGAGCTGTACGCCGCCTGGGACGAGGAGGAGGCGTACGCGCTGAGCGAGCTGCGGCGGATGCTCGACGACCTGCCCGAGCCGCCCTGCCCCGAGGCCGCCCTCCGCTCGGCCGCCCAGCGGTTGCGCGTGACGCTGACCCGGCCCGGCTATCCGGGCAACGTGCTGCGTGCGTGCGCCGGGCTGGAGGACGGCCCGCTGCCGGAGCGGGACGAGGACCTGTGGCTCACCGTCGCCGCCGGGATCGCCGCGCCGATCTCCGACCTGCCGGACGAGGAGGACGCCGCCCGGTTCTTCGACATGGAGGGCGAGCTCAGCCACGAGGATTCGATCCTGGCCTCGTTGTGCGCCATCCACCACGCCGACTGGCTCGCGTCGGTGATCGCGCTGGTCCGGTGCGGCCCGGGGGTGCTCGCCTCGCCGGAGCGGCTCGCCCGGTTCATCGCCGATTCCGAGGACATCGATGTGGACCCGGACGAGCCGGAGGACCTGGAGGCGACGGAGATGCTGTTCACGGCTGTGACGCCGCTGTGGGCGCATCTGGGCATCGTGGACCGGGCGGAGGTGCTGACCCCGCTGGGCTGGTGGGGTCTGCCGAAGGCGCTGGAGCGCGCCTGGTCCTCGGGCCCCGCGCTGCCCGACTAGCCCTGCTGAGCCACGTTCAGCCCCTGGGACGCGCCCGAGTGAGCCGGGCCTAAGGCCCGCACCCGCCCCCGTGCCGCGCCCGGCTGCCCTGTTTGGATCTTCCGCATCTGCTTGTTCATGTTCTTCAGCAGGGAGAATGGGGCCAAGCCGATCGCGTCGGGGCAGGGTGACGGTCACGCGGGCGTGTCCCGCGGGTCGTCGCCCAAGTCAAGGGCGAATCCCTCGCCGGCCAGCTCGGTCAGGAACGGTATGGGGTCCACAAGCTGCTCGATGTGGGCGGCCCCGGGCGGCAGATCGGGGAGCCGGCGGATGAGCCGGGCGGCGACCAGCCCGGTGGCACGGCTCTGCCGCCGGCCGGAGAAGGACCCCCGCACCGCGCCGCGACGCACCGTCACGGCGAATCCCTCCCCGCCGACGTGGACCGCACCGAGCGCGCCGAGCAGCAGGCGACGGACCTGGGGGCGGTGGAGGAGGCGGGCGACGGCGGGCCGTCCGGCCGCCGACAGCAGCCGAGTGACCAGGCGGGAGTCCAGGCACAGACCCGTACGGGCCGAGCCGGCGCCGAGGGTGCCGGGCAGGGTGTACTGGTCGGAGAACGGGAAACGGTGCACGGTGCGCTCGCCGTACGGCTCCGGGAAGCGCATCGTCCACGAGCCTTCGAGCCGGCCCAGGCCGTCCAGCGTCCAGGCGAGCGCGGCGGGCCCGTGCGCTTCACCCGATCCGAGCAGCGCGCCGATGAGCAGGTCGCCGGAGGCCGAGCGTTCGACGCAGACGCGCGCCAGCAAATTGCTCACTCCGGGGATCAACCCGACGCTGAGGGCGACTGTGGCGCCGTGCTTCCTGGCCGGCCCGTCCAGTGCCTGGAGGCCGGCGAGCAGGTGGTGGGAGGCGGTCACGTCCACGTAGTGGATGCCGCGCTCCACGCAGGCGCGGGCCACCCGGACGTTGTCGATCTCGGCGCACATGAGCACGGTGTCGACCCCGTCCAGCGCCGTGGCCAGATCGGCGGGGTCGGCGGCGTCCACGCGCATCGCCGTGGTGGCGGGGATGGGCGCGGCCTTGCCGGGGTTGCGTCCGGCCACGATGACGTGCGTGCCGGGGTCGCCGGTGAGCGCCCGAGCGGCCTCGCGGCCGACCGCGCCGTAGCCGCCCAGGATGAGGATCGTGGTCATCGGCGGCCGGCTCCCTGCGGTTGCGTGGTGGCGGCGACCGGGTCCGCGCTCCGGCGGGTGAACATGACGAGGGCGCAGACGATCCCGAGGACGGCCAGGCCGGCCGCGATCGCGAAGCCCACCCTGAGCCCGCCGGCGACGTCGGTTCCCGTGCCGGTCCACGTCGCGGCGGCCGGCAGCGCACCGGTCAGGCCGAGCGCGGCACCGACGCGCTGGGTGGTGTTGAGCAGGCCCGAGGCGGCCCCCTGCCGGTCGGCGGGGGCGGCGCGGATCGCGGACGCGGTGGAGCCGACGAAGACGGCCGGCAGGCCGACGGCGAAGACGAGGCGGACGAGCTGGAAGCCGCCGAAGGTCGGCTGGTGGGCGCTGACGACCCAGGCCAGTCCGGTTCCGGTGAACGCCAGCGCCGCGCCCAGCGCCGGGAGCGCGACGTTGACGATCGAGACTTCGAGAAACACCACGAGTTCGACCGAGGTGAGCAGCAGCGCCGCGAGGCCGCCTCGGCCCCAGGTTTTCATAGTCACGCTATAAAAATGTTTTCATAGTGGCACTATAGTCAAGTCGTGAGTGAAACACCGCGAACCCGGACCAGGCGGGCCTCCGGCAGGGAGGACGGGCGGGCCGCGCGGGCCCGGACCACCCGCGCCCGCATCGTCGCCGCGGCCACCGAGCTGTTCACGACAGCCGGCTACACCGCCACGAGCATCACCGCGATCGCCGCCAAGGCCGGGGTGAGCGAGCCGACCGTCTACTACTCCTTCGGCACCAAACGCGCCATCCTGACCACCGCCCTCGACCTGGCCGTCGCCGGCGACGACGAGCCCATCCCCACCCTCCAGCGGCCGTGGGTGCGCGACGCGCTCGCCGACCCCGACCCCCTCGGGCAGCTACGCCGCCAGGTCGCCGGAGCCGCCGCCATCTACCTGCGCGCCGCGCCCCTGCTCGACGTCGTGCGCAGCGCCGCCACCACCGACCCCGACCTGGCCGAGGTCTGGAGCGCCAACATCCGGCAGCGCCTCACCGTGCAACGCGTCTTCGCCGACGCTCTGGCCCGCAAGAACGCCCTGCGCGACGGGCTCACCGCCGAGGACGCCGCCGACATCGCCCTGGCCACGCTCTCCCCGGAGACCTACAACCTGCTCGTCAACGACCGCGGCTGGTCCCACCGGCGATGGCAGGACTGGGCCACCGACGCGCTCACCCGCCTGCTCACGTGAACGTACGACAGAGTGTGTGATCCAGCTCCAGAACGGCGGGGTCTGCCTGTACGCCCCCAAGGGCGTCGGCCGCGAACGCCTGATGCTCCGCCATCAAGGCCGGAACCTCACGTTCCCTCGGCTCGTTCTTGCAGCCGCGCTTGCGTGGTTGCTGATGTGCTGGCTCGCGCATCGTCTTGGAGATCCGGTTGGGTGTCGCACCCAGCGTGGGTGGGGGTCGGAGGCGATGCAGCCAAGCGCGACGTGGTGGACGGTCTCGCGTTGCGTGGCCGTCAGAGCATGGGCGCCGAAACCGCTGATAAGCGGCGGGTTTTCTGCGGGTGAGCGTGCCCGGGGTCTCCGCAGCGGCGCCCTGGGTGACGACCTCGGGATCGAGGGCGGTCTGCCCGGCCGAGCGCGGCCGGGAAGTCCTCGACGTCGGCGACGCGCTCCTTCGGCAGGCAGCCCACGCCCTGGGCGCCGCCCGCGGGCAACCGGGCCGCGTGCCGGGTCTGTCACAGCCGCAGGTCGGGGAGATGTCGAAGAAATTTCCACCGCATTATTGACGACAGAAAGAAGTGCTGCCACTCTGTGGGAAGTGTCACCCAGCCGGGCCGGAGCACCCCAGCGACGTGGGCATATGCGACGAGCCCCACCGCGCGCCTCAAGGCCGGCTTCAGGAAAGGAACCCAGTGATGAGCGTTCTCCGCGGACCTTCCCGCCTCATCACGCTCGCCGCGTCCGCCGCCGTCACGATGCTCGCCGCCGCATGTGGCGGCGCCGGATCCGCCCCGTCCCAGCAGGGCGCGACATCCTCGAACGGCGGGAAGGCGGCGGCGTTCGAAGCGAAGGCACGGGACGACGTCGCCAAGGCGGTCGCTGAGCAGACGGAGCAGACCAACCCCGTGCCCACACAGGCGCCCCCCATGGCGACCGGCAAGAAGATCGTCATCATCCCGTGCTCCATGGCCGTCGAGGGCTGCGCCCGGCCCGCGCGTTCCGCGCAGGAGGCCGCCAAGGCCGTGGGGTGGGACGCCTCCATCGACGACCCCGCGGGTGACGTGTCGAAGATGTCGGCGGCCATCAAGCGCGCCGTCTCCGCCAAGGCCGACGGCATCGTCCTCAACTCGATCGACGCCGCCGCGGTTCAGGGCGACCTGCGGGCCGCCAGGGACGCCGGGCTCAGCGTGGTGTGCGACATGTGCGGTGACACCGGCGGGCTCATCCAGTCGGTCAGCCCGCCCCTCCCGGAGAACGAACGCGCCGGCTACCTCCTGGGCCAGCAGGCCTTCCTCATGACCAAGGAGCGCTTCGGCGCCCCACCGAAGTTCATCGTGATGCTGGACGACGAGTTCGCCACCGTCCGGGCGCGGGTGGCCGGCGTCAAGAAGTTCATCGAGGACTGCAAGGCCGCGGGCGCCGGCTGCGAGCTGGTGGCCGAAGGCAAGCACCTGGCCGCCGAGATCAGCACGACCGCGCCGGGCAGGGTCGTCCAGCTCGCCCGCGCCAACCCGCAGTACAACGTGCTGTTCGCCGGTTACGACGCGGCGCTCAACTTCTTCAGCCAGGGGCTGCGCCAGGCGGGCCTGGCCGACCCCGCCAAGGTCCTCGGCATCTCGATCGACGCCGACGTGGCCAACACCGAGGCCATCCGCACGGGCGGTTTCCAGGCGGCCTCCGCCGGCGTGGCCATGAAGCGCGTCGGCTACGGGATGGTCGACGACCTCAACCGGCTCTTCGCGGGACAGCAGCCGGTCTCCCAGGGCATCTCGATCAAGCTGATCACCAAGGCCAACGCGCCCGCCACCGGCTCCTGGGACGGTGACTTCGACGCCACCTCCGCCTATCTGAAGCTGTGGGGCGTGTCATGACCGGCGACCCGGCCGCCCACCCCGCGGGTGAGCCCCGGCCGGCCGTCGCCGTCAGGCGGCTGTCCAAGACGTTCCTCGGCCAGCGCGCCCTGCGGCAGGTGTCGTTCGACGTACGCCCCGGCGAGGTCCACGCGCTGCTCGGCGAGAACGGATCGGGCAAGTCGACACTGATCAAATGCCTGGCCGGCTACCACGAGCCCGACGAGGGCGCGATCGTCGAGATCGACGGGCGGCCCATGCCGCTGCCCTACGGCCCCGCCGAGGCGACCGCCGCCGGCCTGCTCTTCGTCCACCAGGATCTGGGCCTCATTCCCACCCTGACCGTCGCCGAGAACTTCGCGATCAACCGCGGGTTCGACACCGCGCCGGTGGGGCGGATCGACTGGCCGGGCATCCGGCGGCGGGCGCGGGCCGAGCTGGCCGTCCTCGGCCATGACGTGCCGGTGGACCGGCGGGTGGGGCGGCTGCCGGTCGCCGAGCAGACCATCGTCGCCATCGCCCGCGCGCTGGCCGGCGCCGGGCGGGGCGCGCGGATGCTCGTCCTGGACGAGCCCACCGCCGCACTGCCCGACGCCGAGACCGAGCGCCTGCTCGCCGCCGTCCGGCAGGTCGTGGCGAACGGTGTCGGGGTCGTCTACGTCTCGCACAAGCTCCACGAGATCCTGGAGATCGCCGACCGCGCGACCGTGCTGCGCGACGGGCGTGTCGTCGCCACCGTCGACGTACCCGGAATGTCGGAACGAGAGCTGGTACGCCTGATCGTGGGCCACGACCTGCCCGGCGGCACGGCGGCAAGCGCCGGGTCGCGCACCAAGGGCGGCACCCGTGGGGCCGCGAGCCGTACCTCGCGCCCCGCCGACACCCGGACCTGGGACGAGCTGCTGTCCGTGTCGGGGCTGCGGGGGCACCGCCTGCGCGGCGTGTCCTTCTCCGTGCGCCGGGGCGAGGTGGTCGGGATCGCCGGGATGCTCGGCTCGGGCCGCAGCGAGCTCGCCAGGCTGCTGTTCGGCGCCCAGCGGCCGGTGGGCGGCGATATCCGGCTGCGCGGCAAGCCGGTGCGTCACCGTACGCCCCGTGACGCGGTGCGCGACGGCGTCGCGCTCATCCCCGAGGACCGGCGGCGCGAGGGCGGGTTCCTGCAGATGCCCGTGTCCCGGAACCTGACACTGCCGGCCGTCCGGCGGTTCTGGCGGAAGGGCCGGATCGCGGGGCAGGCCGAGCGGTCGTGCGTCGACGGCCTCATGGCGGAGTTCCGGGTCAGCCCCGCCGCCCCCGAGCGCAGGTTCGGCGTGCTGTCGGGCGGCAACCAGCAGAAGGTCGTCATCGCCAAGTGGTTCAACACCCGCCCGGACCTGGTCATCTTCGACGAGCCCGTACAGGGGGTGGACGTGGGCGCCAAGGAGGAGATCTTCGGGCTGGTGTCCGAGGCGGCCGGCCGGGGCGCCGGTGTCCTGCTCATCTCCTCCGAGCTCGACGAAATGCTCGGGTTGTGCGATCGGGTGCTCGTCCTGCGCGACGGAGAGCTGGTCGCCGACCTGCCGGGCGCCGACCTCGACCGGACGACGCTGACCCGGCTCGTCTACTTCGGTACGGGGCAGAGCGCAGGAACCAGTGACAGCGCAAGCACGACAGCGGAGAGGGCACTCTCATGACAGCTCCGGCAGATCAACTGGCACCTGCCGCCTCCGGCGTACGCGAGGTCCGATCCGTGCGCCTGCCCGGCGGGCGGCGTGAACCGCTGGCCCTGTTCATGGCACGGGTGGCGCTGCCGCTCCTGCTGCTCGTCCTGCTGGTGGTGTTCTCACTGCTGCGGCCGGCGACGTTCTTCACCCTCGACAACCTGGGCACGGTCCTGACTCTGCAAGCCGTCCTGGGCGTCCTCGCGCTGGGACTGCTGCTGCCGCTGATCGTCGGCGAGCTCGACCTGTCCGTCGCGGCCAACCTGGGGCTCGGGGTCATCCTCGTCACGGGCCTCACCTCGCAGCAGCGGCTGCCCCTCGTCGCGGCCGTCGTGGTGGCCGCCGTCGTCTGCACGCTCGTGGGCGTGGTCAACGGGCTGCTGGTCACCAAGGTGGGCATCAACTCGTTCATCGTCACCATCGGCATGAGCACCGTCATCGGCGGGCTGATCTCCGCCTACACCCAGGGCAACGTCTTCTACGACGGCATCCCCCCGGCGCTGGTGACCATCGGCCAGGGCCGGCTGCTGGGCGTGCCCCTCCCCGTCGTGTACGCGGTCGTGCTGGCGCTCGCGGTCTGGTACGTGCTGTCCCACACTCCCGTTGGCCGCTACCTGTACGCGATCGGCGGGTCCCGGGAGGCGGCACGGCTCAGCGGCGTCCCGGTGCGCGGGCTCACGCTGGCCGCCTTCGCGGGCGCGGGCCTGCTGGCGGGCGTCGCGGGGATCGTCCAGGCCGGCATCCTGGGCAGCGGCAATCCCACCGTGGGGCCGCCGCTGCTACTGCCGGCGTACGCGGCGGCCTTCCTGGGGGCGACCGCGATCCAGCCCGGCGTGTTCAACGTCTGGGGCACGATCATCGCCGTCGTCACGATCCAGGTGGGCACGACCGGCCTGGCGCTGGTCGGAGCGCCTTTCTGGATCGAGCCGGTCTTCACCGGGCTGGCGCTCATCGTGGCCGTGGCGACCGCCCGCTACCTGCGGGGCGAGGCGCTCTAGCGCCGGCCCGCCACCGTCATCGTTCCATCAGCGTTCACCGAAGGAGACACGGGAAGATGCGCATCGACCTGTCGGGCAAGACCGCACTCGTCACCGGTTCGACGCTGGGCATCGGCCTGGCGACCGCCATGGGGCTCGCGGAGGCCGGCGCCACGGTCGTCGTCAACGGCCGCGGCGAGGCCAGCGTGGAGCGGGCCGTCGAGCGGATCAAGGCCGCCCACCCCGGGGCCGACGCGCGCGGCGTGGCCGCCGACCTGGGCACCGCCGCGGGGTTCGAGACCCTGGTGGCCGCCGTGCCGCAGGTGGACGTGCTGGTCAACAACCTGGGCATCTTCGAACCGCGCGAGTTCTTCGACATCGACGACGCCGAGTGGCTGCGCTTCTTCGAGATCAACGTCATGAGCGGGATCCGTGCGGCGCGCGCGTACCTGCCGGGCATGCTGGAGCGCGACTGGGGGAGGATCGTCTTCGTCTCCAGCGAGTCGGCGCTGCAGGTGCCGCCGGAGATGATGCACTACGGGATGACCAAGACCGCCCAGCTCGCGATCTCCCGCGGCCTGGCCGAGCGGTGCGCGGGCACCGGGGTCACGGTCAACGCCGTGCTCCCCGGCCCGACCGCCTCCGAGGGCGTGAGCAACTTCGTGATGGCCCTCGGCGCCACGGCCGACGACCCCCAGGACGCGGTCGACGCGTTCGTCAGGGAGCACCGGCCGACCTCCATCCTGCGCCGGGCGACCACCCCGGCCGAGGTCGCGAACATGATCGTCTATCTCTGCTCGCCGCAGGCGGCGGCCACGACCGGCGCGAGCGTGTCGGTCGACGGCGGCACAAGGCGTTCCATCGTGTGAGCCGCCCGCACGACGCGGCAGCCCGCACTGCCGCGTCGCGCACCCCATCTTCGGCAGCGATCGAAGAAATGCCCACTACCCATTTCATATTTGAGGAAGGTTCTACGACATGGGTGGAGAGACCATGCCTCCTCCGCGCCGGAGGACGGCCATCACGGTGAGGCGCGCCACCCCGCTCGCCCTGCCTCTGGCCCTCTGCCTGGCGGCCGGCCTGGCCACCGGATGCGGCGGCTCCACGGCCACCGCCCAGGATGAGGTGCTGGTCGGTCTGGTCACCAAGACCGACGACAACCCGTTCTACGTCAAGATGAAGGAAGGCGCCCAGGCGCGCGGCAAGCAGCTGGGCTTCCGCGTGCAGGCCCTGGCAGGCAAGGGGCAGAGCGACAACGACTCCCAGGTCCAGGCCGTCGAGAACCTGGTGGCCGCCGGCGCCAAGGCCATCCTCATCACCCCGGCCGACTCCAAGGCGATCCTGCCCGCCGTCGACAAGGCGCGTTCCAAAGGCGTCCTGGTCCTCGCCCTGGACTCGCCCACCGACCCGGTCTCGGCGACCGACGGCACCTTCGCCACCGACAACTACCAGGCCGGCCTCCTCATCGGCCGCTGGGCCAAGGAGACCTTCAAGGACAAGCCGGCGAAGATCGCGATGCTCGACCTGAGCCCGGCCCAGGTCGCGGTGGACGTGCAGCGTGACCAGGGCTTCCTGGAGGGGTTCGGGGTCGACGTCAAGGACCGGGCCCGGATCGGCGACGAGTCCGACCCGCGGATCGTCGGGCACGAGGTGACGGACGCCAACGAGGAGGGCGGCCGTACGGCGATGGAGAAGCTGCTGCAGAAGGACCGCGGCATCAACCTCGTCTACACCATCAACGAACCGGCCGCCGCCGGCGCCTACGAGGCGGTGAAGGCGGCGGGACTGCAGGACTCGGTCACAATCGTCTCCATCGACGGCGGCTGTCCCGGCGTGCGCAACGTGGCGGGCAAGGTCATCGGGGCGACCTCGATGCAGTTCCCGATCAAGATGGCGACGGACGCCCTGGACGCCGTCGCGGCGTACCTCAAGGACGGGACGAAGCCCCGCACGTCCGACGGCCTGGAGTTCACCAACACCGGGGTCACCCTCATCACCGACCGCCCGGTGCCCGGCGTGCCGTCGCAGGACAGCGCGTGGGGCCTGAAGAACTGCTGGGGGTAGGGCATGTCCACCAACCAAGCGATCGACGCCCGCGGCCGGCGGGTGGGCGAGCCGCTGACGACGCCGCCCCCGGCGCCGGCGGCCCGCCTCCAGCGCCTGCTGCACGCGCACCCCCTGATCGGCCCGGCGCTGGTGCTCGTCCTGGCCTGCGTCCTGTTCAGCCTGCTGATCGGGCCGCGGTTCTACCAGCCGGCAAACCTGTCGCTGGTGGTGCAGCAGGTGCAGATCATCGGCATGGTCGGCGTCGCGCAGACCCTGGTGATCCTCACCGCGGGCATCGACCTGTCCGTGGCGGCGATCATGGTGTTCACGACCGTGGTGGCGGCCCAGCTCGCGGTCGGCGCCGGCGTGCCCGCGGCACTGGCCCTGCTGGCCGGGTTCGCCGCGGGAGCGGCGTGCGGCGCGGTCAACGGCCTGCTCGTCACCAGGTTCCGGGTGCCGCCGTTCATCGCCACGCTCGGCACGCTCAACGTGTTCGGGGCGCTCACGCTGCTGCTGTCGGAGAGCCAGACCGTCCGGGGCGCCGACCTGCCCGCGCTGTTCCTGTGGCCCGGCCAGACGTTCTCGGCGTTCGGCGCGGACATCACCTATGGCAGCGTGCTCGTGCTGGTCGCGTTCCTGTTCGTCGCGCACGTCCTGCGCCGCACCGCCTGGGGCGAGCACGTCCACGTCACCGGCGACACCCTGGAGGGGGCGCGGCTGAGCGGCATCCGCACCGATCGGGTCCTGCTGTCGGTGTACGTCATCGCGGGCCTGATCTGCGCCGTCGCGGGCTGGTTCCTCATCGGCCGGGTCGGCTCGGTGAGCCCCTTCTCCGGGGAGAACGTCAACCTCAGCAGCATCACCGCCGTGGTCATCGGCGGGACGAGCCTCTTCGGCGGCCGGGGCCACGTCGCCGGGACGCTCCTGGGAGCCCTGATCGTCGGCGTCTTCAGCAACGGCCTGACCCTGGCCGGCGTCGACGTCCTCTGGCAGACCTTCAGCATCGGCGTGCTCGTCGTCGCGGCCGTCGGCGTCGATCAATGGACGAGGAGGGTGGGAGGATGACCTCACCTGGCCGCGGCCCCGTACCGGCCGCCAAGACCGTCACCGCGCCGGACCGGGGTTCGCTGCCCGTCCTGGTCGCGCGCGGGCTCACCAAGCGGTACGGGCACGTCACCGCACTGGGCGGCACCGATCTGACCCTGCGCCGGCAAGAGGTCCTGGCCGTCATCGGCGACAACGGCGCGGGCAAGTCGACCCTCATCAAGTGCCTGTCCGGGGCGGTCGTCCCCGACGAGGGCACCATCGAGGTGGACGGCCGGCAGGTCGCGTTCCGCGGACCGCTGGACGCGCGCGCCGCGGGCATCGAGACCGTGTACCAGCACCTGGCCATCGCACCGGCCCGGGACATCGCCGCCAACCTCTACCTGGGCCGCGAACTGCGCCGCAAGGGGTTCGCCGGGTGGGGCCTGCGCCTGCTCGACCGCAAGGCGATGCGGGCCAACACCCGGGAACTCCTCGACAGCCTGGGGCTGCTGACGATCCAGAGCCTGGACCAGGCGGCGGAGACGTTGTCCGGAGGCCAGCGCCAGGGCATCGCCGTCGCGCGCGCCGCGGCCTTCGGCAGCCGCGTCGTCATCATGGACGAGCCGACCGCGGCGCTCGGCGTGAAGGAGTCGCGCAAGGTCCTCGACCTGATCTTGGAGATCAAGAACCGGGGCATCCCGGTCATCCTGATCAGCCACGACATGCCGCACGTGTTCGAGGTCGCCGACCGGATCCACATCCAGCGGCTGGGACGGCGCATCGCGTGCGTGCCCACCGCGGACATCACGATGCCGGAGGCCGTGGCCCTGATGACCGGGGCCTCCCAGCCGGGACCCGAGCACATCCAGGATTAAACACGAATCGAAGAAACTTCCACGATAGAATCAGCAAATGAATGATTTTCCATCATTGGCGTCTCGTGAGAGGGGAGGACGACTCGTGCCCACGCCCTCGATCGTGGCCGCCGGAACGCCACGACCAGGCGAGCTGGCTCCCCCCGAGGGGGCCGAGACGGTCCTGTGGTGGCTCGGTCAGGCCGGCTTCGCCGTGTGGCATCGCGGGACGACCCTCCTGATCGACCCCTACCTGAGCGACAGCCTCGCCGAGAAGTACCGCGGCCGGTTGTTCCCGCACGCCCGGATGCACCCGCCGCCGGTCGATCCGGCACGGCTCACCGGCGTCGGCGTCGTGCTGCACACCCATGGCCACACCGACCACATGGACCCGTGGACGATCCGCGACGTGCTGCGCGGAAACAGCCCGCTGTTCGTCGCCCCGCGCGCCGAGCGCGAGCTGGCCCTGGAGCGGGGCATTCCGCCGGAGCGGCTGCTCGCCGTGAACGCGGGTGAGCGCGTGACGCCAAATCCCGAGGTCGCCATCCACGCGGTGCCGGCGGCACACGAACAGCTCGAAACCGACGAGAACGGCGACCACCGCTTCCTGGGGTACGTGATCCGGATCGGCGGCATCACGCTCTACCACTCCGGCGACTGCGTTCCCTACCCCGGCCAGGCGGAGCTTCTGGCCGAGCACGCCGTGGACATCGCGCTGCTGCCGGTCAACGGCCGCGACGCCCACCGGCTCAAAAACGGCGTTCCGGGCAACTTCACGGTCCTGGAGGCGGCGCGGCTGTGCCGGGAAGCGGGCATCGCGACCCTCGTCCCGCACCACATCGGGCTGTTCGACTTCAACACCGTGGATCCGCGGTGGGCCGCCGAGCAGCTTGAGGCGCATGCTCCGGACCTCCACTGGCTGCTGCCCGAACTCGGCGCGCCGTACGCGCTGGGACCCACGCCCGGGGACCCGGAAGGAGCATCCCGCGTGCACGGCGGACGACAGCGTGACGGCCGCGTCGAAGGAGCCACACCGTGATCGAGACAGAAGCGCGGATCGGGGAGCTGGGCGTGGTGCCCGTCATCGCCATCGCCGACGCGGCGGACGCCGGCCCGCTGGGCGAGGCGCTGCTCGGCGGGGGCCTGCCCGTAGCGGAGATCACCTTCCGGACGGGCGCCGCCGCCGACGCCATCCGCGCGATGCGCCGCGACGCGCCCGGCGTGCTCGTCGGGGCGGGAACCGTGCTCGACGTCACGACGGTCGACGCCGCCCACGAGTCCGGCGCCCAGTTCGTGGTGACCCCGGGCACCAACCCGGCCGTCATCGAGCGGTGCCGGCGGCTCGGCCTGCCGATCGTCCCGGGCGTCAACTCCCCGACCGGCGTGGAAACCGTCCGCGCGATGGGGCTGCGCCTGATGAAGTTCTTCCCCGCCGTGCCCAGCGGCGGGATCCCGATGGTCCGCGCCCTGCACGGCCCGTACCCGGACGTGCGGTTCATGCCGACGGGCGGCATCACCGCCGAGACCCTGGGCGACTGGCTCGCCCAGCCGAACGTCACCGCGGTGGGCGGCACCTGGATCGCGCCCGCAGCGCTGCTGGCCGGCCGCCGGTTCGACGAGATCGCCCGCCGCGCGGGCGAGGCGGTCCGGATCGCCCGCACGACACCCGGCACCCGCACGGCGCACCCCGAACCACCCCTGAAAACGATTGAGGAGACAGCATGAGTGACACCTATGTGCCCACCCCCGGTTCCGCGCTGAGCGGGCGGGTCGCCATCGTGACCGGTGGCGCGTCCGGCATCGGCGAGGCCGTGGGCCGCATCTTCGCCGCCAACGAGGCCAAGGTCCTGCTCATCGACCAGGACCAGCCCCGGCTGGACAAGGTCGCCGCGAGCATCAGGGAGGCCGGCGGCGTCGTGGAGGCCATCCACGCCGACGTCACCAGCGAGCAGCAGGTGATCGACGCCTTCGCCTGGGTCACCCGCACCTGGGGACGCCTGGACCTGCTGGTCAACAGCGCCGGCCGCGACTCGCTGTCCCCGCCGGTCACCGAGGTGACGCTGGAGGAGTGGAACAAGACCATCGGCCCCAACCTCACCGCCGTGTTCCTGTGCTGCCGCGAGGCCTTCCGGATCATGGAACGGCAGGAGTCGGGAGGCCGGATCATCAACATGGGGTCGTCCTCCGCCCGCCTGGCCTCCGGGCCGGGGCACAGCCCGTACCGCGCCTCAAAGCACGGGATGATGGGCTTCAGCAAGAACATCCTGCTTGAGGGCAAGGAGAAGGGGATCGGCGTCACCGTCATCAACCCCTCCCACGTCAAGACCCCCATGACGGAGATCATCGACAAGGGCCTCTACGACGGCGACATCCCCGCCTACCTCGACGGGTGGCTGGACCAGAAGGAGATCGAGGAGGGCATCCACGCCAGCTGCATCGACGTCGGCAACGTCGCCGAGGTCACGCTGTACGTCGCCACCCGCACCCCCGACGTCACGATCCCGCAGATCGCCCTGTATCCGACGCACAAGGCGCACCGCTACGGCATGGAAGTCTGAGGTCGTGCGATGAAGGCAGCCGTACTCAGGGCACCCAACGTCCTCGACTACACCGACGTGCCCGAACCGGAGCCGTTCGGCGACCGCCCCGTCCTGGTCCGCGTCGGCGGGGTGGGCGTGTGCGGGTCGGACGTGCTCCGCTTCGGCAAGGGCACCGCCTATCACTACCCCCTCGTGCTCGGCCACGAGTTCTCGGCCGTGGTGGAGGAGGCTCCCGGCGGCGGGCGGTTCGCGCCCGGCGACAAGGTGGCCGTCTTCCCGCTGCTCCCTCGCCCCGACGACCCGCTGACGCAGATCGGCGAGTGGGCGCTGACCAGCGGATACGACTACTTCGGCTCCCGCCGCGACGGCGGCATGGCCGAACGCCTGTGGGTGCCCGAGGCCAACCTCGTCCCGGTGCCGGCCGACGTGCCGCTCGTGCACGCGGCCGTGGTCGAGCCCGCCGCCGTCGCCCTGCACGCCGTGCTCAAGCTGCGCGTGCCCGCCTCCGGCACCGCGCTGGTCATCGGCGCCGGGCCCATCGGGGCGCTGGCCGCGCAGTGGCTCCGCCTCCTCGGCTGGACCCGGGTGCTGGTCGCCGACGTCGACGAGCGCAAGCTGCGGGTGATGGCGGAGCTCGGGTTCGAGACCGTCGACGCCGGTTCGCGCGACACCGTGGAGACGGCGCGCGACCTCACCGGCGGCGCCGGGGTGGACGCCGCGATTGAGGCCGGCGGGTTCGCCGAGACGTTCCTGCAGACCCTGCGGGTGACGGCGCCCGGAGGGCAGGTGCTCGTCCTGGGCGACCTCAAGGGCGACGTGACCATCCCCAGGGAGCTGATCTCGTCCCTGATCCGGCGCGAGCTGACCGTGCTGGGCACCTGGAACTCCAAGATCACGCCCGCCGGGCGCAGCGAGTGGGAGATGGTGATCCGCCACCTGCACCAGGGCACTCTCCAGGTGGCCCCGCTCATCAGCCACACCCCGCCGCTGGCGGACGCGCCCGTGGTGCTGGCCGCGATGGCCGAGCGCCACATGTGGACCAACAAGGTCGTCTTCACCGTCGCCGACGAGGCACGGCGGGAGGCCGACCAGCTCGCCCGGAAGGAGGGCCGGGCATGAGGGCCGCAATCTTCCACGAACCCGGCAAGATCGTGGTCGCCGACGTGCCGGTGCCGCGCATCGAGCCGGACGAGATCCTGGTCAGGGTCCGCGCCGCCTCCATCTGCGGCACCGACCTGCGCATCGCCAAGCACGGCCACTTCAAGCTGCCCTCGGGGCAGACCCGCGTCCTGGGTCATGAGGTGGCCGGGGAGATCGTCGAGGTGGGCCCGCGCGTCGTGGGATACCGCGCCGGCGACCGGGTCTCCGTCACCCCGAACGTCGGGTGCGGCCACTGCCGTCATTGCCGGGAGGGGCTGAACAACATGTGCCCCGACTACGAGGCGTTCGGCATCACCATCGACGGCGGCTTCGAGGAATACCTCCGCGTGCCCGGCTTCGCCCTCCAGCGGGGCAACGTCTTCCGGCTCCCGGAGTCGGTGAGCTACGCGGAGGCGGCGCTGACCGAGCCGTTCTCCTGCTGCTACCGCGGCCAGCGGGCACTGGGCGTCGGTTTCGAGGACGTCGTGGTCATCATCGGAGCCGGCCCCATCGGCGCCTTCCACGTGATGCTCGCCCGCCTGGCCGGCGCCAGGAAGATCATCGTGTCGGACCACAGCGCGTCACGGCTCGACATCGCCGGTCACCTGGGAGCCGATGTCCTGGTCGACGCGTCGCGGCAGGACCTGGTCGCGACGGTGCTGGCCGAGACGCGGGGGCGCGGCGCCGACGTCGTCATCACCGCCGCGTCCAGCCCGCAGGTCCAATCCGGCGCCGTCGACCTGCTCGCCACCCACGGCAGGGTCAACTTCTTCGCCGGGCTCGGCCAGGGTGGCGCCGTGCCCATCGACACCAACAAGCTCCACTACAAAGGCTTGGTCCTGACGGGCACCACGGGCAGCAGCAACGCCGACTACGCGCGCGCCCTGGAACTCGTGGGGCAGCAGCGGGTTCGCCTCGGCGAGCTGGTCAGCGCCACGTTCCCCATCGACCGGATCGACGAGGCCTTCGAGCACTCCGCGTCCGGCGCAGGGATGAAAGCCATGGTGGTCTTCGACGATTCCGAGGAGGTCGCGCCATGAGCGAGAAAAGCGAGAAATACGTCATGGCGTTCGATGCCGGGACCACGAGCATCCGCGCCATCCTGTTCGACCACGCCGGCGACGTCGTCACCGAGGCCACGCAGGAGTTCCCGCAGATCTACCCGCAGCCGGGCTGGGTGGAGCACAACCCGCTCGACATCTGGAACACCCAGATCACCGTCGCCAAGAAGGCGCTGACCCAGGCCGGCGTCGGCGCCGATCGGCTGGCCGCCATCGGCGTCACCAACCAGCGGGAGACGGTCGTCCTGTGGGACCGCGCCACCGGGGCGCCCCTGATGAACGCCATCGTGTGGCAGGACCGGCGCACCGCCGCCTTCTGCGACGAGCTGAAGGCGCGCGGCCTGGAGAAGCACGTGCGCGACACGACCGGCCTGGTCGTCGACGCGTACTTCTCCGGCACCAAGCTCAAGTGGATGCTCGACCACATCCCCGGGGCGCGGGAGCGGGCCGAGCGCGGCGAGCTGTGCTTCGGCACCGTCGACAGCTGGCTGATCTGGAACCTCACCGGTGGCCAGGCGCACGTCACCGACTACACCAACGCCTCGCGCACCATGCTGTTCGACATCAACAACCTGCGGTGGGACGAGCGGCTGCTGACCGAGCTGGACATCCCGCGCGCGGTCCTGCCGCAGGTGCGCCCCAGCAGCGAGGTCTACGGGCTCACCTGCGAGTCGATCTTCATCGACGCGCGGGTGCCCGTCGGGTCGGCCGTCGGCGACCAGCACGCCGCCCTGTTCGGGCAGGCGTGCTTCGAGCCCGGCATGGTCAAGGCCACCTACGGCACCGGCGCGAGCCTGGTCATGCACACCGGCTCCGCGCCGGTCGCCTCCGAGCGCGGCATGCTGACCACCATCGCCTGGGGCCTGGACGGCGAGGTCGAGTACGCCCTGGAAGGGTTGATCTTCGTCTCCGCGGCGTCGGTGCAGTGGCTGCGCGACGAGCTGCGGATCATCTACGACGCCGAGGACACCGAGTACGCCGCCCGGCGCGTGCCCGACACCAACGGCGTCTACTTCGTCCCGGCGTTCGTGGGTCTCGCGGCCCCCTACTGGGACCCGTACGCCCGCGGCGCCATCATGGGCCTCACCCGCGGCGCGAACCGCAACCACGTCATCCGGGCCGCGCTGGAGTCGATCGCGTACCAGATCAAGGACGTCATCGGCTGCATGGAAGCCGACTCCGGCATCGCGACCCGGCAGATCAGGGTCGACGGCGGCGCGGTCCGCAACAACTTCCTGATGCAGTTGCAGGCCGACCTGCTCGACGTCCCCGTCATCCGTCCCACGGTCGTGGAGTCCACCTCGCGCGGCGCGGCGTTCCTGGCGGGCCTGGCCACGGGCTTCTGGCGTGACCGCGAACAGCTCGCCGCGACCTACCGGGTCGAGCGCGAGTTCCAGCCCGACATGCCGCAGGAGCGACGCGAGGCGATGTACGCGGGCTGGCGGAAGGCGGTCGCGCGCGTACGCGACTGGGAGAAGGACGAAACCGGCACCACAACCGCACCCTGAGGACGACGCCGGAGACGGACCAGGCCCGCACGACATCCGCACCCCGAGGGCGACGGCGACCGCCGCCGCCCCGGCCCGGCACGCCCTGACGTGCCCCGCAGAACCCGCGCTTCCCGCGAAGGAGAAAGGCGCATGCCCAATCTGGAACCGGCCACCGGTCCCACCATGTACTTCATCGGCGTGACCACAGGGTCATCGTCGATCATGAAAGTGTTCCCGCGATGGGCGGCCGAGCTCGGCCTCGACGCCGCCATCCACGGCATCGACCTCCCGCTCGACGACACCCCGGAGAATTACCGCGAGGTCGTGTCCTTCATCAAGAAGGACCCGCACTCGCTCGGTGGCCTGGTCACCACCCACAAGCTCAACCTCTACAAGGCGGCCAGGGACCTGTTCGACGGGGTCGGCGAGGACACCGCGCTGCTGGAGGAGGTCAGCAGCATCTCCAAGCGCGGCGGCGAGCTGTGGGGCCACGCCATGGACCCCCTGACCTCCGGCCTGTCCCTGGAGGCCATCGTGCCCGAGGGGCACTGGTCGGCCGGGGGCGAGCTGCTGCTGCTGGGAGCCGGCGGCTCCGCGCTGGCGCTCACGCTCTACCTGCACCGCCGCCGGGCCCGGGGCCTGGACGTGCCCGCGCGCGTCGTCGTCACCAACCGGCGCCCGCACCGGCTGGAGGAGATGCGCGCCGTGCACGCCCGGCTCGGCACCTCCCTGAACGTGGAGTACGTCCTCGCGCCCCGCCCCGAGCTCAACGACGAGCAGGTCGCGGCGCTGCCGCCCGGCTCGATGGTGGTCAACGCGACCGGGCTCGGCAAGGACCGCCCCGGCTCCCCGCTGACGAACGCGGCCCGCTTCCCGGAGGGCGGGGTGGCCTGGGACTTCAACTACCGCGGCGACCTGCTCTTCCTCGACCAGGCCAGGGCCCAGTCCGAGGAGCGCGGGCTGCGGGTCGAGGACGGGTGGACGTACTTCATCCACGGCTGGACCCGCGTGATCGCCGAGGTCTTCCACATCGACATCCCCACCAGCGGACCTGGCTTCGACCGGCTGGCCCGCATCGCCCAGGACGCGACGGCCACCGCACACAGCACCGCACAGAAAGGCGCCTGACATGACCCCGACCACCACCACCGTCCCCGCCACCGTGACCGCCTTCGATCTCGTCAGCGGCCTGGCGGCCGACCGGCCCTCCCTGCGGCGCCGGCTGTCGGACATGGCCGGCATGTACGCCGACGTCGAGGCGGCCCGCGCCCAGGTGGAGAAGGACGACGTGCTCGTCTACGAGTTCTACGACATGGGCGTGCCGGAGACCTCCGGTGACGTCGCGTACGGGACGAGCATCACCTACCCCGGCAAGGTGGGCGACGAGTACCACATGACGAAGGGGCACTTCCACAGCGTCCTGGACACGGGCGAGATCTACTTCTGCCTGCGCGGCTCCGGCTACATGCTCATGGAGAACCCCGAAGGCGACTGGCAGGCGGCCGAGTTCAAGCCCGGCCAGGCGGTCTACGTGCCCCGCCGGTACGCCCACCGCAGCATCAACACCAGCGCCACCGAGCCGCTGATCACCTTCTTCGCCTTCCCCGGGCACGCCGGGCACGACTACGGCACCATCGAGACCAGGGGCTTCCGCAAGCTGTGCGTCGAGCGCGACGGCAAGCCCGTCTTCATCGACAACCCCAGGTGGGCGGGCTGATGTCCGCACCCGCCTGCGACGAGCCCGTGACCGCGGCACGGCCCATCAGGGGGCGTGTCGCGGTCACCCCGCGGTCGCTGTCGGCCGCGGGCCACCCCGCGCTGGCGCGGCTGCGCGAAGCCGGGTACGAGGTGGTCTTCCCGGCTCCGGGACGCACGCCCACGCACGCCGAGCTGATGGCGGTCCTGCCCGGCTGCTCCGGCTACCTCGCCGGGGTCGAACCGATCACCAGGGAGCTGCTGCGCGCCTGCCCCGGCCTGCGGGTCATCGCACGCAACGGCGTGGGCGTCGACTCCATCGACGTGGACGCGGCCCGTGAGCTCGGCATCGACCTGCGGGTGGCCGCCGGCGCGAACGCCCAGGGCGTCGCCGAGCTGGCGATCGCGCTGACGCTCGCGGCCTTCCGCCAGATCCCGTGGTCGGACGCCCGGCTCAAGCGGGGCGGGTGGGAGCGCCGCCGTGGTGTGGAGGCCCAGGGCCGGACGCTCGGGGTCGTCGGCCTGGGCAACATCGGCCGCCGGGTCGCCGAGCTGGCGATCGGCCTCGGGATGCGGGTGGCCGGCCACGACGCCTACGCCGCCGCACCGCCCGGGCTGGGCGACGGCTTTCGCTTCTGCTCGCTGGAGGAGGTCGCCGCGAGCGCCGACGCGATCACCCTGCACGTGCCGCCCGCGCCCGTGCCGCTGGTGGACGAGGCGTTCCTGCGCTCCATGCGTCCCGGCGCGGTGCTGGTGAACACGGCCCGGGCCGAGCTCGTGGACGAGGAGGCGATCGTGCGGGCCCTCGACGAGGGCAGGCTCGCGGCGTACGCCACCGACGTCTTCCGTGCCGAGCCTCCCGCCGACCTGCGCCTGGTGGGGCATGACCGGGTGATCGCCACGCCCCATGTCGGCGGTTTCACCGGCGAGAGCATCGACCGGGCCACGTCCGCGGCGGTGGATAACATACTGAGTGTTCTTGCACGTGGTGACTGACGACGAGACGGGGATGACGATGGCCGAGCCTGTGCAAGATCCGACCGCGCTCTTGCACCGGATCTCCAGCAAGCTGCCCTACCTTCCGCGGGCGCTGCGTGCCATTGGCGAACGCATCCTCAACGATCCCGGCGCCGTGCAGACCATGTCCATCACCCAGCTGGCGATGGCCTGCGACGTCGCCGAGTCGTCCGTCTCCCGTTTCGTGCGCGAGATCGGCCTCGACAGCTACCAGAGCCTGCGCCTGGCCCTGGCCGAGGCCACCTTCGTGTCCCGGGCGCAGGACCGCAAGAGCGCCGAGCCCGAGAGCGGCGTGTACGACGGCATCGCCCGCGACGACCCGATCGAGTCCATCGTCGGCAAGATCGAGCGCAGCAGCCAGCGCGCGATCAGGCAGACCGCGCGGCGCCAGAACGCCGCCGCCGTGGAAACGGCCGTCTCGTTGATCGAGGCGGCCAACACGCTGGTCTTCTGCTGCATGGGGTCCTCCAGCATCGCGGCCGAGGAGGGCGTCATGCGGTTCACAAGGGCGGGCAAGAAATGCCTGCTCTTCCGTGACCAGAGTGTGCAGGTGATGCTGGCGTCCGTGCTCGGGCCGGGCGACCTGCTCATCGGCATCAGCAACTCCGGGCAGTCCGCGCCGATCATCCAGTCGCTACGGCTGGCGCGCGAGCACGGCGCGCGGACCATCGGGGTCACCTCCGCCGAGGGCGCGCCGATCACCGCGCACTGCGACGTCACCCTCTACACCTCCAGCGTGCCGAACGGCGGCGCCCACTACGGGGAGGCCATGACGTCGAAGTGGGGCCAGCTCCTGGTGATCGACGTCCTGTACGCGGCGTACGCCGCCCGCCACTTCGACGACACCCTCGCGCACCTGGAGGAGACCTACCGGGAGGCCATCCGCCAGTCGCGCGTCGACGCCCCGGCCGGCCGGCCGTAACGCGTCCCGGCCGAGCCACCCAGCCGT
Source organism: Microbispora rosea subsp. aerata (assembly GCF_014647835.1). GTDB lineage: Bacteria > Actinomycetota > Actinomycetes > Streptosporangiales > Streptosporangiaceae > Microbispora > Microbispora aerata. Next base: position 165,749 of record NZ_BMPY01000007.1, read on the forward strand.
CCCACGACCCGGCGCGGCGCCGGTGCCACCTCACCCGGCCCCCGCCACGGCCATCCGGCCCCATGAGGCCGATCGACCTGGCCCGTGAGCACGGCCTGTCCACCCAGGCGGTCAGGAACTACGAGGATGCCGGCATCCTGCCCGCCGCCGCACGCACCCCGAGCGGCTACCGCACCTACACGCCGGTGCACGCGCAGGCGCTGCGCGCGTTCCTCGCCCTGGTGCCCGGGCACGGCCACCGGACGGCCGCCTTGATCACGCGGGCGGTCAACCGGGACGCGGGGCTGAAGGCGACGGCGCGGACCCGCGCCGTGTGGTCGGCGAGGGTGGGCAGCCCGACCGGGCGTGCCGGGCCGGAGAGAATTCCGCTCCCGGGTCTTACTCGGCGGTGTCCGTCAAGTCTCGGTAGTCGTCGTCCACCAGATCCCGATATTCGGGATGCTTTTGGATGTACCAGGCCACGAACGAGCACAGCGGCACGACCCTCAGGCCCGCCTCCCGCGCCCCGTCGAGGGCCGCGCCCACCAGCGTGCTGCCGAGCCCGCGGCCCTCGAACTCGTCGCGGATCTCAGTGTGCGAGAAGACGATCGAGCCGTCCCGCAGCCGATACTGCGCGAACCCGGCGACTGTGTCGTCGAGCAGGATCTCGTACCGCGACGCGCCGGGGTCGTGGACGACCCGGACGGACGTGCTCACGCCTCGGGCCCGTTCCCGTGCCGCTCGTCCTCGCGGCCGTCGGGCGGCACTTGGATCTTCCGCATCTGCTTGTTCATGTTCTTCAGCAGGAAGAACAGGGCCAAGCCGATCGCGGCGATGACGATGAAGCCCAGGAGACCAGGCCCGTAGCTGCTTGCATCCACACCCCCAGCTTACGAGCGGGCCGGGGTGACCTCCGCGTGGATCCCCGCGAACAGGTCGTCCTCCGGCAGCGTGGTGTCCACCAGGGACCGCGCGAGGTGGTAGTCCTCGGTCGGCCAGACCTCCTGCTGGAGCTCACGCGGGCAGACGAACCAGAACCCGTCGGGGTCCACCTGGGTGGCGTGCGCGAGCAGGGCCCGATCGCGGACCTCGAAGTAGTCCGCGCACGGAACCCTGGTGGTCACCTCCCACTTCTGCGGGCGGTCCTCCCACCGGGCGATCCAGTCGTCGTACGGCGAGCCCATGCCGCGCTCGGTCATCGCCTTGTGCAGCGCCTCGAACCGGTCCCGGGTGAAGCCCATGTGGTAGTAGAGCTTCAGCGGCTGCCACGGCTGGCCGGTGCCGGGGTAGCGGTCGGGGTCGCCCGCCGCCTCGAACGCCTCCACCGAGACCCGGTTGGTCATGATGTGGTCCGGGTGCGGGTAGCCGCCGTCGTCGTCGTAGGTGAGCAACACGTGCGGGCGGAACTCCCGGACGGCGGCGACCAGCGGCGCCGCGGCCACCTCCAGCGGCTGCACCGCGAAGCACCCCTCGGGCAGCGGCTCGTTCTCGTCCTCCGGCAGGCCGGAGTCGACGAAGCCGAGGAACCGCTGCTGGACGCCGAGGATCTGGCGCGCCTTCTCCATCTCCTGGCGGCGCACCTCGGCGATGTTCTCCAGGATGTCGGGGCGGTCCATCTTCGGGTTGAGGATCGAGCCGCGTTCACCGCCCGTACACGTCACCACGAGGACCTCCATGCCCTCCGCGACGTAGCGGGCCATCGTTGCGGCGCCCTTGCTCGACTCGTCGTCTGGGTGCGCGTGCACGGCCATCAGCCTCAACGGTGCACTCACGGCTCTCCTCATGGTGTCCTCTAACTACGAAAGAGGTTAGCTTCTAAGTGACCGTGCGTTTCGGACCCGGTATGGTCCGCGTCGCGGTCACGGTCGAACCTGTGGGGACGATCGTCTCGCACAACGACGACAATTCTCAGGGAGATTCCGCGATGCCCACCGATGAGGCCGGCGCCGAGGTGACACGCCCGGTGCTCGGCACGCCGGACGACTTCGAGTCCCGCCCGGCGCGGCCCGCCAGGCTGGTGCCGTACGTCGTGATCGCGTTGATCGTGGCGGTCCTGTCGGGCGGCTGGGGCTACGTCATGCTCCACGCGAACGGGAACCCCTCGGTGGGCGCCGACGTGATCACCTTCGACGCGAGCGCGGCGGACTCCGCCGTCATCACCTTCACCGTGCACAAGCCCGCCGACCGGGCCGCGACGTGCCGCATCCAGGCGCTCGACACCAAGCATCGGGAAGTCGGCAGCCGTGAGGTCGCCATTCCCAAGGGTAAGTCGGATCTAGAGTTCACTGAGAGCTTGAGGACGAGCGCGCAGGCGACGGCGGTACATGTCGACTACTGCGATCTCGTATAGTGGAATCTTTGGGGAAGCGTTCGAAGGCGTTATTTTGACAGCCTTCCGAGTCACTTACGGATACAAGGAGTGCCCGTGGCCGTCTCCCAGAACGACAACGTCACCTGGCTGACGCAAGAGGCGTACGACCGCCTCAAGGCGGAGTACGAGTACCTTTCGGGCCCGGGTCGCACGGACATCGCCAAGAAGATCGAAGCCGCCCGGGAAGAGGGTGACCTCAGGGAGAACGGTGGCTACCACGCCGCCAAGGACGAGCAGGGCAAGATGGAGGCCCGCATCTTCCATCTCCGGCAGATCCTGGACAACGCCAGGGTCGGTGAGGCTCCCCGCGCCGAGGGCGTCGTCGGTCCCGGTATGACCGTGACGGTCCGTTTCGACGGCGACGACGAGGAGGTCACGTTCCTGCTGGCCTCCCGCGAGGAGAGTGGCGCGCCCATCGACGTCTACTCGCCGAACTCCCCCCTGGGGTCCGCGATCAACGGCAAGAAGGTCGGGGAGAAGGCGACGTACACGCTGCCGAACGGCAGGCAGAACACCGTCGAGATCCTCGAGGCCGTTCCGTACGTCGGCAACTAGAGTCGCCTCCCTCAGACCTCCCGCCCTCCGCGATCGTCCAGGGGGCGCCTCGCCGGTCCGCCGCCCCGCGCTCGAAGAGCCTCGCGCGGCTCGGGGCAGATCGTCCGTGGCCCCGCCCTGCGACGCGCCCACCTGGCGATCCTCGTCATGGCGGGATCTGTGGGGACACTCGCCGCCCTTCCGCTCCGGCCGGGAATTTCCGCATTCGTTTGCGGTATTCCCGGCCGTGCGGCAGTCTCGGTCCTGGACCGGACCAACCGCCGCGGGAGGGGTGAGATCGTGCTCGAACGTCGAGCGCGTCCCACCCGCATCGGCGGCAAGCTCGCCAGAGCCGTGTCCGAGGCCCGCCACGACCTCGCCTACCGCCCCCGCCTGCCCCGGCCGGGGCGTCTGCGCAGGACGGTTCCCCTCATCGCCGTGGCGCTCGTCGCCGTGCTGTCGATCGACGTGCTCGTGCTCGGCGAGCTCACCTCCGAGCCGGCGGATTCCGGCGCGGTCGCGTCCCTGTCCGAGCGGCGCACGGGCAACCGCTACGTGGCGGCGGCGCGGCAGGCCCGCGACGAGTCGTCTCAGGCGCAGGGGCGCCGGGGCCCCGCCGCGCAGACGGCGACGCAGCAGCCGGTGGCCCCGCTGCGGCGGCTGCTCCGCCCCCACCTGTTCGTGGTGGCCGACCGCCCGCTCCCCGCCGACGTGGTGGAGAAGGTGCGCAGGCAGAAGGGCGTGGTGGCGGCCGAGGTGACCGGCGCGGCCGACGTGATGGTGGACGGCAAACGGGTGCCGACGATGGGCGTCGACCCGTCCACCTTCCGCTCGTACACGCCGAAGGTGACGGCGTCCTCCGACGGGCTGTGGCGCAACATCGCCGCCGGCGACATGGCGGTCTCCTTCGAGCTCGGCCACGACGGCGGCGTGGAGCTCGGCTCGCAGGTCCAAAGCGGCGGCAGGCGCCTGCGCATCGGCGCGTACGCCACGGTGGGCATGGGCGCGATCGCGGCGATCGTGTCGAAGGGCACGGCCGCGGCGCTCGGCATCCCGGACGGCAACGCCCTGGTCGTGAGCGCGCCGAAGGTCGACTCCGGCAAGCTCCGCCTCAGGCTGCTGAAGATCCTCCCCAAGGGCACCCAGATCGCCACGATCAACCCGGTGGTGGTGGCCCCCAAGGGGCGCACGGTGTGGCCGCGCAGCGCGTTCATGTCCGTGGAGCAGCTCAAGACGGCGCTCACGGCGGCCGCCGGCAAGCTCGGCCGGCCGTACGTGTGGGGGGCCGAGGGGCCCGACAGCTTCGACTGCTCGGGGCTCGTGCAGTGGGCGTTCGCCCAGGCGGGGGTGCGCATGCCGCGGGTGACGTCGCAGCAGTGGGCCACCGGCCCGCAGGTGCCGCTGTCGCAGGCGCAGCCGGGCGACCTGCTGTTTTGGCGCAACGACCCGACCAACCCCGGCTACATCTCGCACGTCGCCATCTACTGGGGCAACGGGAAGATGCTGCACGCCCCGCGCACCGGCGACGTGGTGAAGATCGCCAACGTCTACACCAAGAACCTCGCCGGCGTCGTGCGGGTCAGCCCGCAGATCGCCGCCCGCGTCCACTGACCCCGCCGCCGTCGCCCCCGCCGTACGCCGGTCAGATCGGCAGCCCGGCCTCCAGGTAGCCGAAGGCCTCGTCGAGCAGCACGGGCAGCGGGGGCCGGCCGTCCTGTTCCACCCAGGTGAATATCGCCGGGAGCATGACTCCCATGACCGCGCCGACGAGTGTCCGTACGGCGGGGCTGCGGGGGTCGCGGCCCGCCCGTTCCGCCACCGCGCCCGCGAGCATGTCGATCGTGGTGAACAGCCCTTCCACCGCGCGGGCCCGCAGCGCGGGCACGGAGGTGGTCAGCTTGGTCCGGGCGAGCACCTGGTCGAGCTCCTCGGGCCCCATCGCCTCGAAGGCGGTGCGGAAGGCGACCCGCAGGGCGGTGAGCGGGGGCAGGTCCGGCGGCTGCGCCTTGATCGCCTCCAACAGCAGCGGGTCGTAGTCGTCCTGGGTGACCACGTCCTCCTTCGTGGGGAAGTAGCGGAAGAACGTGCTGGGGGAGACCTCCGCCGCCTCCGCGATCTGCTCGACCGTCGTCGCGTCGTACCCCTGCTCGGCGAACAGCCGCAGGGCCTGCTCCTGGATGGTCCGCCGGGTCTTGGCCTTCTTGCGCTCGCGCAGGCTCGTCACAGCGCGGTCGGAGGGGGGTGGGGCCAGGTCAGCGCGCTGAGGTGAGCTCATGCCCCGATTGTGCCCTCTTCCCGCCCCCGGCCGTGCTTCCCGGTAGGAAGACGGCCACCAGGACGGCGATCAGCACCGACGCGGCCCCGCACACCAGCAGGACCAGGTCCATGCCGTGCACGAACGCCTCCCTGGCCGCGCTCAGCAGAGCGGCGTCCCCCGCACGCGCGGCCAGGGCCGCCGCCGCCGTGACCGAGTCGGCCGCCGCCTCCGGGACTCCGCCCGGCAGACGCGAGGCGTACGCCGCGGACAGGAGGCTGCCGAGCCCGGCCACGCCCAGCGCGCCGCCGACCTGGCGCACGGTCTGCAGGGTCGCCGAGCCGGAGCCCGACCGTTCCTCGGGCAGCGTGGCGAGCACGCCGTCCATGGCGGGGACCATGGCGAGGCCGATGCCCGCGCCGAGGAGGGCCTGCCAGGCCGCGACGAAGCCGTACGCGGAAGACACCGAGGTCGCGGCGCCCAGGAAGAACCCGGCGGCGAGCACGGCCAGGCCCGCCGGCATCACCACCCGCAGCCCGAGGCGGGCCGTGAGCCGCTCTCCGGCCAGGCCGCCGGCCATCAGCCCGGCCACCATGGGGATCACCCGCACGCCGGCGCCGAGGGCGTCGTGCCCGAGCACGGCCTGCAGGTGCTGGGGGACGACGAACAGCACGCCCGACATGCCGAAGTTCACGAACGTGGCGCCCGCCGCGCCCCACACGAAGATCCGGTCGCGGAACAGGCCGAGGTCCATCATCGGCTGCCGGGTGCGGGCCTCGACGCCGACGAACACCGCCAGCAGCGCCGCCCCGGCGCCGAGACCGGCCAGCACGCGGGCGTCGCCCCACCCGCGGACCGGGGCCTCGATGACGCCGTACACCAGCGCCGCCAGGCCCGTCACCGACAGCAGCGCGCCGGGCAGGTCGGTCCGCGGCGCGGCGGGGTCGCGCGACTCGGGGATGAACGCCGCCACCGCCGCCATCGCGATGACGATCATGGGGATGTTCACGAGGAAGACCGAGCCCCACCAGAAGCGGTCGAGCAGGTAGCCGCCCACGACGGGGCCGAGGGGCAGGCCGAGCGCCAGGGCGGCCGTCCACACGGCGATCGCGCGCCCCCGCTCGGCCGGAGGGAAGACCACCGGCAGGATCGAGGTCGACAGCGGCATGATCATCGCGCCGCCCACGCCCATCAGCGCGCGGGCCGCGATCAGAGCGCCGGTGCCGCCCGCGTACGTCGCGACCACCGACGCGATCCCGAAGGCCGCGAGCCCGGCCAGCAGCAGGCGCTTGCGGCCAAAGCGGTCGCCGAGCGCGCCCGCGGGGAGCATGAGCGCGGCGAACGGGATCAGGTACGCGTCGACGATCCACTGCAGGTCACCGGTCGAGGCGTGCAGGTCGGCCGCGAGCGTCGGCAGGGCCACGTTGAGCACGGTGGCGTCCATGCCGATGACGAGGGCGCTCAATACGAGGGCGCCGAGCGCCCACCAGCGAGAAGTGAGAGAAGCCATATTTTGACAGTAGCTCTCAAAAAGTAGCTCGTGTCAATTCTCTCTCGCAGGTTGCAAGCCGGCCGGCGGCAAGCGTCGTCAACGATGTAATGTTGATTACATGAATTCAGAGAAGCAGTTGAGCGCGTGGTTCGCCGGACGGCTGCCGGACGACTGGTTCGCCGAGCCCCCGAAGATCGTGGTGGACCGTGAGGAGATCACCGTGCTGGGCACGCTTCCGCCGCTGACGGTGGCCGAAGGGCTCCCCGAGCTGGAGCGCGCGGCGGCGATGGAGGGATACGTCGAGCGGTTCCGCGAGGAGACCCGCGAGCGCAGGATCGACATCGCCAGGGAGGCCGAGCACCGCTTCCGCCGCAAGGTCTCCTGGGGGGTCGTCGTGGACGGCGAGACAGTGATGTTCACCACTCTTTCCGTCCCGGTCATGACCCGTCTCCGCCAGCCGGAGCGGCAGGTTCTCGACACTCTGGTCGCCGCGGGTGTCGCGCGCAGCCGCAGTGACGCGCTGGCCTGGTGCGTCCGGCTCGTCGGCAAGCACACCGACAGCTGGCTCGCTGACCTGCGCGATGCCCTCCAGCACGTGGACCGGATCAGGGCGGCGGGGCCCGGCAGATTGGACTGAACCAATTCAAGAAAAGGTCTGGACCAGTCGAACTGGCCTATACCAATGTGTAAGCGCGGCACGGTGGGTAAGGGGAGACAAGAACATTTTTTCAACAGGGCCGAAGTGGGTAAGGTCTTCCAGCATCACGGTCACTGCCTGCGACAACGGCGTCCGAGGCGGTGAATCCGAGAATTGCGCCGAATTAACGGAGTGGAAACGCGATGGTCTACTCCAATTGGCTTCGGAGGCCATTCGTCGCCGATGATGCTCTGGCCCTGAGAGATTAAGGAGCCGCCCCCGTGTCCATTTCAGTAGAGGCACCGACGCCCACCACTCACAGCGAACTGGCGGCCTGGGTGGCCGAGATCGCGGAGCTGACCCAGCCGGACCGGATCGAATGGTGCGACGGCTCCGAGGCCGAATGGACGCGCCTGACCAACCTCCTGGTGGCGCAGGGCACCTTCAAGCGGCTGGTCAAGCGCCCCAACAGCTTCTACGCGGCTTCGGACCCGAGCGACGTCGCCCGCGTGGAGGACCGCACGTTCATCTGCTCCGAGCGGGAAGAGGACGCCGGGCCCACCAACAACTGGATCGCGCCGGACGAGATGCGCCGGACGTTCGCCAAGCTGTTCAAGGGCTGCATGCGCGGCCGGACGATGTACGTCGTGCCGTTCTGCATGGGCCCCCTGGGCGGGACCATCTCCCAGCTCGGCGTCGAGATCACCGACTCGCCGTACGTCGTGGTGTCGATGCGGATCATGACGAGGATGGGCGAGGACGCGCTGCGCCTGATCGAGGAGCGCGGCGACTTCGTCAAGGCCGTCCACTCGGTGGGCGCCCCGCTGGAGCCCGGCCAGGCCGACGTGCCGTGGCCGTGCAGCAAGACCAAGTACATCAGCCACTTCCCCGAGACCCGCGAGATCTGGTCGTACGGCTCGGGCTACGGCGGCAACGCGCTGCTGGGCAAGAAGTGCTACGCGCTGCGCATCGCCAGCGTGATGGCCCGCGACGAGGGCTGGCTGGCCGAGCACATGCTGATCCTCAAGCTCACGCCGCCGCAGGGCGAGGCGCGGTACGTCGCCGCGGCCTTCCCGTCGGCGTGCGGCAAGACCAACCTGGCCATGCTCCAGCCGACGATCCCGGGCTGGAAGGTGGAGACGATCGGCGACGACATCGCGTGGATGCGCTTCGGCCCGGACGGCCGGCTCTACGCGATCAACCCGGAGGCGGGCTTCTTCGGGGTCGCGCCCGGGACCGGCGCGTCCACGAACGCCAACGCGATCGAGACGCTGTGGGGCAACAGCATCTTCACCAACGTCGCGCTGACCGACGACGGCGACGTCTGGTGGGAGGGCCTCACCGACGAGCCGCCGGCGCACCTCATCGACTGGAAGGGCCGCGACTGGACGCCGGACTCCCCGGAGCCCGCCGCTCACCCGAACGCCCGGTTCACCACTCCGGCCGAGCAGTGCCCGACGATCGCCCGCGAGTGGCAGGACCCGGCCGGGGTGCCGATCTCGGCCATCCTGTTCGGCGGTCGCAGGGCGACCGCGGTGCCGCTGGTGACCGAGTCGTTCAGCTGGCAGCACGGCGTCTTCCTGGGCGCCAACGTGGCCTCGGAGAAGACCGCCGCCGCCGAGGGCAAGGTCGGCGAGCTGCGCCGCGACCCGTTCGCGATGCTGCCGTTCTGCGGCTACAACATGGGCGACTACTTCGCCCACTGGCTCAAGATCGGCAAGATGGCCGACCCGGAGAAGCTGCCGAAGATCTACTACGTCAACTGGTTCCGCAAGGACGCGAACGGGCGCTTCCTGTGGCCGGGCTTCGGCGAGAACAGCCGGGTGCTCAAGTGGATCGTCGACCGGCTCAACGGCGTGGCCGAGGCCGTGCCCACGCCCATCGGCAACCTGCCGGCCTCGCTCGACACCGAGGGCCTGGACATCTCGCCGGAAGACCTGGAGCTCCTGCTCAGCGTCGACCCCGAGGTGTGGCGCGAGGAGGCCGCGCTGATCCCGTCCCACTTCGAGACCTTCGGCGACCACATGCCCAAGGAGCTGTGGGACGAATACCGCGCCCTCGTCCGGCGCCTCGGCTGAGCCCACGCGGCCCGCGCGCCTCCCGCCCGGCGGACGGAGCTTTTCCCGTGGAGGGTCCGTCCGCAGGCGGGACGGGCCGCGGCGGGGCGCACGACGTGGCCGGGGCCTGCCCCGTACTCGGCCGGGGCGGCGGCGCGGGCGGGCCGGGGTCACGTCCGGGCGCGTGGTTATCGGCCGGGCAGCGGGCGCGAACCCGCCTCCCGGCCGCACCCGCGGGCGGGGCTTGACGGAGGGCCAGGCATGTCCCGGCGACCGCGATAATTGGTGATCGAGCCCACCGTCGCGAGGAAGAGGGTCGCATGAGCGTGCGCGATCTCGTGTACAAGCTGTACGAGCGCAGGCTCGAACGGAAGCTGTCCTCCGCCCAGATTCCCCGTCACGTCGGCGTCATCGTGGACGGCAACCGCAGGTGGGCGCGGGCCATGGGCCTGCGGGACGTCAGCCGGGGCCACCAGAAGGGCGCCGACAAGATCTCCGAGCTGCTGGTGTGGTGCCGCGAGGCCGGGGTCGAGTACGTGACGCTGTGGCTGCTGTCCACCGACAACCTGGCCAGGGACAAGGCCGAGCTGGAGCCCCTGCTCCAGGTCATCGAGAACCTCGTGCAGGATCTCGTGGACCAGGGATGGCATCTCAACCCCATGGGCTCGCTCGATCTTCTGCCCGATCACACGGCCCGTGTCCTCAAACACGCAAAAGAAGCCACATCGCATCGTCCCGGCCTGATTGTGAACGTTGCGGTTGGGTATGGAGGAAGGCGTGAGATCGCTGATGCGGTGCGCTCCCTCCTCCAGGAGCAGGCCAGCAAGGGCGCGAGCATCGAGGACCTCGTCGAGGTCCTCGACGTCGAGCACATCGCGGAGCATCTCTACACGCGCGGCCTGCCCGACCCGGATCTCGTCATCCGGACCTCGGGAGAGCAGCGGCTCTCCGGATTCCTGCTCTGGCAGAGCGCCCACTCCGAGTTCTACTTCTGCGAGGCCTACTGGCCCGACTTCCGCAGAGTCGACTTCCTGCGGGCGCTTCGCTCGTACGCCGCGCGACACCGTCGGTACGGCTCCTGAGACGTTACGTGACCAGCGATTTTTCCCTGGCGCCTACCTATTGGGCTGGGGGGATTCGTTACGTAACGTGGTAGCTGAGCGGCCGTTGAGGGGATCGACGGCCACCTCGGGAGAGGGCCCGTCCTTGCGCGACCACCATGCGAGGAGGGCCGGAGCCCCGGTCTGCCTTCGCAGGGCACGGGCCCGGTCCGTTCACCACCAGTCAAGGCAGGGCGCCCACCTCAGGCGCCCGGGGGAGAACGCGTGGCAGTGTCCTCGAGCAACCCGTCCACATCCCGCACCTACGTTTTGGACACGTCTGTCCTGCTCGCCGACCCGGCGGCGATGAGCCGCTTCGCCGAGCACGAGGTCGTCGTCCCGATCGTCGTCATCACGGAGCTGGAGGCCAAGCGCCACCACCCCGAGCTCGGCTACTTCGCCCGGGAGGCCCTGCGCTTCCTCGATGACCTCAGAGTGCGGTACGGACGGCTGGATGAGCCCTTGCCCGTCGGCGAGGGGAGCATCCGGGTCGAGCTGAACCATAGTGACCCGTCCTGCCTCCCGGCCGGTTTCCGCCTGGGCGACAACGACACCCGCATCCTCACCGTCGCGCAGAACCTCGCGGCGGAGGGCAAGGACGTGGTGCTGGTGTCGAAGGACCTCCCGATGCGGGTCAAGGCGGCGTCCATCGGCTTGACCGCCGAGGAGTACCGCGCCGGCATGGTGGTCGAGTCCGGCTGGACCGGCATGGCGGAGCTTCAGGTCACCACGGAGGAGCTGGACGCCCTCTTCGAGAACGGCACGGCCGAGTTCGAGGAGGCGCGCGACCTGCCCTGCCACACCGGCCTGCGCATGCTGTCCACCCGCGGCTCCGCGCTCGGCCGCGTCCTGCCGGACAAGTCGGTGCGCCTGGTCAGGGGCGACCGGAAGGTCTTCGGGCTGCACGGCAGGTCCGCCGAGCAGCGGATCGCGCTCGACCTGCTGATGGACCCCGACGTCGGCATCGTCTCGATGGGCGGCCGCGCGGGCACCGGAAAGTCTGCGCTGGCGCTGTGCGCGGGCCTGGAGGCGGTGCTGGAGCGCCGCCAGCACCGCAAGATCATCGTGTTCCGGCCCCTGTATGCCGTGGGCGGCCAGGAGCTGGGCTACCTGCCCGGCACGGAGAACGACAAGATGGGCCCGTGGGCCCAGGCGGTCTTCGACACGCTGGGCGCGGTGACGTCCCCCGAGGTCATCGAGGAGGTCCTCGACCGGGGCATGCTGGAGGTCCTGCCGCTGACCCACATCCGCGGCCGGTCCCTGCACGACGCGTTCGTGATCGTGGACGAGGCGCAGTCGCTGGAGCGCGGCGTGCTGCTGACCGTGCTGTCCCGCATCGGGGCCAACTCGCGGGTCGTGCTCACCCACGACGTCGCCCAGCGCGACAACCTGCGGGTGGGCCGGCACGACGGCGTGGTCGCCGTGGTGGAGAAGCTCAAGGGCCACCCGCTGTTCGCCCACATCACGCTGACCAGGTCCGAGCGGTCGCCGATCGCCGCCCTGGTGACCGAGATGCTGGAGAACATCACCCTCTAGCGACCGGCGGCTCACGGGGGGAGAAGGCCGTCCTTGGGGGCCAGATCCCAGAACTCCCGGCAGGTGTGGACCTTCAGGGGGCCGTTCCTGTCGGGAGCCGCGTGAGCGATCTCCACGGCCCAGATCTCCGGGCGCAGCCGCGCCGTGCAGGTGATCTGGGCCATGGCGGCCCTGGTGATCTTCCACCCGCTCACGAACAGCCGTACGCGCAGGCTGAGGGTGTTGTCGGGGTCGTTGCGGCTGCCCGCGTCCGGGGCGTACCTGACGAGCTGCACCTGGGCCAGGGTGAGCCCGGTCAGCGCGGTGGACAGCCGGTTGGACGGCCGCCCGCTGGCCGCGAACAGGGCGTCGAGCACGTCGTTGACGTGCCCCGAGCGCGCCGCGACCCGGGTGGGCCGCAGCCGGCCGCCCTGCAGCAGGTAGATCGTGACGAGGGTGGGGGTGCCGCTGATGACGGGGGCGGGGCCGGCGTCGATCACCCCGGTCGGCGCGACCCCGCAGGCCGCCGGCGTCATGAGCAGGCCCGCCAGCAGGACCGCGACCACGCGCCTGATCCGTGCTCCGTTCATGGTTTCGGGATCCAGACGCGGAAGAGGGTGCCGGGGTCGCACCGTTCGGCCGTGATCGAGCCGCCGTGCAGTTCGGCGTTGGCCTTGGCGATGGCCAGGCCGAGGCCGCTGCCCACGCTCCTGGCCCGGTCGCTGCCCGCCTTGTAGAAGCGGTCGAAGACGTGGGGGAGGCTCTGCTCGGGGATGCCGGCCCCGTGGTCGCGCACGGTCACCTCCAGCCATCCGTGGTTTCTGCCGCCGACCGCCACCCGTGCGCCCACCAGCACGGGAGGCGCGCCGTGGTTGAGCGCGTTGCCGACGAGGTTGGCCACGATGACGTCGAACCTGCGGGCGTCCAGCGAGAACGTGAGCCCGACGGGCACGGTGAGCTTCACCCGGTCGGCCCAGCCCCGCATCTCCAGGCAGTCGGCCAGCGCGTCGCCCACGTCGACGCTCTCCCGGCGCAGCGTGGCGGCGCCCGCGTCGAACCTGCTGATCTCGATGAGGTGCTCGACCAGCACCCGCAGCCGGTCGATCTCGCGGACGACGATCCGCACCGCCTCGCCGGCGTCCTCGGGCAGGTCGTCGGCGTCCTCCGACAGCATGTCCGTGACCGCGGTCATCGCGGTGAGCGGCGTGCGCAGCTCGTGGGAGACGTCCGCGACGAAACGCCGCGACATCGACTCCAGGGTCCGCAGCTCCGAGACCGTGCCCTCCAGCGCCGCCGCCGTCTCGTTGAACGTCGCGGTTAGCTCCGCCAGCTCGTCCTTGCCGCGTACGGGGAGGCGGACGTGCAGCTCTCCGGCGCCGAGCGCGCGGGCCGCCGCGCCCAGCCGCCGTACGGGCAGCAGCACGCGCCGGGCCGACAGCAGGGCCAACGACAGCGCCAGGACGAGCGTGATGCCACCGGCCTGCACGAGGGCGGTCTGCAGGCGGGACAGCACGGCGCCCTCCTCCGACAGCGGCACGAAGACGTAGGTCGTCAGCCCCGACGGGCGCAGCATGCCGTCGCGGGTCGCCCGCTGGATCTGCGTGGCGATGATCAGCCATGGTTGGCCCCTGAGCATGACCCTCTGGTAGACCAGCCGCCGGGCGGCCTGCCAGCGGAGCTGGTCGGGCACGTCGGCCATGGTGAACCTGGCGCCGGCGTTGGAGCGCCGGTGATCCCCGTAGGTCACGATGACCGTACGCTCCGGGGCCTCCAGCGCCTGCACCACGTCGCCGAGGTCCTCCTCGGTGACGGTGGTGTCGCTCGGCCAGACCACGTCGCTCGCGCCGATCGGCAGCGTGATCCTGGACAGCGTCTCGCGCACGTCGGCGACCGCGCCCCGCTCCGCGCGGTCGAGCAGACCTCGGCGGACGATGTGGTATCCCAGCCCCGCGACCATGGCGGACGCGGTGATCGCCACCAGCAGGAAGGTGATGACCAGCCGCGCCCGTAACCCGGTGGGAACCCAGCTCATGGCAGGGTCACGGCGGGCTGAAGCGGTAGCCGAAGCCGCGCACGGTGTGGATGTAGACGGGGTCGGCCGGCACGGGCTCGATCTTGGCCCGGATGCGCTGCACGCAGGCGTCGACCAGCCGGGAGTCCGCCACGTGGGTGTGGTCCCAGACGGCGCGCAGGAGGTAGCGGCGGTTGAGCACCTGCCCGGGGTGGCGGACCAGTTCGAGCAGCAGCCGCAGCTCGGTCGGGGTGAGGTGGATCTCTTTGCCCGCGAGGCTCACCTTGAGGGCGCCTCGGTCGATCACGAGATCGCCGAAGGTCAGGCGGTCGGGCGAGGCCGACTCCAGACGGCGCAAGATGGCGCGGATGCGGGCGTCGAGCACCCGGGGCTCGACCGGTTTGACGACGTAGTCGTCCGCGCCGGCCTCCAGCCCCACCACCACGTCGAGGTCGTCGCCTCTGGCGGTGAGCAGGATGATCGGCAGCGGGTCGAGCCTGCGGATGCGGCGGCACACCTCGACCCCGTCGATGCCGGGGAGCATGACGTCGAGGATCGCGATCTCGGGGCGGCGGGAGCGTACGTGATCGAGGGCCTCCTCGCCCGTCGCGTACGCCGTCACCGAGTGGCCCTGCCGGGTGAGCGCGAGTTCGAGTCCGGTGCGGACAGAGGGGTCGTCTTCGACCAGGAGGATGCCTGCCACTCGGTCATTATGGGGCGGACCCCACCATTTCCCTATCTGTCATGATCCTGTGACACCGTCAGGACGTGATCGTCAAGTACGGAGAGCACGCTGGTGCAGGGCACCCACGCCCCTCCCTGTGGCGGAAGGTGTGACCAAAGTCACACCATTGGGGAAAGTCCATGTGATCGGCGGTCGAGTCAAGACGTCACCAAACAGGTACCACGATTCGGTTGCGGAGCACCCCCCACCACAGGGCAAGCTCATAAGCCGTGAGCTCAGGTCAGCAGTTGAAGGATCGCCCCCGCGCCCCCCGGTCCCGCCGGGGAGGAGACGAGAAGTCCGGCCCGGGCTGGCTGACCCTCAAGCGCGTCGCCGTCCTCGGCGTGAGCGTGGCCGTGCTCGCGGGCGGGACGACCTGGCTCGTCCGCACCTCGATCGCCAACAACAGCGCGCCGAAACAGGAGCTGGATCCCGGCAGTTTCCTCGCCCTCGACCCGAACGCGCCCGACCCCGAGGGCGACATCCTCAAGCAGCAGGCGGTCCAGGCGCTGCGCAAGGACCGGCTGGAGAAGGGCCGCGATCGGAAGAAGAATCTCGACCCCGTCGAGATCGTGCAGAAGGCCCCCGGCGGCGGCGGCTTCAGCCCGGCCAACTTCCCGCCCGGCTCCACCCCCGACCCCGGCAGCAACAAGGCGATCGGCAGGGACATGGCCGCGGCCCGCGGCTGGACCGGTGCCGAGTGGGGCTGCCTGGAGCGCCTGTGGGACAAGGAGAGCCACTGGAACGAGCGGGCCATGAACCGCTACAGCGGCGCCTACGGAATCCCCCAGTCCCTGCCCGGAAGCAAGATGGCGAGCGCGGGCGCCGACTGGCAGACCAACCCCGCCACCCAGATCAAGTGGGGCCTCGGCTACATCGCCGCCCGCTACAAGACGCCCTGCGGCGCCTGGGCGCACTCCCAGGCGACCGGCTGGTACTAGCAGCACCGCGGCGTCCGGTCCGCGAAACTCTGGTCAGGACTTCGCGACCTTTCGGCAAGCCCGCGCGTACGGCGGGGGCCACCCTGCACCCTTGGCCTCATGGGTGTGAAGGTCAGCGTGGTTATGCCCGTATCCAACCCCGGGCTGTCGAACGACGCCTTCGGCGCGTCCGTGCGCTCGGTGCTGGAGCAGTCGCTGCCGCCGGAGGAGTACGAGGTCATCTTCGCCGACGACGGGTCGACGGACGGGACCCGCAGGCGGCTCGACGCGATCGCCGGGCAGCGTGACAACGTCCGGGTCCTGCACCTCGACTACACTGGCTCGCCGGCCCGCGGGCGCAACGTCGGCCTGTCGGTGGCCCGCGGCGAGTACGTCTACCTGATGGGGCAGTACGACAGGCTGGAGCCGCACGCCCTGGAGCGGATGTACGACCGTGCGGTGGAGACCGACGCCGACGTGCTGATCGGCAGGCTCGCCGACCAGGGGCCGCCGCCGGCCGCCTTCGCCCGCGACCGGGACCGGGCGGACGTGCTGCGCGACCATCTCCTCGCGCTGCCCACCGCGCACAAGCTGTTCAGCCGCGACTTCCTCGAGACCTGCCAGCTCCGCTTCACCGACCGGCCGCTGTCGGAGCAGGCGTTCGTGACCAGGGCGTACCTCGCCGCGAAGGTGATCGCCGTGCTGGCCGGTGAGATCTGCTGTCACACGGGCCCGGCGGAGGAGGAGGCGCCGGACGCCGAGGCGCTCTTCGACGGCCTCAACGCGATCTTCGACGTGGTCGACGCCCACACCGAGCCGGGCGCGCAGCGGGAGCGCATCCAGGCCCACTGGTATCGGACGCTCGGGCTGCGCCGCCTGTCGGGCGCGCGGTTCCTCGCCGCCGGGCCCGACGAGCGCATGGTCTTGTTCTCCTTCCTGCGCCGCTTCACCCTCGACCGCTTCCCCGCCGCGCTCGACGCCCACCTGCCCGCGCACCTGCGCGCCCGTACGGCGCTGCTGCGCCAGGACCGCCTCGACGCGCTGGTCGCGCTCGCCGAGGCGTCCAGGGGCACCAGGCTCAGCGCGGAGCTGCGGGAGCTGCGCTGGGACCGGGGCGTGCTGCTGCTCGACCTGAGCGTGGAGGTCCTGCGGGCCGACGGCACGCCGCTGTGGCTGCGGCAGCGGGGCGACCGGCTGCTGTGGACCCCGCCCCCGAGGGTCGAGGGCCTGCTCGACGGCCTGCTCGACGACGAGGGCGCCGACATGACCGACGCGGTGCGCAGGGCCCGCATCGAGGTCTGCGTCCGCCACGCGGAGACCGGGGTGATCCACATCCTGCCGGTCACCTGCTCGGTCGGCCGCTCCGGCCTCGGCGACGCGACGCGCGGCGGCCAGGTGCGCGTCTGGGTGAGCGGCCAGGCCCGCCTCGACGCCGGCGCGGCGGCCCTCGGACGGCCGCTGCCCGCCGGGCTGTGGGAGATCCACGTGCGCATGCGGGGCATGCCCGCGGGCCGCACCCGCCTCGCCCGCCCCGACCTGCCGATGAGCTGCGCGGGCGCGCTGGCCGGCGAGCCGAAACGGCTCGTCGTGCCGTGCTGGTCCGAGCGCGGCGAGCTGGGCGTGTGCGTGGAGCCGAAGTCGTTTCCCGAGTCGATCGCGCTGGTCTCGTCCCGGGCCACCGTGGCCAGGCAGGAGGGGCACGTCTTCGTCGTCGTGCCCGTGCCGTACGTGCCGCCGAGCGGCGGGCCGCCGACCGAGCTGGTGCTGCGCGAGCAGGACGGGCGCGGGCGCAGCATGGTCGTGCCCGCGCTGGTCGAGCCGGGCATCCCCGGCAAGGTGGCCGGGCAGCTCGTCGCGCGGGTGCCGGTGAGCCGGATCGGCGGCGACGACTGCCTCGGCCCGGGGGCGTGGCGGCCCGCGCTCCGCGTGGACCAAAAAGACGTGGACCTGCTGTTCGGCCTGGCGGTGCGCCGCGGCGGGCAGGTGCGCGTCCTGCCCGCCGGGGCCGCGCCGCGGGCCCCCTCACTGCTGCGGCGGATCGCCGTCCGCCTGCGCGACCGCCGGTAGCTATCCGCGCAGGTGATCGAGGAGCGCCGCGCGGAACTCCTCGGGCTTGTCGAGGTGCGGGCCGTGGCCCGCGCCCTCGATGACGACCTCCCGGTAGTCGCCGTAGCGCTCCAGCACGGCCCGGGTCTGGGTCACCATGGGCTGGGCGGGCGTGCCGTCCCAGCCGGGCACGGCGCCGATCGCCCCCAGGTGGGCGAGGTCGAACAGCGACGTGTCCGAGACGATCACGTCCTGGTCGCCCCTGATCCACAGGATGGGCGGCTTCGGGTCGATCTCGTGCAGGTCGTCGATGCGGAAGTTGGTCGGCGCGATCGTGTTGAGCACGCCGCGCTTGCCCGGGGCGACGTTCGGCCAGGCGTCCGTGGGCGCCGAGTCGCCCGGGTAGTGGTCGTCGCCGATGCGGGTGGACAGCATCGACTCCACGAACGCGTCCTCCTCCTCGCCCAGGTCGGTCCCCGCGGCGACGTACGTGGCGCGCAGCACGTTCCGGGGCGAGACGGGGGAGTCGGCCGACCGGTCGCCCGCCCGCAGCGCCGCGACGAACTCGGGGTTGGCCGCGCCCCCGCCGGAGCCCGCCCCGTCGGGGTGGGTGAGCACGCCGTCCGGGCCGGTCGTGCCGCCGAAGCCGTACGGCGAGACGGGGTTGACCAGGACGGCGCCGCGGACCGCTTCGGGCCGGTCGCGCAGGGCCTGCATGACCACGCCGCCGCCGAGGCTCCAGCCCACCAGGTGCGCGGGGCCGATCCGGTCGAGCAGCGCGAGCACGTCGTCGGAGTAGTCGCGCACGCCCCGGCTCGCGTCCACCGGCTCGGGGTCGGAGTCGCCGAAGCCGCGCAGGTCCACGGCGTACGGCCGGAAGCCCTCGGCCGCGATCGCGGTCATGGTCGAGCGCCAGAACGCGCTGGAGGAGACGTTGCCGTGCACGAACAACACCGTGTCGCCCGCCGAGCCGGGCACCGACAGGACGTTGAGGGTCAGCCGGGGCGTGGCGACGCGCTCGGCGGATATGGGCAGGGTCATGGTGTCGCTCCCAGTGTGCAGGTGTTTTCGAGATCGCCCGTGGCCGGGCGGGGCAGGGTGGCGCTCGGGGGCGGCGGCGTGCCCGTGCCGATCCACGCCTCCAGCGCCGTGAACGCGCTGCGGAAGCAGGGCAGCAGGGGCCGCAGCCGGTCGGGGTAGGCGGGGTAGAGGCTGTCGACGTGGGTGCCGTCCTCGACACGGTAGTAGCGCAGCAGCCGGTCGCGGTGGTTGCGGGCGATCATCGTGGCGTAGACGTCCGAGTCCTCGCGGATCGGCAGCAGCGCGTCCAGGGTGCCGTGCACGATGATCAGCGGTCGCTTGATCTTCCCGGTGACGCTCACCTTGGCGACCGCCTGCTTCACGGAGGCGGGCCTGGAGGCGTAGTCGTAGTCGGTGTCGCAGCCGGGCGTGCCGGAGGCGCAGAACGGCGTGCCCGCCTCGGCGTCGCCGTCGTAGCCGGGGTCGAACTCCTCGCGGAAGACGCGCTGGGTGAAGTCCCAGTAGTACTGGTAGTGGAACGGCCACAGGAAGTCGGACTCCGGCGCGAAGCCCGCCGCCGCGACCCCGGCCGCATCGCCCTTCGCGTACGCGCGCAGCGCGGGCGGCAGGAACGTCAGCAGGTTGGGCCCGTCGGCGGTGAACAGCGTGCCCTCCCAGTCGACGCCGCCGTCGAACAGGTCGGGCCGGTTCTCGATCTGCCAGCGGACCAGGTAGCCGCCGTTGGACTGGCCGGCCGCGATCGTCGTGCGGGCCGGCCTGCCGTACCGCTGCTTGACGACGGCCTTGGCGGCGACCGCCAGCTCGCTCACCCGGCGGTTCCACTCGGCCACCGCGTCGCCGGGCCGTACGCCGTCGCGGTAGAACTCGACGCCGGTGTTGCCCTTGTCGGTCGCGGCGTACGCGTATCCCTTGGCCAGCGCCCAGTCGGAGATCGTGAAGTCGTTGGCGTACGTCTCCCGGTTGCCGGGGGACCCGGCGACGACCAGGCCGCCGTTCCACCGCTTGGGCAGGCGGATGACGAACTGCGCGTCGTGGTTCCAGCCGTGGTTGGTGTTGCCGGTGGAGGTGTCGGGGAAGTAGCCGTCGATCTGCATGCCGGGCACGCCGCTGGGGTTGACGGCTCCCGGAGAGTTGAGGCCCGACCAGTCCGACGGGTCGGTGTGCCCGGTGACCAGAGTGCCCTTCGTGGTGAGGTCGTCGAGGCAGGAGATCACCTGCTTCTGCGCGCCCGGCACGGTCACCTTCGGGCAGGCGGCGGCCTGCGAGGGGATGGCGGCGGCCAGGGGGAGGGCCAGCGCCAGGGCGGCCGGCGCCCCGAATCGCCTGATCATCAGGCCTCCTTCACGACCGCGGCGGCCTTCGCGGCGCCGGAGGTCGGCTCGATGGCGGACAGGTCGCGGTCGCGGGTCTCCCTGGAGGCGATCACCGCGATCATCGTGAGGATCGCCGCCGCCACCACGTAGACGGAGACCGGCACGCTCGACCCGTACGCGTCGAGCAGGGCGACCGCGATCAGCGGGGCGATGCCGCCCGCGGCGATCGAGGCGAGCTGGTAGCCGATCGACACGCCGGAGTAGCGCATGCGGGTGGCGAACAGCTCGGAGAAGAACGCCGCCTGCGGGCCGTACATCGCGCCGTGCAGCAGCAGGCCGACCGTCACGGCCACGGTGACCAGGGCGAAGTTCTTCGTGTCGATCAGCGGGAAGAACGCGAAGGCCCACAGGCCGACGCCGGCGGCGCCGAGGAGATAGACGGGCCGGCGGCCCAGCCGGTCGGACAGCGCACCCCACAGCGGGATCGTGACGAAGTGGACCGCCGAGCCGATCAGCACGGCGTTGAGCACCGTGCCCTTGGGCAGGCCCGCGGCCTCGGTGCCGTACACAAGGACGAACGCGGTGATGACGTAGTAGGAGACGTTCTCGGCCATCCGGGCGCCCATCGCCACCAGCACGTCGCGCCAGTGGTGGCGCAGCACCGCGACGATGGGGGCCTTCGGCGCGGGCTCCCGCCGCTCCAGCGCCCGCTGGAACACCGGCGACTCGGCGACCGACAGCCTGATCCACAGGCCGATCAGCACGAGCACGCCCGACAGCAGGAACGCGATCCGCCAGCCCCAGGCGAGGAACGCGTCGTCGGGCTGCACCGCGGCCAGCAGCGCCAGCACGCCGGTGGCGATCAGGTTGCCGCCGGGGGCGCCGGCCTGCGGCCAGGACGCCCAGAAGCCGCGGTTGCGGGGGTCGCCGTGCTCGGAGACCAGCAGCACCGCGCCGCCCCACTCGCCGCCGAGGGCGAAGCCCTGCACCAGCCGCAGCGCGGTCAGCAGCAGCGGCGCGGCGGCGCCGAGCGCGGCGTACGTCGGCAGGCAGCCGATCAGGAACGTCGATCCGCCCATCAGGAGCAGGCTGATGACGAGCAGCCGCTTGCGGCCGAGCCGGTCGCCGTAGTGGCCGAAGACCAGCCCGCCGAGGGGCCGGGCGACGAAGCCGACGGCGTAGGTGAGGAAGGCCAGCAGCGTGCCGGTCAGGGCGTCCTCGGTGGGGAAGAAGAGCTTGTTGAAGACCAGGGCGGCGGCCGAGCCGTACAGGAAGAAGTCGTACCACTCGATGGTGGTGCCGATCAGGCTGGCCCCGACGACCTTTCCGATTCGGGCAGGTGGGGTGTTTGCCATAGGAACTCCTCAAATGGGGGGTTCCGCCACGGTATGCAGTGACCGAGGTCACTCCTATGGGGCTTCACCACACACCTCAGGCGTCCGGCATGTGGGTGCGCAGCCGGTGCAGCCGCAGCGCGAGCTGGATCTCCAGGGCGCGGTCGGGCTCCTGCCAGTCCGCGCCGAGCAGCTGCCCCACCCGGTCGAGCCGCTGCGTGACCGTGTTGACGTGGATGTGCAGGGCCTCGGCCGTACGCGACAGCGAGCCGCCCGTGCCGAAATAGGCGTTCAGCGTCTTGACCAGGGCGGTTCCCCGGCGCGCGTCGTAGTCGAGCACCGGCCCCAGCGTGCCGGACAGGAAACCGGACACCTCGCGGCGCTCGCCCACCAGCAGGCCGACGAAGCCCAGCTCCTCGGCGCTCGCGCCGTCGCCCGTACGGCCCAGCGCGACCAGCGCCCCGGCGCAGCGGCGAGCCTCGGCGTAGGCGGACGCGACCGCCGTCACCGGCCCGCGGGCCGGCGCGGCCCCGGCCGTCGCCGGGCGGCCGAGCGAGGCGCTCAGCTCGGCGGCGACGCGCCGGGCCAGCGCGCCCGGCCGGTCGCCGGGCAGCAGCAGCACGACCTCGTCACCCCGCGCCGTGGCCAGGCCGTGGGCCAGCGTCGCCTGCGACGACGCCCAGAAGGCGGCGCGCTCCCGCTGCCCGTCGTGCCGCGCCACGACCAGCACGTGCGGCGCGCCGAGATCGACCCCGAGCCGCCGCGCCCGGTCGTCCAGCCCGCGCAGCTCCGGCCGGGACACCAGGTCGTCGAGCAGCTCGCCGCGCACCCGCCCTTCCGCCTCGGCCACGCTGCGGCGAAACAGCAGCAGCAGCGCGGTGACGATCGCGGCGCGCTCCAAAATCCGCTGGTCGGTGTCGGACACCGGGCGGTCGGTGCGCAGCACCAGCGTGCACAGCGGCGCCGCCCCCACGTCCACCGACGCGACGTACGCGTCGCCCCGCTTGACCGTGCGGCCGAGCGCGCGCGAGGACTGGGCGGCGTCGAACACGCCCGCGTCCAGGTCGCCCGACTCGCCGACCAGCGGGCGTCCCTCGTCGTCCAGCACGGTCAGGCGGCCGCCCAGCACCTCGGTGACGACCGCGGCGACGTCCTCGACCCCGCCGCCGCGCAGCACGAGCCCGGTCATCCGGTCGTGCGCGTCCGCCGCCCGCTCGATCGACTGGCTGTGCGCCCTGATCAGGGCGTTCGCCTCGCTCAGCTCGGCCAGCGCGGCCCGGGTCTCCTGCAGCAGCCGGGCGGTGTCGATGGCCACGGCGGCGTGCGCGGCCAGCGAGCACAGCAGCGCCACCTCCTCCTGCACGAACGGCCTGGCGCCGCGGTTGGCCGCGAACAGCACGCCGATGACCTGCGCGCCGAGCCGCAGCGGCACCCCGAGGATCGCCACCAGGCCCTCCTCTTGGACGGCCAAATCGATCGTGGTGGTGTGCCGGAACCTCGGGTCGGCGAAGTAGTCCGCCGTGTTGTACGGCGTGCCCGTCTGCGCCACCAGCCCGCCCAGCCCGGCGCCCATCGGCAGCCGCAGCCGCCGGAAGCTGGCCGAGATCGACCCGTCGGTCACCCGCATGTAGGTGTCGCCGCGCTCGGGGTCGTTCAGCGTCATGTACGCGATGTCGGTGCCGAGCAACTGCCTGGCCCGGTGCACGATGGCCTCGAGCACCGCGTCGAGGTCGCGCAGCCCGGCCAGGTCGCTGGCGGTGTCGAACAGCGCCGACAGCTCCGCCTCCCGCTTGGCCCGCCGGCGCAGCACCGCCCGCACCCGCAGCGCGGCGACCTTGGCCCGCTCCAGCTCCTCCAGCGTCGCCGAGTCGGCCCCGGCCGCCCTCGCCTGCAGGATCGGACCCTCGAACTCCACCGCCGACGCCTCCCGCGCCAGCAGGTCGAGGTACGCGTACGCGCCGTCAACGGGCCGCGGAGCCTGGGTGGTCAGCGCGCGCTCCATCCTCCGTCGATGGGGATCGAGGCGCCGGTGACGAACGACCCCTGCGGCCCGCACAGGTAGGCCACCATCGCGGCCACCTCGTCCGGCTCGATCAGCCGCTTGATCGCCGCGGGGGCGAGCATGATCTGCTCCACCACCTCGTCCTCGCCGATCCCGTGGGTGCGGGCCTGGTCGGCGATCTGGTTCTCCACCAGCGGCGTGCGCACGTACGCCGGGTTGACGCAGTTGGAGGTCACGCCGTGCGGCGCCCCTTCCAGGGCGATCACCTTCGACAGGCCCTCAAGCGCGTGCTTGGCCGTCACGTACGCCGACTTGAACGGCGAGGCGCGCAGGCCGTGCACCGAGGAGATGTTGACGATCCGGCCCCAGCCGCGCTCGTACATGCCGGGCAGCACGGCCCGCGCGAGCAGGAACGGCGCCTCGACCATCACCCGCATGATCTTGCTGAAGACCTCGGGCGGAAACTCCTCGATCGGGGCCACGTGCTGGAACCCCGCGTTGTTCACGACGATGTCGGCGTGCAGGCGGGTGTCCGGCGAGGGCGGAAGCTGGCCCCGCCACGCCACCAGGAACTCCGGATCGGACAGGTCGACGGCCACCGGCGTGCCGCCGATCTCGGCGGCCACCTCGCCCGCGGCCTCGGCGTTGATGTCGGCGACCACGACGTGCGCGCCCTCGGCGGCCAGCCGCCGGGCACACGCCCGGCCGATGCCGCTCCCCGCGCCGGTGACGATGGCCGTACGCCCTTCAAGGCTCATAGCGCCCCACGATAGGAACAGCGCCGTTCCCGGCACATGGCGGCCGGCGACATAGATGCCCGCCTTCCTATGTGGGCCGGGTCATGGACAGCACGTCCAGCGCCCGGTCGAGCTGCTCCTCGGTCAGCGTGCCGTTCGCCACGTGGCCGCGCTCGATGACGACCTCCCGGATCGTCTTGCGTTCCCGCAACGCCTGCTTGGCGATCTTGGCCGCTTCCTCGTACCCCACGTACCGGTTGAGCGGGGTGACGATCGACGGCGACGACTCGGCGTACTCGCGCAGGCGCTCCACGTTCGCGGTGATCCCGCTGACGCACCGGTCGGCCAGCAGCCGCGACACGTTGGCCAGCAGCCGGATCGACTCCAGCACGTTGCGGGCCATCACCGGCAGCATCACGTTGAGCTCGAACGCCCCCGAGGCCCCGGCCATCGTGATCGCGGCGTCGTTGCCCACCACCTGCGCGGCCACCATCGTGACCGCCTCGGGGATCACCGGGTTGACCTTCCCCGGCATGATCGACGAGCCCGGCTGCAGGTCGGGCAGGTTGATCTCGCCCAGCCCGGCGCGCGGACCCGACCCCATCCACCGCAGGTCGTTGGCGATCTTGTTGAGCGAGACCGCGATGACCTTGAGCATGCCCGACAGCTCGACCAGCCCGTCACGCGCGCCCTGCGCCTCGAAGTGGTCCCTGGCCTCGGTGAACGGCAGCCCCGTGATCCGGCTCAGCTCGGCGATCACGGCCTGGGCCCAGCCCGGCCCCGGCACGTTCACGCCGGTGCCCACGGCCGTGCCGCCCAGCGGCAGCTCGGCCAGGCGCGGCAGCGCCGCCTGGAGCCGTTCGAGCGCCAGCTCGATCTGAGTGGAGTAGCCGCCGAACTCCTGGCCGAGCGTGACCGGCGTCGCGTCCATCAAATGGGTGCGGCCCGCCTTCACCACGTCGGCGAACTCCGCCGCCTTCTCCTCCAGTGTGGTCGCCAGGTGCTCCAGGGCCGGGGTCAGCTCGTGCACCACGGCGTACGTCGCCGCGACGTGAATGGAGGACGGGAACACGTCGTTGGACGACTGGGCGGCGTTCACGTGGTCGTTCGGGTGGACGGGCCGGCCGAGCCGCTCCTGCGCCAGCGTCGCGACGACCTCGTTCATGTTCATGTTGGACGAGGTGCCGGAACCGGTCTGGAAGACGTCCACCGGGAACTGGTCGTCCCACTTGCCCTCGGCGACCTCGTTCGCGGCGTCCTGGATCGCCTGCGCCATGTCCTTGTCGATCACGCCGTACTCGGCGTTGACCTTCGCGCAGGCGGCCTTGATGCGGGCGAGCGCCGCGATGTGCGCGGGCTCCAGCCCCCGGCCCGACACCGGGAAGTTCTCCACCGCCCGCTGCGTCTGAGCCCGCCACTTGGCGTGGGCGGGCACCCGGACCTCGCCCATGGAGTCGTGCTCGATGCGAAATTCGTCCATGTCTCAGTCCTACAGCCTCTCGCCGGTCGCACCGTTCCTGCCCGGATCGTCGCCCTCCGAACGGCCACCCTCATCCGCGGCCCCCCGTGTGACCTCCTCGGGCAGTTCCTCCCCCGTCACCTCCCGGAACACCTCCGCGACTCCCTGCGGATCCGACCGGTAGGCCTCCCGCAGGCTGTGAATGATGTCCTCGACTGTGCTCCGTGCTTCTTCCGTGTGCCGCCACGCCTCGGCAGCGAGGCGTGCGGCTGCGATGCCGCGTTCGCCGAGGAATATCTTCCGAAGTAGGTCCTGCACAATGATCGGTCGCTCGGCGGCGGTAGCCACTCTGTCGAGCAGCGGGTTACAGAAGAAGTGCGCGGTGTCGAGTGTGCGGCCGGTCGGCAGCAGCCACGGTTTCTCGCTCCAGTTCGGATTGCCGAAATCGCCCACCCGCTCGAGCGTCGCGTCGCCGATATAGCGGATCACCATGTCCCACAAACGTTCCTGCGTCAGTCTCTCGACTTGGTAGCGGCTAATGAGGCTATCCAGGGCATCGTTGTTCAATCGCGAGTGCCATAGGGATGTCAGGCGATGCCAGGCCAGTCCTGGATGCTCAACGCCCGGGAACAACGTGCTGCCCTTTATGCCGTCGGCGGTGAGCGAGGCGAGGATTACCAGGTTGGCGGTGTAGTAAGCACAGCGCGTGATGAACGTGGACGGCTTGGGCCGGTAGTCGGCATAGCTGTGGTCCGTCCGCGTCTCAGCGGCGTGCAGGAGGCGGACAAGCAGGTCCACGGTCGGCTCGCGGTCGAGGGCGGGCAGTAAGTCGCGGAGAAATTCCACGATCGGTTGCCGCTCGGTCAGCACGGAGAACGACAGCAACGCGTAGAGGAGCCCGTCGTCCGGCTGTGGTCGGCCGAAGAACGGGTCGGCGGGGGCGGTCTCACGGGCGACCATGCCACGCAGCACGTCGCGCACCATCCGAGCGACCAGATATTCGCCGAAGGTGGCGTGCAGGAACTCGTAAGTCTGGAGCTTGCCGCCGTCCCTCTCGGCGGACGCCTGGTGGACGAAGAAGAACTTCCCGATCACCCGGTCGGCTCGGGAGAGGGGCGCCTGAAAGGTTGCCGTCTGGGCCGCCGGAGCCGGGACCAGCGCGGCCAGGTCGCTGTTGAGGTCGTCGGTGGTGACCCACTGTCTGCCCCGGTTGAACATCGCGAACGCCGCAACGGCCAGCGTGCGCAGCTCCAACTCCACGGCCTGGTCGATCTGCTCGTCCGGGAGCCCTGGCCGGTGTTTGCGTACCTCACGGCGGGCGAAGAGGGTGAGCAGCCGCTCGTACAGCTCCGCCTGGCTGAGCCCGGTCTCGCCGCGCTGCAAGGCGTTGGCGTCGGCGTCATACAACGCGAGCATCAGCAGCAGCAGCGGCTGCGACGCCAGGTCACCCTGTGCCAGGGCCGTCTCCGGCGGTAACGGCTTCAGCCTTTGAGCGGTGAAATATTCCTGATTCGCGGCGTTCCATACCGATAGCCAGCGGCGGACCTGCTCCTCCTTGAAGGGCTCCAGCCGTAACACGAGGCATCCCTGGGGGAAGCGCATCCGGTCGGCGACGGCCGTGCGCGTGGTCACGAGCACGACCATCGGGCGGCGGAGATCGGCTTCTCGGCGTTGGAACTCGGCGACCCGGCTCAGGTAGTCGGAGCGATGGACCCCGGTGGCCTGGAGCAGCTCGTCCAGCCCGTCGAGCATGACGACCGGCAGCGCGCCGTCCGCCGACCGCGCCAGTTCGGGCCAGCTGAGGTGCTCCCCGGTGGCATTCCGCACCGCCGCCTCGATCTGCTCCTGAATTGTCCCGTCGGCCGGCACTTCTCGCAGCGGCACCCGCACCGGGAGGAAGTCGCCGTCCGGAAGGCGACCAGCCAGGATCTTGGTGAGCACCGACTTGCCCGCGCCCGGCTGACCCAGCACGACCAGCGGCATCGTGGTGGCCTCGGGCGAGGTGAAGTAGCGGGCGAGGAAGCCGACGATGTCGTCACTCCGCTCCACCCGCTCCCACCACCACTCCGCGCTCGGATCGGCCTGCTCGCCGTACTCGGCCAGCCGGAAGTCCGGGTTCACGTACGCATCGACGAGCATGGGCATGCGCATGCCCGAGGGGACCTCGCCCGACTGCGCAATGGGCCGATTCAAGGCTGCGCGGTGCGCCAGGGACAGCGTGTGCGGATGATCGGGTGCCCTGGTGCTGGCGGCGACCTGGGTGAGCAGCGCCTCCAGCTCGGCCAGGCCGGTCTCCACCCGGTGCCGGGAAATCATGTCTTGCCACAACGCGAACTCGGGAACGTCCAGAGCCAGCCGCCGGTGCAGTTCCTCGTACTTGCGGCGGGCTGCGTCGGGCAGCTCCTCCTCGATCGTCGTCTTCGCGCGTTCCCACTCGGTCGCGTTCAAGCGGTCACGGACCGCCAGCCCGGAGACGAACCCGATCAGTGCCGTAGCGAGCTTGCGGTAATACTCGTGGATCGAGTCGAGCATGACGGCGTACGACTGATTGGCACGCAGACCGGCCGGCTCGATCGTCATTAGTGTGTGGACGAACGATCCCGGCCCGGCGTCCGCCCCGGCGAGCGCCGCCTGCTCGTCCCGGTCGAGACGCAGCTCCCTCGGATCGAACGGCAACGGCAGCTCGTCCAGGGCCTCGAAGAACGCCGCCACGACGAGAATGGCCTGGGCCGCCTCCAGCCGGGCCGTGCGGTCATACCGGTTCAGGCCCGTCACCCGGTCGCGGAGCTTGCCGGTCGCCTCGCCCGCCAGCCGTACGGCCTCGTCCTTGACGTCGAACAGGGACAACCCCGGTACGGCACCGACGACGGTGCCGGTCACGATCTTCGTGACCGTGCTCTCCTTCCCGAGCAGCTTGACCGCGTCGGCGTAGCTGATCCCTTTGCGCACCGGTCACTCCAGGGGGACACACCGAAGGTATTCGTGACCTTGCTAACAGTATGCGAATGCCCGAAGCGATGCGCTTGCGTTCACCCCGTAGGAGCGAGGGAGCGGAGCGGAAGGAAGCGAGGACCGCAGCGAGGGCCCAGCGAAGCGGGCTTCGCGAGGACTTTCTAACCGCGCTCGTCGATCGACTCGGCTGCGTGCCGGGTCACTTCGCGAAGATCATGATGCCCAGGAGGATCAGCGCGAGGACGGCGACGAGCACGACTCCCATCGTCACGAGCACCCGGACCCGGGTCTTGGCGTCCGGACCGGTGGGGCCCTGCATAGAGAACAGGTCTGTGCCCAGGCTTGGCGTGCGGGGGACGCCGCCCGCAGGACCCGTCGGGGTGTACGGGCCGGGCGGCGCGGCGGGATTCGCGACCGGGGGACCGGCGTAGCCCGCGCCGGGCGGCTGCGGGGTGCCCGAGTGCGCCGGGGGCATGCCACCGGGAGGGCCCGACGGGGGGATGGGGCCGTTCCCGGCGAAGGCGGGACGGGGAGCCGGGGGCGCCGTAGGTCCTTGGCCGGGCGGCATGCCGCT
Organism: Microbispora rosea subsp. aerata; assembly: GCF_014647835.1. Classification (GTDB taxonomy): domain Bacteria; phylum Actinomycetota; class Actinomycetes; order Streptosporangiales; family Streptosporangiaceae; genus Microbispora; species Microbispora aerata. The sequence goes on from NZ_BMPY01000007.1 coordinate 194,801, forward strand.
GTGCGTTTCTCCGGGGCCGTTGTTCACCATGGGGCGGGCGGCGGCGCCGGACTGCGCGGCGGCTCCATCGGGTGTTGCCGGACTGGCGTGTGGTCCGGGCTGTGCGCCGGCGCCGGGTGCCCCCACTGGGGGAGGGAGACGAAGGCCAGGCTGGGGACGGGGGACGACCATCGTGCGGTTGGCGTCGTCCTCGTCGGCCCCGGTCCCACCGCCAGAGGTTCCACCAGTGACTCCGCCCATGTTCCCTCCGGTGGTTCCGCCAGTGGTTCGTCCCGCTGCTCCACCGGTGGCTCCGACAGCGCTTCCCCCAGTGGCTCCGCCGACGTTCCCGCCTGCGGTTCCGGCAGCCTGGGAGGCCGAGCCGTTGCCGCCGGGGTGTGCTTCCGTGTCGGCGGCGGGCACAGGAGGAATGGCGCCCGTGGGGGTGTCGGCGATCATGCGCAGCATCATGGCGGCGCGTTCGGGGGTCAGGCGGGCGGTGTGGTCTTTCTCCAGCAGCCCGTCCAGGACCGGCCGCAGCGGCCCGGCTTGGGTGGGCGGGTCGGCCTTCTCCGTCATCAGCGCGGCCAGCGTCTCGCTCACGGTCGCGCGCTCGTACGCGGGGCGTCCCTCGACGGCGAAGTAGAGCGTCGCGCCGAGCGACCACAGGTCGGACTCGGGGCCGGTGTATTCGCCTCTGGCCCGCTCGGGGGCGGTGTAGCCGGGGGAGCCGATCACCATGCCGGTCTGGGTCAGCGCGTGGTCGCCGAGGGCCTTGGCGATGCCGAAGTCGGTCAGCACCACCCTGCCGGTCTCGGTCAGCAGCACGTTCGCGGGCTTGACGTCGCGGTGCAGGATGTTCTGGGCGTGGGCCGCGCGCAGCGCGCCGAGCAGGTCGTAGCCGATCTCCGCCACCAGGCGCGGCGGCAGTGGGCCCTCCTCGTCGATCACCTGTTCCAGCGAGCGCCCCTCGACGAGCTCCATGATGATCCACGGAATGCCGTCGTACACGATCACGTCGTGGATGGTGGCGACGGAGGGGTGGCTGACACGCGCGGCCATGCGGCCTTCGCGCATCATGCGTTCGCGCAGCTCCTGCCGTTGCCGCTGGCTGAGCGAGGGGTCCTGGCGGATCTCCTTGATCGCGATCTCCCGGCCGAGTGACCGGTCGTACGCCCGCCAAACCGTGCCCATGGTTCCCCGGCCGACGCGGGTGCGCAGCTCGTAGCGGTCGGCGAGCAGCCGCGGATGCTGTTCCGGCATGTCTAGAAAGATAGCGATTCCACCTTGTAAATCGCTTTCGGGCTACTTGATGAAGATTCGCGGCCAATACCGACGCGGGAGTAGGATTTTGATCATCTTCGCCACGTGCCGCATCATCGGGATGCGCACGACGTGATAGAGGGCGGGCTCGGACGGCTTGCGGTGCAGTCCCTCGCTCGGCCGCCGCCGCTGCGACGGCACGGTCGGCGTCGCCCGCGAATCCCGACGGTCACGCGGGCGGCCGCGGCGATGCCCGGACTGCCCGACCTGCGCGTGCGGGCCGCTGAATCCACTGCTCTGCGAGCCGCCGTAGGGGCCGCCGTACGCGCTGCTCTGCCGCAGCTGACCACTCTGGCCGAACTGCCCATACTGCCCGGACTGCCCATGCGGGCCGTACGCGTGCGGCGTGAACGGCCCCCGTGGCTGCCCGACCTGCGGCGGGTACTGCTGGCCGTACGGGCTCTGCTGCCGGTGGGGCCCCGAGTCGCGGTCGCGCGGGGTGACCTTGGGCGTGGGCCGGGAGTCGGCCCGGTGCGCTCCCCGCTGGCTGCGCTGCGGCGGCTTGCGGGTCTCGGGGGCCGTGGGCTGCGGGGCGGTCGGCGGCGGCGTCGGCCTGCCGATGCGGTACGGCGAGGCGAACGGGTCCTCGGCCGTGCCCCCGGCGGCGACCCTGGACAGCGCGTGCGCCGCGCGGACGCTGTCGAGCCGGGTCTCGGGGTCGATCTGGAGCAGGCCGCGCAGGACCGGGGCGAGCGGCCCCGCCTTCTCCATGGGGATCGGGGCGCCGCTGGTCAGCGCCGCGAGCGCGGCCGCCGCCGTACGGCGCCCGTGCAGGCCGCGGCCCTCGACGGCGGTGTAGAGGGTCGCGCCCAGCGACCACAGGTCGGCCGCCGGGCTCGCCTTGTCGCCGAGGACGCGTTCGGGGGCGATGTATCCGGCCGAGCCGAGGACGATCCCGGCCTGGGTGATGGAGGCGTCGCCCTCCAGGGCGGCCAGCCCGAAGTCGGTGAGCACCGCCCGGTCGTCGTCGGTCACCAGCACGTTGCTGGGCTTCACGTCGCGATGCAGGATGCCCTTGGCGTGGACGGCGCGCAGCGCGCCGAGCACCTGCCGGCCGATGTCCGCCACCCGGCGCGGCGGCAGCGGGCCCTCCTGGCGGATGAGCTCCTCCAGCGACCGCGCCTTGAGCAGCTCCATCACGATCCACGGACGGTCGTCCTCGGTGATGACGTCGAAGACCGTGATGACCGAGGGGTGGGCGACCATGGCGGTCGCCCTGCCCTCGCGTTCGGTGCGCGCGCACAGCTCGGCACGCAGGTCCTCGTCGAGGACCAGCGGGAGGCGCACCTCCTTGACAGCCACCTCGCGGTCGAGCAGCTCGTCGTGCGCGCGCCACACAGTGCCCATCCCGCCGCGCCCGACCGGCTCGATCAGCCGATAGCGCGCGGCTAGCAGGTATCCGGACGGCGCACGCATGGGTGGCAGCTTACCGATTTGTGCAGTGCGACCTGTAGAGACCAGGCCGGGAAATTGTTGAGATCTTCTGTCAAAGATCCTGACAACCTCCCCGCAGGGTCACCGCCGCCCGATGGTGAGGACGGGACCGGTCGTGTCGGCGAAAAAGTCGTTGCCCTTGTCGTCGACCACGATGAAGGCCGGGAAGTCGACGACCTCGATCTTCCAGACCGCCTCCATGCCCAGCTCGGGGTATTCCAGGACCTCGACCTTCTTGATGCAGTCCTGGGCCAGCCGGGCGGCCGGGCCGCCGATCGAGCCGAGGTAGAAGCCGCCGTACTTCTGGCACGCCTGCGTGACCTGCTTGGACCGGTTGCCCTTGGCCAGCATCACCATCGAGCCGCCCGCCGCCTGGAAGCGCTCGACGTACGAGTCCATCCGGCCTGCGGTGGTGGGGCCGAAGGAGCCGGACGCGTAGCCCTCGGGGGTCTTGGCCGGGCCGGCGTAGTAGACGGCGTGGTCCTTCATGTACTGCGGCATGTCCTCGCCGGCGTCGAGCCGCTCGGCGATCTTGGCGTGGGCGATGTCGCGGGCCACGACGAGGGGGCCGGTGAGCGACAGCCGGGTCTTCACCGGATATTTGCTCAGCTCGGCGAGGATCTCCGGCATCGGGCGGTTGAGGTCGATGTTGACCACGTCGCCGCCGAGGTGCTCGTCCGTCGTGTCCGGCAGGAAGCGGGCGGGGTCGGTCTCGAGCTGTTCGAGGAAGACGCCCTCCGGCGTGATCTTGGCCAGCGCCTGCCGGTCCGCGCTGCAGCTCACCGCGATGGCGACCGGGCAGGACGCGCCGTGCCTGGGCAGGCGGATGACGCGCACGTCGTGGCAGAAGTACTTGCCGCCGAACTGCGCGCCGATGCCCAGCTTCTGGGTCAGCTCGAAGACCTTCTTCTCCATCTCCAGGTCGCGGAAGCCGTGCCCGCTCAGCGAGCCCTCGGTGGGGATGGAGTCGAGGTAGCGGGCCGAGGCGTACTTCGCCGTCTTCAGGGCGTACTCCGCGCTGGTGCCGCCGACGACGATCGCCAGATGGTACGGCGGGCAGGCGGCGGTGCCGAGCGAGCGGATCTTCTCCTCCAGGAAGGCGAGCATGCGCTTTTCGTTGAGCACCGCCTTGGTCTCCTGGTAGAGGAACGACTTGTTGGCCGAGCCGCCGCCCTTGGCCATGAACAGGAACTTGTACTCGTCCGGGTGGCCGTGCGGGTCCTCGGCGTACAGCTCGATCTGGGCCGGCAGGTTGGAGCCGGTGTTCTTCTCCTCCCACATGGTCAGCGGCGCCATCTGGGAGTAGCGCAGGTTCAGCCGGGTGTAGGCGTCGTACACGCCGCGGCTGAGGTGCTCGGCGTCGCGCCCGTCGGTCAGCACGTGCCGGCCGCGCTTGCCCATGATGATCGCGGTGCCGGTGTCCTGGCACATCGGCAGCACGCCGCCGGCCGCGATGCTCGCGTTCTTGAGCAGGTCGAGGGCGACGAAGCGGTCGTTGCCGCTCGACTCGGGGTCATCGACGATCTTGCGGAGCTGGGCCAGGTGGGAGGCCCGCAGGTAGTGCGAGATGTCGCGGATCGCGGTCTCGGTGAGCAGCCGCAGGGCCTCCGGCTCGACCTCCAGGAACCTGCGCCCGGCCGCCTCGGTGACCCGCACCCCCTCCGAAGTGATCAGGCGATACTCCGTCTCGTCCGGTCCAAGTGGGAGCAGGTCGGTGTAGTCGAACTCCGGCATCGTCCTCGGTTCCTCGTGCTCTGCCTGGTCGGGCGCGCCCGGCGCGGGTGGCCCATGGTCTTTGCACAGCGTACGGCGCGCACGCCGCGGCCATCATGCCCGGGCCATGAGTCGCTCTTGCATAAGTGCGAACGAGATAAAAAGCGATAAAGGGGGATAATTAGGACATAGAGAGGGGGCGGCCATGCACGGCGAGGTATGGGTCATGGTCATATTCGCGATCGGCATCCTCGTGGGCCTCGCGGTGTCGCTGCTGACGCTCGTGCTGCGGCAGGTCAGGGAGGGCGACATCAGATGGTGGGTCCCTCCGGGGGCGCGAGCGCCGCGGAACGAGGAGCCCCGCGAGGAACGGGCGGAACAGGCCGACGAGGTGAAGGCGGACGGAGCCCGAGGGCGATCCCGCCGATGACGAGGGCCGCCCCCGCCAGGTCGGCGGCGGAGGGGGCGGAGATCCCCAGCAGGGCGGCCGTGACGATCGCCCCGACGGGGATCATCCCGGCGAACAGCCCGGCCCGGTCCGCGCCCAGGCGCGGCAGCGAGCGATACCACAGGAAGAACGCCACCGTCGTCACCACCACGGCGAGGTAGGCGAGACCGGCCGCCTCCGCGGCGGTCGGCACGCGCAGCACCTCGTCGCGGTCGAAGACGACGCCCGCGACCAGCAGGAACGGCACCGCGAGCACGGCCGACCAGGCCGACAGCCGGACCGGCCCGATCGGCGGCAGCAGCGGCAGGGCCAGCAGCGAGAAGCACAGTTCGCACGCCAGCGCGCCCAGCGACCACGCGAGCCCGGCCGGGTTGCCGCTGCCCGCGCCGGTCGCCAGCGAGGCGCCGGCGACCACCACCAGGCCCGCGCCCACGACGCGGGGGGACGGCCGGGCGCCCGTGACCACCGGCCCCGCGAGCGCGAGCGCCAGCGGCACGGTGCCGAGGACGATGCCGGGCAGGGCGGGCCCGGCCGCCCGGGTCGCCTCGACCACGCAGACGTTGAACAGCACCAGCCCCGTCAGCGACAGCGCGGCCAGCAGCGCCCACTGGCGCGGCCGGAGCCGCACCGGCCCGAGACCGCGCGCCCGGGCGGCGGCGAGCAGGATCACGGCGGCGAGGGCGTAGCGGAGCGCCTGACCCCCGTACACGGGATAGTCCTCGATCGCGTCGGCGACCGCCGCCAGCGTCCCCACGAGGAACATGGCCCCGGCCGCTCCCGCCACATGAGTGTTCACGCCAGGCGATGCTAGGAGCGGCTTGGTCCTGGTTCCCGGTCCAATCGCGTGGCATTACAGTGGGCCAATGGCCGACTTTCATCTCGTGGTCGACAGGGCCGCGGGTGGGCTCGCCGGGCAGATCGCCCGCGAGGTGCGCGAGGCCGTCCGGTCCGGCCGGCTCGTCCCGGGCACCCGCCTGCCCGCCACCCGTGACCTCGCCCGCGACCTCGGCCTGTCGCGTGGCGTGGTGGTCGAGGCGTACGAGCAGCTCGTGGCCGAGGGGCTCCTCGAGTCCAGAACGGGCGCGGGCACCAGGGTCGCGGCCGGAGCCGGCCGGCAGGCCGCCCCCGGGCGCATCGCCGGCGAAGGGGAAATCCGGCCGCACTACGGCCACCGGCCCACCTCGCCCGACCTCGGCCTGTTTCCCCGGCAGGCGTGGCTGGCCGCCGTCCGGCACGTCCTGGCCACGCTGCCCAACGACGCGCTCGACTACGGCGACCCCGGCGGCGTGCCGGCCCTGCGCCGCGAGCTCGCCGCGTACCTCGGCAGGGTGCGCGCGGCCGACGCGTCGCCGGACGACGTCGTCGTCGTGACCGGGGTGGCCCAGGGGCTCAGCCTCGTCGTCCAGGCCCTGGTACGGGAGCGGGGCCGCGGGATCGTCCTGGCCGTGGAAGACCCGACGAGCACGCGCCAGCTTCCGCTGCTGCGCCGGGCCGGGGCGGACATCGTGCCCGTGCCCGTGGACGGCGAGGGGATCGTCGTCGCGAAGCTGCCCGGCGACGCCGACGCCGTGCTGGTGACCCCGGCGCATCAATATCCGACCGGGGTCGTGCTGTCCCCGGCCCGCCGCGCCGCCCTGGCCGAGTGGGCGGCGCGCACGGGCGCGCTCGTGCTGGAGGACGACTACGACGCGGAGTTCCGCTTCGACCGCGACCCCGTCGGGTGCCTGCAGGGCCTCGCGCCCGACCGGGTCGTGCTCGCGGGCAGCGTGAGCAAGGCCCTCGCCCCGGGGCTGCGGCTCGGCTGGATCGCGGCGCCCCCGCCGGTCGCCCGGGCCGTACGGCTCGCGCGCGGGGAGCTCGACCTCGGCTCGCCGGTCATCGACCAGTACGCGCTCGCCCACCTCATCGCCTCCGGCGCCTACGACCGGCACCTGCGCCGGATGCGCCGGGAATATCGGCGGCGCAGGGACGCCCTCGTCGCCGCGCTGGCCGAGCACCTGCCGTGGGTCTCCGTGCGCGGCATCTCGGCGGGGCTGCACCTGTACGCCGAGCCGGGCGGCGACCCCTCCGGCCTGGTGGCGGCCGCCCGCGCCGCCGGCCTGTCCGCGGAGGTCGTGACGTCGGCCTGCGGCGCACCGGGGCTGGTGATCGGCTTCGCCCGCCTGCCCGCGCACCGCGTCACCGAGGCCGTGCGTGCCCTCGCCCGCGCCGCCGGCGGGTCATGACGTCAGGGGAGCGGCCGTGGGGCCCGGCTCGGCCGTACGCGGCTGGAAACCACGCGCGAGCAGGATGATCGCGGCGGCGAGGACCAGCGGCGCGCCGAAGGCGACGCGATAGTCGGAGGCGTCGGCGATGCCTCCGACCAGCGCGGCCCCGACGATGAACCCGACGTAGTTGAACATGTTGACCCGGGCGATCGCCACGCCCGTCCCCGCCGGGTCGAGCCGTCCGGCCGCGGAGAACGACTGCGGGGCGATGACCGACAGGCCGATCCCGGTGAGGGCGAAGCCCGCGATCGCCAGCGGCGCCGTCGGGGCCGTCACGATCGCGACGAAGCCCAGCGTCGCGACCGCGCCCCCGGCGCGCACGATGGCCGCCGAGCCCCATCGGCGGACCGCGAAGTCGCCGCCGACGCGCACCAGGAACGTGGTGAGCTGGTAGGCCCCCAGCGCCAGCGGGATCACGCCGGCCGAGGCGTGCACGACCTTGCCCATGAAGACGCTCCCGAAGTTGGAGATCGACGAGTCGCCGACGTACAGGAACGCCATCGCCAGGCAGAGCGGGATGATCGGGCGCCAGGCGACCCCGGCCGCCGTGCCGGCCGGCGCGTTCTCCTCGCGGCTCGGGGAGGCGCGGTGCTCCTCCTCCGGCCGGTAGAGCCGGAACGAGGACAGCACGGAGACGGCGGCGGCCGGAACGAGGGCGATCGCGAACATGACGGGCAGGGTCAGGCCGAGCGTGGCCGCCGCAGAGGCCCACAGCGCCCCGGCCACCGCCGCCACGCTCCACAGCGCGTGAAACCCGGTGAGCACCGCCCTGCCGTACTCCCGCTCGACCGCGACGCCCTGCATGTTCATGCCCGCGTCCACCCCGCCGAGCCCGAGGCCGAACAGGACGTTGGCGGCCACCAGCGTGGGGACGTTCGGGGCGAGGCCGGCGAGCACGACGGCGGCGCAGGCGAGCGGCTGCACCACGCGCAAAATCGTGCGGCTGCCCCACCGGGACGCGGCGGCGCCGGCGAGCACGCTCCCGGCCCCGGCGATCACCGGGACGACGAGGAGCAGGATGGTCAGCTCGCCGTCCGACAGGCCGTGTTTGCGCTGCAGCGCGTCCACATGGGTGAGCAGCGTGGCGAAGGTGAGGCCCTGGACGAAGAACACGGCGAAGGTGGCGAGTCGTGCCTGCCGGTCGCGAGGGGTGGGCCGAGGGGTGGGCACCGTGTCCTCTGCTGACACCGCGGCCTCCGAACATGAGGGGGGTTCAAGTTCCGGTCAGCGTAGGAGCCGTGACCCCACGGGTCAATGGGGTGCGCCGGTCAGGAACGGCCACCCGCCCCACGCGCGGCCATCCAGGCGGCGATCTGGGCCCGGGAGGCGAATCCCAGCTTGTCGAGGATGTGCTCGACGTGGCCCTCCACCGTGCGCTGGGAGATGACGAGGGCGGAGGCGATCTCCTTGTTGCTGCGCCCCTGGGCGATCAGCTCGGCGATCTCCTGCTCCCTTCGGGTGAGCGGGGACGCCTCGGGCACGGGGGCCGTCGCCGCGGGACCCGCGGCCTCCGCGGGCCGCGCGGGCTCCGTCTCCTCGCCGCGCGCCTCGCCCTCGGCCTGCTCGCCGAGCGCCTCCTCGATCGCCTCGTCCAGCGTCAGCCGGTTTCCCCTGCGGGTCTCGCGGCCCAGGGCCCGCTCGCCCAGGGCCGTACGCAACGTGCTGAGGCAACGCTCGTGGAATTCGGCGAACCGCCTGTCCCGGCCCGGTGTCAGGCCCACCGTGCGGCCGAGCTCCTCCGAGACCGCGAGCAGCCGGGCGGCGTGGGCGTGACGGCCCTCGTCGGCCTGCATCCAGGCGAGCGCCGCGAGGGTCGTCGCGGTGTTCATCCGGTCGCCGATGTCGCGGCTGAGCAGGAGGGCTTCGCGGGCCGTCGCCAGCGCACGGGTGTGGTCCCCGCACTGCCACAGATGGATGGCGTAGATCGTCAGCACCCAGGCCCGGCCTCCGCGCTCGCCGTAGGCCTCGGTCAGCGCGCGGGCGCGCTCGAACAGCTCGGTGGCGCGGGATTGGTCGCCGAGGTGGCTGACGCATGCCGCCAGCGTGATCAGGGCGGTCAGCATGATGATCGGGTTGCCGAGCGCCTCCGCCTGCGCGACCGTGCGTTCCAGCAGCGGAACGGCTTCGGCGTAGCCGCCGACGTAGTACTCGGCGAGCGCGGTGACCAGGGATGCCTGGGCGAGCGTCTCCGGATCGCCCAGCCTCTCGGCGAGCGTTCGGCCCTCGGCGAGCAGGGGCCGGCCCCGGTCGCCGTCGCCTTGGGTGAGCGTCAGCTCCGCGTCGGCGCACAGCACCCGCGCGCGCAGGACGGTGGGCGCGGGCGCCGCCCACAGCATCCGGTCCATCCAGTGGCGGCCCTCGTTGTAGTACGCGTTGGCCATCCAGTGGGGATAGGTCAGGTAGACGGACATCCGCAGCCCGGTCTCCGCCTCGCCCGGCTCCTGCAGGCAGAACTCCAGCGCGGCGCGCAGGTTCGCCTGCTCCAGGTTGAGCCGCTTGCACCAGGAGATCTGGTCGGGGCCGAACCACTGGGCGTCCGCCCGCTCCGCCAGCAGCAGGTAGTGATCCCGGTGCCGCCGCTGCAGCGTCCGGCGCTCGGCGGGCCCGCCGAGCCGCTTGCGGCCGAACTCGCGCAAGGTGTCGAGCATGCGGTAGCGGACCGCCCCCCGGTGCTCCTCGCGGATCAGCAGCGACTTGTCCAGCAGGGCGTCGAGCAGATCGAGCACGTCGTCGCGTTCGATGCCGTCCCCGGTGCAGACCGCCTCGACGGCGTCCAGGTCGAAGTGCGAGGGGAAGATCGACAATCGGGTCCACAGCGTCCGCTCGGGGCCCGGCAGGAGCTGGAAGCTCCAGTCGACCAGCGCGTGCAGGGTCTGCTGCCGCGGCACGGCCGTGCTGCTGCCCCCGGTGAGCAGGCGGTAGCGGTCGCGCAGGCGCTCCACGAGCGCGTTCACCGACAAGGCCCGCAGCCGCACCGCGGCCAGCTCGATGGCCAGGGGGATGCCGTCGAGCTGGCGGCACAGCTCGGCGACGGCGTCCTGGTTGTCCTCGGTGACGGTGAATCCGGGCAGGACCGCCGCCGCGCGTTCCGTCAGCAGGCTGACCCCGTCGTACAGCTCCAGCGACCTGCGGTTCAGCGGCCGGTCCGGCTCGGGCACGGGCAGCGGCGAGATCTTCATCTGGTGCTCGCCCGTGATGCCGAGCGACTGCCGGCTGGTCGCGAGGATGCGCAGCTCGGGGGCGGTGCGCAGGAGCCGGTCGGCGAGCACCGCGCAGGCGTCGCGCAGGTGCTCGCAGTTGTCCAGCACGAGCAGGGTCCGCTGCGAGGACAGCACCCGCTCGAGCGCCTTGAGCGGGCTGGCGGCCGACTCGTCCCGCACCCTCATGGTCGCCGCCACCGTCTCCGCCACGAGCGCGGGGTCGGTGACCGTGCTCAGATCCACCAGCCAGACGCTGTCGAACGCCCGGCGCTGCTCGGCGGCGGCCCGCAGCGCCAGCCGGGTCTTGCCGACGCCGCCCACTCCGGTGAGGGTCACCAGGCGCGAGGCCGAAAGCAGACGTCTGATCTCCGCCAGCTCACGCCTGCGGCCGACGAAACTCGTCACGTCGGCCGGAAGGTTGCCGACCTGCCGTGTCACCGCCCCCCCGACCACGTCCTCACGCTAAGCGCCGTGAAGTCCCTGGTCAACGTGGTTCCGGTCAACGTCGTCCCCGGTGGGGGCCGGGTTTCGCGGGTATCGCGTCGCGTGGTGATCGCTTTCGCGTCGCGTGGTGACCGCCCCGGGCAGACCGCTTACTCTCGAAGATGTGAGCAGCAGCGAGTCCTCAGCCGTGAAATGGATCTCCGCTTTCCTCTCCCCGCGCACCCCGGACACGCCCGACCCCTCCCAGATGCGGGCCTCCGACGCCGATCGGGAGCGGATCGTCGCGGTGCTCACGGACGCCGCCGGCGACGGCCGGCTCACGCTCGCCGAACACGAGGAGCGGATGGAGCGCGTGTGGGCCGCGCGGACCCTCGGCGAGCTGGCGGAGCTGACCGCGGACCTGCTGCCGCCGGAAAACCAGCCGTTCGTGATGGACACCCGCCCCGTCACCGCCTTCTTCCGTACGGAGACCAGGGGCGGCCGGTGGGTCGTGCCCTCCCAGGTGCCGGTGACCTCGTTGGGCGGCACGGTCACGATGGACCTCTGTGACGCGCTGCTCCAGTCGCGGCACGTCGTGGTGCAGCTCGCCGTGATGGCGGGCACCGTCAACCTGACGGTCCCCGAGGGCGTGCGGATCGTGACCGCCCCGGACGCCCGCGTCCGGTCGTTCAAGAACGAGGTGCGGCTTCCGCCGGGCGCGACCGACTTCGCGCCGGACGCGCCCGTGATCGAGCTCGCCGGGTTCGTCTTCGGCGGCAGGGTCGTCGCCCGCTCGCCGAAGCGCCCCCGCCGCCGTCTGTTCGGACGCTAGACGGCGGTGTCGAAGTTGATGGCGCTGTAGGCGCCGAGCTTCCAGAGCTGGTGCTCGCTTTCGATCTTGCGGATGGTGCCCGACCGTCCCCGCATGACCAGGGAGTGCGTCACCGCCGCGCCGCCCTGGAACCGCACGCCGTGCATCAGCTCGCCGTCGGTGATGCCCGTGGCGGCGAAGAACACGTCGTCGGAGCGTACGAGATCGTCGGTGGTGAGCACCTGGTCGAGGTCGAGCCCGGCGTCGAGGGCCTTGCGGCGCTCCTCCTCGTCGCGGGGCCACAGCTTGCCCTGGATGACGCCGCCCATGCACTTGAGCGCGCAGGCGGCGACGATGCCCTCGGGCGTGCCGCCGATGCCGAGCATCAGGTCGACGCCGGTGCCGTCACGCGCCGCCATGATCGCACCGGCCACGTCGCCGTCCGTGATGAACCGGATCCGCGCGCCGGTTTCCCGGATCTCCTTGACGATCCGCTCGTGCCGCGGCCGGTCCAAGATCACCACGGTGACGTCGGACGGCTTGGCGCCCTTGGCCCGCGCCACGGCGCGGATGTTGTCGGCCACCGGGGCGTTGATGTCCACATGGGCGGCCGCCTGCGGGCCGGTGACCAGCTTCTCCATGTAGAAGACCGCGGACGGGTCGTACATCGAGCCGCGCTCGCTCACCGCGATCACGGAGATCGCGTTGTTCATGCCGAGCGCGCACAACCGGGTGCCGTCGATCGGGTCGACGGCCACGTCGCAGTCGGGGCCGGTCCCGTCGCCGACGTCCTCGCCGTTGTACAGCATCGGGGCGTTGTCCTTCTCGCCTTCGCCGATCACCACGACCCCCTTCATCGAGACCGTGTTGATCAGTTGGCGCATGGCGTTGACGGCGGCGCCGTCCGCCCCGTTCTTGTCGCCGCGTCCCACCCACCGCGCGGCCGCCATCGCGGCCGCCTCGGTCACCCTGACCAGTTCCAGAGCCAGATTGCGGTCGGGTGCGTGTTCCCCCGTCGCCAGCGCGGCCGGTACGTGATCAGCCATTGATCCCCTTTTAGGTAGGTGCCGTTCCAGCGATCGTAGTTCCGGAAAGCCTTGCTTGTCCGATTGGTCTGGACCTGTTGTGCCAGGTAGAAGGCCATTTGCGGGCCCGGACCCCCGGGATCGACGGCTCGGGGATATCGTCGCCGCATGAGCGGCGACACCGAGCGACCAGTGACGATGCGCACCTCGGAGCGCGGCGCGGCGACCCGGGGCGCACTCCTGGACGCCGCGAAGGAGACCTTCATCGCCAGCGGCTTCGCCGAGGCGGGCGTCACCGACGTCGTGGCCAGGGCCGGCGCCAGCGTCGGCAGCCTCTACCACCACTTCTCCGGCAAGGCCGATCTCTACCTGACGCTGTTCGAGGAGTTCCAGAAGCGGCAGACCCAGCGCACCAAGCAGGCCGTGCAGGAGGCCAGGGCGGCCGGGGAGACCGACCCGATGCCCCAGTTCCTCGCCGCCGCGCGGGCCTACCTGGAGGGCTGTCTCGCCGAGCGCGACCTCGCCGCGCTCTTCCTGCGCGGCGACGCCCCGCCCGGGTTCGAGGTGATCATGCGCGACCGGCTCCGCCAGTGGGCCAGGCGCACCGCGGCGCTGTTCGAGCACGAGGACGCCCTGGTCGTCGTCGTCACCGGAGCCCTGGCGGCCGTCGTCCAGGAGGTGACGCTGTCGGACGATCCGGAGGCGGCCCGCAGGATGGCCGAGGACGCTCTTCGCATCATCGGCGATATTCGGCATCCCTGACGGCCGGTACGGCCACCGCCCGTCCCACCGGCTAGTCTCGCATTACGTGGGACGATTCACCCAGGGTTTCTACGGCTACGCGTTCGCGCTGCTCGTCTGCCTCGCCGCCATCGGTGTGTTCCTGCTCATCACGCCGCAAAGCCGCACCGAGCACATCCCCCGGGTGGACTTCACGATCGACCGGGCCAACGCGGCGCGCACCGCGTCGTACGAGGTCGTCGCCCCCGACCAGGTGCTGCCCAACTGGGTGCCCAACAGCTCGTCGCTGACCCAGAAGAACGGCGCCGTCACCTGGCGTCTCGGATTCGCCACCGCCAAACGGCAGCACGCCATGGTCGCCCAGAGCGACGAGAAGCCGTCCGCCGACTTCGTCAACCGCATGGCCAACACCGACAAGCCCGGGGGGAGCCGCCAGATCGACGGCGTGACCTGGGAGGAGCGGTTCCGCCAGGACAAGAACCAGCGGTCGCTGGTCCGCGTCTTCCCCGACCACGCGGTGGTCGTCACCGGAACGGCCGACTGGGACGAGCTGACCGCGCTGGCGCGGACCCTCACGCCGCAGCCCAAGCCCTCCCCGGCGCCGTCATCGAGCTGAGCCCGCGTCCCGGCTGACGGTCGCCAGCAGGTGCGCGACCAGCGGGCTCCGGTCGTCCGCACGCCGGCCGACGGCGACCCGGGTGCGCGCGTTGGGCTCGACCGCGCGGAAGACGACGCCCTTGAGCCTGATGCGCCGGATGCTCGCCGGGGCCAGGGCGACGCCCAGGCCGGTCTCCACGAGGGCGCACACGGTCTGCCACTCCACCACCCGCTGGATGATCCGGGGCGTGAAGCCCGCCGCCTCGCACAGGCCGATGATCAAATCGTGGAGCCCCGGGCCGGCCGCGCGCGGCAGAAGCAGGAAGGGCTCGTCCGCCAGCCGCGCGAGCCGTACGGTGCGCAGGGCGGCCAGCGGGTGAGCGGCCGGCAGCACCGCCACGAAGGGCTCGGTGAGCACCGTCTTGAAGGCGAGTCCCGCCTCCTCGTCGGCGAGGGGCTCGCGCAGCAGGCCGACGTCGATGGTCTTGTCACGCAGGGCGGCGATCTGCGGCGCGGTGGTCATCTCATGGATGTCCAGGTGGACGTCGGGGAAACGCTCCCGGAACGCGCGCAGCAGACCGGGCAGGACCGTCAGGGCGAGGGACGCGGCGAAGCCGATCCGCAGGCGCCCGGCCCGGCCGCTGCCCACGGCCCGGGCGGCGGCCAGCCCGTCGGCGAGATCGGTCAGGGCGCGCCGGGCGGCGGGCAGCAGTTCGCGGCCCGCCGCGGTCAGCGCGACGCGTCCGGGTTCGCGGACGAACAGCGCGTGGCCCACCTTGGCTTCCAAGCGGCGGATCTGCTGGCTGAGCGGCGGCTGGGCGATGCCCAGGCGGGCCGCGGCGTGGCCGAAGTGCAGTTCCTCGGCGAGCACGACGAAGGCGTGCAGCTGGGCCAGGGGGAGTTCGGGGCGCTCCATACGCCTAGAGATATCAAGTCATGGTCGAAGATGTATTAGACGTATCGCCGGGCGTCGGCCTAGCGTTCGGCGCATGACAGAGCGACGCGTGATCCTCAGCGGTTCGACGTTCGAGGAGCAGATCGGCTATGCCCGGGCCGTGGTGGACGGCGACCGGGTGCACGTTTCCGGGACGACCGGCTTCGACTACACCACCATGACGATCTCCGAGGACGTTGTGGAGCAGGCCGAACAGTGCCTGCGCACCATTGAGGCGGTGCTCGCCGAGGCGGGGTGCGGCCTCGCCGACGTGGTGCGGGTGCGTTACCTGCTGCCCGACCGGGCCGACTTCGAGCGGTGCTGGCCCGTCCTGCGCCGCCGCTTCGGCGAGGTGCGGCCGGCCGCCACGATGATGCAGTGCGGTCTGGCCGATCCCAGGATGAAAATCGAGATCGAGGTCGACGCGCGGCGGCCCGTGGATTGACGGCCCGTGGCCTGATGGGCTGTGCGTCACGCCGGGCGCTGCCCGAGGTCGCTTGGCGGCTCCTGTGATACGACGCCGAGCGCAGACCCCGAGCACGATGCCGGCGGCCCGGCGGTCGCGGCTGACCTCTCAGACCGGCGTCGCCGCCTGGCTACGCGACACGTCGCTGCGCGCCGTGCCGTCCCGGTCGGCCACCCGGCGGCCCGCCGCCCTCCGGCAGGTCCAGCCACCTGCCCGGGGTCAGAAGGGGGCCTCCTCGGGGCCGTTCGGCTGGGGCTCCTGGCGCTGGGCCATCGCGGCCGCCAGCTTCGCGCGAGCGCCCTGCAGCCACTCCTCGCAGATCGCGGCCAGCCGCTCTCCCCGCTCCCACAGCTCGATCGACTGCTCCAGTGTGAGCCCGCCGGTCTCCAGCCGGCGCACCACCTCGGTCAGCTCCTCGCGCGCCTGTTCGTACGACGGGGTCTGCTCGTGAGACGGATTCCGCTCGTGCGACGGGGTCTGCTTGCCCGACGGGGTCTGCTTGTCCTCAGCCACGTCCCCCACCTTAGAGGCCGGGACCGACAGTCCGCGGCCCCTTAGGGGTGTCCGTTTTGGGCATAAAAGTGATGATTCGTCGGTTATTTAGGTGTACTAAGCATCGCGGGGGCGATGATTCGGGGGGCATCTCCATGTGTGGAATCAGCGGTTGGGTGGACTACGGACGCGACCTTCGTCATGAACGGGAGACCGTGCGGGCCATGACGGACACGATGGCCTGCCGGGGGCCCGACGCCGAGGGGATGTGGCTCGCCCCGCACGCCGCGTTCGGCCACCGGCGGCTCGCCATCATCGACATCGAGGGCGGGCGCCAGCCCATGACCGCCGACGCCGGTGGTGAGGTCGTGGCCGCGCTCACCTACAGCGGCGAGGCGTACAACTTCAGGGAGCTGCGTGCCGAGCTCGAACGGCGTGGGCACCGGTTCAGGACCCGCAGCGACACCGAGGTCGTCCTGGAGGCGTACCTCGAATGGGGCGAGGACTTCGTCTCCCGCCTCAACGGCATGTACGCCTTCGCCGTCTGGGACGCCCGCCGCGAGGAACTGCTGCTCGTGCGCGACCGCATGGGGATCAAGCCCCTGTACTACTACCCGACGCCCCACGGGGTGCTGTTCGGCTCCGAGCCCAAGGCCATCCTGGCCAACCCCCTCGCGGAGCGGGTGGTCGACGCCGACGGCCTGCGGGAGATCCTGGCCTTCGTCAAGACGCCCGAGTGCGCCGTCTTCCGCGGGATGTACGAGGTGCGGCCCGGCCAGGTGGTGAAGGTGCGCCGGGAGGGGCTGAGCAAGCGCCGCTACTGGCAGTTGGAGGCCCGTGAGCACACCGACGACCTGCCGACGACCGTCAGGACCGTGCGGGAGCTGCTCGACGACATCATCGAACGGCAGCTCATCTCCGACGTGCCGCTGTGCACGCTGCTGTCCGGCGGCCTCGACTCCAGCGCGGTCACCGCGCTGGCCGCCCGGGCGCTCGCCGGCCGGGGCGCGGTGCGGTCGTTCTCGGTCGACTTCGCCGGTTACTCGGAGAACTTCCAGCCCGACGACATGCGCGACACTCCGGACACGCCGTACGTTCACGACGTCGTACGGCACGTCGGCTCCGACCACGCGGACATCGTGCTGAACTCCGCCGATCTCATGGACCCCGGGGTCCGCGCGGCGGTGCTGCGGGCGAGGGACCTGCCCCTCGGCATCGGCGACATGGACTCCTCGCTCTACCTGCTGTTCAAGGCGATCAGGGGACACTCGACGGTGGCGCTGTCGGGCGAGTCCGCCGACGAGGTGTTCGGCGGCTACCGGTGGTTCCACGATCCCCGGGCGATCAACTCCGGCACCTTCCCGTGGCTCGCCATGCCGAGCCAGACCGGCCTGTTCACCCGGGGCGAGTTCCTGAACGAGGAGCTGCAGCGCAAGCTCGACATCTCCGCCTACCGTGCCGACAGCTACCAGCGGGCGCTGGCCGAGGTGCCCAGGCTGCCCGGGGAGACCGGGGTGGAGAAGCGGATGCGGGAGATCAGTTACCTGCATCTGACCCGGTTCGTGCAGATCCTGCTCGACCGCAAGGACCGCATGAGCATGGCCGTGGGCCTGGAGGTCCGGGTGCCGTTCTGCGACCACCGCCTGGTGGAGTACGTCTTCAACGCCCCCTGGTCCATGAAGACCTTCGACGGGCACGAGAAAAGCCTGCTGCGCGCCGCCACGGCCGACGTGCTGCCCCGGTCGGTGGTCGAGCGCCGCAAGGTGCCGTACCCCTCGACGCAGGACCCGGCGTACGAGCGTGCGCTGCGCGCGGAGGTGACCCGCGTGCTCGACGGGGACCCCGCGATCGGCTGCGTCATCGACACGGGCAAGGTGCGCAAACTGCTCGACCAGCCCATGGGCGCGGTCAGCCTGCAGGGCGCCAGGGCGTCGCTGGAGAGCATCCTGCAGATGAACGCCTGGCTCGACGCCTACGGCATCCGCCTCGAAATCTGAGCGATAGCCGCGTCTGAGCCGGGGCGGTATCCGATCCGCAGGCCACCTGAGCCGCGGCGCCATTCGATCCCGCCCGCATCCGAGCTGCGACGCCATCGGAACCTCGGCAGCGTGTGAGGCGCGGAGAGCCGAGCCGGCGACGACCACCCATGGATTTACCGAGGTTTCCTCGGCGATGGGCCGGCGTCGGCGAGAGACGTCGGCTGTGAGCCGACTCATCACTCCGATCCGACCCGTGTGAGCCTGTCCGTCGATCCAAGCCGGTCGGTCCGAGCCTGGGCCGGAGCGAATCAGTGCGTCCGAGCCGGTGCCTCCAAGCCGGTCCGTGTCGAACCGGCCGTGGCGAGGCGGTGGTCATGAGTCTCGGGCGATCACCGTCACCCGGTCGTCGGAGAAGCGGATCGTAAGTTCGTCGCCCGGCTTGACGTCCCCGGCCAGGCGGACGACCTCCCCCGAGGGACGCTGCGCGATGGCGTAACCGCGCTCCAGGGTCGCCGCGGGCGAGAGGGCCACGAGCCTGGCCCTGAGGTGTTCCAGCGAGTCGGCCGAGCGGTCCAGCGACGCCGACAGGCAGCGCCTTGACCGCTCACGCAGCGCGTCGATCTGCTCGGCCCGCCGGTCGATTTCCCGCACCGGATCGGCGAGCGACGGCCGGGAGCGTACGGCTTCGAGCCAGGACATCTCACGCTCGACCCAGCCGCGCAGGACCCGGCGGCCCCGGTCCCTGAGCTGGTGGATCAGTGTGAGCTGCTCGCCCACGTCGGGCACGACCTTCTTGGCCGCGTCCGTCGGAGTCGAGGCGCGCACGTCGGCCACCAGATCCAGCAGCGGGCTGTCCTGCTCGTGGCCGATCGCGCTCACCACCGGCGTACGGCAGGCCGCGACGGCCCGCACCAGCGACTCGTCCGAGAACGGCAGCAGGTCCTCCAGCGAGCCGCCGCCCCTGGCGATGATGATCACGTCGACCTCGCGGTCGGCGTCGAGCTTCCGCAGCGCCTCGGTCACCTCGCCCACGGCGTACGGCCCCTGGACGGCGACCTGCTCCACCTTGAAACGGACGGCGGGCCAGCGGCGGCGGGAGTTTTCCAGCACGTCACGCTCGGCGGCCGAGTCACGCCCGCAGATGAGCCCGACGGTGCCCGGCAGGAACGGCAGCCTGCGCTTCCTGTCGACGTTGAACAGGCCCTCGGCCGCCAGCACCTGGCGGAGCCGTTCGAGCCGGGCCAGCAGTTCGCCGATGCCGACCGGGCGGATCTCCAGGGCGGTGAACGCGAACGAGCCCTTGTTGACCCAGAAGTCCGGCTTGACGTGCATCACCACACGCGCGCCGTCCACCGGGCGCGGCACGCTCGCCTCGTACACGCTCCTGCTGCACGTGATCCGCGCCGAGACGTTGGCGACGGGATCGCGCAGCGTCAGGAACACGGTGCCGCCCCGCGCGGTCAGCTCGGTGATCTGCCCTTCGACCCAGACGGTGCCCAGCTTGCCGATCCACTGGGCGACCATCTGCAGCACCGACCTGATCGGCAGCGGCGCCTCCGGGGACGTCTTCGCGCTCAATCAGCCCTCCTCGCCTGGCCCGGTCCGCACCTGCAGGCTAGCCGTAGTCCCCGACAATCCACGGGCGAGCGGGAGGACGGCGCGTCCGTCCATGCCCGCCCGGACGTCCGGCGGGCGGGCATGGCGCGAGATCAGGACTCGGACTGCAGCTTGGACAGCCGGTTCTGGTACATCTTGACCACTTCGGGGCGGTTCAGGTGTGCCTGCTCGTACTCCAGCAGCGCATGCACCTGCTCAACCGTCTTGCCGCGCATCCGCGCCCGCAGCGACGCCAGGGAGAGGTTCGCGTAGCCCGGCATCGGCTCCGCCGCCTCCGTGGAGGTCGTCTCCTTCGCCGCCGGCTGTTCCGCCGGCGTCTGGGCCGGGCTCTCCGACGTCTTCGCGGCGGGCTTCTTGCGCGTCCTGGTGGTCTTCGGCGCTGCGGCGGCCGTGCTCTCGGCGGTTTCGGTCGTGGTCTTGCGGCGGGTGCGCGGCTTCTTGGGCGCGGTCGGCGCGGCCTCCTCCTGGGTTTCCGCAGTCCCGGCGGCCTCGGCGGCAGGGGCGCCCTCGGCCTTCGGCTCGCCGGCAGCCTCTGCAGTCTCGGCAGTCTCGGCAGGCTTGGCGGGCTCGGCGGCCTGAGGCTCGGCAGGCGCTGCCTCGGCCGGGGTGGTCTTCGCAGTCGCGGCTGTCTCCGTGGCCACGGTGGTCTCGGCGGTAGGGGCGGCCTGAGGCTTCGGTTCTGCGGGGGCCTCCGTAGCCTTCGCAGCCGCCGCAGGTTCGGCGGGCTTGACGGCTTCAGGCTCGGCGGGCGCGGCCTCTTCCTTGGTCTCCGTGGTCGCAGCGGCCTCGGCGGCGGGGGCCTCCGTAGCCTTTGCAGTCTCCGCAGGCTGGGCGGGCTTGGCGGGCTGAGGCTCGGTGGGGGCCTCGGTCGTCACCGTCTCGGTTTTCTCTGCCTGCTCACCCTTTTCGGCCTTCTCGGCCTTGCTCGGGCGGGGGGCGTAGATGACGGGCTCCCGGCGCGCGGGCCGTTCCCCGGCGGCCTGCTGGGCGGTCTCCTCGGGCCGCGGGGCCACGGCGGCCTCGGCGGTTTCGCGGCGCTCACCGTCCTGCGCCTCGCCCCCGGCGAAACGCTCCTTGAGCGTGGCCTTGATCTTGTCGCCGGCCAGCAACACTTGTCCGACCCCGTTCAGAGCGGCCTGAAGGACTGTCGTTATAGCTCTAAGGACGGACATTTCGGCTCCAGGGGAGGTGTGTATTTGGTGCACCCAGTCTTGCAAGACCAGGGTCAAGAAGCGGCTCGCGTTCCACATAGCATAGGAACATGGACGTGCAGACCTCAGCGACCCGCCGTGTCCTGGTCGCCAAGCCTCGCGGCTACTGCGCGGGGGTCGACCGCGCGGTGCAGACGGTCGAGCGGGCGCTGGAGCGGTACGGCGCGCCCATTTATGTGCGTAAGCAGATAGTGCACAACACCCACGTCGTCAAGACGCTGGAGGAGCGTGGCGCCGTCTTCGTGGAGGAGACCGAGCAGGTCCCCGAGGGCGCGATCGTCGTCTTCTCCGCGCACGGGGTCGCACCCGCCGTGCACGAGGAGGCCGCGAGCCGCCGCCTGCGGACCATCGACGCGACGTGCCCGCTGGTGACCAAGGTGCACAACGAGGCCAAGAGGTTCGCGGCCAAGGACTACGACATCCTTCTCATCGGCCACGAGGGGCACGAGGAGGTCGAGGGCACCGCAGGCGAGGCGCCCGAGCACATCCAGCTCGTTGACGGGCTCGACGGCGTCGACCGGGTGACCGTACGCGACCCGGAGAAGGTGGTCTGGCTCTCCCAGACGACCCTGTCGGTGGACGAGACCACCGAGACGGTCGCCCGGCTGCGGGCGCGGTTCCCGAACCTCATCGATCCGCCGAGCGACGACATCTGCTACGCCACCTCCAACAGGCAGGCGGCCGTCAAGCGGATCGCCGCCGAGTCGGACCTGGTCATCGTCGTGGGCTCGGCCAACTCCTCCAACTCCAAGCGGCTGGTCGAGGTCGCCAAGGACTACGGCGCCGCCGCCGCTTACCTCGTGGACGACGCCTCGTTCGTGCGGGACGAGTGGCTGGAGGGCGTGCGTACGGTCGGCCTGACGAGCGGCGCCTCCGTCCCCGAGGAGCTGGTGCAGGGAGTGCTCGCCAAGCTGGCCGAGCACGGCTTCACCGACGTCGAGGAGGTCGAGTCGGTGCAGGAGAGCATGCGGTTCGCCCTGCCCCACGAGCTTCGCAAGGACCTGCGCACGGTCTGACCCGCTGTCCGACCGGGGCCCGGTTACTCGTCGGCGGCCTTGCCGTACAGGCGGGGCTCGAAGTAACCCTCCGGTTCCGGGTCGAACGTGCGGACGCGGCGACGGCGCGCGCGGGCGGCCGGTGCCGGCGCGGGCGCCGGGGCGCCGCGAAACTCCCGCACGTTGGCGGGCAGGCCGCGCACCCAGGCGACCCCCAGCGCCAGCGCGGACCCGACGAACAGCCACGGCGCGCTCGACGACAACGTGGTGAACATGCCGAGCGCGAGCGTCTGAAGCATCGAGTCGGACCCGAGCGCCCCGATGAGCTCCGCCACCAGCGCCGCGCAGAAGAAGACCAGCGGGGGCGTCACCACCAGCGGCAGCAGGTCCCGGGGCCGCACCAGCAGGGCCGCCGCGAGGCACCCGGCCACGAACGCGAGCCCGGGCAGCAACGGCATGCCCACCAGGGTGATCACGAAGAGCATGACGATCGCCCCCCGAGCGGTCAGCCGCAGCCCCGCTCGACCGGTGCCTGTCATCGGGCCCCCTTACGACAAGTCTCGCGTCAATTTACCGTTCTGACGATGCGGGGGAGGGGGGCTTACCCGCTCTTCACCTTCGAGCTCGGGGATGGCGACCGGCCGCGGCACCTCCTCCACCGCCGCCGGGGCGTCGAGTGGGTGGTCCACCAGGCCGAGGTCGTTCATCCTCCGGGCGCTGACCAGGACACGGCTCTCCAGCGAGCCGACCGTCTGGTTGTACGCGGTGACGGCCCTGGTGAGCGCCTTGCCCAGGTTGTCCACGTGTCGTCCGAGGCCGCCGAGCCGCTCGTACAGTTCCTTGCCCAGATCGAAGACGGCCTTGGCGTTCTCGCTGACCGCGGTCTGCTGCCAGGCGTAGTGCGCGGTGCGGAGCATCGTGACGAGCGTCGTGGGAGTGGCGATGTGCACGCGCCTGCGCATCGCGTACTCCAGCAGCCCCGGGTCGCGCTCCAGCGCGGGCGCGAGGAACGCCTCACCGGGGATGAACAGGACCACGAACTCCGGGGCCGGGCTGAACGCCTGCCAGTAGGACTTCGCGGCTAACCGGTCGACGTGCTCGCGTACGTGCCGTGCGTGGGCGTCGAGCCGGGCCGAGGCGAACTCCGGGTCGGTGGCCTCGGCCGCCTCCAGGTAGGCCGCGAGCGAGACCTTCGCGTCCACGACGACGCTCTTGCCGCCGCTGAGCCGTACGACCATGTCGGGCCGGACCACGCCGTCGCGGGTGACGGCGCTCACCTGCTCGTCGAAGTCGCAGAAGCGGGCCATTCCGGCGATCTCCGCCACCCGGCGCAGCTGCAGCTCGCCCCAGCGTCCCCGGGCCTCCGGCCGCTGCAGCGCCCGCACCAGGGCGTCGGTCTGGGCCTTGAGCCGCTCGGAGCTCTCCCGTACGAACTCCATCTGCTTGCTCAGCTCGGCGCGGGCGGCGCGGGCGCCCGACTCGCTCTCCCTGAGCTGGTTTTCCACCTTGGCGAGCGTCTCCCGCAGCGGCGCGACCAGGTTCTCGACCGCCTGCCTGCGCTGGTCGAGGTCCCCGGCCGCCTCGGCCCTGGCGGTGTTCAGCCGGTTCTCGGCGAGCTCGAGGAAGCGCAGGTTGGCCACGTCGAGGGCGTGCGCGGAGATGGCCTGGAACCGCTCGGTGAGCTGGTTTTCCATGTAGGCCACCTTGTCCTCGGCCGCCCGCGCCCTCGCCTCGGCCTCGGCCACCCTGGCGGCGGCCTGGGCGGTGCGGCCCGCGGCCCGCATCCCCGCGAGCGCCGCGCCGACCACCACCCCGATCACGAGTCCCAGTACGAGAGCCACGACATCCACGGTCTGGATGATTTCAGGCATTGGCGTGCCAAACAGGGAGGCGCGCCTGGGAGCGGGCCGGGACCGCCGATGTCCGGCGCACCCGCCGAGACCCCTAAACTCGGGGTACGTGAGCCTGAGCATCGGCATCGTCGGCCTGCCCAACGTCGGCAAGTCCACGCTTTTCAACGCCCTGACCAAGAGCGGGAACGCCCTGGCGGCCAATTACCCGTTCGCCACGATCGAGCCGAACGTGGGCATCGTCGGCGTGCCGGACTCCCGCCTGGACAAGCTGGCGGAGATCTTCGGCTCCGCGCGCATCCTCCCGGCCAAGGTCGAGTTCGTCGACATCGCCGGCCTGGTGAGGGGCGCCTCCGAGGGCCAGGGCAGGGGCAACCAGTTCCTCGCCAACATCCGCGAGACCGACGCGATCTGCCAGGTCATCCGGGTCTTCTCCGACCCCGACGTCACCCACGTGGACGGCGAGGTGTCGCCCGAGCGCGACATCGAGACGATCAACACCGAGCTGATCCTCGCCGACCTGCAGACGATCGAGAAGGCGCTGCCCCGCCTGCAGAAGGAGGCGCGCAACAACAAGGACCGGAAGGTCCTCCTGGAGGCCGCCGAGGCCGCGGCGAAGCTGCTCGACACCGGCACGACCCTGTACGCCGGGGGCAAGGCGGCCGGGATCGACCTCGCCGACCTGCGTGAGCTCCACCTCCTGACGGCCAAGCCGTTCCTGTACGTCTTCAACCTCGACGCCGACGAGCTGACCGACACCGCCCTGCGGGCCAAGCTCTCGGCGCTCGTGGCGCCGGCGGAGGCCGTGTTCCTCGACGCCAA
Source organism: Microbispora rosea subsp. aerata (assembly GCF_014647835.1). GTDB lineage: Bacteria > Actinomycetota > Actinomycetes > Streptosporangiales > Streptosporangiaceae > Microbispora > Microbispora aerata. Next base: position 219,128 of record NZ_BMPY01000007.1, read on the forward strand.
GATCGAGTCCGAGCTGGTCGAGCTGCCCGACGACGAGGCGCTGGAGCTGCTGCAGTCGGTCGGCCAGGAGGAGTCCGGGCTCGCCCAGCTCGCCCGGGTCGGCTTCGAGACGCTGGGCCTGCAGACCTACCTCACGGCCGGGCCCAAGGAGGCGCGGGCCTGGACGATCCGCAAGGGCGCGACCGCTCCCGAGGCCGCCGGGGTCATCCACAGCGACTTCCAGCGCGGCTTCATCAAGGCCGAGGTCGTCTCGTTCGACGACCTGGTGGAGGCCGGCTCGATCGCGGCCGCCCGGGCGGCGGGCAAGGCGCGCATCGAGGGCAAGGACTACGTGATGCGCGACGGCGACGTGGTGGAGTTCCGCTTCAACGTCTGACGGGGTTCCCGGGCTCCCATCGGCTCTCCGCCGTGCGGAACCCGGGAAAAGGGCGTGTGACCATTCCCGGCCCGATCGCGTCTGGTCTGTTGTGACAGACACGAAGACGCGGGGGGCATCATCATCGAGGAGCTGTACCGCGAGCACTGGGCGCTCGTGTGCGGGTTCCTGTTACGCCGCACCCGCGACCCCCACCTCGCCGAGGACCTCGCCCAGGAGACGTTCGTCAAGGCGACCAGAGCGCTGCTCGGCTGGCGCGGCGGAAACCCGGCGGCCTGGCTGCTCACCATCGCCCGCAACGTTCTCGTCGACCACGTACGGCGTCACCGCCGCGAGCTGGACCTGCCCCACCCCGACGAGCTCGGCGTTCCTCCGTTGCACGTCGAGTCGCATGCCGTACGCGACGCCCTGGACCGGCTGCCCGAGGAGCACCGCAGGCTGCTCACCCTGGTCTACTTCGAGGGCTTCTCGCTGGTCGAGGTGGCCGCGATGACCGGCAGGAAGCACACCGCCGTCAAGACGGCCGTGTGGCGCGCCAGAGCGGCCTTCGCCGCCGTCTACGGAGGTTCTCATGACTGACGACGCTCTGCTGCCGCCCATCCCCGAGTTCGATCCCAAGGCGACCCGCCGGGCCGTACGGCGAGGTGTCGCCCGCACCGCGATCACCGTGCTGGCGGCGCTGCTCGTCCTCGTCCTGGCGGCGACGGCGGGCTCCGGCATGATCCAGCGGCGCGGCGACCGGGAGCAGCGCATGACCGACGTGCTGGGCACCGCCTTCAAGATCTACAACCCGAGCTACGACATCCAAATCCGAAACTGGGGCGACACCACGCCGTTGTCGATGTCGTTCACCGTGACCGCGAGGCCCATGCGGGCCGTCGGAGGTTTCGTCGAGGGGTTCGGCGGCGCCGAGCACGTGGTGACCCAGGACTTCTTCGGCCGCGTGGGCAGGCTGCCGCTCGGCGCGAGCGCCGGCACCACGCTGAGCCTCGCGCTGATGAACGTGGGGACGGGCAACCAGCCCAAGGAGGACAGCCGCAAGGTCCTGGCCAGGCTTCCCGCCGGGCTCAACGCGCTGGCGGTGGTCGAGTTCGCCACCCCGCTCACCATCGATGAGCTGGTCGCCTTCACCGGCAGGTACAAGTCGCATGCCGACAAGGTGGTTTTCGAGCGGCGTCCCGGGTCGATCCCCATCACCTGGGGAGGGACGACGACATGGGACCGGGGCCCTTTGCCGAGGGAGGGCGAGAAACCGATCACGTCGGACCTCGCGAACTTCCGCAGTTGGGTCGGCATCCTCGAGGACTACGACGACGACAACCTGCACGACTTCGATCTGAGCCTGGCACGGCTGCGCAAGGCCGCGAACGACGGCCTGGCCTACGCCTACGTGGACTCGTTGGTGACGATCGGCGAACTGCGGAAGATCATCGAGGATCCGCTCGTACGGACGGTTCGCGTGGCGGATGTGGCCTACGATCTCGAACGGCCTTGAGACGGCCGGGCCGCGCAAAAGCGGTGGTCATGGTGGTGAGCGGCATCACCCGCCACATCTCTCCCTCTGGTCAGATCCTCCTCGGCCGGCGGAAACGCTTGAGCCAAGTGCCCTAGACGCATTCGGCGGGGTCGATGAAGCATCGAGATGAGGCCGTTTGGCGTGAAGTCGCCACATCGAATTCTCCCATTCCGCAACAAATCTCTTCACTGCCGCGATCCGGCATGCCGGAAGGGGAGACGACGGCCGATTTCGGGCACCGGGGAAAAGCCCAGGTGGCCTGACCTGGCGAGGCCCGATCGGGCCCAAGGAGGACACCATGCATCGGAAATCCAGACAGCTGGCTCTCGTGGCGATTTTCGCCTCGGCGTTCACGGCGGGCGGAGCCGCGCTGCTCGGTGGCGCCGCCTCCGCGGCCACCGGCGCCCCCGGGTCGGCCTGGGCGGCGCAGGCGAGCGAGCCCGGCGGCTCGGTGTGGGCGACGTCCTACACCGCCTTCCAGGAGCCCTCGCTGACGGCCGAGGCCGTACCCGAGGCCGCGACGATGTCGCTGTCGGCTCCGCCGGCGACCTCGCCGATGAGCGCGGAGGTGCCGGGCACCGCCTCGCTCATGATGAGCGAGATGCTCCCGGGCATGGGCGCCTCGATGGAGCAGACGGTGGAAGAGGCCAGGCAGAGCATCAGGGACGAGGCGAACAGCGCCAAAGAGCAGATCATGCGGGAGGCGGTGACCGCGCAGCAGCGCATCGAGCAGATGACCCAGGAGGCGCAGCAGCGGCTGTCGGAGTCGCAGTCGCAGCTGTCGGAGAGTCAGTCGCAGACCTCCTCGCTGCCGGAAAGCGCTCCGGGGAGCGCCCCGGAGAGCGCCATGGGAAGCGCGCCGGAGAACATCCCGCCCTCGATCACGGGTTCGAAGAGCGCTCCGTCGGCCGGCATCCCGTCGTCGGCCGAGTCGTCCTCGGTCGAGTCGACCTCTTCGGTGCCCGCGTCGACGTCCTCGGAGGCGTGCCTGTAGGCGCCCGCGCGGACACGGAACCGACCGCCACGGGACGGCCCCGCTTCGCGCGGGGCCGTCCGCTGCCGGACGCCGCCCTGCAATCGGTTTCGTTATGCCTGCGAGCTGCGAAGACAGCAATAGGTGGCGGTTAGGTAATCGTTGACCCCGATGGCCAGGCGTAACGTGCTTTTCCGGGGTGTGGATAGGCGCGGGGGCGTCTCAACGGCATGTAGACCTGGTTTGCTCGGTCGCGGCGATGCTTGCACCATGGGCGTGGCTTACCTGGAAGAATTGGCGAGGCCGCTAGGGTGAATACTTCAATGCGGTTAACCGGGTCGAGGGCAAGAGGAAACCGCGCCAGCCGGAGGGATCGGCGCGAGCGGAGGCGTGATGGCTCGCAGGTCAGACGTCCAGCAGGATCCGCGGATCGCTGGCGACCCTGACCCCTACCCTCTGGACGGCTTCGCGCCCGCGAGCGCCGCGAGCCGGACGGCGCCCCGGCGCAGAGGCTGGAGCGGCGGTGGCGGACGCTGGCTCGTCTGGACCGGCAGGGTGATCCTCTGGGCGCTGATCGTCGTCATCCTCGTCAACGGCATACGCGCCCCGCTGGAACGGCTGACGGGCAGCGAGCAGCCCACCGCGACACCGTCCGGCACGGCCACGTCCGGATTCCCGGTGACGCAGGCGGTGGCCTTCGCCAACCAGTTCGCGGCCGTCTACCTCAATTACGACGCGAACAACCTCCAGCAGCGTGCGGAACGGCTGAGGCCGTTCCTGCCCGAGGGCGCCGACGAGCAGTTCGGCTGGAACGGCTACGGACGCATGTCGGCGGGAGCCATCCAGTTCGCCGGAATCGAGGTGATCGACGATCACAACGCCCGAGTGACCGTGTCGTACCAGTCCGGCGGCACCCGCGGCCTGCTGTCCGTGCCGGTCTACTACGACAACGGCGAGTTCGTGCTCTCGGCACAGCCGGCTCTGCTGCCCGCGCCGGGGCCGGCGGGCCTGCCCCAGCTCCCGGACCCCGACCGCGACTCCGCCACCGAGGCCGAGCTGCGTCCCCAGCTCGAAGGGTTCTTCAAGGCGTACGCCGCGGGCAACCAGGTCGACCTGCAGCGCTACGTGGCGAACGGGGTGACCGTCACCGGGTTCAACGGCGAATTCTCCCTCGCCGAGCTGAAGGACGTCGTGGTTCCCCCGGGCGGCGCCGACAGCAGGAAGGTCACGGCGATCGTCGTGTGGGCGGTGACCTCCGGAGGGTCGGCGGCGACGGCGAGCCCGTCGCAGGACCCGGCGGCGCAGCCCGCCGGTCTCGAGCAGGCCTATCAGTTGACGATCGAGAAGCAGGGCGGCAAGTGGTTCGTCAGGGACATCCAGGGTGCGAACCGGTCCGTGGGGTAACGCGTGCCCGGCAAAGACATCGCTGATCCATACCCCCGGGAGGGCGAGAGTTGATACTGAAGACCATCGCGGACCACGTCCTTGATCTGGCCGCCGCCCCGTCACCGGCGCCGACGACGGGCATCAACACAGAAGGTCTCGCCGACTTCCTCCGGAGGTTCTTCGCTCCGCTCTTCCTCGCGGTTGTGTCCGTCGTGGCGCTTTTCTTCCTCTTCACCCGTGAGATCACCAGGTTTGTCCAGTTCATCATCCTGGCGATCGCGATCGGCGTGATCTTTTACGTTCCCAACATCATCGAGGTGACGGCGAAGGCGATCGCGGGCGCACTCGGCATCAGGTGATCGGGCGGAGAGGAGGTTCGGGGTGGATCTGCCCACGTATACCAATATCTGGCGGATTGAGAAGCGGCTGTACAAGCTGTACGACCTACGGCTGCCGATGCCGCTTCCGGTCGTCTGGATCGGTGTGTTCGTGGGCGTCTCCGTGCCGTGGTGGGTCTTCCTCTACCTCATCGGGCTGCCGTTCGCGGCCCCATGGCACGTCATCTACCTGGTCCCCCCCGGCGTGCTCACCTGGCTCTCCACCCGTCCCGTCATCGAGAACAAGCGCCTCACCGAGCTGCTCCAGTCGCAGCTCCGCTACATGAGCGAGCCCCGTACGTGGTGCCGCATGGCCCCGTATGACGAGCCGGACGAGGTCGTCTTCACCGCACGAGTCTGGCGGACCACGCCGCCGGCCGCGGCGCCCGGCGGGGCGGCCCGCAAGGCGCGCCGCAAGGTCTCGGTCAAGGTGCCCGTCTCGAAGGCCGCCAAGACGGGCGTACGGCCGGCTCCCCCGATGGGCCCACGGCCGGCTCCGGTGACCGCCACGCGGGCGGACGCGCACCAGGTGGACCCCTCGCGCGTCGTACGCCCGGCCGTGGCCGCGGCGGCGGCTGCCGCCGCACCGGTCACCGCCGCCCCGGCCGCCCCCGTCCGCGGCGGTGCGACCGCGAGGACCGGTGCCGCCGGCGAGCGCGTCTTGTACCTCCCGGAGCCGTCCACGCGCCCGGGGGAGCCGCAGACCGGGCACGTCCCAGGCCCCGACCGCGAACGCGACCCGCATGAGGGGCACGGCACCCACGAGGCCCATGAGGGCCATGAGCCGGGTCCCGACCTGCCGGCGCACACAGTCGAGAGCTCGGTGGCGGGCGCGGTGGAGAGCGCGGCTCCCGCCGAGACCTCGCAGGCTCCCGCCGTCCCGCCCATCGGCACCGAGGCGCTGCGCCGCCTGCGCAGGCTCGCCGCCTCGGCCGAACCCCGCGCCGTACGGCCGTCCGATGGGGCTCCCCTCGACGCGCAGGGCGAGCCGGGGTCCCCGGCGCAGGGTGAGCAGCCCACGACGGCCGAGGCCCCCCGGCCGGAGGCGGCCCAATCAGAGGCAGTCCGGTCGGAGGCGGCCCGGTCCGAGCCGACTCAGGCCGAGGCGGCCCAGCAAGAGGCGGCCCAGGCCGAGATGGCTCAGGCTGAGGTCGCGCAGTCTGTGGCCGCACCGGCGGCGGACGACCAGGCACACGACGAGCCGGCACATGACGAGCCGGCACATGATGAGCCTGCGCACGGCGAGTCGGCACACGACCAGCACGCCCCGGCCGAGGGCTCTCCGGAAGGGCCCGCCGTTCGCGACGCGCACGCCCCGGCTGAGAGCGCTCCGGAACAGCAGCTCGGTCACGACGGGCAGACGGCGGCGGAGGAGGCGGCGCCCGCGCCTGTCGAGCCCGCCGGCGGCGCGGCCCACTCCTCGGAGGTCGCCCACGCCACCCCGCGCCCGGAGACGGCACCCTCGGACACCGCGAAGCCGGTGGGTACCGCGCAGCCGAGCATCCCGCAGCCGGATCCGGAGATTCTGGAGCAGCATCGCAAGGGCCGCCCGCCTCGGCTTGTGCGACCGTACGAGACCGCCGCGCGCGGTGCGGAACCGGCGGAGGCGGCGGGGACGGCGCGGGGCGTGCCCACCGGTCAGGGGGACGTGACGTCTCCGGCGGCCCCCGCGGTGTCGATCCAGACGGTGCCCGGCGCGGCCGGCCCGGCGGGTTTGGCCGGGCCGTCGCTGCCCACCCCGGGGAGGATCACCACGGGCAGGCCGGGCAACGAGGAGCCGCCGCGGCTGCGCCGCGTCGAGGCCGTCGTCGGGCGAGACCCCTCGGGCGGCTGGCGGCGGCTGGCGCAGGTCGTCGTGGGCGGCAGCCGTACGGACGGCATGGAGATCGACGAGGCCCGGGCCCGCACCCCGCTCACCACGAGCAGGCGGATCATGGTGCTCGGCTGCACGGGCGGCGCCGGGCAGACGACCACGGCGTTAATGCTGGGCCACACGCTGGCCCGCTACCGCGAGGACCGCGTGCTCGCGCTCGACGCGAACACCGGAGAGGACACGCTCACGACGAGGATCGCCACCGAGTCACCCGAGACGCTGAGCTCGCTCATCGAGAGCTCGGACGAGGTGAACGGCTACCTCGGCATGCGGGCGTACACGACGCGCTGCGAATCGGGGCTGGAGGTCGTCGGGGCCGACACCGACGACCGGGTGACGCAGCGTCTGGCGGAACGCGCGTTCCTGGCCGACTGGCGCAGGACGCTCGCCGCGCTCGACCGGCACTACCGGCTCACCGTGATCGACCCCGCGGCCGCGCTGGCGGCCCGGCTCCTGCCGTACGCCGACCAGCTCGTGCTGGTCGCCCCCGCGAGCGAGGACGCCTCCGAGGCGGTGGCGATGACCTACGAGTGGCTCGACGGGCACGGCTGCTCCGACCTGCGGCGACGCGCCGTGATGGTGATCAACGGGGTGAGCCGCCGCAGCCTGCCCGACGTGGAGCAGGCCGAGGCGGTGGCCAGCGGCCGCTGCCGGGCGATCGTCCGGGTGCCCTGGGAGGACGAGCTGGCCCCCGGGCGGCCGGGACCGGTCGACGTCATTCACCTCCGTACGGGCGGCCGCAGGGCGTACGTTGCGCTTGCGGGTGTGATCGTGAGCGGCCTGGCGGCCGTCCAGGCCAAGCAGGAGGTGGTCAGATGAGGGGCGAGCGAGGAAGCTGGTGAGGGGTCGATGAGCAGGGCGCGCAGTCGCCTCGCGGTGCGATACTTCGACGATCGCGTTCTTCTCACCGACTCGGCGGCCTGGGCCTACTTCCGGCTGCCGACGGTGAGCTACGAGTTCCTCACCCCCGAGGAGCGCGAGGCGCTGGCCACCAACATCACGATCGCGCTGGCCGCGATCAGGATGCCCGACGCCGAGGTGCACCTGCGGATCGCGCACCGGGCCTACCCGGCCGCGGAGTGGGCGATGGCGCTCAACTCGACCTCCGACGAGGGGCCGGGCTGGCGGGAGTACCTGGAGGAGATGTACCGCCACGTCTGGGCCAAGGACTTCTGGAGCAAGGAGGTCTACCTCGGCGTGCGGCTCGGGCCGCGCGGCGCGCAGCTCGGCACCGGCGTGCTGGCCCAGCTCTTCGGTTTCTACCAGCGCAGCGAGAAGGCGCTGGGCATCGAGGACGACCATGTGCCGGACAAGGAGATCGCCCGGTGGACCGAGGCCGCCGAGCGGCTCGGCCGGGCCCTGGCCTCCAGCGCGTTGTACGCCCGCCACGCCACCTCCACGGAGATCGCCTGGCTGTTCCAGCACGCGGCGGCGGGCGGCCTGGGCGAGCCGCCGCCCTCGGCCACCCCGCGCCGCAGGTGGGGCAAGGGCGAGATCGAGTCGCTGGTCGAAGGGCAGATCCACAACGGCAGGTCGCTGCTGCGCATCGTGCAGCCCGCCGGCGACTCCTACACCGCGCACCTGTCGTTCGCCCGGTTCCCCGACCTCATGCCGTTCCCCGACGGGGAGCCGTGGCTGCACTTCGCCGACCAGTTGCCGTTCCCCGTGGAGATCTCCAGCCGGATGCGGCTGATCCCGCCGGTCAGGGCGAGCAAGGACGTGGCGCGCAAGCTGGCCCACGCCCGCGACATGGACATCCACATCCGGGAGGCGGGCGCGGAGGCGCCGCTCGCGCTGGCCGAGCAGATCGACGCCGCCCGCATGCTGGAGCACGGCATCACCAAGGAGCGGCTGCCGTTCGTGTACGGCTGGCACCGGCTGAGCGTGAGCGCGCCGACCGAGGAGATGTGCGTCCAGCGGGTCGAGGCCGTCGTGGAGCACTACCGCGACATCGGCATCGACGTCGTCAACTCCACCGGCGACCAGTTCTCGCTGTTCTGCGAGGCCCTGCCGGGGGAGCGGCTGCGGGTCAACGCGTACGCCCAGCGGCAGCCGCTGCGCACGATCGCGGGCGGCATGGCCACCGCGACCGTCGAGCTGGGCGACCGGGTGGACGAGTCGAACGCCGGGTGGGTCGGGCCGTACATCGGGGAGACGCTGGGGCGGGCGCGCAGCATCGTCCACTTCGACCCGCTCGTCGCGGCGGCGCGCAACCGTCCCACGGCGATCGCGATCACCGGTGAGCCCGGCGGCGGCAAGACCACGCTCGCGCTGCTGCTGATCTACCAGATGGCGCTGCGCGGCGTCACGATCGCGGTCATCGACCCCAAGGGCGACGCCGAGCCGCTCGTACGGCTGCTGCAGACGCGGGGCCGCAAGGCCAGGGTGATCCCGCTGGGGTCGGCCGCGCCGGGCCTGCTCGACCCGTTCTCGTTCGGCGACGACATCGCGACGAAGAAGACGATGGCCACCGAGACCCTGCGGCTGCTGCTGCCGAGGATGTCGGAGGAGCGCGAGTCCGCGATGATCCAGGCGGTCGCCGCGGTCTCCAACGAGCCCGATCCGTCGCTGGGCAAGGTGGTCGACCACCTGGAGCAGTCCGCGGACCCGGCGTCGAAGAACCTCGGCGCCGTGCTGCGGTCGATGTCGGAGATGCACCTGGCCCGGCTGTGCTTCGACGCCTCGGGCGGCGAGCAGATCGACACCGAGGGCTGGACGACCGTGTTCACGCTCGGCGGCCTGACGCTGCCCGACGTGATGACGGCCAGGGACGACTACTCCTACGAGCAGCGGCTGTCGGTGGCGCTGCTCTACCTGGTGTCGCAGTTCGCCCGCAGGCTGATGAACGGGCTGGACCGGCGCACCCCGAAGGCGATCTTCCTCGACGAGGCGTGGGCGATCACGTCCACCCCCGAGGGCGCCAAGCTCGTGCCGGAGGTCTCCAGGATGGGCCGCTCGCGCAACACGGCGCTCGTCCTGGTCTCACAGAACGCCGGTGACCTGCTCAACGAGCAGGTCACCAACTGTCTGTCGTCGGTCTTCGCGTTCCGCTCCACCGAACGCGTGGAGGTCGAGCACGTGATGGAGCTCCTCGGCGTGGATCCGTCGGAGGAGCACAAGGCGGTGCTGCGCTCCCTCGGCAACGGGGAGTGCGTCTTCCGGGATTTGGACGGCCGGGCCGGCCGTATCGGGGTGGACCTTATCTCGGATGAGCTGCTGCGCTGGCTTGACACCAATCCGACACACGACAAACCCAGCGAGAACGTGCATGATCTTCTTGACGGGGGCTCCGGTCGGTCGGGGGTCGCGCAGGAGGTGCGATCGTGAGCGTGCGCAGGAACGGTCCCAGGGGTCGCACCCGGGAGGGCGGCAGACGCGGCAGGCGGGTCCGCCGGACCCTGGCCGGGTTGTTCGTCGCCTTCGTGGCGTTTGTGACGCTTCCGCTGATTTTCCCCACCGGTACGGCGAGCGCGGGGCCATGTGACCTGTCGCCCGCCCTCGCCCCGGAGATCGTGGGCGGCGGCGTCGACGGGCTGGTCCAGCCGCCGGCCGGGGAGACGACCACGGACGGCGGCCAGAACGCCGCGCAGCAGGCGCCGAAGGAACCGGCGACCAACTACGAGCGGTACGGCATGGCTGGCCAGTTCTGGCACACCTACGATCTGGGGTGTTCCGACGTCACGGCCGTGCTCGGCAACGCCTGGGCCAACACGGTCTTCTCCTGGGCCAAGGCCGTCGACCGGCTGACGATCAGCACCTACCAGGCGGCGGCGACCGAGGGCCCGCTGCAGCCCATCAAGGAAGTCGCCGACGAGATCGTCACCAACCTCGCCAACGCGATGTACTGGCCGTACCTGCGGCCGATCGTCATCCTCGGGGCGATCTGGCTGGCGTGGTACGGCCTGATCCGCAAGCGCGCGACGACGACGACCGAGGGCGTCATCTGGATGATCCTCGCGGTCACGGTCGCGATCTGGTTCTTCAGCCGCCCCGGCGACTTCACCAGCATCGGCAAGGCCGTGACGGACAAGACCGGCGAGATCGTCAACTCGGCGTTCTCCGGGCTCCCCGGCGCGGGCGGCGCGTCCTGCCTGCCCATGCGGGAGACCGCGCCCGGCGAGGTGCCGAGCGCGCCGACGCCGGGTGGCTACGGCCGTCAGGGCACGCCCGGCGTGGCGCAGAACGCGGACGCGCTGTGGTCGGTCCTGGTCTGCAAGCCGTGGCTGATGGGCGAGTTCGGCACGGCCGACCCCGACTCCGGTTACGTCAAGGGCCTGGGCGCCAAGCTGCTCAACATCCAGGCGATCGACGCCGCCGAGCAGGCCGCCGCGCAGACGCCGGCCTCCGACTCCCACCAGAAACGGTTCGAGGAGGAGGTCGCCAAGCCGCTGCAGAGCACCCCGGTGTACTTCCTCTTCCAGGGCAAGGACTGGACCAGCCGCCTGGGCATCGCGATCGGGGCGTTCATCGCGGCGATGGTCGCCGGTCTGCTCATCTTCCTCGTCGCGGTGTCGCTGCTCGTGCTGAAGGTCGGTTTCCTGCTGCTGCTGATGCTCGGGCCGATCTTCCTGCTGATCGGCGTGCATCCCGGCACGGGACGGATCATCGCCATGCGCTGGGTGGAGATGGTGGTCGGCACCCTGCTGCGCCAGGCCGTGCTCGCCCTGGTGCTCGGCGTCCTGGTGTACGGCTACGCGCTGATCATCTCGACCAACCTGCCCTGGGGCATGCAGATCCTGTTCATGGCGCTGCTGACGATCGCGGTCTTCTTCTACCGGCGGCCGTTCCAGCATCTGTTCGCCTCGATCGACGGGCACACGATCACCACCCGGATGCTCGGCGAGGCCACCACCGCGCCGACCCTGTCGCGGGCGGCCAACGCGCTGCCGCCGGTCGCGGCGGCCCGGGTGGGCCGCTGGGGCCTGCGCAAGGCCGAGCCGATCATCGGCGCGGCGGCGATGGCCACCGGCGCGGGCACGGCGGCCGCCGCCGCGGCGAGCGTGGCGCAGGGGCGGGTGCGCGGCGAGGAGGGCGCGGGCAACGCCCAGGCCCAGGCCGGGGCGCGTGCCGGGGGGCAGCCCGCGCCGCTCGACGCCGACGCCCAGGGGGCCGGCCGCCGCAAGGCCGGGGTCGCCGCCTCGCGTCCGGGAACGGCCCCGCCGCTCAACCTGCCCGGGGTGCGGCCCGCCGGCGCCGCGCGGGCGTCCGCGCCGTCCGGCTCGGCCTCGCCCTCCGTCGTACGGCCGGCGGCGACGTCCTCGTCGCCCGTGGGGAGCGCGGCGGCCTCGCCCCAGCGGGTCTCCGGCGGCTCCGCCCCCACGCCGTCCCGCAGCGGCTCGGGTGGGGGTTCGAGTGGTGGTTCCGGCGGCGGCTGGTTCAGCGGCAGGTCCGGCGGCTGGGCCTCCCGGCCGTCCTCGCCGCGGTCGTCCGGTGGGTTGAGCGGGCTCTTCGGCGGCTCCTCCGGCAGGTCTCCGAGCAGGTCGTCCGGCGGGTTCTTCGGCGGATCGTCCCGGCGGAGCGACGGCGGCCGTTCCCGGCCCGCCCCGCCGCCGCGTGACTCCGGCTCGGCGTCCTCCAGCCGTCCCCGTACGGCCGAGCCGCCCCCGCTCTGGCTGCCGAGCAGGGGAGCGGGCACGCGCCGCGACAGCGAGGCGCCGACGCCGTTTTGGGCCAAGCCCGCCGACCGCGACCCCGGCGACTGATGCGAAGCGGCAACAGCGACCGGGGGAAGGGCATCGCCTTCGCGGCGGCCGTCGCGGTGCTCGCCGCCGTCGGCGTCTATCTCACGATGAGCTCGCCGTCGGGCTCCTCCCCGGCGGATGACGAGCAGGCGAGGGAGCAGTCCGTCGTGGCCACCTCCCGGGCGACGACCGCGGCCAGGGAGCCGAGCCCGGTGGCCACGACGCCCGGCGCCTTCGACGTCTACGCCTACCTGCCGCTGTCGCGGCAGGAGATCGGCGCGGCGGCCGACCTCGCGCGCCGCTTCACCGAGGCGTACGGCACCTTCTCGGTCGACGAGGACCCGGCGGCGCGCGCCGACCGGCTGACGCGGTTCGCGACCGACGAGTTCGCCGGCCAGCTCACCCGGACCGTCACCGACCCCGCCGTGGTGGACCAGACCGAGGCCGACGGGGTGACCTCGCGGGGGTCGGCGAAGGTGACGACGATCCGCGACATGACGGCCAGCCAGGTGACGTTCGTCGTCGACTCGGTCCGCCACGTGACGGACAAGAACGGCCAGAAGGACGTGCCCGAGCGGTTCGCGGTGACCGTGATCAAGGCGGGCGCCGACTGGCGGGTATACGACCTGCAACTGGCCGACGCCGGTCAGGAGGGGGACACCTCGCCATGACCGTCTCGGCGCGTGTCGCCCGCGGGCTCGCGTCGGCGGGACGGGACTGGCGGGCGATCGCCGTCGCACTCGTCGTGATCGTCCCGGCCACGCTGCTGGGCTCGATCATCCTGATGACCCCCAGCCCGTCGATCCTGCTCGGCGGTGGCGCGGCCGAGAACTGCGCCGAGGCGGCCACCGGGGAGTCCGCCGACGTGTCGCAGACGGCCCGGGGCGACATCCCGGACGACTACCTGGAGCTGTACAAGAAGTTCGGCAGGCAGATCGGCGTGCAGTGGAACGTGCTGGCCGCCATCGGCAAGCGGGAGACCGACCACGGCCGCTCGACGCTGCCGGGCGTGCGCAGCGGCACCAACTACGCGGGGGCCGCCGGCCCGATGCAGTTCCTCATCAGCACCTGGGGCGGCAAGGCCAGGATGAAGATCGAGCCGGGCATCAACGGCTACGCCTCCGACGGCGACGGGGACGGCTACGGCGACGTCTACAACCCGGCGGACGCCATCCTCGGCGCGGCCAAGATGCTCAAGCGCAACGGCGCGCCCGACGACCTCAGGAGGGCGATCTTCGTCTACAACCGGGCCACCTGGTACGTCGACCAGGTGCTGGACATCGCCAAGCGCTACGCGGCGACCGGGGACATCGGGGTGCCGCCCGAGGCCGACCCGGCCTGCGACTCCGGCTATGTCGACGCCGCCACCGACGAGGTCGTCCGCGAGATCCTCGAGTACGCTCTGGCACAGCGGGGCAAGCCGTACCGGTGGGGCGGCACCGGCCCGGACGCCTTCGACTGCTCGGGGATCATCTACATGGCCTACCGGAACGCGGGTCTGACCATTCCCCGCACGACCTTCGGCCAGTGGCCCTTCGGCGTCAAGATCGAGGAAGGCGAGGAACGGCCCGGCGATCTCGTCTTCTTCAACGCCGGCCCGGGCACCTCCATCGACAATCCGGGGCATGTCGGCATGGTGGTGTCGCCCGGCAAGATGATCGAGGCCCGGTGTGCGCGGTGCGGGCCGATCAAGGTCACGACGTACCGCGACCGGCCGAACATCGTGGGCTTCACCCGCCCGCTGGAGAACGAGACCGTGATCGAGCAGCTCAAGCGGGCCCAGACATGACGCGCCTCGTCGTCGGCGCCGCGATCGTCGAGGGCGGCCGTCTCCTGGCCGCCCAGCGGGCCGCGCCCCCCGCGCTGCGCGGGGGCTGGGAGTTTCCCGGCGGGAAGGTCGACCCGGGAGAGGACGAGCGCGCGGCGCTGGTGCGCGAGTGCGTCGAGGAGCTCGGCGTCCGGATCGTGCTGGGCGACCGCGTCGGCGGGGACTGGCCGCTTCAGGACGGCTACGTGATGCGGGTGTGGCTCGCCACCCTCGCCGAGGGCGTGCCCCGCCCGATCGAGCACCTCGCGCTGCGCTGGCTGAGCCCGCACGAGCTGTACGACGTCCCCTGGCTTCCCGCGGATTTGCCGGTCGTCACCGCGATCGAGAAGCTATTGCCGCGCGGTGACGCGTAGTCGCCGAATCGTTGACAAGATCGGGCTTTGCTCGCGCTTTTACCAAACTACAATCGGCTTTGTCTTGGAAAAAGCGGGCCGACGGGAGGCGAGCGGTGATCGGACGCGCGTACATCAGGGCCGCCTCGTCGGCTGTCGCGTCCGTGGCCCTCGCCACACTGGCGATCGTGGCCGTGGGCCCGGTGATCGGCGCCAGCGCCGAGCCGGTGGAGCCGTGCGACCCCGTCCTGGACCCCCAGTGCGCGGTCGTCACGATCACCGTCACTCAGACGCCGCCGGCGACCACCTCCCCGACGACGCAGAGCCCCATCGCCGACCCGGTGGTGACCAAGACCGTCACCATCACGCCGACGCCGACACGGACCAAGACCAAGACGCCCAAGCCGGCGCAGACGACGACCGCTCCTCCCGCGTCCACGACGGTGCAGGACCCGCCGCAGTCCACCCAGACGTTCCCCACGCTGACCGACATCACCGAGGAGACCTCCCAGCCCAGCCCGACTCCTGAGGACGAGGGTCAGGTGGTCCTGCCCACCGCGTCGCCGACGCCGGAGGCGGCGGCCCAGCAGACCCCCACCCCGGGGGGCGCGTCGTTCGAGCAGCCCGATCCCGAGACGGCGCTGATCGAGATCCGCAACGCGACCCCCGAGTACGACAAGCCGAAGCTGGCGAACAAGCTCGCCATCCCCGCCGCCGTGCTCGTCGGCATCGCGCTGATCACCTGGCTGATCTTCGAGGGCCGGCTGCGGAGGATGGCGCACGCCGCCGCCGTACGGCGGGGCGGCCCGGCCGCGGCGCGGACGCCGGCTCCCGAGGTGGCGGCCTACCCGGCGGCGGCCACGCCGGGCTACGCCCCGATGGTCGGCTTCGTGCCCGTGCAGTCCTACGCCGTGCAGTCCTATCCCGTGGTCTATCCGCAGCAGCCCTACGGCTACCCGATGCCGTACGGCTACGCCCAGCCGTACGCGTATCCGGTGGCCGACCCGGCCCAGATGCAGCAGGCGCAGCAGACGCAGGCGCAGCAGCAGGCCGTGCCCGGCGAGACCCCGCAGCAGCCGCAGCAGAACGCGGGCGAGTGAGCGTAAACCCGTAAAAACAGGCGCCTCCCGGGAATCCCGGGAGGCGCCTGTTTTACGAGCCTGTTTTCAACGAGCAGGTCAGCGCTGGCGCTTGAATATCTTCGAGCCCAGCCAGACCAGCGGGTCGTACTTCCGGTCGACCACGCGCTCCTTCATCGGGATCAGCGCATTGTCGGTGATCTTGATGTGCTCGGGGCAGACCTCGGTGCAGCACTTGGTGATGTTGCAGTAGCCGAGGCCGTGCGCCTCCTGCGCCGACTCCTTGCGCTCCGCCACGTCGTACGGGTGCATGTCGAGCTCGGCGATCCGCATGAGGTAACGCGGGCCGGCGAAGTTCGGCTTGTTCTCCTCATGGTCGCGGATCACGTGGCAGACGTTCTGGCACATGAAGCACTCGATGCACTTGCGGAACTCTTGCGACCGCTCGACGTCGACCTGCTGCATGCGGAACTCGCCCGGCTTGACGTCGGCCGGCGGCGTGAACGACGGGATCTCCCGGGCCTTCTGGTAGTTGAACGACACGTCCGTCACCAGGTCTTTGATGACCGGGAACGTGCGCAGCGGCGTGACCGTGATGGTCTCGTCCTCGCTGAAGGTGGACATCCGGGTCATGCAGCCCAGCCGCGGCTTGCCGTTGATCTCCATCGAGCAGGAGCCGCACTTGCCGGCCTTGCAGTTCCAGCGCACCGCGAGGTCGGGGGCCTGCGTGGCCTGGAGCCGGTGGATGACGTCGAGGACGACCTCGCCCTCGTTCACCTCCACGGTGAAGTCTTCGAGCTTTCCTTCGCCGCCCTCACCGCGCCAGACGCGGAACTTCGCCTTGTAACCCATCACGACTCCTTGACCGCGGCGTCGTATTCCGCCAGCTCTTCCTCGGTGAGGTACTTCTCCAGCTCGGCGCGCTCGAACAGCCGGATGAGGTCGCTCCGCATGGACGGCTGGATCTTCTCCTCGACCGTGATGGACGTGCCGTCCGGCGACGCGGAGCAGACCAGCAGCTTGCGCCGCCACTCGGCCGACATGCCGGGGAAGTCGTCGCGGGTGTGGCCGCCGCGGCTCTCCTCCCGCATCAGCGCGGCCTTCGCCACGCACTCGCTCACCAGCAGCATGTTCCGCAGGTCGAGGGCGAGGTGCCAGCCGGGGTTGTAGATCCGGCTGCCCGAGGAGGCGCAGTTCTTCGCCCGCTCCTTGAGCTTCTCGATGACCTGCAGCGCCTCGGTGATCTCCTCGGCCTTGCGGATGATGCCGACCAGGTCGTTCATCGTGCGCTGCAGCTCGTGGTGGACCTCGTACGGGTTCTCCCCGCCGGTCCGCTCCAGCGGGGCCAGCGCCTCGGCCCTGGCCTCCTCGACGCCGGTCACCGTCGGCCGCTTGGCCAGCGAGTCGACGTACGCCGCGGCGCCCGCGCCGGCCCGGCGGCCGAACACGAGCAGGTCCGACAGCGAGTTGCCGCCGAGGCGGTTGGAGCCGTGCATGCCGCCGGAGACCTCGCCGGCCGCGAACAGGCCGGGCACCGACGCCGCGCCGGTGTCGGCGTCCACCTCGACGCCGCCCATGATGTAGTGGCAGGTCGGGCCGACCTGCATGGGCTCCTTGGTGATGTCGACGTCGGCCAGCTCCTTGAACTGGTGGTGCATCGACGGCAGCCGCTTGATGATCTCCTCGGCGGGCAGGCGGGTGGACACGTCGAGATACACCCCGCCCTGCGGTGAGCCGCGCCCGGCCTTCACCTCGGCGTTGATCGCCCTGGCCACCTCGTCACGCGGCAGCAGCTCCGGCGGGCGGCGGTTGTTGGCCTGGTCGGTGTACCAGCGGTCCGCCTCCTCCTCGGTCGTGGCGTACTTGTCCTTGAAGACCTCCGGGATGTAGTCGAACATGAACCGGCGGCCCTCGGAGTTGCGCAGCACGCCGCCGTCGCCGCGCACCGACTCGGTCACCAGGATCCCGCGCACCGACGGGGGCCAGACCATGCCCGTCGGGTGGAACTGGATGAACTCCATGTTGATGAGCTTCGCGCCGGCGAGCAGGGCCAGCGCGTGACCGTCACCGGTGTACTCCCAGGAGTTCGACGTGACGACGTACGACTTGCCGATGCCGCCGGTGGCCAGCACCACCGCCGGGGCGTCGAAGACGATGAAGTCGCCCGTCTCGCGCCAGTAGCCGAAGGCGCCCGCGATGGCGTCCCCGTCCTTCAGCAGCCGCGTGATCGTGCACTCGGCGAAGACCTTGATGTACGCCTCGGGGTCGCCGTGCAGCTTCTCGTCCTCCTGCTGCAGGGCGACGACGCGCTGCTGGAGGGTGCGGATCAGCTCCAGGCCGGTGCGGTCGCCGACGTGGGCGAGGCGAGGATACTCGTGGCCGCCGAAGTTGCGCTGGCTGATCTTGCCGTCCTTGGTGCGGTCGAACAGCGCGCCCCAGGCCTCCAGCTCCCAGACGCGGTCCGGGGCCTCCTTGGCGTGCAGCTCCGCCATGCGCCAGTTGTTGAGGAACTTGCCTCCGCGCATGGTGTCGCGGAAGTGCACCATCCAGTTGTCGTTCGGGTTGACGTTGCCCATCGCGGCGGCGGCGCCGCCCTCGGCCATGACCGTGTGGGCCTTGCCGAACAGCGACTTGCAGACGATGGCCGTCCGCTTGCCCTGCTGCCGCGCCTCGATCGCCGCGCGGAGACCCGCTCCACCGGCTCCGATGACGACGACGTCGTATTCGTGACGCTCCACGTTGAATCCTTATGCGAACGGGAAGTTGATGACGCCCTTGGCGACGAGCCGGACGTACAGGTCGGCGAGCATGACCGAGAACAGCGACGCCCAGGCGTACCGCTGGTGCTTGGCGTTGAGCTTGGAGACGAAGGTCCACGCCTTGTAGCGCAGCGGGTGCTTGGAGAAGTGGTTCAGGCGCCCGGCGGTGATGTGGCGGCACGAGTGGCAGCCGAACGTGTAGCAGAGAATCAGCACCGCGTTGACGATCAGGATCCAGGTGCCCAGCCCCGCGGGCTTGTTCACCAGCGCGAGCCCCGCGTCGTACGCGAGGACCAGGGCGATGAAGACGGCGAAGTAGAAGAAGTAACGGTGGATGTTCTGCAGGATCAGCGGCAGGCGGGTCTCACCGGTGTACCGTCCGTGCGGCTCGGCCACGGCGCACGCCGGCGGCGAGAGCCAGAACGACCGATAGTAGGCCTTGCGGTAGTAATAGCAGGTAAGCCGGAAACCACCCGGCAGGCCGAGGATCAGGATCCCGGGCGGCAGCTGATACCAGTCGCCGAACGGGGTGAAGCCGAACAACTGGGCGCCCTCGGGACAGGACGTCGCCAGGCACGGCGACGCGAAGGGCGCGATGTACGGATTGCTGAAGTAGCTTCCGTCGAAGGTCGCCCACACACCGTAAATCAGGAACAGCAGGAGTCCGGCGAACGTGAACGCCGGAGCCAGCCACCATCGGTCGGTGCGAAGAGTGCGCACCCTGATCTGCGCGCGTTGTTTCCTAGCCGTGCTCTCGGCCGTTGTCTGGGTCATCGGAGACCTTCCACCCTCACTGACTCCGCGCACACCGGAGCGACCGCGCCGTACTGCTCAGGCCGTGCGCGTTATTGGTGGGGCACACATTACGACGAGCACATCGCGAAGTGTGAGGAGCGTCACTCCTCCCCGATGTGATCTCGGTCACTTCCCCGGCGGCTACGCCGCGGTTACGAAAATTTCCTCGATGTGCCCTACTACCCGGATGACCTGGTCGAAACCCACGGGTTCGGCTCACACGTCGACGAGCGTCTCTATTCCCTGGGGGAGCGTCCCGTCGCGCGCCGCCTCGCCGAGAAACGACAGCAGCGTCCCGCGGAAGGCCTGCGCCGCCCGGGTCGGCTCCACGTCCTTGCGGTGGGCGAGGGCGACCGTGCGGCGCAGCCGGGGCAACAGCGGCGTGCCGGTCAGCCTCGGCCGGTTTTCCAGCACCATCGAGGGCACCACGGCGATGCCCAGCCCGGCCTCCACGAACCGCAGCACCGCGTCCATCTCCCCGCCCTCGACGGCGAAGCGCGGCTCGAAACCCGCCTGCCTGCAGGCGGCCAGCGTCGCCTCCCGCAGGTCGTAGCCGCGCCGGAACATCACCAGCGGCCGGCCGCGCAGGTCCTCGATCCGCATGTACGGCTTGCGCCCCCGGGGTGAGGCGGAGGCGACGACGAGGTTCTCGCTGAGGATCTCCTGTGTGACCAGCGCCGGGTCGCTGCTCTGCAGCGGCAGGATGATCAACGCCAGGTCGAGCTGACCCCGGGCGAGGTCGCGGACGAGGTCACGAGACCCGCCCTCCTCGACCTTCAGCTCCACCCCGGGGTAGTCGCGGTGAAACCGGGCCAGCGCGTCGGCCAGCAGTCCCGCGCACAGCGACGGGGTCGCGCCGAGGCGCACCCGCCCCCGCCGCAGCCCCGCGAGCTCGGCGACCTCCCGCCTGGCGGTCTCGGCGTCGGCGAGTATGCGCCGGGCGAGCGGAAGCAGCGCCTCGCCCGCCGGGGTGAGCGTGACGTTGCCCCTGGCCCTGCTGAACAGGGGCGCGCCCAGCTCGGTCTCCAGGCTCTTGATCTGCTTGCTCAGCGACGGCTGTGCGACCCGCATCCGCTCCGCGGCCTGGGTGAAGTGCCGCGTCTCGGCCACGGCCATGAAGTAGGCCAGTTGCTGGAGCTGCACAGCTCAATAGCCTAGGGCTATCGCTTCAGCCGGCTCGATGCACCCCCGCGGTAAGAAGCGGATGTGAATTTCGTCGCATTGACTCGGGACTTTTGCCCCTAGGAAACCGTACGGGACAGAGCAGATAGCCAGGAGCTATCGAAACCAGACCTCTCATGACTTGGACGGATTAAAAGGACATAAATAGCGTCAGGATGCGTGACTGCCACTGTTGACCACTCCGTGGACCGGGGTTCGGCGACCGCCCCGGTTCCCGCGCGTGACGCATCTCGTAAGCCCGCCGGACCCGCGCCGCGTACGCCCGGCCGCGGCCTGTTCGGCACCTCGGCCGGCAGGAAGGCCGTCATGGCCGTCACGGGTGCCATTCTCGTGCTCTTCCTGATCGGCCACATGCTGGGCAACCTCAAGGTCTTCGCGGGCGCCGACTCCTTCAACCACTATGCCGAATGGCTGCGCACCGTGGGCTCGCCCGCGCTGCCGAACCGGACGGCGCTGACGATCGCCGAGATCGTGCTCGGGATCTCCGTCCTGCTCCACATGTGGGCGGCCGTGTCGCTCGCCCGGCGGGCGGCCAAGGCGCGTCCGGTGAAGTACGCCGCCAAGCGGAAGTCGCAGGCCAGCGGGTATGCCACGCACACCATGCGGTACGGCGGCGTGATCATCGCGCTGTTCGTGATCTGGCACCTGCTGGACATGACCTTCGGCGCGGTGAACCCCAAGGGCGGCGACGCCACGCCGTACGACCGGATGATCGCGGGCTTCCAGCCCGACCGCTGGTGGGTGGCGCTGTTCTACCTGGTCGCGATGGCGATGGTCGGCCTCCACCTGCGTCACGGCATGTGGAGCGCGTTCCAGACGCTCGGCCTCACCCGCCGTCCCAATGTCCGCCGTGGGCTGCAGACCGGCGCCGCCGTGGTCTCCGCGGCCCTGGTGCTCGGCTTCGTCGCGGCGCCCTTCTGCATTCTGATCGGAGTGGTCAAGTGAAGATCCGCCGCCGTCCCCAGGAAAACCAGGGCGCCGCGTCCGCCGCCACCGAGTATTACCGGGTCGGCGAGCCCATCAGGGACACCAAGGCCCCCGACGGCCCCATCGAGGAGCGCTGGGACAAGCGCCGTTTCCAGGCCAAGCTGGTCAACCCCGTCAACAAGCGCAAGCTGACCATCATCGTGGTCGGCACCGGCCTGGCCGGCGGCTCCGCCGCGGCCACCCTGGGTGAGCTGGGCTACAAGGTCAAGTCGTTCTGCTACCAGGACTCGCCCCGTCGGGCCCACTCGATCGCCGCGCAGGGCGGCATCAACGCCGCCAAGAACTACCGCGGCGACGGCGACAGCGTCTACCGGCTGTTCTACGACACGGTCAAGGGCGGCGACTACCGCGCCCGCGAGTCGAACGTCTACCGCCTGGCCCAGGTCAGCGTGAACATCATCGACCAGGCGGTCGCGCAGGGCGTGCCGTTCGCCCGCGAGTACGGCGGCCTGCTCGACACCCGGTCCTTCGGCGGCACCCAGGTGTCGCGCACCTTCTACGCTCGCGGCCAGACGGGCCAGCAGCTCCTGCTCGGCGCGTACCAGGCCCTGGAGCGGCAGGTCGCGGCGGGGAACGTGGAGGTCCACACCCGCCACGAGATGCTCGAACTCATCGTCAGCGGCGGCCGGGCCCGGGGCATCGTGGTCCGCGACATGGTCACCGGCGAGATCGAGACCCACCTCGCCGACGCGGTCGTGCTCGCCAGCGGCGGCTACGGCAACGTGTTCTACCTGTCCACCAACGCCAAGGGCTGCAACACCACGGCGATCTGGCGGGCGCACAAGAAGGGCGCGTACTTCGGCAACCCCTGCTACACGCAGATCCACCCGACCTGCATCCCGCAGAGCGGCGACCACCAGTCGAAGCTCACGCTGATGTCGGAGTCGCTGCGCAACGACGGCCGGGTGTGGGTGCCCAAGCGCAAGGGCGACAACCGCGCCCCCGGCGACATCCCCGAGGACGAGCGCGACTACTACCTGGAGCGCATCTACCCGTCGTTCGGCAACCTCGTCCCGCGTGACATCGCCAGCCGCGCCGCCAAGAACGTCTGCGACGAGGGCCGCGGCGTCGGCCCCGGCGGCCTCGGCGTCTACCTCGACTTCGCCGACGCCATCAAGCGGATGGGCCGGGAGGCCGTCGAGAAGAAGTACGGCAACCTCTTCGAGATGTACGAGCGCATCACCGGCGAGAACCCGTACGAGGTGCCGATGCGCATCTACCCGGCCGTCCACTACACGATGGGCGGGCTCTGGGTGGACTACGACCTGCAGTCCACGATCCCCGGGCTGTTCGTCATCGGCGAGGCCAACTTCTCCGACCACGGCGCGAACCGCCTGGGCGCCTCGGCCCTCATGCAGGGCCTCGCGGACGGCTACTTCGTGCTGCCGACCACGATCGGCGACTACCTCGCCGGGGCCGGTTCGTTCGGGCCGGTCGACGAGGCGGACGTCGCGGAGGCCAGGAAGTCCGTCCAGGACAGGATCGAAAAGCTCCTGTCGGTGAACGGCAACCGCACCGCCGACTCCTTCCACCGCGAGCTCGGCCGCATCATGTGGGACAACTGCGGCATGGAGCGCACCGAGGCGTCGCTGCGCAAGGCGCTGGAGCGCATTCCCGAGCTGCGCGAGGAGTTCTGGAACAACGTCAAGGTGCCGGGCGACGCCGAGGGGCTCAACCAGGCGCTGGAGCGCGCCGGCCGGGTGGCCGACTTCCTCGAGCTCGCCGAGCTGATGTGCATCGACGCGCTGCACCGTACGGAGTCGTGCGGCGGCCACTTCCGGGCCGAGTCCCAGGACGCGGACGGCGAGGCGCTGCGCGACGACGAGAACTTCGCCTACGTCGCCGCGTGGGAGTGGACTCCGGACGGCCCGGTCCTGCACAAGGAAGAGCTCAAGTACGAGTACGTCAAGATGACCCAGCGGAGCTACAAGTGAACCTGACCCTCAAGATCTGGCGGCAGAACGGCTCGTCGGACAAGGGACGGATGGTGACCTACCGGGTCGAAGACGTCTCGCCTGACATGTCCTTCCTGGAAATGCTCGACGTGCTGAACGAGCGGCTGATCCTGGAGGGCGAGGACCCGGTCGCCTTCGACCACGACTGCCGCGAGGGCATCTGCGGCATGTGCGGCATGGTCATCAACGGCGTCGCGCACGGCGAGCAGAAGCTCACCACGACCTGCCAGCTGCACATGCGGCACTTCAAGGACGGCGACGTCATCACCATCGAGCCGTGGCGCTCCGCGGCGTTCCCGGTGATCAAGGACCTCGTCGTGGACAGGTCGGCGTTCGACCGGATCATCCAGGCGGGCGGCTTCATCTCCGTCCCCGCCGGGTCCGCCCCGGACGCGCACTCCATCCCGGTGCCGAAGGAGGACGCCGACGCCGCCTTCGACGCCGCCACCTGCATCGGCTGCGGCGCGTGCGTCGCGGCCTGCCCCAACGGCTCGGCCTCGCTCTTCACCGCGGCGAAGATCATGCACCTGGGCCTGCTGCCGCAGGGCCAGCCGGAGCGCGAGTCCCGGGCCAAGGCGATGGTCGAGCAGATGGACGCCGAGGGCTTCGGCGGCTGCACCAACACCGGCGAGTGCACGGCGGTGTGCCCGAAGGGCATCCCGTTCGAGGCGATCGCGCGGATGAACGCCGACTACCTCAAGGCCGTCTCCAAGTAACCCTTCAGGTCGCGGCCGGACCGCGTCCGGTCCGGCCGCGACATAATCGCCTCCCTCCTGGGTAACGTGAGTGATGTGTCGCCGTAACACGCCTGCCGTGACCCAGCGGGCTAGGGAGTGAGCATCGTGAGCGGTCCGCGTTCCACCGCGAGGATCACGTCGGCGGTCCACGGCGCCGCCGTCGTGGTGCGCGTGGAAGGCGATCTCGACACCGGGACCGTTCACCTCTTCCACGACGGGCTGCGCCGGGCCTGGGAGTCGCCCGGCGTCCGCGCCGTCGTCATCGACGTCTCAGCGCTCGTGTTCTGCGACTCGCGGGGGCTGAGCGAGCTGATCACCGTGTTGCAGCGCGGCCAGGCGCTGGACGTCCGGGTGATGCTGAGCGGCGTCCAGGGCGTGCTGCGCCGGGTGCTCACGATCACCGGACTGCGCAACGTGTTCGAGCAGTACGAGACGGTCTCCGAGGCGCTGGAGAAGGCCGCGGCCGCCGGCCCGCGCCGAGACCGCGACGGCGGCGAGCCCGACTCGGGCGGGTTGTACGAAACCGCCGAAGGCCGCTGATCCCCGTCGGCCCCCGCTCCGCGTACTTTTAGCGCGGGAAAACGGTTTGCCCCTCGACCTGCGCTTTTGCGAGCCTGGAACGACCATGCGCTCTCTTCCTGTGGCCGATCCCGGCACTCCCGACTCCCGCGGACCGCTGCGCTACCTGTGGTGGGTGGCGCGCGGCCAGGCCGCTCCGCTGCTCGCCGGAATCTGCCTGGCGGTGCTGTGGTGGCTGGGCCAGGCGCTCGTGCCGGCGGCCGTGGGCAAGGCGATCGACGCGATGGCCCAGCGGGACGCGGACACGCTGGTGAAGTGGTCGGCGGCGGTGCTCGGCCTCGGGGTGGTCCAGGCGGTCGCCGGGGTCTCGCGCCACCGGTTCGCCGTCTTCACCTGGCTGGCGGCGGCCTACCGCACCGTGCAGGTGACCGTACGGCAGGCGGCCAGGCTCGGGGCGACGCTGCCGAAGCGGCTGTCGACCGGCGAGGTCGTCAGCGTGGGCAACTCGGACATCGCGCACATCGGCAACGCGATGGACATCCTCCTGCGGGGCACCGGCGCGGTCGTCGCGATCGTCACGGTGACCGTGATCCTCATCGCCACCTCGGTGCCGCTCGGCCTCGTCGTGCTGATCGGGGTGCCGCTGATGGCGGCCGCCGTGGGGCCGCTGCTCAGGCCGCTGCATCGGCGGCAGCACGAGCAACGCGACCTGCAGGGCGACCTGGCCACCCGGGCGGCCGACATCGTGGCCGGCCTGCGGGTGCTGCGGGGCGTCGGCGGCGAGCAGGTCTTCGCCGCCCGATATCGCGAGGAGTCGCAGCGCGTACGGCAGGCGGGCGTGCGGGTGGCCTCGGTGGAGTCCCTGCTGGAGGGCGCCCAGATCCTGCTGCCCGGCGTGCTGATCGCGGGCGTGACCTGGCTCGGCGCGCACTTCGCGCTGGAGGGCCGCATCACTCCCGGCCAGCTCGTCGCGTTCTACGGCTACGCGGTCTTCCTGATCGCGCCGTTGCGCACGCTGACCGAGGCCGCGGACAAGCTCACCAAGGGGCACGTGGCGGCGCGCCGCGTCTGCCGCATCCTGTCCCTGGAGCCCGACATCACCGGCGGCGACGGCCCCTTCCGCACGGGCGACGGGGTCCTGCGCGACCACGAGTCGGGCGTCGAGATCCGGCCGGGCCGGCTCACGGCGCTCGCCGCCGACACGCCGGAGGACGCCATCGCCATCGCCGACCGGCTGGGCGGGTTCGCCCCCGGCGACGTCACCCTCGGCGGCGTGCCGCTGACGGAGCTGCCGCTCGCCGACCTCAGGCGGCACATCCTGGTGGCCGACAACGGCGCGCGGCTGTTCACCGGGCGGCTGCGCGACGAGCTGGACGTGCGGGGCACGGCCACCGACGAGGACCTCCGCCAGGCGCTGCACGCCTCGTGCGCCGAGGACATCGTGGCGGCGCTGCCCGAGGGCCTGGACGCGCACGTGGCCGAGTCGGGCCGGGAGTTCTCCGGCGGCCAGCAGCAGCGGCTGCGGCTGGCCCGGGCGCTGCTCGCCGACGCCGAGATCCTGATCCTGGTCGAGCCCACCAGCGCCGTCGACGCGCACACGGAGGCACGCGTCGCCGAACGGCTGGGCAAGGCGCGGGCGGGCCGGGCCACCCTGGTCTGCACGACCAGCCCGCTCGTCCTCGACCGGGCCGACCACGTGCTGTACGTCGAGGGCGGCGTGGTGCGGGCCGAGGGCGCCCACCGGGCGCTGCTGGCCGCCGAGCCCGGCTACCGCGCAACCGTCACCAGAGGGGAAGGCTGAGCATGGCCCGCGAGATCCTGCCGGTCGCCGACCGGGCGCAGGTGCGCGCCTACGCGCGGCGGCTGACGCTGAAATATCCGCGCGAGCTCGGCCTCGCCCTGGCCCTGCACGCGCTGGCGGCGGTCGCCGGGCTGGTCGCGCCCCGCATGCTCGGCGACCTGGTGGAGGGCCTGGCCAAGGGCCGGGCCGACCTGCGGGTGGACGCCGTCGTCCTGGCCATCGCCGCCTTCGTGGTCGCGCAGGCGGTGCTGGTCAGGTTCGCGGTGTACGCCTCGTCCCGGCTGGGCGAGAAGGTGCTGGCCGAGCTGCGCGAGGAGTTCGTCGAGCGGGTGCTCGCGCTGCCGCTCTCGACGGTCGAGCGGGCCGGCTCCGGAGACCTCCTCACCCGCACCTCCAGGGACGTGGACGCGCTGTCCCGGTCCGTGCGGCACGCCGTGCCCGAGACGCTGATCGCGGTCGTGACCGGGGCCTTCGTCATCGGCGCGGTGATCCTCGTCGGCCCGGTGATGGCCGTGCCGTTGCTGGTCGCCGTGCCGCTGCTGTGGGGCGCCACGCGGTGGTACCTGAACCGCGCCAGGGACGGCTACCTGCGGGAGAACGCGGCGTACGCCGACATGACCGAGGGCCTGGCCGAGACCGTCGAGGGCGCGCGCACGATCGAGGCCCTGGGGCTGGAGAGCCGCCGCAGGGACCGCACCGACCGGGACATCGCCCGGTCGTTCGCCGCGGAGCGCTACACCCTGGGCCTGCGCACGGTGTGGTTCCCCGCGATCGAGATCGGCTACGTGATCCCGGTCGTGGCGACCCTGCTCATCGGCGGGCTGCTGTCCATCGAGGGCTGGGTGACGGTGGCCCAGGTGACGGCCGCCACGCTGTACGTCCAGCAGCTCATCGACCCCCTCGACCGGCTGCTGTCGTGGGTGGACGAGCTGCAGGTCGGCGGGGCCTCGATGGCCCGGCTGCTGGGCGTGGCCAACGTGCCCGACGACCGGGTCGCGGGCGACGCCCGCCCGGTGGGGGAGGAGCTGAAGGTCAACGGCGTGCGGTACGCCTACCGCGAGGGCCACGACGTGCTGCACGGCATCGACCTCGACGTACGCCCGGGGGAGCGGCTGGCCGTGGTCGGGCCGTCCGGAGCGGGCAAGTCGACGCTCGGCCGCCTCATCGCCGGGGTGCACGCCCCGGCGAGCGGGTCGGTCACGGTCGGGGGAGCGCCGCTGGTCGAGCTGCCGCTCGACGAGCTGCGCGGGCACGTCGCCCTGGTGACGCAGGAGCACCACGTGTTCCGGGGGACGCTGCGCGACAACCTGCTGATCGCCAAGCCCGACGCCTCCGACGACGACGTGCGCCGCGCGCTGGAGGCCGTGGACGCCTGGGAGTGGGTCGCGGCGCTGGACGACAAGCTGGACACCGCCGTCGGCTCCGGCGGCACGGCCGTCTCACCGGCCCAGGCGCAGCAGCTCGCGCTCGCCCGGCTGGTGCTGGCCGACCCGCACACGCTCGTGCTGGACGAGGCGACCTCGCTGATCGACCCGCGCGCCGCACGCCACCTGGAGCGGTCGCTCGCCGCCGTGCTGGCGGGCCGTACGGTGATCGCCATCGCGCACCGGCTGTACACGGCGCACGACGCCGACCGGGTGGCCGTCGTGGAGGACGGCCGGATCAGCGAGCTGGGCTCCCACGACGAGCTGGTGGCGGCGGGCGGCGCCTACGCCGCGCTGTGGGACAGCTGGCACGGCACCGCCCGCTGAGCTCAGCTCACGTTCAGCGACTTCTTGAGGAAGTCGAGCTGCAGGAGCAGCAGGTTTTCCGCGACGACCTCCTGCGGCGTCATGTGGGTGACGCCCGACAGCGGGAGCACGGTGTGCGGGCGGCCGGCCGCGAGCAGCGCCGACGACAGCCGCAGCGTGTGCGCGGCGACCACGTTGTCGTCGGCCAGGCCGTGGATCAGCAGCAGCGGGCGCTCCAGCTTCTCCGCGTCACCCAGCAGCGACGACCTCTCGTAGTGTCCCTCGTCCGGGTGGCCCAGGTAGCGCTCGGTGTAGCAGGTGTCGTACAGCCGCCAGTCGGTGACCGGCGCCCCCGCGACGGCCGCGTGGAACACGTCGGGGCGGCGCAGCACCGCGAGCGCGGCGAGGTAGCCGCCGAACGACCAGCCCCGGATCGCCACCCGCGACAGGTCGAGGTCGCCGGGGTGCAGGGCCGCCACGCCCTGCAGGGCGTCCACCTGGTCCTGCAGCGCGATCGTGAAGTCGTGCAGCATCTCGCGCTCGAAGGCCGGGCCGCGCCCCGGCGTGCCCCGCCCGTCGGCCACGATCACCGCGAAGCCCTGCTCGGCCCACCACTGGGACTCCAGGAACATCCGCCGGGCCGACAGCACCCGCTGGGCGTGCGGCCCGCCGTACGGGTCCATCAGGACGGGCAGCGGGCCCGAGCCGGGCACGTGCCAGGAGGGCAGCAGGACCGCCGCGGACAGTTCGCGCTCGCCCGCGCGGACGAGCGACACGCGCGGCTCCAGGCCGGGCCGTTCGGCGACCGACTTGATCGACGCCGTCCCCACGGTCACGGAGGCGCCCTCGATGTCGAGGCTCTGCCGTACGACGAGCGTCACACCGCCGGCCCGGCGGCCGGAGTGGACGCCCGGCTCGGTGGTCACCGGGCTGAGCGTGCCCGCCGTGTAGGTCCACAGGTGGATCTCGGTGGGCTCGCCGCTCGCGGAGAAGAGCACGGTGTCGCCGTCGACGTCGAGCACCGCCCGCACCTGCAGGGACGGCGGCGTCACGGGCCGGTCGCCGACCACCAGGCGGCGCCCGCCGTCGGCGTCGGCCACCCACACGAGCGTGCCGTCCGGCAGGCGGGCCGGGACGCCGGGGACGATGTCCACCCACGCGGGGTCGGTGTCCTCGCGCAGCAGCGTCGTCTCGCCCGTGTCCGGGTCGGCCGACAGCAGGCGCATGGTCCGCTGGTCCCGCGACAGGGTCACGATCGCGAGGCCGTGGGCGTCCCAGGCCGCCGTCACCAGATATTCCTGCTCGAACGGCACCGCCGTGCGCGTGCCGTCCAGGCCGATGACGTGCAGCGTGACCTCGGCGTTGGCCGTGCCCGCGGCGGGGTAGCGCTGCGGGACCGGCTCCCGGCCGGGGTTGGCCGGGTCGGCGATGTGCCACAGGGCCACCGGCGACTCGTCCACCCGGGACACCAGCAGCCGGTCTCCGGACGGCGACCACCAGTAGCCGCGCATCCGATCCATCTCCTCGGCCGCGATGAACTCCGCCAGGCCGTAGGTGATCTCGTCGCCCTCGGGCTCGGCGAGCACGGTGTCGGCGCCGGTGGCGATCTCCAGCACGTGCAGGGCCCCGCCCGTGACGTACGCGACCCGGGCGCCGGCGGGGTCGAGCCTGGGGTCGACGACCGCCCCGGCCGCCGGCAGCCGCCGCGTCTCGCCCGAGGCCAGGTCGGTCAGGTAGAGGTCGCCCGACAGCGCGAAGACGGCCTGCCGCACCTCGCGGTCCGTGGCGTACGCCACCACGCCGCCCGCCGACTCCCGCGTCCGCTCGCGGCGGGCGCGCTCCTCCGGCGGCAGGTCCTCGTCGGCGGCGCCCAGCGCGGCGGGATCGACGACGAGCCGCTCGGCCCCGGACGCGACGTCCAGCTCCCACAGGCACGTCACCGGATCGGTGCCCGACCTCGTCCTGAGGAAGGTCACCCGACCGCCGTCAGGGGAGATCGTGAAGTTGCGCGGCACCCCGAGGGTGAAGCGCCGCGTCCTGGCATGCAACCGTGGGAAGCTCTCCGTCATAGCTCCTCATACTGCCAGGACGGGGGCACTACCCTCGGAGGCATGACTGACCGTCGCCTCCTGCTCGTGCACGCCCACCCCGACGACGAGACGATCGGCACCGGCGCGACCATGGCCAAGTACGTCGCCGAGGGCGCGCACGTGACGCTCGTGACCTGCACGCTGGGGGAGGAAGGCGAGGTCATCCCCCCGGAGCTCGCCCACCACGCGGCCGACCGGGACGACACCCTCGGCCAGTACCGCATCGGCGAGCTGGCCGCCGCGTGCAAGGCGCTCGGCGTCACCGATCACCGGTTCCTCGGCGGGGCCGGCCGCTGGCGCGACTCGGGCATGATGGGCGCGGCCACCAACGACCGCCCCGGCTGCTTCTGGCAGGCCGACCTCGACGAGGCCGCGGGCGAGCTGGTCAAGGTCATCCGCGAGGTCAGGCCCCAGGTCCTCGTGACCTATGACGAGAACGGCTTCTACGGCCACCCCGACCACATCCAGGCGCACCGCGTCTCCTGGCGGGCCTTCGAACTGGCCGCCGACCCCGCGTACCCCGGCGGGGAGCCTTGGCGGATCGCCAAGTTCTACCTCACGGCCATGCCCAGGTCGGTGCTGCGGCGCACCATCGAGGCCATGCGCGAGGCCGACGTCGATTTCTGGGTGCCGGAGTCGATCGACGACATGCCGGGGTGCGCGGACGAGGACGTGACGACGGAGATCGACGCCCGGCCGTACGTGGAGGCCAAGGTCGACGCGATGCGCGCGCACGCGACGCAGATCGCCGTGGACGCGCCGTGGTTCGCGCTGTCGAACAACGTCGGCCAGCAGATCCTCGGGGTCGAGCACTTCATCCTGCGTTCCGGGGTCCCCGGCAAGCCCGGCATCGGCGCGCCGCCCGAGGCCGGCGGCCTGGGCGAGCCGTACAACCGCGAGACCGATCTCTTCGCCGGCATCGGATAAGTTGAGCGATATGACCCAGGAGGTGCAGGCCGCCGTCGAGACCGAGAAGGCTCCCGGCCCCGTGGCCGGTGCCGTGACCGGCGCGGCGTACGGCATGCTCTTCCTGCTGGGCGTGGTGCTCGGCGTCGTCGGCGGTTTCCACCACGCGTGGTACGCAGGGGAGCTGCCGGTCGCCGCGATCGCCTGGCTGGCCGTGCTGTTCGCGGTGCCGTACGCCATGGGCAGGCTGATGGGCGGCAAGCTGGGCGCGCTCATCCCCGCCGTCGGCTGGCTCCTCGTGTCGTTCCTGCTGGCCACGCCGCAGCGGGCCGGCGACCTCGCGATCGCCGGAAACTCCGCCGGCTACTGGTACCTGTACGGCGGCGCCGTCGCCGTCGCGGCGGCCGTGGTCGTCACGCGCTCCACCGGCTCATGGCTGCTGAGGTCGTACGGCCGCGGATGAGCTTGTCCGGGTGAGACCGGTCGCGGATGCTTGGGGCATGCGGCCGTCCCACCGGATCCGGCAGGTCCTCAACTACGTCAACCTCTCCACGCCCCTCGGGCTGCTGATCGCCCGCGTCGGCGGAGCGCACACCCGCCGGGGGGAGCGGGGCCTCGTCTACGCGCACGGCTACCGCATCCCGTTTCCGGTCGCCGGGGCGTTCACCGTGGGCAACGTCGTCTTGACCAAGCACGGGGAGGGCTATCTCACCGGCTGCCTGCTCGATCACGAGTCCCGCCACGCCACGCAGTACGCGTTCTGCGTCGGCGTGCCCATGCTCGTGCTGTACGTGCTCGCCTCGGCCGTTTCGTACGCCGTCTGCGGCCACCCGGCCTCGTGGAACCTCTTCGAGCGGATGGCCGGTCTGGACGACGGCGGTTATCCCCGGGTGCATCCGTGGTGGAGGAGATCCCGCTCCTTCTGAGGGGTGTTTGGGAGGAGCGAGATCGATTGCCCGTGGGCACGTAGTTCGAGCGTCTCGGGTGGCGGGGGCGGGCCCTGGCACAATGCCGGAATGAGCTTCGCGACGGCCGACCTCTACGACGCCCACGGCGACGTGCTGCGCAGTTGCGTCACCCAGTTCCGCTCGTACGGCGGCCGCACGTGCTTCTCCGGGCAGATCTCGACCATCCGCTGCCTGGAGGACAACGCACTCGTGAAGCAGGTGCTCGCGACGCCCGGCGAAGGACGCGTGCTGGTGGTCGACGGCGGCGGCTCGCTGCGTACGGCGCTGCTCGGCGACATGATCGCGACCTCGGCGGTGGAGAACGGCTGGGCGGGTGTGGTGATCAACGGCGCCGTCCGCGACACCGCAGCCCTCACCACGCTGGACCTCGGCATCAAGGCGCTCGGCTCCAATCCCCGCAAAAGCGCCAAGGCAGGCATTGGAGAGGTCGACGTCCCGGTGACCTTCGGCGACGTGACCTTCGCACCGGGAGAGTGGCTCTACAGCGATGAGGACGGCATCCTCCTCAGCGCCCACCGCCTCGACACTTGACCCGCATCCCGTCCTCCCTCCCGCCTTCACCTCGGCTGTCCCTGCGCAGTCCACGACCCCGGCCACCTTCCGCTCCGCTCCCTCCCCTTCGCCCCCGCCGCTCCGTCGTGCTCGATCCTTTCCGTCGCGCTCGATCCTTCGGCGTGAAGCGCCGGCTGGGCATGGATCACCCACCGGTCGCGGAGGCGTCCAGGGCGAGCCGAGGCGACGGGTGACGGCGTCCCGGCTGTCGTTCCCGTGGCCGCCGTGCTCCCGCGAGGCGGTGGCAGGTGAAGGTTCTGGCCCGCCGCGCCTTCCCCTGCTGCCTGGTCCTGCGAGCCGCCCTCCGTTGTAGCTCTCATAGCCGCAGGGCTCCCGCCAGACGGTGAACGCGCCGCCCACCGCCACCGCGTTGTGCAAGGTCACCACGAGACCCGGCCACCCCCGCGATCCGATGCGGGCAAGCGCGGTGGCCCCCGGCTCGCCGCGCCTTCCCCGGCCGCTTGGTCATGCAAGCCGTTCCTCTCGCCGTGGCTCATAGTCGCCGGGCTGTGGTGAGGCGGCGACAGGCGAACTCCGCCCTCCCCGGCCGCCCGGTCATCCGAGTCCCTGCGGCTCTCATAGTCGCCGGGCGCTGCCGAGGCGGTGGTAGGTGAAGGCCCCAGCCTGCCGCACACTTCCCTACCGCCTGATCACGGGCGAGCCGCCCCTCTCGCCATGGCTCATAGTCGTCGGGCGCTGCCGAGGCGGTGGTAGGTGAAGGCCCAGCGGTCTTTGCCGACCTTGCGGCGGGTGTAGCGCTCGGGGTGGCGGTAGCGGTCGCGGTTGTGGAACTGGCACGCGGGCCCCAGCAGCTTCAGATCGGTCAGGCCGCCGCTGCTCCAGTTGTCGGCGTGGTCGATCTGGCACAGGGTCGCCGGGAGGGGGCAGCCGTCGACCCAGCAGGTGGCGTAGCGGGCGAAGATCGCCCGCCGCTGGGCCGGGGTGGCCAGGCGGACTTTGCGGCCCATGTCGAGCACCTGCCCCTGCGCGTCCATGACGATCCGCACGAGGGT
Organism: Microbispora rosea subsp. aerata; assembly: GCF_014647835.1. Lineage (GTDB taxonomy): Bacteria > Actinomycetota > Actinomycetes > Streptosporangiales > Streptosporangiaceae > Microbispora > Microbispora aerata. The sequence continues at coordinate 252,543 of NZ_BMPY01000007.1, forward strand.
GGAGGTGCGGGCCAGGCGGTGCACGCTGGAGACGGGCAGCACCTGCCCGGTGGCCAGCAGCAACCCCGGCACCAGCCCAGGCACCACCCCCAGCCCCAAGCCAGCCGATCCAGGCCCCGGCCCAGGCTCCGATCCACGCGGCGATCCAGGCTCCGCACCCGGTGCCGCGCCCAGCCCTGCGCCTCGCTCGGCGCCCAGCCCGGCACCCGGTGCCGACTCGAACACAGCCCCCATCCTGCTGCCCAGCCTTGTACCCGACCTGGCACCCGGCGCCGCGCCCAGCCCGGCACCCACGGCACCCCATTCCGCGCCCACCCCGGCGCGTGACGCCGTCCCGGACGCGGTCCCCGTCCTGGCGCTCGACCCGGACCTTGACGCCGTCCCAGACGGTGTCCCCGCCGGGTCGCCCGCTCCTGACTGGGTTGACGCCTCCGGTCCTGGTGCCGGTGAGCCTTTTGGCTCTGCTTTCGGCGTGCTGGACAGCCTGGCCGCGTGACCCGGCCCATGCGGGACTTCCCCCGCGGGCCGAGGCCCGGCGTGGGCGTGATGGGCACAGGTGTCCCCGGGAGGATTGCAAGATCGCCGCTCCTCGCCCCATCGCGGCTCTCCCGAGCGCGGCCCCTGCTCCTGAGTGTGCCCCTGCTGCCGGGTGTTCTCTGCGTGGTCCGCAGGCGTGGTGGCCCGGCGGCTCTCTTGGGCCGTCTCGGCGTCTCGGCCGTCTTCGGTCTTCTCAGTGGTTTCGCTGTCTTCGATCGCCTCGGCGTTCTGGGCGTCCTCCCACCTTTCGCCGCTGTCGGCGCGCCCGGCCTCGGGAGTCGCGGAGCGTTCGACACTTCCGGTATGCCCGGCCTCGAGATGGCTGGAGGTCTCGGGGTGGCCCGTGGTGGGGCAGCAGGTCCCAAGGGTCGCGGAGCGGCCGGCGCCGCCCGGATTCCCGCCTGCGATGGCGGTGGCGAAGTCGTCCGTAGGGTCGGGGTGGTTCCCGGCACTGTTCCAGGCGGGGTCGACGGTGTCGGCGGCCTCGCCCAGAGCAGAGCCGCCGGGGTCGACGGCCCCGTCCGGGGCCTCGCAGCTTCCGATGCCGTCGGAGGCGCTGACGTCCTCGGCGGCGTGGGCGTTCTGCGTCTCCCCGATGTCTTCGCGGTGGTCAGCCTCGGGGTGATCTGTGGCGGGGCCGGTGGCAGCGGAGTCCTCGACGGCAGGGCGGTCGGCGCTGCCGGGGTTCCCGGTGGCAGGGTGGCCGGTGCTCTCCGAGGGGTCTGTGGCAGGGTGCCCGGTCTCGGGGCGGTCGGTGCTATCAGGACGCTCGCCCTCAGGGTGGCCGGTGCTCTCCGGGCGGTCGGCTTCGGGGTCGCGGGCGGGGTGCTCCGTGGCGGGGTCGGCGGGTTCGGGGTCGGTGGGGAGGGATTCGGCGCTGACCAGCACCAGCAGTTCGGTGACGATCTTGTCCTCCAGCAGGGCGATGAACGCATCGGCGTAGCGGACCCGCAGCGGCCGGTCGTCCCCCTCCGCTTTGGGTTTGGCGTAGGCGTCCAGCAACGCCCGCAGCCGGGCCGCCGCCTCCCGGGGCAGATAGAACTCCCCCTCCATGCCACCACCCGCACCCGGCCGCACCCGCAGAAACCGCCGGGTGTAGTCGGCCTGCTCGTCCCGTTCTTCGCCGTCGGGGTCGAGCACCGCCCGCAGGTAACGCCCGGCCTTGGCCACCTCCGCCGGGCCCGCCTTGCCCGCCAGCTCCAGCAGGATCGGCTCAGCCAGCCGCGCCTGGTCGTCGGTCAGGCCCGAGATCGCGGTGCAGATGGCCTCCACCACCCCCGCCGCAAGGGTCCCCTTCGTGAACGCCTCCCGGACCCGGGGCAGACGCGCCAGCTCCACCGCCAAAGTGAGCAGGCGGCCTGAGGTGGTGGTGGTCATTCCCCCGCTGGTGCGCAACCAGGACCGGGTGGACGCATGCCCATGCCGCTTGGCCTCCCCCGCACGGTGCACCCGCCCCACCCGCTCCGACAACGCACACGAGATGCGGTCCCGGGCGGCCATCAACCGCTCGGCCTCGGCCATGCAGATCCCCGCATCATCCGGGGCCGGGGCCAGCGCCACCGCGTCCGCGGCCTCCCACGCCGACTCCACCAGCACCCACGACGACCCACCCCGGGCACCACCCACACCAGCACCGGCACCCGCGTCGTCGGCACCGGCATGACCCGCACCGGCACCACCGGCACGGCTGCCACCGGCATGGGTACCACCGGCACGGTCGCCGCCGGCACCCGCGCGGTCGGAACCGATGTCAGCGCCACCAGCACCACCAGCACGGCTGCCACCGGCACGGGTACCACCGGCACGGTCGCCGCCGGCAGCCGCGCGATCGGAACCAATGTCAGCGCCACCAGCAGCACCCGCGCCA
>NZ_BMPY01000008.1 GCF_014647835.1 Microbispora rosea subsp. aerata
GTTCACGAAGACCGACGAGTATCCGGTCGGCGTGTACGTGCTGCCCAAGCACCTCGACGAGAAGGTCGCCCGTCTCCACCTCGACGCGCTCGGTGTGAAGCTGACCAAGCTCACCAAGAAGCAGGCCGAGTACATCGGCGTGGACGTCGAGGGCCCGTACAAGCCGGACCACTACCGCTACTAGCAGGCAGGCCGATAGGCGAACAGCCCCGCACGGGCGGCGTGCCCCGGCCTCACGTGACGAGGGCCGGAACGTGATCCGCGCTTCGCCCACACCGTTCAGGTCGCTTTCGCCACGGGACAAGGGTGACAACGCAAGGGGCGGCCGGGGGCCGGACGAGTGCGCGCGCTCCGTCCGAGCTCCCGCCGCCCCGGTGGCGTGGCAGATGTCGCGGCAGCGCACCACGACGGAGACCAGTGCGGCCGGGACGCCGACGGCGAGACCGGGCCCGGCCGCGGCGGTCGGGGTTGCGCCTTGAGCGAATCCCCTATGGTTCGGGTAGGCGGATGACGTCAGACGGCGGGGTGGGCACGGGACGCCGCGGCTCCCTCACCCCTCCCGTGTCGGGCCGATCGTCGCGTCCACCTGCGGGGACGGGAGACCGGCGGCGCAGCAACCGATTGATGAGCCCTTTCAGTCCCATGTGCCACCAACGCCCGAGATCGGTGATTGGTTCCTCCCCCGGAAAGCGCGCCTCGCCGCCTGACGGCCATGGGACGCCCAGCCGCTCAGCGGCCACCACCTCACCTCGCCGTGCCGACCCACCCCGACCGGGCCGAGCACGCCGGGATACGCGCTGAACAACCCCGCGTACGGCCACCCCAAGTCCGCCCGCCACCAAGTCCGACATTCCCAAGCCCACCGCCCCGGGTCCAACACCCAGGCCCGGCTGCCTCGAGTGGGGCATCGTGGCGAGGCGTCGCGTGCATGGTCCGCGCGAGCAGTAATGTGCCGGGTATGAACCCAATCGTCCTCGATGGCGGTCTCGCGACGCACCTGGAGACACTCGGCTGCGACCTGAGCGACGATCTGTGGTCGGCGCGGCTGCTCGCGGACGATCCCGGCGTCATCCGCCGGGCGCACCTCGACTACTTCCGCGCCGGGGCCGACGTCGCCACCACGGCGAGCTACCAGGCGAGCATCCCCGGGTTCGTATGGCGCGGCCTCACGCCCCGGCAGGCCCGCGATCTCATCGCGCTGTCGGTGCGGCTCGCCGTACAGGCGAGGGACGAGGCCGGGCACGGGCTCGTCGCCGCGAGCGTGGGACCGTACGGCGCCTACCTGGCCAACGGCGCGGAGTACACCGGCGACTACGACCTGGACGAGGACGGCCTGGCCGACTGGCACCGGGATCGGTTCGAGATCCTCGCCGAGGCCGGGGCCGACCTGCTGGCGTGCGAGACGATCCCCTCGTACGCCGAGGCGCGGGCGCTCGCGAGGCTCCTGCGCGGCAGGCCGTCCGTGCGGGCGTGGGTCACCTTCTCCTGCCGGGACGGCGAGCACGTCAGCGACGGGACGCCGTTCGAGAAGTGCGCGGCGGTCTTCGCGGACCTCCCCCAGGTGGTCGCCGTGGGCGTGAACTGCACCGCGCCCCGGTTCATGCCCGAGCTGGTCAAGCGCGGCGCCTCGATCGTCTACCCGAACTCGGGCGAGACCTGGGACGCCGCGAACCGGCGCTGGCTGGGCCTCACGGACCCGGTCGAGTTCGGCAGAGCGGCGGCGGGCTGGGCCTCCCTCGGGGCGCGGTACGTCGGCGGCTGCTGCCGTACGACCCCGGAGCACATCCGCCGCATCCGCGAACATCTGTGAGACGCGGACCGGCGGTGGTCTCAGCGGAGGCCGCGAGATCCGGCGGCCCCCGCCCTGATCCTGGCGAGCTGCGCGTTCAGCGTCTCGGCGTCGAACGGCGCGGCGGCGGACTCGAACTCCCTGCCCAGCGCGTACAGCATCTCCATGCCGGAGTAGCCCTCGGCGAACTCCTCGTCGATCGGCTGTATGAGGTCGCCGAGCGCGCTTTCCACCCGGTGGCGCATCGCGAGGATCCGCCACTGCCCGAGGAAGCGGCGAAACTCCTCCAGCCGCTCGGCGGCGACGGCGATCTCAGCGACGATCTCCGGCAACTCCAGGTTCACCTGCCGTGCCGTGGCCGACATCTCCAGCACGCTCTCGCTCACAGCGTCGCAGAGCAGCGGCACCTCGCTCAGCGAGGTCGACGGCGCGGCGCCGTTCACGACCTCGTCCGCGAACGCCGCGACCATGTCGTTGTGCAGGCCGGCCAGCGCGATCCGGAACCGCAGACGCGTGACGTGCGAACGCAGCGTGACGAGCCGGGGCACCAGCCGCTCCAGCGTCTCCACGGCGGTCCGCGTGGGCTTGGCCATCACCTTCGCGACGTTGTGCAGGACGGGAGCGGTGTCGGCGACCGTCGCCGACGCGGCCTGGGCCGCGGCCACCGTGCGGTCAAGCCTGCGGGCGATGCCGAGCATGTCGGTGGACGAGCGGAGGAGCCGGTCGCTGAACTCCCGGTAGCCCTCCAGCCGCCCCACCAGGCCCGTGAGCGCCTCTTCGAGCGCCCCGGCCCCGAGCAGCACCTCCCCGATCGGCCCGGTCGCCTCTGACCGAGCGCGCCCCGCGGAGGCGAGCCGCCCGCGCGCCGCGACTTCCCTGCTCAGCGCTTCGGCGAGGAAGTCGTCGTGCGAGCGGAAACCGAGGTCGCGCAGAAGCCGCTCGAACTCCCCGGCCCCGGCCGCCGCGACCTCGCGCCGGTTCGTCCCGTGGCGCTCCGCCGCCTCGGTCTCGACGTCGGCGACGTACTTGTACAGCCGCTTGACCTCGTCGAACAGTTCGGACAGCGGAGCCATCCTGACGGAGAGGAAACCCTCCGCCGAGGGAGTCATGGTGGCGAACACCCAGTAGTGGCTGCCGTCCTTGGCGAGGTTCAGCACGTAGGCGCCCGCCGGACGTCCGGCGAGCAGGCGCTCCCACATCAACCGGAAGACCCCCGCCGGCATGTCGGGGTGGCGCACGATGTTGTGCGGGGCGCCGGTCAGCTCCTCGAGCGAAAACCGTGAGGTTCGCACAAACGTCGAGTTGCCGCTGCGAATCAGCCCGCGCCGGTCGGTGGTGGAGAAGAAAAGCTCCTGGGAACCGATGAACTGCTCAATTCCCGTGGGCACGGGAAAATCATTACGACGCACGTCGCCTCCCCGATCTGCGCCAAGCAGAATATCCGGGGGTGTCCTCGGGTCCGGCTCCGCCCCGGCGATCATCGTCGTCAGCCGGTGCGTCCGCCTGCGTCCACGCTCGCGTGTCAGGCTTTCCAGGAGGGGTGTGGTTGCGGGTGCTCTCGCCGGGGCTTATACGTACGTGCTTGCTCTCCCGGTGGGCTTGTGAGCCTCTGATCCCGGCTGGCGGATCGGGTGGAGTGGCTGCACCGGGCGGGCCAAGCCAGACGGCACGGGCACGCCTCCACCCGGTCCTGGCTGCGCGCCACCGGGGGAATGACCATCGGGGCCCGGATCGGCTGGCCTGGGGGTGGGAGTGGCGCCTGGGCTCATGCCGGGGTTGCTGCCGGCCACCGGGCAGATGCTGCCCGTCTCCAGCGTGCACCGCCCGCACCTCCGCACTCGTCCGGTTGGTCATGGACGCGCAGGGGCAGGTGCTCGACATGGGCCGCAAAGTCCGCCTGCCCCCCACAGGCCGAGGTCCGGTGACGGGCCGTCAGCCGACGCCGGTGGGTTCGCCGCTGTTGCGCGAGGCGAGCGGGATCTCCTTGAGGAAGAAGGCCACGACCAGCGCGAGAGCGACGAAGGGCAGGCTGGCGAGGAACACGTCGTCGATCGCGCTGGTGAACGCGACCAGCACGTGGTCCTTGATCGGCTGCGGCAGCCGCTGGATCGCCTGCACGTCGTTGACGTCCACGCGCCCCGGCGGCACCCTCCCGCCGAACTCGGCGGCCAGATGATGGGCGAGCCGGTTGGTGAGGACCGCACCCATGATCGCCGTGCCCATGGCGGCGCCCATCGACCGGAAGAACGCCGTCGAGCTCGTGGCGACGCCCATGTCGCTGCGGTCCACCGCGTTCTGGACCGCGGTGACGACCGTCTGCATGGTGAATCCGAGCCCCGCGCCGAAGACGTACGCGTAGACCGCCACCTGCCTGTACGGCGTGTCCACCCTGATCGTGGACAGCAGCCACATGGCGACCAGCAGGACCGCCCCGCCCAGGATCGGGAAGATCTTGTATCGGCCGGTACGGCTCATGAGCTGCCCGGAGGTGATCGACGTGGAGAAGATCCCGAAGACCGCCGGCAGCAGCGCCAAACCGGACACGGTCGGCGACATGCCCTGGACCGCCTGGAGGTAGACCGGGAGGAAGATCATGCCGCCGAACATGGCCAGGCCCGAGAGGAAGGTGAAGCCGTTGCCCACGCTGAAGATCGTGTTGCGGAACAGCCGCATCGGCAGGATCGGCTCGGCGGCCCGCAGCTCGACGAACACGAACAGGGCGGCGAACGCCACGAACCCGGTGAGCAGGGCCAGCGCGCCGGGAGCGGTCCAGCCCAGATCGTCGCCCGCCCAGTCGAGGTAGAGCAGGAAGCACGACACCCCGGCCACGATCAGCGCCGCGCCCAGGTAGTCGATGCGGTGGCTGCGGCGGGTGAACGGCACCCGCAGCGCCACCGAGGTCACCACGAGCGAGATCAACCCGATCGGCAGGTTGATCCAGAAGATCCACCGCCAGCCGGGACCGTCGGTGAAGAAGCCGCCGAGCAGCGGCCCGGCGACGCTTGACGTGCCCCAGACGGCGCCGAAGTAGCCCTGGTATCGGCCGCGCTCGCGCGGCGGGATGACATCGCCGATGATGCTGAACGCCAGCGCCATCAGGCCCCCGCCGCCCAGGCCCTGGATCGCGCGGAACGCGATGAGCTGGCCGATGTCCTGGCTCAGCCCGGCGAGCACCGAGCCGAGCAGGAAGATGCCGATGGCGGCCTGGAAGATGATCCGCCTGCCGTACAGGTCGGAGATCTTGCCCCACAGCGGGGTCGCCGCAGTCGAGGTGAGCAGGTAGGCGGTGACCACCCACGACAGCTTGTCGAGGCCGCCGAGTTCGCTGACGATGCGCGGCAGGGCCGTGCCGACGATGCTCTGGTCGAGCGCGGCCAGCAGCATTCCGGCCGCCACGCCGGAGAGCACGACCAGGATTTGGCGGTGCGGCAGATATCCGGTGGCGGCCTGCTGCTCTTCGCGGACGCTCATGCCACCCCCTCGCCCGACGGCTCGGGGTCGCATAACCGGACCACGCCACGTCTGTCGGCCCGCTCTCTCATGCCGCCTCCTCGCCCGACGGCCGGAAGTCGCATAACCGGACCTCGCCGCGTCTGCTGATCCGCCCGCTCATGACATCCCCTCACCCGGCAGCTCGCGTTCCCCCGAGCGAACCGCGCCGCGCTTGTCGACTCGCCCGCTCCGCTGGCTCATGCGGCACGCCCGTGAGCGGCGTCCGGGGTCGCGGCCCGGCCGATCGCGGAGGATCGACCCACCGGTACGGTGAACGGATTGTCCGTTCCGCGCCTTGTGGTGCCGGGCGTGGCCGGGATGCGGTGCCTGCGTTCTGGCATGCTGTACGCCTTCCGATGCGAACGACGTGTCTGAACGTGCGCGGCCGACAACGCCACGTTACCCCTCCGGTCCGGAAGTATTGGGAATTCTCGCGAGCCGCCCCGGTCGTTTCCGCCTTGGCCGCAGGGATGTGCGTGCCGGCGTGCTCCCGGCCCGGCGGCTCCCGTCAGCGCGTACGCGAACGCGGAACGAGACGGCCGCGAACCCTCGCGGCGGGCCGTGGTCTGCGGACTCCGCCACAGGCCACGGCCCGCCCGGACCGGTTCTAACCGCGCTCGCGCTTCACCACGGCAGCGGCCCGTTGACGTCGAAGTAGCCGCCGGTCGGGCCGTCGGGGCCGATCTGCGCCATGCGGACGATGATCTCGGCGGCCTCTTCGACGGTCTGCGTTCCCGTGTTGCCGTTCAGGTCCGTCTTGGTGAAGCCGGGCTCGACGGCGTTGATCCGCATCCGCGGGAACGCCTTGGCGTACTGCACGGTGAGCATGTTGACCGCGGTCTTCGACGCCGGGTAGGCGATGCCCGGGTAGAAGTGCGCGTAGTGAGCGGGGTCGGACAGGGCGGTCAGCGAGGCCAGGCCACTGCTGACGTTCACCACGACCGGCGCGGCCGAGCGCTTGAGCAGCGGCAGGAACGCGTGGGTGACGCGGACGACGCCGAAGACGTTCGTCTCGAAGACGGCGCGCACCTGGTCGGCGGTCGTGGACTCGGGGGTGGGAATGGCGTTGCCCTCGGTGCGGGGTTCGATGCCCGCGTTGTTGATCAGCACGTCGAGCCCGCCGTCCGCCTCGATGGTCTTGACCGCCGCGTCGACCGTGGCGTCGTCGGTGACGTCGAGGAGGACGAACCGCGCGCCCAGCTCCCGCGCGGCCCGGCGGCCGCGCTCGGCGTCGCGGGCGCCCACGTACACGGTGTGACCCGCGGCGACGAGCCGGCGGGCGGTCTCGCGGCCGATGCCCTTGTTCGCTCCGGTGATCAGTGTTGTCGTCATGCGTCCACTCTTCGGCGCGGCGCGGCGGACAGCCAGACGTCCCTGCTTCCTGGGACTGCCGGTACCAGGCACGGGCCCGGCCCAGGGTGTTCACTGGGGGCATGACGGCGACGGAACTCGGCAAAGCCCTGCGGCGCTGGCGCGACCGTGTGGCCCCGGAGACGGTGGGGCTGCCCTCCGGCGGCCGGCGGCGCGCGGCCGGGCTGCGGCGCGAGGAGCTGGCCCTGCTGGCCGGGATCTCGGTCGACTACATCACGCGCCTCGAACAGGGCCGCGCGGTCAACCCCTCGGGGCCGGTCATCGAGGCGCTGGCGCGGGCGCTGCGGCTGTCGGGGGACGAGCGGGCGTACCTCTACCGCCTCGCGGAGCTGGTGCCGCCGGGTCCGGAGGTCGTGCCGCAGTACATCCCGCCCAGCGTGCAGCGGTTGCTGGACCGGCTGGCGGACACGCCGGTGGCCGTCTCCGACGCCGCGATGACGCTGCTGGTGACCAACCGGATGTACGCGGCGCTGATGGGCGACCCTTCCGGCCTGCGCGGCTTCGAACGCAACGGGGTCTGGCGCAACTTCACCGGGTGGCCGAGCCGGGTGCGGCACACCCCGCAGGAGCGGCGCGCCTTCGAGGAAGACATGGTCGCCGAGCTGCGCGCGACGGCCGCCCGCTATCCGGCCGACCGCCGGCTCCAGCGCATGATCGCCGAGTTGCGGGCGAGAAGCGAGCGGTTCGCGCGGCTGTGGGACTCGGGGGTCGTCGGCCGGCTGGAGACCTCGCACAAGACGATCGAGCACCCGCAGGTGGGGCTGGTCACGCTGGACTGCGACACGCTCCGGGTGGACAACTGCGACCTGCGCATCCAGGTCTACTCGGCCGAGCCGGGCACCGAGGCCGCGGAGAAACTGCAACTGATCTCGGTGCTCGGCACCCAGAGCCTGGTCGAGTAAGGGCCGGACGCCCCTGCTTCCGTAGGAGCGAGTCTGCGGGGCGGGGCACGGGCGCCACTCGGAGTCCGGAAAGACGCCGCCGACCGGGAACGGGCCGGCCTCGAAGGAGTAGGAGTTCTCACAAGCCGCTGTGGACCGGGAACTGGCCGCCTCGGAAGGGTCGGGATTCTCGCGAGCCGCCGCAGACCAGGAACGGCCCGGCCCGGAAGGTCCGGAGTTCCCCTGAGCCGCCGCGGGCCGGAGCGGGCCGATCCGGGAGGATCAGCGGCCGATCTGGAAAGATCAGGAGTTCTCGCGAGCCGCGGCGGCCTTTTCGGCCTTGGCCGTCGAGGCGTACTTGTCGACGTACTCCTGGCCTGAAAGTTCCATCAGCGCGTACATGATCTCGTCGGTGACCGCGCGCAGGACGAGGCGGTCGTTCTCCATGCCGTAGTAGCGGGAGAAGTCGAGCGGCTTGCCGTACCGAACCCCGGGACGGATGCCGAACTTGGGGAACGGCCGGCCGGGCGGCATCATCTCGAACGTGTTGACCATGGCCCACGGGATCACCGGCGCCCGCGACTCCAGCGCGAGCCGGGCCACGCCGGTCTTGCCCTTGTAGAGGCGGCCGTCGGGCGAGCGGGTCCCCTCGGGGTAGATGCCGAGCACCTGGTTTTCCTTGAGGATGCGCAGGCCGGTGCGGAGCGCCGCCTCGCTCGCCTTGCCGCCGGAGCGGTCGATCGGCACGGTGCCGACACCGGAGAAGAAGGCGCGGCTCACCAGTCCCTTGAGTCCGCGGCCGGTGAAATATTCCGCCTTGCCAAGCGAGATCACCTTGCGCGGCAGGAATCCGGCGCCGAAAAAGTGGTCGGCGAACGACAGGTGGTTGCCGGCCAGGATGACCGGGCCCTCCTTCGGCACGTTCTCCACCCCTTCGGCCCAGGGGCGGAAGACGAAGCGGAGGATCGGCCAGAGGATGGCCTTCACCACCCAATAAAACACTCGGGCACCCCCTCGGCTCAGATGTGCATGTCATCTTCGCACGCTCCGCCCTCTCGCACTAACGCTGACCAACGTGCGAGTATCGGGCGGAACACGCCGCCGTTTCACGGAGGTCTCCCATGCCAGTGCTGCCCGGTGCGGAGCCGTACCACCACGAGGGCGGCGAGGTCGGTGTCCTGCTCTGTCACGGGTTCACCGGCTCGCCGCAGTCCCTTCGGCCCTGGGGGGAACACCTGGCCCGGGCGGGGCTCACGGTGTCTCTGCCGCGACTGCCCGGCCACGGAACGACGTGGCAGGAGATGAGCCGGACCCGCTGGGAGGACTGGTACGCCGAGCTGGACAAGGCGTTCGCCGACCTGCGCGGCCGGTGCGCGCAGGCGTTCGTGATGGGCCTGTCCCTCGGCGGCTGCATGGCGCTGCGCCTGGCCGAGGTGCACGGCGACGCCGTTTCGGGCGTCGTCGTGGTCAACCCGTCCGTGGTCAACGACGTGCCGCTGCTGCGGCTGGCCCCGGTGCTCAAGTACGTCATCCGCTCGATCCCCGGGGTCGCGGGTGACATCAAGAAGGAGGGCGTGAGCGAGCTCGGCTATGACCGCACGCCCGTCCGGGCGGCCGCCACGCTGCCCCGGCTGTGGAAGCTCGTCCAGGCCGACATCGCCAAGGTGACCCAGCCGGTGCTGGTGTTCCACAGCAAGGACGACCATGTGGTAAAGCCGGGGAGCGTCGCGTTCCTGCAGGCGAGGATGGGAAACAATCTGGAGGTCAGAGAGCTGGCGGACAGCTATCACGTCGCCACCCTCGACAACGACGCGCCTGTGATCTTCGATGGGAGTCTGGAGTTCATTCGCTCCCATGCCTCGGTACCCTTGACGAAGGACTCGTGACCCGGGATCGACGTGACGCCGCAAAGTGACGAGGACGAGGTCTGGCGCCAGATCGTCGCCTCGTTCAACGAGACAGCCGAGAACGCCTCGGGCGAACAACCATGGCCCGACCGGGAGAACGTCACCGAGGAGCGCGACGCGGGCGACGGCTCCCCGGGCGACGCGGCCCCCGGCGACGGTGCCCGGGACGCCGAGGAGACCGGCCGGGAGCAGCCTTCCGCCCCGGCCGCCGACGACGACCACTACATCCCGCCGCCCCCGCCGCCGCTTCCGCAGGGGGACCTGCTCAGCCGGCTCTCCTGGCTGGCGCTGTTCGGCGGCCCCGCCTACCTGCTCCTGGCCGCTCTGCTGGACTGGCCCATGGACGGCTGGATCGTGTTCACCGCGGTGTCGGCGTTCATCGCGGGATTCGTGATCCTCGTCGTGCGGATGGGCGACGGGCCGCCGGCCGACTCCGGCTGGGACGACGGCGCGGTCGTCTGATCCACGGCCGGCGCACCGCCTCACCCCCGGCCGGCCCCGGTCCGCCTTCGGCTTGCCCCACAGCCCGCTGCGGCCCTCCGCCGAGCGTTCCCGGACGCGCACGCCATCTGGCGCGCGTCGAAAAGGCCGGCGTCGCAGCGCCACGGGGTCAGGTGGCGGCGGGGTCGCCCGGGCACATCGGGGCCCCCGTCCAAGTGGAGCCGGTCAGCGAGCGGCGCGAGAACGTGCTGGCCGTGCCGGTGGAGTCGGGACGTCCGTGGGGGCCTGGCCTGCCTTATTCGGCTTCGCCCTTATTCGGCTTCGCCGGCCGCCTTCAGCGTGGTGTCTTCGGCGGCAGGCGGGCCGAAGCGCGCCACGAGGTCGGTGTAGCGGCCCTTGTCGTCCAGCATGTGACCGACCGCCAGGGTCAGGTCCTCGACGTGCGCGACCGCCTGGAGCCGCACGGTGCGGTCCTCGGCCGGCGTACGGCCGCGCAGGGCGGTCCAGCGCGAGCCGTCGAACCGGAGCAGGAGGCCCTCCGCCGGATGCTCCGGGTCGTAGCCGGAGATCCAGAAGACGCCGTCTCCGTCGCCGGTGACGCCGTACAGCTCGGCGCGGTGCTCCGGCGGCGTCACCCGTTTCCAGGTCTTGCCGTCCCATCGGAGGACCAGCGGGGCGATGCCGCCGCCGCTTTGGTAGACGCCTCCGATCGCGACCGCGCTCTTGCGGCCGTCCGCGTACACGTCCCGCAGGAAGCCGCCCTTGACGTGCGGCAGGGCGGCCCGTTTCCATCCGCTGCCGGTCAGGCGCATGGCCAGGGGCTCGGTGCCGGTGTCGCCCACCGCCCAGCCGTCCGACCGGCCCGCGATCGCCACGCCGTACAGCGCGCCCTCGGGTCCCTGCGCGGTCTTCCAAGCGGTGCCCTTGGTGGAGCCTCCGCTGCTCAGCAGCAGCGCCCTGCCGTCCCGGCTGCCGACCGCGATCACCTTGCCGGAGGCGGCGGCGACCCCGCCGAGCCAGTCTCCCGTACGCAGTTGCGGCACGCCGACGCGGTCGAACCCGTCGCGGGAGCCCTTCGCGACGTACGGCAGGCCGTCGTGGCCGTCGCCGACCACCCAGATCTCGCCGGCGGAGGCGGCGGCGACCGAGCGCAGGTGCCCGGCGCCGGTGGCGTCGCCGCGGATCTGCACCTCGCTCCAGGAGGAGCCGTCGAAGTGCGTGATGACGCCCTGGTTGCGCCAGAAGTCCCAGGCGTTCTGCTGGCCCACGGCCCACACGTCCCCGGCCGACAGGCCGGCGACGTCGGACAGCGAGCCGTCGGGCTGCAGTCGTCCGGTGGAGGAGCCCGCGTCCAGGGCGACCTCGTCCCCCGACGGGCTGCGCTCCGCCTGGGCGCGGACGGTCCATGCGTGCGCGTGCGCGACCGATGTGGCGCGCGGGAGGAGTCCGGCCAGCAGGCCGGCGGACAGCACACACAACGGCACCGCACGCCGGATGAGGCGGCGGGTCATGAAACGATCGTACGGCGGACCGGGCACTCCCCGTCACACGGAACGGGAAAGCCGGTTACCGGCAGGCGCAGGTCCGTGACGCGGCGTCCCCATCCGGCGCGCCGGAGCGCGGGGCTCGCCCGGCACGGCGGGGGCGGTCAGGCCGGGGGCGCGTAACCGATCTCGGCGGCGACCGGCAGGTGGTCGCTCGCGAGGGCCAGATCGCCGGCCGGGGCGTCCGCGCCGCCGTACGACACGACGGCCAGGCGCGGGTCCGCGAAGATCGCGTCGATGCGCACGCGGGGATCGCGGGACGGGTACGTCGCGATGGCCCGGGCGTCGTCCGCGTCCACCCCGGTCCGCGGCGCGGTGGTTCTCGCGGTGGTGAGGCAGTCGGTGTAGCGGGTCGCGAGGAGGCGCCAGACCGGAGAGCCCGGTGTCTCGTTGAGATCTCCGGCGAGCACCGGCGCGGCCCCGAACGCCCGTGCCGCGCGCTCGAGCAGCGGCACGATCTCGGCGGCGTGGCTCAGGCGGGCCCCCGCCACGAGGTCCAGATGGGCCGAGCACACCGCGTATCTCTCGTGGTCCTTCTCCACCACGGCGAGCGCGACGGAGCGCCATTCGAGCCCCGCGAACCACCGCAGGCGGTGCCCGCGCCCGTGCAGGAGCCGTACGGCCGGGGCGATCAGGACGGCGGTCCCGCCCACCCGGCCGCCGGCGGCGACGGACAGGCCGGCGGCGCGGGCCAGCGCACGCCTCTTCCGCCGCCAGCCCGGCAGGCGGGGAACCTCCTGCAGGCATAACACGTCGGGCCGCAGGGCGCGGATCACCCGGACCAGCGCCCTCCGGTCGTCCTTGAGCCCCCGGATGTTGTAGGTCGCGACCCGCAGCACGCCGTCAGCGGAGCCTGGCCAGGTCGCCGGCGCCGACCAGCCCGGCCGCCGGCCCCATCTCGGCCACCCTGATCTCGGCGAGCGGGCGGTGCCCCCGGCCGGTCAGCCGCGCGGCGAACTCCTCGCGTACGCGGTCGACGAACAGGTCGGCGGCGCCGGACACGCCGCCGCCGATGATGAAGCATCCCGGGTCGAGGATGGCGGCCATGTCGGCCAGGCCCTGGGCGAGCCACACGGCCAGCGACTCGAAGGCGGCCAGCGCCACCCGGTCGCCCTGGCGCGCCGCCTCGGTCACGTGCTCGCCCTGGATGCCCTCGACGGAGCCGCCGAGCCGCAGCAGGTGCGCGGCGCCCTCCGGGTCGGCCTCGGCGTTGTTCCTGGCCTCCATCAGCAGGGAGCTGCCGCTGGCGTACCGCTCCCAGCAGCCGTTGTTGCCGCAGCCGCAGGGCCGGCCGCCGGGGACGGCCTGCATGTGGCCGAGCTCGGCCCCCATCCCCCATCGCCCGCGGTAGAGCTGCCCGCCGAGCACGATGCCGCCGCCGATGCCCGTGCCCACGGTCACGCACACGACGTGGCTTTCGCCCCGGCCCGCGCCGAAGCGGTACTCGCCCCAGGCCATGGCGTTGGCGTCGTTCTCCACGACGACCGGCAGGCCGACCAGCTCGGCCACCTTCTCGCGCAGCGGCTCCTCCCGCCAGGCGAGGTTGGGGGCGAAGCGGATGATCGAGCGGGTCTCGTCGACGAAGCCCGCCGCGCCGATGCCGACGGCCTCGACCGTGTGCCTGGCCGCCAGCTCGGTCACCGCATCGGCGATCGTGAGCGCCATTTTCTCGGGGCTGCCCGCGGGGCTGAGCCGCTGGCCGCGCTCGATGATGGCGCCGTGTTCGTCGACGACACCATAAGCGATCTTGGTACCGCCCACGTCCACGCCGATGGTCAGCGCCATTCGTCTTCCTTCCGCCCGATCCGCTTTCCGCCGAAACCGGCGCCGGCCCGGGTCGTGACCGCCCGGGCCATTACGCCGCGCCGATTGAAGCCGATCGAGCCCGGTTGTGGCAATCCCGCCGTCACCCGCCCGCAACGGGCCCGTCATCCGAGGTCGATGTGCTCCACCGTGGAGTCGCCGGACCGCCGCTCCCCCGCCGGGCGCGCGCCGCCGCCCGTGGCGGAGCGCTGCAGGGCGTCGACCGCCTGCCGGAACGCCGCGAACAGTTCCTCACCTGCCGCGACCAGGTGGTCGGTGACGTCGCCTCCGGCCTCCCGGCGCGCGGCGATGACCCGGCACACCGGGCAGGCCCGGCAGATGTACTCGTCGTGGTCCTCGGAGACGGCCTCGCTCCACACGTCGCCGCCCCGGCCGCCCGTGCCGGCGCCGCCGAAGGCGGACCCGAAGCCGCTCAGGCCGCCCTTCACCAGCCCCTTGCCGAACTCCCGGCCCATCCGCCGCTGGACGGCGTCCAGCAGCTTCATCGCCTCCTCAACCGCGGACCCGAGCGGGTCCTGACCACGCGGGGTCGTGTCGTTGGACTGCGTCATTTCGCCCCTCCTGCCTCGAACCGTACCCGGAGCAGGCCGTCTCGGAGCGCGGCCGAGCAGATCCGGCGCCGGGCGAGGGCGGCGGGCAGGGCGATGACCCGCCGGTAGGACCCGGCGGTGACGATGATCTCGTCGCCCTTGCGGGCGAGATCGAGGTCGTCGCGGTCGGCGAGCGGCAGGGACAGCGTCAGCTCGTCGGCGGTGAACCGCAGCGGCGGTTCCACGTCCGGGCGGGCGAAGGGGTCCCGGTCTCCGTACATCCGCGCGGCGAGATCCGCCAGGGCGGCCGTCCCGACCGGCTCCGCCGGGAGGTAGGGGACGGTGAGGACGGGCAGCGGCGCGAACGACTCGTGCACCGTGGCCAGTTGCCTGGCCTGGGCCTCGATCCAGCCCCGCCGCCACTCGTCGGCGCCCTCCGCGGGGAACACCCGGTTGGCGATCACCGCGTCGACGCGGTAGCCGTACAGGCTGAGGGAGGTGAGCGTGCGGCGGGCCTCGGCGACGACCACCGCCTCGGGGGTGAGCACGAGCCGCACGGACGCGCCGTCGCCGGTGAGCAGCGCGCGCACCTCCAGCAGGCCCCGGTGCAGCCGCTCCCCCGCCGACACGACCTCGCCCTCGGGCATGCTCACCCTGGCGACGTGCCGGATGACCGGCGACAGCGCCCTGACCATCCGCCTGCCCGCGGGGAGCAGGCGGCTGACGTGCCAGTCGAGCGCCTCGGGCAGGGCGAGCAGGCGCAGCGTCTCCGCGGTCGGCGCGCAGTCGACGACGATGACGTCCCAGCGGCCGGTGCGGGCCTGCTCGCGCAGTTCGAGCAGCGCGAGGATCTCCTCGGCGCCGGGCAGGACGGTGATCTCCTCGGCGGTCACCTCGTCGAGCCCGAGGTCGGCCAGCACGTTGCCGGCGTAGTCGCGAAGTCTGCCCCAGTGGCGCTCCATCGACTTCTGCGTGTCCACCTGCTGCAGATGCAGGCCGGGGGCGGCCTCGACCGGCTCGGCCGAGGGCGGCACGCCGAGCGCGTCGGCCAGCGAGTGCGCGGTGTCGGTGGACACGACCAGCGTCTTGTGGCCGCGCTCGGCGGAGAGCGTGGCGGTGGCGGCGGCGGCCGTGGTCTTGCCGACGCCGCCCTTCCCCGTGAAGAGGAGGGTCCTCATCGGCTTTCGACGCGCCGCTTGAGCCCCTTCAGCGCCGTGTCGACGATGACCTTCTCGGCCTTCCGCCTGATCATGCCGATCATCGGGACCTTCAGGTCGACGGCGAGGTCGTAGGTGACCTCGGTGCCGCCGCCGGTGTCGGCCAGCCGGTAGCTGCCGTTCAGGGCGGACAGCATCTTCCCGGCGTCGACCATCGACCAGCTCACCGCCGTGTCGCCGTCCCAGTCGTAGCCGAGGACGTACTCGTCGCTGATCACTCCGGCGTCGAGGACGAACCTGACCCGGGTGGCGCGGCCGTCCGCGTCCGACTCCAGGATCTCGGCCTTCTTCACCTGACCGGCCCACTCCGGGTAGGCCGGGAAGTCGGCGATGACGGCCATGATTGTCGACCGGTCGGCGCCGATCGTGATGCTCGACGAAGTGCGATCAGCCATGCGCCAACCGTACTTCACCATTCCAGGGCGAAAGGCGTGCCACGGCCGCGGAAATGGCCGACGTTGACGCATTCGGTGCGCCCGACACGGGTGCGGCTGACCAGAGGCTGGTGGACGTGGCCGAACAGCGCGAAGCGCGGCTGTGTCTTCCTGATCGCCTCGAGCGTGGCCTCGCTGCCCCGTTCGAACCGCCGGGCCACCACGTCGTACAGCAGCTCGGGGATGGCGGGCGGGATGTGGCAGCACAAGACGTCCACCGCGCCGACCGCCTCGACCTTGCGCGCGAACTCCTCGTCGTCGATCTCGTTGGGCGTGCGGTATTTCGTGCGCAGGCCGCCGCCGACGAACCCGAAGGTCAGCCCGCCGATCTCGGCCACCTCGCCGTCCAGGACCCGCTGCCCGGGCCGCAGATGGTCGGCCCACAGCCGCGGCAGGTCCACGTTGCCGTACGTGAGATAGGCGGGCGTCGGCATGGCGGAGAAGATCTGCTCGTACTGACGCCGGACCGCCGCCTCCAGGACGTCGCGGGGATCGCCGTCGAGGGACGCCCACAGGCCGGCCGACAGCTCCCGGGCCTCGTCGAAGCGGCCCGCCGCGCGCAGGCCCACGTACTCGCTCGCCTTGTCCGCGCCGAAGAGCTCGGGGAAGATGCCCTGCGAGTGATCCGCGTAGTCGATGAAAAGGAGCAGGTCGCCGAGGCAGATCAGGGCGTCGGCCCCGTCTTTCGCGCGGGCGAGCGCGTCGGCCCTGCCGTGGACGTCGCTGACCACGTGGATGCGCATGGGCTCATGGTAAACGGCCGCTTTACCTAGCAACCGCTTGGGTCACGAAAAGGTGTCGGAGCCGCCGTCTCGGGGACACTGATAGCGTCGATTTCTCCCTGGATAACGCCTGGGTGACGGATCTACCCACGCGTAACTTCGCGCGGTAGCGTCCGGTGAGACACAAAGAGTGATGCCCGCAACGCGGCCCCCGCCCTGCACTCCGGGGGACCCGCGCGGCCGTGCGCGAAGGAGTGACCCGTGCGCGAGTTCAGCGTTCCCGTGCTGGTGGACGTGCCTCCGTCCGCGAACTGCACCGACGTGGTGTTCCAGCGCGGCGTGGACGAGCCGGACGCCGTCGTCATCCGCCGCAAGGAGAGCGAGGCCCCGGGCACGCCGTGGACACCGGTCACCGCGGCGCAGTTCAGGGATCAGGTGGCGGCCGCCGCCAAGGGGCTCATCGCCGCCGGCGTCGAGCCCGGCGACCGGGTCGGGCTGATGTCGCGCACCCGCTACGAGTGGACGGTCGCCGACTACGCCATCTGGGCGGCGGGCGCGGTAGGGGTGCCGATCTACGAGACCGCCTCCGCCGAGCAGGTGAAGTGGATCCTCACCGACAGCGGCGCCAAGGCCGCCTTCGTGGAGACGGCCGCGCACGAGGAGACCGTCCGCGAGGCCGTGCCCGACCTGCCGCTGCTGTGGCGGATCGACAACGGGTTCGCCGAGCTCGAGCGCCTCGGCGCGGAGGTCTCCGACGACACGCTCGCCGAACGCCGGGCGAGCCGGGGCGGGCGCGACCTCGCCACGATCATCTACACCTCCGGCACCACCGGCATGCCGAAGGGCTGCCGCCTCACCCACGACAACCTGCTGTTCACCGCGCACAACGTCTCCCGCGGGCCGCTGGAGGCGCTGTTCGACGTGGAGGGCAGGGCGGCGCTGCTCTTCCTCCCGCTGGCGCACAGCTTCGCGCGGATCATCCAGATCGTCCTGATCGAGACCCACACGGTCCTCGCGCACAGCCCGAACATGAAGAACGTGGCCCCCGACCTGCGCGAGTTCAAGCCCACCTTCCTGCTGGGCGTGCCGCGCGTGTTCGAGAAGGTCTACAACGCGGCCGAGCAGAAGGCCACCGAGGAGGGCAAGGGCAAGATCTTCCACGCCGCCGTACGGGCCGCGATCGAGTGGAGCAAGGCGGAGAGTTCGGGCGGGGCCGGCCTCGGCGTCCGGCTCAAGCGCGCCGTCTTCGACAAGCTCGTGTACCACAAGCTGCGGGCGGCCACGGGCGGCGCGCTCACGGCGGCGGTCTCCGGCGGCTCCGCCCTCGGCGAGCGGCTCGGCCACTTCTTCCGGGGCGTGGGCATCGAGGTGTTCGAGGGCTGGGGGCTGACCGAGACGAGCGCCCCCTCGACCGTCAACATCCCGGGCGCCAACAAGATCGGCACGGTCGGCAAGCCGTTCCCGGGCGTGACCATCCGCATCGCCGACGACGGCGAGATCCTGGTGAAGGGCCGCCACGTCTTCGACGGCTACTGGAACAACGAGCGGGCCACCAAGGAAGTGATCGACCCGGAGGGCTGGTTCCACACCGGGGACGTCGGCACCCTCGACGAGCACGGCTACCTGAGCATCACCGGCCGCAAGAAGGAGATCCTCGTCACCGCCGGCGGCAAGAACGTCGCGCCGGCGCCGCTCGAGGACGCCATCCGGGCCCACCGCCTGGTCAGCCAGGTCATGGTCGTCGGCGACGGCAAGCCGTTCATCGGGGCGATCATCACCCTCGACCAGGAGGCGATGGAGCAGTGGAAGCAGGCCAACGGCCGCACCGGCGCCTCCATGGCCGAGCTGTGCACCGACCCCGCCGTCATCGCCGAGGTGCAGCAGGCGGTGGACAACGCCAACCGGATGGTCTCCAAGGCCGAGCAGATCAAGAAGTTCAGCATCCTCGACATCGAGCTGAGCGAGGAGAGCGGCCACGTCACGCCGAAGCAGTCGATCAAGCGGCACGTCGTGGCCCGTGACTTCGCCAAGCAGATCGAGGAGCTGTACGGCGGCTGAGGCGGCCTCGCGTCACAGCAGCGCGGCGAACCGGGCCGCGACGAGGTCCCAGCGCCACTCCTCCTCGACCCAGGCCCGGCCCCGCTCGCCCATCGCGCGGGCGCGGGCCGGGTCGGCCAGCAGGTCGCACAGCGCGCCGGCCACCGCCGTGTGCGAGGCGCCGTCGACCACCAGGCCCGTCTCGCCGTGCCGTACGGCGTCGGGGGCGCCTCCGGAGGAGCCGGCCACCACCGGCAGCCCGGTGGCCGACGCCTCCAGGTAGACGATGCCGAGGCCCTCCACGTCGAGGCCGCCGAACCGGCTGCGGCAGGGCATGGCGAACACGTCCCCCGCGTCGTAGTAGGCCGGGAGGGACGCCCAGGGGACGGACCCGGTGACGACCACGGAGCCGCGCAGGCCGGCCCGGGCGGCCGCGCGCTCCAGCGAGCGCCGCAAGGGGCCGCCGCCGACCAGGAGCAGGGCCGCGCCGGGGATCCGCCGCAGCACGAGCGGCCAGGCCCGCAGCAGCACGTCCTGGCCCTTGCGCGGCACCAGCCGCGAGACGCACACGACGACCGGCCGGTCGCCGAGGCCGAGACTCGCGCGGACCCGGTCGCCGCCCGCCCCGGGGCGGAACACGTCGGTGTCCACGCCGGGCGCGAGCCGTACGAGCTTGGCGGCGGGGACGACCCCGGCGATCCGGCGGCGGGTGTACTCGCCGAGGTAGGTGACCACGTCGGCCCCCGCGCCGATGCGGCGCAGCAGGGCGCGCGCGCCGGGCAGCCGGGCCCACGACGCCTCGTGCCCGTGGGTGAGCATCACGATCCGGTTCGCGCCCGCGGCGCGCAGGACGGGGGCCAGCAGCCCCAGCGGCGCCGCCGCGCCGAAGACGACGGTGGCGCCGTCCTCGACCAGCTCGGCCGCCCTGCCCGCCACCCCGCGCGTCGGCAGCATCAGCGAGGAGGGGTGGCGGACGACCTCGTACGGCTGGCGGGCGTCGAACTCCTCGCATCCCTTCCAGCGCGGGGCGTACACGACCACGGTGCCGGGCGGCCTGCGCGAGGCGAGGCCGTGCACGAACGCCTGGATTCCGCCCGGTCTGGGCGGGAAGTCGTTCGTGACGATCAGCGTCCGCTTCGTCATCCTCACCCCCGCTGGTGGTGGCGCGGTCCGCCCGCGCGCCGCCCGAGAACGCATTGTCGCAGTCCCGATCGGATTGTCGCGGTACGAAAACGATCGGACCTGCGACGATCAAGACCCGGCGAGCTGCCCGCGCGCGTACGACCGCCAGGCGCGGGTCAGGTCGCCGGCGGTCGCGCCGAGCACCTTCCGCAGGGCGGCGCCGATCTCCTCGCGTGACGCGGCGCGGTAGAGGGCGACCAGTCTCCGCTCGCCGTACCGCGCGGCGATGTAGCGGCAGGCCAGCCACGCCTCCTCGTACGCCTGGGCGGGCCGGGCGGCGAAGTCGGCGGGCCCGGGCAGGGCGGTCAGCGCCGGTTTGCCCGCGGCCACGTCGGCGGCCAGCTCGGCGGCGATCGCGCGGACCGGCAGGCCGCTGTCCAGGTAGCCGACGTAGTCGGCGAAGCCCTCGGAGAGCCACATCGGCACGGCGCGGGGTCCGGCGGTCGCGACGTGCGTCAGCTCGTGGGTCACGACGACCAGGCGTCCGGTCGCCGACAGGCGGGCGAACGCGGCGGGCTGCACGATCACCCGGCCGCCCGCGGCGACGGCGGCGAGGCCGTCCACCTTCGCCGGCGCGGCCAGCACGGCCGCCTGCTCCCGCGTGGCCGGCACGAGGACCACGGCGCCGCCGTGCCCGCCCCAGACCCTCCGCACCGTACGGCTCGCGCGATCGGCCAGCGCGGCGATCTCGGCGACCAGCGACCGGGGCGACCCGACGACGACGGCACGCTCGCCCCGGGCGACCGAGGCGCCGGTCCACATGCCCGGATGCTCCCGCACGGCGGCGCGGGCGTCCAGCCGCGGGGCGAGCAGCGGGTCGGGCGGGGCCGCGGCGGACAGCCCGGCCGGCAGCGCGGCCAGCGCGACGGCCGCGGCCGCGATCCGGCGGGGAGTCACGCCGTGCATGGTAGCCGTGAACGCGCCGCGGTCCCGCCCACCGCGAGGTGGGCGGGACCGTAGGGGACGGCACCGGTGGAGGGGCTGGTGACCGGTGCCCTCAGACGCCCGGACGGACGGCACCCGCGAAGGTGCTCCTCCGGTAGGCGTCCAGCCTGTCGATCCGCACGCGCGTGCCGCTGTGCGGAGCGTGGACGATCTTGCCGTCGCCGACGTACATGCCGACGTGGCCGCCGCCGCCGGTGAAGATCAGGTCTCCGGGCTTGAAGTGCCCCCAGGAGACCTTCTTCCTGACCGCGCTGCGCATGGACCAGGTCGTGCGCGGCAGCCGTACGCCCGCCTTGCGCCATGCGTACTGGACCAGGCCCGAGCAGTCGAACGCGCCGGGTCCCGTGGCGCCGTAACGGTAGGGGTCGCCGACCTGCTTCTTGGCGATCTTCACCGCGCGGCGGGCCTTGGCCCGCTGGAGCGCGGCCCTGCTGACCTTCCGCGTGGCGGCGTGCTGTGCGGCCCGCCGCTTCTTCGCGGCGGCCCGGCCCGCGGCGGCCGAACCCGTCGCCGCGGTCTCCTTCGTCGCCGCGTCCGTCTTGACGACCGTGACCGTCACCGTGTCGGACGCCGCCGCCGGTTGCGCACCGGCGACCCCTACGGATGCCGTCATAGCGGCACTACCAATGACAATTCGGGCAAGGCGGGACAGAGTAGCGGGGGTGGTAGACAGGATCTCTCCTCGGCTCTTCCGCTCGCGCCTACCGGGTTAGCTGACGGATTCGGGCAGGGAAGTCGCCCTACGGCGCGCGACGCGCCGACTCACCCCGGACCTTCGCGTGGAAGGTCGATGGTTCCCCGGCTCCGTGCCTCCTGACTGCACGGACTCGGCAGTGCCGTCGGCGCCGAGGAGCCCGCGAAGGGGCCGCGCGATCGAAGGGCGCCGACGACGGTGGAATGTCGTGCCGCGAACCGGCCGGCCGGACCGGGCCCGCGGCGGCGAGGCGTGCTCGCCGCGGCCCAGAAGCTACCCAGGACCGGCCGCGTTCGGCAAAGCCCTCCCCGCCGGATAAAGATCAGATAACGAAGACCGCGAAGAGAAAATCGCAGCTTATCCGCATCATGAATGACAAAATGTGACTCTGCCCACAATTACGCTACATGGGCGAAAACAGTCACATAAATCACATGCGGCGCAATCGCCGGGGGCTCACGGACGTACGGCGGCGACCGGCCGATACTCGGCGAGTGTGACGATTTTCACAACGTCGCCGGTCTGCGGGGCGTGGACGACCTTGCCGTCGCCCGCGTAGATGCCGACGTGCCCATACCCGGCGTGCCAGAGCAGGTCGCCCGGCTGGAGCGCGTCCAGCGAGACCCTGCGGCTCGCGCCCCAGGCCCACTGCTCGTAGCTGGTCCGGGGCAGGGACACCCCGGCCGCCGCCCAGGCGGCCTGGACGAGCCCCGAGCAGTCCCACCCGCCCGGCCCGGTGCCCCCGTAGCGGTACGGCTTGCCGATCTGCTTGTAGGCGAACTGAAGGGCCGTCAGCGCGTTGCCCGACGCCGGTCCCTTGTAGACGACGCCCGGGCTGTTGGGGTTGCCGGGGTTGTAGGTCCCGAGCGACCGCAGCAGCTTCATCTGCTCCCGGACGAGCTTGTCGACCTTCGCCTTCTCATCGGCCAGCTCGCTCCTGACCTCGGCGGCCTCCTTGTACGACGCCTTGCTCCGGTCCCTGCGGTCCTTGAGGTCCCGGATGGCGCCCTCGTACTCCTTGAGCCGCCCGGCGCGCTCGGCCGAGATGTGGTTGAACGTGGCGAGGCCGACGAGCAGGGAGTCGGGGTCGGCGTTGGTGAACACGCCGCCCCACGAGCCCATCTCGCCGACCTGGTAGCTGCTGACGGCCATGCTGACGAGCCCGGTGCGGAGCGCCTCGACCCGGGCGTTCTGCTTCTTGTAGTCCTCGTTGAGGGCGAGGTATTTCGCTCTCGCCTTCTTCCACTTCTCGCTGGCCGCGTTGTAGCGGTCAACGAGCTTGTCGGCCTGCGCGTTGAGCTTGCTCAGCTTCGCTTTGGCCTGCGCGACCGTGGGCTTCGGATCCGCCTGCGCACTCGTCATCGGCGTCAGCAGAACCACGGTGGCCAAACCGGCGGCCACCGGCACACGCCCTCGCACGGAGCCCCCTTGAGGATCAACCTCGAGATCGACGAAAACCTGCGGCGCGACTCTATCGGGAACGATCTTGAAGGTTCAACCGATTCGCAGGTATTCGCGGTGGTCGTCACCGTGGGCGACCGCGGGCGGACGGCGTGCGTACGGCCCCTCAGCCCCGGCCGAGACGGCGCAGCAGCAGCAGCGACGGCACCGGGCGCGCGCCCATGCGGCGCACCGACTCGGCGACCTCCCGGTCGGAGGAGACCACCGCGATGGCCCGCCCCGGCGGCTCCGCCCGCACCAGCGTGCGGATGAGGTCGTCGGCGATCTCCCCGGGCGCGCTGAACATCACCCGCACCCCGCGCGGCGCGGACACCTGGACGGGCCCGTTCAGCTCGGCGCCGTCGAAGACGCACGTCACCTCGGCGCGCGTCTGCACGGCGAGCCCGCCGAGCCCGGTGAGCAGCCGGGCCCGCTGGTCGGCGAGGGTCAGCGTGGGGTAGCCGGTCTTGGTCACGTTGTAGCCGTCGACGATCAGATGCAGGTGGGGGATGGCCAGGAGCTGGTCGAGCAGCTGAGGGTCGTCACTGGCCAGCGCCCGCGCGGGCACGGCCGTCACGCCCGGCTCGCCCGGGACCACGGCGGTCACGTGGTCGGCCGGCCTGCTGATCGTCGTGGGCAGGCCGAGCTCCTTGCGCAGCCCGGAGGCGGCGTCCTGGAGCGCGTCCAGCAGCACCCGCACCCGGGCGTCCTCGACGCTGCGGCCCTCGCGGGCGGCCCTGCGGCTGGCCTCGAGCTGGCGCTCGGCCTCCGCCAGGCGCTCCTTGAGCCGGCGCACCTCGATCTCGGCCGCGCCGTTGGCGCTCGCGGCCTTGGCCCGCGCCTCGGCCGTCTCGGCCTCCAGCTCGGCGGCCCTGGCCTCGGCGGCCTTGACCCGCTCGCGGGCGTCGTGCAGCTTGCGCCGCAGGTCGGAGTTCTCCGCGCGGGCCGCCTTGAGCTGCTCGCGCACCCGGTCGATCTCCTCCTTGGCGGAGGCGCGCTGGGCGGCGAGCTGCTCACGCAGCCGCGTCTCCGCCTGCTCCCGCTGGCTGTCCGCCGCCGCGGCCTGCTCCAGGTCCGCCCGCGCCTGCTCGACCAGATCCGGCCAGCCGGGCGGGCGGGTCAAGTACGCCGCCGCCGCGACCACAACCGGCTCGGCCGCGGGGGGCACCGTGCCCTCGGCCAGGCTCGCCACCAGCTCGGGCCAGGCGGCCTCCACCGCCTCGGCCACCCGCTCGCGGAACTCCTTGTCGTTTTCCAGCTGAGCCGCGATCGGAGCGCTGCCCAGGCGGGCGCGCTTGCGCGGGTCGAATCTGGCGATGTTGCGCAACGGCGGCGGCACGGCCGCGGCGGGCATGGAGCCCAGCACCTGCGCGGCGACCTCCACCACGTGTAAACGGACCTGCTCGGGCAACGGACGAGACAGGCCTTCTCCGGCTGAACTCATCTCGTCGCTCCTCGGCCGTGTCGTACAGATCTTCTGCCCACTGCGGTCGCCCCGGCGGCGCCTCGCGGTGCTGTCGCCCCCGAACGCGAGGACCTCCCCGACGGCCGCGCCGCGAGGCGCGAGCCTCACGGCACGCCCAACGGGCGGCCCTCGCACGGCAAGATCTGCGAGACACTCCCTTGTTCCTGTCTTCTTTCCAAGGGTACGGCCGTCGCACCGTGTCCACGTCCGTTCATGATCTGTCACCGCGTCCCGAGGCGCCCGTACGGCCCGGCTCGACAAGGCGCGGCGACCTCGGTCATTTGGTGCTTTCCCGGCATTTCCGTGGGGTGGGCACGGCATTTGTCGGTCGCAATCTTTATGGTCATGGGCGTGGATGCGGTACAGGGCACGCTGGACGAGCTCGGCACACCCCTGCGGGAGGTGACGTTCGTCGTCTTCGACCTGGAGACCACCGGCGGGTCGCCCGCGGAGCACGCGATCACCGAGATCGGCGCGGTGAAGGTGCGCGGCGGCGAGGTGATCGGCGAGTTCGCCACGCTGGTCGATCCCGGGAGCCCGATCCCGCCGTTCATCTCCGTGCTGACCGGCATCACCGACGCGATGGTGACGGCCGCGCCGAAGTTCTCCGAGGTGCTGCCGAGCTTCCTGGAGTTCATCGCCGGGGCGGCGCTGGTGGCGCACAACGCGCCGTTCGACATGTCGTTCCTCAAGGCGGCCTGCCAGGCGAACGGCTACCCGCCCCCGGCCAACCCGGTGGTGGACACGGCCGACCTCGCGCGCCGCGTGCTGACCCGCGACGAGACCCCCAACTGCAAGCTCGCCACCCTCGCGAGGATCTTCCACAGCGCCACCGAGCCCTGCCACCGGGCGCTGGCCGACGCGAGGGCCACGGTCGACGTGCTGCACGGCCTGATCGCGCGGGTCGGATCGCTCGGCGTGCACACCCTGGAGGAGCTGCGCGGTTTCGTCCGCGCCCCCACCCCCGAGCAGCGGCGCAAGCGCCACCTCGCCGACGGGGTGCCCGGCGCGCCGGGCGTGTACGTCTTCGAGGACGCCAAGGGCGAGGCGCTCTACATCGGCAAGAGCTCCAACCTGCGCAACCGCGTCCGCAGCTACTTCACCGCGAGCGAGACCCGCTCGCGCATCCGCGAGATGGTCGGCATCGCCGAGCGGGTCAAGACGATCGTCTGCGCCACCGCGCTGGAGGCGGAGATCCGCGAGCTGCGCATGATCGGGGAGGCCAAGCCGCGCTACAACAGGCGGTCCCGCTTCCCCGAGCGGGCGGTCTGGCTCAAGCTGACCGACGAGCCGTTCCCCCGGCTCAGCATCGTCCGGGAGGTGCGCGACGACGGCGCGGCCTACCTCGGCCCGTTCGGCAGCAGCCGCACGGCGGACGACGCGCGGACGGCCATGCACGAGGCGCTGCCGCTGCGCCAGTGCACAGAACGGTTGTCTGCCCGGGTGCGGCGGCCCGCCTGCGCGCTGGCCGAGATCGGCCGCTGCGGCGCGCCCTGCGAGGGCCGCGAGAGCCAGGAGAGCTACGCCCGCCACGTCCGCCGCGCCCGGCGCGCGATGGAGGCCGACGGGGAGGCGGTCTTCTCCGCCGTGGAGGCGCGCATGCGGCGCCTGGCGGCCGAGCAGCGCTACGAGGAGGCGGCCGTGGAGCGGGACCGGCTCGCGGCCTACGTCAAGGCCGCGGCGCGCATGCAGCGCCTGCGCTCGCTGACCGGCATTCCGCAGATGGTCGCGGCCGGCCCCGCCTTCGACGGCGGCTGGGACATCCACGTCATCCGATACGGCAGGCTCGCCGCGGCCGGCGTCATGCCGCGGGGCGCCCATCCCACGCCGTACGTGGACGCGCTGGTCGCCACGGCGGAGACCGTCACGCCCGGCCCCGGCCCCACCCCGGCCGCCAGCGCCGAAGAGACCGAGTGCGTGCTGCGCTGGCTCGAGTCGCCCGGCGTGCGCCTCGTCCAGGTCGACGGCACCTGGAGCCTTCCGGCGTACGGCGCGGGACGGCTGGTCGAGCGCATCGAGCGCGCCTACCGGCAGCAGCAGCGGGGCGACCGCCGTGAGGGACGGCCGCTGCGGTGACGCTAATGTCGGGGGCGAAAGACTCGAGCCCCGAGACAGCAGGAGAGACGCGAATGGTCACCGCGATCGTCCACATCAAGGCGGACGTCGACCGGATCCCCGAGGTCGCCGAGGCAATCGCCGAGATCGAGGGCGTCAGCGAGGTGTATTCGATCACCGGCGAGTTCGACCTGCTGGCCATGGTCAGGGTCGGCAGGTACGAGGAGGTGGCCGAGGTCGTGCCCGGCCGCGTGAACCGGGTGCCCGGCGTGCGCCACACCGAGACGCACATCGCCTTCCGCACCTACTCCCGCCACGACCTGGAGGCGGCGTTCTCCATCGGCCTCACCGACGCGGACTGATCCGCGTCCGGCCCCGGCGGCTCGGCGGCGGCCGTGCGGACCGTGCGCGAGATCCCGGAGCGTGAGACGGGCGTGACGCCGATGGGTGGCGAGGCGGCGCGGAGCCGGCTCGCCACGGGCGGAGCCGGTTCGCCGCCGTCAGGGCCGGGCGCGGCGACGGTCAAGCCGGGCGCAGCAGCCGGACGCGGACCTCGAACCCGCCGGGGAGCGGGTGCGCGGCGACCGTGCCGCCGAACAGCGCCGCGCGCTCCCAGGCGCCGGCGAGGCGGTCGCGGGGCAGCCCGTCGTCGTGGACGACGACCTCCACGACGGCGGGCAGCCAGCGGAGCGCGACGGCCGCGTTGCGGGCCGCGCCGTACCACAGGGCGTCGCCCAGCGCCTCCTCGACGATGCGGTACGCCGACAGCTCCAGGAGCGGGCAAGCCTCCCGGACGCCGACCTCGGTGAACGAGACGCCGAGCCCGCTCGCGCGGAAGTCGTCGAACAGCGCGGGCAGGTCCTTCAGGCCCGGCTGGGGGCCGCGGCGCCGCCCGTCCGCGTGCAGCAGGCCCGTCATCCGGCGCAGGTCGGACAGGACCCGGCGGCCCGACTCCTCGGCCTCGCGGAAGGTCCGCCGCGCCCGTTCCGGGTCCACGTCCATGATCAACCGGCCCGCGCCCACGCCCAGCGTCATCACGCTCAGGTCGTGGGCGACCAGGTCGTGCAGTTCCGAGGCGATCCGCAGGCGTTCCCGCACGACGTCGTCCCCGGCCGCGCGGTGAGCGGCACGCCCGGGCCGCGTCGCCTCCGCCGTCCTCGCGGGAGCCGGCCGTACGCCCGTGGAAGCCGACCGGCCCCGCCCCGGGGAGAGGACGCCGGGACGGGAACCTGCGACGGGCGCACTGTGCCGGCCGGCGGCGAAGCCGTGCTGCCCGGCGGTGAACAAGGTCAGCGCACCGCGGGCGAGCGCGGCCCAGCGGTGCATGACACGAAGGGGGGACAGGCACGTCATGGCGGGAACGGTACGGCCCGGGCCGAGCCCGGCACGTCCCCATCACGGCGGACGCCCGATCCCCCCGGCGGTGGAGGCGCTCCGGATCGGGAGCGCGATCAGGCCTTTCCGCCGAGCGAGCGGCTGAGCTCGACCCAGCGCTCCAGCGTCTGCGCGGCCCTGCCCGAGTCGACCGCCTCGGCCGCACGCGCGTACGCCGCCCCGAGGTCGGCCACCAGGTCGTCGCCGGGGCCGTCGTAGGCGACCAGGCCGGCCGCCGCGTTCAGCAGCACGGCGTCGCGCACCGGCCCGGTCTTGCCGCGCAGCAGATCGCGGACCGCCGCCGCGTTGAACTCGACGTCGCCGCCGCGCAGGTCGCCCGGCTGCGAGCGGGGAATGCCGAGGTCGGCCGGGTCGAGCTTCGTCTGGGTGGCGGTGCCGTCCCGCACGACGAAGACCGTCGACGGCGCCGCGGTGGACAGCTCGTCCAGGCCGTCGTCGCCGCGGAAGACGAGCGCCGCCACGCCGCGCTCGGCGAACACCCCCGCCATGACCGGCAGCATGCGCGCGTCGAAGACTCCGATGGCCTGGGCGGCGGGGCGGGCGGGGTT
This sequence comes from Microbispora rosea subsp. aerata, assembly GCF_014647835.1. GTDB lineage: Bacteria > Actinomycetota > Actinomycetes > Streptosporangiales > Streptosporangiaceae > Microbispora > Microbispora aerata. The sequence goes on from NZ_BMPY01000008.1 coordinate 27,914, forward strand.
GGCCAGCGGCCCGAGGAAGTTGAACACCGTCGGCACGCCGATCTCCTTGCGCGGCGGGCCGGTGAAACGCAGCGCGGGGTGGTAGACGGGCGCGAAGCAGAAGGCGATGCCCGCCTCCACGGCGACCCTCGCGGTGGCCTCCGGCGACAGGTCGAGGGCGACACCCAGGTGCTCCAGCACGTCGGCCGCGCCGCACAGCGAGGAGGCGGCCCGGTTGCCGTGCTTGACCACCCGGGCCCCGGCCGCCGCCGCGACGATCGCGGCCATCGTCGACACGTTCACGGTGTGCGCCCGGTCTCCGCCGGTGCCGACGATGTCGACCACCGGCCCCTCGACCGTGAGCGGGGTGGCACGCTCGAACATGGCGCGGACGAGGCCCGTCACCTCGGCGACGGTCTCGCCCTTGGCTCGCAGCGCGACGGCGAAGGCGGCGATCTGCGCCGGGGTCGCCGCCCCCGACATGATCTCCCCCATGACCCAGGCCGTCTCGTCGGCCGTCAGGTTCTCGCCCGCCAGCAGGGCGTTGAGCGTGGATGGCCAGGTGGTGCGCGTGTCCATATGGGCTCCGCGGGTTGGATGTCTGGACGGATCGGGACGGGCCGGGCAGGCCCGGGTGGGGCGGGAACGGATCTGGCCGGCGTCGCGGCGCCGCCGTACGGCGTCGCTCAGCCGGGTGGCGCCTGGGCCGCACCGGGCCGTGGAGCCGCCGCCCCGAGCCGTCGGGCTCGCCGGACCCCCAGACTCGCGGGCCCTGCGAGGCGCGGGGCCCGGCACCGCGCGGCGCCGGCGCGCCGCGCGTCAGTGCGCCCGGGTGAGGCTGAGGCGGCGCCGCATCAGGTCGGCCACGGCCTCCGCGAGGGCGACGGGGTCGATCGGGTGCGTGACGACCGCGTCGGCCCGCGACCAGTTGGCGAGCCAGCGGTCGTCCCTGCGGGCGATGAGCACCAGGATCGGCGGGCAGTTGTACACCTCGTCCTTGGCCTGCCGGCAGACCCCCATGCCGCCGGCGGGCTGCGCCTCGCCGTCGAGGACGGCGACGTCGATGTCGCCGGAGTCGAGGTGTTTGATCACCGCAGGCTGGGTCGCGCACTCGACGATCTCGACGAGGGGCACGTCTGTGGCGGGGCGCCGCCCGATGGCCAGCCGCACCTTCTCCCGGGTGCCTGCGTCGTCGCTGTAGACGAGAACCCTCATTTCACGCTCACTGTCGAATCGCGGGGTATGGTCATCGTGATGCTACCGGCGCGGCTGCAGGGCTCGCAGCCCCGGGGCGATTGCCGTGACATGCCCGTTTCCTGAGCGGGTGAGGACCCTACCGGGGGGTCGTGGGGCGACCCGACCTGGGGAGCCGCAATAATGCTGGGCGTGGCGACAGCATCCGCAATTACTACGACGACGAGACCGCACGGGTCCAGCCGGCCGAACCTGGTTCAGGTCGGCACCATCGTGTGGTTGTCCTCTGAGCTCATGTTCTTCGCGGCGCTGTTCGCGATGTACTTCACCATCCGGTCGGTCAGCCTTGGCCAGGGCACGCACTGGCCCGAGGCGCACCTCGATGTCCCGTTCGCGACCTTCAACACGACCGTTCTGGTCCTGTCGAGTGTCACGTGCCAGCTGGGCGTGTGGGCCGTGGAGCGAGGCCAGGTCTCGAAGCTGCGATTCTGGTATGTCGTAAGCTTCCTGATGGGCGCCTTCTTCGTGGGCGGACAGCTCTACGAGTACGGGAGCCTGATGCGCGAGGGCCACGTCCTCTCGCACTCCCCGTACGACTCGGTGTTCTACCTGACCACGGGCTTCCATGGCTTGCACGTGACGGGTGGTCTGATCGCGTTCCTGTTCATCCTGGGACGCACGTACGCCGCGAAGCGCTTGACGTATGAGCAGCAGACCAGCGCGATTGTCGTGTCCTACTACTGGCACTTCGTCGACGTGGTCTGGATCGGCCTTTTCGCGACCATCTACATCATCAAATGATCGGAACGGGGATTTCGGTGAATTCCATCACCGCCCGACGGCGCCATCCCCTCGCGCGAGTCGCCGTCGTGGCGCTCGCGCTTGGCCTGCTCGGCGGCGGCTACGCGCTCGCGGCGCCGAACGGCAGCAGCGCGGACGCCGCGATCGCGTCCGGCAAGGCCGACGACGTGGCGCAGGGCAAGAGCCTGTTCGTGGCACACTGCGCGAGCTGCCACGGCATGAACGCCGAGGGCACCAAGAAGGCTCCGACGCTCATCGGCGTCGGAGCCGCGGCCGTGGACTTCCAGGTGAGCAGCGGCCGCATGCCCGCCGCCGACGCGGGTCCCCAGGCTCCGCGCAAGCCGCGCGCGGAGTGGGCCACCGACGAGGCCATCAGCCAGCTCGCGGCGTACGTCCAGTCGCTCGGCGGCGGCCCGACGGTGCCCAGTGCCGAGCAGGTCGACCCGTCCAAGGGTGACCCGGCCAAGGGCGGCGAGCTCTTCCGCGCCAACTGCATCCAGTGCCACAACTTCGTGGGCGCCGGCGGCGCGCTGACCTACGGCAAGTACGCGCCGCCGCTGAACCCGGCGACGCCGACGCAGATCTACGAGGCGATGGTCACCGGGCCGCAGGCGATGCCGGTGTTCAACGACTCCACGATCACGCCGGAGCAGAAGCGCGACATGATCGCGTACATCACCCACGTGCGGTCGCAGGTCGACCCCGGTGGTTCGGGTCTGGGCCGCATCGGCCCGGTCACCGAGGGCCTCGTGGCGTGGGTCGTGGGCCTCAGCCTCCTGATCCTGGCGGCCATCTGGATCACAGCGAAGAAGCGACGGGCGGCATGACAGAGCAGAACGAGTACCCCGAGAGCGGCCGGGTGCCGACGCGCGTCCTCGGCACTCCGCCCGCCGACGCGCCGATCGTCGACACCGACCCGATCCGGGCGCCCGAGGGCGATCCCGGTGTGATCCCGCCGGACCCGGTCAAGGCCCGCAAGGCCGAGCGCCTCGTCGCGCTGCTCTTCCTGATCACCTTCCTGTCCGGCGCCGGCTTCATCGCGTCGTACGTGATCTTCCAGGTCGGCACGATCGACAAGACGGCGGCGTCGAACTACGCGCTCGGCGGCACGCTGGCCCTGGCCCTGCTCTCGCTGGCCGCGGGCCTGGTCGTCTGGGTGCGGCAGATCATGCCGAAGTACAACCTCATCCAGGAGCGCCACGAGATGCGCTCCGACGACGAGGCGCGCGGGTACGTCAAGGAGACCTTCCTCCAGGGCGCCGAGGAGAGCGGCTTCCTCAAGCACGGGCTGCTGCGCCGCACGCTGCTGCTGGCCGCCGCTCCGCTGGGCCTGGCCCCGCTGGTGCTGCTGAAGGACCTCGGCCCGCTGCCGGGGACCGCGCTGCGGCACACCGTCTGGGGCGAGCCCACCAAGGACGGCAAGCCGCGCCGCCTCGTGGTCGAGGGCACCGGCCAGCCGATCCGCGCCGCCGACTTCAACTCGCCCGGCGGCATCCTCTCCGTGGTCCCCGAGGGCTACGAGGAGGACCTGAACGTCCTGGCCAAGGCGACGCTGATCCTCATCAAGTTCCGCCCGGAGGAGCTCAAGTCCGGCACGAACCTGAACTGGACGCACGACGGCATCGTCGCCTACTCCAAGATCTGCACCCACGTGGGCTGCCCGGCGGCTCTGTACGAGCAGACGACGCACCACATCCTCTGCCCGTGCCACCAGTCGACCTTCGACGCGGCCGACGGAGCGAAGGTCGTCTTCGGCCCCGCCGCCCGGCCGCTGCCGCAGCTCCCCATCGGAATCGACGAGGAGGGCTACCTCGTCGCGAAGTCCGACTTCAAGGTCCCCGTCGGTCCCAGCTTCTGGGAGCGTGGCGACGCGGAAGCCGAAGTTAGGGAGAAGGCATCATGAACGCTCCCCCGAAGGCCATCGCAGGCGTGTCGACCTTCGTCGACGACCGGATCGGCGCGGGGAACTTCCTCAAGCGCAACATGAGGAAGATCTTCCCCGACCACTGGTCGTTCCTCCTGGGGGAGATCGCGCTCTACTCGTTCATCATCCTGCTGCTGACCGGTACGTTCCTGACGTTCTGGTTCAAGCCGAGCATGGGCGAGGTCACGTACACGGGCAACTACGCCCCGCTGTACGGCGTGAAGATGTCGGAGGCCTACGCCTCGGCGCTGCACATCAGCTTCGACGTCCGCGGCGGTCTGCTGATCCGGCAGATCCACCACTGGGCGGCGCTGCTGTTCGTGGGCGGCATGATGGTGCACATGCTCCGGATCTTCTTCACCGGGGCGTACCGCAAGCCGCGCGAGCTCAACTGGATCATCGGCATCCTGCTGCTCTCGCTGGCGCTCTTCGAGGGCCTCACCGGTTACTCCCTCCCCGACGACCTGCTCTCCGGCGCGGGTCTGCGGATCACCCAGGGCGTGCTGCTGGCCATCCCGATCGTGGGCACTTACCTCCAGTTCTTCCTGTTCGGCGGTGAGTACCCGGGCCACGACGTCATCTCGCGGTTCTACACGATCCACATCCTGCTGATCCCGGGCATCCTGCTCGCGCTCATCTCGGCCCACATGATCCTGATGTGGGTGCAGAAGCACACGCAGATGCCGGGCAAGAACAGGACCGAGAAGAACGTCGTGGGCGCGCCCTTCTACCCGGCCTTCATGATCAAGTCGGGCGCGTTCTTCCTGTTCACGTTCGGGGTCATCGCCCTCCTTGGCACGTTCGCCCAGATCAACCCGATCTGGCTGTTCGGGCCGTACACGCCGGCGGACATCTCGGCCGGCTCGCAGCCCGACTTCTACATGGGCTTCCTGGAGGGCGCGCTCCGCATCATGCCGGCCTGGGAGATCAACTTCCTCGGCCACACGCTGACGCTGAGCGTGCTGATCCCGGCGCTCGTGCCGCTGGGCATCATCATGACGGGCCTGGCGCTGTATCCGTTCCTGGAGCAGTGGATCACCGGCGACCGCCGCGAGCACCACGTCGCCGACCGGCCGCGCAACAACCCGCACCGCACCTCGATCGGCATGGCGGGCATCACGTTCTACGGCATCCTGTGGCTGCTGGGCGCCAACGACGAGATCTCGGCGAACTTCTACATCGACCTGTACACGACGACCTGGTTCGGGCGGATCGCCATCTTCGTCGGCCCGGCCATCGCGTACTGGATCACCTACCGGATATGCATCGGCCTCCAGCGCAAGGACGCCGAGGTGCTGTCCCACGGTGTGGAGTCCGGCGTCATCAAGCGGCTGCCGAACGGCCAGTACATCGAGATCCACACGCCGCCGGCGGAGGACATCGCCGAGCACATCCGCGGCAAGAAGGAGATCCCGGTTCTCGAGGGCTCCGAGGACGGCGAGGGCATCCCGCCCAAGGGCGCCCGCGGCCCGCTCGGCCGGCTCCGCACCAAGATGAGCCGGGCGTACGGAACCGATCACGTGCCGCTGACCGACGGCCACCACGAGGTGGGCCACGAGGAGGAGCACGCGGGCGTCGGCGCCGGCGACCGCAAGGAGCTCCACTGACGGACACCTGATCGATCGCCACTAGCGGCCCGGCAGGGGAAACCACTCCCCCGCCGGGCCGTTGTCTTTCCCGCATCGGCTCAGGCAGTGACCGCCTCCGGCGCCGCCGCCGCGCCCGTCGTCCCGGTAGTCGATCGACACCCGGCAGGATGTCGTGCCGGCGTGCCGCACCACGTTGGTGACGGCCTCCTGGATGATGCGGTAGGCCGCCACGTCGATCTCACGCGGCAGCGGGCGCCGCTCCCCCGCCCGGCGTACGTCGACCCGTACACCCGCCTGCGTGGTGGTGGCGGCCAGCCGGTCGACGTCGGCGAGGCCGAGCCCCGGCGGCTGCGAACCGGAGGGTGGGAGAGCCGGCTCCGGGCTCCGCAGGGCGCCGAGCATCCGGCGCAGCCCGGACAGCGTCTCCCGGCCGGCCGCCTCGATCTCCCCCGGCACGTCCCGCGCCCGCTCCGGCTGCGTGTCGATGACCCGCCGCGCCGCCCCGGCCTGCAGCGCGATGACGCCGATGCTGTGGGCGACCATGTCGTGCAGCTCGCGGGCGATCCTGAGCCGCTCGTCGGTGACCGCCCGCGGCTGCCGGGACTGGGTCTCCCGGCTGCCCCACACGCAGGTGCGCCTGCCCTTCGGCACGATCGGGCTCGGAAGCGATCCGATGGATCGGCGGTTCGGCGCGCGAATCTTCGCCGCCGGCGACGGAGGCCACAGCGATTACCTCAAAGACGGATCGCCCGCTCTGGCGAACATCACCCGGATCGTAACCGGGCATGCTCCGGCCGAGGTGAGTCGTGCTTCGTGACCTCGTCCGGCGCGTCGACGCGGCCACGCCGGCGGGGCGTGACCGCGCCGTCGACGCGCTGCGCGCCCTCGCCATCGCCGGGGTGGTGCTCGGCCACTGGCTCGTGACCGCCGTGGTCGCCGACAGCGGCGCCCTGCGCGTCACCAGCCCGTTGAAGCACATGCCGCAGCTCGCGCCGGTCTCCTGGCTGTTCCAGACGATGGCGGTGTTCTTCTTCGTCGGCGGGCGGGTGGCCGTGGAGAGCCACGCCCGCGCCCGGAGCCGGGGCGTGGGCCACGGGCGGTGGGTGGCGGCCCGGATGGGCCGCCTGCTCCGCCCGGTCGTGCCCCTAGTGGCGGTGTGGAGCGCCGCGGCGGTCGCGATGCTCGCCTGGGGCGCCGACCCGGGGACCGTGTACGCGCTGGTCAAGGCGGCGTGGTCGCCGATGTGGTTCCTGCTGGTCTTCGCGGCGCTGACGGCGGCGACCCCGGTCGTCGCGCGGCTGCACCCGGCGTGGCCGCTCGCCGCCGTGGCGGTGGCCGATCTCGTCAGGTTCGGCCTGGGCGGGCCGTCCTGGATCGGCTGGGTCAACCTGGGGACCGCCTGGCTGGTGCCGTACTGCCTCGGCGCCCTGTGGGCGGACGGTCGGCTGCGGGCCCGCGCCACCGGATGGGCGCTGCTGCTCGGCGGGGTCGCCGCCACCGCCGCCGCCATCCGGTGGGCGGGATATCCGGCGTCCATGGTGGGGGTGCCGGGCGCGCCGATATCCAACCAGGCCCCGCCCACGCTGGCGGCCGCCGCGTTCGGGCTGGCCCAGTGCGGGGCCGCCCTGGTGCTGTCCGGGCCGCTGCGGCGCGCGCTGCGCCGTCCCGCCGCCTGGGCGCTCGTGGCGGCGGCCAACCTCTCCGCCATGACGATCTTCCTGTGGCACCAGACCGCCATGATCGTCGTCACGGCCGCCGTCCTGTGGCTCACCGGCCGGCCGTTGCCCGGCCTGCACACCGTGCCGGGCGATCCCGGCTGGGTGACCGCCCGCCTGATGTGGCTGCCGGTGTTCGCGGCGGCCCTGGCGGCGTGCTGGGCGGCCTTCCACCGCCACGAGAGGGGCCGCCGCCACCTGCCGCGATGAGCGGGGCCGTACGGGCCCTCAGAGCTGCTCGGAGGGGGCGGCGCGCAGGCGGCTTCGCTTGAGCCAGTCCGCCCAGGAGTCCTGCCAGTAGCTCCAGCCGTTGGTCGCCTCCAGCCTGCGCGGCGTCCCCGTCACGATGATCGGGTCGCCGATCAGCGTGTTGTTCTTGAACCACTTGGCGTTCTCCGGGCTGACGTTCACGCAACCGTGGCTGACGTTGGCGTTCCCCTGGTCGCCGACCGACCACGGCGCGCCGTGGACGTACTCGCCGCTGTTGGAGATGCGGACGCTGTTGTAGACGGTCGTCTGATAGTAGCCGGGCTGTCCCGGCGCGGCGTCCGGGGAGGTCATGACCGTGACGTCCTCCCTGGACATCGCGACGTGGATGCCGCTGGTGGTGTGGTGGCGGAACACGTCGCCGCTGCCCGCGCTGATCGGGATGTTCTTGATCTGCTTGCCGTCCCGCTCGACCTTCATGTGGTGGGTCTTGGCGTTGGCGATGCTGATCTGCGAGCGGCCGATCTCGAAGTCGCGGACGTAGTCCTGCTTGCCGTACATGCCCTCGCCGCCCCTGACGCCGGCCAGGCGCGCGGTGACGCGGACCTTGGTGTACGCGGGCCAGTACTTCTCCGGGCGGAACACCACGGTCTTGTCGTCGAGCCAGTGCCAGGCCCCCTCGATGGGCTTGGACGCGTGCACGACCAGGTTGCGCTCGACGGACACGTGGTCGGTCACCGGCGTGTCGAAGGTGATGATGATCGGCATGCCGACGCCGACGGTGAGGCCGGTGTCCTGCTTGTTGGGCAGCAGGGTGGAGATCCCGAAGGTCTTGGTGGCCCGTTTCGTGGTGAAGCGCACGGTCCTGGTCGTGGATCCGCCGGGACCGGAGGCCGTCGCCTCGACGCTGTAGGCCGTCCCAGGGGCCAGGGGACGCTCGCTGCGCCACTGGGTGCGGTCGGGGCTGAACACGCCCGCCACGGGCCGTCCCGCGGCCTGTACGGCCACATGGGTGAGCTTGCCGTTGGCGGTGCCGATCAGGATCGGAAGCTCGGGCGGCAGGTCGGAGGCGCCGTCGAGCGGGCTGACGCTGATGACCGTCCCGGCCTCGCGACTCTCGTCCTGCCCACCCGATGTGGAACATCCGGCAACCACCACGAGAAGGGCCAGCGCCCCCGCACCAGCACGCACTTTCGTCCCCCTAGCGTCGCTTTCCGGGGGTTATTCCCCTTGCGACGTACCGTCCGGGCAGCATGGAAACCGAGTGCCGGCAAAGAACGCGAACGGCCGGTCGGCGAGATCGCCGACCGGCCGCCCCGCGGGGTCACGGAATCAGTGCGAGAAGTTGCCCCGGTAGTACTGGAACACGAAGCCGATCATGCTCATGATCGTGGCGAACAGGCCGATGAAGAACAGCCACCAGCCGATCGCGAAGCCGAAGAACGTCAGCGCGGCCGACAGGCACACGAACAGCGGCCACCAGCTGTGCGGGCTGTAGAAGCCGATCTCGCCGGCGCCGTCGCTGATCTCGGCCTCCTTGTTGTCCTCCGGCTGGTCGCCGATGCGGCGCGCGGTGAACAGCAGGTAGTAGCCGATCATGAAGGCCAGGCCGACGGAGATCGCCATGGCCGTGGTGCCGGTCGGCTCCTTGGACCAGAACCAGTAGACCACGTCCGCGGCGGCGAAGAAGACGCCGCAGAGCAGGAACATCCATCCCTGGATCTTCATCGGGACTCCTCCACCAACTCGGGCTTGGCGGTGATCTTCGGGTACTTGAGGTCGAACGCCGGGCGCTCGGACCGGATCCGCGGCAGCGACAGGAAGTTGTGCCGCGGCGGCGGGCAGGAGGTCGCCCACTCGAGCGAGCCGCCGAAGCCCCAGGGGTCGTCCACGGTGACCTTGGGCGCCTTACGCCACGTCACCCAGACGTTGTAGAAGAACGGCAGGGTGGACAGGCCCAGCAGGAGCGCACCCACGGAGGAGACCATGTTCAGGTCGGTGAAGCCGTCGCTGGCCGAGTAGTCGGCGTACCGCCGCGGGAAGCCGATGACGCCCAGCCAGTGCTGCACCAGGAAGGTCAGGTGGAAGCCGAAGAACAGCAGCCAGAAGTGGATCTTGCCGATCCTGTCGTTGAGCATCTTTCCGGTGAACTTCGGCCACCAGAAGTAGAAGCCCGAGAACATCGCGAACACCACGGTGCCGAAGATCACGTAGTGGAAGTGCGCCACGACGAAGTAGGTGTCGCTGACGTGGAAGTCCAGCGGCGGCGACGCCAGGATGACGCCGGTCAGACCACCGAACAGGAAGGTCACCAGGAAGCCGACCGCGAACAGCATCGGCGATTCGAATGTCAGGTGACCTCGCCACATCGTGCCGATCCAGTTGAAGAACTTCACACCGGTCGGCACCGCGATGAGGAACGTCATGAACGAGAAGAACGGCAGCAGCACCTGTCCGGTGACGAACATGTGGTGCGCCCACACGGTGACCGACAGACCCGCGATGGCGATGGTCGCGCCGACCAGGCCGATGTAGCCGAAGATCGGCTTACGGCTGAAGACCGGCAGGACCTCGGTGATGATGCCGAAGAACGGCAGCGCGATGATGTAGACCTCGGGGTGGCCGAAGAACCAGAACAGGTGCTGGAACAGGATCGGCCCGCCGACCGACGAGTCGTAGATGTGCGTGCCCAGCTTGCGGTCGGCCTCGAGGGCGAGCAGCGCGGCCGCCAGCACCGGGAAGGCCAGCAGCACCAGGATGCTGGTGAGCAGGACGTTCCAGGTGAAGATCGGCATCCGGAACATCGTCATGCCCGGGGCGCGCATGGTGAGGATCGTGGTGATGAAGTTCACCGCGCCGAGGATGGTGCCGAGACCAGACAGGGCCAGGCCCAGGATCCACAGGTCGCTGCCGAGGCCCGGCGAGGTCACCGAGTTCGACAGCGGCGCGTACGCGGTCCAGCCGAAGGAGGCGGACCCGCCCGGGGTGAAGAAGCCGCCGACGGCGATCGTGCTGCCGAACAGGTAGAGCCAGTAGCTCACCATGTTCAGGCGGGGGAACGCCACGTCGGGGGCGCCGATCTGCAGCGGCATCAGCTCGTTGGCGAAGCCGGCGAACAGCGGCGTCGCGAACATCAGCAGCATGATCGTGCCGTGCATCGTGAACAGCTGGTTGAACTGCTCGGTCGACACGACCTGCAGGCCCGGCTGCGCGAGCTCGGCGCGCATCACCAGCGCCATGATGCCGCCGATGAGGAAGAACACGAACGACGTGATCAGGTAGAGGTGCCCGATCACCTTGTGGTCGGTCGAGGACAGCCACTTGGCGATGACCGTGCCCTTGGTGTACGGCCGCGCGGCGACGGCGGCCGGTTCCTGGATGGCGGTCACTGCGCACTCCCCGCCTGGCTCTTGATGTACTGGTCGAACTCGGCCTGCGAGACGAGCTTCACGGAGAACAGCATCTTGCTGTGGTCGGTGCCGCAAAGCTCGGCGCATCGGCCGATGAAGACGCCCGGCTTGTCGAGCGTCGTGATCTGGAAGTGGTTGTGCACGTTGCCCGGGAAGACGTCCTGCTTGAACAGGAACGCCGGCACCCAGAACGAGTGGATGACGTCGGGCGAGTGCAGGTCGAACTCCACCTTGGTGTTGACCGGCAGCACGAGCTGCGGACCCTGCGGGTTCTCCTCGCTCTGCTTGCTGAGGTCGACCGGCACGCCGGCGACCACGGCCTTCTGGCCCTGGTACTCGGTCGTGAAGCGCCAGCTCCACTGGTAGCCCTCGACGGCCACCTTGACCGGGGCGTCGTTGGTGATCCGCGTGATCTCGGTCTCGTCACGGGCCGTGAAGTAGAAGAACACCGCCACCATGATGACCGGGACCACCGTGTAGAGGATCTCGATCGGCAGGTTGTAGCGCACCTGCGGAGGCAGCTGGTCGGGACTGTTCTTCTTCTTGCGGTGGAAGATGCACGCCCACAGGATCAGGCCCCAGACGACCACACCGGTCGCGAGAGCCGCGATCCAGCTCCCGTTCCAGAGCGTCTGGGTGATACCGGCCTGCTCGGTGACACCCTCCGGCATGCCCCCACGAGACCACTGATCGATCGCCTGGTTGCTACACGCCGTCCCGGACGCCACCAGCAGCGCCACGGCGGCGGCTCCGGGCAACCGGCGGCGTGCCCACGGTCGCCGTGTCGTACGGCGGGTCGGACTCACGGATCGCCTACCCCACAGATGAAGCCCAGAAGTTCCTCTCCTGGGCGGTTTTTCCTATTGACCCTTGGGTGTGACCGGCGCAAATGTTCTGGCCGGTACGCCCTTTACTTGGTTGAGTTCACGCTGGGGGACACATTAGCGCGGACCGGCGCCGCCCCTCTGAGCAGCCCCCGTTAATGTCTCAACTGTGGCCTACTTGGACGCGGCTTCGACCGAACCTCTCCATCCCGCGGCCCGTGACGCACTGCTGGCGGCGATCGACGCCGGCTGGGCCGATCCCGCCCGCCTGTACGGCACGGCGCGCCGCGCCCAGATGTTACTGGAGCGCGCGCGGGCTGAGGTAGCCGAACTGATCGGCGCCCGGCCCGACGAGGTGTCGTTCACCTCCTCCGGCACGCAGGCCGTCCATCTCGGGGTGCTCGGCACGCTGGCCGGCCGCCGCCGGGCCGGCAACCGCCTCGTGGCGAGCGCCGTCGAGCACTCCAGCGTCCTGCACGCGGGCGCCCTCCACGAGCGCGACGGCGGCGAGGTGGAGATCGTCGGCGTGAGCCGTACGGGACGGGTGGACGCCGGCGCGTTCGCCGAGGCGGTGGCGCGGCCCGGCACGGCCCTGGCGTGCCTGCAGACGGCCAACCACGAGGTGGGCACCCTCCAGCCGGTCGAGGAGGCCGCGCGGGCCTGCCGGGAGGCGGGCGTGCCGCTGCTGGTCGACGCCGCCCAGTCGGCGGGCCGCCTGCCGATCCCCGAGGGCTGGTCGGTGCTCACCGCGAGCGCGCACAAGTGGGGCGGCCCGGCCGGGGTGGGCGTGCTGGCGGTGCGCAAGGGCGTGCGCTGGCGCTCTCCCCTGCCGGAGGACGAGCGGGAGCGGCGGCGCGTGCCGGGCTTCGAGAACGTGCCGGCGATCGTGGCCGCCGCCGCGGCGCTGCGCGCCCGGTGGGAGGAGGCGGAGGCCGAGGGACGGCGGCTGTCGGCGCTGGTCGACCGGATCCGCGCGGAGGTGCCCCGGCTGGTGCCCGACGTGGAGGTCGTCGGCGACCCGGTCCTGCGGCTGCCTCACGTCGTGACCTTCTCCTGCCTGTACGTCGAGGGAGAGGCGCTGCTGACCGAGCTGGACAAGGCGGGATTCGCCGTCTCGTCCGGAAGCTCCTGCACCGCGAGTACGCTTCGTCCATCGCATGTCCTGGAAGCGATGGGCGTGCTTACGCATGGGAATGTACGGGTATCGCTGCCCCGTGGCGTGTCCGAGGACGACATCGATCGTTTCCTCGCGGTGCTCCCGGACATCGTGCGGCGGATCCGGTCGAGCTTGGGGGTGCACTGATGTGGCGCAGGCGGACGGGCGGCGACACCCGGCGGTCTTCCGGCACGGCCCGGGCGGCGGCTCAGGCCGAGCCCGCCGGGCCGGTCGAGCCGCCGCAGCAGCCCGCGCTGACGATCGACGCGCTGGGGCGCAAGTGCCCGATCCCGATCATCATGCTGGCCGAGCGGATCAACCAGGTCGCGATGGGCGGCGTGGTCGCCGTGCTGGCCGACGACCCCGCCGCGTTCACCGACGTCCCGGCCTGGTGCCGGTTGAAGTCGCACGAGCACGTGGGGAGCTACGAGCTGCCCCAGGGCGGCTGGTCCATCCACGTGCGCCGCAACTACTGAACGCCCGCGCCCGTCAGGCGTAGTGGCACCGGACGTGCCCGGCGACCTCGTCGGCCGCCTCCTGGCCGTACGCGGCGGCGAAACGCTCGAGGAACGCGCGCTGGCCGAGCTGATACTCCTGGCAGCCGACCCGCTCCAGCACGTGGGTGGCGGTGAGGTTGCCGAGCTGCCCGCAGCGCTCCAGCGACAGGCCCCAGGCGAGCCCGGCGAGGAACCCGGCGCGGAACGCGTCGCCGACCCCGGTCGGGTCGGCCTTGCCCAGCTCCGGGGCCGGGGGGATGTGCAGCGACGGCTCGCCCTTGCGGTCGATCCTGGCGCCCTTGGGTCCCAGGGTGGTCACGCGGACGCCGACCCTGTCCAGGATCTCCTCGCCCGACCAGCCGGTCTTCTGCTCGATCAGCCCGAGCTCGTAGTCGTTGCTGAACAGGTACGCCGCGCCCTCGACGAGCCGGCGGATCTCCTCGCCGGGCATGCGGGCGAGCTGCTGCGAGGGGTCGGCGGCGAACGGGATGCCCCGCTGGCGCGCCTCGTCGGTGTGCCGCAGCATCGCCGCCGGGTCGTTGGGGCTGACCAGGACGAGGTCGAGCCCGCCGAGGCGCTCGGCGATCGGGCCCAGCTCGATCTCCCTCGCCTCCGCCATCGCACCCGTGTAGAACGAGGCGATCTGGTTGTGGTCCTGGTCGGTGGTGCACAGGAAGCGCGCCGTGTGGTGCAGCTCGGAGACGTGCACCGAGTCGCAGTCGACACCGTGACGCTCCAGCCAGGAGCGGTAGTCGGCGAAGTCGGTGCCGACGGCGCCGACGAGGATCGGGGTGAGCCCGAGGCAGCCCATGCCGAAGGCGATGTTGGCCGCGCATCCGCCACGGCGGATCTGCAGATCGTCCACGAGGAACGACAACGACACCCGGTCGAGTTGCTCGGCGATGAGCTGGTCGCCGAAGCGGCCGGGGAACGTCATCAGATGGTCGGTGGCGATGGAGCCGGTGACTGCGATGCGCACGGGGTCGTTCTCCTCGTTGTCAGCATCAGGGAAGACGGGGGCCGGGACGTGGATCCCGCAGAACCCACTGAGCGTACCGTCTCCGGACGCGACGACGCCCCGCACGAAAGAATCCGTACGGGGCGATCGACGCGTGCTTGTCACGGGCGGCGCCGCGCCGCCGGCGGCGCGCCGTATGTCAGTTGAACGAGTCGCCGCAGGCGCACGACCCCGTGGCGTTGGGGTTGTCGATGGTGAAGCCCTGCTTCTCGATGGTGTCCACGAAGTCGACCGTGGCCCCGGCGAGGTACGGCGCGCTCATCCGGTCGGTGACGACGTTCACGCCGCCGAAGGTGGAGACCACGTCGCCGTCCATCGACCGGTCGTCGAAGAAGAGCTGGTAACGCAGGCCGGAACAGCCACCCGGCTGGACGGCCACCCGAAGCTGCAGCCCTTCCTCGCCCTGCTGCTCGAGCAGGCTCTTGACCTTGGCGGCGGCCGCGTCAGTCAGGATCAGGCCCTGCTGCGTGGTCTCGCTGCTCTCAACCGTCATGTGCTGACTCCCGCGTCTGCGCCAACCGCCCTCCGGGGCGGTCGATTGGTTCTGACGTCCTACCTAGACGCTACCAACACCCGTGAAGCCCTACACATTCCACATGCCCCACCGGCAACCCTCGGCGACGAACCAGGCGACCCGATGTGTAATGATTAGTCGTCAGTTAGACGATAAGTCCCCGAGGGGGTGTGGTCGTGACGATCACCGAGACCGGCCTTCCGCTCTTCATCCTCGGCCGGGGCACCGACCCGCACAGCGAACGCGGCGTCGACTGCCCGGGCGAGCTGCCACCCGCGTCCGACCCGGCCCTCGTGGAGCGCGCCCGCGCGGCCAAGGAACGGCTGGGCGATCGGCTGTTCGTGCTCGGTCACCACTACCAGCGTGACGAGGTCATCCAGTTCGCCGACGTGACCGGCGACTCGTTCAAGCTCGCCCGCGAGGCCGCCGCCCGGCCCGACGCGGAGTACATCGTCTTCTGCGGCGTGCACTTCATGGCCGAGTCGGCCGACATCCTGACCGGCGACACGCAGAAGGTCGTGCTCCCCGACCTGGCCGCGGGCTGCTCCATGGCCGACATGGCGACCTTCACCCAGGTCGAGGAGTGCTGGGACGCCCTGGATGACGCCGGCATCGCCGACCGGGTGGTGCCGATCACGTACATGAACTCCAGCGCGGACATCAAGGCGTTCTGCGGGCGGCACGGCGGCGCGGTGTGCACCTCCTCCAACGCCCGGCGCGCCCTTGACTGGGCCTTCCAGCAGGGCGAGAAGGTGCTGTTCCTGCCCGACCAGCACCTGGGCCGCAACACCGCGGTGCTGGAGCTGGGGCTGTCGCCGGACGACTGCGTGGTCTACAACCCGCACCGTCCGAACGGCGGCCTCACCCGCGAGGAGCTGGAGAACGCGAAGATGATCCTGTGGAAGGGCCACTGCTCGGTCCACGGACGCTTCTCCGCCGCGTGCGTGGACGAGGTGCGGGCCCGCATCCCCGGGGTGAACGTGCTCGTGCACCCCGAGTGCCGCCACGAGGTCGTGACCAAGGCCGACTTCATCGGCTCGACCGAGTTCATCATCCGCACGCTGGAGGAGGCCCCCGCCGGGTCGTCCTGGGCCGTCGGCACCGAGCTGAACCTGGTGCGCCGGCTGGCCAACCGGTTCCCGGACAAGACCATCACGTTCCTCGACCGGACCGTGTGCTACTGCTCCACCATGAACCGCATCGACCTGCCGCACCTGGTCTGGGCGCTGGAGTCGCTCGCCGCGGGCGAGGTCGTCAACCAGATCACGGTCGACCCGGACACCACCCACTGGGCCAAGGTCGCCCTCGACCGCATGCTGGCCCTGCCGTAGCCGTCGCCGCGCGAACGCGGGCGCCTTCCGGATTGTCCGGAAGGCGCCCGCGTTTTTGTCTTCTCGTCAGATCTTCGCGCGCTCGCGCCACCAGTCCAGCAGCGCGGCGTCGCCCTCGACCGCGGCGGGCTCGCGCCGTCCCCACAGCGCCAGCATCAGGTCTCCGGTCGTCTCCGCCCGCACGGTGACGTCGGCGGCGACGCCGCCGGGGGCGTCGGACCGCTCGTGCGCGAACCCCTCGGGCGTGAGCCGCACGAGCCAGGCGGGACCCGTCTCCGCCCGCCAGGCGAGCGTCTGCCCGTCGCCTTTCAGCTCGGCCAGCAGGGGCCGCCACCGGGCGTACGGGAGCACGTCGAGAAACTCCGCGACGCCGTCGGCCGCGACGTCCTCGTCCACCTCGGGGACGATCCCGAGAGCGATCTCGGCGTCGGCGCGGTGGACGACGGTCTCGTGGAGCTGACGGCGGGACCAGAACCGGGCCCGCCGGGGCCGCTCGCCCGCCCAGCCCCACATCTCGGTGTCGGGGTCGCGTCCCTTCAGCGCCTCGGCGAGCTGTACGGCTCCCTCCTCCAGCCAGTCCGCGTACCCGGCGAAGTCGCCGGGGAGCCCGAGGTCCATCGCGGCGCGGTCGTACCGATGGTCGGCGGCGTCCCGCACCATCGCGGCGGCCCATCGGTGCACGGCGCCGGTGTGCGCGACCAGCTCCCTGAGATCCCATCCCGGGCAGGTCGGCACGGGGGCGGTTCCGTCGCGTCCCCGTACGACCGCGGCCATCCGGCCGATCTCCTCGAACGCGGCCTCGGTGTGCCGCAGGTGGGTCCACTCGGTCATGGGGGGCTCCCGAAGGTCAGAGGCCCGGGGCGCCCCAGACGGGAAACCAGCTCGCGAGTTCGGGCTCGATCGGCAGCTCCCGCTCCAGGACGCCACGCACCTGCAGTTCCAGCGCGTTGTCGCGGCGCGGTTCGCCGGCGGGGGCGAAGGGGTAGAACGTGCCGCGCTTGTAGAGATACACGATCGCCAGCCTCCGCCGCGAGGGGCCGGCGAACGCGACGAGCGAGCACAGCAGCGACGGGCCGAACCCGGCCGACTCCAGGGACGAGTTGGCCGCGTGCAGGTCGGTCACGAGCCCGGCCACGTCCGGGTTCCGCACCAGCAGCCACGTGTAGCCGTAGGAGTCCCGGGAGACCTCGACCCTGCCCATCAGGGCCTCGATGTCCTGTTCGAGCCGGGCGAAGGCGCCGCCCTCGGCGGCGCGGAAGCACACCGAGCCGGTTCCCGCCGGGGCGAAACCGGTCGCGGCCTGCAGCGTGACGGCGGCCGACGGCAGGGCGAACAAAGCGTCCAGATTGGGTTTGGGGGGCTTCGACCGGCCCAGCAACGCGTCGAACCAGCCCATCGTGGCCTCCTCGTCAGCGGCCGAGCGCCGCGGAGATCCTGGCGAGCTGGTCCAGCCTGCGCTCCAGCGGCGGGTGGGTCGACAGCAGCGAGGCGATGCTCTGGCCCGAGACGGCCGGCGCGAAGAAGAAGGCGTTGAACGGCTGCGCCTCACGCAGATCCCTGGTCGGGATCCTCCCGATATCACCGGTGATCTTGACGAGGGCGCTGGCCAGGGCGCTCGGCCGCTGCGTCAGCAGCGCGCCGGCGCGGTCGGCCGCCAGCTCGCGGTAGCGCGACAGCGCCCGCGTCAGCAGGAAGCTGACGGCGTAGACCAGGACGGAGACCGCGAAGACGATCAGGCCGATCGGGGGCCCGTTGTTGCTCCTCCGGCCGCCCAGGCCGGTGTAAAGCGCGAAGCGCGTCATCAGGCCGGCCACGATCCCCAGGAACGAGGCGATCGTCATCACCGCCACGTCCCGGTGGGCCACGTGGGACATCTCGTGGGCCAGCACTCCTTCGAGCTCCCGCGCGTCGAGCCTGCGCAGGATGCCCGTGGTCACGCAGACCACGGAGTTTTTCTGGTTGCGTCCGGTGGCGAACGCGTTCGGCAGGTCGGAGTCGGCGATCGCCACCCGCGGTTTCGGCATCCCCGCCATCGCGCTCAGCCGGTCGACGATCCCGTGCAGCTCCGGGGCCTCCCGCGGGGAGACCTCCCGCCCGTGCATCGCGTACAGCGCGATCTTGTCGGACAGGAAGTACTGCGCCAGCAGGAGGACCCCGGCGATCACGAGCACGGTGACCGCCCGCACGCCCAACGCGACCAAAACGGCCACGAACGCGACGTAAAGCAGCCCGAGCAGGAACACCGTCACGGTCATCCGGACGGTGAGGCCGCGATCGGGGGCGAACCGCGTGGAGGTCATCAGCCGGGGATGAGCCCGGTGTCTCCGAGCATCTCCCGCACTTCCTCGATCGAGGCGTCGGACGGCGGCAGGATCAGCTCGGACGGCTCGAGCGAGTCGTCCGGCAGGGCCTTGCCGACGTGACGGACCTTGTCGAGCAGGGCGTGCAGCTTGGCGCGGAACTCGCCCTCGTCGCCCGACTCGATCGCGGCCTCCAGCTCGCTGTCGAGCTCGTTCAGCACATCGATGTCGGCGGCGCCGATCTCGATCTGCCCCTCGCCCATGATTCTGACGATCACAGTCCCTCCCCCGGCTGACGCAGCTGCTGGGTGTGCTGCTGGGCGGACGGAGCGGCCTGCCCCTGCTGGCCGGGCTCGATCGCGCTCCGGGGCGCCGGGCCCTGCCCGAGCTCGGCCTTCATCTTGGCGAGCTCCAGCTCGATGTCCTGGCCCGCGCCCATGCGGTCGAGCTCCGCCTGGATGTCGTCGCGCTGCCCGGTGAAGTCGTCCAGCGCGCCGCTGGCCAGCAGCTCGTCGATCGCGCCCGCGCGCGCCTGCATCTGCGCGGTCTTGTCCTCGGCGCGCTGAATGGCCAGGCCGACGTCGCCCATCTCCTCGGAGATCCCGGAGAACGCCTCGTTGATCCGGGTCTGCGCCTCGGCCGCGGTGTAGGTGGCCTTGAGGGTCTCCTTCTTCGTGCGGAAGGCGTCGACCTTGGCCTGCAGCCGCTGGCTGGCGAGGGTGAGCTTCTCCTCCTCGCCCTGCAGGTTGTTGTACTGGATACGCAGGTCGGCGATCTGGGCGTTGATGCCGTTGCGGCGGGTCAGCGCCTCGCGGGCCAGATCCTCACGCCCGGCCGACAGGGCCTGCCTGCTCTGGTTCTCCAGCTTCGCGGCCTGCGCTTCGAGCTGGTTGATCTGCAGCTCGACCCGCTTGCGGCTGGTGGCGACGTCGGCCACGCCCCGCCGGACCTTCTGCAGCAGCTCGAGCTGGCGCTGGTAGGAATAGTCCAGCGTCTCCCGCGGATCCTCCATCTTGTCCAGGGCCTTGTTGGCCTTGGACTTGAAGATCATGGAAAGTCTCTTCATCACGCTCATGCGCGTCGGCCGTCCCCTTCTCCAAGGTTGTGCGTGGGTGACCCCAGCCGTCTCAAGCCCTTGTCAGGCGGCTTGGCCGCCTGGATTCACCCTACGCATAACGCGCGAGGGCGTCACTAAGTTGCACTCCCGGTAGGCTGGGCGACGTGTTCCGACGTCGCACCCAGACCTCAGCGGAGGGCTCCCCCGTCCCTGTAGAGGATCCTAAGCCCCAAGGCACTCCGAGGAAGGGCCGTCCCACCCCGAAGCGGCGCGAGGCGGAGGGCCGCCGCCGCTCTCCGGTGACCGCTCCGGCCAACCGCAAGGAGGCCTACCGCCTGGCGCGCGAGCGCGAGAGGGCGTTGCGCGCCAAGCATCGTGAAGCCCTGCTGCGCGGCGACGAGCGGGCGCTGCCCGCCCGCGACCGCGGCCCGGTACGCAAGTTCGCCCGCGACTGGGTGGACTCGCGACGGCTCCCCGGGCAGTATTTCCTGCCCGTCGTGTTCGTCATCATGCTGCTGTCGATGGTGCCGTTCCCGATCCCGGTCCGCTCGGTCGTCCTCCTGGTCTACACGCTGTCCCTGCCGGTCGTGATGGTGCTCGTGCTGGCGAGCTCCTTCTACGTGGCGGCACGGGTGAAGAAGGAGGCGGCGGAGAAGTTCCCGGGCGAGAACATCAAGGGCGTGGGCTTCTACGCGGCGATGCGCTCGTCCCAGATGCGCCGCCTGCGTTTCCCCAAGCCCACCGTGCTGCCCGGCGGCATCCCGGTCGCGCTCAAGGACACGGCCACCGCGAAGAAGTGACCCCTGCGGCGGCCCTGGTCTTCCGGGCCGCCCGGTCTTGTTCCGTCCGATCCGGGCCGCCTGGCCGCCCGAACCGAAGCGTCCGAATCGAGCCGCCCGGATCGGGCGCCTCACTCCCACTCCAGGGCGCCCTCGCGCACCACGGGGACGAACCCGCCAACCGGGCCGCCCTCGGCGAGGGCGTCCGCCGTCGTCTTGAGCAGCGCGTAGTACGACGACCACTCGTCCTCGAAGTACGGCGTCTCCCAGTCCGCCGAGCCCACCCCGCCGGTCGCGGGGTTCGTCACGAGATAGTCGGCGCCATCGGAGTTGTAGGCAAAGGGGATGCCTCCGCCCATCACGCAGGCCTCGGGCCAGGAGGCGACCACCCCACGGGCGCCCATGATCTGGTAATGCGGCGAGAACCGGAACGCCGCCGATCCCCCGGCTCCGTTGTGGCGCAGCAGCGAAGCACGCAGCGAGTCGGGGATGCGCCTGCCCAGCCGCGCCTCGGCCTTCGCCACCAGCCGGGCGCCGGCCGGCCCGTTCAGCGAGGCGTACGTCTTGGGCGCGTGCGCCCTGAGCCACCTCTCGATGCGCCGCCACTGCCGGTTCACCGCGGCCGTCACCCGGCGTGATATCGGCCGTACGACGGGCACCGCGTGCGTGCTCCGCACCGCGCACGCGGGAGCGGGGAACGGCGCCGGCTCACGCGGCGCGGGATCGGTGTTCACGGGGTTGGCGCCGGCGGGACCGGCGGTCGGCGCGGGCTCCCCCGCCGCCCCGCACCCGGACGCCGGGCAGGACCGGCTGGCCCGGCCCGCCGACAGGCCGCTTCCCGCCGTCTCGCACCCGTGCGCGGGACAGGGCCGGGCCTCCGCCCCCGCATGGGCCGTCCCGCCGTACGACGCCTCGCGCTCCGGGGCGAACACCGCGTTGTCCAGCACCTGCGCGCCTAGGGCCAGCAGGCCGAGCGCCACCGCCGCCACGATCCAGCGGCGCGCGACCGTCACACGCGACCGGTCGCCGCGGCGAAGCCCGTCGAGGAGGCGGGCGACCGGGGCGCCGCCCTCCGGCCGGTCGTACCTCTTCAAGTCCTCCCGAGTGGGATGCCCGAGCACCGGCCCGGGACCCTGCCCGGGCGGCTCCGGCGCGCTCTCCCGCCGCCGTGCCGGGCGCGGCCGCGCGGGCACGGGCACGGCGGCACGACGCCGGCGTGCTGCGGCGATCCCGGCGGCGACGCCGACGACGAGCGCCACGGCCAGAGCCAGCCGTACGGGGCGGGAAGCGATCAACCGGCGCACGGCGGGCACCCTACCCTGAACCATCCATTCATTCAGGCGGGATGACCTAGGGTCAGGGGCATGGAATATCGTCATCTTGGCCGCAGCGGCCTCATGGTCAGTGAGATCAGCTACGGCAACTGGATCACCCACGGGTCCCAGGTGGAGGAGGACGCCGCCGTCGAGTGTGTCCGGGCGGCTCTGGACGAGGGCATCACGACCTTCGACACCGCCGACGTCTACGCCGGGACCAGGGCCGAGGAGGTTCTCGGCCGGGCGCTGAAGGGCGTGCGCCGCGAGTCGCTGGAGATCTTCACGAAGGTCTACTGGCCCACCGGTGAGGGCAAGAACGACCGGGGCCTGTCCCGCAAGCACATCATGGAGTCGATCAACGGGTCGCTCCGCCGGCTCCAGACCGACTACGTCGACCTCTACCAGGCGCACCGCTTCGACTTCGAGACGCCGCTCGAGGAGACCCTGCGGGCCTTCGACGACCTCGTGCGCCAGGGCAAGGTGCTGTACGTCGGCGTCAGCGAGTGGACGGCCGACCAGATCGCCCGGGCGTTGAAGATCGCCGACGAGATGGGATTCGACCGGCTGGTGTCCAACCAGCCGCAGTACTCGATGCTCTGGCGGGTCATCGAGGCCGAGGTCGTGCCGCTGTGCGAGAAGGAGGGCCTGGGCCAGATCGTCTGGTCGCCGATCGCCCAGGGCGTGCTGACCGGCAAGTATCTGCCCGGCCAGCCGCCGCCGGCCGGGTCCCGTGCCACCGACCCCGCCGGCTCGGGCTTCATCGGCCGCTTCCTGACCGACGACGTGTTGCGCCGCGTGCAGGAGCTCAAGCCGATCGCGGCCGATCTCGGGCTCACGATGGCCCAGCTCGCCGTGGCGTGGGTGCTGCAGAACCCCAACGTGTCGTCGGCCATCGTCGGCGCCACCAAGCCCGAGCAGGTGCGCGACAACGCCAAGGCCTCGGGTGTGAAGCTCGACGCCGAGGTGCTCAAGAAGATCGATGACGTGCTCGGTCCGATCGTCGAGCGCGACCCGGCCAAGACCGTCAGCCCGCCCACGCGTCCCTGACTCGCGGCTCCGGCCCCGCCGACCGGCGCGTGCCGGGTGCGATCCGGCCGCGACCGCGCCCCTCGCGGTCGCGGCCCCGCCGCAACAGGCCGAGATCGCCCTCCCCTGCGCGGCGGCCGGGCGGGGTCATTCGGCGCGCAGCGACATCCCCGAGTATTCGATCCGCTCGTCCTCCATGAGGGTGACCCGCTCGACACCGGCCTCGAGCAGCTCGCGCCAGGTCTCCCCCAGCCACGACTCCGCGTCCGACTGGCTGGAGAAGATCTCCCGGGGCAGCGGGCGATCCGTGATCTCGCTGCCGTTCGCGTCCTCGTAACGCCACCGCCAAATCATCCGCACCCGCTCCTTCGGTTCCTCGCCGTCGCGGCTCCCAGGGCTCATGCCCGGTTCCGTACGGCATAAAGACCGTGCAGCCGGACCCTATCCTCTCTTCCCGACATCCTCTCTTCTTCCTGCGTCCACTCCCCGTTCACGGCGGAGGGCCGCGCGACGACTCGGCGAAAGGCGGCGGCATGGAGATCCGGCTGGAGGGCACCGGCGGCCCGGAGGGCTGGCCCGTCCCCGGCTGTCCCTGCGCCTCCTGCGGCCGGCTCACCCCCGGCCACCGGCGTCCGGCCTCCATCGTGATCGACGGCCGCGTACGGCTCACGGCCACGGCTGCAGGACCGGCGGCGGTCACGGCGGCGGGACCCACGACGTCCGCCGGTACGGCGGGCTCGACGTCCTGCGGTACGGCGGGCGCGGCGTCCGTGGATGTGCCGGGACACCCGCACGGCCCGGGGGACCACGTGTCCGACGGCTATGTGATCCGCCGGACGGCCGACGGCTGCGAGGTCACCGGACCCGACGGCGGCAGCCTTCTGTACGCGGTCGGCCCCGTCACCGGCTTCTCCGAGCCGGACGACGGCAGGCCCTTCGACGTGGTGCTCATGGACTTGCCCGACCGGCCGGAGCGGCTGGGCGACCTGCGCCGCCGGGGACGCATCACGTCCACGACCCGGATCATCGCGGTTCACCTCGACCACCGCGCGCTCTCCGAGGCGGAGCTGGCCCGCCGTCTCACCTTCTGGGGCGCGGCAGCCGCCGCCGACGGAACCGTCATGGAAACGGCAGCCTCAAAGAGGCCGGGTTCCGAAGAGCCGGGCTCACAGACGACGGACTCGCGAGGGCCGGGCTCGCAGAAGCCTGGTTCGGAGAGGGTGAGCCTAGAGGGAGCGAGCCCACAGGCAGCGGACTCGGAGTGGCCGACCTCGAAGATTCCAGGCCCACAGGCGGCGAACGCGCAGAGGTCGCGTTCCGAGGGGCAAAGCTCAAAGGAAGCGAGCCCACAGGCAGCGGACTCGGAGTGGCCGGGCTCGCAAGGACCGGTCCCGTTGGCTGCGAATAGAGAGGCGGCGGATGGGGAGGCGGCGCGGCAGGTGCGGGCGCGCAGGACGCTGCTGCTGGGCGGCTCCCGGTCCGGCAAGTCAGAGGAGGCCGAGCTCCGCCTCGCCGCCGAACCCGAGGTGACCTACGTGGCCACCGGTCCCTCGGGCGGGGACGACCCGGCCTGGCTCGCCCGCGTACGGGCACACAGGGAACGGCGCCCGGCGCACTGGCGGACCATGGAGACGACCGACCTCGAGGCCGTCCTGTCGGGCGAGCCGGGGACGTTCCTCATCGACGGCATCGGCACCTGGCTCGCCGCCGTGTTCGACGAGTGCGCCGCCTGGCCGGACGACACGCGCGGGGACGATCACCGCGCGGCCCTCGACCGGGTGACGCGGCGGTGCGACGCCCTGGTGGCCGCGTGGCGGGGCACTCGCTCCCGGGTGGTGGCGGTGAGCGACGAGGTGGGCCTCGGGGTGATCCCGTCCACCCCCGCCGGACGGTTGTTCCGCGACGCGCTCGGCCGCCTCAACCAGGCACTCGCCCGCGAGTCGGAGGACGTCGCCCTGGTGGTCGCCGGCCGCGTCGTCCCGCTGCCCCTTTGACTTCCTCCCCTGCTCAAACCCTGCCCCGGATCGGGCCCTCCCCCGCTCAAGTCTTGTCCCCGCCGCGTTCCCTCCCCTCTCAACCCTGTCTCTGCCTGGACTTCCGCTCCCCGCGCGGACCTTCCCGCTCGAATCCCGCCCAGGCTTGCCCCCGCTCACACCGTCCCCGTCCGGGCTTCCCCTTCGCATCCGCCCTTTTGTCCCCGACCCGGATCCCTGCGCAGTATCTGTCCCGGTCAGAAGCGGGGGGTTGCGGTCCCATGGGGCGGGCTTCCTGTCTCACCGCTGACCATGATCGGAGGGCCCGGGATGAGGGGGGAACGCTACGATCTCCCCTCATGCCCGATAAACCTCGCATGAGCGAGCGGACGAGCGGACACCACGCGTTTCGCGAGGCGTCGGCCTGCGCGCCCACGGCACGGCCGAACTCCGAGCCGCAGGGCGAGGGGGCGGCGTGAGCGCCCTCGGCACGGCCTGGCGGTTCGCGCTCGGGACGTTCACCGTCTTCCCCGTACGGCCCGTGGACGTGGACCGCGCGGTGGCGGGACGGGCCATGTCGCTGGCGCCCTTCGCCGGTGTGCTCCTCGGCCTGGCCGGCGCGGTGGTGTTCGCGGTCGCCGGTGCGTTGTCGGGCTCGGCGCTGGTCGGCGCCGTCCTCGCGGTGGGGGCGCTGGCGTGGCTGACGCGGGCCCTGCACCTGGACGGCCTGGCGGACCTGGCCGACGGGCTCGGCAGCGGCAAACCGGCGGACGAGACGCTGGAGGTGATGAAGCGCTCGGACATCGGCCCGTTCGGGGTCGTCACCGTCGTGATCGTGCTGTTCGTCCAGGTGGCCGCGCTGTCGCGGGCCGGGGCCGTCGCCTGGGTCATGCTGGTGACGGCCGTGGCGACCGGCAGGCTGGCCGTCACGTGGGCCTGCCGCGAGGGCGTGCCCGCCGCCCGGCCGACCGGTCTCGGCGCGCTCGTCGCCGGCACCGTACGGCGGGGCACGGCGATCGCGGCGACCATCGCCACGGCGGCCGTCGTGGCGCTGCTCGCCCTCGTGGCGACCGGCGGGCCGGCGGTTCTTCGCGCCTCGGACACCGGCGCGTCCGAGATCGCCGTGGATGCCGGCGGACCTTCCGTCGGCGCGAGCGTCTTCGGCTCCACCTCCTACTCCCCTCTCGAGCAGTTCGTGTCCCCCGGCATGTTGCAGGAGTGGGCCGTCGACGCGGGCATGCGGCCCGCCGGAGTGCTGCACCGCCTGTCGGACGATCCGTACCTGATCGCGGTGGCCGGGCTGCTGCCGGCGATGGCGGCCGGGCTGGGGGCCGCCGCCCTGCTGCGCCGCCGGGCCGTACGGCGGCTGGGCGGCGTCACGGGCGACGTGCTCGGCGCCGTGGTGGAGACGGCCACGACGGCGACGCTGGTGGCGGCCGTGCTGCTGGTGTGAGGGTGCCGGGCGCGGCGCGTCAGCCGGGGTGCGTCAGCGGGGTGCGGTGACGGGGCGCAGCCGGTAGACGGCGAGGACGACGACCGCGAGCAGCGCCCAGCCGGCGATCCCCGTGATCCCGGCGAGCAGCGTGTTCGGCGGGGCGTCCGCGTCGCCGAGAAGCAGCGCCAAGCCGGTCAGGGCGTTCAGTGAGCCGTGCGCGATGACCGCGGGCCACACGCTGCGCGTGCGCAGCCGCGTCCAGCCGAGCAGCGCCCCGAACAGGACGCAGAAGACGACGAACACCGGCGCCGCCCAGGCGCCGAGCGCCGGGTAGTTGTACCCCTTGAGCGTGAGCGGAGCGTGCCACAGGCCCCAGATCACGCCGGACAGCGCCAGCGCGGGCCACACCCGGGCGGGCCGCCACTCCCCCGAACCGGACGCCCCCAAGCCGGACTCCGCCGACGCTGACTCCCCCGGTCCCGACTGCCCAGATCCGGGCTCCCCCGAGCCGGGTTCTCCCGCCCGCGCAGGCGAGACCGCCGGATCGCCGAGCAGGCGCGGCAGCAGCCAGCCCCGCCAGCCCCACTCCTCGCCGAGCGCGGGAATCGCGTTCAGGAACGGGGCGATCAGCGCGGCCTGCGCCGCCTGGATCGCGAACAGGACCGGCGGCTCCAGCGGCACCCGGTCGAGCGCCGCGCCCATCTGCTCGCGAAACAGGCTCAGACCGTGGAAATCGAGACTCACCAGCCCGGCGGCGGCGCTGGCCAAGAGCGCGACGGCCACGAGGAGCGGCACGCCGAGCAGGGCCGCCGCCGTAAGCGCGACGGTCCTTCCCCGGCGGGGCCCGAACGTGAGCCCGGTCGCCCTCGCCCACTCCCGCAGCGGCGTGCCGCGCCGCCGCAGCACCCGCACGGCCAGTACGCCGAGGGAAGGCGTCAGCATCATCAGTCCCCCGACCAGCGCGAAGGCCGGTGAGCCGAGCGGCACGGCGCCGAGCCAGACGGGCAGCGCGATCAGCCAGGAGGCCCCGAACGCGACGAGGAGGAAGAGCCAGACATCGGCGTAGCGCCGGATCACGGTCGTCACCTTTCTGGAGGGGGAGGACGGGGGACAGTTGTTGGGGGCGGGGTTTCCGGGCGGGCTCCGACGGCACTCCCGGCCGGACTCTCTCGGCACTCCGGCCGGGCTCCCACGGCGTTCCAGCCGGACTGCCTTGAAACTCCCGGCCGGGCCCCTGCGGGACCGGTGTCGCGGGCGGCCGCACGGGTGGCGGCCCGGTGGCCGCGCCGGAGCGCAGCCCTGCGGACCTGCCGGTGCCGGCGCTCCATCCGGGATGCCCGCCGCGGAACGCGGGGAGCGAAAGCGGCGAACGTCAGCGTCAGGCTGTTGCCCGCGATCTGGCCGACGTCCGAGCCGCCCGCGTCGCTTTCCGAGGCGACCCGCACCGCGACGCCGATCACCACCGGCGGGGAGCGCCCCGCCGGAACGCTCCCGGGTCACGAAGAACCGCACGAGGAAACCCGCTCAGGCGCGGCGGCGGTCGACGAGGGCGTTGATCAGGGCGGCTCCCGTGGCGGCGTCGTCCACGGTGATCGCCAGCTCGCCGCCGGAGGTGTATCGGACGACCAGGCACTCTCCGCCGCGGATCATGATCGTGGCGCGTCCCGGGAGGCCGCGGTAGCCCCATCCGCCCATCTGGGACGGGTAGCGCTCCTCCACCCACGCCCGTTCCACGCGGTCGAGCCGTACGCTGCGCGAAGGCCACCGCAGCGGGCCGACCGACACGGTCAGCGCTTCGGGGACGACCCGTACGGAGACCGACGACAGCACCGCGCCGACCAGGGCCGTCAGGCCGAGCGGCACCACGGCGCTCCAGCCGCCGGACAGGCCGCCGGACAGGGACAGGCTCGCCGTGACCACCGCGGCGGCGGTGGCCACGAGCGCGATCCAGGCCGCCCAGGGCGCGGTGGTGGTGGAGACCCACACGGGCCGCTTGCCGGGGGTGAGGTCGATCAGCGGCCCCGGAGGCGGCGGCGTGGCGGGAACGTCCGGGCCGCGCCGCCCGGCGAGCCAGCCGAGCGCCCCGAGCGCGATGGGCGCGGCGACGACCACCGCGGGCTGCCAGCTCACGGTCGCCGCCCGCGTCCAGTCGCCGCGGTCGAGGTTGGCGGCGATCGTGACGGCCTGCGTGGCGACGATGAAGGCGCCCGCCCAGGCCAGTCCGGCGCACAGGCAGGCGCGCGTGGTCCGGCGGGCCAGGTTGCGGCCCCGCGCCGCGACGCCGACGCTGATCCCCGCGACGGCGGCCCACATCACGAGCAGGAAGAGCAGGAAGGCGGCGGACGACATGGAGTCGTCGGGCCGCCCGGACGGCCCCCAGTGGGTGGCCAGCGGGTCGGGCAGGCGGGAGCCGTACGCCAGCGGCACCGCCACGAGCACGGCGGCGACCAGCACGGCCCAGGCCGCGACGGCCGCCACGAACCGGGTGCGGATGCCGCTCACAGCGCTGCGCGGGTCGGTCATGAGGTCTCCTTGCCGAAGTCTCCGCCGGGCTCCTCGCCCGGTTCCTCGCCGATGTCCTTGATGTCCTTGATGAGGGTGATCACGTCGTCCGCGGTGAGGCCGTACCCGGCGGCCTCGTCGAGCAGCTCGCGCACACGCGTCCTGAGCGCCTCGCGGCCGTCCGGCCGCCGCAGCACGGACACCCCGCGCCCACGGCGGAACTCCAGCAGTCCCTCGTCCCGCAGCTCGCGGAGCGAGCGCAGCACCGTGTTCGCGTTGACGCCCAGAGCGTCGGCCAGGTCCCGGGCCGGAGGAAGCCGATCGCCGGGGGCGACGTCCCCGGCCGTGATCGCACGCCTGATGGCGGCGGCCACCTGTTCATGCAGCGGCCGCGGATCGTTGAGGTCGAGTGTGAGCAACATGGTGCTAGTGACGCTATCACCATCCATCGATAGATGATGATAGTGCTAGCGCAACTAGCACCATATGGACTACTGATTGGTAGGATGAACCCTCGTTTATGCGTAGCCGAGGGAGCCCAGCTAGCATCGGCTCACGTGACCACAGTGCGCGTAAACGCATCTGACACGGTCTCCATAGAGACCGGAGCTCTCATATTCGGCGTCCATACGACCTCGGAGGGGCCGCGCCCGGCCCCCGGAGCCGAGGCCCTCGACCAGGCACTGGACGGCCGACTCGCCGAGATCCTCACCACAATGGGGTTCACCGGCAAGGCAGAGGAAGTCGTAAAGATCCCGACCTTCGGCGCGCGGACCGCGCCGGTCGCCGTCGCCGTGGGCCTCGGCGACGCGCCCGCGGGGGACTACGACCCGGAGACCCTGCGCCGCGCGGCCGGGGCGGCCGTCCGGTCCCTCTCGGGGACGGCGACCGCCACGCTCGCGCTGCCCGCCCGTACGGCCGCCGAGGCGGAGGCCGTGGCGCTGGGCGGCCTGCTGGGCGCCTACGACTTCACGCGGTACCGCACCGGCGGTGACCGCAAGCCGCCGGTGGGCGAGCTGACCCTCCTGTCCGGCGCGGCCGGGGCCGAGGACGCCGTCGCGCACGCGGCGACTCTCGCCGACGCGGTCACCCTCGTACGCGACCTGGTGAACACGCCGCCGTCCGACCTGTGGCCCGCGCGCTTCGCCGAGATCGCCCAGGAGACCGGCGGCCAGGCCGGCCTGTCCGTGGAGGTGCTGGACGAGGTCCGGCTCAAGGAGGACGGCTACGGCGGCATCATCGGCGTCGGGCAGGGCTCGATCAACCCGCCGCGCCTGGTCCGCGTCTCCTACAGCCACCCCGAGGCCACCCGGAAGGTCGCGTTCGTCGGCAAGGGCATCACCTTCGACTCCGGCGGCCTGTCGCTCAAGCCCACCACGTCCATGGACTGGATGAAGTCGGACATGGGCGGCGCCGGGGCCGTGTTCGGCGCGCTGGTCGCGATCGCCCGGCTCGGCCTGCGCGTCAACGCGGTCGGCTACCTCTGCCTGGCCGAGAACATGCCCTCGGGCAGCGCGCAGCGCCCCTCCGACGTCCTGCGCACCTACAGCGGCAAGACCGTCGAGGTGCTCGACACCGACGCCGAGGGCCGCCTGGTGCTGATCGACGGCATCGCCCGCGCCGCCGAGGACGAGCCCGACGTGATCATCGACGTCGCCACCCTGACCGGCGCCCAGATCGTGGCGCTCGGGTGGCGTACGGCCGGCGTGATGGCCAACGACGACTCCCTGCGCGAGGAGGTCGTGCGCATCGCCGGCGAGCAGGGCGAGGGCGCCTGGGGCATGCCGCTGCCCGCCGAGCTGCGCAAGGGGCTCGACTCCGCGGTCGCCGACATCGCCAACCTCCAGCCCGAGCGGTGGGGCAGCATGCTCGCCGCGGGCGTCTTCCTGCGCGAGTTCGTGCCCGAGGGCGTCAAGTGGGCGCACATCGACATGGCCGGTCCCGCGTTCAACAAGGGCGAGCCGCACGGCTACACCCCCAAGGGCGGCACCGGCGCGATGACCCGCACGCTCGTCGCCGTCGCCGAGCACTACGCGGGGAACGGCACGTCCGAGCAGGCTGTTTAAACAGGAAAGAGGCTCCGCCGGACCGCCGCGCGTACCCGAGCCGGAGCCACGATCTTCCGGGACAAGTGAAAAGATGCTGCCGGGTCCTTTCCGGCGGTGTGAATACGACCAAGGAGCATTCCAGTGGCTGATGGCAGCGGCCCCTACGACATCGTCGTCCTAGGTGGCGGTAGCGGTGGTTACGCCTGTGCCCTGCGGGCGGCAGAGCTCGGCATGAACGTCGTCCTCATCGAGAAGGACAAGGTCGGGGGCACCTGCCTGCACCGCGGCTGCATCCCCACCAAGGCGCTGCTGCACGCGGCCGAGCTCGCCGACCAGGCTCGCGAGGGCGAGTCGTTCGGCGTCCGCACCCGCCTGGAGGGCATCGACGTCCCCGCCGTCCACGCGTACAAGGACAAGGTGATCGGCGGCCTCTACAAGGGCCTGGCCGGTCTCATCAAGAGCAAGAAGATCACCGTGGTCGAGGGCGAGGGCCGCCTGGCCGGCCCCAACCGCGTCGTGGTCGGCGACCAGGTGTTCGAGGGCCGCAACGTCGTGCTGGCGACGGGCTCGGTGCCGAAGTCGCTGCCCGGCCTGGACATCGACGGCGAGAAGGTGATCACCAGCGACCACGCGCTGGTCCTCGACCGCGTCCCGTCCTCGGTCGTCATCCTGGGCGGCGGCGTCATCGGCGTCGAGTTCGCCAGCGTGTGGCGCTCGTTCGGCGCCGAGGTCACGATCGTCGAGGCGCTGCCGCACCTGCTGCCGCTGGAGGACGAGTCCAGCTCGAAGCTGCTGGAGCGCGCCTTCCGCCGCCGCGGCATCAAGTACGAGCTGGGCGCCCGGTTCGAGAGCGTCAAGACCACCGACACCGGGGTCGTCGTCTCCCTGGAGAACGGCAAGACGCTCGACGCCGAGATCATGCTCGTCGCCGTCGGCCGCGGCCCGGTCTCGGCCGGCCTCGGCTACGAGGAGAACGGCATCGCGATGGAGCGCGGCTACGTGCTCGTCAACGAGTTCTGCCAGACCAGCGTGCCGGGCGTGTACGCCGTGGGCGACCTGATCCCCACGCTGCAGCTCGCCCACGTCGGCTTCGCCGAGGGCATCCTGGTCGCCGAGCACATCGCCGGGCTGAACCCGGTGCCCATCGACTACGACGGCGTGCCGCGCATCACCTACTCCGAGCCCGAGGTCGCGTCGGTGGGCATCTCCACGGCGGTCGCCCGCGAGCGCGGTCACGACGTCGTCGAGCTGAACTACAACCTCGCGGGCAACGGCAAGAGCAAGATCCTGCAGACCCAGGGCGAGGTCAAGGTCGTCGCCGAGCGCGACGGCCGGGTGCTCGGCGTCCACATGGTCGGCAGCCGGGTGGGCGAGCTGATCGCGGAGGCTCAGCTGATCTTCAACTGGGAGGCCACGGCCGCCGACGTCGCCCAGCTCATCCACCCGCACCCGACCCAGTCCGAGGCCCTCGGCGAGGCCATGCTGGCCCTGGCCGGCAAGCCGCTGCACGTCCACAACTGAAGCCCTCCTAGCGAACGCGAGAGAAGACACACCATGCCGGTCTCCGTAACCATGCCCCAGCTCGGCGAGAGCGTTACCGAGGGCACCGTCACCCGTTGGCTGAAGAAGGAAGGCGACCGCGTCGAGGCCGACGAGCCGCTTCTCGAGGTGTCGACCGACAAGGTCGACACCGAGATCCCCTCGCCGGCCTCCGGCTACCTGACCAAGATCATCGTCTCCGAGGACGAGACGGTCGAGGTCGGCGCCGAGCTCGCCCTGATCGACTCCGAGGCGGGCGCCGCTCCGGCCGCCGCCGAGCCGGCGGCTCCGGCTCCCGCCGCGCAGCCCGAGCCCGCGCCCGCTCCGGCCCCCGCGCCCGAGCCGGCCCCCGCCCCGGCCGCGCCGATCTCGTCGATCCCGCAGCCCGCGCCCGCCGTGGTGACGCCGCCGCCGGCGCCCGCCCCGGCTCCGGCTCCGGCCGCCCCGGCTCCGCAGCCGCAGGCGCCCGCTCCGGCCGCGCAGCCGAGCGAGCCCACCCCGCTGCCGTCGTCCGGCGAGGTCCCGTACGTCACGCCGCTGGTCCGCAAGCTCGCCGCCGAGCACGGCGTCGACCTCAACACGCTGACCGGCACCGGCGTCGGCGGCCGGATCCGCAAGCAGGACGTGATCGAGGCCGCCCGGGTGCAGCGCGAGCGCGCCGCGGCCGCTGCCGCCGCCGCTCCGGCGGCCCCGCAGGCGGCGCCCGCCGCGGCCCAGGCTCCCGCCGCCCCGTCCGCCGCCCCGGCTCCCGAGGTGCAGGCCGACACCACGCTGCGCGGCCGTACGGAGAAGATGTCGCGCCTGCGGCAGACCATCGCCAAGCGCATGGTGGAGTCGCTGCAGGTCTCGGCCCAGCTCACCACCGTGGTCGAGGTCGACGTCACCCGCATCGCCCGCCTGCGCGAGCGGGCCAAGGACGACTTCCTGCGGCGTGAGGGCGTGAAGCTGACGTTCATGCCGTTCTTCGCCCAGGCGGCGGTCGAGGCGCTCAAGCAGCACCCGAAGCTGAACGCGACGATCAACAGCGAGACGAACGAGGTCACCTACTTCGACGTCGAGCACCTCGGCTTCGCGACCGACACCGAGCGCGGCCTGCTCGTCCCGGTGATCAAGAACGCCGGCGACCTGAACCTCGCCGGGCTCGCCCGTAAGATCGCCGACCTGGCCGAGCGCACCCGCACCAACAAGGTCAGCCCGGACGAGATCACCGGCGGCACGTTCACGCTGACCAACACCGGCAGCCGGGGCGCGCTGTTCGACACGCCGATCCTCAACCAGCCGCAGGTCGGCATGCTGGGCACCGGCGCGGTCGTCAAGCGCCCGGTCGTCGTGGACACCCCGGAGGGCGAGGTCATCGCGATCCGCTCGATGGTTTACCTGGCGCTCAGCTACGACCACCGCCTGGTCGACGGCGCCGACGCGGCCCGCTTCCTCACCACGGTCAAGCACCGTCTCGAGGAGGGCCGCTTCGAGGCCCAGCTCGGCCTGGCCTAGCCGCGGGCCTGGAGGTCACCGGGGCCGCCTCGCGCTTCGCGGGGCGGCCCTCGCCGTCCCCGGGCCTGTCCGCGCCCGTGGCGGGGACGTGTCCCGCACCTGGGCGGCGTGAGCGCCGGCCCATGGTCGGCGCGCCGCCGGAATGTCCGCGCGATTCCCGGTCGTCCGGGCCCCTGCCGTACGGCGGAGCGGGCCGCCCCGCGCACCCGGCCTGACGGGACTCCTCCCTCGTGGGGTAGTGATGCCTGCGTGAGCACGATGACGACAGTGGTGACGGGTTCCTCTGGACTGCTCGGATCGGCCCTGGTGCGCGCGCTGCGCGACGACGGGCACCGGGTGCGCCGGCTCGTACGGCGCGCGCCCGCCGGGCCCGACGAGTGCTTCTGGGACCCGGAGGGCGACGTGCTCGACCCGGCGGCCCTGGAGGGCGCGGACGCCGTGGTCCACCTGGCCGGCGCCGGGATCGGCGACCGCCGGTGGTCGGAGGCGTACAAGCGGGAGCTGGTGAACAGCCGCGTCGCCGGCACGCGCACCCTGGCCCTGGCGCTGGCCCGCGCCGAGGCCGGTCCGCGGGTGCTGCTGTCGTCCTCCGCGATCGGCTTCTACGGCGACACCGGCGACCGGGCCGTGGACGAGTCCGCGCCGCCGGGCCGGGGCTTCCTCGCCGAGCTGACGCGCGGCTGGGAGGAGGCCACCGAGCCCGCCGCGCAGGCGGGCGTGCGGGTGACGCTGCTGCGCACCGGCATGGTGCTCACCGGCCGGGGCGGCGCGCTCGCCCGGATGCTGCCGATCTTCAAGATGGGCGCGGGCGCCGTGCTCGGCAGCGGCAGGCAGTACGTCTCGTGGATCTCGCTGCCCGACTGGGTGGACGCGGTCCGCTTCCTGCTCGCGCACGAGCTGGCCGGGCCGGTGAACCTCACCGCCCCCGAGCCGGTGACGAACGCCGAATACACGGCCGCGCTCGCCGGGGCGCTGCGACGCCCGACGATGCCGCTGCCCGCCCCGCGGTTCGCGCTGCGCCTGGCGCTCGGGGAGTTCGCGCAGGAGGCGCTGCTCGCCGGTCAGCGGGTGATCCCCCGGCGGCTGCTCGACGCGGGCCACCGGTTCGCCCATCCCACCATCACCGAGGCCCTGGCCGCCGTACTCTAAAGAGTCATCCGAACCGGGAACAGGAGTGTGCAGGCATGAGCCGCATCGGGCAGTCGCACATCGTCGCCATCGGAGGCGGCTCATTCCGGCCGACGGAGCGGTACGGGTTCATCGAGCCGACCCCGCTGCTGCGCTACGTCCTCGACCTGACCGGGCAGGACCGGCCCAAGCTCGGCCTGCTCGCCACGGCCACCGGCGACGACGCCGACTGGCTGCTGAAGATGTACGGCGCGTTCTCCCGCTGGGACGTCGAGGTGAGCCACCTGACGGTGTTCCCGATGCCGAACGTCGAGGACCCCCGCGAGTGGATCCTGGAGCAGGACGCGATCTACGTGAGCGGCGGCAGCGTCGCCAACCTCGCCGCGCTGTGGCGCCTGCACGGCCTGGACGAGGCGTTCGCCGAGGCGTGGCGGGCGGGGGTCGTGCTGTCCGGGCAGAGCGCCGGCGCGTTGTGCTGGCACGTCGGCGGCAACACCGACTCGTTCGGGCCGAGGCTGCGCCCCTGGGCCGAGGGCCTGGCCCTGCTCCCCTACTCCTGCGGCGTCCACTACAACTCCGACCCGCAGCGGCGGGCGCTGCTGCACGAGTCGGTCGCGTCGGGCGAGCTGCCCGACGGGTACGCCGCCGACGAGGGCGTGGCGCTGCACTACGTGGGCACGGAGTTCATCCAGGCCGTGACCGTCGACCCCGAGGGATACGCCTACCGGATCGAGCGGGACGGCTCCGCGGTCAAGGAGCTGCGTATCGAGCCCCGGCTGCTGACCTCTACCCTGTGAACGTGAAGGGCGGCGGGGACGTGAAGGGCGTGGCCGTCGTCCGCCTGGGCGTCGACGTGCCGTACGAGCAGGCGTGGACCCTGCAGCGGCGGCTGCACGCCCGGCGGGCGGCCGGCGAGATCGGCGACGTGTGCCTCATGCTGGAGCACGCGCCCGTCTACACGGCGGGCAAGCGGACGCTGCCGCACGAGCGGCCCGTGGACGGCACGCCGGTCATCGACGTGGACCGGGGCGGGAAGATCACCTGGCACGGGCCGGGGCAGCTCGTCTGCTACCCCATCATCCGCATCGACGACGTGACCTCCTACCTCCGCGTGCTGGACGAGGTGCTGATCCAGGTCTGCGCCGACTTCGGGCTGACGGCGCGGCGGATCGAGGGCCGCGGCGGGGTGTGGGTGCCCGGCGACCCCGCGCACGGGCTGCCCGACCGCAGGATCGGCACGATCGGCATCCGGGTCTCCGGCGGGGTCACCATGCACGGCTTCGCGCTCAACTGCGTCAACGACCTGAGCTGGTACACCCGCATCACCGGCGAGGAGGCCGGGGTCACCTCGCTGGCGGCCGAGACCGGCCGCCGCATCACGGTCGACGAGGTGATCCCGTTCGCCGGCAAGCGCCTCGCCGAGGCCCTCGGCAAGGAGCCGTACGACCTGTACGAGGAAGACCTCGCCTGACGGAGGGCGCGCGGGCCGCCCCGTCACCGGCGCTGCGAGCCGCGCACGGTCCCGGGAGCCGTCCCGGATCACCTGAACGCAGGTAATAAGCTGGGTTCGTGCACGAGCGTTCCGACAGGCACGCCGGCCCGCACACGACGCAGGGCCGGTGCTCCCGCTCGTACCCCGGGCCCGCGGACCGCTGCCGCGGAGTGCTGCGAAGGAAGTCGAATGACCGTCGCTCCTGAAGGCCGAAAGCTCCTCCGCCTGGAGGTGCGCAACAGCCAGACCCCCATCGAGAAGAAGCCGCCGTGGATCAAGACGCGGCTGCGCAACGGCCCCAACTTCAACGAGATCAAGTCGTTGGTGAAGGGTGCGGGGCTGCACACCGTGTGCCAGGAGGCGGGCTGTCCCAACATCTCGGAATGCTGGGAGGACCGCGAGGCGACCTTCCTCATCGGCGGCGACCAGTGCACCCGGCGCTGCGACTTCTGCCAGATCGACACGGGCAAGCCGGCCGAGTACGACAAGGACGAGCCGCGCCGCGTCGCCGAGTCCGTGCGCCAGATGGGCCTGCGCTACGCCACGGTGACCGGTGTCGCCCGCGACGACCTGCCCGACGGCGGCGCCTGGCTGTACGCCGAGACCGCCCGGAAGATCCACGAGGTGGTCCCCGGCTGCGGCGTGGAGCTGCTGGTGCCGGACTTCAACGGCAACCGCGACCAGCTCGAGGAGGTCTTCTCCAGCAGGCCGGAGGTCTTCGCCCACAACATCGAGACCGTGCCCCGGATCTTCAAGCGGATCCGGCCGGCGTTCCGCTACGAGCGTTCGCTGCAAGTCATCAGCATGGCCCGCGAGGCGGGGCTGGTCACCAAGTCGAACCTCATCCTCGGCATGGGCGAGGAGCGCGAGGAGATCACCCAGGCGCTGCGCGATCTCCACGAGGCCGGGTGCGACCTGGTGACGATCACCCAGTATCTGCGCCCGACCCCGCGCCACCACCCGGTGGACCGCTGGGTCAAGCCCGAGGAGTTCGTGGAGCTCCAGCGGGAGGCCGAGGAGATCGGCTTCGCCGGCGTCATGTCCGGCCCGCTGGTGCGCTCGTCCTACCGGGCCGGCCGCCTGTACCAGCAGGCGATCGCCGCCCGCGTGGGTGAGTCTCGTTTTCATTAACTCAGCTCGGCGTTTGTATCCTTCACACCATGGCGAAAGACGCAGCGGCACCGGGACGCCTCAAGCAGCTCCGGATGGTCGCACAGATCATTCAGCGGGCGAACCCCAAGGGCATGCCGATCGTCTACGCGTCGGCTCTGGGCACGCTCGTCCTGTTCGTCGTCATCGGCGTGATCTTCAGCTGGACATGGATCGTGTTCGGCGTCTTCGCCGCCGTGCTGGTCGGGATGATCGTCTTCAGCCGCTTCGCACAGAAGGCGCAGTACGCGCTGCTCCACGGCCAGCCGGGCGCAACGTACGCGATTCTGCAGAGCCTGCGTGGCCGCTGGTACGTCGAGGAGAAGCCGGTCGCGGTCAACCGCGACCAGGACCTCGTCTTCCGGGTCGTCGGATATCCGGGGGTCATCCTGGTCTCCGAGGGCCCGCCGAACCGGGTGCAGCGCATGCTCGTCGCGGAGAAGAAGCGCGTGCAGCGGGTCGCGATCGACGTGCCCGTGTACGACATCCAGTGCGGTGACGCGGAGGGCCAGGTGCCGCTGGCCAAGCTCCAGCGGCACCTGATGAAGCTGCCCCGCAACCTGAAGAAGGGCGCGGTGTCGGAGGTCAACAACCGGATGCGCGCGCTCACCCCGGCCATCCCGATGCCCAAGGGGCCCATCCCCAAGGGCCTCCGGATGCCGCGCGGCCCGAAGATGCGCTGACGGCCTTGGATATCGTGGCGAGGCGGCCGGTCTCCCGGTCTCAGACCTCCCGGGCCAACCGGGGCTGGTGGGACGGCGCGGCCGACGAATACCAGGCCGAGCACGGCGACTTCCTGCGCGACGACGGCTTCGTGTGGTGCCCCGAGGGGCTGGACGAGGCCGAGGCCCGGCTGCTCGGCGACGTCGCGGGACGCCGCGTCCTGGAGATCGGCTGCGGCGCCGGCCAGTGCGGCCGGTGGCTGCTGGGGCAGGGCGCGACGGTCGCCGGCGTGGACCTGTCGTACCGGCAGTTGCAGCACTCCCGGCGGATCGACATGTCCACCGGGGTGACGCTGCCCGTCGTCCAGGCCGACGCCGAGACGCTGCCGTTCGCCGACGAGTCGTTCGACCTGGCGTGCTCGGCCTTCGGCGCGCTGCCGTTCGTCGCCGACGCCGGGGCGGTGCTGGCCGAGGTGCGCCGGGTGCTGCGGCCGGGCGGCAGGTTCGTGTTCTCCGTCAGCCACCCCATCCGGTGGGCCTTCCCCGACGACCCCGGCCCGCGCGGGCTGACCGCCGACCGCCCCTACTTCGACCGGGCGCCGTACGTGGAGTTCGGCGAGGACGGCGAGCCGTCGTACGTGGAGCACCACCGGACGATGGGCGACTGGGTGGGCCTGATCGCCGCCTCGGGCCTGGTGCTCACCGGCCTGACCGAGCCCGAATGGCCGCCGGGCCACGACCGGGTGTGGGGCGGCTGGAGCCCGCTGCGCGGCCGCCTGCTCCCCGGCACGGCGATCTTCCAGTGCGTCAGGGCCGCCTCGTAGGCACCCGGCCGGCCGTCCCCCCGCCCGCCCGCTCGCACTAGGCGCTCGCGTCAGGCGAGGCGACCTCGCCGCCGCTCGCGCCGGGTGAGGCGGCCCCGCCGCTCCCCCGCGTCAGACGAAGTAACGCAGCCAGACGTACACCCAGGCCATCGCGATGCTCAGCGCGGTGACGAGGATGCCGTACCGGGTGAACTGCCAAAAGCCGATGGGGTGGCCGGTGCGGGCGGCGATGCCGACGGCCACGACGTTGGCGCTCGCCGCCACCGCGGTGCCGTTGCCGCTGAAGTCGGCCCCCAGGGCGAAGGACCACCACAGCGCCTGCCCGGTCTGCGGGTCGGGCGACTGGGCGACCATCTCCTCGACGATGGGCACCATCGTGGCGACGTAGGGGATGTTGTCGAAGAACGCGCCGAGCACGCCGGAGCCGAACAGCAGCGCCGTGGCCGACAGGAACTGGTGGTCGCCGAGCGCGCCCGCGGCCCAGCCGCCCACCGCCGCGATGACACCCGTGTTCACCAGGCCGGCGACCAGGACGAACAGGCCCATGAAGAAGACCAGGGTGGCCCACTCGACCTCGCGCAGGACGTCGGACACGTCGGCGCGCGACACCAGCAGCATCACCCCCGCGCCCACCAGGGCGACGATCGACGGCTCCACGTGCACCACGGCGTGCAGGCAGAATCCGGCCACGACCGCGGCGAACACGATCAGGCATCGCACCAGCAGGCGCGGGTCGGTGATCGCCCGCCGCTCCTGCAGCGCCATCACCGCGGCGACCCGTTCCGGCTCGTAGCGGAACGACTTGCGAAACAGCACCCGGGTGAGCAGCACGAACACCACGAAGACGACGACCACGATCGGCGCCATGTGGATGAGGAAGTCGTTGAACGTCAGCCCGGCGCGGCTGCCGATGATGATGTTGGGCGGGTCGCCGATGAGCGTCGCCGCGCCGCCGATGTTGGACGCGAGGACCTCGGCGATGAGGTACGGCTGCGCCGGGATGCCGAGCCGCCCGCAGACGACCACGGTGACCGGCGCGACGAGCATGATCGTGGTGACGTTGTCCAGGAACGGCGAGGCGACCGCGGTGATGATCATGAGCATGACCATCAGCCGGTACGGCCGGCCCTTGGACTTCTTCGCCGCCCAGATGGCCAGGTAGTCGAAGACCCCCGTGTGCTTGACGATCCCGACGATGATCATCATGCCGAGCAGCAGGAAGATGACGTTCCAGTCGATCCCGGCCGTCTCGGAGAAGAACACCTCGTCGCCGGGGATCAGCCCCAGGACGGCCATCACGCCGGCGGCGATGAGGACGACCTTGACCTTGTGCACCTTCTCCGAGGCGATGAGGATGAAGGCCACCAGGAAGATCGTGAAGGAGGCGACCGCGCTCACGTGCGGCGCCCCGGCGGTCCGGCGTTGAGCACACGGCGGGCGGCATCGCGGCACGGCGTTGCGGCGGGCGGGCGCCGCGACGATGACGGCATGGCGAAGCGGTGAATGATCGAAACCTCCGGATCGTGGAAATGCCGCAAGGCGCGAACGGGACGCGAAATGGTCTGTGACCGGAGAAAGCGCGGGGCGGCCCGCTGCCGACCTAGGGGATCACTCACCCGGCGGCACGAGCGCCAGGCTGGTGAGCAGCCGCTCCAGCGTGATGGCGCCGGCCAGTCTGCCGTCGGGGCCGACGACCGCGGCGATGGGGCTGCGCAGCCGCGTCATGAGGGCGGCCACTTCGAGCAGGGTCGCGTCGAGCGGCACCGTCACCGGCCGGGGCGGCTCGGGCGGCAGGCATTCGCCCACGGTGATGCCGGCCAGTTCCTGCCAGAAGCGGTCGGCGTGGGTCTCGTCGATCGCCCGGGCGAGCGCCGGGTCTTCCTGGTAGGCCCCGGGGACCGCGAGACGCAGGACCTGCGTGCCGGGGAGCACCCACCCCGGCCGTCCCCTGTCGTCCACCACGATCAACCCGGGCATCCGGTTCAGCACCATGATCCGTACGGCCCGGGCGACGGAGTCGTGGACGGTCACCGTCGGCAGGTTCACAACGACATCGCGCGCTTGCATCAGACCATCACATTGATCGAGGAGGCGGATGGGTCCGGGCGTGGTCATCGGGCCGCCTCCAGGAACTCGTCGAAGCGGCGCTCCAAATGGGCGAGCCGATCGAGGACGGGCCTGCTGTGCAGGATGTCGGCGAGCTGGTCGGCCTCGCCCTGGTCCAGGTTGATCACCTGCAGCGGCGTGTCGGGCTCCGCGGAGCCGTAGGGGCCGTAGACGAGGATCCTGCGACGGCCGGACTTCTCCACCAGCACGCCGAAGCGCTGTCCGTCGCGGGTGACGCACTGGTGCACCACGGTCGCGACGCCGGGCAGGGTGGCACGGGTCACGTCCATCTCAGCAACCTCCGATCGGTGATCGGGCCGGGATCGGGACCGCCCCGCACCGCATCGTGATCGGCCCCTGGTGGTGACCGCCCACGCGGCGAACGGCGCCCGGATGGTAAGGCCCGCAGGCGCAATCGCGTCCCTCTCTCCGCCCGTCGCCACCAGTCTCCGAGACGGCGCGAACAACCACCATCGGGTACGGCACCCATATCGGTAGAGGTATGACATGTAGGAAGACCGCATGATGGGGGGCAGCCCGCATGGACACCGGCGTACGAGGACGAGCAGGCTGGGGGCCGTGAACCAGCGCACCGACCCGCGGACCGGCCGGCCGGCGGCGACACGGTCGCGGCACCCGGCACGCGCCCTGTTCTGGCGGCTGTTCGCGATCAACGGACTGGTCTTCACCGCCGGGACGTTCGTGCTCGCGCTCTCCCCCGCCACGGTGTCCTCGCCGGTCCTGCTCGCCGAGATCCCGGTCCTGATCGTGGGCCTGGCCCTGATCATCACGACCAACGCGCTGTTGATCCGCAAGAGCCTGGCCCCGCTGGACGCGCTCACCACTCTCATGCAGCGGGTCGATCTGCTGACGGCGGGCGACCGGCTCACCGACAGCGGCAACGGCGACCTCACCCAGCTGATCGCCACGTTCAACGAGATGCTCGACCGTCTCGAGGCCGAGCGCAGCGCCAGCAGCGCGTACGCGCTGGCCGCGCAGGAGGGGGAACGGCGGCGGATCGCGCGCGAGCTGCACGACGAGATCGGGCAGAGCCTGACCGTGGCGCTGCTGTCGCTCAAGAGCGTCGTCGACCGGGCGCCCGAGGCGCTGCGGGAGGAGCTGCGCTCCGCCCAGGAGACGGTGCGCGCCAGCCTGGACGAGGTGCGGCGGGTCGCCAGGCGGCTGCGGCCCGGGGTCTTGGAAGACCTCGGCCTCAACAGCGCGCTGAGCGCGCTGAGCAGCGACTTCTCGCAGGCGAGCGGCATCGCGATCCGGCGTGAGGTCGACCCCGCCCTGCCTCCGCTCAGCAGCGAGGTCGAACTCGTCCTCTACCGGATCGCGCAGGAGGGGCTGACGAACGTGGCCAGGCACTCGCAGGCCCGCCATGTGGAGCTGTCGCTCAAGCAGGAGAAGGGACAGCTCACGCTGCGCATCTCCGACGACGGGCGCGGGGGCGTCGACAAGGAAGGGGCCGGGATACGCGGCATGCGCGAGCGGGCCCTTCTCATCGGGGCCCGGCTGGCCATCGACTCCCCGCCCGGCGGCGGCACGGACGTGCGTCTGGTCGTGCCCCCGCACGCGGTTCACTCGGTTCACCCGGTGAAGGAGAGCTGAACGGTGGAGAGCTCCAAGACCCGCATCCTGCTGGCCGACGACCACGCGCTGGTCCGGCGCGGACTGCGGCTGATCCTCGACGCGGAGCCCGACCTCACGGTGGTCGCCGAGGCCGCCGACGGCGCCGAGGCGGTCGAGGCGGCCCGATCCGAGGAGGTCGACCTGGCCATCCTCGACATCGCGATGCCCCGCATGACGGGGATCCAGGCGGCGCGCGAGATCTCACGGCTCGCGCCCCACATCCGGATATTGATCCTGTCGATGTACGACAACGAGCAGTACTTCTTCGAGGCGCTCAAGGCGGGGGCCTCGGGCTACGTGCTCAAGTCGGTCGCCGACCAGGACCTCCTGGAGGCCTGCCGGGCGGCGATGCGCGGGGAGCCCTTCCTCTACCCGGGCGCGGTCACCGCCCTCATCCGCGACTATCTCCAGCGCGCCCGGCAGGGCGAGCGGGTGCCGGACAGCATCCTGACGCCCCGGGAGGAGGAGATCGTCAAGCTCATCGCCGAGGGCCACTCGACCAAGGAGATCGCGGAGACGCTCTTCATCAGCGTGAAGACCGTGGACAGGCACCGCGCGAACATCCTGCAGAAGCTGGGCATGCGCGACCGGCTCGAACTGACCCGGTACGCCATCCGCGCCGGCCTCGTCGAACCCTGACCACGGCCTCCCGCGGGCGTCAGAGCTTGACCACGACCGTGCCGCCCGCGCGGTCGTGCAGGCCGCGCCGGTCGCGATCCCAAATCAGCGCGGGCACGGCGAGGCACAGCAGCAGCGTGCGCACCAGCACGCCGAGGAAGGGCGGCCGCCGGCCGTCGAGCGCGGCCACGCGGATGCCGAACAGGCGCATGCCCAGCGTCATGCCGATCGTCCCGACCAGCAGGAGGTACTCGGCGGCGAAGACACCGAGGCCGACCACGCCGACGTCGTTGCCCTGAAAGCGCAACAGCCCGCCCGCGATGGCCCAGGTGCACAGCAGCCAGTCGACGACGACGGCGCCGATCCTGCGCCCCCACCCCGCGACCGAGCCGGAGCCCTGCTCCGGCAGGCCGAGGCGCTGCCCCGGGTAGCCCAGGTCGACCCCGGCGGCCCGCGGGCCGCCTATCCAGGTCTGCGTCCAACGCGGCTGGCGGTCACTCATGGTTTTCAGCGTAGTGGGCAGGGTCACCGGTCGGGCGTCCGGCCGCGAAGCCGTACCCCTTTTACGGGATTATCGGGTGGAATCCAGATATCGTGAATCATTTCCGACGTTGAGCGCTTGGAGGGAACCGTGCGGCCGGCGGACCCCGATGACATCGACGCGCGCTTCGAGGCGCTGGTCGCGCAGTTCGACGCGGACGAGATCCGGCGGATGACCGCGGCGGCCGAGTCGGCCGACCCGGACGAGGACGAGCCCGCGCCGGTGCGGCGGCGCCGCCCCGCCGTGCTGATCGCGATCGCGGGCCTGGTCGTGCTCGTGGGGCTCGTCGTCGCCCTGCGGCCGGACGTCCTGGAGAGGATCGGCATCCTCCGCCCGGCCACGAGCGGCGAGGACGTGATCGTCTCCGGCCCGGTGGTGG
This sequence comes from Microbispora rosea subsp. aerata, assembly GCF_014647835.1. Classification (GTDB taxonomy): domain Bacteria; phylum Actinomycetota; class Actinomycetes; order Streptosporangiales; family Streptosporangiaceae; genus Microbispora; species Microbispora aerata. Next base: position 72,076 of record NZ_BMPY01000008.1, read on the forward strand.
CCCGGCCGGGGCCCGTGCTCACGCCCCTCCCCGACGGGGAGGAGGGCCTGTACGACCACGGCCCCGCCCCGGTCGCCGATCCCTTCGCCGGCACTCCCGCCACCGCGTACGCCGACGGGGAGCAGGGGCTGGTCATGCCCGAGGCCCGCGCGCTCGGCGGGCTCACGGAGAAGGAGACCGCCCGCGCCCTCGAACGCGTACGGCGGCTGCTGTCGGCCGCGCACCTGGACCCGGCCACCGTGCGGGGCGAGCGTCCGGAGGAGTTCATCCGCCTGCTGCATCCCCGGCAGCGCGAGGAGTTCCTGCGCCACCTGGACGACCCCGGCCCCTCCGGCACCCGGACGTGGCTGTTCAGCCTCGCCCCGGGCACGGCCGAGCCCGTCGGGGACGTCGTGAAGGTCTCCGGCGAGACGACGGTCTCCGCACGGGAAGGCGGGGGCGTCACGATCGAGACGGACTACCTGTTCGTCCATCCGGTCGCCCGGCCCGGCTCGCCCCAGACGACGACGAGGGTCGTGGAGCACCACAGGGGCGAGTTCTCCGCGTACCGCGAGAACGGCAAGCTCGTCGTCTGGCTGACTGAAGACAAATCGGCCCTCTTCGGCGCCGACTGCGGCGCAGGCGACGGGTTCGTTCATCCGCTGTTCCCGGGCGACCCGCGCGGAGGACGGCCCTCCGGCGAGCCCGTCGACCCCTACGACCGCTCTTCCGGCGTTCCCGGCACGCCGCGCTGCCCCGCCGCGCTGGGCACCTGACCTGCGAGAAATCCGTACAAGGGAGTCCGGGGAACGGCGAAGGGACGTTATCGCCCCACCTGCGCGGGTAGGGCTTTCTCCTTAACACGCGCGAAACAGTCGAGACACGGGGCGGAAACGGCACGGGCCTACTTTCGGCATGCTGACCCATGCCCCTGGGAGGTTCGAGAGTGTTCAACTCCGCCGATGACGTCCTCAAGTTCATCCGGGACGAGGGTGTGCAGTTCGTCGACGTCAGGTTTACGGACCTGCCGGGGACGACGCACCACTTCACTTTCCCCGCCGAGAACTTCGGCCCCAGCGTATTCACCGACGGCCTCATGTTCGACGGTTCGTCGATCCGCGGGTTCCAGGCCATCCACGAGTCGGACATGCTGCTGCTGCCCGACCCGTCCACGGCCGTGCTCGACCCGTTCCGTCAGCACAAGACGCTGAACATCAACTTCTTCGTGCACGACCCGCTGACCGGTGAGCCCTACAGCCGCGACCCGCGCAACGTCGCCCGCAAGGCCGAGGAATACCTCAAGGGCACCGGCATCGCCGACACCGTGTACTTCGGCCCCGAGGCCGAGTTCTACATCTTCGACGACGTCCGCTTCGAGACGAAGCAGAACGCCGGCTTCTACTTCATCGACTCCATCGAGGGCGCCTGGAACACCGGCAAGGCCTCCGAGGGCGGCAACCTGGGTTACAAGCCCCGCTACAAGGGCGGCTACTTCCCCGTCCCCCCGATGGACCACTTCACCGACCTGCGCTCGCAGATGGTGCGCAACCTCATCGAGGCCGGCATCGAGACCGAGATGCAGCACCACGAGGTGGGCACCGCCGGTCAGGCCGAGATCGACTTCAAGTTCGGCACGCTGCTCAAGACGGCCGACAACCTGATGCTGTACAAGTACATCATCAAGAGCACGGCCATCCAGGCGGGCCACACGGTCACGTTCATGCCCAAGCCGATCTTCGGTGACAACGGCTCCGGCATGCACTGCCACCAGTCGCTGTGGAAGGACGGCGAGCCGCTGTTCTACGACGAGGTCGGCTACGCCGGTCTGTCGGACATCGCGCGCTACTACATCGGCGGCCTGCTCAAGCACGCCCCGTCGCTGCTGGCCTTCACCAACCCGACGGTGAACTCCTACCACCGCCTGGTGCCCGGCTACGAGGCCCCGGTCAACCTGGTCTACTCGCAGCGCAACCGCTCGGCCTGCGTCCGCATCCCGATCACCGGATCGAACCCGAAGGCCAAGCGCATCGAGTTCCGCGTGCCGGACCCGTCGTGCAACCCGTACTTCGCCTTCGCCGCCATGCTCATGGCCGGCCTCGACGGCATCCGCAACAAGATCGAGCCGCCGGAGCCGGTCGACAAGGACCTGTACGAGCTGCCGCCGGAGGAGGCCCGCAACATCCCGCAGGTGCCGGGCTCGCTGGAGAAGGTGCTCGACGCGCTCGAGGCCGACCACGACTACCTGCTGGAGGGCGGCGTGTTCACGCCGGACCTCATCGAGACCTGGATCACCTACAAGCGCGAGAACGAGGTCGACCCGATCCGCCTCCGCCCGCACCCGCACGAGTTCGAGCTCTACTACGACGTGTGATCCGCTGAGCCGCCGACCCGGGCGGGGGACTCCCGCTCGGGGTGCGCTCAGAGGCGCTCACGTCCGCAGGAGGGCCATCGGCCGTCGCCGCACCAAAGGCACGGCCGATGGCCTTTCGCATGCGCCATTGAGCATTTCCGGTTGATCGCCTTCCGCTCACGGGAGGTGAACCCGGCGTAAGGTCGCACACCTCCACAGCCGTCGGCGGGTCGCTCCCCCGCCGCGCCGCGACGCCCCTACCGGGCACCGGCGAGCTCGGGCCGGCCGCGCAGACCGACGCCGCCGCCGGGCCGCTGCAGCCGCACCCCGGGGGCGTACGGCACACAGGGGTAGCGCGTCAGGCGGGCAGGGGCCAGCTCAGTCCCGTGCCGGGGAGGAAGACGCGCTGCTCACCGCAGGTGATGCCGAGCCGGAAGGCTTGCTGTGGCGGGCGGCCCGCGTTGTGCCAGGCGGTGAGAGCCGCCTCGACGCGGTCCCACAGGCGGCAGGGACCGCCCTGCCGTACCGACCACGTTCCGTGCTCGCCGGGGATCAGCCATGCCCACGAGCGTGCCTCCCGGTCGAGTAGGCAGTGCGCTGCCGGAGCCCCATCGGTGGACACCGTCATCCGCTGGACGCCCGGAGCGGCGAGCTGGGCGATCCACAGCGGTGTCCAGTCGGTGAAGATCTCGGCGCCGAACACCGCGCGCCGCTGCTCTCCGGCGTCCTGCGACGGCAGCCGACCGATCGGTGGGGCGGCGTGCGGGCGGGCCTGCATGAACGACACCGTCCCGGGCAGGAACTCGCCTTCCGCGGAATCGGGCCCGGTGACGGTGAGCCGGGCCAACGCAGACCCGTACAGCCATCCCGACACGGTGACGAGAATGATCCCGCCCGGGCGGCTCTGGGTGAGCCATGCGCTTGGGATGCGCCGGACCGAGCAGGTGGCGATGACGCGGTCGTAGGGGGCGCGGTGGGGCCATCCGGTGAGGCCGTCGCGGATGACGACCGTCGGGCTGTAGCCCGCCCGCTGGAGGGCGTCACGGGCGCGGCCCCCTAGGACTGGGTCCACTTCGACGCTCGTCACCCGGGAGTCGCCGAGGCGATGGCACAGCAAGGCGGTGGAGTAGCCGGTGCCGGTGCCGATCTCCAGCACGTTGTGCCCGTCTTCGACCTGGAGGTCCTCCAGCATCCGTACGACCAGCCCGGGCAGGGTGGACGACGAAGTGGGGGCGCCGGTGACCGGGCCGGGCGGGGCTGGAGCGTCCTCGCCGTCCAGCTGGGTGACCCATGTGACGTTCTCGTACGCCAAGGAGAGCCGGTCGGCGGGGCTGGTGCCGTCGGGGGTGATCGGTTCCCACAGGGTGCCGCGGTCGGTGTCTCGGCGGCGGTAGAACACCGGACCGAGGAACACGTGCCGGGGGACGGTTTCGACCGCCTGCCGCCACTCGGGGGAACGCAGGTCGCCGTCCGCGGTGAGCTGCCCGGCCAGCCGGCGGCGCAGGCGGGCGGCGAGCTGGTCGTCAACGTCGACGCTCATGATCCTCCATCAACAGGTCGGCGATGGCCCCGGCGATCGGTGCACCGGTCGCTTCTTCCAGCCATCCCCATTGGCCATTTGGGTTGCACTCCAGGAACACCGGGGCGTCGTCCGCAGTGAGAGCGAAGTCGAACGCTCCGAACGTCAGGCCGAGTTCGCGCAGGTAGGCGTGGCAGGCCGCAGCGAGCCCGGCCGGCGGATCGACAAGGGCGTAGCTGATCTGGTCGTAGTCGCGCCGCCAGTCCAGCAGCGGCGAGGTGATGCGTACGCAGAACACGTGGTTGCCGGCGACGGTCACACGAAGATCGGCTGCCTTGTCTACGACCTGTTGGAACAGGTGCGGCGCCTGGGTGACGGTCTCGTCCAGGGCGGCCGGGTCGACGGGAGTGGCCCAGATCGTCGCCGGCGTCCCGCCTGGGGTGTATTCGGTGAGGCGCAGCGGCTTGTAGATCACCCGCTCGTGCTCGGCCAGGAACGCTCGGGTGTCGGCCAGGCTGCTAGTGATCAGGGTGGGCGGGATGGTGAACCCCACCCGGAGGGCGGTGACGAGCTGGAGCGGCTTGTGCTCAGCGGCGAGGATGCGCCACGGGTGGTTGACGTAGCGGCATGGCAGCGACGCGAGCACACCGCCGAGCCCGTACCGCCACTGCGTGGCGGCGAACCGTTCGATCTGCGACGACGCGTCATCGGGAAGGTACGGCGTGGGCCGCCTGTAGTAGACGGCCCGCACCGTGTCCAGATCGACGTGCCGCGAGGTAGTTGTCAGATACCCGCCATGTCCGCCCTGGTCGTACCGGGTGGTGAACGACGCCTCCGAGGGGAAGTCCGCGCCCGGGTCCACGCGTGCGACATGGGCGCCGCGCTTGTTCAGCTGTGCGATGACCATGTCGGCCGTCGGGTCGTCCAGGCAGGTCAAGACGAGCACTACCCCGCTCATGGGTCAGTCCTGGCCGTAGTCGGTGCTTGCGGTGTCGTCGGCGGGCTGGGGATCCTTGCCGTCGCCACCGCCGGTGGCCAGGCACCCGCTGGTCTTCTGGTTCGTGCCGTGCTTGCCCGCCTCGATCGGGGTGCCGCCGGGACCGACGTAGACGCCCTGCTGCGTGTCTGGGGCCAGCCCGACGAGGGTGTGCGAGGCCGCCTCAACCCGAGGAAACGGGACGGCCTGGGTGAGGCCCCACGGGAGCTTTCGGTTCACGGTGGTGTCCTTTCTACGGTGATGTCCTTTCCGCATGGGCGGGGTCGGCGGCCGAGCGGCGGGTAACCCGCCGACGCGCCTCACCTCGGGTCACCCGGATGTGCGTCCGACCGCCAGAACCGCCACCCAGGCGTTCTCAGCGGGGGCACAGCGGCCGTATCGTTGCCCATGGGTCAGGACTCACCTCCTAATCAAGGGCCCGCCCCGCTGTGCGACCACCTTCTGCGGGCCTGCCTTTTACGCGGCGGATCCATCACAACCGCGCGTGGCGGCACCGCGGAAGGGGAGACTGAAGGAGACAGGCGGATAACCCCCACCCCCATTGAGGTGCACGCGCGATGACCGACCCTCCTTCATGGGCCGTACGGCTGCGCGCGGAGCGGCGCAATCGGCTGTGGAGTTCAAAGGACATGGCGGCTCGGCTACGCGAAGTGGCCGATGACCGTACCCGCGAACGCCTGCCGACCGCGGAGAGCCTCCGTCGCATGATCCGCTCGTGGGAGGCTGGTGAGCACCGCCCCGGCGAGCTGTATGCCGAGCTGTACAGCCGCGCGCTCGGCATCGACGCCGGGGATCTGTTTGGAACGTCTCCGCCGCCGGTCCCCACGGCCGCCCCCGCGACCGTTGCCCCGGACCCCGAGCTGTACGAACGCATCACGGCCGCCGTCGACCAGCCGCAGCGTGTGGACGCCGTCACCGTCGAATGGCTGGAACGCTGCTTGGCCGAACACCGCCGCGTCGAGGACACCGTCGGCGGGCGTCCGTTGCTGCCGGTCGTGCGCGCCCAACTCGACACCGTCGCCACCCTTGCCCGCGGTGCCTCAGGCGCGCTCGCGGACCGGATGGTGGCGATGCTCGGACAGTACGCGCAGTTCATCGCATGGATGTGTCAGGACTCCGGCGATCACGCCGCCGCACTCGCCTGGTATGACCGCTCCCACGGGTGGGCGCTGGAGGCCGGCGACGCCTCGCTGGCGTCGACCACGCTCAACATGCGCGCGCATCTGGCTTGGAGCCTGGGGGACGCCCCGCGATGCGTACGACTGGCCGAGGCCTCACGCTGGCACGACGGTCGCACCACACTCGGTGTGCAAGGGATGGCCGCCCAGATGGCCGCACGAGGCCATGCCGAGATGGGCGAGGCCAACCTCGCTCGCCGATTGCTGGAGGAGGCTGAAGAGCTGATTCGGACTGCGGCAGAGCATCCCGAGGACGAACCACCCTGGATGTACTTCTACGGCGACGGATGGTTCGACATGCAGCGCGGCATGGCCGAACTGGTGCTCGGCGACGCGGGCCGCGCCGTTGCTTTCCTTGAGCGCGGCCTGGCGACGCTGCCGGACTCCTATCGGCGAGACCGCGCTTGGTTCGGCACCTGTCTTGCCCGTGCCTACGCCGTGGCCGGGAATGTGGAGGCAGCCGAGGCCATCGCTGTGGCGGTCGCCCCCGACGCCGTAGCGGTCAATCGCTTCGCACGCCAAGACCTCCGCAAGGTCGCGAAGGCCCTTCGCGCCATCCGCCCGCGGAGCGGTCAGGCCGTCGAGGAAGCCCTTCACGCCACGGCGTAGCGGCTACGCTGAAACCGCGTGCACAACGATGCCCCCGCCTGTCGGCTGGGGCATCCAGTCTTTCGCCCTGCTTCGAAGACCTCGCGGTTCAGAGTGCGTCACCTCGCCGCGCCTGCGGGCTGTGGCCGGTCAAATCTATGGCCACGGGCATCGGTTATGCCTTCTATAGACCTGAGGGGTGTTGGGATAGCCAGGCACGGTGTCGCTCCTTGAGAGCATCGCGTGGATCACGATGACCGAGAAACTCGGCGAGGCGTCGGTGCCGTCCGCGAGGAGCACGCTTGTGAAGTGACGCCATGGCGGGTGGAAAGCCTGTGGCCTTCGAACCGGGAATCATGGTGAGGCTGGCAAGCGTCTCAAATCGAGACCCCTCTCAGCAGCCATCGACGCTCCCGCATGCCTGATGTCTCTCGCCGTAGGGACAACTCACGGTGTCACACGATCACCTGTCACCTGCGCGCGACAACGAGCCCGCCGGCTCCCGTTGCAGGCAGGTGGGGCCCGTGGGAAGGTCTCCGTACCTTGCCGCGGGCTTTCCGCTGCGCGCGGCCGAGCGGGCGGGCCGGCCCACGCGCCGTCGGCCTCACCGTTTGATGGTCGGCCGGGCGTCTTCCCGGATTACTTCCACCATGTCATCGAATTCAGGCAGGCCGCCGGCGGGGGCACGGACGGCGGCGACCTGAGCGGATTTTGGTCCCGCAGTAGGCTTGGCCGCACCCCAGGACTGGATATCCATGGCAGCGCCGCCGTCACTGTATGGCTTCTTCTGTTCCTGCGTAGTCCAGCGCGAGGCGACCTTGAAGGGGAGACCGCGCCTGTCGAAGGTGATGTACCAGTGCAGGACCAGGTTCGCGTAACTCGGGTCGGGCCGTCTTCCGGCCACCTCGCGGAATGTCGGCGAGAGCCGGTAAAGCTCGGCGAACGTGATGGTGCCTTCGTAGATTCCGGTCACCTTGAGGTCGGGGGTTTTGCCCGCGGGGTTCGGCAGGTTGTACCTGCGCCTATCGGCATCGGCGATCAACGCCTTTAGTGTCGCGATCTCGAAGATGTTGATGACCTGGTCGCCGAAGACCGTGGCTCCGGCGCTGCGCTTGCCGCGCGCCGCCCAGGTCTTTCCCTTGGGCAGGCCGGCGGTCCACAGGCGCCCCGTGCTGTAGAACCGGTTGTTCACGTTCACCCAGCGGTACGGCTTGGTCTGCGCGAGCAGGCTCTGCGAGACCAGGTCGCCTTCGGCGGCGCGTTCCTTGGCCAGGGGGAGCAGGTAGCGATTGAACCGCACCTGGCGCGTGGTGTTCGCCGCGACCACTCCACGCCGGCCCAGCAGCAGCGTTCCGTTCTGCAGCAAATCGAAGCGGTACGGGTGGGCCTGGCTGTCGTATTTGCTCCTGACCCCGAGATAAGCGCCACCGTACTGCGTGAACTTCACGCTCGCGCCCTTGGCGAGCTGGTTTCGCACGGCCCCGACCACATCGGGAACGGCGGCTTCGGCCGCGCCGGGAACGGTGAGCGTCGTCGCCGCGCCGGCGAGTACGGCGGACAGGAGAGCCGGTAAACGGCGCATCGGTGTATGCCCTCCAAAATGATCTTCAGCAGCCCGCAGCGTAGCAGTCACACGAGCGAGCACGGCTGAAAATCCCATTTCCTCTTCGCGTAAACGTCGGCTCACGGCCGTTCCGTACGCCGGGAAAATGGCGGCTTTTCAATCGGACGACCGGCATGGTCCATCGGCCGCATCCGCCGCCGCATTCCACCCACGCTCCGGGACGACCTTGGGCGGACGTGGCGGGCGCTCGGGTCGCCGCCGCTTAGCAGCGGCGCGCCGGACCGGCCCAGGGCGCGCAGGGCAGGCAGGTCGGGCGTTCGGGTCGCCGCCGCTTCCCCGAGGCCGGCCAACGCCCCAGGTGTTCCGCGAGGCGCGGACGCCCGCCGGGGCCGGGGTGAAGCACCCGCTACGCCGTGCGATCCGCCTCGCCCGGCCTGCGGACCCCACCCCGGCCGCCCCACCGTCCGCTTGAGGCTACGATGGCGCGACATGCGCCGGACCGGCTCAGACCCGTACTGGAACACCAACGTCGCCCGGCACCCGGGCATCCTCCGGGCCGTGCCGGAGGGATGCGGCGACGCGCTGGACGTCGGCTGCGGAGACGGCCTGCTCGCGCGGAAGCTGACCAGCCGGGCCAAGCGCGTGACCGGCGTCGACAGGTCGCCGGAGATGATCGCGCGGGCCCGCGAGCTGTGCGCCGGGCGGCCGGAGCTCACTTTCGTGGAGGGCGACTTCCTCACCGCCGCGCTGCCCGCCGAGCGGTACGACTTCGTCTGCTCGGTGTCCGCGATCCACCACATGGACTTCGAGGCGGCTCTCACCCGCATGCGCGATCTGCTGCGCCCCGGCGGCACGCTGGTGGTGGTCGGGCTGGCCCGTGAGGCGTCCGCGGCGGATTGGGCGGCCAGGATCGCGGCCGCCCCGGTCGTACGGATCGTCAAGGTGCTGCGCCGCGCCCGGGAGCCCGAGGGGATGCCGGTGGCCGAAGCGCGGATGAGCTACGGGCAGGTGCGGGCCGCGGCACGCCGTCTGCTGCCGGGTGTGCGCTACCGCTGGCACGTGCTTCGCCGATACTCCTTGACCTGGACGAAGCCCGACTCCTAATCGTCCGTACGCAGGAACTCGGGCCGGGAGCGGTGCCAGTCCGGGGAGTCCAGCGCGTTGAGCGCCGAGACGATCCGCTTCTCCTCGTAGAGGAAGTGCGTCTCTATCAACGCGCCCAGGGTGTCCAGCTCGCGCCGCACCTCGACGGGGTCGGCCGCCGGGCCGAGCCGGTCGGCGAGAGCCTGGAGACGTTGGAGACAGTCCTCCACCAGGCGGTGGTCGCGGCGCAGTTCCTCCAGCACCGGGCGCAGCTCGGGGAAGTGCCGGGCGAGCTCGGGGAACGCGCCGTCGTCCTCCCCGGTGTGGTGGCGGTTCAGGGCGGAGCAGAAGGCCAGGCAGTGGGCCCGCAGCTCGCGCGGGCGCGCCTCGCCGGCCAGGTACGCGTCGATGTTGTCGCGCAGGTCCTCGAGCTCCTCGCGGAGCCAGATGTGCACGTCGATCAGCTGGTTGCCGAACGCCCTCAGGCGTCCATGCGATGTCGTCAAGGTCGTCCCTTGTCCCGGCGCCTCCATGCCCTCGGCGGTCTGCTTGCCGGGTGCACCGCGACGCTGGACAAGGATCTATCACCGATGTGTCACCGGCGCAAAGGCCGCACGTACCAGACCTCGGTCAGCGGACGCGGCGGGGCGCACTCCCCGGCAGCCGGTTCCAGACGGGCAGGCGCATGCCCGGCGTGAGACCGTCCCGGGCTCTTCCGCGATCACGTCGAACGCGCCCCGGGTGAGGTCGACCCGGGGGCCGCGCCCGTCAGCGGGTCGTCCACGGGTGGAGCTTGTCGGGGTTGCGTACGGCCCAGATGCGGGTGATCCGGTCGCCGACGACCTCGAACGCGAACACCGAGACGGTGACGCCGTCCTGCTGCGCGACCAGGCCGGGCTGGCCGTTGACCGTGCGCTCCAGGAGCGTCAGGCCGGGCGCTGTGGCGGCGAGGCCGGCGAAGTAACGGGCGATCTGCTCACCGCCCCGCATCGGACGCAGCAGTGCGCTGACCAGGCCGCCGCCGTCGGCGATTCCCGTGGCGTCGGGGTCGAGGAGCCCGATGAGGGCCTTGATGTCCCGGGCTTCCCACGCCTGCTTGAAGTCCCTGACGATCTCCGCCTGCCGGGACGCGGGCGTCGCGGCGGCCTGTGTGCCGCGGATGCGGCGGCGGGCCGAGGAGGCGAGCTGGCGGCAGGCCGCCGGGGTGCGGCCGACGATCTCGGCCACTTCGGCGAAGGAGTAGCGGAAGACGTCGTGCAGGACGAACGCGACGCGCTCGGCCGGGGTCATCGCTTCGAGCACGACGAGGAAGGCCATGCTGACCGACTCGTCCAAGGTCACCCGGTCGGCGGGGTCGGCGCCGATGCCGTCCGGCCGTCCGGCGGCCCACTCCGCGGGGTCGGGCAGCGGCTCGGGAATCCACTCGCCCACGTAGGTCTCCCGCCGCGCCCGCGCCGAGGAGAGCACGTTGAGGCAGATGCGCCCGGCGACCGTGGTGAGCCAGGCGCCGGGGGACGCGATCGCGTCCCGCTCCCGCGGCGACATGGCGTACCAGCGGGCGTAGGTCTCCTGGACGACGTCCTCGGCCTCGGCCAGGGAGCCGAGCAGCCGATAGGCGAGATTGATCAGATGGCGCCGCTCTCTGATGATGTGCTCAGGCCCGCGTCGGACCGGTCGTGTCCCGGTTCCGGGTGGTCGGTCATGGTTGCGTACGCTCCCTGGGTCGAGTGCTGCCCCTACCGGTCCCGACAAGACAGCGCGGTGAACTGTGAGGCCGGTCGGCCGCCTCACATTCCACCGGGCCGCGTTGTCGTACTGCTCGAAGCATCGGCATCAGCAGTGGAGCAGGAAAGCGATGATCAAGATCGGAATCCTCCTCGGCAGCACCCGCCCCGGCCGCAGGGGCGAACAGGTCGCCACGTGGGTCCACCAGAGGGCGTCGCACCGCACCGACGCCGAGTTCGAGCTGATCGACCTGCGCGACCACCCGTTGCCGCACCTGGACGAGCCGACGCCGGCGCTGTTGTCCCAAGGCCGGTATGAGCACGAGCACACCAGGGCGTGGTCGGCCACGATCGCCTCGTGCGACGGGTTCGTGATGGTCACCCCCGAGTACAACCAGTCGATCCCCGGAGTGCTCAAGAACGCCATCGACTACCTGTACGCGGAGTGGAACAACAAGGCGGCCGGGTTCGTCTCGTACGGCGTCGTGGGCGGCGCCCGCGCGGTCGCGCAGCTGCGGCTCATCTGCGGGGCGCTGCGGATGGCCGACGTGGCCCCGCAGGTCACGCTGCCGCTGCTGACCGAGTTCGAGGATCACACCGTCTTCACGCCGAGCGCCGAGAGCGTCGCCGCCCTGGACACGCTGCTGGACCATGTCGTCGCCTGGAGCACGGCCCTCGCGCCGCTGCGGGCCGCCGGCCCGGTCGCCGTCGCCGCGACCTGACGTTTCGCGGGGCTGTCCGGTCGTACCGGTGAGAAACCACACGGGTGACGAAGGGACGGCAGATGCCAGCGCGACGCGAGGAAGACGAGGCCGAGATCAGGCGGCAGATCGGCAGGATCGTCGAGGGGATCCGGGCCAAGGATCTCGACGCGCTGCGGCGGCTCTACGCGACGGACGTCGTGTCCTTCGACGTCGAGCCGCCGCTGCGGCACGTGGGGATAGACGCCAAGCTGAAGAACTGGGCCAACGTCTTCGCGTTCTTCCAGGAGGTGGCGTACGAGGTGCGCGACCTTACGCTCGCCGCCGGCGACGACGTGGCGTTCGGCCACTGCTTCGGCCGGCTCAGCGGCACGTTGCCGGACGGTACGGCGACGAGCGGCATGTGGGTCCGGGTCACGTTCGGCTTCCGGAAGATCGGCGGCGAATGGCTGATCGCGCACGACCAGGTTTCCGTGCCGCTCGACATGCGCAGCGGCACGGGAGTGACCCACCTCGTGCCCTGAGGACGGCCGACGCCCGCCCCGGGCCGAGCCACTGCCGCTCCAAGCCGGGCCAGTGCCAAGCCCGCTCCGGCGGGGAGCGACCGGGCGAGGCCCGGGATCAGCCGCGACGACGGCCGTGGCGACCCCGCTGCGGTCACCCGGCCGTCGCAGGCGCCCTTCCCACACGCCTGCGGCTACCCCCATGCCCGTACCACCCCGTGTGTCCGTCGGCAAGGGGATGGAAGCCGGAGACATCCATCAAGAAGGGGTGGAGCCGGAGATCCGGGTGCGCAGGCCGCTCACGCGACGCAGGATGTCCCACCAGAACGGCGCGCCGAACAACAGCGCGATCAGCGTGATGAGGTATCCCGGCCAGTGGCCCGGCGACGTGAGGCGCTGCCACCATTCCTCGCCGTGCCAGGTCCAGGTCGGACCGTCGGCGGCGTCCATCGTGACGCTCACCGGGGCGTGCGTGAAGATCTTCACGAACGCCGGGGTGCTCAGCACGTCGGTGACGCACGCGTACGTGTCCTTGCCGGACTCGCACTGCTCACGCAGCGGCTCCAGCGCCTGGGGGCCCGACTGGCCGAACGCGGACACCGCGCTGCGGTAGGCGTTGTCGCGCAGCAGGGTCTTGCCGTACTCCAAGGAGTCCATGCTGAACACCAGCGTCACGACGAGGCCGAGCGCGACGATGACCCAGCGGACATAGCGGCGGTAGAGCTGGCTGAGCCGCTCCATCTCGCCGTCGAACCAGTCCTCGACACCGCGCCGGAACGCCTCCAGGTCGTGGCTCGCCTTGTCCCAGACGGCTTTCAGCGGCCGGGAGATGGGGCTCTTGAGCGCGTCGAGGTCCCGCATGAGGGCCTCCACCCCGCCATGCTGCGTGGCGATCTCCATGACGGCGACGGCGAAGCGCGCGGGCGGGATGTCGGCGATGCTCGTACGGCCCCGCTTGGCGTGGTCGATCTCCTGCAGCCGCTCGTGGAGCAGCTCGGCCATCGACTTGCCCTGGCCCGGCGGCAGCACGTCGCCCGGAGGATCCACGGTGACCGGGTCCGCGGTGACCACGGCGGCCTCCACCGGGTCGGCCTGTTCGGCGGCGTGAGCGGGGTCCACGGCCGCGTCCACCCGCCTCTGCGCGGGGACCGTCGCCTGCGCGGCGGTCGCCTGCCGCATGGTGCCCTGTTGCGCGGTCGCCTGTTGCATGGTCGCCTGCTGGGCGGCCGTGGAGTCGGCAGCGGCGGCGAGCGGCGGGCTCTCCACGGGCGGCGGCTGGCTGTTGAAGGCGGGGCGCGGGTCCGGGCCGAACGGCAGCCGCGCGAACACCCCCAGCATGCCGTCCGGCAGCCGCGAACGGCCCTCCTCCGGTGACGCCGCCTGCGTCTGCGACGTGTCCGTTTTACGGCCGGGCCGCGTGAGCGCGTTCAGCATGCGATCCAGCCGGGAGCCGGCGTCGGCCGTCTCCGCGCCGTCGAGAGTGTCGCGCAGGTACGCCCACAGGAACTTGCTGCGGATGTCGAGCAGCCTGACGATGCCCTCGTTGATGCCGCTGACGAGAAGCGACAGCAGCAGGAAGGCCAGGATCAGCCCGACGGCTAGATCTGCGTAATACGAGATCAAAGAGATCACCCTGCACCCGTTGATACACGCTACGGGCTGCGATGGCAACGCTCCGATCCGCACACATAAGCGTCATTCGGAACATGCCGCGCGCCGAGGCGGCAATCACCGGCGCATCGGCACCCACCTACGAGACCGCTCGTCCGCCTCCGGGAACCGCCTCAGCACGCCCTGGGACCGCCGCGCGCATTCGCAACCGCCCGCCTGCCTCCCGAGCACCCGCACGCCTCTTGGCCACCCCGCGCCGGGACCCGCGACGGCCGGGGCGGGGCGGGAATCCGCATGTGCGGAGCCCCGCCGCCGGTCGCCGGATCGCCGCCGCCCCGGCCTTATCGGCCAGTCCCGGCAGAGGCCGGCCAGGATCGGCAAGCCCTCGCGGGACCCGGCCGGAGGTTAGACGGTCCCCGTGAGAGCCGGCGGACCCGGCACGTCCTCGTGGGGCCGGCCGGGGTTGGTCAGTCCTCGTAGAAGACGCGCTCCACCACGGTCCTCGCCCGCCGGGTGGCGCGCCGGTAGTCCTCGACGAAGTCTTCGGTGCCCTCCGGCGGGTAGCCGAGCGCCCGGGCGAGCAGCACGCGTTCCTTGACCGAGGTGGGGATGCTGTCGGACGCCCGGCCGCGCACCAGCATGAGGGCGTCGCGGATGCGCGAGGCGAACAGCCACGCCTGCGCGAGCACCGCCTCGTCGGCCGGGTCGAGCAGGCCCTCCCCCGCCGCCGCGCGCAGCGCGTCCAGCGTGCGGGTCGTGCGCAGCGCCGGTACGGCTCCCGCGTGCCGCAGCTGGATGAGCTGGGCCACCCACTCCACGTCGCTCAGCCCGCCCCTGCCGAGCTTGGTGTGCAGGGCGGGGTCGGCGCCGCGCGGCAGCCGTTCGGCCTCCATGCGCGCCTTGAGCTTGCGGATCTCGCGCACGACGTCGGCGGAGATGCCGTCCTCCGGGTAGCGCAGCGGGTCGACGAGCGCGATGAACTCGCGGCCGAGCTCGGCGTCGCCCGCGCAGAACCGGGCACGCAGCAGCGCCTGGGCCTCCCAGTGCGAGGCCCAGCGGTCGTAATACGCCTTGTAGGAGGCGAGCGTGCGCACCAGCGGCCCCTGCCGCCCTTCCGGCCGCAGGCTCGTGTCGATCTGCAGCGGCGGGTCGGGGGCGGGCAGCGCGAGCAGCCTGCGCGTCTCCTCGGCCACCGCGTGCGCGGCGTCGGTGGCGTCCCGCTCGGCCACCCCGGGCAGCGGGGCGTGCACGAACATCACGTCTGCGTCGCTGGCGTAGGAGCTTTCCAGGCCGCCCAGCCGGCCCATCGCGATCACGGCGATCCGGGTCGGGAACGAGGCCCCCCGCCGCTCCAGCGTGACCTTGTTGATCGCCGCGTCCAGCGCCGCCTGGATCGTGACGTCGTTCAGCGACGACAGCGCCTGGCCGACCTCCTCGATGTCGATCAGCCCGGACAGGTCGGCGCAGGCCGTACGGAACAGTTCCCTGCGGCGCAGCGCCCGCACGGCGGCGACCGCGGTCTCGGCGTCCTCCGCGTGGCGGCCCACCGCCGCGGCGGCCTCGGCGGCGAGCGTCTCGACCGGCCGTACGGCCAGCTCGGCGGGCGAGCCCAGCATCGCCACGGCCTCGGGGGCGTGCAGCAGCAGCCCGGTGACGTACTTGCTGGTGCCGAGGAGGCGGGCGAGGCGCTCGGCCACGGCGGTCTCGTCGCGCAGCAGGCGCAGATACCACGGCGTGGCGCCGAGCTTGTCGCTCACCTGGCGGAAGCCGAGCAGGCCGGCGTCGGGGTCGGGGGCGTCGGCGAACCAGCCGAGCATGACCGGCAGCAGCGTCCGCTGGATGGCGGCCCGGCGGGAGACGCCGCTGGTGAGCGCGGCGATGTGACGCAGCGCGCCCTCGGGGTCGGCGTAGCCGAGCGCCTCCAGCCGGGCGGTGGCGGCGGCCGGGGACAGGCGGACCTCGGTCTCGGGCAGGCGGGCGACGGCCTGCAGCAGCGGCCGGTAGAACAGCTTCTCGTGCAGCCGCCGCACCTCCAGGGCGTGCCGCCGCCAGGTGGTGGTGAACGCCCCGACCGGGTCGGCCGTCATGCCCAGCGCCCGGCCGAGCCGCCGCAGGTCGGCGGTGTCGGACGGCACCACGTGGGTGCGGCGCAGCCGGTGGAGCTGGAGCAGGTGCTCGACCTGGCGCAGGAAGGTGTAGGCCTCGGCGAGCGCCTTGGCGTCGTCGCGCCCGACGTAGCCGCCCCTGGACAGCGCGGCGAGGGCCGACAGGGTGGCCCGGCGGCGCAGCAGCGGGTCGGAGCGGCCGTGCACGAGCTGGAGGAGCTGGACGGCGAACTCGATGTCGCGCAGCCCGCCCGGCCCGAGCTTGATCTGCCGGTCGGCCTCGCCCGCGGACACGTGCGCCTCCACCCGGCGGCGCATGGCCTGCACGTCCTCGACGAAGTTGGGCCGGGCCGCGGCCTGCCAGACCAGCTCGTTGACGGCGGCGACGTACTGATGACCGAGCTCCAGGTCGCCGGCGACCGGGCGCGCCTTGAGCAGCGCCTGGAACTCCCAGGTCTTGGCCCACCGCCGGTAGTAGGTCAGGTGGCTTTCCATGCTGCGCACCAGCGGGCCCATCTTGCCCTCCGGCCGCAGGTTGGCGTCCACCTCCCACAGCGCCCCTTCGGGGGTGCTCGCCGAGCAGGCCCGCATCATGCCCTGCGCGAGGCGGGTGGCGATCTGCAGCGCCTTGGTCTCGTCCACGCCGTCCTTGGGCTCGGCCACGAAGACCACGTCGACGTCGGAGATGTAGTTCAGCTCGCGGGCGCCGCACTTGCCCATGCCGATGACGGCCAGCCGTACGTCGCCCGCGTCGGCCACCTCGGCCCTGGCGATGGCGAGGGCGGCCTCCAGCGCGGCCGCGGCGAGGTCGGCCAGCGCGGCGGCGGCCTCGGCCAGGGTGCACTCGCCGGTCACGTCGCGCGTGGCCAGGTGCAGCAGCCGGGTGCGGTAGGCGACGCGCAGCGCGTCCAACGCGGAGCCGCCGGTCACGGCGGCCGGCCCGTTGCTTCCCCCGGCGCCGCCGCCGGCCACGGGCTCGGGCGCGCCGGCGTCCGCGCCGACGGCGTACAGCATCTCCTCACGCAGCTCGTTCGCGGTGGGCCAGCTCGTCCACCGGATCTGCGGCAGGCACTCCGGGTGCCGCACCACGTGCTCGCCGAGCGCCGCGCTGATCCCGAACACGCCGAGCAGCCTGCGGCGCAGGTCCGGGTCCGCGCGGAACGCCCCGAGCACGCTCGGGTCCCGCTCGACCAGGCGGCTCAGCGTGGTGAGAGCCAGGTCCGGGTCGGCGGCCCGGACGAGGTCGTCGAGCAGTGCGAAGTCGCCGACCGCCTCCGGGCCGAGCTCGTCCAGCAGCCGTTCGGCCCGCGCGCCGTCGGCGAACCCGAGCGCCGCCAGGCGCCCTGCCGTCGTCTGTATGCGAGACGCGGCGCTCACCGTTCCTTCCTCCACGCCGACGTCGATCATCACGCCGGCCCCCCGAGACACACCTTCCCAGTTACCGTACACATGGGATGGAAGCCTCCTCGCAGAGATCGGCTCTCTCGGGGAGCCGATCCGCATGGACGCCCGGAACACGCGGGCGTCCCCACCGTGGAATGTGGCGGCTCGGCATCTGCCGGGCTCAGCGCACACGCTAGCCCTCCACGGTGTGCGAGTCCTTAGCGGTTTCTCTGCGTAATCGGCTCATCACGCGTTTTCCCCGCGCGCTCGCGCACCCATGCCGGCGCGGGCTCACCCGGTGAGCTGGGCGGCGAACGCCTCGGCGAGCGGCTTCCAGGTGCGCCGCAGCTCGTCTTCCGCGGCCTCGACCCGCGCGTTCAGCTCCGCGGCGCGCTCCGGGGACAGCTCCGGGGGCAGCTCGCCCTCGCCGGTCCAGGAGGCGAAGATCGCGGGGGTGGCCTCGGGGTGGAACTGCACCGCCCAGGCCCGGTCGCCGAGCCGGTACGCCTGGTTGGGGTACTGCCTGCCGGCGGCCAGCCGTACGGCGCCCTCGGGCAGGGTGGTCATGGCGTCGTAGTGGTACTGGATCGCCCGGACCGGCCCGGCGGGCAGCGCGGACAGCAGCGGGTCGGCGGCGGCCTCGGGCAGCGGCTCGATCTCCCCCAGGCCGATCTCCAGGCCCGCCGCGCCGCGTTCGACGGCGCCGCCGCAGGCCAGCGTCATGAGCTGGGCGCCGAGGCAGATGCCGAGCGTCGGCACACCCTCGTCCACCGCGCGGGCGAGCAGGTCCCTGGTGGCGGGCAGCCAGCCGCACGCCTCGTCGTCCCAGGCGGAGGGGGCCCCGCCGAGGACCAGCAGCCCGCCGGGGGCGCGGCCGGGCACCGGCTCCCCCTTGTACGGCCGGACCACCTCGGTCTCGACGCCCGCGGCCTCCAGCCAGCCGGAGAAGAAGCCGAGACCGGCGCCGGCCTCGTGCTCGATGACGGTCAGACGTTTACGCATATGCCAGAGCTTAAAGACACATATCGGGACAGGAGAGAGCGGAGGGGGGCGTACCGTACAGTCCCCTCATGAACATCGATGAGGTCGCCGTCCCCGGCGGACGGCTGCGGATCGCCCGGTTCGGCGAGGGTCCCCGTCTGATCATCGCGGCGCACGGCATCACCGCCTCCCTCATGGCCTGGCGGGCGGTGGCCGAGGCGCTGCCGCCCGGCTGGTCGCTGGTCGCCGTTGACCTGCGCGGGCGCGGCCACAGCGCCGGCCTGCCCGGTCCGTACGGCCTGGACCGGCACGCCGACGACCTGGAGCTGGTCGCCGAGCACGTGGGCGCGGACGGCACGAGCGTGCTCACCGGGCACTCCATGGGCGCCTACGTCGCGGCGCTGCACGGCGCGCGCCGGCGCTACGCCCGGGTGGTGCTCGTGGACGGCGGCCTGCCGCTGCCGCTGCCGCCCGGCGCCGACCCCGACGAGGTGCTTGAGGCGACGCTCGGCCCGGCCATCGCCCGGCTCTCCCAGACTTACCCGAGCGTGGACGCCTACGTCGACTTCTTCCGGGCCCATCCCGCGCTCGTCCACGACTGGTCGCCGCTGGTCGAGGAGTACGTCCGCTACGACGCCACCGGGCCGGACGGCGCCGTCCGCTCCCGCGCCCGCGAGGACGCCGTACGGCAGGACGGCCGCTGGCTGCTCACCGAGCACGAGGCGATCGGGACGGCCCTGAAGGCGATCGAGCCGGCGCCGCTGCTGCTCCGCGCGCCGCGGGGACTGCTGAACCAGGACGTCGGGATGCTTCCCGACGACCTGACCGAGCGATGGAAGGCCGAGCTGCCCGGCCTGCGCGAGGAGGTCGTGCCGGACTGCAACCACTACACGATCCTGTTCGACCCCCGCTGCGCCGGGGTCGTGGCCGCCCGCCTCACCACCTGACCGCCGGGCCGCCGGACCTCGGCCCGGCCAGCCCGAGGTTCGGCCAGCCCGAGGTTCGGCCAGACCGGGATCCGGCCGCCGCGTCACTGGCGCGGCAGGATCCAGGTGGCCGTGGCGGCGGCGACGAGCGTGCCGTCCACCTCGTAGACCGCGCTCGTGCCGAACAGCTTGCGGCCGTCGCGGCCCTCCGCCCGCGCCACGACCGAGTATCGGCCCATCGGGTAGACCCGGCGGAACACCTGCCCGGTCAGCCGCCCGAGCAGCGGGGGCTGGATG
Source organism: Microbispora rosea subsp. aerata (assembly GCF_014647835.1). Taxonomy (GTDB): domain Bacteria; phylum Actinomycetota; class Actinomycetes; order Streptosporangiales; family Streptosporangiaceae; genus Microbispora; species Microbispora aerata. The sequence goes on from NZ_BMPY01000008.1 coordinate 91,565, forward strand.
GGCTGCCGGTCCGGGAAGCTGCGGTAGTGCGCCCATCCGGTTGCGCAGTCCAGCGCCGCCCAGACGATCGAGTCGGGCACCACGCCCTGCTCGTCGGTCACGTTGAACGGCACCCGCCACCCGGCGGCCACGAGCTCCGAGCCGTCCTCGGGGCTGTCCACCGGGCCGGGGAAGATGCGCAGGCCGTCGCCCGGCTCACGCAGCCCGCAGGCGAAGCAGCCCGCGATGGCGTGGCCGTGCCTGCCGGGGAAGCCCGCCTCCGCGCGGGCCGCCTCGGTGAACCGCACGAACGGCGGCGGCGTCAGCGCCTCGGCGACGGGGATCGCCTCGACGAGGTGCCTGTCGTCCTGGTTGAGGACCACGGCGTTGCCGACGTGCTCGACCAGCAGGGCGGTCTCCAGCGGGACCGGTCTGCGCAGGGTGACCTCCACCGGCGAGTCGTGGCCGCCACCGGTCAGCGTGCCGGCGAGCGTGCCCGCGATCCACCCGCCGTTGGCGGTGCCCTCGGGCCCCCGGAAACGCTTGGGTACGGTCAGAACGGTCTGCAGCCCCGCAGCCGCGGTCATATGGCCACGCCCTCCCTGAGTTACGTCTGAATACGGCTCACCCGTATGAGGTCGTAACAAGTGGACCGATCTTACTGTTCCGGTAGAGGAACCAGTGAAACAGACGGGTATGTCAGGAAGATTTGCGGCCTGTAACGCGGTGGTGACGGAGTGATCCCCGTCAGAGCACCGGCAGGTAGCGGTTGAGCTCGTACTCGGTCACCTGGCGGCGGTAATCCTGCCACTCCGCGCGCTTGTTGCGCAGGAAGTAGTCGAAGACGTGCTCGCCCAGCGTCTCGGCGACCAGCTCGCTGTGCTCCATCGCGGAGATCGCCTCGTCCAGCGACTGGGGCAGCGGCTGGATGCCGAGCGCCCGCCGCTCGGCGCTGGTCAGCGCCCACACGTCGTCCTCGGCGCCCGGCGGCATCTCGTACCCCTCCTCGATGCCCTTCAGCCCGGCGGCCAGGATGACGGCGAAGGCGAGGTAGGGGTTGCAGGAGGAGTCGACCGACCGGAACTCGATGCGGGTCGAGCCGCCCTTGTGCGGCTTGTACATCGGCACGCGCACGAGCGCGGAGCGGTTGTTGTGGCCCCAGCAGATGTACGCGGGGGCCTCGCCGCCGGCCCCGGCGATCGCCTCGGCGCCGCCCCACAGCCGCTTGTAGGAGTTGACCCACTGGTTGCACACCGCGGTGATCTCCGCCGCGTGCCGCAGCAGGCCGCCGATGAACGACCGGCCGATCTTGGAGAGCTGGTAGTCGGCGCCGGGCTCGTAGAAGGCGTTGCGGTCGCCCTCGAACAGCGACATGTGGGTGTGCATGCCCGACCCGGGGAAGTCGGTGAACGGCTTGGGCATGAACGAGGCCCACACGCCCTGCTCCAGCGCCACCTCCTTCATGACCAGCCGGAACGTCATGATGTTGTCCGCGGTGGTCAGCGCGTCGGCGTAGCGCAGGTCGATCTCCTGCTGGCCGGGCGCGCCCTCGTGGTGGCTGAACTCCACCGAGATGCCCATCGACTCCAGCATCATGATCGCGTTGCGGCGGAAGTCGTGGCCCGCGCTGTGCGGGGTGTGGTCGAAGTAGCCGCCCTCGTCGATGGGCTCGGGCCGCGTGCCCTTCTCCGGCCTGTTGCGCAGCAGGAAGAACTCCACCTCGGGGTGGGTGTAGAACGTGAAGCCCATGTCGGCCGCCTTGGCCAGCGTCCGCTTCAGCACGAAGCGGGGGTCGGCGTGCGACGGCGAGCCGTCCGGCATGAGGATGTCGCAGAACATGCGGGCCGCGCCCGGCGACTCGCTGCGCCACGGCAGGATCTGGAACGTCGACGGGTCGGGCTTGGCCAGCATGTCCGACTCGTAGACCCGCGAGAAGCCCTCGATCGCCGAGCCGTCGAAGCCGATGCCCTCGGCGAAGGCGCCCTCCAGCTCCGCCGGCGCGATCGCCACCGACTTCAGGAAGCCGAGCACGTCGGTGAACCACAGCCGGATGAACCGGATGTCGCGCTCTTCGAGCGTGCGGAGGACGAATTCCTGCTGGCGGTCCAAGGCGTACCTCACGGAGTCACAGATCTGTTCGCGTACCAGTCTGCCTCCCGAGTGTTTCACAGGGGTTACGAAGGGGCGTGAGCCGGTGCCGATGGGACGTACGACGGCGGATGCGCCGCGAGTGCGGACCCCGGGAACGGTGATAGATATCACACCGAACAAAACTCGGGATAAGGGCGTCGTTGCTGTTGATCGGGCGTTGATCGGGCGTCGACCCGCACGCCCTACCGTCTCCGGCATGCCGGCGCACAACCTGAAGGAGCCTCCGTCCGTGGCACGACCGCCGCTCGACACCGTGGAACCCCCGCGCGTCCACGCGGACGAGCCGACCCCCGGACCTCCCGGCGGCGCGGCCATGCCCGGCGAGGCGCCGGGCGCGGAGATCGAGGACGGCGTCCCGGGCCGGGCCCGTCCGCTCGACCGGCTGCGGCGGCTGCGGGCGCTCGACTGGCCGGGCAGGGTGCGGGCGGCCGGGCCCGCCGTCGCGGTGGCCATCGCGGGCGTGGCAATCTGCCTGGAGCTGGCCGACATATGGGTGACCGCCCAGTTGCCGGACAGCCCCTTCACGCCGCTGCCGTTCGCGCCCGAGGACGTGGCGGGCACCACGTTCCCGATCTTCGGCGCGCTGCTGGTCGTCTCGCGTCCCCGGCTGCTGCTCGGCTGGCTGCTGTGCCTGGGCGGCCTGGGCTCGGCCGCCAACATCCTCGCCGCCAACACGGCGGCCCTGCTCGTCCACCGCGGCGGGCATCCGCTGGTGCATCCGATCTGGGTGTTCGCCGACGGGGTGTGGAACCTCACGACGTACGCCCTGGGGGTGCTGCTGCCGCTGCTGTATCCCACCGGCCGCATCCTGTCCAAGCGGTGGTGCGTGCCGGGGGGCGTGACCGCCGCCGCCCTCGCCCTCGACTGGCTGTGCTCCCTGATCGCCCCGTCGAGCGTGCGCACCGGAGACAACGCGCTGGAGGTCGCGGCCTTCGCGCCGTACTACCACGACACCCGGCAGGCGCTGCACACGATCGTCGCGGTGGGCATGGCGCTGGCGTTCTCCTCGCTCGTCGTCCGCTTCAACCGGGCCGACGGGATCGAGCGCCGCCAGATCCTGTGGCCGCTGGTGGCGATGGCCGGGGTGGTGATCCCCTGGGTGATCGGCCATCCGGTCTGGTGGACGGCCTCGCTCACGCTCCCGCTGGTGCCCGCCGCGATCGCGGTCGCCGTGCTGCGTTACCGGCTGTACGGCATCGACACGCTGATCAGCAGGACCCTCGTCGGCGCGGGCCTGGTCGGCGTCGTCGCCGCCGTGTACGTGCTCGTGGGGACGGCCTCCAGCCTGATCCTGTCCGGCGTCGACCGGTTCGCCGGGCTGGCCGCGGCCCTGTTCGCCGGCGCGTTCTTCCACCCCATCCGGCGCGGCCTGCAGCGTCTCGTGGACCGCGCGCTGTACGGCAGGCGCGGCGACCCGCACGCGCTCGCCGCCGGGCTGCGGCGGCGGCTGCAGCACGCCGACCCCGCGCACGCCCTGCTCGCCGCCCTGGAGGTGCTGCGCGAGGGCCTGTCGGTCACCGGCATCGCGGTGGAGATCGACGGGACGGTCACGACGAGCGGGGCGCCCGGCCCGGTGGCGCGGGAGATGCCCCTGGTCTGGCACGGCGAGCCGGTCGGGCGCCTGCTCATCGGCCCGCCCGGCGGGCGTCGCTTCCCCGCCGCCCACGACGAGCGGGTGATCGCGGTGCTCGCGCCGTACGTCGCCGACGCCGCCCACACGGTGTCGCTGACCACCGCGCTGCAGCGCTCGCGCGAGCGCATCCTGACGGCCCGCGAGGAGGAGCGGCGGCGGCTGCGCCGCGACCTGCACGACGGGCTCGGGCAGACGCTGGCCTCGATGGCGATGGCGATCAACACGGCGCGTCTCACCTTGGAACGGTCCCCGGAGGCGGCCGACGCCCTGCTGCGGAGCCTGCGCGAGGGCATGGACACCGTCACCGCCGACATCCGCCAGCTCGTGTACGGCCTGCGTCCCCCCGCCCTCGACGACCTCGGGCTGGCGGGAGCCGTACGGGCCCTGGCGGAGGAGGCGCGCCCCGGCCTGGCCGCGGGCGAGGAGTCGGTGGCCGAGGTCGAGGTGACCGGCGACATGTGCGGGCTGCCCGCCGCCGTGGAGGTGGCGGCCTACCGCATCGTCCAGGAGGCGCTGACCAACGTGCGCAAGCACGCGCGGGCCCGGCGCGTGCGGGTGGCCCTGCACCGGAACGGCGAGCTGCGGGTCACCGTGGCCGACGACGGCGTGGGGCTCCCGCCGGGCCGCAAGTCGGGCGTCGGGATGAGCTCGATGGCCGAGCGGGCGGCCGAGCTGGGCGGCACCTGCGCCGTCACCTCCACCCCCGGCCTCGGCACGACCGTCACCGCCCGGCTGCCCGCGGCGCCGGTCCCCTCCCCCGCCGGCGGGGACCGTTGATCAGCCGCCGGTGACGAGCGACTCGCCGGCGGCGGTCCGCCGGTAGAGCACCTCGCGGCCGAGCCGCTGCCGCGCCACCAGGCCCGCGCCCGACAGCACCGCCAGGTGCTGGCTGACCGCCCCCGGCGTGAGGCCGAGCCGCCGGGCCAGCGCGGTGGTCGAGCCGGGCTCGGCCAGCGCGGTGAGCACCCGCGCCCGGGTGCGGCCGATGAGCGCGGCCAGCGCCTCGCGCGTGCAGGGCGTGCCCTCCGCCCACAGCGTCCCGACGCCCCGCGCCGGGTAGCACAGCATCGGCCGGTACGGCTCGTACATCACCCACACGTCCGGCCAGCTGAAGGCGCTCGGCATGAGGACGAGGCCGTCCCCGCCGAGGTCGCCTTCGTAGTCGTAGCTCTTGGCCGCGACGAGCCGGTCGCCGTGCCAGGAGACACGCGGGTGCAGGTCGGTGAACAGCTCCCGCGCTCCCCCGGTCGCCAGCGTGCGGGCCCGCCACATCACGTCCGCCTCCAGCAGCGCGCGGATCCTGGGCCACGACTCCTCCAGCGCGACCGTCCAGTATTCCCACAGCCGGTCGGCCACCCGCCGCACGCCCGCCGCCGGGTCGTCGGCGAACCGCCGCAGCGCCGCGGGGTCGGGCGTCTGCACCCAGGCCGCCTCCTCGTACGCCTTATGCGGCGGGGTGGCGCGCACCCGCTCCAGCTCGGCGGCGAAATCCGGCAGCGGGGTGTCGGGCGGCGGGGTGAGGAAGTCGGGGATGTAGCCCCTCACCGGGACCAGCGCGAACAGGTCGGTGAGATCCACCTCGCCCAGGCGCGGCCGTACGGCCCGCAGCCACGGCAGGTGCAGGGAGTGGCGGCTGGGGGCGCGCAGCACCCGCAGGCTCGCCACCAGCTCCCAAATCGGGGAGAACGCGAAGCGCAGCCGGGCCACGTCGTCGGGCGTGAAACGCCACTCCACCGGCATGACGACTCCCCCACGTTTTAGCCCAGGCTAAAAGATTGGCACGGCGCCTCCCGCTTCCCCAAGGGTGGGTGCCGTGACCAGTGTGATCAGCAAGACCGGGTTCATCAGGTCGAGGGCCGGTGGACTGCCCCGTCCGTTCTGGGTGTTGTTCGGTGGAACGTTCGTCAACCGGCTCGGCACGATGGTGGAGCCGTTCATCGGCGTCTACCTCACCCAGGCGCGCGGCGTCTCCCTCGCCGCCACCGGGCTGGTCATGACGATGTTCGGCGTCGGGTCGCTGCTGTCGCAGCCGATCGCCGGGTGGCTGACCGACCGCCTCGGGCGCCGGATCACGCTCACCGGCGGCATGGTCGCCACGGCCGTCACCATGGTCGCGCTCGGCTACACCACCAGCGTGCCGGGGCTCGTCGTGGGCATGCTCGTGCTGGGCATCGTGGTGGACGCCTACCGCCCGGCGTCGCAGGCGATCGTGGCCGACCTGGTGCCGCCGGAGGACCGGCCGCGGGCGTTCGGGCTGCTGTTTTGGGCCGTCAACCTCGGCTTCTCCGTCGCGATGGTGGCCGGCGGCTGGCTCGCCCGGTCGGGCTTCACCGTGCTGTTCTGGGTGGACGCCGTCACCTGCCTGATCTTCGGCATGCTCGTGTGGCGGGCGATCCCCGAGACCCGCCCGGCCCGCGAGGAGGCCGCCTCCGGCCGGTTCGCCGACGTGCTGCGCGACCGGCTCATGCTCGCCTTCGTGCTCGGCAACTTCGCGTACGCGCTGGTCTACCTGCAGCCCTTCACCACGCTGCCGCTCGCCGTCACCGCGCAGGGGCTTCCGACCAGCGCGTACGGCATGGCGATGGCCGTCAACGGCCTGCTGATCGTGGTCGTCCAGCCGATCGCGAACTCCTGGGTGGCCAGGTTCGACCCGTCCCGGGCGCTCGCGGCCGGGTTCGCGGTCGTCGGGCTCGGGATCGCGCTGACCTCGCTGGCGTCGTCGGCGGCCGGGCACGCGGCGGCCGTGGCCGTCTGGACGCTCGGCGAGGTGCTCACGGCCGGCATCCCCGGGGCGATCGTCGCGGCGCTCGCGCCGCCTCACCTGCGGGGCCGTTACTCGGGCCTGTACGGCCTGTCCTGGTCGGCCGGGTCGCTGCTCGCGCCCTTGGTGGGCACCCGGCTGCTGGCCCACGCCCCCGAGCTGATGTGGCCCCTGCTCGGCGGCCTCGGCCTGGTCGCGGCGGCGGGCCAGCTCCTCATCGGCCGCGCCATCCGCCGCCGCTCCGCCCCGGCGGCATAAGCCTGCGGGGAGCGGAACGGCCCGCGCGGGCCACCCGGCCCGGGCCGACGCCGCGCCAGGCGCGGGCCCGAGTGCCAACGAGGCCCGCATAGATCTTTCGCGACTCCCTCGCGGGCGCCGAGGCTTCCCGTCCGAGCCGGGCCGACGCCGCGCCAGGCGCGAGACCGGATGCCCGCAAGGCCCGCACCGATTTTGCGCGGCTCTTTCACGGCGCTCGTATTGGCACCCGAACCGGGCCACGGGCTCTCGCCGGAAGGCGATGTCCTGGTCAGAATGGAACGGGACAGGCCATAATTCATCCCAGAATGGACGAGAACCCCCCGGCTGCTTCCGCGCGGGCGCTGGCCTGGGTGATGGCGGCCGTGGCGCTGGTCCTGACACTCCTGGGGGTGCTGGTCCAGATCGGGCTCCCCGCGGAGTGGCAGCCGCACCCCCCGCTCACACCGGACTTCGGCGTCGCGCTCACGTTCCCGCTCACGGGAGCGTTCCTGGTCTCCCAGCGGCCCAGGCTGAGCCTCGCGTGGCTGATCTGCGTGGGCGGCCTGCTCGGCTCGGTGAACGTCGCCTTCACCGCGCTCTCGTTCTTCTGGGCCTCCCAGGGCGCGATGGGGGCGGCCAACGCGGCCCGGGTGACCGCCCTCGTGTGCTGGGCGGTGGCGGGCCTGATGCTGGCGATCCTGCTCCCGCTCTGCTCGCCCGACGGCCGGCTGCCCTCACGCCGCTGGCTCTGGGTGGTCGTGCTCGGCGTCGTCGCCACCGCCGCCGAGATCGCCTTGGGTCTGCTGCGGCCCGACCCCGACCCCGCCGCGTACGCCTGGCCCGAGGTGATCCACAACCCGCTGGAGGTCAGGGCCCTCGTCCCTTACCAATCGGCCGCCTGGACGATCCTCGGTTACACGGTCCAGACCTGTGTGGTCGCCGCGCTGGTCTCGCTCGTGCTCCGGCTGCGCCGCGCCGACCCGGTGACGCGGCGGCAGATCGCCTGGCCGCTCACCGCCTTCGCCGGATATGTGGTGCTGTATCTGATCGGCCCGTCGGTGTGGGCGCCCGCGACGCTGTGGACGGCGCTCATCCCCTTCTCGATCCTGTTCGCAGCGCTGCGCTACCGGCTGTACGGCATCGACACCGTGATCAGCCGGACGGTCGTCGCCGCCGGGCTCCTGAGCGTGATCAGCGCCGTCTACTTCGTGGCCGGGGCGGTCTCCAGCCTGGTCGTCTCCGACTACCACCAGGTGGCCGGGCTCGTGGCGGCGCTGTCGGCAGGCGGGTTCTTCCAGCCGCTGCGCCGCCTCCTGCAGCGCGCGGTCGACCGCGCGATGTACGGCCGGGTGGGCGACCCGGCGCTGCTCGCCGAGCGGCTGACGCAGGAGGTGCGCCGGGCCGACCCCGCCGACGCGCTGGCCTCGGTGGTGACGGTCGTACGCGAGGGCCTGGCCGTGGACGGGGTCGCCGTCGAGGTCGCCGACGGCCGGCCGCGATACGTCGAGAGCGGCCAGGTCGGGCCCACACCGCGCGAGGTGCCGCTGGTCTGGCACGGCGAGCCGGTGGGCCGGCTGCTCGTGGGCCGGCCGGGGGCCAAGCGGTTCGCCGCCGCCCACGACGAGCGGGTGCTCGCCACGCTGCTCCCCTACGTGGCCGACGTCGCCCACGCCGTACGGATGGCCGCCGACCTGCAGCGCTCGCGCGAGCGGATCCTCGCCGCCCGCGAGGAGGAGCGCCGGCGGCTGCGCCGCGACCTGCACGACGGGCTCGGCCAGACGCTCGGCGCGATGGCGATGACGATCAACATGGCCAGGATCAGCCTCGCCAAGTCTCCCGCCGCCGCCGACAGCCTCCTGCGGGACCTGCGGGTCGGGATGGACGCCGTGGCCGGCGACATCCGCGAGCTGGTGTACGGCCTGCGGCCCCCGGCCCTCGACGACCTGGGACTGGCGGGAGCCGTACGGGAGCTGGCCGAGGAGACCCTTCCCGCCGGGACGGACGGCGTGGCGGAGGTCTCGGTGCGGGTGGACGGCGATCTCACCGGGTTGCCCGCCGCCGTGGAGGTCGCGGTGTATCGCATCGTGCAGGAGGCGCTGAACAACGTGCGCCGCCACGCACGGGCCACCCGCGTCGACGTCGCCGTCGCGCGCACCGGGGGCGGCGGCGAGCTGCGGGTGACGGTCGCCGACGACGGCGTCGGCCTGCCGGCCCGCCTGCGCACGGGGGTCGGCATGTCCTCGATGCGCGAACGCGCCGCCGAGCTGGGCGGAAGCTGCGTGGTCACCGCGCCGGAGAACGGCGGCACGGTCGTCGAGGCCCGCTTCCCGCTCACCGTCTGACACTCACCGCCCACCACCCGGCACAGCCCAGACGCGACGCGACCCGGCCCACGCCCCGCACACCGCTCGACGCCGGGTGCGGACTGTCGTCTCGTGACCCAACCGAGAGGTTGCGGGCACGCCTGCGGAGGGCGCTGGCTCTACGCTTACCGTGCGATGGTGATTTTTCGGGCTCTTGGGCCGTTCGAGGCGATTTCCGATGGCGAGCCGCTCGATCTGGGCGGTCAGCGGCAGCAGGCCGTGCTCGCCCGGTTGCTCGTGGCCGGAGGGCGCGCCGTACCGGTGAGCGTGCTGATCGACGAGCTGTGGCCGGGCGAGCCGCCCGCGCAGGCGCTGTCCACGATCCAGGGGTACGTCTCCCGCCTGCGGCGGGCGCTCGAACCCGACCGCGCGCCGCGCGAGGAGGCCAGCGTCCTGGTGTCGGCTCCCCCCGGCTACGCGCTGCGGGCCGACGTGACGGACGTCGACTTCTGGCACTTCGAGCACCTGGTCAAAAGCGACCACGACGGCCCGGCCGCGACGCTGGAGCGGATGGAGACGGCCCTCGCCCTGTGGCGCGGTCCCGCGCTCGCCGGGTTCCAGGAGCTGGCCTGGGCGCAGAGCGAGGCCACGCGGCTGGACGAGCTCCGCCTGCTCGCCGTGGAGCGCCGTGCGGACGCCGCGCTGCGGCTGGGCCGTACGGGCCCGGTGATCCCCGACCTGGAGGCGCACGCCTCCGCGCACCCGCTGCGCGAGGAGGCCTGGCGGCTGCTCGCGCTCGCGCTCTACCGCGCCGGGCGGCAGGGGGACGCGCTCGGCGCGCTGCGGCGGGCGCGGGAGGCGCTGCGCGACGAGCTCGGGCTCGACCTCGGCCCCACCCTGCAGCGTCTTGAGCAGGACATCCTCGTCCAGGCGAAGCATCTGGACGCGCCCCACCCGCCCGCGGGCACGATCTCCAGTGGGCTCTCCGGCGGCCTTTCCGGCGGGCCTGGCGCGGCGCCGTCCGCACGGGACGGAGCGGCGGCCGGCACGGAGGCCCTGCGCGTGCTGATCGCCGACGACCAGGCGCTGGTGCGCACCGGCCTCAAGGTCATCCTGGACAGCGAGCCGGGGCTCGACCTCGCCGGTGAGGCGGAGAACGGCGAACAGGCGATCGCGCTCGTCCAGGCGGTGCGGCCCGACGTGGTGCTCATGGACATCCAGATGCCGCGCCTGGACGGCCTGGCTGCGGCCCGCAGGATCCTCGCGGCGGAGGCGCCGCCGAAGGTCATCATGATGACCACCTTCGGCACCGACGAGAACCTCTACGCCGCCCTGCGGGCGGGCGTGAGCGGCTTCGTGCTGAAGACCTCCGCTCCCGAGCAGCTCATCGCGGCGATCCGGGCCGCCGTCGCCGGCGACGCGCTGATCGACCCGGCGGTCACCACGCACCTCATCGCGGCCTTCGCGGGACGGCGCGACCCGGCGGCGCCGGAGGGCCTGTCCGACTCCGACATCGACCTGATCAAGCTCGTCGCGCGGGGCTTCACCAACCGGCAGATCGCGATGACGCTCGCCGTGCCGGAGCAGGAGGTCGCCGACGAGGTGTCGGCGCTGCTGCGCGGCCTCGGCCTGGTCGACCGCGCACAGCTCGTGGTGCTGGCGTACGAAAGAGGGCTGGTCAGCCCCGGCTCGCCCGCCGCCTGACCCTTATCGTCGCTTTGACGACAACAAATCGGACACTTTAGGGTGGGACCGTGGCTCAACTGCGTATCGCTCTCGCCCAGACCAATCCGGTCGTCGGTGACATCGCCGGCAACGCCGACATGCTCGTCGAGTGGACCCGCAGGGCCGCCGAGCGCGGCGCGCACCTCGTGGCGTTCCCCGAGATGTTCCTGACCGGCTACCCCGCCGAGGACCTGGTGCTCAGGTCGTCGTTCGTGGAGGCGTCGATCACGGCGTTGTCGAAGACGGCCACGCGGCTGGCGGACGAGGGGCTCGGGGATCTCCCCGTCGTGGTGGGCTACCTCGACCGGGCCGACCTCGCCCCGCGCGTGGGCCAGCCCAAGGGCGCCCCGCTCGACGCGGTCGCCCTGCTGCACGAGGGCCGGGTGGTGGCGAAGTCGGCCAAGCACCACCTGCCGAACTACGGGGTGTTCGACGAGTATCGCTACTTCGTGCGCGGCGACCGCCTGCCGATCTTCCGGCTGCACGGCGTGGACATCGCCGTGGCCGTCTGCGAGGACCTGTGGCAGGACGGCGGTCCCGTCTCGGTGATCGCCGAGGCCGGCGCCGGGCTGCTCGTCGTCCCGAACGGCTCGCCGTACGAGATGAACAAGGACGACGTGCGGCTGGAGCTGTGCGCGCGGAGGGCGCGCGAGGCGGGCTGCGCGCTCGCGTACGTGAACATGGTCGGCGGGCAGGACGAGCTGGTCTTCGACGGCGACTCGCTCATCGTGGACGCCTCCGGGGAGCTGGTCGCCCGCGCGCCGCAGTTCGAGGAGAACCTGTTCGTCACCGACCTGGAGCTGCCGGAGGGCACGGGCGAGCTCGGCGAGTCCCGCCACGACGCGCACGACGGCACGGTCATCACGGTCGAGCGGGTGCTGCTGTCGGCCGCCCCGGTCGAGCCGTACGAACCCGAGGCGCCGGTCGTCGCCGAGCGGCTGGACGACATGGCGGAGATCTACCACGCGCTCGTGCTCGGCGTGCGCGACTACGTGCGCAAGAACGGCTTCCGGTCGGTCATCCTCGGCCTGTCGGGCGGCATCGACTCCGCCCTCGTCGCCACGATCGCCTCCGACGCGATCGGGCCGGAGCGGGTGCACGTGGTGCTCATGCCCTCGCGTTACTCCTCGGACCACTCGGTCACGGATGCCGAGGAGCTGGTGCGCCGTCAGGGGGTCAACTCCCTGATGGTGCCGATCGCCGACATCGTCGCGGCGTTCGAGAAGGAGGTCGAGCTGCACGGCCTGGCGGCCGAGAACCTGCAGGCCCGCGTGCGCGGCATGCTGCTGATGAGCATGTCGAACGAGCACGGCCACCTGGTGCTGACCACCGGCAACAAGAGCGAGCTGGCGACCGGCTACTCCACCCTGTACGGCGACTCCGCGGGCGGCTTCGCCCCCATCAAGGACGTCTTGAAGAGCGTGGTCTGGCAGCTCGCGAAGTGGCGCAACGCCCAGCCGGGGCAGCCTCCGATCCCGGAGAACTCGATCACTAAGGAGCCGAGCGCCGAGCTGCGGCCCGACCAGCGCGACACCGACTCCCTCCCGCCGTACGACGTGCTCGACCCGCTGCTGCGCGACTACGTCGAGCGGGACATGGGCCGCGACGAGCTGGTCGCCGCCGGCCACGACCCCGAGCTGGTCACACAGATCATCCGCCTGGTCGACCTGGCCGAGTACAAGCGCCGCCAGTACCCGCCCGGCCCGAAGATCACGCCCAAGAACTTCGGCCGCGACCGCCGCCTGCCCATCACCACCCGCTGGCGCGAACGTCTCTAGTCGTTCCGCCGTTGGTGACGGCGGAGGATCATCGGCGTCACGCCGCCGGTGTCTCCCGCCGCCGCTCGGCCGCCGGACCCGCCGCGGCCTCACCCACGGGCGGCGGGTATGGCCGGCCGGTGCTTCCGCCGGGTTTCCCCGGCCGGTTTTCCCCAGGCGGTCTCCCCCGCCCGCGCCGCGACCCGGCCCATACCGCCGGTACCGCGCAGCGAACCGAGCAGCGCACCCGCGGGCCCCGCCTCACACGCCGGCTGGAACCCACACGAGGCACAGCCCCGCGGGACGGGTCACGGCTCGTCGGGGCGGGGGCGGAAGCCCTTGAGCGCCTCGTCGACGATCCGCTCGGGAAGGTCGGCGTCGGAGTCGCCGGAGCGGGACCACTTGGTGAGCCAGATCACCGCCCCGCTGAGGAGCGCCAGCGCCACGTCGATGTCGAGGTCCGCGCGCAGTTCCCCGGTCTCGATGCCGCGCCGCAGAACCGCCGCCACCACTTCCCTGCGCGGCTCCACGGTCAGCTCGCGGAACCGCTCCGCCAGCCGGGGGTGCCGCTCCGAGTCGCTCATGGCGATGTTCATGATGCAGCGGGTGCGCTGGTGGCTGGCCTCCTCCTGGATCACCCGGAGGTAGGTCACCAGGTCGTCTCGCACGGTTCCGCCCTGCGGCAGCGGGATCGGCGGCTTCAGCGTCGCCAGGGCGTCCACCACCAGATCCACCTTGTTGGACCACCTGCGGTAGATCGTGGTCTTCCCGACACCGGCGCGGCTGGCGATCGACTCGATGGACAGCTCCGACACCCCGATGCCCTCGCCGAGCAGTTCGAGAGTGGCCTCGATGATCGACCGATCCGCCTTCTCGCTGCGCGGGCGGCCCGCCGAACGGGCCGCCCCCTCAGCCGTCTGCTGCGTCTTCATGGCGAGGTCACACTACCGCCGCTTCCTGTTCCGCCTCGGCCTTGGTGACAGTGGTGTCCACCGCGGCGGCCTTGCCCGGCATCCAGCGGGCGACCACCAGCGTGCCGACGAGGGCGACGAAGGCCGACCCGAGGGCCGCCCAGTGGACGCCGGTGACGAACGCGGCGTTCGCGGCGTCGAGCAGCTTCACGCCCTGCGGGCCCAGGTTGCCTGCGACGCCGGCCGCGCCGGAGATGGACTCGGTCACCACGTGGCGGAGCTGCTCGGGCAGAGCGGCGACCTTGTCCTCCATCTCGTTGCGGTAGCCGGCCGACAGGACCGCGCCCAGGATCGCGATGCCCAGCGTGCCGCCGACCTGCCGGACGACGTTGCTCATCGAGGAGCCCACGCCGGCCTTCTCGCGCGGCAGCGCGTTCATGATGGCCGTGGTCGCCGGGGGCATGATGTTGGCCATCGCCGCGCCCTGGACGAAGCCGAGGGCCAGCAGCATCCAGATCGGCGTGTCCACCTGCACGAAGGCGTAGGCCGTCAGGGCCAGCGTGATGACGAGCATGGCGACCGTGCCGACGGCCCGGGCGCCGTACTTCTGCACCATGCGCGCGCTCTGCGGCGCGAAGATCAGCTGGGCGGCCGCGAACGGCAGCACGAGCGCCCCGGACTGCAGCGGCGAGAAGTTCCGGACGATCTGCCAGTAGAAGGCCAGGAAGAACATCACGCCCATGGCCGCGAAGAACACCAGGCCGACGGTGGCGATCGCGGTGGAGAAGCCGGCGTCGCGGAAGTTGCGCACGTCGAACGCGGGGTGGTCGATCCGGCTCTCGTACCAGACGAACGCGGCGAGGATCGCCAGGCCCAGCAGCGACGGCACGATGACCGAGACGTCGGCGACGGTGCCGAGGTCGCTGATGCGGACGATGCCGTAGACGAGGGCGATCAGGCCGAGGATGGACAGGAGCACGCCGACCGGGTCGAGACCCGTCTTGTTCGTGTCCCTGGAGTCGGGCACGATCGCGGCGATCAGCACGAGGCCGATGATCACGATCGGCACGTTGACGAGGAAGACCGAGCCCCACCAGAAGTGCTCGAGCAGCAGGCCCCCCGTGATCGGGCCGATCGCCACGGCGATGCCGACGCCGCCGGCCCAGATGCCGATCGCCTTGCCCCGCTCGTGGATCGGGAAGACGTTCGAGATGACCGCCAGGGTGGCCGGCATGATGGCGGCGCCGCCGAGGCCCATGAGGGCCCTGGCCGCGATGAGCTGCAGCGGGTCCTGCGCGTACGCGCTGGCCAGGGAGGCCAGGCCGAACAGGACCATGCCGGCCATGAGCATCCGCTTGCGCCCGTAACGGTCGCCCAGCACCCCGAAGGTGAACAGCAGGCCGGCGAACACCAGCGTGTAGGAGTTCATCGCCCATTCGAGCTCGCTCTGGGTCGCGCCCAGACCGTGAACGGGATCGGCGATCGTCTTGATCGCCACGTTGAGGATGGTGTTGTCGATGACGACGGCCAGCAAGCTGAACACCATCACGCCGAGGACTTGCCATCGGCGTGGGTGACCGGTGTGCGCGTCCACGGATCCCCCCAGATTTTCGATACGCTAGAGTTTCGCAACGCAAGCGTAGCGTTGGTCATTTCGATACGCAACGGGACCGTTTCATAAACGTTCGCGGCGCCGCCATATCCGCTGGTCAGTTGGGCAGAAGGTGCTCGGCCGGGCACCGGCCCGCGCACCGCTCGTCTCCGGCACCGCGCCATCCGGCGCGCCGGGACGCCGTCGGGTCGCTTACCGGTCCAGGCAGGGCAGCCGAACCCGGCGACCGTCGCGCGCCAGGGCGGCCGGGCAACCGTCTCGACCCGCTCACCGCGCCGCGCGGCTGCCACGTGCCGCCACCGAGCCCGTCACGCGCCGGGCCGCGCGATCCCACGACCACCAGCACGGCGACCAGGTCGGCGATGCGCGACAGCGCGACGACCCCCACGACGGGCGGACGCCCTGTACGCGGCGGCCCCAGGGACAGCCGCGTACGTCTGCACAATCCCCCGGGGGCCGGTTCTATTCCCCGGTTCCGGGACGACTTCTATTCCCCGCCCGGGGCGTGTCCTACTCCTCCCGCCCGGGGACTCCTACTCCCCGCGGGCGAAGGCAGGGGCGTCGCGGCGTTCGCGCCGCCCCCGGAACCCGGCCCGGCCACGACACCGGCCCCGGCCTCGGAACTCGCCCCCGCCATGACTCCGGAACCGGTCGAGGCGGCGCCCGCCACCGGGGCCTTGCGCCAGACCAGCCCCGCCAGCAGGACCGGCGCGACGCCGATGACTCCGGATATGGCGAAGGTCCACGCGGGACCGTGGGCGTCCAGGAGCCCGCCGGCGAGGGGTCCGGCCAGGGCGCCGCCGATCGTCAGCGACGTGGCGTGCAGGCCCATCGCCTCTCCCCGCGCCGCCGCGGGGACGAGCCGGTTGACTGCGTCCACGGTGGACGACAGCGCGGGCGCGCACAGCAGCCCGGACGGCACCAGCGCCAGGCACAGCCAGCCCCAGCCCCCGCCGATCAGGCCCACGGGCGCGCTCAGCAGGCACAGGCCGCCCGCGAGCAGCACGGGTGACAGCCCCCGGGGCAGCCCGCCGTACACGAGCCCTCCGATGAGCGAGCATCCACCCCACAGCGCGAGGACCAGCCCGGTCCAGGCGGTCGCGCCGCCGGCCTTGAGCATGGCCACGATGCCCAGCTCGGTCGCGGTGAGCACGAATGTCAGCCCGGACACCAGGAAGAGCAGGGCGAGCAGGCCGGGCCGCAGCCACTGCCGCCGGGGGACGGCCTCCGCGTGCACCGCCTCCTCCTCGGCCGAGCGGATGGGCGGGTTGAGCAGGTAGAGCGCCAATCCCGAGCCCGCCACGCCGACGGCCATGCCGTACATCGTGGCGGCGCTGCCGAACGACGTCACGCTCGCGACGGCGAGGGCGGGCCCGACCATGTACGACAGCTCCACGCCCATCGAGTCGAGGGCGAAGCCGGTCTGGTGGTTTTCCGCCGGCACCATGGCGGCCACGCACTGGCGGATCGTCCCGAACACCGGCTGGCTCAGCAACCCGCCGATCAGCGCGCCCGGCAGCAGCACGGCGTACGGGATGGACGGCCCGGCCACCCACAGGCACACCTGCACGAGGGTCGTCACGGCCATCACCGGCCGCAGCCCGCGCCGGTCGACGAACCGGCCGACGAGCGGCGAACCGATCGCGGCGCCCGCCATCGAGGCGGTGCCGACCAGTCCCGCCTGAAAAAAGCCCAGGTGCAGGCTGTTGACCACGTGAAGGGTCAGCGTCATTCCGATGCCGGTGAGGGGAATCCTCGCGACCATGCCGACCAGCAGCAGCGCCCGCACGCCCGGCAGGGTCAGCACCTTCCGGTAACGATCAAAAGCCATCCTGGTTCCTTACCTCCGCATGGCATTGTGCCGGGAGACTCGGACCCGCTCGTCGCCGGGTCGCCTCTTTTGTCCCTTTAGTCCCATCTGTCGCGAGGCCGGATTAGGCCGGCCGTGTGGGGTGTTCGAGCCCATGACGGCATGCGATGATCTGACTGTCCGGGGACGCCACAGGGGCGCCACGAGGCCTGGAGGTAGCCATGTCCTCTGTTTCTTCCGTCGTGTCCGCACCCGCCCTCTACGGCGGGGCCATGGGTCGCAGGGTCACCGTCCGCGACATCGCGGCGGCCAAGGAGCGCCACGAGAAGTGGCCGATGGTGACGGCGTACGACGCGATGACCGCGAGAGTGTTCGACGAGGCGGGCATCCCGGTGATGCTCGTGGGCGACTCGGCCGCCATGGTCGTCTACGGGTACGACTCCACGCTGCCCGTCACGGTCGACGACCTGATCCCGCTCACCGCCGCGGTCGTACGCGGCTCGTCGCGGGCGATGGTCGTGGCCGACCTGCCGTTCGGCTCCTATCAGGCCTCGCCCCAGCAGGCCCTGGAGACCGCGACCCGCTTCATCAAGGAGGCCGGCGCGCACGCCGTCAAGCTCGAGGGCGGCCACCGGGTCCTCCCGCAGGTGGAGATGCTCGTGTCGGCCGGGATTCCGGTGATGGCCCACCTCGGCCTGACCCCGCAGTCGGTCAACGCCTTCGGCGGATATCGGGTGCAGGGCCGCGGCCAGGCGGGTGACGAGATCATGGCCGACGCCAAGGCGCTGGAGCACGCGGGCGCCTTCTCCGTCGTGCTCGAGTGCGTTCCCGCCGACCTCGCCCAGCGGGTCACCGCGTCGCTGAGCATCCCCACGATCGGCATCGGGGCGGGGCCGCACACCGACGCGCAGGTCCTCGTCTGGCAGGACCTGATGGGCCTCACCCCGCGGCCGGCGAAGTTCGTGAAGAAGTACTTCGACCTGGCCGCCGAGATGGACCGGGCCATCCGCGCGTACGCCGACGAGGTCGTCTCCGGCGCCTTCCCCCGGCCCGAGCACAGCTACCGCTGATCTCCCGCGGGCGGCCGCGGCGCCACGCGGCGGCCGCCCGCCGGGACGTCTCAGATCGCGTCGAGCGCCTGGGCGAAGTCGGCCCACAGGTCCTCGGCGTGCTCGATGCCCACCGCCACCCGCACCGTCCCCTCGCCGATGCCCGCCGCGGCCAGGCCCTCGGCGCTCACCGTACGGTGGGACGTCGCGGCCGGGTGGAGGATCAGGGTCTCCACGCCGCCGAGCGAGGGCGCAAGCAGCGCGAGCCGCACGTTGCGCATGAACGCCTCCCCCGCGGACCGTCCTCCGGCGAGATCGAAGGAGAACACCCCGCCGAAGTCGGGCAGGAGCTTGGCCGCGAGCTCGTACGACGGGTGGGACGGCAGGCCCGGCCAGTGCACCGCGGCGACGGCCGGGTGCCCGGCGAGCCGCGTCGCGAGCACCCGGGCGTTGGCGCAGTGGCGCTCCATCCGCAGCGGCAGCGTCTGCATGCCCCGCAGGGTCAGCCACGCGGCGAAGGGGTCCGTCGTCGCGCCGAGCTCCACCGCGTACGACCACACCCTGCGGTAGATCTCCTCGGAGGCGAACACGGCGATCCCGCCGAGGACGTCGGTGTGCCCGGACAGGTATTTGGTGACGGAGTGCACCACGATGTCCGCGCCGTGCTCGATCGGGCGGCACAGCACCGGCGAGGCGAAGGTGTTGTCGACCACGGTGAGGACGCCGGCCTCGCGCGCCGCCGCGCACATTCCCGGCAGGTCGGCCACCTGCGTCATCGGGTTGGCGATGGTCTCCAGATACAGCAGCTTCGTCGTGGGCCGCACGGCGGCGCGCACGGCGGCCGGGTCGTCCTGGGGCACGCGGGTGACCTCGACGCCGAAACGCTCCGCCAGGTCGGTCAGGGCCTGCGCGGTGGCGCCGTACAGCGCCGACTGCGCGATCACGTGGTCGCCCGGCTTGAGCAGGCCCAGCAGCACGGCGTTGATCGCGCCCATGCCCGAGCCGGTGGCCACGGCGGCCACGCCGCCCTCCAGCCCGGCGACCGCCTCCTCCAGCGCGCGCACCGTGGGGTTGGAGAGCCGGCCGTAGACGTACGCCCCGTCGGGCCGCCCCATGCCGTCGGCGAAGACGGCCGGGTCGTCGAAGACGAACCCCGAGGTCTGGTAGATCGGCATGGAGATCGGCGTGCTGCCCTCCGGGGTGGGCCGGGGCAGATGGACGACGCGCGTTTCCGGACGCAGGGAACTCATACCGTCCAGAATGACCTAGAAAGGTCACTCTTGTCAGGTTGGCTGTTCACCGCCGAGCCGTCGCGCGCCGGCCTGAGAAGACGACCGGAGAAGGCGACCGCCGCCCTCGCCCTACACGTCGGTGACCCGGATGCCCGCGTGGGCCTTGTAGCGCCGGTTGATCGAGATCAGGTTCGCCGTCAGCGCCTCGACCTGGTGCGCGTTGCGCAGCCGGCCCGCGTAGACGCCGCGCATGCCCGGGATGCGGGAGGCGAGCGCCCGCACGATGTCGGTGGCCTCGCGGTCGTCGCCGAGCACGAGCACGTCGAGGTCGATCTCCGCCACCGAGGGGTCGAGCAGCAGCACCGCCGACACGTGGTGGAAGGCCGCGACCACCCGGCTGCCGGTCAGCACCGCCGCCGCCTGCTGCGCCGCGCTGCCCTCCTCCACGGGCAGCGCGTACGCCCCCTGCTTGTCGAAGCCGAGCGGGTTGACGCAGTCCACCACGATCTTCCCGGCGAGCGGCTCGCGCAGGGACTCCAGCAGGGCCTTGTGCCCGTCCCAGGGCACCGCCACGATCACGACGTCCGCCTCGGCGGCCACCTCGGCGTTCGTGGCCCCGCGTACGCCGATCTCCCGCGCCGCCTCTTGGGCGCGCTCGGCGCTGCGCGAGCCGATCAACACGGTGTGCCCGGCCAGCGAGAACCGGCGGGCCAGTCCCTTGCCCTGATCACCGGTCCCGCCCAGGATGCCGATGGTCAGCGCGGAAACGTCGGGCGAATCTGCGGTGGTGGTGTGCTCAACCATGGGTGAATGATGCCAGCACGCCTCGGCCCGGCCCCGACCGGGCCTGGTCGTCCGCACCCGTCGCGGCCGGGAGCGACGCCGACGTCACGCCGCCGCCCGGCGGCCTCGCGTCACGGAGACCGCCGGGCGGGGTGTGCCGGCTCAGCAGTTGGCGATGGCGGGGAGACCGGCGACCCGGGTCGCCAGCCACGCGACCGCCAGCGGGGCGCCCTCGACCGCGCCGAGCACGTGGCTGCCGCCGGGCAGGCTGGTCCACAGGACGTTCACGCCCCGCTCGCAGTACTCCTTCCGCAGGGTCTTGCCCACCTCGTACGGAATGGTCTCGTCGCCCTTGGCGTGGTAGAGGAACAGCGGCACCCGCGGCGCGGACGCGCCGAGGCGGTTCTCGGCGAGGCGGGCCCGCCAGTCCGGCAGGTTCAGCACGTCGGCGGTGGTCAGCTCGGCCAGGCGCCGCCCGCCGAACTTGCCGCGCAGGTCGGCCACGCAGTCGTCGCGGGCGTCGTCGAACAGCGCCGCGCCCTCGGGGGTCAGGTAGCCGCTCAGGCGCAGCTCGGGATACGCGGCGTCCAGCCCGATGCCGGCGGCCGCGGCGAGCCCGAAGTCGCCGGTGCCGTCCAGATGCTCGGCCACGGCCCGCAGGTCGGCCGGCACCCCGCCCGCCGCGACGCCCTTGAGGCGCAGCTCAGGCGCGTACGACGGCTGGAGCTGGGCCGCCCAGGCCGCCGACGCCCCGCCCTGCGAGTAGCCCATCACCACGACCGGCGCGGTGTCCGACAGGTCCGCGCCCGGCACCCGCGCCGCCGCCCTGATCGAGTCGAGCACGGCGTGCCCCTGCGACGCGCCCACCATGTACGTGTGGTCGCCCGGCGTGCCGAGCCCCTCGTAGTCGGTCACCGCCACGGCCCAGCCCTTGAGCAGCATCAGGCTCATGATGGCGAGCTCGGCCTCGGTGCCGCGCCCCATCGCGGCCGAGGGCGCGCACTGGTCGCCCATGCCGTGCGTTCCCACCGCGTACCCGACGATCGGCCGCTTCCCGAAGGGATAGGGGGTGCCGGGGACGAGCAGGGTGCCGGAGACGATGTTCGGCTCCCCGGTGGCGGAGGTGGACCGGTAGCGCAGGTGCCATGCCTTGACCGGCACCTCCAGCAGCTTGCCGGGCGCGAGATAGACGGTCGTACGGCTGGCTTCGACGACGTCCCCGGCGGAGGTGGCGCGGGCGGGGCCGCCCAGGACGGGCAGCAGGAGGAGAGCCCCGATGATGGACAGGGTGGCTCGAACACGAAGGTTCATGAGGCCGCCTTCCGGCTGTTGGATCACATTCCAAAATCGGCGCCGTGGGCTGATCGTTACCCGCCGGTAATGATGTGTCAAGGACCCAATCCGCGGGACTTAACGGCATCCGTCAGGCACCATGGCGGGCATGGACGCCGCATCGGTGAACCTGCTGCGCGAAGTGCTCGCCGCCACCGGATGGCTCGAACGCACCCGGGAGCTCGGCCTGGCCCTGCGGGCCACCCGGTCGGCCGGAGGTCTCCTCGTCGTCGGAACCCCCGACGACGAGCCATGGCACGTCACCGCCCATCTCGCCGAGGAAGCCCGGCTGTCGGGGCTCGCCCAGCTCTCCCCCACGCTGGTCCGCTGGGCTCCGCCGCCCGGCGCGCCCGCCCACCTGCGGGTCGGGATGGAGCGCCTGCGCGAGACCCGCCGGGGCGAGACGCTCTTCGTGGTCACCGAGCAGCGGGCGCCCGTGCCCCTGCTCGAACGCGTGGACGACGCCCGCCGCGGCGGGGCCACGATCCTCGCCGTCGACGGCGGCGACCCGGAGCTGGAGTCGCTGGCCCACGACGCGATCGCCGTACCGCCCGAGGGGGCCGTCCTGAGCTTCGACGCGGCGCAGCACCTGGTGAGCAGCGCGGCCGGAGAGGTGCGGCGGGTCGGCCTGCGGGAGCGCCTGGCCCGCCTGGCCGAGCGGATCACCGGCCCCCACGTGAGCGACTGAGGACACGCCGGGGCCGTCGTTTGCCTTGCGCCCGCCACCGGCGGAGCATCGGGCCATGACCGATTTCCCGGACGGCGAGGCGTCCTGATGTCCACCTTCATCACGATCATCGGCACCGTGGGAGCCGTCGTCCTGCTGTTCGCGTACGCGATGGTGTCGTCCGGCAGGATGTCCGGCGACGGCCTGTCCTACCAGTTGCTCAACTTCGGCGGGGCGGTCGCCCTGATGGTCAACAGCGCCTACCACTCGGCCTGGCCCTCGGCCTTTCTCAACCTGGTGTGGAGCGGCATCGGCGTGTGGACGCTCGGCCGGTTCGTCGCCCGCCGCGCGGCGGCGCGCCGGAGCCCGGACGCGGGCGCCTCGGCCCCCGGCACCGCGGACCGCACCGGCCGGCCCGACGAGCACGACGTCGCCCCCGCGGTGGGCTGACCCGCGCCGCCCGCGCCGCCCGGGAGGAAAGCGGGCGCGCGGGCCGTGGAGGAGACGGCAGGGGGTGTGGCCGAAGGGGTCGGGGGGTCAGTCGTCCCAGTCCTTGTCCTGCTCCGCCCAGCGCTCGTTGCGCTCGGCCGCCGTCCGCAAGGCGTGCGCGGCGGCGTCGCGGGAGTCGTAGGGGCCGAACCGGTCCTTGTTCGGGCAGCCCTTCTCGGGCTCGACGGTCATGTGCTTCAGGCAGAACCACCATTGATCGCTCACGCCCATAATCGTGCCCTCCTGACGCGCAACTAGACTTGGCCGCATGACCACGCTGCTGCGCCCCGGGCGTATCTCGCCCACCCGTAAGGTTCCCGCCCACATCCCCCGGCCCGAGTACGTGGGAAAGGCCGAGCCCAAGAAGGGCGACAGCGACGTCCAGACCCCCGAGACCATCGAGAAGATGCGGATCGCGGGCCGGATCGCCGCACAGGCGCTTGAGGAGGTCGGCAAGCACGTCGCGCCCGGCGTGACGACCGACGAACTCGACCGCATCGGGCACGAGTTCCTCTGCGACCACGGCGCCTACCCCTCGACGCTCGGCTACCGCGGCTACCCGAAGTCGCTGTGCACCTCGATCAACGAGGTGATCTGCCACGGCATCCCGGACGACACCGTGCTGCGCGAGGGCGACATCGTCAACGTGGACATCACCGCGTACATCGGCGGCGTGCACGGCGACACCGACGCCACCTTCCTGGTCGGCGAGGTCGACGAGGAGTCCCGGCTGCTGGTCGAGCGGACCCGCGAGGCGATGATGCGGGCGATCAAGGCGGTCGCGCCGGGCCGCCAGCTCAACATCGTCGGCCGGGTCATCGAGGCCTACGCCAAGCGCTTCGGCTACGGCGTCGTCCGCGACTTCACCGGGCACGGCATCGGGACCTCGTTCCACTCCGGGCTCATCGTCCCCCACTACGACGACCCCTCGCTGTCGGTGACCCTGGTGCCGGGGATGACCTTCACGATCGAGCCCATGCTCACGCTCGGCACGATCGACTACGAGATCTGGCCCGACAAGTGGACCGCGGTGACCAAGGACCGCAAGCGGACCGCGCAGTTCGAGCACACCATCGTGGTGACGGAGACCGGCTCGGAGATCCTCACCCTGCCCTAGGCCCTGCGAGTCGAACCCCCTCATCGGGCGATCAGCCGGCATCGGGGGATCCCGCCGCGCCGGGTGCGCCCCCCGGGGCGGCGGGCGGCCCGCTAGGTGGCCGTGTCCCGCCTGTTCAGCTTCGCCAGGTATTCGTTGTAGGCGTCCAGCTCCGCGTCTCCGGTGCCGCCGGACTTGGCCGCGGCGGCGTCGGCCCGGCGGTCGGCCCGGCGCGCGACGCGCTCGTCGTCACGCCACCACTGGAAGCCGAGCGCGAGCAGCACGATCAGCGTGGGGATCTCGCCGAAGGCCCAGGCGATCGCGCCGCCGGTCTGCTGGTCGGCCAGGGAGGAGGCCCCCCAGGTGCGCCCGAGCTGGTCGTAGTAGCCGGAGGCGAGCACCGTGCCCATGCTCATCAGGGCGATCCCGAAGAACGCGTGGAAGGGCATGGTCACCATGAGCAGCAGCAGCCGCCCGGCGTAGGGCAGCTTGTGCGGCGCCGGGTCCACCCCGATGATCACCCAGAAGAACAGGCTGCCGCTGACCAGGAAGTGCACGGTCATCGCGATGTGACCGAGGTGCTCCTCCATCGCCGCGGCGAACAGCGGGGTGAAGTACAGGGCGAACGTCGATCCCACGAAGAGCGCCGTCGCGATCGCGGGGTGGCTGTAGAACTTCACGACCCTGCTGTGCAGGATCACCGT
Source organism: Microbispora rosea subsp. aerata (assembly GCF_014647835.1). GTDB lineage: Bacteria > Actinomycetota > Actinomycetes > Streptosporangiales > Streptosporangiaceae > Microbispora > Microbispora aerata. The sequence goes on from NZ_BMPY01000008.1 coordinate 115,796, forward strand.
GACCCACTCGCGCGGGCCCCGGTCGCCGCGGCGGGCGGCGGGCTTGAGCGCGCGCAGCGCCAGCGTCACCGGCGCGCCGAGCACCAGCAGGATCGGGACCAGCATCGAGAGCACCATGTGCTCGGTCATGTGCACGCTGAACAGCACCGGCGCGTAGCGCGCCACGCCGCTCTGCGTGCACAGGACGAGGATGACGACGCCGATGAACCAGCTCGCCGTGCGGCCCGCCGGCCACCGGTCGCCCCGGCGCGCCAGCCGGACGACCCCCGCGCCGTACAGCCCGGCCAAGACGGCGGCGACCACGGCGAAGAACAGGTCGAACCACCACAGCGTCAGCAGGTTCCCGACCGTCAGCGGCGGCGGGACCAGGTAGCCGAGCAGTTCGAAGGCCCGGTCGACCGGCGTGTCGACGGGCGGCGGGGAGGTCCGGGACAGTGCCACGGCCAGGCCGATCGTCGCCCCCATCAGCACCACCTCGCCGAGCGCGAGGCGGAGGAAGGCGTGCGGCTCCCCCGCCGACAGCCGCGACAGCGTGCGGCCGCGGTGGCGCCAGCCGAAGAACCCGAGCACGGCGAAGGCGATCATCTTGGCCAGCAGGAGCAGGCCGTAGTTCGTGGTGAACAGGTCGGCGGGCGAGGTGAGGCGTGACAGGGTGGCGGCGAGCCCGGAGACGCCGACTCCCACGAAGCACCACAGCGCCATGCGGGAAAAGCGCGCGGCGGCCACGTCCAAAAGCGGCTGCCCGCGCAGCGCGTGGACGCAGACCACCCCGAGGCCGCCCACCCACAGCGCCAGGAAGAGCAGGTGCATGGCCACCGAGGTGGTGGCCAGCCCGTGGTTGGGCGAGGAGGAGGAGTGCCCGGTGAGCGCGGGCGGCAGCAGCGTCACGAGCGCGAAGACCAGCAGCCCCCCGGCGGCGCCCGCGGTGATCGCTCCCCTGGCGAACAGCGCGATGGCGACGGCGAACAGCACGACCAGGGTCAGCGCGATGCCCTGCGGCACCTGGCTGGCGTAGCTGGTCAGCTCGTTGCCCGCGAGGATCTCCCCCACCGGCGCGCCGAGGGTCTCCGACAGGCTGAAGACCAGCGCCACCGCCGCGGCCGCCGCCCAGGCGAGGGCCGACCACGACGCGGCCTTCACGTAGCCCTGCGCCTGCTTGCCGAGCAGGCCCTTGTCGTTGGGCAGGAACGCCGCGGCCGCCGCCAGCAGCCCGACCGTCAAGACGCCGGAGACGTCCATCCCGAGCTTCGACAGCGGCAGCATCCACCGGGTGAGGGTTCCCTCGTCGGGCAGGCCGGGGATGATCCTCGGCGTCGCGGCGCCGCCGAGCACCATCGCGACGACGAGTGCGCCGACGGCCGCGCACAGCGCCGCGGTGGTCAGGCGCACCGCCTTGTTCACGGCTTCTTCCGCAGGCTCAGGAACATCCCGATGCCGACGCCGGCGATCCCGAAGATCACCGCCCATATCCAGCCGGGAACACCCTTCTGCCCGTCGTCGCCGGACTGCGCCGCCACCGTGGCCGCCGGCGTGGCCTCGGGCGCGGCGGCGGCCGGAGCGGACGCGGAGGCCGGGTCGTCGGGGGCGGCCGCCGAGGTCGCCGTCCCCAGGGACGGGTCGCCGACCACGGTGAACGGGATCTCGCCCTCGAGCGGATGCCCGTCGGGAGAGACCACCCGCCAGGCGATCGTGTAGCGGCCCGGGGGGATCGGCTGGGCCACCGCCGCGGTGACCTTGGGCCCGTCCACCGACGGAGCGCCGCTCTCGTAGCGCTTGCCGTCCTCGCCGCGGACGACCACGACCGGGAACTGAACGGACTCCGCGAATTCGAGCGTGACCTTCTCCAAGCTCTTGACCTGGGCGTTCTTCTGCGGGTCGCTGCTCTTGAGCGAGGTGTGCGCCTGGGCCGGCAGGACCGGCGCGGCGCACAGCAGGAGAGCCGCCAGGAACGCGGCGAAGGCGGCGAGGAAGCGTCTCTTCATGGCACCTCCCAGGCTACCGACGCGGGGGTCCGGTCCGTACTCCGCACCGGGAGGCCGGGGAGAACCCGACGGCGCCCGGGTCGGGCCGCGCGCACGACCGGGGCCGGACGCGGAATGCGCGTCCGGCCCCGTGGAACGATGTCCGGTGCGCCCGGCCCCGGACGCGAGGTCAGAGCCCGGCGCAGGCGAGCGCGCGCTGGTACGCCGCGACGCTCTGCTCGTCGTCGCCGATCCGCCGCCGCATCTCGGCCACGCTCATCCAGTCCTCGGCGGCCTTGCGGGTGCGCGGCCCGCTCTCCAGCCAGCCGGTCACCAGGTCGAGCGCCGCCGCCGCGTCCCCGTCCTGATGGAGCAGGAAGTACGCCTGCCCGAGCAGGAGGTTGGCGCCGGCCAGGATGCCGCTCCTGGTGTGCTGAACCTGCGTCAGCGCGTCCTTGAGGTGGTCGACGGCCTTGTCCGGGTTGCCGAGGATGATCTCCGCGCAGGCGAGGACGCAGGCGGTCCGCGCACGGTCGAAGGCGCTGGTGGCGGAGGCCTCGTGCTCCCGCTGGGCGCGCAGGAGCAGGTCACGCGCCCGCTCCGCCTCCTCGGGACGCACCCGCAGCATCATGGAGGCGTAGGCCTCGCGCAGCCGCGCGAGGTTGCGCGGCTCGCCGTTCTCGGACTGGACGGCGAGCGCCCGTTCGAGGAGCGCCATGCCCTCCTCGCCCCGGCCGCTCAGCTCCAGCACCTTGGCGGCGTTCCAGCACGACGCCACGGTCGCCCTCGGGGTGCCGAGAGCCTCGGCCGCGGACAGCAGCTCGTTCGCGAAGTGGCCCGCGCGCAGCAGGTCTCCGCGCACCATGTACGCCGCCAGGAGGGTGGCGCCGAGCTCGACCAGGTCGTCGCTCCAGCCGTTGCGCGCGAAGGTGGCGAGCGCCTGCTCACCCACCTGCACGGCGGCGGAGAAGTCGCCCCGCTCCCGGTGGCACCGGCACAGCGCCAGCGCCACGGCGATCTTGCGCTCCTGCGACATCGCGTCCGCCTCGGAGCCGTTGAGTTCATCGAGAACCGCGATCGCCTCGTCGAGCTCGCCGCAGGCCTCCAGGGCCAGGGCGTACCCGTAGCGCGCCTCCACCCGCAGCGCGGTGAGGCCCAGCAGGTTGCTGTCCGAGAGCAGCTCGGCGTATCTGCGGCGGGCCTCGGAGACCTCGCCGTTCTCGAGCGCCAGCCGCGCGAAGCTGAGACCGACCTCCAGGTCCTCCATCTGCTCGGCCGTCACGCCGTTGACGAGGTAGGTGAGCGAACAGTCGAGCTTCTGGGCGAGCAGTTCGAGAACGGCCGGCGTCGGCGTCCTCTTGCCGCTCTCGATGAGCGATACGTAACTGTCAGAAAGTTCAGGATGCGCCAACTGCGCTTGTGAGAGCCCACGCTGCCGCCGTATCGCTTTGATGCGCTGACCCACCAGATCTTGCGCACTCATTGGCAACTCCGGAAATATTAGAGGCCTGGCAGTCCGAGTTGATGGGAGAACCACCGTGCGCCGCCCAGCCTGGTATCTACTTACCGCCCTGATTGTGGCCCTTGTGACCGTCGGTGGCAACGCCGCGGCCGGCAACGCCGCCACGTCGGCTCCGCCGCAGCGTATGGCCGAGTTCAGCTGGTGCTGCTGAATCAGGTAGCCGCTGCTGCTTGAAACGGGATGGCCCGTCCCCGGCGGCCACCCCGCCGTCGGGGAACGGCCGTCCGCCCCATCCGGGGTGTACGGCAGGCAATCGATCTTCAGAGGTTCTTGACAGGCTCCGCCCACCGTTTGGGTCACGATTTCCGACAGAGGCGGCCCGGGAGCCGGAAGCCCGCGAGGGCGTTCACACGACTTTCATTTCCGGAAAACACCGCGAAGGTCTGCGGCCCTCAAATTCCGATCACTGCGGAACCCCCATTCGCGCGGTTTTATCGAGATTTCTCCGATGCGTTTCCGGCGCCGATATATGAAATGCCGCGGAAAATCACGTGAGTGAGCGCGGCAGGCCGCTCGGACGCGACCCGCGTCAGAGGGAGAGCGTGATGCCGCGACCCGCCGCCCGTCCCTTCCACCGTCACCGGCTTCGGGAGAACGACGGAGGCTCTCGCGGAGCCCGAATGACGGCGGCCGTTTTGGCCGGTGCACGATTCCGGCACGTTAGCAGCGGACACGCCAGACCATCATGAAACGGGCAGAGGGCTCCCGTTTCCCCCAGACTCGCACACTTCCGCACCTGTACGGTCACAGGCACCCATCCGAGGCCGGCGAACGCGCCGCGCGACCTGCGGGGTCTGGGATCTGCGCAGGTCACACGGGCCGGACCAGGGGGCGTCGCCCTCGCGGCGCCCCGCGCCGCCCGCCCCGCGGGAGCGGCCCGCGCCGGCGGCCCTCCCGGCCGGGGCGGCGGGGCCTCCTCCCGCGTCGCCTATAACCCCCTATGGACATCAGGGCAGGTCAAAGGATGTGGCAGATTCGCTTACCGACCAGTAGAAAACTACCGGCCAGCCGGAACCCGCACATTGTCGCAAGCATCTAGACAATATCTAGATGAAACATGGCATATTTGTTGCCCTGCCGAACAGGCCCGACGGTGCGCCTGACCACCGGCCAACACGGGGTTGACATCGCCTTGCCGAAGTTTTGGGGGATCCGGCAGGCGCCGTGGCGGCTCATCTGTGACCAGCCAGGAGGACGCCTTTCACCCGATGACGGCGCCCCACCGAATGCACCCACACCAGGTGGAGTTCAGACGTATGGATAGCGCGAATGAGCGTAAAGCGTCCGGGCGCTCACCCTTCCGCCTGCGCCTGCTGGGGCCTGTGACCGCGTGGCGCGACGGACGGAGAGTCGAGCTCGGACCTCCTCTGCAGCGCGGGGTCCTGTGCCTGCTCGCGGCACAGGCGGGACAGGTCGCGACCAAGGATGCGCTGATCGGCGGGCTCTGGGGGGAACGCCCGCCGAAGACCGCCGAGCAGAGCGTCTACACCTATGTCGCCGGGCTGCGGCGGATCCTGGAGCCCGCGAAGAGCGCGCGAGGCCCCTTTTCGGTCCTGGTGTCCCAGTCGGGCGGCTACGTCCTGGCCCGTGGTTCCGTCACCATGGACGTCGACGACTTCGAGCGCCTGCTGGGCGAAGCCCGCCGGCTGGACGACCAGGGCGACCAGCACGGACGCCTCCGCGCGCTGGACGCCGCGATCGGCTGCTGGGCGGGCCCGGCCCTGTGCGGCGTCCCCGGTCCGTTCGCCCAGACCGAGCGCGACCGTCTCGAGGAGCTGCGCCTGACCGCACGGGAGGACCGCGCCGACGCGCTGCTGCGTCTGAACCTCCACCACGAGGCGGCGGCCGCCCTGACCGAGCTGGTCGGCGAGGCTCCCCTGCGCGAGCGCGCCCGCGACCTGCTCATGCTCGCGCTCTACCGGTGCGGCAGGCAGGCGGACGCCCTGCACGCGTACATGGACATCAAGCGGCTCCTCGCGGAGCGGCTCGGGGTCGATCCCGGCCAGACGCTGCGGGAACGATACGAGCTGATCCTGCGGGCCGATCCCTCGCTCAGCCAGGCGGATCAGGCGGACAAGGGGGCGGCCGAGGCCGATCCGCGGTCCCCGCACCCTCCGCGCCAGCTCCCCCGCGCGGCGAGCTGCTTCGTCGGCCGGACCGAGGAGATGGTCCGCCTGCAGTCGCTCCTCGCCCCCTGGGACGGCTCGGCGCCGCAGGCGGTGATCGCCATCACCGGCGCCCCGGGAGCGGGGAAGTCCGCCCTGGCCATCCACGCCGCCCACGCCGCCGCCCACGCGTTCCCGGACGGTCAGCTCTATGTGAATCTTCTGGGGGCGACTCCGGGCGTGGAGCGTCTGCAGCCGATCGACGTGCTCGGCAGGCTCCTGCGCGCCCTGGGACTGCCCGGCGAGGCCGTGCCGTCCGGCGTGGACGAGGCCGCCGCGATGCTGCGCGACCGCCTGGAGGGCCGCAGGACCCTCATCGTGCTCGACGACGCGGCGGGGCCCGAGCAGGTGCGCGCCCTCCTGGGCCTGCCGTCCGGGACCAGCGTGCTGATCACGAGCCGGGAGTCGTTCGCGGTGACCGACGACTGCGTCCAGCTCGTCCTCGGCAGCATGCTGCGCTCGGAGGCCGTCACCGTGCTCGCGAAGCTCGTGGGGGCCGAGCGGATCGCGGCCGACCCGGCGGCGGCGCGCCTGGCCGACCTGTGCGGCGGGCTGCCGCTGGCCCTGCGCCTGGCCGCCGCGCGGCTGGTCGACCGGCCGCAGTGGACGCCCACGGACCTGGTCGAGCGGCTCCAGGACCGGCGGCGGACGCTGCACGAGCTGGAGGCGGGCCAGATCGCCGTGCGCGCCAGCCTCGAACTCAGCCATGAGAGCCTCGCCCGGGGCGGGTCCGTCCTCGACCGGCTGGCGGCCCGGGCCCTGTGCCATCTCGGCGTTCTGCGTGTGCCGGATGTGACGGCGCACGTCCTGGCCGCCCTCATGGACGAGCCCGCCGACGCCGCGGAGCGCGCGCTCGACCGCCTCGTCCGCGCTCATCTGCTGGAGCCCGCGGGCAGCGGCCGGTTCCGCATGCACGATCTCGTACGGCTGTACACGATCGAGCTGGCCGACACCCGCATCGCGCCCGAGGCCCGCAAGGACGCCCTCCTGCGGGCGCTCGGCTTCTACGGCGGGACGGCGCGGCGGGCCAGCACCCTGCTGGACCCGCACCGCGTGCAGCTCCCCTGGCCCGACGTGCCGCAACGCCCCGCCGCGCTCGGCTCCTCCGCCGAGGCGAGGAACTGGCTGGAGGAGGAGCTGGCCAACGTCGTGGCCGCCGCGTCGCAGGCGCTGGCGAGCGACGACGACGACGTCGCGCGCATGGGGGCCTACGTGGCGTTCGCGCTGTACTGGCAGCTGTCGAGGAACGCTCGCACTCGTGAGCACCTCGATCTGGGCAGTCAGGCGCTCGCCGTGGGCGAGCGGACCGGCGACCGGGAGATCATGTCGCTGGCGCACGGTCAGCTCTCCTCCGCGTTCCTCGACGCCGGCCGGGGCGCCGAGGCCATGCCGCACCAGCGGGCCGAGCTGCGGTTGCGACGCGAGCTGGGGGACCGGTTCGGCGAGATGCGGGCGCTGGGCAACCTCGCGGTGACGCACCTGCAGCTCCAGCAGTACGCTCAGGCACGCGAGTGCACCGAGACACAGCGCGCGATCGCCAGGGAGATCGGCTCCGAGGTCGGTGAGCGTCATTCGCTGCTGATCGGGGGTGAGGCCTGCCGCGGGCTGGGCGAGACGACCGAGGCCATGAACCTCTTCGGCGAGGGGCTCGCGCTGGCCCACGCCGCGGGCGATCGCTACCAGGAGGGTTTCGCGCTGGTGCTGCTCTCCCGGCTGCACCTGGACCGCGGCGACCCGCTCACGGCGAAGTCCAGCCTGGAACGCGGCCTGCGATGCGCGCTCGACATCGGTCATCGGGTCAACGAGTGCCAGTCCCTCGTCCTGCTCGCCAGGGCGCACCGCCTCCTCGGCGAGCGGGAGCAGGCCCTGGCCCTCGCCCGCAGGGCGCTGGCGGTCGCACGCTCCTGCGGGCAGGAGGAGCTGCGTGAGGCGGAGGCCGAGCTGCGGGCCGCGGAGGCGGCCTTCGCCGGCTCCTCCCGGCGTGATCGCCTCACGGTGAGCCGCTGAGCGCCACACATCCGAAGGGGGGACAACCGACCATGGCGATCGACAGTCCCGGTGCGCGCCACAGCGGTCTGCGCCTCCAGGTCCTCGGGCCGGTGACCGCCTGGGTGGAGGATCGGCAGGTGAACACGGGGCCGCCGCTGCAACAGGCCGCCCTCTGGGTGCTCGCCACGCAGGCCGGCCGTGCCGTCACGAAGGACAGGCTCATCGGCGCCCTGTGGGGTGACGCCGCCCCGAAGACCGCCGAGCAGAGCCTCTACACGTACGTGGCCGGGCTGAGGCGGCTGCTCGAACCGGGGCGGGGCAGGCGCGGGCCGTTCACGCTGCTGACCAACGCGGCGCAGGGCTACTGCCTGGCGCGGGACGCGTGCCGGTCCGACGCCGACGACTTCGAGCAGCGCTTCGCGGAGGCCCGCCGCTACCAGGCCAAGGAAGATCTCCTCGCCTGGCTGCGCGAGCTGGAGGCCGCGCTGGGGCTGTGGGCGGGCCCCGCCCTCGGCGGCCTTCCCGGCCCCTTCTGCGCGGCCGAGCGGGCCCGGCTGGAGGGCATGCGCCTGACGGCGCGGGAGGACCACGCCGACGCCCTGCTGCGGCTCGGCCGCCACCAGGAGTCGCTCGACGCGCTCACCGCCCTGACCGCGGAGGCCCCGCTGCGGGAACGCGCCCGGGAGCTGCTCATGCTCGCGCTCTACCGCTGCGGGCGGCAGGCGGAGGCGCTGGAGGTCTTCCACGACACCAGGCGTCTGCTCTCCGAACGGCTCGGCGTCGACCCCTGCGAGTCACTGCGCCGGACCTACGAGCTCATCCTGCGCGCCGACCCCTCCCTCGGGGCGGCGCCGTCGGCGAGGGCGGTCGTCTCCTCCGGGGAGGCCGTACGGCCGCGTCAGCTCCCGCGCGATCCGCAGATCTTCGTGGGGCGGACCGAGCCGCTGGTGCGCCTGCGCGCGCTGCTCGCGCCCTGGGACGGCAGCCTTCCGCAGGCGGTGGTGGCCGTCACCGGCACGGCGGGAGCGGGGAAGTCCACCCTCGCCGTACGCGCCGCGCACGCGGTCAGCGATCACTATCCGGACGGCCAGCTGTACCTCAACATGCTCGGGGCGACCCCGGGAGTCGGGCGGCTGAACCCCCTCGACCTGCTCGGCAGGCTGCTGCGCGGTCTCGGGGTGAGCCCCACGGCGGTCCCGTCCGACCCGGACGAGGCCGCGACCATGCTCAGGGACCGCCTGGCGGGCCGGCGGACCCTGATCGTGCTGGACGACGCGTCCGGCCCGGAACAGGTCCGCCCGCTGCTGGGCCTGCCGGCCGGGAACGCCCTGCTCGTGACGAGCCGGGAGTCGTTCGCGGTGGCCGACGACTGCGTCCAGATCGTGCTCGGCAGGATGCGGCGGTCGGAAGCGGTCGCCATGCTGGCGAAGCTGGTCGGCGCCGAGCGCGTCGCCGCCGAACCGGCCGTCGCCGCCGAGCTCGTGGACCTGTGCGGGGGCCTGCCCCTCGCCCTCCGCCTCGCGGCGGCGCGCCTGTCGGAGAACCGCTACGCCCCGCTGTCCGACCTCGCCGCACGCCTGCGCGACGAACGGCGGGCGCTGCTCGAGCTGGAGTCGGGCGACCTCGCGGTGCGCGCCAGCCTCCAGCTCAGCTACGACGTGCTCGCGGGGAGCGGGCGCGAGCTCGACCGTACGGCGGCCGCGGCCCTGTGCCGTCTGGGCGTCCTGCGGACGCCGGACGTCACGCCGGAGGTGGTCGCGGCCCTTCTCGACGTGCCACGGGACGTGGCGGGCAGAGCGGTGGGCCGCCTGTTCCGCGCGCACCTGGCCGAACCGGGCGACCACGGCCGCTTCCGCCTGCACGACCTGGTCCGGCTGTTCGCCATGGAGCTGGCGGAGCGGCACCTGAGCGAGCGCGAGCGGGCCGAGGCGCTCGACCGCGTCGTCGGCCTGTACGGCCGGAGCGTACGGCTCGCTCTGCGGTTGCTCGACCCCCACCGCACGCACCCTCCGCACGACTTCGCCGACTGCGAGCCGTTCACGCTCACGGAGACCGTGGACGCGCGCGAGTGGGTGGAGCGCGAACGCGCGAACATCAACGCCCTGGCGGCCCAGGCGATGGCCTCGCCGATCCCCTCCCTCGCGCGCTCCGGCGCCCACCTGGGCTTCTGCTGCCAATGGCCCTACACCTTCATCGGGCACTACAACGACATCGTGACCCTGGGCCGTCAGGCGATCGACGTGGGCGAGCGGCTCGCGGACCGGGAGATCTCCGCCCTGGCGCAGGGACACGTCGCCCTGGGGCTGACCCCGGCGGGACGCTTCGAGGAGGCGCTCGTATATCAGCGCGCCGAGGTGGACCTGCGCCGTACGGTCGGGGATCCCTTCGCGCGGATGCGGGCCCTGGGCAACCTCGTCGTCGTGCTCAACGGGCTGCGCAGGCACGAGGAGGCGCTGCCCTCGGCACGCGAGCAGCGGAGCATCGCCAGGGAGATCGGGGCGGCGGTGGGCGAGCGGCACGCCCTCACGGGCATCGCCTCGGCGCAGTTCGGTCTCGGCCGGCTCTCCGAGGCCAGGGCGACGTGGCGCGAGCTGGAGAGGCTGGCGAGACAGGCGGGGGACGACCTGCACCGGGCAGAGGCGCTGGTCGGCCTCGCCAAGCTGCACGAGAGGCAGAACGACCCCTGGTCCGCGGCGATCGTCTACCGGAAGGTCCTCGTTCTGGGGCGCAAGGCCCACAACCGCGGCATGGAGATGAAGGGCCTGGCCAGCCTGGGGCGCGCGGAACGGCTCAAAGGCCACCCCGAGCGGGCGCGCGCGCACCTGCTGGAGTGCCTGGAGATCGCGGAGAGGCACGACGCCGGATACTGGGCGCGCCTCGCCCGCGCCGAGCTCGCCCTGCTCGACGGCGTACCCCCCGGCGACGGCTGACCCCGCGCACGGCCGGCCCGGTCAGCCGGCGCGGAGGGCGAGGAAGAGGTCGACGCGGTCGGCCATGGACGACAGGTTCTTGCCGGTGAGCTCCTCGACCCGCCTGATCCGGTAGCGCACCGTGTTGACGTGTATGTGCAGCCGCTCGGCGCAGGCGTTCCACGACCCGGTGCAGTCGAGGAACGCGCCGAGCGTGCGCACCAGTTCGGCGCCGTGCCGCCGGTCGTAGTCGAACAGCGGGCCGAGCAGCCGCTCGGCGAACGACGACCGCACCTCGCCCGGCACGGTCGCCAGCAGCAGCGCGTGCGTGTAGATCTCGTCGCCGGTCACCACTCCCCCGCCGCGCGCCTCGGCCATGCGCCGGGCGTGGCCCGCCTCTTCCACCCCGCCCCGGATGGCCTGAGGCCCGGTCAGCGCGCCGCTCAGCCCGGCCGACACCGTGATCGCGGGCAGCCCTCCGGCGAGCACCGCCGTACGGTCGCGCAGCCACGCGGCGAGGCGGTCACGGTCGCTCCAGGGGGTGCCGGGGCGCAGCGGGACCAGCGCCACCGACGCGTCGGCGCCCGCGGCGGCCACCACCCGCCGGTCCAGCAGTTCCTCCAGCACCTGGCCGCCCAGCAGGGCGGGGTCCGGCCCGTCGGCCGCCCCGGGCCTGCTCGCCGTGGCGGTGACCACGGCGTACGGCTCGGCGGGGTCGATGCCGCACGTCCGCAGCCGGGCCGACAGCTCGGCGAGGTCTCCGCCCGCGCAGGCCAGGGCGACGAGCTGCTCGGCCAGCCGCCGCTCCACCCGGCGGCCCTCCTCCGCCCTCGTCCGCTCCATCGCGACGCACGCCGCCAGCTCGTAGCCGATCTCCACGTCGATCTCGCCCCGGCAGACCAGGGCCCAGCCGGCGGCCCGGTGCGAGCGGCCCACGGCGAACAGCGTGTACGGCCCGTCTCGGTCGGCCACGACCGGCAGGCGGACGGCGGCCAGATAGTCGCGGGCGAGCCGCACGGCCCGCTCGCCGGGCAGCGTGCCGGCGACGACCGCGCCGCAGGCGGACACGACCGCGGCGGTGATGCCGAGCTCGGCCTCGACCAGGGCGAACAGCTCGCCGAGCCCGGCGCCTTCGGCCACGGCCGTGACGATCCTGCGGTGCCGCCCGAGCGCGCCGCGCAGCTCGCCGACCTGGGCGGCGGCGACCCGCCTGCCGACGTGCTCGGTGACGTCCCCGAACGACACCTCCACGGGCACTTCGAGCAGCGGCAGCCCGCGCGCCCGGCAGGCGTCCACCAGGTCGTCGGGGACCAGGCCGAGCCGCGCGTCGCCCGCGCCGAGCGCGGCCACGCCGGCCTCGGCCAGGGCGTCCACGAACCGGAAGGAGTCCTCCGGCGACTGGCGCCACATCAGGCCGGTCAGCACCAGCTCCCCGCCCGACAGGTATCGCCGAGGATCGGGCAGGTCGGTGATGAGCACACCCTTGATCTCGCGATCCAGGTGCTCGTCGCCCGTGAGCAGGGTGAGCCGCAGGTCCGGGGCCGCGAGCAGATCATGCAACAGCACGACAGAAGCGTATTTGGAGGTATATACAAGCATCGACCCCTTCAGTCCTTGGGTTTCATCGCCGCGCCGATAGGCTCCGCCCCCGCCCGGTTGCTCTACTACGAGCGTGGACCAGCGGATGACGACCGACACGGTGACGAGGACGACGACGGCCGGAACGGAGCGGCGCTCGGGGATCGGCGCGAGCGCGCCGCGCCCGGACGGCACGCTGAAGGTGACCGGGGAGTTCGCGTACTCCTCCGACCTGTGGCTTGAAGGCATGCTCTGGGGCGCCACGCTGCGCAGCCCGCATCCGTCGGCGTGGATCCGCTCGATCGACGCCGGCCCCGCGCTCGCCATGCCCGGCGTGTTCGCCGTGCTGACCCACAAGGACGTGCCCGGGGAGAAGTTCTACGGGCTGGAGCGCCGCGACCAGCCGGTGCTCGCCATCGACCAGGTCCGCTACCAGGGCGAGCCCGTGGCGCTCGTCGCCGCCGACCACCCGGAGACCGCGCGCCGCGCCGCCGCCGCGATCGTCGTGGAGTATGAGGAGCGCGAGGCGGTGACCGATCCCCGCCGGGCCGTCTTCGACCCGTCGTGCCCCGCCGTCCACCCCGGCGGCAACGTCGTACGGCACCAGCCGGTCAGGGTGGGCGGCACGTTCGAGGCCGAGGTGGTCGTCACCGGCGAGTACGAGGTCGGCATGCAGGACCAGGCGTTCCTCGGGCCCGAGTCGGGCCTGGCCGTGCCGGCCGAGGACGGCGGGGTGGACCTGTACATCGCGACCCAGTGGCTGCACGTCGACCAAGACCAGCTCGCGCCGTGCCTGGGCCTGCCGAAGGACAAGGTGCGGCTGACGCTCGCCGGGGTCGGCGGCGCGTTCGGCGCCAGAGAGGACCTGTCCATGCAGGTCCACGCCTGCATGCTGGCGCTGCGCACCGGCCGCCCGGTGAAGATGGTGTACGGCCGCGAGGAGTCGTTCTTCGGCCACGTCCACCGGCACCCGGCGCGGATGCGCTACGAGCACGGCGCGACGGCCGACGGGCGGCTCGTCTACGTCAAGGCCGAGATCCTGCTCGACGGCGGCGCCTACTGCTCGTCCACCCCCGCCGTGGTGGGCAACGCCGCCTCGCTCGGCATCGGGCCGTACGAGGTGGGCAACATCCAGATCGACGCGTACGGCGTCTACACGAACAACCCGCCCTGCGGCGCGATGCGCGGGTTCGGCGCGGTGCAGGCGTGCTTCGCGTACGAGTCGCAGATGGACCGGCTCGCGGAGGCCTGCGGGCTGTCGCCGGTCGAGATCCGCATGCGCAACGCGGTGTCGCAGGGGTCGCGCATGGCCACCGGGCAGGTCATCGACAGCCCGGCGCCGCTCGCCGACATGCTCGCCGAGCTGGCCGCGATGCCGCTGCCGCCGCCCGCCGAGGCGGACCTGCGGGCGCTGCCGGGCGGGGTCGCGCAGACCACGCACGGTGAGGGCGTGCGGCGCGGCGTGGGCTACGGCGTCGGCATCAAGAACATCTGCTACTCCGAGGGCTTCGACGACTACTCCACCGCCCGGGTGCGGGTCGAGCTCGCCGGGGGCGAGCCGCACGTGCTCGTGCACACCGCCGCCGCCGAGGTGGGCCAGGGGCTCGTCACCGTCCAGGCGCAGATCGCGCGCACGGAGCTGGGGATCGACCACGTCACCGTCGCCCCGGCCGACACCTCGGTCGGGTCGGCCGGGTCGTCCTCGGCCTCCCGCCAGTCGTACGTCACCGGCGGGGCGGTCAAGACCGCCTGCGAGGCGGTGCGGGCACGCCTGGACGCGCTGCGGGCGGCGCACCCGGAGCTGTCGCTGGAGGAGCTGCTGGAGCGGTTCGGGCCGGTCGAGGAGACGCGGGAGTTCCGCCACCGGCGCACGTTCCCCATGGACCCCGTCACCGGCCAGGGCGACTCGCACGTGCAGCTCGCGCTGTGCGTGCACCGGGCGGTCGTCGACGTGGACGTCGAGCTCGGCCTGGTCAAGGTCGTCGAGCTGGCCGCCGTGCAGGACGTCGGGAAGATCCTCAATCCTCTCGCCCTGGAAGGCCAGATCCACGGCGGCTCCGCCCAGGGGCTCGGCCTGGCGCTCATGGAGGAGATCCAAGTCAGGGATGGCCGGGTGCTCAACCCGTCGTTCACCGACTACCTGATCCCCACCATCCTCGACATGCCGCCCATGCGGCTGTCGATCCTGGAGAACCCCGACCCCCACGCGCCGTACGGCCTGCGGGGCGCGGGCGAACCGCCCACGCTGTCGTCGACCCCGGCGGTGGTCGCGGCGGTCCGGGCCGCGACCGGGCTGGATCTGTCCCGGGTCCCGATCAGGCCCGAGGACATCGCCCTCGTGCCCGCGTCCGCGTCCGCCTGACCGCCGCGTACGGCGCGGGGCGTGGGACGGGCGACGCGGGAGAGACGGTACGAGACGGACGGCGTGCGGCGGACGGCCCGGAGGACGGCGGGCCCGGCCGGTCAGTCGGCGATGTAGCCGATGGAGGTCACCTCGTAGCCACGCGCCTTCGAACCCCGCACGTGCATGAACATGCCGCCGCCCTCGTAGGAGTAGGCGCAGACGTAGCCCTTGGGCTCCGGACCGCAGCCCTGGAAGTAGTACTTCACGCCCTTCGGGTCGTACTTCGTCCGGAACAGCGTCTTGACCGCCGTGGCCGTGGCGATCTCCAGGCCCCGGTGGCGGTCGCCCTTGCGCCACGCGGCGAACAGGTGCCCGGCGGCGGCGGACGGCTTGGCGAGGTGGCGCGACTGGTACACCTTCGTGACCTTGGCACCCGACACGATCATCAGGATCCCCTTGAGCCCGCCCGGCACGCGCACGCCGGTGTGGACGAACCGGCAGGCGTTGCCCGAGCAGCCCGCGAACTCGTCCGGGGCGCGGAACGGGTAGGAGAAGAGCGCCGAGACCGCGCCGGCGGTGGCCAGCCGGGAGGCCGCGCGGCGGTCCCGGCGCTGCCAGGCGTCGAAGAGCTTCCCGGCGACGGTCGCCGGTGCGGCGGCGCGGGCGAACGCCCCGGCGGGAGCCTGCGCCGGGGCCCGCTGCGGGGCTTGCGCGGTGTGCGCGAGGCTCGGAGCGGCGGCGAACACGGAGGAGGGAAGGAGGAACGCGGCGGTCGCGGCCGTGGCGGCCGCGCCTCGCAACCATCGTGCTGACACGCGCCGCACGCTATCGGGATCTACTTGCGCCCGGCTTTAGCTCGGCTTGCACACCAGCCGTCGCCGGAGCTTCCTACAGGCTCTCCACCGCCCGGCCGGGCTTCGTCTTCCCGGCACAGGTGACCGGTCATCCCGTAGATCACGACGAGCTTGTTTCGTCGCCGACGCCTGGGCCGGTGTGAAAGCCGCAAGCAGCGTGCGGTCCTCAGGCCAACCCACGGAAACCATCAACCGAGCTACGTCTCCCGGGCGACGGCGACCGACCCCGCCCCGGTCAGCGAGGCAGACCCGCCCATCACGATGCCTGGGCCGGCGTGAAAGCCGCAGACAGCGTGCGGTCCTCAGGTGAACTCACTGGAAGCCCTCAAGGGTGGGCTGTGTGCCTCCCGGTTGCGTCCCGCCGCCGACTTGTGTCCCGCCACCAGGCTGCGTTCCCCCCTGCTGGGTGCCGTCCGGCTGACGCTCGTACACGGTCCCGCCCGGCTGGGTGCCGCCTGGCTGGCCGCCGTTGTTCACCGTCCCGCCCGGCTGGGTGCCGTCGGGCTGGGTTCCGCCGAGCTGCGTCCCGTCTGGTTGCGTGCCGCCCGGCTGCGTCCCGTCTGGTTGCGTGCCGCCCGGCTGCGTCCCGTCTGGTTGCGTGCCGCCCGGCTGGGTGCCGTCGGTGGCGGCGGGATTCGGCTGGTTCGCGGGGGCGGACCCGGTCAGCAGCGCCATGATCGCGTCGGCCTGGGCCTTGTCGAAGCCCGCGATGCCGAGGCTGTCCTGGGTGATCTCCTGGGCCACGCGCGGGGCGGCCACGACCTTCTCCCCCACGACTATGGCGAGCTGCTGTTTGACCGTCTCACGGGTGAGCGCGGCGATCTGCTCCTGGTCGGCGGGGGACAGCACGAGCCGGATCGAGTAGGTGCCGTCGTTCTCCGTCACCTCTTCGATCTTCTGCACCGTCGTGACCGTGACCCCCGGATCGAGCAGGTAGCAGGCGGTGCCCTTGTCGTCCGGGATCGCCTCCGTTCCGGTGCAGGGGGCCGGACCCACTCCGGTGACCGGGGCGAAGTGCACGGGCGCGAGGAGGGTGCGCACGGGCGTCTGCTTGAGCGGCGGGGCATCGGGATTGCGGGTCATCAGCACGGCGACGGCGCCGAGGACGCCGGACATGACGACCACCAGCACGAGGGCCACGACGAGGGCGATCGTCGTGCCCCTGCCCGCCCTCGGCTCCGCCGGACCGGCGGGGGCGGGCTGCCCGCCGCCCGGGTTTCCGGTCCCGTCCGCAGGCGAACCGGGCCCGCCGGAGGCGGGGGCCGTCCCGGGCCGGCCGGTCGAAGAGGGAGAAGCACCGGCTGCACCGGGCACGACAGGCCCACCGGGCCCGGCACTCTCGCCAGGCGCACCGCCCGGGCCGGCCGACGAGACAGCGGGCTCACGCAGCTCAGCCGTCGCACCGAGCGGGCTATCGGACCCGCCGAGCCCGGCACTCTCACCAGGCGCACCACCCGGGCCGGCCGACGAGACAGCGGGCTCACGCAGCTCAGCCGTCGCACCGAGCGGGCTATCGGACCCGCCGAGCCCGGCACTCTCACCAGGCGCACCACCCGGGCCGGCGGGCGGAACACCGGGGTCACGCGACTCAGCCGTCGGACCGAACCCGCCGGGCCGGGCATCCCCGCCGGGCGTGCTACCGGCGCCGATCGGCGGGAGGCCGACCGGGTCGGTGAGCCCGGGGTCGCCGAGCGGGTCGTGAGGCGGCAGGGCATCTCTGCCTGCGGCATGACGCCCGCGGGAGCGCCCGCCGAAGCTCTCACCCGGCCCGCCGGCGGCGGCGGGCAGGACGGACGTGTCTTCCGTGGCGCCGGACCCGCTCCGCGTGTCGCCGAACCAGCCGTCCCATCCGCCGGACGTTTCGGCGGGCACGCCGCCGCGGGCCTCGGGGCCGACCGCCTTCGGCATGGGCGCCGTCTCGGCTCCCGATGTCAGGCCGCCGGGCCGCGGGCCGGGTTCCTCGTCTCCCGGCACGGGCGCGTTGTGCATTCCCACCTCGATCCCTTACACCGCTCGCAGAGCCTACCGAGGTCTGCCAACTGCGGGTAACCGGCCGACCATGGAACGTTCAACACCCGCTTTTGTTGACAATTTGTCATGAATATCCGCCAAATGGTTGCCCGTTGCCTGATTTCCATGCGGACGTTGGGAGCAGACAGTGAAGACATGAAGGTGGGAGTACCCCGAGAGATCAAGACGCACGAGTACCGGGTCGCGCTCACGCCCGCGGGGGTCAACGAGTTCGTACGCAAGGGTCATCGCGTCCTCGTCGAGAAGGGCGCCGGGCTGGGGTCCGCGATCCCCGACGAGGACTTCGCCGCGGCCGGCGCCGTCGTCATCGACACGGCGGACGAGGTGTGGGGCGAAAGCGACCTGATCCTGAAGGTCAAGGAACCGATTCCTGACGAATACCACCGGATGCGCAAGGGCCAGGTGTTGTTCACCTATCTCCACCTCGCCGCCTCGGAGTCCTGCACCCGGGCCATGCTGGAGTCGGGCGTGACCGGCATCGCGTACGAGACCGTGCAGAAACCCGACCGCAGCCTGCCGCTGCTCGCGCCCATGTCGGAGGTGGCCGGGCGGCTGGCGCCGCAGGTCGGCGCCTACCACCTCATGCGCCAGGGCGGCGGGCGCGGCGTGCTGATGAGCGGCGTCCCCGGCACCTACCCGGCCAAGGTGGCGGTGATCGGCGCGGGCGTGTCCGGCATGAACGCCGCCGCGGTGGCGGTGGGCATGCGGGCCCAGGTATTGCTGCTCGACCGCGACGTGGACCGGTTACGCCGCGCCGACCTCGTGTTCCGCGGAAGCTGCCAGACCGTGGCGTCCAACGCGTACGAGATCGAGCGGGCCGTGGTGGACGCGGACCTGGTGATCGGCGCGGTGCTCGTGCCGGGGGCCAAGGCGCCGACCCTGGTGAGCAACGACCTCGTCTCCCGGATGAAGCCGGGGTCGGTGCTCGTGGACATCTCCATCGACCAGGGCGGCTGTTTCGAGGACTCGCGGCCGACCACGCACGCCGACCCGGTCTACCGGGTGCACGGCTCGGTGTTCTACTGCGTGGCCAACATGCCGGGGGCGGTGCCGCACACCTCGACGTACGCGCTGACCAACGTCACGCTGCCGTACGCGCTGGCGATCGCCGACCTGGGCTGGCGCGAGGCGCTGATCGCCGACCCCGCGCTCGCCCTGGGACTGAGCACCCACGAGGGTCACCTGACGAGCCGCCCGGTGGCCGAGGCCCACGGGCTGGAGGCCGTGCCCGTGGACCGCGTGCTGGCCGCCTGATCCGGGCCGGAGGCAGGCCCGGATCAGGAGGACGGGGTCGCGGTGGCCATCGGATCGGCCGACGCCGACGGCTCCGGCGGGAGCGGCTGCTCGTCGGTGGTGCCGATGCCGCCCGAGCAGGAGGCGCCGTACTCCGGAGTGGTGGTCGGGTTCTGCTTGTACTTCTTGATGAACTCGGGCAGCCGGGGGTCGTCCGCGGAGTCCAGCGCGAGCTGGCGGTTCCAGGAGCTGACGACGATCTTGTACGGCAGGTTCGGGAAGGGGCTCAGCAGCATGTAGTCGGCGGAGGCGAGGGTCTTGAGCTTGTCCACCTCGGCCTTGGGCAGCTCGGGCCGGTAGGTGATCCACACCGCGCCGTGCTCCAGGGAGTGGACGGCGTGCTCGTTGTGGATGGGCTTGTCGTAGATGCCGCAGTTCTGCCAGTAGAAGTTGTGCTGGCCGCCGACGGGCGGGGTCTCCTTGTAGGCGACCTTCTGCCAGGAGTGGTCGGAGCCCTTGTAATTGAAGGTCTTGACGGCGCTCAGCGACCTGGCCGAGCGGTCCTTGACCACGTACACGGTGACGAGGGCGATCAGGACGACGATCACAAGGCCGCCTATCCCCCACATGAGAAGCGCGGCGCGCCGCTCCTTGCGCTTCTGCTCGGCGCGCATGCGGGCGAGGTGCTCACGCCTCGCCTGCGCCTTCTCCTTCGTCATCGCTCCTCCAAGCACTGATCACCGAAGCCCCCGCTGGGTATGGAGAATAGTGGCTAAACGTCTCCCTTCGGGCAGACCGAGGGGGTCGGAGAGTAGCCTGTGGGCGATGAACACTGACATCGACGCCCCCCTGGACGACGCCGTCGAGACCGCTCCCCCGGCCCGGCGCCGCCTCCCGGTCCTCGGGCTCGTCGTCGTCATCCTCGCGGCGGCGGCCCTTGCGGTGTTTTTCACCAGGTCGGGAACGCCCTCGGACGCCTCCCCCGAGGCCGGGTTCGCCAGGGATATGGGCGTCCATCACGCCCAGGCGGTGGAGATGTCCTTCATCCTCAGGGACAAGACCTCCGACGAGCCGCTGCGCAGCCTGGCGTACGACATCATCACGACGCAGAGCACGCAGCGTGGAATTTTCATGGGCTGGCTCCAGCAGTGGGGCCTGGACCAGAGCTCCGGCCGCCCGGCGATGGCCTGGATGGCCGGGCACGGGCACGGCGGAGCCGCCGCGACGCCCGCCGGGACGATGCCCGGCATGGCGACGGAGGAGGAGATGAACCGGCTCCGCCAGGCCACCGGCGGGGACGCGGAGGTCCTCTTCCTCCAGCTCATGATCCGCCACCACCAGGGCGGCGTGGAGATGGCCGAGGGCCTGCTCAAGCTGTCGGACCGCGACGAGGTGCGCTCGCTCGCCCAGCACATCGTGGACGGCCAGAACGCCGAGATCCGCACGATGAAGGACCTGCTGGCCAAGCGGGGAGCCCAGCCGCTCCCCGCGGCGTGACCTCCCTCCGGTCGCGTTCAGCCCGCCGGCGCGGAGTGGATCGCGGTGAAGGCCGGCCGGTGCTCGCGAACCGGCGGATCTGCTCGTCGGCCAGCGGCCACTGCGACGGTGCGATCGCGGCGGGCTCCGGCGTGATGAAGGCGTACATGCCGGGTCCGGTGTTGACGAGCGCGAGCGCGGCCACCAGGTCGGGTCGTCGCTCGGCGAGAGCGGCGGCGACCACGCCGCCGCCGGAATGACCGGCCACGATCGCGCGCTCGACGCCGAGCCGGTCCAGTGCCACGCCGACCCGCCGTGCCCGGTCCGGGATCGCATAGCTCGGGCCTGCCCGTCTGGCCGAGCGGCCGGCCGGGTAGACGTCCTCGACCGGCCGTCGCGGCTGACCTGCGACGTCAGGCCCGCAGCTCCTCGGCCAGCGCCGCGGCGAAGGCGTCCACGTCGGCCTCGGTGGTGTCGAAGGCGCACATCCACCGCACCTCGACCATGCCGCCGCCGATCTGCTCGTTCCAGTTGTAGAAGCGGAACCGCTTGCGCAGCCGGTCGGCCACGTCGGCGGGCAGGACCGCGAAGACCGCGTTGGCCTCGACCGGACGCGGCACGCTCACCCCGGGCAGGTCGCGTACGGCCTCGGCGAGCCGCCGCGCCATCGCGTTGGCCCGGCGGGCGTTGCGCAGCCACAGGTCGCCCCCGAGCAGGGCCTCGAACTGCACCGAGACGAACCGCATCTTCGAGGCGAGCTGCATGCTCGTCTTGCGCAGGTACGGCAGGCCCCGCGACGCCCGCGGGTTCAGCACGACGACGGCCTCGCCCAGCAGCAGGCCGATCTTGGTGCCGCCGAACGACAGCACGTCGACTCCGGCGTCCGTGGTCAGGGCGCGCAGCGGCACGTCCAGCGCGGCGGCGGCGTTGGTGATCCGCGACCCGTCGAGGTGGACGAACATGCCCAGCTCGTGGGCGTGGTCGCAGATCGCCTTGATCTCGGCCGGGGTGTAGAGCGTGCCCAGCTCGGTGGCGTTGGAGATCGACACGACCCGGGGCTGCGCCCGGTGCACGTCGCCGAACCCCCGCGCCTGCCGGTCGATCAGATCCGGGGTGAGCTTGCCGTCGGGGGTCGGCACGGTCAGCAGCTTCAGCCCGCCGGTGACCTCGGGGGCGCCGCCCTCGTCGGTGTTGATGTGCGCGCTCTCGGGGCAGATCACGGCCTCCCAGTGGGCGCACATCGAGCGCAGTGACACGACGTTGGCCGCCGTGCCGTTGAACACGGGGAAGACCTCGGCCTGCTGCCCGAAGTGCCGGCGGAAGACACCCCGCACCGCCTCGGTGTAGACGTCGTCGCCGTAGGAGACCTGGTGGCCGCCGTTGGCGAGGGCGATCGCCTCCAGGATCTCGGGGTGCACCCCCGCGTAGTTGTCGCTGGCGAACGTCCGGCTCGCCGGGTCGTGGCGGCGCACGGCATCGGTTGTCACGAGATGTCTCCCCATCGAGGTTTCGGATCGGCGGCCGGGCGGTCGTCTCCGGCCGGCCGCCGATCCGTGTCAGCAGCGTCGATCAGGGCGTGAGGTCGATCCTGCGGCCGTTGACCGCAGCAGGCTCCTCGTCCCACAGGCCCGCGATCGCCTCCGCCAGGTCCTTCACGTCGGTGAAGGTCCGATATGGCTTGTCCGGATTCGCGGCCCTCATCTCATCGTGCACCAACGCGTTGACCACCAGGACCACCGCGGCGGAGGAGGTGTCCTTCAGCGCGTCGGCCAGCGCCAGCGTCCACGCCTCGGCGGCGGCCTTGGCCGCCGCGTACGCCGCGCCCCCCTGGGTGGGCTTACTCGCCGCCCGGGCCGACACGATCGCGAAGCGGCCGTTCCCGCTCTCCCGCAGCAGCGGCTCGAACTCCAGCGACACGTGCTGCAGGGTCCTGATCAGCAGGTCGTGCAGCAGGTCCCAGTCGTCCAGGGAGGTGTCGGCGAAGGTCTTCGACCCCCGCCAGCCGCCGACCAGGTGGACGACGCCGTCCACCCGGCCGTGCTCGGCCCGCACCCGCTCGGCCAGGCCGCGTACGGCGTCCCGGTCGAGCAGGTCGACGGCCAGGCAGCCCTCCGCGCCGGACTTGTCCACGCCGATGACCGTGTCGCCGAGCTCGGCGAACCTCGCGACGACCGCGCGGCCGGCCGGGCCGCCCGCCCCCGAGACCACGATCACCCTGCTCATCGCATGCCCCTCACAATCTCACCCGTGCGGTTCGCGCTCACGCCCGGATGCCCCGGGTCGACTCAACCACGTCGGCGAGCTTACGGCGCAGCGCCTCGTAGAACATGCTCAGGGGGAACTCGTCGGGCAGCACGGCGTCGACCATGGCCTTCTGCTCGGTGGGCAGCGCGTGCACGCCCTGCTTCCAGACCGAGGCCGGGTCGGGCTCGACGTACGTCGCGACCAGCTCGTGCGCGGCGAGCCAGTGGGCGCGCTTGGACCGGTCGATGCCGTCGCGGTAGAGCTTCTCCACCTCGCCGCGCAGGTCGGCGACGCCGTCGGCGACCCGCGACCAGTCGATGCCGAGCCGGTTGTCGGTCCACCGCACGATGCCCTGCCGGTGCAGGTAGGCGAACAGGAGCTGGCCGCCGAGCCCGTCGTAGTTGCGCACCCGCTCGCCGGTGATCGGGAAGCGGAACAGCCGGTCGAACAGGATGGCGTACCGCACGTACCGCGCGTGCGGCACGCCCGCCGCCTCCAGCTTCACGGCCTCGCCGTACGCCGTGAGGTCGCAGCGCAGCTCCTCGAGGCTGTAGAGCCAGTACGGCATGCGCTGCTTGATCATGAACGGGTCGAACGGCAGGTCGCCGTGGCTGTGCGTGCGGTCGTGGATGAGGTCCCACAGCACGAACGTGTCCTGGGCGAGGTCCTGCGAGGCCAGCAGCCGGGCGGCGTCCGGCGGCAGCTCCAGCTTCAGCGTGGCCGCGGCGGCCTCGCTGACCCGGCGGAACCGGGCCGCCTCGCGGTCGCAGAAGATGCCGCCCCAGGTGAAGCGCGGCGGGGTCTCGCGCACGACCACGGTCTCGGGGAACAGCACCGCCGAGTTGGTGTCGTAGCCGGCGGTGAAGTCCACGAACGTGATCGGCACGAACATCGGGTTGTCGTAGCCGCCGCGCTCCAGCTCGGCGAGCCACTCGGGCCACACCACCCTGATCCAGACCGCCTCGACGTTGCGGTTGGGGTTGCCGTTCTGGGTGTACATCGGGAAGACGACCAGGTGCTCCAGGCCGTCGATCCGCTGGGCGTCGGGGTGGAACAGGTTCAGCGAGTCGAGGAAGTCGGGCTTGCCGAGCCCGGCCGCCACCCACGCGCGGAAGTCCTTCATCACCGCGCCGAGATAGTCGGCGTCGTGCGGGAAGTGCGGCGCGAGCCGTCCGACGCTGTCGACGATCTCGCTGATGCACGCCACGGCCTCGTCGTGGTCGCCGGCGATCGAGCCGTCCTTGGCCTGGAGCGGGCGCAGCCGCTCGACGGCGGCCTTCAGCCGGGCGAACTCCTCGGCCACCTCGGGACGGGACACCCGGGCGGCTCCGGACGTCTCGGGCACGCGGGCGGCCCAGGTGACCAGGTTGCCCCACAGCTTCTCGTGGTCGTAGTCGCGGATCGAGTCGTCGCCGAACAGGTCGGAGTCGGCCAGCACGACCACCCGGCCCTTGCCGTGCCGTACGGCGGCGACGAGCGGGGCGTTCGCGGGGTCGGCGGACGCGGAGGTCGTGAACAGCACGCTCGCCCCGTCCGGCGCGCCGAGCGTGCCGGCGCGGTAGAAGCAGGCCCTGCGGACCTCCGCGAGCAGGTCCTGGGCCAGGCCGCCCGGCTCGGCCACGGCCGGCCCGGAGGGGGCGCCGAGGACCCAGGTGGCGACCTTGTTGTGGCAGTTGCCGGGGTCCTGCACGGTGGCGTGCTCGACCGTCACCCCGAACCTGGCCAGCAGCTCGCCCAGGTTGCTGCCGTACTTGTCCTGCTCGTGCTCGGCCAGCACGATCAGCCCGCCGCCGCCCGCGACGTACGCCTCGATGGCGTCGATCTCCTCGGCGGCGAAGACGGGGGCGCCGACCCCGGTGGTGCGCTCCCAGCGCTCGGCCGAGGGGTGCGCGATCACGAAGACGTCACACCCGTCCAGCACGGCGGGGGTGACCGGGCCCTCGGTGTGCGCGCGCACCGTGTGGCCGAGCCGCCGCAGCGCCCCGGCGGCCTCCGCGTAGCTGTTGTCGTCGGGATGGGCGGGATTCATGGCCTCGGCGACCTCTCGCCGGATCGTCCACGCCTCGCTGTGCGCCTCGTCGAACAGGACCGCCGGGAAAGCTTTCATGAAAAATCTCCCGTAGTGTGAGCCTTCTCCCGGAAAATATACACATACGCCGCCCTGTGGCGATAAGTCGCTCTAGCGGATGAGGAGACATCACCCGAGCGGCGGACGAGCCCCCGCGGATCGCTCACCTACCGTCACCGGCCGCAGGAAACGGACCCGCGCAAGGGGAAAGATCGATGTTCAAACTGTCCGACGCCACGGACTTCCGCCGGTCGGCGACCGGCGTCGCGCTGATCGCCTCGCCGCTGCTCCAGCTCACCGCCACCCTGGTCGACCCCGGCACCTGGGGCGACTCGCGCGAGGCGGTCAGCTACGGCGACAACCCGGCCCTGGCCCAGCTCCAGTCGGCCCTCTACCACTGGAGCTGGATGCTGCTGCCGCTGGCCGCGCTCGGCCTGATGCGCCTGACGAGCCGCCGGGGGACGGTGC
The DNA here is from genome assembly GCF_014647835.1 of Microbispora rosea subsp. aerata. Taxonomy (GTDB): domain Bacteria; phylum Actinomycetota; class Actinomycetes; order Streptosporangiales; family Streptosporangiaceae; genus Microbispora; species Microbispora aerata. Next base: position 140,638 of record NZ_BMPY01000008.1, read on the forward strand.
TCGGGCACGCCGGCGGCGTGCTCACCGCGCTCGGCTTCCTCAACGTCTCGGCGCTGCTGATGGGCGACCCGGTCGAGTGGTGGCTGGGGCGGCACTACCCGCCCGATCAGGCGGAGAAGCTGTTCGAGGAGGTCTACGACCTGCCCGGGGTGGTCTTCGGGTTCCAGATGCCGTGGGTGTTCCTCGGCCCGCTCGGCCTGATGCTGCTGCTGGCGGGGCTCGCCCGGGCCGGTGTCGTCCGCTGGTGGGCGCCGGTCCTCGGGATCCTCGTCTGGATCCTGCCGAACACGGTGGAGTACGGCCCGCTCAGCCTAGTCTGGGGCGCCGGCAACCTCCTGGTGCTCGGCTACCTCGGCGTCAGGGTGCTGCGGATGGGCAACGCCGAGTGGGCGTCGTACTACCCGAGCGCCGACCCCGGCGTCACCACGCCCGACTCGTACGCGAAGACGACCGCCTGAGCGCGGTCGCGCAGGTTCAGCTTCATGAGCACGCGGGCGACATGGGTCTTGACCGTGGCCTCGCCGACGAAGAGCTCCTTGGCGATCTCCGCGTTGGTGAGGCCGCGGGCGAGCATCCGCAGCACCTCCAGCTCGCGCGGGGTGAGCTCGGCGAGCTGCGGCGGCCGGACCGGCTCGTGCCGGCCCGCGAAGGAGGCGATCACCCGGGTGGTGACGGCGGGATCCAGCAGGCCGTCACCCGCGGCGACGACCTTGATGGCCTCCAGGAGCTGCTCGGGCGGCGACACCTTCAGCAGGAAGCCGCTGGTGCCCGCGCGCAGCGCGGCGTACAGGTTCTCGTCGGTGTCGAACGTCGTGAGCATGATGATCTTGGGCGGATGCGGCGCGGCGAGCAGCTGCCTGGCCGCGGCGAGCCCGTCCACCCGCGGCATCGCGATGTCCATGAGCACGACGTCGGGCCGCACCCGGCGGGCCAGGGCGACCGCCTCGGCGCCGTCGGCCGCCTCGCCCACGATCTCCATTCCGGGCTCGCTCTCGACCACCATGCGCAGACCCGCCCGGATCATCGCCTGGTCGTCCGCGAGGACGATGCGGATCGTCAATTCGTGGCCTCGCTCATCGGAACTCCCTGGCTGATCGGCAGCGTGGCGCGGACGCGGAAGCCGCCCTCCGGCAGCGGCCCGGCGTCGAGGGAGCCGCCGAACAGCTCGGCACGCTCACGCATGCCGATGAGCCCGTTGCCCGTGGACAGCTCCGGATCCGCGCCCCCGCCATTATCGGTGACCTCCAGCTCCAGGCGGTCGGGGCGGTAGGCGATCCGGATGCGCACGTCGGCGTCCCCGGCGTACTTCACCGCGTTGGTGAGGGCCTCCTGCACGATCCGATAGGCCGAGAGGTCGAGGCCGGGCGCGAGCCGTACGGCGTCGCCCTCGACGTCCAGCGTGACGCGCGGCCCGGAGGACCCGACCGTCGAGATGAGGTTGGGCACCATGTCGAGCCCCGGCTGGGGCAGCGCCTCGTCCTGCGGCATCCGCAGCGCGCCGAGCATGACGCGCAGCTCCTCCACCGCCTCCCGGCCCGCCTGCTCGATGCCGGACAGGATCGCGGCATCCGGGCCCGAGCCGCCCTCCCCGGACGCGCTCATCCTGCGGCGCAGCGCCCCGGCCTGCATGACCATCATGCTCACGCTGTGGGCCACCACGTCGTGCAGCTCCCTGGCGATCCGGTTGCGCTCGGCGGCCACGGCCTCGGCGGCCCGGCGTTCCCGCTCCATCTCCAGCCGCGCCGCCCGCTCGGCCATCCGGTGCGCCCGCAGGAGATAGCCGCGCAGGGCCAGGCCCGTGGCGTACGCCGAGCCGAACATCACCGTGAGGTAGATGACCTCCTCCAGCGGCAGGAACCGGTGGTCGACGGCCCCGGAGTCGAAGATCAGGATGCCCGCCAGGGCCCAGGCGCCGCCGTGCTTCACGGGCAGATGGGCGCCCATCGTGTGGAAGACGATGAGCAGCGCGGCGAGCTGCCAGACGGGGCAGCCCGGGTTGCCCTGCCGGTGCCAGACGTACTGGGCGAGGATCATCAGGATGAACACCGCCACGGGGGCCCTGCGGCGATACCAGACCAGGACGCCGGTGACCAGGGCCTGACCCACCCACCACAGCTCGGGCCGCGGCTCGCCGTACGCAGGGGCCACGGTGAACGCCTCAAGCGTGCCCAGCGCCACGATGGCGAGGCCGATCAGGAGATCGACCCGGGGAACCGAGCGGAGGGGGGACAAGCGCATGAGGCGCAGAGTAACCGTTCCCGGCATACCGCGCAGCAAGGAACAGACGTCTCGCAATCGACCTGCAAGTGGTCGTCAAGTGACCCTAAGATCATCGGCCTGTATCAAGTGAGTGTCGGTCACGAGACTCACCTTGTCCGACACTGTCCGCGCTGAGACTCTTGAACCGGTTCCAATATGTCGAGGAGACGCAGATGCCCAGCCTGCACTCCCTTGCCGCGGGGCTGGGCGCGCTCGCCGCGCTCGCGGCGCCCATGCTCCACCCGCACCCCAGCGGTTCCACCGACCGGGTCACCCCCGGCGCCGTACGCGTGGAGTCCTCCTCGCATGTCCGCATAACGCTGCTGGACGACCGCGGCGTGATCAAGCAGATGGTCCGGGAGTACGACGTCGACCTGGCGAAGGGCAGCGGCTTCACGGTCTCGCCGGACGGCGTGGTCGTCACCGCGACCCAGGTCGTGCAGGCCGGCGAGGACCCCCGGGTGTACGCCGCCAACCGGATCTTCGCCGAATACTTCAAGGTGAGGATCCCCGCCGACTTCAAGCGGCACTCGCTGGACGACCCCGACCTCGACCGCCGGCTGCGGGCGTGCTACCCGCCGCAGCGGACCGACTCGACCTGCATCGCCGAGGTCACGACGAACGTCACCGTCTATCCCTACCTCGACCCGCCGCCGCCCGGGGGCCTGCCCGCGCAGATCCTGACCACCGGCGCCTCCCCGGCGTCCCCGGCCGTGCTCAAGGTCACCAAGGGCGGCGAGAAGCAGTCGCTGCCCACGGTCCCGCTGGGCACGACGCTCGGCGCGCAGGTCGAGTCGCTCGACGTGATGACGCTCACCGGCAAGCCGTCGGCGAAACTGCCGCCCAAGCTCGACACCGCGCACCTCGACCCGCCCGGCAGCCGGAGCGTCAAGGAGCGCGACAAGGTCCTCAAGCTGCTGAACAGCGGCGCGGCCGGCGCGGCGCTCATCGACGACTACAAGAGCGAGGTGGTCGGGTTGGTCGCCGGGGGCGGCGGGCAGCCCCTGACCGTCACCTCCGCCGACGAGATCCGCACCGCCCTGGTCGCCGCCGGGGTCGCCCCGCGCCGCGGCCCGGTCGACGTGGTGTACGAGAACGCGCTCGCCTCTTATCACAACAAGCTCTACACGGCGGCGGTCCCGGCGCTGCAGCAGGTGCTGAACCTGCGGCCCGACCACGCGGTCGCGGCCGACCACCTGCGGGTCGCCCGGAGCAAGGCGGGCACGGCGGAGGACGCCGGCGCCAAACCGGCGGCGTCCCCGGCGGCCGCGCCGCGGTCCACCTCGTCCGTGCCGGCGTACGTGTGGGTGGCCGGGGGCGTCGTGGTCCTCGCCCTGCTGGCGGCGGGCGTCGTGCTGCTGCGGCGCAGAAGCGCCGGTGGGGCCGACGGGCAGGCGAGCCCCGGGACGGCCGGGGGGCTCGCGGCCGGGGACGGGTCCTACCCGCCCGCGGAGAACTCCTGGCCGCCCTACGCCGTCACGAGGGCGTTCGGAGCCGAGGCCGCCCGGTCTGGCGAGGTCGCCGGGCCCGCCCGGCACGCGGGCGCGGAAGCGGCCGGCGTTCCGGGCGATCCGTCGCCGCCCGGCGGGCGTTCGTATCCGCCCGCGGGCCGTTCGCACCCGGCCGACCCGTCGCCGCCCCGAGGGCAGGCGCAGATCAAGTTCTGCACGCAGTGCGGCATGCGGCTCGGCCAGGGACACCGTTTCTGCGGTTACTGCGGGAATCCGGTCGACCTGTGACCGGCCGGCTCGTGACCAGGGAATCGCTCAAGGGGGATGCCGGATGACGGAGGGGACGCCGCCGCTCGTCGGGCGGCGGCTCGGCGACTACACGATCGAGGCGGCCGTCGGGCGGGGCGGCATGGCGACCGTCTACCGGGCGCGCGACCAGCGGCTCGGGCGGGCCGTGGCGCTCAAGGTGCTCGCGCCGCAGCTCGCGCACGACGATCGCTTCCGCGACCGGTTCGTGCGGGAGTCGCGCCTGGTCGCGAGCATCGACCACCCCAACATCATCCCGGTGTACGAGGCCGGCGAGCGCGACGGCCTGCTGTTCATCGCCATGCGCTACGTCGAGGGCAGCGACCTGCGCGAGCTCGTGCAGACGGAGGGCCCGCTGCCGGTCGGGCGGGCCAACCCGCTGTTCGCGCAGATCGCCGCCGCGCTGGACGCCGCGCACGCCCACGGCCTGGTGCACCGCGACGTCAAACCGGCCAACATCCTGGTGACGCGGGCCGACCACGTCTACCTCACCGACTTCGGGCTGACCAAGAGCTCCTCGGCGGAGGCCGGGCTGACCAGCCACGGCCACTTCATGGGCACCCCCCGCTACGTCGCCCCCGAGCAGATCCGGGGCCTGCCGGTCGACGGCCGCAGCGACCTCTACGCGTTCGCGTGCGTGGTGTACGAGGCGCTCGCCGGGCAGCCGCCGTTCCAGCGCGACAGCGAACTCGCGCTGCTCTACGCCCACGTCTCCCACGACCCGCCGCCGCTCACGCCGTACCGGCCGGACCTGCCGCACGCGGTGAACGCCGTGATCACGCGGGCGCTGGCCAAGTCGCCGGACGAGCGGTTCGAGACGTGCCGGGCGTTCGTGTTCGCGCTGCGCGACGCGATCAGCGGCGGGGCGGGCGACCCGGCGGACCCGGTCTCCCCGTCCTATCCCCCGGTGCGGTCCCCGGAGTCCGCCGGCTCCGCGGGGTCCCGGCCGTACGCGTCCTACCCGCCGGCCGCGCCGTCCGGACCGGCGTCACCCGACTCCTGGCCGTCCGGTCCGCGGTCGGCGGGCTCGGTGCCGCTCCATTCGGTGCCCGGGCCCACCGTGTACGGCGCTCCGGTGCCCGGGGTCTCCGCACCCGGGGCCTCCGTACCCGGGGTCTCCGTACCCGGGGTCTCCGTGCCCGGGGTCTCCGTGCCCGCGTCTCACCCGTCCGCGAGCTACGCGCAGGCCACGGTCGCGTCGGGGACCACCGGGCCCGCCGGCGGGGGCGGCCGGCGCCGGGTGCCGCTCGGGCCGCTCATCGGCGGCGTGGCGGTCCTGGTGGCCATCGCCGTCGCCGCCTCGCTGCTGATCACGCGGGGCGGGAACACCGCCGCCACGTGGAACACCTATCCGGGCAGCACCGCGGCGCCGTTCAGCATGGCCTACCCGTCGTCCTGGGGCGAGGCCAGGACCAACGCCGACCAGTGGATGATCGCCTCCCCGGCTGTGGACGAGTTCGACGCGCTGTTCGCGGTGCCCGGCAACTCGGACTGGTCGAGGGTGAACCCCATCATCACCGGCGAACCGGAACGGGCCACCGGCGTGTTCGCCCAGGTCAGCAATGCCTTGAGCACCTCGGACTCCCCGATGGAGCTCCAGGAGAGCCTGGGCCCCGCGCTGCCCGGCGTGACCACGTACTACGGCGTGCCGACCCCCACCACAGTCGGGGCCAGGCCGTCGTTCCGGATCGAGGGCGTGCTCAGCGACCCCCGGCAGGCCGGGCGGCTCGACTTCGTCGCCTACGTCGTCCGTCAGGGCGACTACGGCACGAGCGTCCTGATCACGTTCTTCTGCCCGGCCGGCCGCTGCGACCGCTCCGCCATCGACCACATGGTCAACACCATCACGTTCACCTCGTAGCCGCCGCCTGCCGAGGTTCGCGGACGGCCCGCTAGCCGGACCGGCGGGCGCGCCAGTCCCGGGCGCCGTCGAGGACGGCCCGGTGCACCGCGCGGGCGATCCGCGCGCCCCAGACCGAGCGCGGGCCGCCGAACGCCTCCCGCGGACCGTCCTCCCGTACGGCCACGCAGACGGCGTCCGAGGCGGTCCCGGTGCAGGGGAAGCCCGCCTCCAGCAGCGCCTGCGTCTTGGCCTCGGTCACCGTCATGACGGCGTTGACCAGCGCCGCGTCGCAGAACGCGACCGGCACGGCCACCAGGATGTTGATCGTCCCCGGGCGCGGCGCACGCGCGCCGGTCTCGACCTCCCGGCCGGCCTCCCGTACGGCTTCCCGCGCGGGCTCCGGCCCGGTCTCCGGGGCGGTCTCCGGCCCGGTCTCCGGGGCGGTCTTCGGGGTGGTCTCGGCGGTGGCGGGCAGGCCGGGGTCGGGCACGCCCTCGGGCGCGGCGGCCCAGGTCGGCACGCCCAGGCCGACCGTGGCGACGGCCTCCGCTCCCCCGTCGGCCGCCGAGACATACCGCTCGACCACCGCCGCCGTCATCATGCCGACCCCGGGGCCGCCGGGGCCGAGCGCGTCCATGTGCTCGACCGGGTCCATGCGCGAGTAACCGGCGGCGACCTGCGCGTTCAGCACCCACTCGCGGGGGCCGATGCCGCCGCCCAGCATCGCCGAGGAGATCATCCGCCAGCCGGGCCCGAACCGCCACAGCAGCATGCCCAGCCGCAGGCCGTCCTCCACCCGGTATGTCAGGGACGGGCGCGGCACACCCGTCACGACTCCTCCGCCGAAGGCGCCGGGGAGGCCGGCGGGCGGACCAGGTGGACGAGCGGACGCCCGTCCGCACCGGCCTCCACCCGGACGCTGGCGCCGAAGTGCTCGGTCAGCAGCGGCTCGGCGAGCACCCGCGCGGGCGGGCCCGCCGCCACCGCGCGGCCCGCGGCGATCAGCACGAGCGCGTCGGCGTACTGCCCGGCGAGGCTGAGGTCGTGCAGCGTCGTGACGACGGTGAGGCCGTCGGCCAGGCGCAGCCGGTCGACGAGTTCGAGCACCTGCTGCTGATGGCCCAGGTCGAGCGCCGTGGTCGGCTCGTCCAGCAGCAGCACCGGCGCCTGCTGCGCCAGCGCCCTGGCGAGCACGACCCGCTGGCGCTCGCCCCCGGACAGGTGCCCGAGCCGCCTCGACGCGAAGCCGCCCAGGTCGAGCCGTTCGAGCACCGACCGGGTCACCTCGCGGTCCTCGGCGCTCTCGCTGCCGAGATAGGGGACGTACGGCGTGCGGCCGAGCAGCGCGTAGTCGTAGACCGTCATGTCGGGCGGCAGCGCCGGGCTCTGCGGCGCGTAGGCGATCAGCCGGGCCCGGCGGCGCGGGCGCAGGTCGTCCACGGCCGTCCCGCCGACGAGCACCTCGCCCTCCCTGGGCACCAGCCCGGCGACGGCCCGCAGCAGCGTGGACTTGCCCGCGCCGTTCGGCCCGATGACCGCCACCCACTGGCCGGGCGCGGCCGACAGCGTGACGTCGGCGAGCACCCGCCGCCCGCCCAGCGTGACGCCGACGCCGCGCGCCTCGATGGCCGGGACGGCCCGCCCGCTCACGTCCCCACCCGCCGGGTCACCCGCAGGACGGTCACGAAGAACGGCGCCCCGACGAACGCCGTGACCACCCCGATCGGCAGCTCGGCCGGGGCGAGCACCGTGCGCGCGATCGTGTCGGCCAGCACGAGGAACGCCGCTCCGCCGAGGAACGACAGCGGCAGCACGATCCGGTACGACCAGCCGGCGAGCCGCCGGATCACGTGCGGCACGACGATCCCGACGAACGCGATCAGCCCGCTGACCGCGACCGCCGACGCGGTGGCGAGCGAGGCGGCCAGCAGCACGCCGAAGCGCACGCGCGCCGCGTGCAGGCCGAGGCTGACCGCCTCCTCGTCGCCCACCGACAGCACGTCGAGCAGCCGCCCGTGCAGCAGCATGGCGATGGTCGACACCACGGCGTACGGCGCGATCATGCGGAGCTGCTCCCAGCCGCCGCCGACGTCGCCGAGGATCCAGGAGTAGATCCGCTGCAGCTCGTCCACCTTGAGCTGCTGCACGAAGGTCTGGATCGCGGTGAGGAACGAGGTGACCGCGACCCCCGCGAGCACGAGTGTCGCGGTGCCGCCGCCCCGGCCCGCCGTGTGGCCCAGCGCGTACGCCAGGAACACCCCGCCGACGGCTCCGGCGAACGCGGCGACCGGCACCGCGGTCACCCCGGCGTCGCCGCCGAGGAAGACCACGACGAGCGTCACCGTGAGGCCGGCCCCGGCCGCCGCCCCGAGCAGGTAGGGATCGGCCAGCGGGTTGCGGAACACGCCCTGGTAGCCGGCCCCGGCCGTGGCGAGCAGCCCGCCCACGACGGCGGCGAGCAGCACCCGCGGCACCCGGAGCTGGAACAGCAGCCCCTCCTCGACCGGCGCGAGCCCCGAGTGCACCGACACCAGCGGCAGCCGGTCGAGCAGCGCCAGCGCGATGGCGCGGGGCGAGATGCCCGCCGCGCCCGCCATCAGGCCGACGGCGAGGCTCGCCGCCAGCACGGCGAACGCGACGAGCAGCGCCCGGCCGCGAAGCCGCGTCGGCTTCATCACGTCGCCGCCGGGCTCGCCACGCCGCTTCCTGGCCCGCCGGGCCGCCTCGGGCGCCGGTGCCGCCGCGGGCGTGCGCGTCACCACCTCACCACCGGATCAGCTCGCCGCCTTCCGCACGGCCTCGCTGACGGCCTGGGCGAGGTCGACGACGCGCGGCCCCCAGCGGGAGGCGATGTCGTCGTCCAGCTCCACCACGTGGCCCTTCTTGACGGCGGTCAGGCCGGACCAGCCGGGCCGCTTGGCCAGCGTCGCGGCGTTCTGCCCGCAGCACTTGGAGTCGCCGAGGAAGATCAGGTCGGGGTCCGCCTTGGCGATGAACTCCGCCGACAGCTTGGGGTAGCCGCCCGCGGCGTCGGGCGCCTCGTCGGCGATGTTCTTCAGCCCGAACAGGCTGTAGACCTGGCCGATGAAGGTGCTCGACGTCGCCGCGTACGGCGTGGTGTCCAGCTCGTGGTAGTACGTCAGGTTCTTGTCCTTGGGCACGGCGGCGGCGAGCGCGTCGAGCTTCTGCTTGACGCCGTCGGCCACCTCCTCGGCCTTGTCGGTGTTGCCGGTGGCCGCGCCGAGGTCCCTGATCTGGTCGTAGGCGTCGTCCAGCTTGGTCGCGGCCGGTTCGAGCAGCACCGGCACGCCGACCTTGCCGAGCCCGGCGACCACGCCCTCCAGGTCGTTGGCGAGCACGACGAGGTCGGGCTTGGCGGCGGCGATCGCCTCGACGTTGGGCTTGAAGCCCGACAGATTCGTCCTGGGGGCCTCCGGCGGGTAGTTCGACTGGTCGTCCACCGCCGTCACCTGCGCGCCCGCGCCGATCGCGAACAGGATCTCGGTGGCCGTCGGGGACAGCGAGACGATGCGCTCGGGCCTCTTGGCGATGGTCACCGCGCCGTTGCCCGCCTGGACCGTGACGGGGAAAGCGCCCTGGACGGCGCTGCCGGAGGCGGCGGGGGTGGGGGCCGCGGACGTGGCGGCGTCGTCGGTCTGGCCGCAGCCGGCCAGAGCGAGCACGCCCAGCACCACACCCGCGACGGCCGTGCGTACGGGCCTCACGAGGTCCTCCATCAGGGGGAATGCCGGGAATCGAGGGACCCGCTTGAAGCGACGGATCACCCTTTTCCACGAGGGTCGATTACGTCGGCGCGCAACGCAGGCGACCTGGCTCGTCCCCGGGGGCGGGGAACCACAGTTGCGGGACAGCGCCGGATTCTCACCGGACTTCGCTGCGCGGCGCGCGTCGGACGCAACGGTACCAATCCCTCACGCGCCGTCCACCCCCGGCCCCGCACGAGATCGCCCGCGCCGACGGGCCTTCGCGGCGTACGGAGCGGACGGGGCCGCGGGCAGGCGCCGGGCTCTCCCCGGCGGGCACGGCGCCCGCCTGGGCGTACGCGGGGATGGTAGGGCAGGCCCCACCCCGGGGGCGGGGGACCTCGCCCGATCGAAAGTAGGGGCCGCGTCGCTGCGCCGGACGGAGGCACGGCGGGACGCTTGAGATGCCCGGCGGAGCCGGCGTTCCGGGACCTCGCGGCCTCGACGACGCCGAGCTCCGGAGCTCCCCGCCCCTGCCTGCTCCGGGCGCACGAGATCTGCGCACCGGAAGATTTCAGCCCCATCCGCCGCCCGTGGCGGCCCGACACAGCGAAGGCGGCCCCCCGTGTCCCTGATCGTGTTTCCCCCCGCACCCGTGAGAGCCCCGGCCGCGCCCGCGCCGCGGGACCGTTTCATCGACGTCCTGCGCGTGTTCGGGATGGTCCTGGTGGTCGTGCAGCACTGGACGATGCCGGTCCTTTCGTACGCCGAGGGACGGCTCAGCACGGGCAACGCCCTGGCGGCGGTTCCGTACGTCACCTGGATCTCGCAGGTCATGCCGCTGGTCTTCTTCGCCGGGGGCGCGGCCAACGCGATCAGCTTCCGGTCCGCCGCCCGCCGGGGCGGCACCGCCCGTGAGTGGACGGCACGGCGGCTGCGCCGCCTCGCCTGGCCGGTGGTGCCGCTCGCGGTCGTGTGGCTGCCGCTCCCCCACCTGCTGGTGGCGCTGGGAGTGCCCGCGCAGCCGGTGGAGGTGGCCGCGCGCACGGTCGGCCAGCCGCTGTGGTTCCTGGCGGTCTACCTGCTGGCGGTGGTGGCCACCCCGCACCTGCTGCGGGTGCGGGCCGCGGTCGCCCTGCCGGTGCTCGCGGGAGGCGCCGTGCTGATGGACGTGGTCCGGTTCACCGGCCTTGAGGCGGCCGGTTATCTCAACGTCGCGTTCGTGTGGCTGGCGGTCCACCAGGTCGGGTTCCGGTACGCCGAGGGCGGCCTGGCGTGGCTGACCGGCCGGCGCGCCGCCGCGCTGGCGGCCGCCGGGTTCGCGATGGTGGCGGCCCTGGTGGCGGCCGGGCCGTACCCCGCCAGCATGATCGGGATGCCGGGGGCGGTCTCGAACATGGCCCCGCCGAGCGCCTGCCTGCTCGCGCTGTTCGCCGGGCAGCTCGGCCTGGCGATGCTGCTGCGCCCCGCCGTGAACGCGCTGACAGCCCGGCCGAGGGTGGAGGCGGTGCTCGCCGCGCTCGCGCCGCGCGTGATGACCGTCTACCTGTGGCACATGACCGCGCTCGTCGCCGTCGCCAGCGTGGCGGCCGTCGGGTTCGGGCTGGCGACCCCGCGGGCCGGCTCGGCCGCCTGGTGGAGCGCGGTCCCGGTGTGGCTGGCCGCCCTGGCGCCGGTCCTGGTCGCGCTGACCGCCCTGCTCGGCCGCTTCGAGGAGCCGCCGGGGGCCGCCGTCTCCCGGCACGCGCCGGTCGCCGTCCCGCTCGTCGGGGGCGCGCTGCTGACCTTCACGATCGGCGGCTTCGCGCCCGGCCCGGCGCCGGTGGCCGCGTCCGCCGTCCTGGTCGCGGGCCTGCTCCTGGTCACCCGGCCCGAAGCTGCCGCTCCACCTCTTCGATGATCTCCTGCAGGCGCAGGCCGTGGCGGGCGTCGAGCGGATGCCCGCCGCCGTCGCGTACGGTCCGCGCGAACTGCCCGGTCACCTCGGGGAAGACGTCGCCGAGCTCGGAACCGAGCAGCGTGGCGCTGCCGAGCCGTCCGTACACGTCGATCCGGCTGGGCGGGGTCTCGCCGTCGACGGCCATGCTCAGCGACGCCTCGCTGACCGCGCCGCCCTCGTGCTCCAGCAGCAGGCCGACCCAGCCGTGCGGGTCGCCGTGCGCCCTGACCCCGACCACCCGGCCGAGCGCGGCGTCGAGCAGGTCGATGGTGTGCGGGCCGATGTCCAGCACCGCGCCGCGCTCCAGCCGCCAGGGGGTGGCGAAGGGGCCGCCGCGCAGGGTGCCGGAGATGTTGGCGGCGTGCCCGCCGAAGGGCTCGATCCGCCGGGCGCGCTCCAGGAAGGCGGCCGTCGCCTTCGAGTAGCGGAACGTGAAGAGCATCTGGGAGGCGACCCCCGCCTCCTCGATCGCCCCGGCCAGGCGCCGGGCGCCGTCGAGGTCGGCCGCGAGCGGCTTTTCCAGCAGCAGCGCCTTGCCCGCCCGGGCGGCGAGCACGCCCAGCTCGGCCTGCACGGCGGGCGGCACGCAGAAGGCGACCGCCTCGGACGCCGCGAACAGGTCCTCCAGCCGCTCGAAGGAGGGCGCCCCGTGGGCGTCGGCCAGCGCCCGCGCCGCTTCGGGCCTGCGCGCCCACACGCCCGACAGCGTCGTGTCCGGACCCGCCGCGAGGGCGGGCGCGTGGACCATCTCCGCCCACGGTCCCGCGCCGACGAGTCCCACCCGCACCGGCTCCATCACACCGCCCCCTCTCCGCGGCAGACCCTACTGCGGATCACCCGAAACGGGTCAAGGGGGCAGTCACGAGTGAGCCGGGCCACACGGGCAAGATGGACGTCCTATGAACGTCATCCTGCTGAGGCACGGCGAGACCGAATGGAGCAGGGCCAGGCGGCACACGGGCCGCACCGACCTGCCGCTGACGCCGCACGGCGAGGAGGAGGCACGCGCCCTGTCCCGCTTGGTGGCGGGCCGGTCGTTCGCGCTGGTCCTCGTCAGTCCCGCGCTGCGGGCCCGCCGTACGGCCGAGCTGGCCGGCGCCGGGCCGTACGAGGTGGACCCGAACCTGTGGGAGTGGGACTACGGCGGCTACGAGGGCGTCACAACCGCCGAGATCCGCCGATCACGCCCCGGCTGGTACGTCTGGCGGGACGGCGTCGTCCCGGGAGACCAGGCGCATCCGGGTGAGACCATCGAGCACGTCGGGGAGCGGGCGGACAAGGTCCTCGCCCGGATCCGCGCGGCGGGCGGCGACGTCCTCGTCGTCGCGCACGCGCACATCCTGCGTGTGCTGGCGGCCCGCTGGCTCGGGCTGCCCGCCGACCACGGCAGGTATTTCCGCCTCGACACCGGGTCGTACTCGATCCTGGGTCACGAGCACGGCGACGAGCCGGTGCTGCTGCGCTGGAACGCGCCGGCCGGATTCACGTCCTCGTGATCGGGCCGGTGACGCCGCGTGCGATCACGCCTGGGCGACCGGCTGTGGCTGCGGCCCGCGGCCGGTGAGCCACTCCAGGACCTTGCGGTGGCCGCGCCGGGCGTCTTCGAAGTGCCCCCACCGCCAGTACCTGGGCTGCTCCCGTACGCCGGTGACCCATGTCCGGTAGGCGACCGCTCTGGGCCGCCCGCTCGCCGGGTCGACCGGTGAGGCGACGCCGTAGGTACGGATCACCACGCGGCCTCCGGGTGCGAACAGCACGTCGTCGGCCACCGGGTAAACAGTCATCTGGTCGAGCACGGGTCCCCCTTGTGAGCTTTCCTGAGTCTCACTGTGCCGGACCCGTGTTACGCCTCCCGCGTCGCGCTGTTACGCCCGTGAGAAGCGGGTGTTCACGGAGTCGCACCGGGCCTCGTCACCTCGGCACCGGGCACGACCGCAACCGGCTCCGACCGGCACCGGACGCGACCGTGACGAGCCGCACCGGAAACCGCGTCTCACCGGAACCGGTTACACGAGGAGCCCGTCGAACTCCCCGTCCTTGACCCCGAGCACCAGGGCTCGTATCTCGTCCCGTGTGTAGATGAGGGCCGGCCCGTCGGGGTAGCGGGAGTTCCGGACGGCCACGCTGCCGTCGGGAAGCTCGGCCAGCTCCACGCAGTTGCCGGTCGAGTTGCTGCGGGCACTCTTCCGCCAGGTAACCCCGGCGATGTCAGTTGCGGGCATCCCGTTATATGTCTGCATTCATATCTCTCTGAGAAGTTCGCCGAGAATCTCGGCGGTGCCACCCGGCGTGGTGCTCTCCACGCACAGCTGCTCCATGGCCGTGAGGTAGGGATCGATGTCCTCACGTTTGTCCAGGTAGAGCGCACCCCAGAGCTGCTCGACGTAGACCACGTCCGAAAGATCGGACTCCGGGAAGCGGAGGATGGTGAACGCGCCGCCCTCGGCCGCGTGCATGCCGTAGCGAAGGGGCATCACCTGAAGGGTGATGTTCGGCAGCGTGGACACCTCCAGCAGATGCTGGAGCTGTTCCCGCATCGTCGCACTCCCTCCGATAGGCCGTCTGAGCGCGGCCTCGTCGATGACGGCCCACAGCCGGGGGCCGTCCTTGCGCGTCAGCCTCTCCTGCCGCTGCATCCGCAGATGGACGCGCTGTTCGAGCTCGTCCTCCGGGGCGTCCGGATAACCGAGCATGATCACCGAGCGGGCGTACTGCGCCGTCTGCAGCAGGCCGGGCACGAACTGCACCTCGTAGGTGCGGATCACGCTGGCGGCCTCTTCGAGTCCGATGTAGGTGACAAACCAGTTCGGCAGCACGTCGCCGTACTTGTGCCACCACCCCGGCGTGTTCGCCTCACGGACCATCTCCAGCAGGCCACGCCGCTCGGCGTCGTCGTGAACGCCGTACAGCGTGAGGAGGTCTTCGACGTCACGTGTCTTGAACCCGACCCGGCCGAGCTCCATCCGGCTGATCTTCGACTCGGAAGCGCGGATATGGAATCCGGCGACCTCACGGGTAAGCCCCCGCTGCTCACGCAGCCGGCGAAGGCTCGCGCCGAGCATGATGCGTCGAACCGTAGAACCGGATCCAGGCGGATCTATGGACACGTGCTATTCCTCCGCTTTGTGGACTGGTTCACAGTCTGTCAAAGATCGCCCCCTTCGTCCCAGTGGTGTCGGGGGTAACCGTAGCGCTTGCACAACGCGCTTGCACGTGCATTCGCTCTTGCACTTGCACGGGAGTGTCCCTCATCATGATCCCGTGCAGTCCACGAACCTGACTCGTGGCCAGAACCAGTGGTCGGCGCTCGACTGGTGGCCCCCCATCGGCTGGTGGCCGGAGCCCGCACGCGATCTCCTCGAACCCGGGTCTGCCACCGCCAGCGCCACCTTCGTCCTGCCGCCCCGCGCGGAATCCGTCCACTCGGCGCGCAGCTTCGCCGCCGGAACGCTCTCGGGCTGGCAGCTCGGGGACCTGCTCGACGGGATGGAGCTGGTCGTCTCGGAACTGGTCACCAACGCCCTGCGGCACGGCATGACGCTCGCCGACACCCGGGCGCGGGAGGCCATGCGGCTGTCGCTGATCCGGCGGGGCGCGCACGTGACCTGCGCGATCACCGACCCCGGCTCGTCGGCGCCGGTGCTGCGCGATCCCAATCCCTTCGAGCCGGGCGGTCTCGGGCTGCACATCGTGGAGTCGCTGAGCGTGTGCTGGGGCTGGTGCCCGCTCGTCCCCAAGGGCAAGGCGGTGTGGGCCGTACTGGCGGCCTGAACACCGGCCGGCGGCCGTCCGGCGGGGCCACGGGCTTCGCCGAGGGGCTGCGCCGCCCCGCCCGGGGACGCCGGCGCCGTCCGGTCAGGAGCGCCGGCAAACCTAACCAGAGCGCCAGACTTATCTATCGCCGATCATGGTCCGCCGGCCGAAGAGCGCTCCCGTGCAGCCCGGAATGCACGGGAGCGCCCTCCGGCCGGCGGCCCGGATTCCGGCGAACCGCCCCGAAGGCCGGGCGCGACAGGCGATGATGAGCGGAGAACGGGCCATGACGGGCCCGGGGCGTGCTCGTTCCCCATCGATCGGCGGAGAAATATCGTGATCTCGGGATCCTTGACCTCGCGCTCCGCGTTCGCCCGCGAACCCCGCCGAGCCCGCGATCTGCACTACGGTGGCTTCCTGGGACTCGCGAGAGATCAACGATGGACGATCACCTAATCGGCTGGCTGACCAGTCTCGACGAAGACAGGCTCGCCCGCGTGCTGGCCAACCGGCCGGACGCGATCGCCGCGCCGTGGCCCCGGCGCCTGGACGCCCTCGCGCAGCGGCTGACCGACGGGTTCGCCGTCATGGAGGTCATGCGCGGCCTCCCCCTCCCCCCGCTCGAACTCCTGCAGGCCTGCCTGGTCATCGGCGGCCGTCCGACGGAGGACGAACTGGCCCGCTTCCTCGGGGTCAGCACCTCCGCGGTGATCCCCTGGCTCGACCACCTCTACGACCACGCCGTCGCCTGGCCCGGCCGCGACGGCAGGATCACGGTGGCCGAGGCCGTCGCCCGCTGGTGGACCGCGCCGTGCGGCCTCGGCGAGCCCCTCGGCGCGTACCTCGACTCGTGGAAGCTCAGCACCGAGGCGCTGCGCCGCATGTGCCGTACGCTCGACCTGCCCGCGCACGGCGGCAGGCGGCAGGTGGTCGCCCGGATCACCGCCCTGCTCGGCGACTGCGAGCGCCTGGGGGCGCTTCTCGACGACGCCCCCGACGGCACGCTCGGCATGCTCGACGACTTCGCCTGGGACGGCCCGGTCCGCAGCGTGAACGGCAACCGGTTCATCACCCCGGGGACGCCGGAGAAGTGGGCCCTCGACCGCGGCCTGCTCTTCCGCACCCAGTGGGACGTGGCGGAGATGCCCCGCGAGGTCGCCCTGGCGCTGCGGGGCCCCGACTACCACGGCCCGTTCACGCCGTACCCGCCGGACCTGGCCACGACGGAGGTGGACGCCGACACCGTCGAGCACGCCATGTGCCTGGCCGCGCCGCACGTCCTCGACCGGGCCACCGCGCTGCTCGAGAACGTCGACAAGACGCCGCTGCCGCTGCTGAAGAACGGCGGGGTCGGGGTGCGCGAGATCAAACGCCTGGCCAGGGAGACCGGCTGCGCCGAGGACGAGACCCGGCTGCTGCTGGAGATCTGCGCGGTCGCCCGGCTGATCGCGGTCGACGAGGAGGCGGGCGGGCTCACGCCGGCTCCCCGATACGACGCCTGGCGCCTGGAGGAGGCCCCGATGCGGCTGCGCGTCCTGCTGGCCGCGTGGTGGCGGATGGAGCGCTCGTCGCTGCGCCGGGCGGAGGGCCGCCACCCCGCCGCGCTCGGCGACGACCCGGCGGGCGAGACCATCGCCAGGATCCGCCGGGCGCTGTTCGCGGCGCTCGCCGAGATCCCCGAGGGCAGGGGCTTCGCGGCGCTGCCCGAGCTGGTGCAACGGGTGCACTGGCGCGCCCCGCTGCTCGACCGCGACCTGCTGGACGGCTGCGCCGCGCCCCTGCTCGAAGAGGCCCGCCTGCTCGGGCTCGTGGCCTGCGACACGCTCACCGGCCTCGGCCGGGCGCTCGCCCCGCTGGCGGCCGTGGCCGGGGACGAGGGCCGCGAGTGCGTGCCCGAGGTCGAGCACGACCCCGCGCTGGCGGAGGCCGCCACGCACGCCATGGCGAGCGCGCGGCGCACGGCGCTGTTCGGCGCCGACCTCACCGCCGTGGTGACCGGCCCGCCGTCGGTCGAGCTCGCCGCGCTGCTCGACCGCGCCGCCGACCGCGAGTCGCAGGGCGCGGCGTCGGTGTGGCGGTTCAGCCCCGCGAGCGTACGCCGGGCCCTGGACGCCGGGGACACCGCCGACACGCTCATCGCCGACCTGTCGCAGGCCGGGACGCTCCCCCAGCCGCTGACGTACCTGATCCGGGACGTGGCGCGGCGGCACGGCGAGGTGACGGTCTCGTCCGTCGGGTGCATCGTCCAGGGCTCCGACCCCGCGCTGCTCGCCGAGATCGCCGCGCATCGGAAGCTGGCCAGGCTCGGCCTGCGGCTGCTGGCGCCGACCGTGCTCGCCGGCGCGGCGCCCGCCGAGACGACGCTCGCCGCGCTCAGGGAGGCGGGCTACGCCCCCGTGCCGGTGGACGACACCGGGGAGATCACCATCCGGCGCGAGCCGCGGAACGGGCGGCTGATCCTGCTGCCCGGCGGGCGGGTCGCCGAGCTCGAACCCCCCGGCCCGCTGCTGGAGCCCCCGCCGGACCCGCGCGAGCACGCCAGGCGGCTGCTGGTCAGCGGCGGCCCGGTGGCCGCCGCCGCGCCGCCCCGCCAGACATGGGCCGTCATCGGGCGCATGGCGACGAGGCTCTCCGCGGCGCAGCAGTCGCTGCTCGGGTTCGTCGTCGACCGCGACGTCCGCGCGCTGATCACGCTCGCCGACGGCGTCACCGCCACGGTCAGCCACGGCGAGCTGCGCAGCGGCATGCTCGACGCCTGGTGCGAAGAGGCCGGCGACTACCTGGAGTTCCCGCTCAACGAGATCGCCTCCGTCACCGCCGACTGCTGACCAGGCGGTCTCCGGCGCTTACCGCGCGGTGTCCCCCGGGAGTGTCGCGCCGGGCTTACCGCACGCCGCAGCGGCGCAGGACGAGCAGGGCCAGGGCGCGGGTGACGTCCCTGACCTCCCGCAGGTCCACCTGCTCGCGCGGGGCGTGCGCGAACCGAACGTCGCCCGGCCCGTAGTGCAGGGTCGGCACGCCCGCCGCCGCGTACAGGCGCAGGTCGCTCCCGTACGGCGCGGCGGCACGGCCCGGCCGCGCCCCGGTGACGTCGGCGACCGCCCGGGCCGCCTCCTCCGCCAGCGGGTGCCCCTCCGGCAGCCGGCCGCTGGCGAACTGCCCACCCGGCCAGGTGACGCGTACCGGGTTGTCCCGCAGCCAG
Source organism: Microbispora rosea subsp. aerata (assembly GCF_014647835.1). Lineage (GTDB taxonomy): Bacteria > Actinomycetota > Actinomycetes > Streptosporangiales > Streptosporangiaceae > Microbispora > Microbispora aerata. Next base: position 159,095 of record NZ_BMPY01000008.1, read on the forward strand.
GGATCGTCCAGCTCGGCGAGCGCCGTCTCCAGGGCGGCGCGGGCGTCGGCGGGGTCCTCGTCGAGCCGTACGCCGAGCCTGCCTTCGGCCACGAGCAGGTCGGGCACCGTGCTCGCCCAGTCGCCCGCGCGTACGGTGCCGATCTCGATCGGGTACGGCAGCGGGTTGCCGTCGAAGAGAGGGCCGGGGTCGGCGTTGCGCTCGCGCTCCAGCCGCCGGACGGCCTGGAACACCGGCAGGAACGCCTCGACGGCGTTGACCCCCTCGTAGCGGGTGGCGCCGTGCGCGGCCCGGCCGGCGACCTCCAGGCGGAAGGTCAGCGCGCCGGCGTTGGCGGTGATCAGCTTGCCGCTCGTCGGCTCGGTGATCACGGCCGCCTCCCCGGTGTGGCCCCTGACCAGGGTGGCGAACGCGCCGAGCCCGCCGTCCTCCTCGCTGACCACGCAGTGCACGGCCAGGGGACGCGCGAGCCGTACGCCGGCCACGCGCAGCGCGCGCACGACGGCGAGATTGGCGGCGAGACCGGCCTTCATGTCGCAGGCGCCCCGGCCGTGCAGGGTGGTCGCGGTGAGGCGGGCGCCGAACGGGTCCTGCCCCTCCCACTTGCCCGGGTCGCCGATCGGCACGACGTCGGCGTGCCCCTGCAGGATCAGCGCGGGCGTCCCCTCACCCTCGGTCACTCCGACGACGCCGTATCCCTCGGCGCGTTCCGCCTCCATGCCGGGGAACCCCTCGCGGGAACGGAGATCGTCGAGGTCGAGCTTCCACATGTCGACGTCGAGGTCCCATTCGGTGAGCATGCGGGCGCACCTGTCCTGCAGGTCCGACTCGGCGTCGGTGCCGGTGACGCTCGGCACCCGGACCAGATCGGCCAGCAGGCGCACGGTCTCCGCCTCGTCGATGGCGTCCAGAACTCTCGCTTCGACATCCATGCGGGAGACTGTACGGCCTTCCCCCACCGGCGTGGAGACCCGAATGCACGTGCAGACGCCCGTACAGTTGATCTTCATACGAAGACGACCGGCTGGGCGAGCCGCCCGGCATCGGGCGCGGCCTGATCGCATGCCCGGCTGTCACTCCATTTCGCCTTGTGAGCCCTGCCACGGCCCTGCCCGCCCGCGCCCTTCCCTGCCGTCTGGCCCCTGCCGTCTGGTCATGCGAGCACCTCTCCCGCCGTGTCTCAAAGCCGCCGGGCTCCGCCGAGGTGGTGGTAGGTGAAGGCCGCACAGCGGTCTTCACTCGCCTTCCGGCGGACGCCGGCAGGCGGACAGGCAGGCGTGCTCGGCGCACCCGTTCTGGGCACGGGTCGCCGGCTGGGCGCGGGTCACCCACCGGTCGCGGGGATGTCCGGGGCGAGCCGGGGAGAGGGGTGACGGCGACAGCGCCTTTACGAAGTATGGTTCGCGGTGCGCCGTACTTCGAACAGGAAGCAGCCGAACTCGACGGCTCGTACGTGGGCCAACGCCGTCTCCGGGTCCTCGAAGAGGGTGTCCAGAAGGACCGACGCCGCCTCGGGATCGGCCGACTGGTGCGCGTCCACGAGGTGACCGTTCAGGATGGAACCAGGCCGAAGCGCGGGCCGAGGAACTGATCGAGGAAACTCACCGGCGCGGCCGAGCGCCCGATGTCACGGCCGGGAAGCCTGCGGGGCCCGTTCAATGGCGGGGAAGGCGAACCGCGGCTGCGCGCCGGACCACCACACCCCGATCGCGAACGCCGCCGCGGCCTCGATGTAGACCGCGCGGGACAGCCCGCCGCAGGGCATCGGCGTGCAGCCCATCGACGTGATCAGCTCGGCGGTCCTGCCGAGGCTCACCGGGTCGTCGCCGCAGAACGGCACGGCCAGCGGAACCCCTTCGAACGACGGCCGGGGCAGCGTCCAGATGCTCACGTGGCACAGGTTGAACGCCTTGACCACATGGGCGCCCGGCGCGGCGTCCGCCAGCAGCCGGGCGACCGAGGTCGTGCCGCCCGTCGTCGGCACCGGGCCGTCGTCGCCCGGCTCAAGGGAGTTCGTGCAGTCCACGACGGTCCGCCCGGCGAGGTGGGCCGCGAGTTCGTTCACCAGCCGCGGCGCCACGCCGGCGGGGACCGCCGCGAGGACGAGCTCGCCGTGGGCCGCCGCGTCCGCGAGCGTTCCGTCCTTCGCCGCGCCGATGCGGGCCGCCGTCGCGGCGGCAGCGGCCCGGTCGCGTCCGCCGACGAGCACGTCGTGCCCGGCGCGGACCCAGGCGCCGCCCAGTGCCGCCGCCATCGCGCCGCTGCCGAGGATGCCGATGCGCATGGTGCCTTCCTTCGCTTCCGTACGAACCAGGTGACGGCCCACGACGGTAGAGCGGCCGACGCATACCGGACGGTGTCCATCGCATCAGGCAGGATGTCGCCATGGACGAGGCCCACGGCGACATGGACGAGTCCCACGACGAGCGCGCGTACACCTCCGACTGCCGGGTGCGCCTGGCGTTCGAGGTGCTCGCTAACCGCTGGGACAGCGTCGTGGTTTACACGCTCGGCGAGGACGGTCCGATGCGGCCACGGCAGCTTCGTGCCCGGATCGGCGGGATCTCCCCCAAGGTCCTCAACGAGGCGCTGCGCCGCCTGGAATACAACGGCCTGGTCGAACGCCGGGCGTACGCCGAGGCGCCGCCCCGCGTCGACTACGCGCTGACGGAGGCGGGCGCGGCCCTGCTCGCCCCCATGCGGGCCATGGGCAGGTGGGCCGTGCGCTACGGAGACGCCGTGCTGGACGCCCAGGACCGGTACGCGGCACGGGAACGGGAGCGCCGCGGCCATGCTCGGCCGGGCGCGGCAGGCGGCGATGCGGCGGACCCGATCGACGAGCGCGGCCTTACGGTCGCCCTCGGCCCCGGCCGCCCCTGAAGCTTCCTCAGCTCCAGGGCGCGTGAAGCTCTCCCCCGCCCTGTCGACGCGTGAAGCCTCCGTCGCCTCAACGGCACGGGCAGGCTCCGCCGCACCGCCGGCGCGTGGCGGCTACTCGAGCGACACGCGGGTGAAGCGGGTCTCGAAGCCCTTGCCGGCCGGGGCGGCGCACATGACCCCGGCGAAGGCCGGCGTGTCCGGCGGGAAGTAGGCCAGGCGCAGCATGTGCTGCGGCTCGGCGCCGTTCACGCCGTAGCGGACGGTGACGGTGTCGCCGGTCCGTTCGAGGTCGAAGGTGGCGGAGACGAAGCCGCCGGGCGCGGGCGTGACCGACCAGTCGGAGAAGCCGCGGGTGACGACGACGCTGAGCTGGTGGCCGCCGTCGACGAACTCGACTCCCGCCTTGATCCAGTTCTCCTCGTCGATCCGCAGCACGGCCCCGGCCTGGTCGTACTGCTCCGCGTAGTCGGCGTCGAACGTCACGGTCAGCCGCGCGTCCCCGGCGACCTGCCGGCCGAACATGTGGGCGGTGTCGTACGAGTAGCCGTAGTGCGTCTTCTGCCACAGGTCGGTGCGGGCGCCGGCGACGGCCCGCAGCCCCTCCCCGGCCCGCGACCACTCGGGGGGCTCGTTCACCCACGTGAAGTCTTCCAGCGCCATGCCGCCCCCTTACCGCCGCCTTTACGGATCTTGCCATCGAAGCGGTCTCCGGGGTGCCGCGTCAAGGACGATCTACCCGGCTTTTATCCTGTTTTGTCCCCTTTACTCACTCTTTCCTTATACTCGTGCCTCACATCACCTTTTACTTCCATAAGTCCAATACATCGCATCACCGTCGTATCCCCTTCCCCAGGGAACGCGCGGCCCGCCTCAGGAGCCTTCCGCCCCTCCCCAGAGGGCTGCTCCGCCATGCCCGGGCGCGCGTGCGGAGCCCGCCGGCCAGCCGGGATTCCCCGACGACGCCAGGCCCTCGTCCCCCCGAGGGCCGCCCGCGAGCCGAGACGAAAGGAACCTCATGCACAAGCGAGCCCGTCAGGCGATCACCACGGCACTGGCTGGAACCACGCTCGTCGCCGCCACGGCAGCCGCCGCGCAAGCCTCGGTGATCCCTCAGGCTCTCTCCTCGGCCTCACTCTCCCCGGCGGCCGCCGCCGCACGACACGCCCCCGCGCCGCACGCCCCCGCGCCGGTCGCCGCAAGCCCGGCCCCGGCCGACCCGGAACCCTCTCCGGAACCCGCCGCTCCTGAGCCGGCCCCTCTGGACCTGTCCTACCTGAACCTGGCCTCCCTGGCCGACGTCTTCAACGCGACCCTCCGCAAGGCGTACAAGGAGATCGAGAAGGCCGCCTCCCTGCCCTCCGGCGTCGCCACCGCCACGTCGTTCTGGGACGCCCAGACCGCGTCCGGCAAGCCGATGCGATACCGCACCATCGCCAGCCCCTACTGGCCCCTCGGCACGAAGGTGCGGATCACCCACAAGGGGAAGAGCGTGATCGGCGTCGTCGAGGACTTCGGCCCGGCCGAGTGGGCCGTGGCCCAGCACGACATCCCGGCGATCGTCGACCTGTCCGAGAAGATGATGGCCGACCTGACGGGCGTCGCCTCCAACACCGTCCGCGTACGCTTCCAGGTGCTGAAGTGGGGCAAGGGCGGCGTCTACCGCCGCTCGGGGACCGGCTACGACCTGGCCATGGGCCGCCGCTGAGCCCTCGTCGCGGGCGAACTCCGATGACGGCGCCCGAATCCGCTCCGCGTACACTGCGAGCGTGGCTGACCCGAAGTTCGAGATCCAGATGCTCCACGACCGCGTGATGGTCAAGGTCCAGCGGGAGCTTGAGGAACGGCGCAGCAGCGCGGGCATCGTCATCCCGGCGACGGTCAAGATGGCCAACCGGCTCGTCTGGGGCGAGGTGTGCGGCGCCGGCGCCAACGTCAGGTCGGTCAAGCCCGGCGACAAGGTCCTGTTCAACCCCGAGGACCAGTACGAGGTGGAGGTCCAGGGCCAGCTCTACCTGGTGCTGCGCGAGCGCGACCTCCACGCCGTGGCGACGCAGCAGACCGACCACGGCACCGGCCTGTACCTCTGAGGCCGCCCCCGTTCCCCCTCTTCCGGGGCCGGGGGCCGTCGCCCGCGCCACTAGGGTGAGTCGGGACGCCAACCTACTCGCGCTTCGGGTGGACCATGAGCTTCCAGGATGATCTCGTCGAGCTTCGTCGCGCGCTGCACCGGGAACCGGAGATCGGCCTCCATCTCCCCCGCACGCAGGAGAAGGTGCTCACGGCGCTCGACGGCCTGCCCCTTGAGATCGCCACCGGCGAGCGCCTGTCGTCGGTGACCGCCGTGCTGCGCGGCGCCCGCCCGGGCCCCGCCGTGCTGCTGCGCGCCGACATGGACGCGCTGCCGGTGCACGAGAAGACGGACGTCCCCTACCGGTCGCGCCTCGACGGCCGCATGCACGCCTGCGGCCACGACCTGCACACGGCCATGCTCGTGGGAGCCGCCCGCCTGCTCGCCGGACGGCGCGAGGAGCTCGCCGGAGACGTGGTGCTGATGTTCCAGCCCGGCGAGGAGGGCCAGGAGGGCGCCCGCCTGATGATCGAGGAAGGCGTGCTCGACGCCGCCGGGGCCAGGCCCGTCGCCGCGTACGGCATCCACGTCTTCTCCACGACGATCCCGCGCGGGCTGTTCCTGACCAAGGGCGGGCCCGTGCTGGCCGCGGTCGACACGCTGACCGTGACCGTGCGCGGCAGGGGCGGCCACGGGTCGGCCCCGCACCGCGCCCTCGACCCGATCCCCGCGGCCTGCGAGATCGTGACGGCCCTGCAGACCCACGTCACCCGGGCGTACGACGTGTTCGACCCGGTCGTGGTGACCGTGGGCAGCTTCCACGCCGGCACCGCCGACAACGTGATCCCCGACGAGGCCGTCTTCGAGGCCACCGTACGGACCTTCTCGGCCGGGTCACGCGACCGCGTCAAGGAGGGCCTGGTGCGGCTCGCCCGGGGCATCGGCGAGGCGCACGGCCTGTCCGTCGACTGCGCCTTCGGCAACGGCTATCCGGTGACCGTCAACGACGACGCCGAGGCGGAGTTCGCCGCCCAGACCGTGCGGGAGGTCCTCGGCGAGGACCGCTACTTCCCGCTGCCCACGCCCGCGACCGGTTCCGAGGACTTCTCGTACGTGCTGGAGCAGGTGCCGGGGGCGTTCCTCGTGCTCGGAGCCTGCCCGCCCGGCCGGGACCTCGCCACGGCCCCGGCCAACCACTCGGCCGAGGCGGAGTTCGACGACGCCGTCCTGTCCGACGGCGCGACGCTGCTCGCCGAGCTGGCGATCCGCAGGCTGGCCCGCGCCTGAGGCTCAGCCCAGGAACCGGCGGGCCATCTGGATCAGGTCGACGCCGAGGGTCAGCCGTACGGACCCCCAGACGATGGCGGCCGCGCAGAGCAGCGTGAGCGCGCTCGCGACGATCCGGACAAACCAGTTCTGCCGTTTGAGCCAGCCGGTCGCCGCCTTGACGTTGTCCTTGGCGAACTTGAGCAGCCGGGACGCCCAGGGAAACTCGGTGGCCAGGACGGCGAGGCCGGCGAAGACCACCAGCCAGCCCGGCCCCGGGAACGGCACCATGATCAGGCCGCCGATCACGAGGGCGGCGCCGATCACCCCGATGACGATCCGCAGCGTCAGCCGGCCCGCCGGCGTCGCCCGCACCCGGTCGAGCCAGCCCGGCGGATCGTCGGTCCCCGCTTGTCCACCCGCACGACTGTCCTCAGCCGTCGCCACACGGCTCACCCCCATTCGCTGCCCACGATAGCCAGCCGGCGGCCGCGGCGGCGGCCGGCGGGGTCACGCGTCCCCGAGACAGGCGGCGGTCTGCTCGGCGATCTCCAGCTCCTCGTCGGTGGGCACCACCAGCACCGCCACCTCGGCGCCCTCCGGGGAGACCACCCTGGCCTCCGCCGACTCGGCGGTGTTGCGGCCGGGGTCGATCTCGATGCCGAGCCGGGCGAGCCCGGCCGTCGCGAGCGCGCGGACCCGAGGGCTGTTCTCCCCCACCCCGCCGGTGAAGACGAGGGCGTCCACGTCGCCCTCGAGCGCCGCGCAGTAGGCGCCGATGTAGGCCCGTACGCGGTAGCCGTACACGTCGAGGGCGAGCCGGGCGTCCTCGTCGCCGGAGTCGGCCAGGCGGAAGACCTCCCGCATGTCGTTGGCCCCGCACATGCCGAGCAGGCCGCTCTCCTTGTTGAGCGCCGCGTCGACGCCGGCGAGATCCATGCCGGCGACCCGGCCGAGGTAGGCGCCCAGCGCCGGGTCGACGTCCCCGGAGCGGGTGCCCATCACCAGCCCGGCGAGCGGGGTGATGCCCATCGAGGTGTCCACGCTCCGCCCGGCCCGCACCGCCGTCGCGCTCGCGCCGTTGCCGAGGTGCAGCACGATCGAGTTCACCTCGTCGTACGGCCGGCCCAGCAGCGCCGCCGCCCGGCGGGAGACGTACGCCGTGGAGGTGCCGTGGAAGCCGTAGCGGCGCACGCCGAGCTTGCGGGTCCACTCCCGGGGGACGGCGTAGGTGTGCGCGTGGGGCGGGATCGTGCTGTGGAAGGCCGTGTCGAACACGGCGACGTGCGGCAGCCCGGGAAAGGCCCGCCGGGCGACCCGGATGCCCTCCAGGTTGGCCGGGTTGTGCAGCGGCGCCAGCGGCGCCATCTCCTCGATGGCCCGCTCGACCGCGTCGTCGATCAGCACCGGCGTGACGAACCGGCTGCCGCCGTGGACGACCCGATGGCCCACGGCGGTCACGCCGTCGAGCGGCGGCCCGTGCTCGGCGAAGGCCGCGAGCATGGCCTTCAGGCCCTCCTCGTGGTCGGCCACCCGGCGCTCGGTGCGTACGCCGTCGTGGGTGAGCACGCTCTCGTCCTCGCCGATGCGCTCGACCAGCCCGCCGCCCACCGCCCGCCGAGTCCCCATGTCGATGAGGCGGTATTTGATGGACGACGACCCCGTGTTCAGGACGAGGACCTGGCCGCTCACTGTGTCTCCTCCCGCGCCCGCGCGCTCACTGTGCTTTCTCATCGCGCCTGCGGCGCTCACTGTGCCTGCCTCTCGGGCGCCTGCGCCTGGATGGCCGTGATCGCGACGGTGTTGACGATGTCGCCCACGGTCGCGCCGCGGGACAGGTCGTTGACCGGCTTGCGCAGGCCCTGCAGGACCGGCCCGATCGCGACCGCGCCCGCGCTGCGCTGCACGGCCTTGTAGAGGTTGTTGCCCGTGTTGAGGTCGGGCACCACGAACACCGTCGCCCGCCCGGCCACCGGGCTGCCGGGCATCTTGGTCCGCGCCACGCTCGGCTCGGCCGCGGCGTCGTACTGGATCGGGCCCTCGACCGGCAGGTCCGGCCGCAGCTCGCGCACCCGCGCGGTGGCCTCGCGCACCTTGTCCACCTCGGGCCCGGCGCCGGACTCCCCCGTCGAGTACGACAGCATCGCCACCCGCGGTTCCACCCCGAACCTCGCGGCCGTGGCGGCCGACGAGATCGCGATGTCGGCGAGCTGGGCGGCCGTCGGGTCGGGCACCACGGCGCAGTCGCCGTACACCAGGACGCGGTCGGCCAGGCACATGAAGAAGACGCTGGACACGACGCCGACGCCCGGCGAGGTCTTGATGACCTCGAACGACGGCCTGATCGTGTGCGCGGTGGTGTGGGCGGCGCCGGAGACCATGCCGTCGGCCAGCCCGAGCTGGACCATCATCGTGCCGAAGTAGGAGACGTCGGTGACGATGTCGCGGGCCTGGCCCAGGGTCACGCCCTTGTGCGCGCGCAGCCGGGCGTACTCCTCGGCGAACAGCTCGCGCAGCTCGGGGTCGAACGGGCTGACCACGCGCGCGCCGTCGATCGCCAGGCCCATGGTGGCCGCCGCCAGCCGGATCTCCCGCTCGTCTCCCAGCAGGGTCAGCTCGGCGACGCCCCGGCGCAGCAGGCTGTCGGCCGCGCGCAGGATCCGCGGCTCCGCGCCCTCCGGCAGCACGATGTGCCTGCGGTCGGCGCGGGCGCGTTCGAGCAGGTCATACTCGAACATGAGCGGCGTGATCGCGGCGGCCTTGGTGACCCGCAGGCTGCGCAGCAGCGCCCCCGTGTCGACGTGCTCGGCGAAGACCCCGAGCGCGGTGTCGATCTTTCCCTTGGCGTCCGGGCTGAACCGGCCCTCGGCCTTCGACAGCTTGGTCGCGGTCTCGAACGTGCCGCCGCCGGTCGTGATGATCGGCAGCCGGATGTCCATGCCCTTCAGCAGGCGGATGACGGCGTCGGGCAGCTCCAGCCCGCCGTTCAGGATGATCGCCGACAGGGCCGGGAACGTGGGCGCCTTGTGCGCGGCCAGCAGCCCCGGCACCAGCGCGGCGGCCCGGTCGGCGGGGACGACGACCGCCAGGCCCTCGGTGAGGCGCTCCAGGATGTTCGGCAGCGACATCGCGCCGATCATCAGCCCGCCCGTCTCCCGGCCGAGCTGGTCGGCGTCGCCCATGAACAGCTCGCCGTCGCAGGCGGCCATCAGGTCGCTGACCGTCGGCGCCGACAACCGCCGCACCTCCGGCAGCACGTACGCGGGGACGCGGGCGGCGACCTCGTCCACCAGGCCGGGCGCGACCCGGGTGACGACCGTGGCCAGCTCGGTGGCGTGCCGCTCGGCCAGCTCCTTGCGCGACATCTCGACCGCCGCCGCGATCTCGTCGGGGGTCCGGTCGAGCCCGGTCACCACGTTCATCACCGGCGTGCCGAGGTTGGCGGCGAGCTCGGCGTTGAACACGAACTCGGTGGGCGCCCCCACGTCGGTGTAGTCGGTGCCGATCACCACGACCGCGTCGCACCGCCCGGCGAGCGCCCGGTAGCGGGCCAGGATCTCCCCGGCCGCGCGTTCCTCGTCGGCGTGCACCTCCTCGTAGGTGACACCCGTGCACATGGCGTACGGCAGGCCGATCCCGAAGCGGCTGCGGGCGGTGTTGACCAGGCTGTCCTCGCGGCCGGACCGCACGACCGGCCGGAACACGCCCACGGTGCCCACCTGGCGGGTCAGCAGTTCGATCATGCCGAGAGCGATCGTGCCCTTGTTGCTCCTCGCGTCACCGGCCGCGACGTAAACACCGATCGCCATCGCGCAGTCACCCCTGTCCAGGCCACCCCTGCCCCCTGGGCGGCCCGACGGCCCGCCCAGGCAAGGCTATGCGACGGGCCTCACGGAAATACCAGCCGAAAGTCACATATGTGAGGTCCTTTCCCACTGGTCGCGCGCTTTCACAGCGAGGTCGCCCCGGCTCGCGGGGTCCTCGGCGAAGGGAAGAAGCGGCCCGTCGACGCCGGGGAAGAGCAGCGGGCGTCGATCACGAGCGGTCATGCCGTGCCGGCCCGGCCACGCGCGAGCCTGTCGAGCTCGTCCGCGCGCCGCAGGTCCTTGGGGCGGCCCAGGGCCCGCCGCATCCGGATGAGGTCTTCCCTGGACACGTAGTGGACTTTCACGCCGCCCGGGCCGTACGCGGTGATCGCCCTGCCGAGGATCTCCCGGAGTCGCAGGCCGCCCCAAGGCAGCGCGGGGGTGCAGCAGTCGCCGCCGGCTCCGGGCGCGGTGAACTGCACCTTGGGGCGGATCAGCGCATCCGGACGAGTCGCCAAGGGGGTGCCCGTTTCGTCGGCGAGCCGGGCGCCGACGGACATGAAGGCGGCCGCCAGGGCCGGGGCGTGGGCCGGTTCGCCGTCCCAGAGCAGATCCAGATCGCCGGTCAGTTCGGCGGATCCGTGCATGATGCCGGCGACCTGCCCGATCACCACGGCTCGGGCGCCGTGACGGTGGAGGGCTTCGAGCAGGGGAAACGGGTCGAATCCGAGGGCGCCGTCCGTGCCGATCGTGCCGACGTCGTCGTCGGCGTCCTCGTGGCTCAGTCCGGTGCCCGCCCGTTCGAGGGCGAGCTCACGCGTGCGCCGGGCGGCGGCGCGCAGTCGTTCCAGCGGTTCGTCGATCATCCGGTTCATGCAACACCCGGCCGCGCCCGGGCGCACGCGATTATCCCGGCCGGGTGGCCGACGGACGGAGTCACGGGACCGCGCGAGCGCCTTCCCCGCCGTTCACATCGCGCACCCGGGCCGCCGGGGCGTCGAGAAGGCCGCCGGGCAGGCGCGTGGACGGCCGCTGCGCGCCGCCTGGCCGCGGCCCGCCCCGCCTCCGGGAAACGGGCCGAGACGGAAGAACGGGCCGTACGGATGGGCCAGGCGGCTCATCCGTACGGCCGTCGTCGTGCTAACTCAGGAGGCGGTGCAGGTCACCGACGACGGGACGGCGTTGGTGCCGTTCCAGCTCGCCTGGAACCCGAACACGGTGGACGCCCCGGAGCCGAGCGAGCCGTTGTAGCTCACGTTGGTGACCGTGACGTTCGCCCCGGACTGGCTCACCGTGCCGTTCCAGAGCTGGCTGATCGTCTGGCCGTTCGCGAACGACCACTTGACGCTCCACCCGCTGATCGAGGAGCTGCCGGTGTTCTTCACCGTGACCTCGCCCTGGAAGCCGCCCGGCCACTGGTTGACCACCGCGTACGTCGCCGAGCACGCCTTGCCGCCCGAGGGGCTCGCCGAGGGCGACGGGCTCGGGGACGGGCTGGGCGACGGGGACGGCGACGGCGACGGGCTGGGCGAGGGCGACGCCGACGGGCTCGGGGACGGCGACTTCGACGGCGAGGCGGACGGCGACGGGGACGGGGTGGTCCCGCCGGTGCGGTCGCCGTAGATGATGCCCCGGCCGTTGGTGCCGAGGTAGACCCGGCCGTAGATCCGCGGGTCGCCGGTCAGGGCCTCGCCCATGTTGCCGTACTGGTGCTGGTCGTCGTTGATCCGCACCCAGTTCGCGCCGGTGTCGTCGGACCGGAACAGGCCGGTCACGCCGTCCACGGTGCCGACGAGGTAGAGGGCCTGGTACGTCTTGCCGGGGGCGGCCTTGCCGAAGCCGATGTTCACCGAGTTGCCGACGTTCGACAGCTTTGTGAACGACGCGCCCGAGTTGGTCGAGTGCCACAGGCCGCCCTCGCCGGCCAGCCAGATGTCGCCCTCCACGCCGGGCAGCGCCTTGAACCTCACGCCGCTGGTGGGCAGGCCGGTCGCCGCGGTGGCGCTGAAGCTCGCGCCGCCGTTGGTGCTCACGTAGAACTTGCCATTGGAGAAGGCGTAGAACTTCTGCGGGTTCACCCGGTCGGACTCGACGATCGCGCCGGCCGGGACGCCGCTGGAGGCGGTCCAGCTGTTGCCGAAGCCGACGGAGTAGACGACCTGCTGGCCCGGGTCGCCCGGCGCCCAGACGAAGCGGCTGCCGTCGGCCGCCGCGGCGACGGTGCCGCCGTTGTTGATCCCGCCCGGCTCGCTGCCCTGGAACCAGTTGGCGCCGCCGTCGGTGGAGAACGCCACGTGGCTGTCGTTCGGCCGGTCGGAGTCGGTGAAGTTGCCCGCCCGCACCATCACGCTCGGGTTGGTCTCGGCGTAGTCGAGCGAGGTGGTGGAGGTGAAGACGGGCTGGGTGAAGATCGAGGGCGGCACGGCGTCGAGGTTGGTGTGCCGGAAGCCGCCGAGGTCACCGAGCGCGCTGATCAGCGGGGCGCCGCTCGGCGGGCTGATCAGGTCGAGCACGGCGGTCTCCTCCAGGCCCTTCACCATCGGCCTGATCGTGAACTGGCCGCCTGAGTCCCACTTGGTGAGGTCGGTGGTGCCGTAGATCGTCGCGCCGGTGCCGTACATCATCCGGTCGGAGTCGAACGGGTCGATCTCGACCGACTCGTTCATCCAGCCGAGCTTGGGCGTGACCTCCGGCGGCTGCGGGTTCGTGCCGAACGTCAGCCACGGCACGGCGGAGATGTCCATCTTGTAGCGGAAGCTACGGTTCGGGTAGGACGTCCAGTCCCAGATGCGGGTCCAGGTCGCGCCGCTGTCGGTGCTCCTGAAGAAGATCGCGTCGGGCCACCAGGAGACCTGCGTGGCGACCATGATGGTCTTCGGGTTCTGGCGGTCGATGGTCAGGCCGCTGTAGCCGAAGTAGTCGTCACCGCTGCTGGACGGGACCGGGCTGATCTGGGTCCAGGTGCCGGTCGCGGTCGTGTACCGCCAGACGTCGCCCTTCCCGCCGTCGTACGGGCCGCCGGTGTCGCTGGTGGCGATGTAGAGGTAGCCGTTGACGGTGTCGAGCACGCCCTTGTGGGCGATGTAGCCGGTGGGCTGGCCGGGGATGCGCTCCCACGAGGCGCCGCCGTTGGTGGTGCGGTAGACGGTGTTCTCCTTGTCCGCCACGCCCACGTAGATGGTCTGGGTGGCGTTGCCGGGCGTGCCGGTGCGCTTGTCGAAGGTCACCCAGACGACGCCCTGGATGTCGCCCTGGTAGTCGTCGGTGCCCGCGCGGTAGTTGCCGGGGTTGGGGAAGTTGGTCACCTTCGACCAGGTCGCGCCGGAGTCGGTGCTCCGCCACAGGCCGTTGCCGCTGGGCGCGCCGAAGTACAGGATGCTGTTCTTGTTCGGGTCCACCGCGAGGCGCTCGCCCATGCCGCGGCCGGGCATGTTGCCGCCCAGCTTGAACGGCAGCGGGCTCACCTGCCAGGTGTCGCCCTTGTTCGACGAACGCAGGATCGCGCCGTTGTTGGGATCCCAGCTGTTGGTGTACATGCCGACGGCGGCGTACACCTTGTTGGCGTCCACCGGGTCGGCGGCGATGCTGACGACGCCGTTGTAGCCCCAGTTGGACCAGCCGACCCAGTCGAGCAGCGGGGTCCAGCTCTGCGTCGACTGGTTCCACCGGTACGCGCCGCCGATGTCGGTGCGCGCGTAGATCAGGTCTTTCTCGGCCTGGCTGAACACGATCCCGGGAACGAAGCCGCCCCCGGCGATCTGCACGTTCTTGAACGTGTACGGATCGGCGGCGACGGCCGACACCGGGGACATTCTGATCACGGCCGTGACCAGGGCCACGGCGGCGACCACGAGCAGGGTTGCGAATCTTCGCATGGACGGTTTTCCCTCCGAGCATGGTCAACCGGCCATGCACGACCAGGTGGGGACCCTGACCGTCCTTCTCCCACGTGCATGGAAATCTGAAGGGAAGATTCACATACCGGCGGAAGCGCCGTCAATAGTTTGGCGTCCAGACAAATCTCAACCGGTTTCATCACGGGAAACCCGGCGCTGGTTGGGGGGTTTTGTCCAGATCCGGCCCTGGCACGCGACCCCGTGGAACATACTTCAGGGCATGACTACTGCTCTCGTGCTCGGCGGCGGAGGAGTCGCCGGCATCGCCTGGGAGGCGGGGATCGTCACCGGCCTGCGCCGCCGCGGCGTGGACCTGGGGACGGCGGACCGCATCATCGGCACCTCGGCCGGATCCGTCGTCGGCACGCTCGTCGCCGCCGGCGCCGACCTGGAGGAGGCCGTCGCCCACCAGGCCGAGGTGGACACCGGCCCGCCCCCGGCCGCCGACATGAACGAGATCATGCAGGCGTTCGCCGTCCTGTTCGACCCGAACCTCGACCGGCGGGAGGCCCGGCGCAGGGTCGGCCAGATGGCCCTGGCGGCCAGGGTGGACCACTACGCCGATCGGCTCGCGGCGGTCGGCGAACGGCTGCCGGTGAAGGAGTGGCCCGAGCGCGAGCTGCTGATCACCAGCGTGGACGCGGCCACCGGCGAGTTCGTCGTGTGGGACCGGTCCTCCGGCGCGCCGCTGGTGCTCGCGGTGGCGTCGAGCTGCGCCGTGCCGTTGGTCTTCCCGCCCGTGGAGATCAACGGCCGCAAGTACGTCGACGGCGGGGTGCGCTCGGCGACGAACGCCGACCTCGCGGAGGGCGCCCGTGCGCTCGTGGTGCTCGAACCGCTCGGCAACTGGACCCCCAGGACCGTCCTCGAGGCCGAGCTGGCGAAGGCCGGCGCGACCGCGTCGTACGTCGTCCACCCCGATTCCGCGGCGGTCGCGGTGTTCGGCCAGAACGTCCTCGACCCGGCCCTGTGGGGGCCTGCCTTCGAAGCGGGGATCAACCAGGCCGCCGCACTCGTCGAGCCGATCACCGCCGTCTGGTCCTGACCCCCGCGCCATCTGGCGGAAGTGGGGCGGTGCGCGGATCACCCGCCCGAGGACGCCGCCGTACGCCGGACCGCCCACCGCCCGCTCGATGACGCCCGAGCCTCCGCTCAGAGCGGGCACCGGACATCACCGTTCCGGCCCGGCAGCCGCCAGAGCGAGGGCCGGGCGTCGCATTTCCCTGTTGAGGCGGACTCGGGGCGTCACCCGCGCGGACCCGGGGCGTCACCGGCTAGGCACGGCGGCTTATTTGACCTCGGTGACCGCCTTGCTGACCGCGTTGGGGCCGTCGTACTGCCGGTCGGGAATGCGTTCCAGCGCGTTGATGACGGTGTCGTCCGCGCCCTGGTCACGGGCCGTGCGGATCAGGTCCGACTTACCGGCCGGGTAGTCCACGCCCTTCAGGTGCTTCTGCAGCTGGATCGGGTTCGGTGCGTCGGCCATGACGTGCCTCCCGTCGTCGGAGTTGTCCTGTTCTCCCTCGCCTACCCGGTTGCTCCGGCGTCACTCGGGACCCCGCCCACGCCTCCCCGGACCCGGCCTCGCACCACCCCTGCCTGCGGATTCGACGCGCGGCGCGATCCCCGCTCCGGGAGCGCCCGCGCCCGTCCGATGCCTCCGGGCGAGGGGGTGTGACCTCCGCCGGCGGCGTTCCATGGGCGGCAGCGCGCCCCCGGCGGCGCCCGGGCCGCCGTACGCCTCCACGAGGAGCACGCCGACGGCGGAGAGCACGGCGGCGGCGGAGAGCACGGCGGCGGCGGAGAGCACGGCGGCGGCGGAGAGCACGGCGGCGGCGGGGAGACCGCCGATGACCGCGACCGGCCTCGTCAATCCCGCGTTTCTCCGGGTGAACCGGTGATCGCGCGGCGGCGCCGGGGCATCCGCAGGGTGAGCAGCCGGGCGCGCGGCGCCACCCGCGCCGCGAGGCCGAACAGCGCCTCGGTTCGCGTACGGTCCGCGTCGAGGTGCGTGAACAGGTTGACGCCCAGATAGAAGGTGATCGCGGCGTACGCCATGTCGCGCGGGGGCAACAGCCGGGCCAGCGGTGTGCCGCCGATGACCCGCTCCAGCGTCTGCTCCACGAAGTCGATCCAGGGGTCGGCCCGTTTGACGATCTCCGCGCGCAGCTCGGGGCGCGCGATGCTGGCGCCGACCAGCTCGGAGAAGAGCGTGATGTGCCCGCCTTCGAGGTCGGCCCGGTAGATCCGCGTGGCGGCCTCCACCAGCTCTTCCAGGGTGGTGGCTTTCGCGACGGTCTCCCGGTGGGCCCGCATGCGCTCCTCGGACGAGCGGTCGAGGGCGGCCAGCAGCAGCGGGTCGACGCCGCCGAAGTGGTAGAAGATCAGCGCCGAGTTGACGCCCGCCGCCTTCGCGATCGTCCGGGCGCTCGTGCCCGCGTAGCCCTGGGTCTTCAACGTCTCCGCGGCCGCGTCGAGGAGCCGGTCACGCGTCTCCGCGCCCGAGTCGCGCCGTGTGGTCAATCTTCGCCTCCCCTTGACGGCACCGGTGATCCTCATCATACGGTTTAACCACTCGATTAAACCGATCGCTCAAGAGAGGCGAGGCCGTATGGAGACGGAGCACCGGAAGCCGCCCCGGTTCGTACTGGTCGTGGTGCTGGCCGGGTTGTTCGCCGCGTACCTCCTCTACGAGGTGCTCCACGCGGGTCACCTGGAGCAGACCTCGCTGTTCTACGTGGGCATCCCGGCGGCCATCGCGATCACCGTGGCGGTGACGGCGCGGCCGAAGAGCGCCACCGGGGTCGCCATGGCCACGATCACGATCGGGCTCGCGCTGGCCGGGCCGCTGCTCGGCGAGGGTGTCGTCTGCCTGCTGATGTCGGCCCCGCTCTTCTACTTCATCGGCCTGCTCGTGGGCGGGGCGATCGACTACGCGCGCTGGAGGGACAGGCAGGCCGTGGCCATCGTCGCCCCGCTGCTGCTGGTCGCGATGCTCGAAGGCGTCACCCCGGCCACCTCCCTGCCGCGCGACGAGGAGGTCACCGCGGCCGCGACGGCGGCGCGGGACGTCGACATCGAGTCCGCGCTGGCCCGCCCGCCCGTCTTCGGCCTGATCACCTCGCCGTTTCTGCGCCTCGGCTTCCCCCGGCCGCTCATCGCCCAGGGGCAGGGGCTCGCCGTCGGCGACACCAGGACGATCGCCTTCACCCCGCGGCGGTCCCTCGGGATCGGCGCCCCGCTCGAGCCGCGCGCCCTGACGCTGCGGGTCGCCGAGCGCGGGCCGGGCAGGGCGGTGTTCCGGGTGGAGCACGACACGACGGCCGCCCGGTGGATGGACCTGCGCGAGGCCGAGTTCCGCTGGCGGGGGCGCCGCCTGGAGGTGACCTTCCGCTACCGGCGGACCTTCGACCCGAGCTGGTACTTCGGGCCGCTCCAGCGATACGCGGCGACGCAGGCGGCCGGCTACCTCGCCGCCACCTTCACCTCGTGATCGCGACCCTGCCGGCGCAGGCGGCCGATCCCGCCGTCACGCTCCTGCGCGGCGCGGCCGTGTTCGGCCCGCTCGCCGCCGTGCTGGCCGCGACTGCCGTACGCCGGCCGTCCGAGCGGGCGATCGCCGCGATGATCCTCGCGACGGCCTGGAACCTGCTCGCCCTCGCCCTGGTCAACGTGCTCGCGGTGCGGGCCGGGTGGTGGTCGTTCTCCGCCCGGGGGGCGATGGTGGAGGGCGTCCCGGTTGACCTGCTGCTCGGCTGGGCGCTGCTGTGGGGGGCGCTGCCCGCGCGGGCGGCCCGCCGTCTCCCGCTGCCGCTGACCGTGCTCGCGCTGGCCTGGCTGGACCTCGCGTTCATGCCCCTGACCCGCCCGCTCGTCCGGCTCGGCGGCGACTGGCTGCACGGCGAGGCGCTCGCGGTGGCGCTCGGCCTGGTGCCCGGCCTCCTGCTCGCCCGGTGGACGGTGCGCGGCGTGTTCGTGGCCGGGCGGGTGACGCTGCAGGTCGTGCTCGCGGGCTCGTTCATGCTCGGGCTTCCGGTCGCGCTCACCGGCGTCTGGCGGCAGCCCGCCTGGCTCGCCGGGCTCGGCGTCCAGGTGCTGGCCGTGCCGCTCACGCTCGGGCTGGCCGCCGTCCGGGAGTTCGCCACGGCCGGCGGCACGCCCCTGCCGTACGACCCGCCGCGCCGGCTCGTCACCAGCGGGCCGTACGCCTATGTGCGCAATCCGATGCAGGTGTCGATGACCGCGAGCTATCTGCTCCTCGGCGTGCTGGACGTCCGCTTCCTGGCGGCGGCGGGCGTGGCCGTCGCGTACGGCGCCGGGCTCGCGGCCTGGCACGAGGGCGAGCAGCTCACCGGCCGGTACGGCGGCGCGTGGGCCGCCTACCGGTCCGGCGTGCGGGCCTGGCTGCCCCGCCCGCGGCCCTCCCCCACGATGACGCCGGCCGTCGTGCACGTGTCGGCCACATGCGGGCAGTGCGCTCCGGTCGGCGGGTGGATCCTGCGCCGGGCGCCGGTCGCCCTCGACGTGCGCCCGGCCGAGGAACACCCCGAGGGCCTGCGGCGGATGACGTACGAGCGCGCGGACGGGCTGCGCGCCGAGGGGGTGGCGGCTCTCGCCCACGCCGCCTCGCACCTCCATCTCGGCTGGGCGCTCGCCGGATGGATGCTGCTGCTGCCCGGCGTGGGCTGGTTCGCGCAACTGTGCGCCGACGCCTTCGGGGCCGGGCCGCGCGGCGTGCCGTCCTGGCCCGCCGAACGGGGGACGGGCCGGGGCGGCCGGGCGTTCACGCAGCCTGCGGACGCGCCCAACCGCGGCCGCGTCAGTGCGGCCGGTGCCCGGGTCCGGCGGCGGCCCCGGGGGCGGGCGCCTGGTGAGCCGTGGCCTTCGTGACCACGGCGGGCGGGACCAGCACCGCCGGGATCGACACCGTCGTGCCGTTGGACACGACGGCCGTGCCGTACACGACCCTGCCGCTCGCGACCTGCACCGCCATCTTGGCGGCGGCCGACGCCTGGGCCGCGGCGTCGGTGCGCACGGTGGCGGCCTGCGTGCCGGCCCGCACCCGGCTCAGCGCGGCGGAACGGCCGCCGTGTCCGATCAACGGCACCCCGGCCAGGCCCACCCTCGCCATCTCGGCCGCGACCGCCTCCGCCGTCGCCTCGTCGGCGCAGCACACGCCCGCCACCTTCGCGGGCCCGCCGAGCGCGGCGACGGCCGCCGCCACCTCGCGTACGGCGTCGGCGGGCCGCGCCAGGTCCCGTTCCCAGCCGATCGTCACCCGGCCGTCGAGCACGGCGTGCAGGCTGCGCTTCACCGTCGCGGCGTACGGGTCCGTGGCGGGCCCGTTGAAGAGCAGCACCGGCCCCGCCGTCTTCATCGCGGCGAGCAGGGCCAGGGCCTGCTCCCGCCCGACGCGTGCCGGGTCCGTCGCCACGTAGGCGTCCACCGGTCCGTTGGCCAGCCGGTCGTACGCGATGACCTTCGCCCCGGACAGTTTGGCCCTGGCCACCCAGGGAGCGGCGGCCTCGGGATCCACCGCGCCGAGGACCAGCACCCGAACGCCGTCGGCCAGCATCTGGCCGATCTGCCGCCCCTGCCTGGCGCGGTCGCCCGCGGCGTCGGCGTACCGGACGTCGCAGCGCGGGCACAGCGACGCGAGCGCCCGGGTGAACAGAGACCGGTCGGGTCCCTCGCCGGGGAGCAGCAGGCCGACGGTGAAGCCCTCCCGCACGTCGCCGACCGCCCCGAGTTCCGCTCCCGGCTGCCGTCCACCCTGCCCGCACGAGGGAAGGGACATCAGGAGAAGCACGCAGACGCCCGCCAGTCGTCTCCCCACGGGCACCCCCGATTCGTTGCGGAGCCACGTTTCGCAGAGCCGTCTTGTGGAGCGATGTGACCTCGCTAGTCACATACCCGCACATATGACGCATAACTCTCGTCTCGGCAGTCGCGTCCCACCGAGGACGATCATCGACGCGATGATCGATTAAGGATTACGCCCAGGGCCGAAGGCCGCCGCTCTCCCCCTCGCGCCGATCCACTCACCCGCTAAGTTGTGAGAGACTCCACCATTGCGGGGCGGTAGCTCAGCCGGTCAGAGCATCGGACTCATAATCCGTGGGTCGTGGGTTCAAGTCCCACCCGCCCTACTGCAAAAGGCCCGGCTAGCCTGGGCCTTTTACTTTTCCCGCGATCACCGGGATTTCGGCGCGGCATCGGGGCGACCGAAGGGAGACCGCGAGTTTCGGACGCCTCCCCAACCGCACAAGGGACCAGCGCCGCCGCTCGCCTCCGCCGCCTCCCGGAGGACCTCGGGCAGCACCGCCGTGTAGGGATCTGGATCAACACCGGGTCCGATGCGGCCGCAGACCGCATCACCGCGACCTGCCTGGCCCTGGGTCGGCAGTCCGCGCGTCGCCGAAGACGGGCGCCGATCCGGACCGTCGCCGGCGGCACCCACGAGATCCTTTCCCGGCCCCATCGGCGGCTGTCGAATTCCTCGGGTTTGCGAGTCGTTTGGTGAGTGTATTCCAGTCTCGGGAGGCAGCATGGCCGACAAACCACGGATGACATTGACGGCAACGGTGCTCAGTGCGCCCGATGCCCGCGCGCTGGCGGCCTTCTATCAGCGGCTGCTCGGCTGGGCGATACGGCAGGAGGAGCCTGGCTGGGTGACGCTCCGCGCGCCCGGCGGAGGGGCGGGGTTGTCGTTTCAGACCGACCCGGCTTACGTCAGGCCGCGGTGGCCCGCCGGCCCCGGGGATCAGCAGATGATGATGCACTTGGACATCGAGGTAGACGATCTGGACACCGCCGGAGCCCATGCGGTCGCGGCAGGGGCGACGCTCGCGGAATATCAGCCCCAAGACGACGTACGGGTCTACCTCGATCCCGCGGGGCACCCGTTCTGCCTGTGGACCCGGTAGGCAAGGGCTCCGCCGCCTTCACGTCGGCGGGGGTGGGATGCGATTGCACGAGTGGACGTCAGCGGGTCCGCCGCCACGACCCCGATGCTGTATGCCGACGGGCGCGAGCTGTGGAGCCTCATCTTCCGCGGCGAAGCCCGCTGACATGCCGGCGCCCCGGCCCTCAGCAGGAGAGACCGGGGCACACGCGTCTACGCCCCAGACTGCGAACCCTTAGATCGGCGCCGACGACGCGGGGAAGGCCTTTGCTTCCGCAACGCCCGCTTTCCCTTACGGAGCAGGATCCGCGCAGCCGCGTCCCCCAACAGGTACTTGTTGGTGTGCCCTGGGACCGCCTCGTGCCCTTTCAGGACTTCCCGGATGCGACCCTTCTCAATTCCCACATCGCCCAGCAGGAGCTTCAGTTCAGACACCGTGACGAGAGTGTCCGACGGGTTCGGCTCAGCCGGCCGGGAAGGCGTCGCGGAGTCCTCCCCGACCGGCTGAGGCTCATTGGCCACCGGTCCCTGCCCGGCGTCCGCCTGTGCGCGGAGCGCGGCCAGGTGCTGCCTGATCCGCCGGTCGATGTAGTCATTGAGCAGGTTGGTCACCCGCGCCTGCACCAGCGTGTCGATGCGTCCGCTCAGCCGCGTGTCGAAGTGCTCGTCGAGCCGTGACTGAAGGTTTTTGCCCGCCCACTTGTCGGCCCAGGTGAAGAACCTGGCGTCGAACTTCTCCTCAATAAAGTCGTCCGCTTTCGCATCGAAATACGCATCCAAAAGCTCTTTCAGGTCGGCCTTTGGCAGGGCGTCGAACTGTTTCCGGAACTCGGCGTCGAAGTACGCGCCGATTTGCTCCTTCAGGTCCGCCTCCGCCCAGGCTTGGACCCGTGCTTCCACGCGAGCGTCCAGCTCGCGCTGCGCCCACTCCTCGATCCACCGTGTGACCAGCGCCTTGAGCCCCATGGAGTCCCCTCGCCAAGAGTCCGGGAAGGTGCCGCTGAACGCACGGTACGAAGTGTGAATAAATCAGGATAGTTGTTCTTCAGAGAGGTTTTTCTCTCTCCGAGGAGACGAAACTAGCGAGTGACGATGAGACGCCGGGCCGGCTGCAACTCGACGCCGTGTTCGGCGAACAGGCGGCGCCAGGTCAAGAACGCCGGCCGAATCGGATGTCAGAAGCCGCTGACTGAAAAACCGCCCGCGCCGCCGTCGCCACCGTAGCTCACACCGCCGTAGCCCGCACCGCCGTCGCTGCCGTGGCTCGCAGCGGTGTCGCTGCCGTAGTTGCTGCTTGGCCCATATGTGTAGCTCGATCGCGTCGGCCTGCCCTGG
Organism: Microbispora rosea subsp. aerata; assembly: GCF_014647835.1. Classification (GTDB taxonomy): domain Bacteria; phylum Actinomycetota; class Actinomycetes; order Streptosporangiales; family Streptosporangiaceae; genus Microbispora; species Microbispora aerata. The sequence continues at coordinate 181,250 of NZ_BMPY01000008.1, forward strand.
CTATCCCCAGAGGAATCGATCAGCGTGCCGGTGAGGGCGCGCCAGCCTGACGGGGCCGACCCGTACGCCTCCTTGAGAGCCAGTTCGGTGTTGCGGCCCCAGCGGACGGGTGTGTGGGGGTGTTCCGCACGTTCGGCGTCCAGCGCGTCCTGGATTTGCCGAGGGGTGAGCCCCGCGCGTGTGCTCTCGCCCGCCTCCTCGTCGAGGTCGGAAAGGTAGATGGAGAAGGAACGCCGGTTATCCCGGTCGGTCTCAAGCCGGTAAGACCACACGGCGCGGGCGGCGATGGCCACCGCGGCTGCCCGTTGTGCTCTTCGTTCGCGCTCCTGCTGGAGTCGCAGCGCCTCGCGCTCGATGAGCTGCCTCATGTACTCCCGCACGTACTGAGGCAGGTCCTCTGTCTGCTTTTGGTACTCGGCGAGCGCGGCGTTGAAGTCGGCGCGAATTTTCGCCATCTTGTCCTCGTAGGTTTTACGCAACCACCAGATCCGCCACAGGTTCACGATTCTCCACAACAGCGGATTTATGAACGGCGGGTACCACTGCAGGCTGGCTGCGCGTTCTTCGTCTTGGAGCGCGCGAATCTTGGCGAAAAGTCGTTCAGTGGCTGAACGCCAGCGGCTCCAGCGTGTTTCGTCGACCCAGACGAGTGCCTCGCGAAACGTGTAGTCGACCCTTGTCGCGCAGAGCACGTTGCGGTTCTTGCTGATCTCTTCGCCAATCACCAGAGTTGCCCGGGCATCGGGAATCCAGCCGAGATCGGTCGCATAGAACGATCTTTTGTTGCTCTGGTCGACGGTCATGGGTTCATGGCGACAAAGGGGACAGTCCCTGTCACTCCCGTATTCGCCTACCGGTTTCCGTCTACACCCGCCCGCACACGAGATCGCCGTCTACGTCTGGAGAATCACCGCACCGCCTATGCGTCAGGCGCGGTCCGGCAGGGCGCCGTTTCGGAGACGGCATTCGCACGGAGAGGTGCTCGGGTTGAGCGCCGTCCGGTGAGCGCCCTTACCCCGAACGGCGCTCAACGTGAACATCCCCTCCTACGCGCCTCGTTTCATGCCGTTTCGCGAGGGCTGCCTCGCCGACGTCGCCTGTGCGAGAAGGCCGTCGACTAAGGCCTGAAGCCCCTGCGAGTAGGTGTCCTGCGCGGCCAGCGTCGGCCATTGCTCGCCGAGGGAGACCAGGCGGGGCATGCGGGTCGCGTCCACGCCCTCGAAGAAGGGGCTGGGCTTGGCGGTCTGCTGCTCGTTCGAGGGCCGCCGAGCGGAGTGGGCACGGACGAGGATCTCGCCGACCGTGTAGTACCAGATGCTGCGGAAGAGATGGACGGCCTGTTCGGGTGTGCAGCCGTGATCGATCGCCCCGGCCACGATGGCCTCGACCATCCACAACGATTCACCGAGACGGCCGATGAACCCGTCGGATGTGAGGACCTCCGCGGCCCACGGCCAGTCCGCGAGGGCATCGTGAATCACGATCGAGGTCGCGATGATGCGGTCCCGCGGCTCGCTGGGCAGATCGGGACGCGGGATCTGGTCCGCGTACTCGCTGATCAGCAGAAGCAGCAGGTCCTCTTTATCGCGTACGTGGTGATACAGGGTCATCGTCCCGATGCCGATCTCAGCGGCGAGCCGGCGAAGGGTCAGCTTTTCCCAGCCGTTCTGATCGATGAGCCTGCGGGCCGCGGCAAGGATCTGCGCGCGGGAGGTCACCGGTGGACGGCCGGTACGGCTGTGCGGTGCATTGCTTTGGGACACCCCTCCATCATGCTGTCCCGCCGCGCCTTTCTGCCAACCCCGGGACCTTCGACTGTCGACACCGAGGCGTTCCCGATGCTACTTTCAGTACGTGTACGAAAAGCAAGCTATGAGAGCACCACAAGGGACTGAACCACGGTGACAAACGCACAATCCGCGAACGGACCATCGGTCGTGCAATCGGCCGCCCGGCCGGGGCTCATCCTCGCCTCGGTGGCTGTCGTGCAGTTCATGGTGTCGGTTGACCTGTCGGTCGTGAACCTCGGTCTTCCGGAGATCGCCGCCGGGCTCAACTTCACCGGAGCAGGCCTGACGTGGGTGATCCACGCCTATGCCCTCACCTTCGGCGGGCTTCTCCTCCTGGGCGGCAAGATCGCCGACCGGTTTGGTCTCAAGCGCATCCTGCTGCTCGGGCTCATCCTCTTCGGCCTCGCCTCCCTCGGCGGCGGCTTCGCGCAGGAAGCCGGTCACCTCGTGGCCGCCCGCGCGCTGCAGGGCATCGGGGCCGCCTCGTTGTCTCCGGCCGCGCTGGCGCTGCTGGCCGTGACCTTCCCCTCCGGCAAGGAGCGCGCCCGCGCGTACGGCATCTGGAGCGCGATGAACGCCGCCGGCGGCGCTCTCGGCGTGCTGATCGGCGGTGCGCTCACCGAGTACGCGAGCTGGCGCTGGGTCATGTGGGTCAGCGTCCCCATGGCCGCCATCGCGCTGATCCTGGCCTGGCGTGGCGTGGCCGACGCTCCGCCTCCGGCTCCCACCGGCCGTCCCGACGTGCTGGGCGGCATCTTGGCCACGGCGGGTATGACGCTGCTCGTCTTCGGCATCGTCCGCACCGACCAGTACGCGTGGACCTCGGCGACGACGCTGGTCACCCTGGCGGGCGCCGTCGTGCTGCTGGCCGCGTTCATCTGGGTGGAGCGGACCACCTCCCGCGACCCGCTGATCCGGCTCGGCCTGTTCTCCAACCGCTCGGTCACCGGCGCCAACGTCTACAACCTCTTCCTGGGCGGCGCCATGGCGGCGTCCTTCTACTTCGCCTCCCTCTACCTCCAGCGCATCCTCGGGTACAGCCCGACCGTGGCCGGGCTCGAGCTGCTGCCCTTCGCGCTCGGCGTCGCCGTCGGGGCCTTCATCACCATCAAGCTCGGCAACCGTGTCGACCGCCGCACCCTGCTGATCGTCGGCGGGCTGGTGACCGCGATCGGGTTCGCCTGGTTCGGCTTCATCAGCGCCGACGGCTCCTACCTCAGCGACGTGCTGGCCCCGTCGATCGTCACCAGCATCGGGTTCGGCCTCTGCCTCGGGCCGGTGGTCTCGACCGCCACCGTCGGGGTCGCGCAGCACGAGACGGGCGCCGCTTCCGGCCTGCTCGCCAGCTCGCGGCAGATCGGCGCCTCGCTCGGCCTCGCCGCGCTGGGCACCGCCGCCGCCGAGCGCACCGGCGACAACCTGACGCCCGAGGGGCTCACCGACGGTTACGCGCTGGGCATGACGCTCGGCGCCGCGCTCTTCCTCGCCGCCGTCGTCGTCGCCATCGTCGTCGTGCCGAAGAGCGCGCCGGAGCCGGCGGAGCAGGGCACGCGCGACCTGGTGACGGACTGACGGAGCCGCCACGGCAAGAACGGACAATCCGACGAGTCACGACCCGGCGACCCCCTCGGCCGGGACGTGCTCACCCAACAAGGCGGAGGGGCCCGGGGCCGGCGAGCCCCGGGCCCCTCCGCCGGATCACACCGCCGGGAATCGCGGATCACACCGCCGGGAATCGACACGCTCCCCCGCCCGAAGGCCGTGCCGAACGGCCGGAGATCCGGCCCGTGCCGCGCGTGCACAGGCGACCGCTCCGGAGGCGACGGCCGCTTTCGTCCGGGTGGCGATCAACAACCCCGGGCGCGGCTCACCACGCGTGACACACGCGGAAGGCGATCGTCAAACGGACCGCCGCCGATCCGCGGCGGCCGGCCGGTGAAGCGACGGAGAACAGCGTGGAGAACGATCAGGGCAGGGACGGCCAGGGGATCGCCGCCTGCCGAGACGCGGCACGCGCGCGTGCCGTGAGAAGCTCGATCACCGAGTCGCGGTGCCGGTCGAGATAGAAATGACCGCCTTCGAAGACGCGGAAGTCGCACGGGCCGTCGGTGACCTCGCGCCACCCCTCGGCCTCCGCCTCGTTGATCTCGGTGTCGCGATCGCCGTACAGCACCGTGACAGGCGTCCGCAGCCGCGCGCCGGGCAGCGGCCGATAGGTCTCGCTCAGCCTGTAGTCGCTCCTGATGACGGGCAGGAACGCCTGGATGAGCGAGGCGTTGTCGAGGATGTCGGGGGGCGTCGCCTCGGTGCGGCGCAGTTCCTCGATGAGCTCCTCGTCGCTGCCGAGATGCACCCGGCCCGGCCGGGTCAGCGCCGGAGCGGGATGCCCGGACACGACCAGTCCCACCGGCGGGTCGCCCATCGCCGACAGCAGGCGGGCCGTCTCGTAGGCGACGATCGCCCCCATGCTGTGCCCGAACAGCAGCGTCGGAAGCGGCGGCCCGTCGAGTGGCAGGTCGGCCGCCAGCCCGGCGGCGAGGTCCTGCATCGCCGCCGGCACCGGCTCGGAGTAGCGATCCTCCCGGCCGGGATACTGAACCGCGAGGAATTCGGCATCCCAGGGCGCCGCGTCGGCCCACGGCCGGAAGTAGCTCGCGTTGCCGCCGCAGTGCGGGAACAGCAGCACCCGGGCCCGGGCGTACGGCCGGGGCGCGAGCCGGCGGAACGCGCCCGTCCGCCGGTCTCGCGCCGAAAGGTCGAAGCGACGCGACAGAGGATCGATCGGCATCCCTTGACTCACTCGCTCGTCACGGGGGCCATGGAGATGGCCCAGAAGTCGGCGTAGCGGCCACCGCGTCGCAGCAGCTCGTCGTGGCTGCCCTCCTCCACGATCCGGCCGCCGTCCAGGAAGACGACGCGGTCGGCGCTTTTGACGGTCCGCATCCGGTGGGTGACCATCACCACCGTCCGGCCCGCCATGAGGCGTTCGATGCCCTCGTGGACGGCCGCCTCGTTCAGCGGGTCCAGCGCGGAGGTGACCTCGTCCAGCAGCACGATCGGGGCGTCCTTCAGCAGCGCCCGCGCGATGGCCACGCGCTGACGCTCGCCGCCCGACAGCAGGGCGCCGCCCTCGCCGACCTTCGCCTCCCATCCGCCGGGCAGCCGCTCGATGACCTCGTCCAGCCGCGCCGCGGTCGCCGCCGCCCGCACCTCGGCGTCGTCGGCGTCGGGACGGCCGAGACGCACGTTCTCCTCGATCGTGCCGTCGAAGAGGTAGACGTCCTGGAAGACGATGGCGATGCGCCGCATCAGCTCCTGCGTGCTGATCTCGCGTACGTCCACGCCGCCGATGCGCACCGCGCCCGCGTCGACGTCGAAGAAGCGGGCGAGCACCTGCAGCAGGGTGCTCTTGCCCGCGCCGGAGGGCCCGACGACGGCGAGCCGCTGTCCTTCCGGCACGGTCAGCGACAGGTCGTCGAGCACGGTGCGGTCGCCGCGCCGGAAGGTGACCGACTCGAACCGCAGGTCGTGGTGCCGCGGCTCCACCGGCCGGCCGGGCTCGGGCAGCGGCTCGGTGCGCAGCACGGTGTCGAGCCTGGCGAGCTGGGCGCGGGCGGCGCGGAGCTTGCCTCCCATCTCCGACAGCGACAGCAGGGGCTCGGCGCAGCGGGCCGCCAGCACCAGGATCGTCAAGATCTCCGCCGCGCCGATGGTGCCGCCGAGCACGAGATAGGCGCCCAGCACCAGCAGCGCGGTGAAGATCGCCTGAACGGTGAGGGTCATCCCCACGATGCCGGGCAGCGCCGACAGCACCGTGCGGCGCGCCGCGCGCTGGACTTCCTTCAGCGCGTTGTCGAGCAGCGTGAAGCGCTCGCCGGTCCGCCCGCCGACCCGCAGCACCGGCTGGGCCTGGAGATATTCGATGACCCGCCCGCTGGCTTCCTTGTCGCGTTCGTGGCGTGCGGCGTCGGTGGAGGCGATCGACCGTGCCGTCCATATCTGGATGAGCGCCACGATTGGCGCGCCGAGGAGCGCGGCCAGCCCCAGTTGCCAGTTGAAGGCGATCATCACGGCGACGATCGTCAGGGGGGTCACCATGGCGGAGACGAACGGCCCGAGCAGATGCGCCGCGACGCTCATCGCCTGCAGCAGGCCGCGGCTGGCCATGACGGACACCTCGCCGACCCGGTCGCGGCCGTACCAGCCGATGGGCAGCCTGGCCAGGTGGTCGCCGAGCCGGTAGTACATGCCGCGCAGCAGCGTGGTCCCGACGCGGAAGCCGGACAGCTCGCTCATGTAGCGCAGCACGGCGCAGACCGCGACCCCGGCCCCGAACCCGATCAGCCACGGCACGGCGTTCGAAGGCGTGTCGCCGAACAGTTCCCGCAGCACCGGAACGAGCAGGGCGTAGGACAACCCCTCGGCGATCGCGGTCACCGTCATCAAGGCCACGGTGCGGCGCATCGCCCGCGCGTACTCGGGCCCCAGCACGCGCAGCAGCATTCGAATCATTGGGACTGCTCTCCTTGCAGTACGCCGGCGCGGGTCTCGATCTCATCGGCGACCGCCGATCGGTGGGATCGCCAGAACTCGGCGAACCTGCCGTCTCGCGCCAGCAGCTCGGCCGGGCTGCCGTGTTCGACGATCTCCCCGCCTTCCAGCACCACGACGGTGTCGGCGTCGGCGATCGTCTCCAGGCGGTGAGCGATGACCAGGATCGTCCGGTCGCCGCCCAGCGTCGTCAGGGCCTGGCGCACCGCCCATTCGGTCTGCGGGTCGGCGAAGGCCGTCGCCTCGTCCAGCACCAGGACGGGCGCGTCGGCGAGCAACGCGCGGGCGAGCGCGATTCGCTGCGCCTCGCCGCCGGACAGCTCGGCCTCCTCGCCGATCACCGTGTCGTAGCCGCGCGGCAGCTCCAGGATGCGGTCGTGGATGTTCGCCAGCCGCGCGGCGCGCACCACGTCGTCGGGGTCGGCGTGGGGCACCGCCAGCGCGATGTTGTCGGTGACCGACGCGCGCAGCAGGCGGACGTCCTGGAAGACGAAGGAGACCTTCCGGTAGAGCTCCCGGCTGTCGATCTCGCGCAGATCGACCCCACCCAGGAGCACCGAGCCGTGGGTCGGGTCGAAGAACCGCGGCAGCAGCCGGACCAGCGTGGACTTCCCGCTTCCCGACGGCCCGACGATCGCGGTGACCGTCCCCGGTTCGAGGACCAGGTCGATCCCGCGCAGCACCTCGTGATCGCCTTCGTAGGCGAACCGGACGTCGCGCAGCTCGACCCGGTGCCCCTGCGGCGCGACCGGCCGGGCGGGCTCCGGCAGCGGCTTGACGTCGAGCACTTCCTTGATGCGCCCGACCGCGCGGGCGGCGGCCCGCATGTCGTCGAAGCCGTGGCCCAGGGCCGCCACGGGCGCGGTCAGGCCGAGCCCGAGCAGCAGGAAGGGCAGCAGGTCCGCCGGGGCCATGCTCCCGGAGGTGATCAGAAGCGTGCCGCCGATCAGCACCACCAGCAGCACGAACGGCGGCGACAGCACGAGCTTCATCCCCGCGGCGATCGGGGACAGGTTGGTCACCCAGCGCAGGAAGGTGCCGACGAAGTCGTCCACGGCGGTGCGGAACCGGCGGTGAGCGCGCTCGCCCCCGCCGAACGACTTGACCACCGCGATGCCCTGCACGAACTCGACGACCGAGTTCGCGATGACCCCCAGGGACGCGTCGAACTCCTTTTCCTCGCGGATCCGCGCGGGGGTCATCATCAGGGGGACGTGCGCTATCGCCAGCACCACCGGGATCAGCGTGATCAGGGTGAGCCGCCAGTCGACGGTGAACAGGTAGATCAGCGACGCCAGCGGCACCACGAACGCGGCGACCAGCTCACCGGGCGTGTGCGCGATGAACGGGTGCACCGCGCTGACGTCCTCCTGCACCACCTTGGTCAGCTCACCGGTGCGGCGCCGGGAGAACCAGCCGATGGGGGCGCGTCCCAGCCCGAGGGCCAGTTGCCGCCGGAACGCGAGCTGCACATGGTTGTCGACGAGATGCCCGATTCCGGACGACGCGCTCGTGAACACCAGCCGGACGAACAGGCCGACCGCGCCCGCGATCACGACGAACCAGACGTGGTCGTGGTCGACCGGACCGGGCGACAGCAGGGCACGGCCGAGCTCGACGACCGCCAGCAGCGGCGCGAGGCCCGCGAGCGCACCGATGATCTGCAGGACGACAACGGCGGCGAAACTCCATCGATGCGGGCGCAGCAGCGGTTTCACGCCCTGCCCCGCCGCGGCCTCGGCAGCCGATGACGTCGCTCGCTCCCCCTCCGCGGGGTCGATCGCGTTCATCGCCCTCCTTCGTTTCCGTACGCGTACGGCCACCGTATCGTGTACCGGCGAGTCAGCCAACGAGCCAGGTCCGGCGGCCGCGGGGACGACCGCCCGGCGGCCGGAGACCCACGCACGGCGCGCGTCCGCGGGTCTCCGGCCGTGTCAGGCGGGGCCGTTCAGAGCACGCCCTCCTCCTCGGCGATGTCCGCCCCCAGGGGCGACTCGGTGACGGACACGATGGTTTCCGGCAGATGAGTCCGGATCGCGTCGAGCACGACGTCGGCGGCGAGCACGTTCGCGGCCTCGTGGCAGACGCCGGGCGCGATGCCGCCGCGGGCGACCTCGCGCGCGGCGACGGCGCCGACGACACCGGTGAGCGCGTTGCCGTCGCCGCTCTTTATGAGCGCGGTCCGCCGGACCGGGACGTCGTCCTCGGTGAAGCCCTCGGCCGTGCCGGACAGCACGTGGTAGGGAGCGCGTCCGGACAGGTCGAGCGCGCTGGCCTGCACCAGGGCCGTCGCGGCGTCCTCCGGCGCCTGCCGGCTGCCCGAGGCGCGGTAGTGGTTCAGCACGCGCAGCGCGTGCTCACCGTCGAAGGCGTTGTACCAGCTCGCCTCCTTCAGCCCGAGGCGCACCGCCTGCTGCACCAGCTCGGCGCTCAGGTAGGGATACGCGGTGACCGGCCGGGGTATCCCGGGGACCTGATAGTCCTGCTCGACGCCGAGCGCGCCGGGGATCACCCTGCCGTCGCGCCATCTGGCCAGCGCCGTGCCGTATCCGCGGTCCATGCTGAGCAGGTAGTCCATGGCGCCGGTGTGGGTGAACTTGTCGAGGCTGCCGTAGTAGCCCACGAAGCTCGCCTCGCGGAGCCCGGCGGTGAGCATCTGCGGCAGCAGCCCGGACAGGCCCGGCAGCACGCCCGCGGACAGCACCATGACCCGGTCTTCCGGCGGCACGAACGACTCCAGGGAGCCGTCCATGACGTCGACGTAGTGCGTTCCCGCCCCGGCCACGGCCTGCCGGGGCAGCGAACCCAGGTGGTACGCGGGGCCGGCGCAGTTCAGCACCACGTCGCAGCCCGCGCTGAAGCGGGCGACGCTCTCCGCGTCGGTGGCGTCCACCGCCTCGGCAGTGGCGTCGGCGAGGCCGGCCGCGACCGCCGCGGCGCGGTCGGCCGACCGGCCGCCGATCTTGAGCCGGAATCCGTCCGCGGCGAGACATCTGGCGGCGACGGACCCGACCGCGCCGTACCCGCCGACGATGCCGATGACTTGTGTCGCGCCCACCGGTTCAGTCACCCGCCAGCAGGACGTCCGCCGTGGCGCCGACGTTGGCCGGGCTCATGCAGGTGAAGTGGTCGCCCGGCACGTCCACGATGCGCAGTCCTCCGACGCACACCTGCTGCCAGTATTCGGTCATGTCGGCCTGCATGCCGGGGAAGATCTGCGCGTCGCCGGTCTGGCGGACGAACGTCGCCGGCTGCTCGTACTGCGTCGGCATGTGCGTCGCGACAGTGATCAGGCTGTGCTTGATGATGCGCAGGAACCGCGACATCCACTCCACCGAGCCCAGCTCGTCGTCGCTCGCCGGCATCTTCTCGCCGATCGCGCGCAGGCGGTCTTCCTGCGACCGCTCCGCGAGCTTCTGGAAGTAACGCTGCGCCTGCGCGCCGGCCTCGGTCAGCGCCGACGCGGGTTCCCCGACGAGGGAGCCCTGCGGGATCGCCTTGTCGTGCCGGGTGACGACGGCCTGGATCAGGTCTCTGATGCCGATCTCGTCGGCCGGATATCCGAGGTCCACCGGATCGACCTGCACCAGCCGGGCGCACAGATACTCGGCCATCAGGTCGTCCTCGACGAGGTACGGCACGCGGTAGCTGCTGATCGCGGTCAGGCCGGTGACCTCCACCCCGGCCTTCCTGAGCCGGTTGGCCAGCTCGGGCGCCAGCAGTCCGCCCATGCAGTAGCCGACGAGGTGCACCCGTTCGACTCCCGCGGCGAGCAGCGCCTCCGTGTGCCGGTTCGCCAGCTCGTCCACCTGGGTGCGCGGGTCTCCCGACAGGAACAGCCCCGGATCGTCGATGACGACCCCCAGCAGCGGCACGTGGTCGGACAGTTCCCGGATCAGCGCGCGGTAGGGGATCAGCGTGCCCGTTCCGTCGTGGATGAGGACCCTGGTCGCCGCGCCGGTGTCCACCGTGTTGATCCGTACGACGGAGGTCGCCGAACGGGCCCCGGCGCCGTCCGCGCCGAGCTGCGCGGCCAGCGCGGCGACGGTCGGCCGGTTCATCACCAGCCGCAGCACGTCGTCCCAGTCCATCGCCGCGGCCTGCGGGAGGTTCTCCCGCAGCCGGGTGACGAGCCGGGCCACCAGCAGGGAGTCGCCGCCGAGGTCGAAGAAGCTCGCCTCGCGGGAGACGAACTCGACCGGAAGCACCTCGGTCCACAGCGCCGCGATGGCCTGTTCGAGGCCCGGGCGCGGCGCCTCGCCGGTGGCCTCGTTCCGGCCGCCTCCGTGCCCGGACGCCGCCCAGGCGTCGAGCGTGGCCCTGTCGACCTTCCCGTTGCCGGTCAGCGGGATGCGGTCCACGATCTGGAACTCGGCCGGAATCATGTAGGACGGCAGCCGTTCGGACAGATGGCCGATGAGCCGCTCCTGGCGCACGTCGGCGCGGTCGGGCTTGAACCTGACGGCGAACGTCTGCGGACCGACCCCGGAGATCGCCTTGTCCGACTCGGGGAGGCAGAACGCGACTTCTCCACCGGCCTCGCGGAGCAGATGCAGCCATCGGTCCCGCGACAGGAAGACGCGTCCGTCATCCTTCCGCTCGTCCTCGAATCCGGTCAGCCCGGAGTTGTACTCCATCGAGGTCATGATGCTGTAGACCTCGCGCGTGGCCTCGATGAAGACCAGCCAGCCGCCCGGCGCGAGCATCTCCCGTATCCGGTCGAGAGCCTTTCCGACGTGCTTCGCGTTGTGGATCACGTTGGACATGAGGACGACGTCGAACGAGTTCGGCGCCAGTCCCTGGGCCCGATAGTCGCGGTTCAGGTCGAACAACCCGAATCGCACCCAGTCGAAGTCCCGGAAATGTTCCTTGGCGGCGTTGAGGAAGAAGTGCGACAGGTCGGTGAACAGGTAGTCGACGTCCAGGTCGGCCAGGGCGGGGATCAGCGCGGTGCTGGTTCCGCCGACGCCCGCGCCGATCTCGAGCAGCCGCAGCGGCCCGGGTCCGGTGCGCGCGCGGGCGATGTCCCGCACCGCCGAGATGACGATCTCGTTGTTGTACCGGCTGATCAGGTTGTCGCGGTAGGTGGCCTCCGCCGGCCCGAACTTCCCCTCGGGGAACAGCAGCTGCAGCCCGCTGACGTCGTTGCGGAGCAGCGGCACCAGATTCTCCTCCGACACGCGCATGTAGCGGAGGAACTCGCTGCCCCAGTTCGTGAGCTCCGCCAGCTCGTCGATGCGGCGCAGCTTCTCCCGGTGGGCCTCCGGGTCGACGAGGAGCTCTCCCCGGTACGTGCCGGCGAGCGCGTCCCTGACGATCCTTCCTTCGTCGGTGAGCGCGTTCAGCCAGCGCTGCACGAGGTGGTGGTTTTCCGGGGCGACCTCGATGGCTTCGATGATCTCCTCGGGGGTGTGCGCCGCGTCCGGCGTCGTGAAGAACCCGGCCTCGGTGAGCATCTCGGCCATCGAGTCGAGCGCGACGGCGTCCAGCAGGCCGATCATCTCGGCGACGTGCGCGTCCTCGACGCCGCGCACGAGCTCGGCGCCTCTTTCGATCGCCCTGGGCCGCAGGTCGTCCGGCAGCGGGCGGCGCTCGGTCCTGGCGGGCTCGACGAAGGCGACCAGGCGGCGCGCCGGGCCGTCGCCCTGGACGGCCACCGCGGCGAGGTCGACGTCCTCGCACGTCTGCAGCGCCGCCTCGATCTCCGCGAGCTCGATGCGGTGGCCGTTCAGCTTCACCTGCCGGTCCATGCGGCCGAGGAACTCGATCACCCCGTCGGGGTGGCGGCGGCCGAGGTCGCCGGTGCGGTAGAGCGGCGCGCCGGTCACCGGGTGGCGCACGAACCGCTCGCGCGTCCGCTCCGGGTCGCCCAGATATCCCTTGGCCAGGCCCACGCCGCCGATGTACAGCTCGCCGGTCACGTGCACCGGGCACTCCCGCATCAGCGAGTCGAGCACGTGGAAGGTCTGGTTGGCCAGCGGCTTGCCGTACGGGATGCTGGGCGCGCTCGGGTCGACGACGGCGATGGGGTGGTAGATCGACCAGATCGACACCTCGGTCGCCCCGCCGAGGCTGATCACCTCCAGGCCGGGGATCCGCGCCCGGATGGCGTCCGGCAGCGTGACGGGGATCCAGTCGCCGGAGAGCATCGCCAGCCGCAGGCTGGAGACGTCCACGGCGGAGTCGTGCCGGAGGTATTCCTCCAGCATCTGCATCTGGGCCGGCACCGAGTTCCAGACCGTGACGCCGTGGGCGGCCAGCTGCGCCGCCCAGTGCGACGGGTCGCTGCGCAGCGCGTCGTCGGGCAGCACGAGCGCGCCGCCGACGGACAGCGGGCCGAAGATGTCGTAGACGGACAGGTCGAACCCGAGCTGGGCCAGGCCGAACACCCGGTCGTCCGCGGTCACCGAGAACCGCGCCGTGATGTCGTCGATCGTGTTCCGCGCCGCGGCGTGGCTGATCATCACGCCCTTGGGGGTGCCGGTGGAGCCCGAGGTGTAGATGACGTACGCGAGGTCGTCGGGCGCCGGCCGATGCGGTTTCGGCCCCGGCCGCGGCTCCAGCCGGTCGACCTCGACCGCCCGGACGCCCTCGGGCAGGTCGAGCGAGTCGCTCAGCCCGGCCAGCGTGAGCACGTGGCCGATCCCGGCGTCCTTGAGGATCGAGTTGCGCCGCAGCACGGGCTGCGTCGTGTCGATCGGCACGTACACGCCGCCGGCCAGCAGCGTGCCGAGCACGGAGACCACCTGCGCCGCGCTCTTCGGCACGACGATGCCGACGCGGTCGCCCGGCGCGCAGCCGCCCTCGGCGAGGGCCGCGGCGACCGCCCCCGCCCTGCCCATCAGCTCGGCGTAGGTCAGCGTCTCGGCGGAGGTGATCACGGCGACCCGGTCGGGAGTCCGTTCCGCCTGCGCGACCACGGTCGCGTGCAGCGGCTCCAGCGAACGCGGGGCGGCCGTGTCGTTGACCGCCGCGATGACCTCCCGCTGCGCGGCCGGCAGCTCCACCGGGTCCGCCGCGGACCACACCGCGGGGTCGTCGACCAGCCGGTTCACCAGGTCGGCGAACGCGGAGAACATGTCCTCGACCACGCCGTCGGGAAGCACGCCCTCGCGCACGTCCCAGTTGGCCAGCAGCCCGTCGGCGTCGCTGGAGACCTGGCAGTCGATCCAGACCTGGGGCGTCTGGGTGATGTTGTAGACGACCTCCGCGTCGGCCAGCAGCTTGTTCGCGGTCTCCGCGTTCGTGCCGCCGATCGTGCTGGTGAACGTGACCGGCATCAACGCCTCGGCCCGGCTGCGCCGCCTGGCCAGCTCGCGCATCACCTCGACGCCCGAGCAGAGCCGGTGGTCGAGGTCGTCCCACAGCCTGAGCTGCGCGCGGTTGACCCGCTCGGCGAAGGTCTCCCCCTCGGTGAGGTCCACGGCGAACAGGCTGGTCGAGCTGAAGTCGCCGATGATCGTGGCGACGTCCGGGTGCAGGGGAAGCCGGTTTTCCTGGGTGAGGCTCAGGGTGAAGCGCGGGCTGGCGCTCCACCGTCCGACCGTCTCGGCGAAGGCCTGCAGCAGCGCGCTCGACGCGCTGACGCCCGCCGCGCCGGCGCGCTCGTTGAGCAGGTTCCACCGCGCGGCGGACAGGCGCAGCTCGTGCCGGTGGAACTTCGGCGGCGCGTCGCGGGCGTCGTCGCGCAACGGCAGCACCGGGGCCGGCGGCAGCGAGTCGATGCGGCTGAACCAGTAGTCGCGGTCGCGCTGGTAACGCGTGCCTTCCACGACCCCGCGCGCGCCGAGGACGTAGTCGCGGAAGGTGATCTCCGGCGCGGGGGGCAGCGTCTTCCCGGCGCACAGCGCGCCGAACTCGCCGAGCAGCATCTGCATGCTGCGGTAGTCGCACAAAAGCAGGTCGAAGGCGATGTGCAGGATCAGCCGCTCGCCGGTCTCGGTCGTCCGCAGGTCGAACAGCGGCCACTGGTCGGTGCGCCGCACCTGGTGCGACATCGCCTCCCTGGTCGCCTCCAGCTTGTCCGGGTCCTCACGCCTGACCTCGTAGTGGGGCACCTCCGGCAGGACGCGCTGATAGCCGTCCGCGGAGATCACCGCGCGCAGCATGTCGTGCCGCTCGATGAGCTGGTTCCACGCCTGCTCGATCGTGTCCGCGTACGACAACGGAAGCGCGAGCTCCATGTAGCCGTGGCAGGCGACCCCGCCGTAGTCGAACGCGTTGCTCCGGCCGACCAGGTACGCCGACTGCACGTCGGTGAGCGGGAACGGCTCGAACCGGGCGCCGGGATCGGGGACGATCCCGGGGCCGTACTCCTGCTTGCGCAGGTGCTCCAGCACGGCGGCCTTGTTCGTCCGCAGCCAGGTCAGCCGTTCCGGCGTCATGACGCCCTTGGGCGCGCGATAGCGGAGCTGCCCGTCCTGTTCGTAGAGCACGCAACCCTCGGCGGTGAGGCCGGCAAGCATCTCGGCTATGTCCACGACTTCTCCCTTTTTCGATTAAGAGGCGGATCGAGTAGCCAGGTCGGGCGAAACGCAGCTAGCCGTTCACAACGCGCCTTCTTCGAATCCCTCGCCGCCGTCCCAGCCGCCGTTCGCCGTGGTGAGCTCTTCCAGCAGTCGTCCCAGCCCGGCGACGGTCGGCGTACGCATGACCTCCCGCATGGGCAGCTCGACGCCCATCGCCCCGCGCACCTCGGCGACGAAGCGGGTCGCGAGAAGGCTGTCGCCGCCGAGCCGGAAGAAGTTCTCGTCCCGGCCCACCGAGTCCAGCCCGAGCAGCTTCATCCACCGTTCGGCGACGAACACCTCGATGGGGCCCTGCGGCGGGTCGCCCACGTCGCGCGGCCGGTCGACGGACTGCTCGAGGATGGTCTGTATCTGCCGCCGGTCGACCTTCCCGTTGGCGCTGAGCGGCAGCGCGGGCAGCACGGCGACGTGGGCCGGGACCATGTGCTCCGGCAGCCGGTCCGTCGCCCAGGCCCGCAGCTCGGCCACGTCGACGCCGGTCGTCGTCTCGGGCCGGTCCGCCGACAGCAGGATCTCGCCGGTGGCCTCGGCGCGCAGCACCCGCACGTCGCGCAGTCCCGCCGCGGCGCAGGCGCGCGTCCACCGCTCGGGGCCGTACAACCAGGCGGAGCCCGGCCGGCTCTGGTCGAACCTCCCCGCGCGCGCCTCGAGCGGCAGCGCGGTCACCAGCGCGAGGGGCGCGGGGTGAGCGCGTTCGAGCAGGTAGAGACGTCCACCCGGGGCGAGCAGCAGGGCCATGGTGGCCACCGCCGTCTCCGGGTCGGGCATCCGGCTCAGGGTGTTGTTCGCCACGACGGCGTCGAACGCGTGGACGTGCTGCCCCGCGATGGCGGCGGCGCCCTGCACCGCGATGTTCGCGCGGTGCCCGCGGTCGCGCAGCCACGTCTCGGCCTTGGCCAGCACCGGCTTCGACGAGCCGAGCAGCATGTATTCGACCGCCTCGCCGGGAAGCTCCGCGAGCAGGCGCGCGCCGCCGCGGCCGCTGACCACGTCCCACTCGGCGACGGCGGGCGGCTCGGCGCCGCCGGTGCGCGCCCGCAGGTCGTCCGCGACGGCCCCGAGGCAGCCGGCCGTCGTCGGCATCAGGTCGCCGAGGGCCTCCGGAGCCAGCACCGGGTCGTCCAGCAGCGCGGCGGCGTCCGCGTCGCCGGAGACGATGGCCCGCAGGAGCGGCGTGGCCCACTCCAGCGCCGTCGCGATGGTCTCGAACGGCGTCCCGCGGGTGGACTCGCGGACCTCTTTGATCCACGTCGGGCTCGTGACGTCGTCCCATCGGGGGCCGGGCCGGTAGGGATCGCCGGCCGTCAGCACGCGGCGCTGCGCGAGGTAGGCGAGCCAGATGTCCGCGACCGGACGCTGCTGCGCGCAGACGGACAGGTGGCCGTCCTGCCCGACCAGCGGCGCGAGCACCTCGGCCAGCAGGATCTCCACGAGCCGGTGCTCGATCAGGTGCGGATCGGACGCGTCCTCGACCTCGGTGGCGGGCGGCAGGAACGCCTCCCACGGGCGTTCTCCCCCGGTGCCGTCGGTGTCTTCCGCGGCCCGGTCCGGCGCCGCCGTACGCTCGACCACGGCGGCGACCACCTCCTTGCGGCCCTCGCTGACCGCGACGGCCACGGCCTGGGCGACCGAGGGATGCGCCTGCAGGCAGGACTCGATCTCCCCCAGCTCCACCCGGAAGCCGTTGATCTTCACCTGGTGGTCGAGGCGGCCGAGGAACTCCAGGTTGCCGTCCGGCCAGTAGCGGCCGAGGTCGCCGGTGCGATACCAGCGCTCGCCGTCGTGCTCGGGGAAGCGCTCCGCGGTCAGCTCGGGGTCGCCCCGGTAGCCGAGGGCGACGCCGGCGCCGCCGATCCACAGCTCGCCCGGCACCCAGTCGGGGCAGTCCCGGCCGCGGCCGTCCACCACCCGGAACTTCTGGTTCCGCAGCGGCTTGCCGTACGGGATCGACCGCCAGCCCGCCGGGACCTCGGTGACCTCGAAGGAGTTCGACCAGATCGCGGCCTCGGTGGCGCCGCCGAGCGAGATGAACCGGCACCGGCCGCCGGTGGCGGCGGCCAGGCGTCCGGGCAGGTCGAGCCCGATCCAGTCGCCGGACAGCAGGGCCAGGCGGAGCGTGCCGGGGAGCGCGGCGCCGTCGGCCGCGGTGAGCAGCATGTCGAGCAGGGCCGGGACGGTGTTCCAGACGGTCACCCCGTGCCGCCGGCACAGTCTCAGCCACTCGTTGGCGTCGCGCCTGCCGGACTCCGGCACCAGGACGGCGGCGCCGCCCACCGCGAGCAGCCCGAAGATGTCCCACACCGACAGGTCGAAGTCCAGCGCGGACACCGCCAGCACGCGGTCGCCGGCCCCGACGCCGAACCGCTCGTTGATGTCCTCGACGGTGTTGACCGAGGCGCGGTGGCTGAGCTCGACCCCCTTGGGCAGGCCCGTGGAGCCCGAGGTGAAGATCACGTAGGCGGGGTCGCCGGGGTCGGCGGGCACCGGCGCGGCGAGCGGCGGCGCGAGCATCGCCTCGTCGATCGGCAGCACCTCGACCTCGGCGCCGGCCGGCTCCTGGAGGCCGCCGTCGAGGATCAGCGCGGCGCCGCTGAGCTCGAGGATGCGGGCGCGGCGCTCGGCCGGCTGGTCCACGCCGATCGGCACGTACGCGGCGCCCGCGGCGAGGACGCCGAGCACGGCGGCGATCTGCTGCGGGCCCTTGGGGGCGATCACGGCGACGTACGAGCCCCGGCCGACGCCGCGCTGCGCCAGCGCGCCGGCGATGCCCAGGGCGCGGCGCGCCAGCTCGTCGTGGGTCATCACCTCGTCGTCGCCCCACAGCAGGGCGGGCCGGCCGGCCCGCTCGGCGGCGTGCTCGAAGAACGCCGTGTGCAGGAGGTTGCCGGTGAGCGGGCGGGTGTCGGAGTTGACCTCCGCGCGCCGCTCCCGCTGCGCGGCCGGCAGCGGAATCTCCGGCAGCGCGGACTCCCAGTCGCCGGCCAGCAGGCCGCGGACCAGCGCCTCGTAGGCCGACATCATCGCGTCGAGCATGCCGTCCGGGAAAAGCTCCTCGACGGCGTCCCAGACCATCCGCACCCCGCCGTCGCGCGTGCGGTAGATCTGGTGGTCGAGCCAGATCTGCGGGGTCTGGGAGATCATCCACGACGCGTCGCCGAAACGGGCCGCGAACTCGTCCGGGATCAGCGGCGCCGACAGGTCGAGGGAGAACACGACCGGCGCCGTGCGCGGCGCGTCCCGGTCGGTGCGGGCGAGGTCGCGCAGCACGTCGACGCCGGTGTAGGCGGCGTGCCCGATGTCCTCGTGCATCTGCCGCTGCACGGCGCGCGCGCACTCGGCGAAGCTGCCGCCGGACAGCTTCACCTCGAGCAGCAGCAGGCCGGTGAAGTCGCCGATGAGCTTCATGATCTCGGGGTGCGCGTCGAGGTCGCGGTCGAACAGCGGCAGGTTGAGCAGGAAGTGCTCGTCGCCGCTCCACCGGCTCAGGACCAGGGCGTACGCCGTCGCGAGCACCGCGGCGGGCGTGAGGCCCGCCTCCCCCGCCCGCCGTTCCATGACCGCCCACTCGTCCTCCGTGAGGCCGAAGTAGCGGCGGACGAACCGCGGCGCGGCCACCGCCTCCGGCTCGGTCGCCAGGGGCAGCTTCGGCCCGCCGGGCAGCGACGGCAACCGGTTGTGCCAGTACGCGCGCGCCCGCTCGGCCTCCGTACGGCGGACGCCGGCCTGGTCGGCGAGGTAGCGCCCGAACGTGTAGGTGACCGGGTCGAGGCCGTCGGGGTCGTCGTACAGGACGGCCAGTTCGGTGAGCATCAGCCGGAAGCTCGCCAGGTCGGCGGCGAGGAGGTCGATGTTGAAGTGGAGCCGGTCCACCCCGCCGGGCAGCCGGGTGAGCTGGACGTCGAAGACCTCTCCCTGGTCGACGCGCAGGATCCGGTGCGACAGCCGGTCGCGCAGCTCCAGGGCCGCCGCCGACGCCTCCTCGGCGGTGCGGGCGCGGAAGTCGTGGACGGTCAGGCCCCGCCAGGGGGACTCCGGCAGCACCCGGTGCATCGCGTCGTCGCCGAACTTCGTCCGCAGCATGGGGTGGCGCTCGATCAGAGCCCGCACGGCCCGCTCGAAACGCGGCGGGTCCACCTCCGCCACGTCGAATTCCAGGTAGTTGTGACAGCCGACGCCGCCAAGGGGCTGGTGCTCGGCGCGGCCGAACAGATAGGCCTGCTGCACCGGCGTGAGCGGAAAGACCAGGTCCGACCCGTCGCCGCGCTCCACCTCGGCCTCGGGGGCAGGCGGCTGCGGCGCCGGCGCGGCGGCGCCGGGGGCGATCAGCTCGAACCACGCCGACAGCCGTGGATCATCGGCAAGCTGCGCGAACGTGACCTCGGTGCCGGAACGGTTGAGCCGGTTCGCCAGGCGCATCAGCTCGAGCGACTGCAAGCCGAGCTCGAAGACGTTGCTGTCGTCGTCCGCCTCGGTCAGCTCGATGCCCAGCAGGTCGGAGACCACACGGCGCAGAGCGTCCCGGTCCGTCACGGCATCGGTGGCGCCGTTGGCCGCCGCGCCGCGGTCGACATTCTCCGTTAACATTTCCAAGCTCCCTTGCGCGCGATCCACTTCACAGCGGCGTAATTCAAAACGGTGGCCGGCGCGAAGGAATCCGCCTTATATTTCCGGCCGACTGGGATGCAAGGTTGGCTTCTAGGAAATCGGACATCAGCACCGCACGGTGCCGATCCCGACTCTAACAGCCGGGTCCCGCACCGACAATACAAGACCGGCCCGGCCGAAGAGTATTGTGAATAATGCAGGCGGCCCCCTGAAGAACGCACATCCCGGATATTGCGGGACCGCCGCCGGTCCGGACGTGTGACCTTCCATCCCCTATCGCGAGCTGCCCGCCAGCCTGACCAGGGATTCCCCCAGCATCGTTTCCGGGGCGCCCAGGTCGTAAGGCAGATCGAAATGATTGCGAATCGGCACGACAAAATCCGTCGCCCGGCCGCCGAGAGCCCGGACGGCGGCCGCGAACTCCCGCTGCTGCCTGCCGTACTCGTCGGTCTCGTTTTCCCCGAGCGCGACGACCAGCGGCGGCAGATCGGAACGCAGATTATGCATGGGGCTGCACGCGCGGGCGGCGGCGACATCGAGCCCCAACGCGTCGTTTACATAGGTGTAACAAATTGGTTCGAGGTCGTAGACGCCGCTTATCAGGATCGCGCCGGCGACCGCCTCGGACGGCCGCATGCCGCACGCCTTCCAGCCGGGCTCGTCGAGCAGCGTCATGGCGACGAGATGCGCGCCCGCGGAATGACCGCTCAGCACGATCGGCCCCGGAGCGCCGGGCAGCCGATCGGTGTTGCCGCATATCCACCGGATGCCGTCGGCGACCATGGCGATGATTTCCGGCATTGTGTATGTCGGCGCCAGGCCATAGCCGAGCACCGCGACGGAGACTCCCCGCGCGACCAGGTCGGACGCCATGAAACCCGACTCGTCCCGGCTTATCTGCTGCCAGTATCCGCCGTGGACGTACACCAGCAGCGGGGCGCCCTCCCGGCCGGCGGGATAGAAGTCGAGCAGCTGCTCGGGCCTGGGGCCGTACCGCATCCCGACGCGCACGCCCGGCATCCGCCGCGCCCGCGCGGTCCGCTCCGCGTACTCGCGCAGATAGACATCGACGTCGTCGACGCACGAACTCGGCGAATACTGAATTTCCAGGGTCCGTCGATCGTAGGAGCGATACATCGTCACATCGCTTTCCGCGTCGGGCGTCGAGGTCTTCGGCATACGCCGGGAGCCCGGCACGTGACGTGGCCGGACTCCCGGGAGGTTTCGGCTGGGGCTCAGGCGCCGGCGCCGGTGGTGGCGCGCATGTGGGCGAAGTACTCGTTCTGCGTGGGGAGCTCCTGGACGAGCTTCTCCGCCTTCACGCGGATGCGCTGGAACTCGGCCAGCGCCGCCCGCTCGTCGGCCAGGTCGAGCGCCGGGGAGTAGCGCGGCGTGATCGCCCCGGTGCCCAGCAGGATGCAGTTGTACGAGTACGGGGGAAGCCCGTGGTAGTGCGGGTAGATCGTCTCGGCGTCGGGCACCTTGTGCTTCCAGATCTCGATGCGCTCGGCCAGCGCGTCGGGGATCTTGCGGGTCTTGGTGTCCTTCCAGTACTGCGTGTCCGCACGCTTGGCGCCGACGTAGTGCAGGCAGAGGAACTCGCGGACGCCGTCCATGACGTGCGCCACCGAACGGTTGTACAGCTCCCGCTGCACCTCGTCGTCGCGGCCGGCGGGGAAGTACTTGACCATCTGCTCGATGGCGTGGTGGATGAAGAAGATGCCGGTCGACTCCAGCGGCTCGACGAAACCGCTCGCCAGGCCGACCGCCACGCAGTTGTTCACCCAGGAACGGCGGCTGCGGCCGATGCGCATCTTGATGTGGTTGGCCGGGACGTCGGCCGCCTCGGGGCCGACGAACTCGCGTAGCGTGCGCTCCGCCTCGTCCGCGGAGATGTAGTCGCTGGAATAGACGTATCCGGTGCCGATGCGGCTGATCAGCGGGATCGTCCAGATCCAGCCCGCGTCCTGGGCCGTCGCCGTGGTGCACGGCCGCAGCGGCTCGCGGTCCATGTCCAGCGGCACCTGGAGGGCGACCGCGCTGTTGTTGGGCAGCGTGTCCTGGTAGGAGATGAACGGCTCGCCGAGCGCCTTGTTCAGCAGCAGCCCGCGGAAACCGGTGCAGTCGACGAACAGGTCGCCCGAGATGTCGCCGTGCTCGGCGGTCCGCACGTGCGAGATGTAGCCGCGCTCGTCGAGGGCGACGTCCACGACGTTGTCGAGGATGTGCCGGACACCGCGCTGCGTGGCGTACCCGGTCAGGAACTTCGCCAGCAGGTGCGCCTCGAAGTGGTAGGCGTACGGGATCTGGGCGCCCTGATACTCGGCGATCGTCGACCGCGGCGTGGTCTCGTCCCGCTCCTGCTCGACGAACCCCTGGTCGAGCAGCGTCCCGTCGAGATACCGGGGGGAGCGCAGGGCGTCGACCACCGACGCCATCACGAAGCAGTCCTTGTCGAACCGGCTCGTCGTCGGGTTGCGCAGCCACCAGTCGCTCAGCGGGAACCCGTCGACCGAACCCATCTTCTCGAACGGGTGGTAGAAGTAGTGGCCCGGCTCTCGCCAGTTCTCGAACCGGACGGCAAGCTTGTACGTCGCGTTGCAGGCCGGCATCCAGTCCGACTCGGCCAGCCGGAGATATTCGAAGAAATGCCGGATGTCGCTGAACGTCGCCTCGCCGACACCGATCGTGCTGATGTGAGCCGACTCCACGACCGTCACATCGATGCGATCGGCGAAGGCGGCCATGAGATACGCCGCCGTCATCCAGCCGGCCGTGCCGCCACCGACGATGACGACCCGCTTCGTCTTTCCGGGATCACCCGCTTTATTGCCCGCGGCGCCGTTGACAGTCATCACTGCACTCTCCTTTGGACCGGTAATTCACCTGACGGAATTCGGGTAGCCCATGCCGGATCAGGCCGTTCGCACTGCGCTCCGTACGCTCGCCGGCTCCTCACTCGTGACCGCGCGGAAAGAGATCGGGAAACAACGTGGCCTCGGCGTGCCGCCACAGATACGAGGCGCCCGACGAACCGGCCGTGCCCTGCGCGGCGCCGAGGAACTGCTCCGCCAGCTCGGCGTGCCGCTCCCGCCACGAACGCACCGCTTTGTCGAAGCCCGCCAGCGCGTCCTGAATCCGCTCGACGGGCGGGGAGTCCCCCTCGGGCCCGTGCGCGCCGGCACGGACCCGGTCGCGATACTCCGCGAACACCGCGGCCAGGGACGGCTGTTCGAGGCGCGCGAGCATCCTGGCCCGCTCGCTCTCGGTCAGCCCCGGGATGTTGAGGTAGCGGGGGTCCCCGGCCCCGCACGCGAACTCTATTTCGCGGTACTGGGCGGACTGGAACCCGCTCGACGTCCCGAGCGTCGCCCGGATCGCGTCGAAGGACTCGGGAGTCAGCGTGGCGAGCACCTCGAAGTGCTCGGTGATCACCCGCATGATGTGGGGCAGCCGCTCAAGGTGCTCGGCGGCCTCGGTTCCATTCCCCTGGAGCAACGCCTCGCGCGCGGCGTCCAGATGACGCAGGACGACGGCGAACCAGATCTCACACGCCTGGTGTGTCGCGAAGAACAGCGTCCGGTCCGCCGTGTCGCGCACGCACGCGATGGCGAGCAGCTCGTCCAGCCGGAGGATTTCCCCGTACGCCGGAAAGCGTTTGGTGTCTGCCGCATCAATCATCCCGTGAACTTCCCCCTCACATCCCTCACGCCGGACAATCGACAACGCCGAATCAGGACTGGCACCGCCAACGGCGGTTCGGCCGGGAATCAGTGCTGGTACTGCGGCAGCTTGCCCTCGCGCAGCGACTTCTTGTCGATCTTGCCCACCGGGGTGCGGGGAAGGTCGGGGACGATGATGAGCTCGTCCGGCAGCTTGTACGACGCCAGGCCCCGGTCGCGGATGTGCTCCCTGATCGCGCGCAGCGTGAGCGGCGACGCGGCGGCGTCGGCGTCGGCGGTGAGGACGACGTACAGGCACAGACGCTCGTCGAGCTCGTCGTCGGGGATGCCGACCACCGCGGCGTCCCGGACCATCGGGTGGGTCAGCACGTGGCCCTCCACCTCCTCGGCGGAGACCTTCTCCCCCAGGTGGTGGATGATGTCCTTCAGCCGGCCCTCGATGACGATGTTGCCTTCCTTGGTCATCCGGGCCAGGTCGCCGGTGCGGTAGAAGCCGTCCGGGGTGAACGAGCGGCGGTTGTGGTCCGGCGCGGCGAAGTATCCCCGGATCGTGTACGGGCCGCGGGTGAGCAGCTCGCCCGTCTCGCCGAGGGGGACGTCGTTGCCGTCCTCGTCGACGATCCTGATCTCGTCGTCCGGGCAGATGGGCCTGCCCTCGGTGCTGTAGACGACCTCCGGCGGGTCGTCCAGCCGGGTGTGGGTGATCAGCCCCTCGCCGATGCCGTACACGTTGGCGATGCGGCACTTCAGGCCCTCGCTGACCCGGGCGACCGCCGAGGGCCCGAACTTCGAGCTGCCCACCTGGATGGTCACGCCGCTCATGTCGACCGGCATGGCCTGCGCCGCCTCCGCCCACAGCAGGGCCAGCGCCGGCACCAGCGTGGTGAGCGTGACGCCCTCCCGCTCGATCAGCGGGAACACGTGGTCGGGGCTGGGGTTGGCGGCCAGCACGGCCTTGCCGCCGACGAGCAGCGCGCCGAGCGCCCCGGGGCAGCCGAGCGCGGCGTTGTGCGGCACGGGGTTCGCGGCGAGATAGACGCCGCTGTCGTCGAAGGCGACCACGCGGGCGCACTCGAAGATGTTGTACGCGTAGTCGTCGTGGGTCCGGGGGATCAGCTTGGGCGTGCCGGTGGTGCCGCCGGACAGCAGCAGCAGCGCCACCTCGGACGCGTCGACCGGCGCCAGCTCTCGCAAATCGGATCGGGCCAGCTCGGACAGCGGCGTGAACTCCTCCGCCTCGCCCACGACGACGACGTGCCGCAGGTCCGGCGCGTCACGGCGGACCTCGCGGGCGAGCTGGCGGTAGTCGAAGCCCTGGAACCGGGCGGGGCCGACGTAGGCCACGGCGCCGGAGGAGCGCGCCAGGTGGAGGATCTCGTCACGGCGGTGACCGGGCAGCGCCATCACCGGGATCGCACCGATGCTGAACAACGCGACGGTGGTGGAAAGGAACTCGATCACGTTGGGCAGGTGCAGCACCACCCGGTCGCGCGGGCGTATGCCGAGGTCGAGCAGGCCCGACGCGATCCGGCCGGCCTCGTCGGCCAGCTCCGCGTAACTGACCCGCCGTGTCGCGTCCACCGCGGCGGTCTTGCCGGGATTACGGCTGACGCTGTCGGCGAAGAGCTGCCCGAGAGATATACCTTTCCAGTAGCCGGCACGGCGATAGCGATCGGCGAGGTCGGGTGGCCACGGCACGAACCCGTCCAGCATGTGTCCTCCTTGGTTGCGACGCCATCAGATTCGGGCAAGAGCCCCGCAGCCGTACTGAACCCGACAGAGCTTTGAAAGTTTTGCGTGAGCAGGCCGAGTTTCGGTGACCCTCGGTGGCGTGAACCGAGTACGCACACGTGGCCGGAGTTGGATACGGGCCCTCAGCAACGTGGAGCGCCCGGCCGTTCGCTTGGTCTGCTTCCCATATTCCGGTGGCACGGCCGCGACCTATCGCGCCTGGTCATCGGTGATTCCCGAGGACATCGAGCTGCTCGCCGTGCAGTATCCGGGTCAGGCCGACCGGATCGCCGAGGCGCCCGCGAGCAGCATCCCCGAGATGGCGTCGGCCGTCGCCGAGGAGCTGTCGCGGCTCGACCCGGTTCGCTGCGCCCTGTTCGGGCACAGCCTGGGCGCGCTGGTCGCCTACGAGACCGCCAAGGCGCTGCGGGATATCGGAAGGCCCGTGGACTTCCTGTTCGTGTCCGGCGCGCCGGCTCCGGGGCGGCCCCGCGGCGAGCTCAAGCACCGGCTCGGCGACGAGGAGCTGTGGTCCGAGCTGCGGGACCTCGGCGGGATCTCGCCGGAGGTGGACGAGCCCGAGGTGCGGGATCTGCTGCTCCCGGTCCTCCGGTCGTACATCACGCTCACCGAGACCTACCGGCCGCAGCCGCACGCCGAACCGCTGGCCTGCCGGGTGCGCGGTTACTACAGCACCGAGGACCCGCTGGTGAACGGCGCGGAGTTCGGCGCGTGGGCCGCGGTGAGCAGCGGCGAGTTCAGCGTGCGGACCTGGCCGGGCGGGCATTTCGACTCGCTCGCGGACCCGGGCGAGCTGATCGCCGACGTGGTCTCGGCCCTCGCCGGAGACGAGGTGCCGCGATGAACCTCACCGGGAAGTCCGTGGTGATCACCGGCGCGGCCACCGGCATCGGCCGCGGGATCACCGAATGCGTGCTGAAGTCGGGCGCCAGCGTGACGATCGTCGGGCGCCGCGAGGCGCCGCTGCGGGACCTCGCGGATCGGTACGGATCGTCCGTCGCGGTCGCGGCCATGGACGTGTGCGCCCCCGGCGCCGCCGAGCGGATCGTCGCGACCGCGATCGAGAGCTTCGGCCGGCTGGACGCGGTGGTCAACAACGCCGGTCTCGCCCGGTTCGGCCGGCTCGAGTCGATCGACCCCGCGCTGTTCGACGCGATGTTCGCGGTCAACGTCCGCGCGCCGGCCGAGCTGATCCGCTGCGCGCTGCCGCACCTGCGGGCGAACCGCGGCAGCGTGGTCAACATCTCGTCGGTCGGCGGGGCGCTGGCGATGCCGGGGCGTTCCTTCTACGGCGCGACCAAGGCGGCGCTCAACAGCCTCACCCGTTCGCTGGCCAGGGAGCTGGCGCCGGATGTGCGGGTGAACGCCATAATGCCCGGCCCGGTGGAGACGCCGATGTGGAACGAGACGGGCCTGGACGAGACGGGCATGGAGCGGCTGCGCGCCGATCTGCTCGCGTCGACTCCGATGGGCCGGTTCGGCGACGAGTCGGAGATCGGCCGGTGGGTGTGCGTGCTGCTCGATCCGGAGCTGTCGGCCTGGATCACCGGTGCGCTGATCCCCGTCGACGGCGGCCGTACGGCATGACAGTCACGCGAGTCTGAGGAACGGTTTTAACGAAAGAGGGCGGTAAGAGCGTGAGCGCAGAAATGTTGTCCGTCGCCGGGAGCATTCCGTCGTCGTGTCTGCTGCGTATTTTCCACGCGGCGGAGGCGATCGAGAAAAAGGGCGTCGAGGTGGTGAAGCTGCACGTCGGCGACCCCTATTTCAACCCGGCCGACAACGTCTCCCAGGCGTTCATCGACGCCGTACGGCGCGGCGACACCAAGTACACCGGCGTGGAGGGCCTGCCCGCGCTGCGCGAGGCGCTGGTGGAGAAGCTCCGCGTGGACAACGGCGTGGACAGCGCGGTGTCCCGGCTGCTGATCTCACCGGGCTCGGCCCAGGGCCTGGCCTCCCTGTTGCAGTCCCTCGCCGAGCCCGGCGCCGAGATCCTGCTGCCGGAGCTGCACTGGCCGGTCCATCTGCAGCAGAGTTTGCTGGCGGGGTTCCGGCCGGTGCTGTATCCGCTCAAGGACGACTTCCGGCCCGACCCCGAGCTGATCGAGGCCGTCGCGACGCCGCGCACCCGGGTGCTGCTGATCAACTCGCCGGCCAACCCGACCGGTGTCGTCCTGACCGCCGACGAGATCACCGCCCTGCTCGAGCTGGCCCGCAGGCGGGGCTGGCAGGTCATCAGCGACGAGGCGTACGAGCACTTCTGCTACGAGAGCGAGCACATCTCGGTGGCCTCGTTCGAGCGCGACGTCCCGGTCGACGAGCGCATCGTCCACAGCGTCTTCACCTTCTCCAAGAGCTTCGCGATGACCGGTTACCGGCTGGGCTATGTGGCGCTGGCCAACGACCGGGCCGCCGGTGTGATGAAGGTCGCCCAGGAGGCCAACATCATCGGCACGTCGACGCCGGTGCAGCACGCGGGGGTCGCCGCGGTGCACAGCCGGTTGGAGGCGGCGGCGACCAACCGCAAGCTCGTGCAGCGCAACCGGGACGTGGCGCTGCCGCCGCTGGTGCAGGCCGGGCTGCTGCGCGAGCTGCCCGCCGGCGGGTGGTACGCGATGCTGGACGTGGGCCGCACCGGGCTCGACGCCGAGACGTTCGCGATGCGGCTGCTGGAACGCACGGGCGTCGCGGTCGTGGCGGGCAACGGGTTCGCCATGCGTCCGGTCGTCGACGACCGGGGCCGCATCGTCTCCCATGACTACGCGCCCTGGGCGCGTCATCTCATCCGCATCGCGTTCTGCGTGGATCCGGCCTGGCTCGAGACCGGGGTGCAACGGCTCCTGGAGTTCGTCGACGAATGCGCCGGCGGGGCCGGTTCCGCCGGGTGAGCGAAGACGACGGCGCGTGAGTTCCTTTCCAGATCTTTTCCCCTGCCCGGCAGGGATCGCGAACCGCCGGAATCGTTGAAGTCGGATCACTCCGATAGAAGTGAGGGAGCAATGGTCAAGAGTGTGGTCATCGTCGGGGGTGGGACTGCGGGCTGGATGACCGCGTCGTATCTGAAGGCGGCGTTCGGCGACCGGATCTCAGTCACGCTTGTCGAATCCAAGAAAGTGCCCACGATCGGCGTCGGCGAGGCTACCTTCAGCACGATCCGCCACTTCTTCGCTTATCTCGGCCTCGACGAGACCGACTGGATGATGGACTGCCACGCCACCTACAAGCTGGCGATCCGCTACGAGAACTGGCGGGCCAAGGGGCATTACTTCTACCACCCCTTCGAGCGCTCGCGCGTGGTGGAGGGCGTGTCCCTCGCCGATTGGTGGCTGTACAAGCGCCCCAGCGACGACTACGACAGGGACTGCTCGGTGATCGCGGCGCTCTGCGAGGCCAGGCGCGCGCCGCGCTCTCTCGAAGGCGCCCTGTTCGAGCGCAGCTTCCTCACCGAGGTGGACGACCAGATGGTCCGCTCCACCATGGCCGAACAGACCACACAGTTCCCCTACGCGTACCAGTTCGACACCGTGCTGCTCGCCAGGTTCCTCACCCGGTACGGCACCGACCGCGGCGTACGGCACGTGCTGGACGACGTGACCGAGATCGGGGTGGACGAGCGCGGCTACATCACGCACGTGCGCACCAAGGAAAGCGGCGACCTGTCCGGCGATCTCTACATCGACTGCACGGGCTTCCGCGGGCTGCTGATCAACCAGCGGCTCGGTGTGCCCTTCTTGTCCTACCAGGACACCCTGCCCAACGACAGCGCGGTCGCGCTGCGGGTGCCGCTGGACATGTCCAAGCACGAGTTCGGCCCGTACACCAAGGCGACCGCGCAGGACGCGGGCTGGATCTGGACGATCCCGCTGTTCGGCCGGATCGGCACCGGCTACGTCTACGCCAGCGACTACTGCACCCCGGATGAGGCCGAGCGCACGCTCCGCGAGTTCGTGGGGCCCGCCGCGGACGACCTGCCGGCCAACCACATCCGCATGCGGGTGGGCCGCACCGAGAACTCCTGGGTGAACAACTGCGTGGCGATCGGCCTGTCCAGCGGGTTCGTCGAGCCGCTGGAGTCGACCGGCATCTTCTTCATCCAGAACGGCATCGAGCAGCTCGTGAAGCACTGGCCCACCGGCCAGGACGACGACATGCTGCGCAAGTCCTACAACCAGCAGGTCGCCAACGTCATGGACGGCGTGCGCGAGTTCCTCGTGCTGCACTACGTCGGCGCCAAGCGCGCCGACAACGACTACTGGCGGGACGCCAAGACCCACCGGGTGCCGGACGAGCTGGCCGCGCGCATCGAGCAGTGGAAGGTGAAGCTCCCCGACGAGAACACGATCTTCCCCCACTACCACGGGTTCGAGCCCTACTCCTACATCGCGATGATCCTGGGCCTGGGCGGCCTGCAGGTGCGGCCGCAGGCGGCCCTGTCGATGATGGACGACGTCGCCGCGACCAAGGAGCTGCGGCTCATCCGCGACCAGGCCAAGTCGCTGATCGAGCGGCTGCCCAGCCACTACGAATACCTGGCGCACCTCCACAACCTGCGGGGAGCGCATTCGTCATGACCTGTGCGGCCCAGCGAGGAGGTAGCAGATCATGCCGGATCCCGTAACCGCCACAGCTCCGCGCACGCCGGTCGACCCGGCGCAGTTCCGTTCCCTCATGACGACCTATCCCGCCGGGGTCGCGATCGTGACCACGACGGCGCCGGACGGCGAGCCGTGGGGGATGACCTGCTCGTCGATATGCAGCGTCTCACTGCGCCCGCCGACGCTGCTGGTGTGCTTACGCGACGGGAGCCCGACGCTGGCGGCGCTGCTCCAGCGGTCGGCGTTCGCCGTCAACCTCTTGCACAGTCGGGCCGAACCGGCGGCGAAACTGTTCGCCTCCGGCGAGCCGGACCGATTCCAGAAGATCACCTGGGTCCGGGAGGCGGAGCTCGGGATACCGCTCCTGGTCGAGGACGCCCACACGATCGCGCACTGCCAGGTCAGCGAGACGCGGCCCGTCGGCGACCACGTCGTGGTCTTCGGCGAGGTGGTCTGCGTGACCACGCCCGCGATCAAGCCGAATCCGCTGCTGTACGGCCTGCGCCGCTACTGGTCCCTGAAGGCCGACTCCGACGGCCGTGAGGCCGAGGGCGAGGGCACGCGGAACTAGGCGGCCCGGGACCGGGGCGCGCGCCTCGCCGTCCCGGTCGCGGCGTTGGGGGATGCCCCGGTGGCGGACGCCGCCGGGGCATCCCCCTTGGCGCTCCCCGCACCCTTGACATCAGACGATCGCGAACGCCGATTGGAGCCGACGAATGCGCAGTGACGTGTCGAACGCCGAGAACGGCCGGCGGGCGGAGGCGGCGCCCCCGGCCGGCCCGAAGCCGCGGATCCCCGACTGCCCGCTGGCGCGTACGGCCATGACCATCGGCCACTGGTGGACCCTGGAGATCCTGCACGAGGTCTTCGACGGCTACACCCGCTTCGAGGAGATCCGCCGGAACCTGGAGACGCCCGCCGACGTGCTGCTGGACCGGATCGCCCAGCTCATCGCGAAGGGCCTGCTCGAAACCGAGTCCGGCGCCGCGGACCCGGAGGACAGGGTGTATCGGCTCACCGAGCTCGGCCGTTCCCTGCGCCCGCTCATCCTGGTGATGGCCGCGTGGGGAAACCACCGGCTGTCCCCGGAGGAGCGCAGTGTCATCCTGGTCGACAAGGAGACGGGCGTGGAGGTGGATCCGGTCGTGGTGGACCGGCGGACCGGCCGGCGGGTCGACACGGCCGGCTTCATGTTCGCCCGCGGCCCCAAGGCCAGCGAGATGGTCGTCGCCCGCTATCCGGAGGTTCCCGGAGGGCGGTGACGCCCGCGTCCGCCGGCCCGTGACGGCGGGCCGGCCGGGGCGGGCCGGCTGGGGCGAGCCGGCTGGGGCGAGCCGGCGGAAAAGACGGGCGGAAAGGCGGAAAGAATCCGGCAAGGGTTGGCGGCGCGCGCGAATTCAGATGTCACGATCGAATAATGAGTCACCCCGCTCTCGATGTTCGTTCCCTGGATCTCACCGACCCGGCCACATTCGTTGAGAACGACGTCCACGAGTTTTTCCGGGCAGTGCGCGCGGAGCGTCCGGTCTATTGGCACGAGCCCAAGGGCAGGAACCCCGGATTCTGGGTGGTGTCGCGATACGCCGACATCCAGTCGCTGTTCCACAACGAGGCCCTGAGCTCCGCCCGGGGAAACGTCCTCGACGTCGTCCTGCGCGGCGACGACTCCGCCGGCGGGAGCATGCTGGCGGTCACCGACAACCCGCGGCACCGGCATCTGCGCAACGTGTTGTGGAGCGCCTTCACCCCACGGGTCCTCGGCGAGGTCGTCGAGAAGGTCCAGCGGCGCACCGTCGAGCTGGTGTCCGCGGTCGTCGGCCGGGACACGTTCGACTTCGCCGCCGAGGTCGCCGAGAAGATCCCGATGAACACGATCTGCGACCTGCTGTCCATTCCGCAGGCGGACCGCGGCGACCTGCTGCGCTGGAACAAGATGGCGCTGTCGTCCGACCGCGCCGACAGCAGCGAGCTCGACGCCCTCAGCGCCCGCAACGAGATCGTCCTCTACTTCATGGACCTGGCGCAGGAACGGCGGGCCAACCCCGGCGACGACGTCGTCAGCATGCTCGCGACCGCGGAGGTCGAGGGCCGCCCGCTGACCGTCGAGGAGCTCGCGGTCAACTGCTACAGCCTGATCCTCGGGGGTGACGAGACGTCCCGGGTGTCGGCGATCTGCGCGGTGCTGGCCCTGATCGAAAACCCCGGCCAGTGGCAGGCCCTGCGGTCCGGCGAGGTCGGCTTCGAGTCGGCGGTGGAGGAGGTCATCCGCTGGGCGACGCCGGGGACCCACCTGGCGCGCA
This sequence comes from Microbispora rosea subsp. aerata, assembly GCF_014647835.1. Lineage (GTDB taxonomy): Bacteria > Actinomycetota > Actinomycetes > Streptosporangiales > Streptosporangiaceae > Microbispora > Microbispora aerata. Next base: position 213,054 of record NZ_BMPY01000008.1, read on the forward strand.
CCGCCGTACGGGACCTCACGATCGGCGGACACGACGTGCGCGCCGGCGACATCGTCACGTTGTGGACCATCTCCGCCAACAACGACGAGACCGTCTTCGCCGAACCGCGCAAGTTCAACCTGTCCCGCTCCCCCAACAAGCACCTGGCGTTCGGCCGCGGCCCGCACTACTGCCTGGGCGCCTTCCTCGCCCGGGCGGAGCTGCGGGCGCTGCTGAGCACTCTGGTGGCCCACGTCGCGCGGATGGAGCTGCGCGGGACGCCCCGCCCCATCTACTCGAACTTCGTCGTCGGCTACGACAGCCTGCCGGTTCACTTCGAGGGCCGCTGACGCGGTCACGGGCGCAGGCCTGCCGCGCGAACTGTGGTCCGCCGCGGCGCCTGCGCCCGTGACCTTCACACGCACCCGCCGCGGGGAGTCGGCGGGTGCGAGGTCCAGGGGGCTCAGACCTTCTCGGCCCGCTCCATGAGCTGTGCCAGGTCGGCCAGGGTCTCCGCCTCGAACAGCGACCGCATCGGCACGACCACGCCGAGCTCCTTGCGCATCCGGCTGGCCAGCTTCGCGGCGAGCACCGAGTGGCCGCCCAAGTCGAAGAAGTTGTCCTGCGGCGACACTTCGCTGATCTTCAGCGTCTCCATCACCATGCCGCACAGGATCTGTTCGTAGGACCGCGCGCCGTCCGCGCCCTGGGCGGCGGGCGCCGGCGCCGCGGGCGTCTCGGCCGAGGTGCGCGCCCGCTCGGCGAGCGCCTTGCGGTCGATCTTCCCGTTCGGCAGCGTCGGCATCCGGTCGAGCACGACGATGCTCGACGGGACCATGTGCTCGGGAAGCGTGCGGCGGGCGTGCTCGCGCAGCCGCGCCTCGTCGACGGACTGCCGCGCCGAGGTCTGCACGTACGCGACGACGTGCTGAGTGGAGACGTCCTCACCGCCGACGACCGCGACGGCGATCTCCACCGCCGGGTGGCTTTCCAGCCGTGCCTCGACCTCGCCCAGCTCGATGCGGAACCCGCGGACCTTCACCTGGTTGTCGGCCCGCCCGGTGAAGTAGAACTCCCCGTCGGGGGCGCGCCTGCCGAGGTCGCCCGACCGGTACATCCTGCTGCCGGGAGGGCCGTACGGGTCGGCCACGAACCGGGACGCCGTCAGGCCGGGACGGTTCAGGTAGCCGCGGGCCACGCCCGACCCCGCCAGGTACAGCTCGCCCTCCCGGCCGTCGTGGAGGTCGCGCAGGCGTTCGTCGAGCACGTACACCACGCTGCCGTCCCACGGCGTGCCGATGGTCACCTCCTCCTGGACGCCCTCGATCGGCCCGCCGATCGTCGCGCCCACCGTCACCTCGGTGGGACCGTACGCGTTGTAGAGACGCCGGCCCTTGGACCACTCCTCTGCCAGCGACCTGGTGCAGACGTCGCCGGTGGACGTGATCGTGCCGTCGAGCAGCAGGCCCTCGCTCTCGGTGATCCCCAGCGCCACCGGCGGCAGCACCGCGTGGTTGACGTTGTGCTTCAGCAGGGTCTCGCGCAGCGACTCCCCCGGCATCAGCGCGTCCTGCTCGGCCATCACCAGCGCCGCGCCGTTCAGCAGCGCCAGCGTGAAGTCCCAGAACCACGCGTCGAAGCTGAAGGACGCCCACTGCAGCACGCGATCGCCCGGGCCGACGGCGTACAGCCTCTTCTGCGTCGCGACCAGGTCGGCCACGCCGGTGTGGCTGATCGCGACGCCCTTGGGGACGCCGGTCGAGCCGGAGGTGTAGATGACGTACATCAGATGCGCGGGCAGCAGCGGCGCCAGGCGCTCGCCGTCGGCGACGTCGTCGGCGCGCTCCCCCTCGCACTCGGCCACGAAGGACGGGTCGTCGAGCACCCTCTCGGGCACGTCCAGGCTCAGCGAGGTGACGCTCGCCGTCCGCAGCAGCAGGACCGGGCGCGCGTCCTGCGCCATGTGCGTCAGCCGCTCGGCCGGGTAGGCCGGGTCGAGCGGCAGGTACGCGCCGCCCGCCTTCAGCACGGCGAGCACCGCGACGATCAGCTCGACCGACCGCGGGATCGCGACGGCGACCAGCGCGTCCGGCCGCACGCCGGCCGCGATCAGCCGCCTGGCCAGCCGGTTCGCCCTGGCGTTCAACTCCGAGTAACTGACGACGGTTTCTCCGAAAATGACCGCCGGTTCCTCACCCGACTCGGCCACCCTGGCTTCGAAGAATTCCGAAACAGTACGCAACGCCGCCCGCCTCCGACTCAAAATGTGATTAGTGCAGAAGATAATTCGCGGGAATGGCCGCCCGCGGAAATCTTTCCCTTGTCTTTCGCAGCTCGGCTGTCTTTCCCGCCTCGGCGCGGTTGTCCTTTCCGCCCCGGCGCGGGACACCGCGGCGGAACCGGCGCGGCGGCGAGGCCCCGGGCGGGGGCACGGGCCCGCCCGGCCGTCCCCCGGGAGCCTCCCCGCGGGCCGCCGCACATCGGTGTGATCGTCGGCATCGTCGCCGCCGGCCGGTCGCCGGTCGTCAGATGGGCTCCAGGACGAAACCCCGTCCCCAGACGTTCCGGACCGCGAGCCCGACGACTTGAAGGCGTCGCCGCAACCGCATGACGTGCAGGTCGACCGCGTTGCTCGACGAGCTGGCCCCGGACCGTTCGAGGATCTCCCGCAGCTCGGTGCGGTAGACCAGCTGGCCGTACCGGGAGATCAGCGGGCCCAGGATCTCGCATTGGGTCATGGAGAGCGTGACGGACGCGTCCCTGAAGTAGAGGATTCCCGCCGGGTCCAGCACGGGCTTCTCATTCAGGACGGCCCGGTCGGCGAGCTGGCGCACGCGGGCCTGGAGATCCTCGGGGACGATGGGAGGACGCACCCAGTCCTCATAAAGGCTCACCTGCTCCGGTGGGGGCGCGCCGTGCTCGACTATCAGAAGACACAGATGCTGCATGGCCTTGCATTCTTCGCGGATATCGCTTTCCGCGGGCCATCGGACGAATTTGACGCGATTCTTTGCATCGACCTTCACAGGCGATCCCTTCGCTCCGTCGAGATCGAGAAGTAGCCGTCTCACGGCAGCCGGCGGGGATCTAAATCGCTCCCCTGTCGTCGGCTATCACAATTTCCGCTTCATGAGTCCATCCGTTCGGCTCGCTTGTCGAAACGCCGCCGGCCGTCCTCGCCCTACAACCCGGCGATGCCGGCCCGGCTGCCGGTCCGGGACGCGCGCACCACGTCGCCGCCGCGGTCGCGTCTCAGCGACCAGCGCACCAGGGGCGCGGTGGTCGCGGTCGTGATCACCGCGACGAGCACCAGCGTGGTGTACGCCAACTGGTTGATCAGCTGGGCCTGATATCCGATGGTCAGCACCACCAGCTCGGTCACCCCGTGGCAGTTCATCAGGAATCCGAGCCGCAACGCGTCTCCCGGCGGCATCCCGGCCAGCCGGGCGGCTCCGCCCGCGCCGGCCACCTTGCCCAGCGTCGCCACCACGAGCACCGCGACGAGCATCAGCCAGGCGAGCGGGTCCGTGCCCAGCAGCCCCACCGAGACCTTCAGGCCGACGCCGGCGAAGAACAGCGGCAGCAGGATGGTGAGGGTGAAGCCCTTAAGCTGCTCGGCGACGCGCTCCAGGGCCGGCGAGTCGCGCGGCACCGCGACGCCGAACAGGAAGGCGCCGACGATCGCGTGCAGGTGGACGGACTGGGTGAGCACGGCGTAGCCCATCGCTCCGGCGACCAGCACCACCGTCAGCGACTGGCTCGACCCCAGCCTGTCCACCAGCAGCGCCAGGAGCGGACGCACGCACAGCACCGTGACGAGCACCAGTGCCCCCGCGAGCAGCAGAACCCGCAGTCCCTGGCCGCCCCCGCCCTGCCCGGCGAGCAGGAACGCCAGGATCACCCAGACGACGCCGTCGCCGATCGCGGAGGCGGACATCGACAGCACCCCGACGCCCGTCTTCTCCAGCTTCAGGTCGGCCAGGATCCTCGCCAGCACGGGCAGCGCCGTCACCGCCATCGCCAGCCCGACGAACAGCATCGTCTCCGTCGGCGTCGCGTTCTCGCCGACCAGCAGATCGCCGCTGACGAGCACGACGCCCACGCCCGCCACGTACGGAAGGGTCAGGCTGCCGGCCAGCACGGCGGCGACCGTGCCCTTGCTTTCGATCCGATCCGTGCGCAGCTCGCAGCCCAGCAGGAAGACGAAGACGACGAGACCGAGCTGCGCCACCTTGTCCAGCCCCTCGATCACCGAGCGCTGGAACAGGAAGGCGTTCGCCTCCGGCCACACCGCGCCGAGCAGGGACGGGCCCAGCAGCAGCCCTCCGACCATCTCGCCGAACACCGGCGGCTGATTCAGCCGCCGGGCCAGCGCGGCGAGCGCCTGACAGGTCACCAGGATCACCGCGACCGCGGTGAAGAAGCGGGTGAGGGAGTCCACGGCATGCCCCTCACCCGCGGTCCACAGGGGCGCCGTGCCCGCGAACACCACGAGGCCCGCACTCGCTCCGATCGCCGTCCTGGCCCGATGCGACTTGGCGATCACGGCACCACCCCCGATCGTCTCGGCGGCGCCGGGGCGGCGTCGGCCCGGGCGGCGGAAGCGGCCCCCGCGCGTGCGGGGCCCGTCCCGCCGCCGGGGATCGCCGCCCGGCGCCTCGGCTCACGACCGACGCTCACGCCGGCACGCTGTCGTTCGCGGACATCGCGTCCCGCAGGCTCTTCGGCCGCATGTCCGTCCACGACCTGTCGATGTGGTCGAGGACCTCGTCGCGGGGCGCCGGGCCGTACACGACTCGCCAGCCGGCGGGGACGTCGATGTCCCGCGGCCAGAGCGAGTACTGCTCCTCCTCGTTGATCAGTGCCAGATAGTCCCGGCTGTCGTCCTCGAACGGGTCGGACATGCGTGCGACTCCTCAGAAATCAAGACGGTTTCCGAATGCTCCGAGAGTGGACGGCAGCGGACGACCCGCATCCGGCGGATGTCAGCCGCGCGATGCTAGGAGAGCTGGGGCTGTGGTTCGGTGGAGCGCGGCGCGCGGGCGTCGTCCCCGGACGGCGACCATCCCTCGACGAACAGCTTGCGCGCCTTCGACCGCTGCAGCTTGCCGCTGGTCGTCTTGGGGATGCTCCGCTTGGGCACCAGATGGACCGCGGCGGGGGCGACGCCGGTCCGGGAGCTGACGGCGGCGTGGACGGACCGGCGCAGCGCCTCGTGCTGCTCGCCCTCGAGCTCCGTCTCCACGATCATGTGGAGCTCCTCGGAGTCGCCGCCCTCGGGGCGGTATCCGACCGCGACGACGGCGCTGAGGCGGACACCGGGCACGGTCTCCGCGGCCTGCTCGAAGTCGGACGGGAAGTAGTTGGCGCCGCGGATGATGATCACATCCTTGGCCCGCCCGGTGATGCGCACGCTGCCGTTGCGCAGATAGCCGAGGTCGCCGGTCTTCCACCAGCCCGAGTCCATCGACGCCGCGGTCACCTCGGGAAGGTCGAAGTAACCGGTCGTGCACGACGGCCCGCGGAACTGGATGTGACCGATCCGGTTCTCGCCCAGCGGCGTGCCGTCGTCGTCCACGACGCGCACCTCGGTGCCGACGACGGGCGTACCGCAGTCGACGATCTGCAGCGCACCGGGGGTGTCCGGATCGACGTCGACCGCCAGGCCCTCGGTGGCCGCGATCTCCCGGTCGATGGTGTCGAACAGCAGCGGGTCTTCCGGCCGGGTCGAGGTGATGGCGAGCGTGGCCTCGGCCATGCCGTACCCGGGCAGGAAGGCGGTGTCGGGAAGGCCCCACTTGACGAAGCGGTCGACGAACCGCTGCACGGTGGCGGGGTGGATGGGCTCCGCCCCGCACAGCGCCAGCCGCCAGGACGACAGGTCCACGCCTTCGAGGTCGTCGTCGCGCACCCGGGTGGCGCAGTAGCCGTAGGCGAAGTTCGGCGCCGCCGCCACGGTGCCGCGGTAGGCGCTCATGTGCTGCAGCCACTCGGCCGGCGCGCGCAGGAACCGGGTGGTCGGCATCAGCACCGCCCGGCTGCCGCGGTACACCGGGACCAGGAGCCCCGTGACCAGGCCCATGTCGTGGTAGAGCGGCAGCCAGCTGACCGTGACTTCCTTCTCCGTCCAGTCCAGGGCGCGGACTATCTGCTCGCAGTTGGCGATCAGGTTGGCGTGCGACACCATGACGCCCTTGGGGGTGCCGGTCGAACCCGACGTGCACTGGATCAGCGCCAGGTCGTCGCCGGACGGCAGGCGGATGGGGTGCTTCGGCGCGTCGCCCGAGGTGGCGCGCGCGTACAGCTCGTCGCCGTCGACCAGCGTGGAGCCGGAGAAGTCGGCGAGCGCGTCGATCACCGCCCGGGTGGTGACGACCGCGGCGGGCCGCAGGTACGCCGCGAGGTTGCGCATCTGGCTTTCGAAGCCGGCGGCGCCGCCGAAGCGCAGGGGCACGGCGATCGCCGTCGGCACGGCCCCGAGCAGCTGGGCTCCGAAGAAGGCGGTGATGAACTCCGGGCCCGTCGGCAGGCACAGCACCACCCGGTCGCCCTCACCGACGCCGTGCTCCGCGAGGGCGGCCGCGCAGCGAGCCGAGGCGTCGAGGACGGCGTCGTAACGCAGGGTCACCTCGGTGCCCGGCTTGGGGAGCAGCGTCACCCCCAGCCCATCAGAGCCGCGTTCCGCCTGTTCCAGCAGCGCGTGGAGGATGCTCGGGAAACGCGGGCGAAGTTCGCTCATCTGATGTGCTCCTCGATGGTGTCGGTCGGTTGATCGACGATCCACGGTCGTACCGAGACGTCGTCGGAGACGATGCGGGCGGGGTGGAACCCGTGGCGGGCGGCGAGGTCCCGGGCGGCGAGGACGCCCGCCACGGTGAGGCCGCCATAGGACGGGCTCGGCGTCTCGGGCTCGAGGCCGAGCAGGATCGTTTCGGCCATGCAGGAGTACACGATTCCCGGCGGCAGCAAGATCCCGGGGAACCGGGGCGTCTGCCCGGCGGGAAGCCGGATCCGGCCGCCGGATATCAGGGTGACGTTCTTCAGGTTCTCCACCGCCGGGTCCACGTCGCCGGGGACGGCGAGGTCGCAGACGACGACCTTCCGGTCGTGGGCGAGGTGGTTCGGCATGATCACCGGGTCGGCCGCGTTGGTGGCGCTGACCACGATCGGGCAGTCCCGGAGCACCTCGAGGTCCTCGGCGATCGAGACGTCCGTCAGATGGCCGAGCCGGTCGGCGACCGTCTTGAGGCGCCGCCCGGAGCCGGGCCGGCCGACCAGCACCAGCGACTCGCAGTGCGGGGCGACGAGCTCGGCCATCACCGCGCCGATGTTGCCGATGCCGCCGACGAGACCGACGCGGCGTTCGCCGGGGCCCGACTCGGCGAGCTGCTGCCGCAGCAGGTCGTAGGCGCAGGCGGCGGTCAGCGAGTTGCCCGAGGTCACCTTCACGTCGTCCTCGACCACGTCTCGTGCGGCGTTGGTGACGATCGAGGTGTGACCGCCGAGGCCGATGGTCCCGGCGCCGAGCGACACGCCCAGGTCGACCGCGTCGAGCACGGTGCGGCGCAGCCACGCCCCGTGGCCTCCCCGCAGCGCGGCCACGGCCTGGGCGGCGGTGAAGGGCGCCGCCACCACGATGACCTCGACCTCTCCCCGCTCGGCGGTGATCCGCTGCCGGTCGACCTCGAAGGGCTCCAGCTCGCCCCACATCCGGTCGAGCGCCGCCTCGCACTGCTCGTCCGACCACTGCGCCAGCTCCGGCGCGAACGACGCCACCTTCGAGGGGATGTCGATGTTGGCGAGGAACGCGACGCGGGGGATCTCCGTACGCTTCGGGACGCGCACCGGCCGGTCGCGACGGGGCAGCGGGACGTGCTGCCGGGGCCGCCACTCGCCGGCCACCGGTACGGTCAGGTGGTTGAGCAGCGTCGCGTAGTCGCCCTTGGACAGCAGGCTGGCGACGTCCTCGAACGCGGCGGCGATGCGGTCCACGTCCGCCGGCTCGAGCAGCGCGGACGGCTGGATGCGGACGGTCGTGGGGGCGGACAGGGTGGGCATGACCCTGATCTGGTGGGCGTGCAGCAGGCGGCCCGCGATCAGGAAGCCGAGCGACTCGGAGTCGAACACCTCGCGCAGCAGGCTCGACTCGGGCTGCGGCAGGGCGAACTCGACGCCCAGGAGCAGCCCGCGTCCGCGCACCTCGACGATGGCGTCGGGCCACCGCTCGGCTATCTCCACGAGCCTGGTGCGCAGCAGCGTGCCGATCTCGACGATGCGCTCGCGATAGGAGAGGGCGAGGTCCAGCGCGGCCGTCGCGATCCGGGACGAGAAGTCGTCGTCGGCGAAGGTGGAGGTGTGGTGGCGGCCGAACTCCGCCACGTACCGGTTCTCGGCGACCAGCAGCGCCGAGATCTTGGCGAGCCCGCCGCCGAGGGACTTGGAGAACAGGTAGTAGTCCGCGACCACGCCGGAGCTCTCGGAGGCGAGGAAGGTGCCGGTGCGCCCCATGCCGCACTGGATCTCGTCGAACACCAGGGCCGCGTCGTGCCGGTCGGCCAGCTCGCGCAGCGCGGCGAGGGTCTCGGCGGGGACCTCGTGCACCCCGGCCTCGCCCTGGATGGGCTCGACGAAGCAGGCCGCCACCGGCGAGATGTAGCGGATGGCGGAGTGCGGCGCCCCGTCGGCGCCGACGGTGACCGTGTAGATCGGGACGCGTTCGGGGTCGAGGGCGTGCACCACCTCCTGCGGCGTCCAGTCGTACAGCCGCCGGTGCCGGGGGCCCGGCACGTGCAGGTCCTCGGGCACGTTGGCGCCGTGCGTCAGCGTGCCGGCGCTGGTCGTCTTGCCGTGGAAGGCGTTGCGCAGCGACACGAAGACGGGGTCCGCGCGCCGCATCTCCTCGATCAGGTCGAGCGCCTCGGTCAGCAGCTCGGCGGGGGTGCGGCCGGCCCCGGGCCCGTCGGCGCAGGGGACGTCCGCGACGCCGTCTCGCCGCACCCTCCGCAGGGACAGCTCGATTTCCTCCTGCAGGGCGGCCAGCCGCCGCCGGTGCTCGACCGTCGCGTGCTTCACCGCGCCCTCGACCGCGTCCGCGCCGGTGCTGCCGAGGGTGACGACGTAGCTCGAACCGGTCGTGGCCCCGACGATCTCCGACAGCCGCCGGGCCAGCTCGGCCGCCCCGGAGCGGACGCTGGCCTGCGCGTTGAAGGGGATGCGCTCGTCGAAACAGCGCCGCGCCACCTCGAGCAGGGCCGGGTGGTTGTGCCCGAACAGCGACGAACCCGCGCCGCCGATCAGGTCGAGCACCCGGTCGCCGGTCTCGGAGCCGTCCGCCCCGGCCGGGGGCTCCAGGGTCAGGTAGTCGCCCTGACCGGCTCGATAGGCCACGTCCAGGTTGAGCGAGCGGAAGAGCCGGCCGAGCTCGGGCCGGGTGTATCGGGCGAAATCAGCGACGGCGTTCATGCGTCACCGTTTTCCTGTCCGACCGGCACCGCAAGCAGTTCGTTGACCGTCGCGACGACGTCGCGCAGCGTCAGCATGGAGGCCGCCTGCTCGTCGGAGATGTGCACGTCGAACAGGGATTCCATCTCGACGACCAGCTCGATGGCCCGGACCGAGTCGAGGCCGTAGTCCACGAGCGGAGCGTCGGGATCGAGCGCGGGGACCTGTAGTCGGCGGCAGAACAGCTCGTCGACGACTTTGAAAACATCGCGATCCATTGCGTTCCTTTCCCCCCGGTTCTGGCCTGGGCGAATACGAACTCACACCGACACGGCGGATCGCGGGTTCACCGCCGTATCGCCAGGGCAAGCGACAGGCCCGCCTCCGAGCGAACCCACACCGGGACCCGTTCGCCGCCGTATGACGCGATCAACATGTCGTCGGACTGGCTGAGCTCGATCTGCCAGAACAGAAACTCGCCCAGCGTTCCGATTCCGTTCAGGGCCTTGAAGGCCGCTTCCTTGGCGGAGAACAGCTCACGCGGGGTGTACCGCCCGGCCGGCGGGAGCAGCGTGCGCCGCTCCCGCTCGCGCAGGACGAACTCGCTCACGCGAGGGCTGATAACCGCGTTCTCGATGTCGATGCCGACCGCCTCGGCGCCGGGGACCACCGCCGCTACCGCGAGACGCTCCGTGTGGGAGATCGACCCGGCGAATCCTCGTGGGAACCGCGGCCGGCCGTCGGGATCGCGGGACACGTTCCGCTCGGCGGACCCGGCCGCCGCCAGCGCCGCCTTCGCCGCCTCGCTGCCGGCCGCGGACTGCTGGTGTCGTCCGTACGGCCGGCGCACCGGGCGCCACTCGATCCATGCGCCCTCCGCGAGCTCGGCGGGGACGTCCAGCCCGAGAGCCATGCCGTGGCCCTCAGTTGCGCAACGCCACGACGTAACCCGCCAGCGAGTCGATCGAGCGCAGCACCTCGGGCTCGACGTCGTCTTGCCATTCGAAGCCGAACGCGTCCTCCATCGCCACCAGCAGGCCGACCAGCGCGTGGGAGGACAGCCCGGCCGTGCGCAGCGACTCGGTGTCCGACACCCTGCTGACGAACTGGTCGTTGCCGAGCAGCTCGACCAGCAGGGAACGGATGCGCTGCCGTGCTTCAGCCGTATCAGGCATGGGCCGCCGATTCCGCTTCCTGGATGAACTTGTGGATGAGCTCCTGGAAGTACTCGGGGTCGTCGAAGAACGGCACGTGGCCGGCCTTCGGCATGATCTCGCAGCGGCCGTTCGGGAACAGCGCGGCGAGCTCCTTGCCCCCCGTCGGGCTCAGCAGGTTGTCGTCGTCGCCGAGGATGACCAGCGTCGGCGCCTGGATGTGGGCCAGGAGCTCGGGGCTGGTGTCGCCCTGCAGGGCGAGGGTGAGGCCGTTGCGCAGGTCCTCGGCGGTGGTGATCGACAGGAAGCTCTCGCGCAGGCCCAGGAAGCCGGCCGAGCCGAGCGCCTCGTTCATCTCCATGCTGATGACCTCGGGATAGATGTGGCCGTACAGACCCGCCATCCCGTGGTCCTCCAGCGTCCTCAGCCAGGCCCGCTGGATCTGCCTGTGGCGCCGCATGCCGCGGGGGCCGAGGACCGGGCCCGCCAGCACCAGGCCCCTGACGCGGCTCGGGTACCGCAGCGCCACGTCCCTGGCGAGCGCGGTGGACACCGACGTGCCGACCAGGTAGGTCGACTCGATCTCCAGCGCGTCGAGCAGCCCGATCACGTCGGCGGCGTGCTCCTCCCAGGTGGGCTCCTCGTCGTGGTGCGAGGAGGCGCCGTGGTTGCACATGTCGTAGCTCACGACGCGGTAGTTGCGGGCGAGCTCCTCGGTGAACACCCGCCACGACGGGGCGCTGATGAAGAAGTTGTTGAGCAGCGTGATCGCGGTGCCCTCGCCGCGGGACTCGTAGTAGAGCTCGACGCCGTCCCTGGTGGGGATCCGCGGGGTGTCGAGGTAGTTCAGTTCGAGCCGATGCAACGCTTCGTAGTTCGGCATCCGTTCTATCCCTTCTTCGTTTTGGCGACTTCGGCGGCGCCCGGGAGGACGGGCGCGAACTCCGCGACGATGTGCGCCGCCGAGGCCTCGGTGGAGATGGCGTCGCAGGACAGGCCGCAGTACATGGCCATCTCCTCGATCCGGCCGCTGGTCGCATCGGTCGGCACCGCGGCGCTGAACCTCGGCACCAGGTACGTCTTGCCTTCGACCGTCGTGCGCCCGATGAAGTTCTTGGGCTGCTTCGGGTCCCGGGTGACGTCCGTCGCCAGCACGCGATGCCGCCGGCCCGGCCACCCGATCTCGTACACGTCGGAGATCACCGTGTCGGTCCCGGTGGCGGCGGTCACCGCCGACTTGAAGTACGGGTGGGCCCGCGACTCGTGCGCGACGACGAAGGCGGTGCCGAGCAGCACGCCGTCGGCTCCGGCCGCGATCGCCAGGCGGGCGTCGTCGGGCGAGCCGATCCCGCCCGCCGCGACGATGCAGGCGTCGGGCAGGCGGTCGCGCAGCGCGGTCACCAGCTCGTCACGGGTCGAGTGGCCGAGGAGATGGCCGCCCGCCTCGATGCCCTGAGCGACGACCACCGCGCCCCGCTCGGCCGCGCGCACACCGTCGGCCACGGTGCCGACCTGGACCACGAGATGGCGGCCCGCCGCGGCGACCCGGTCGAACACCTCGTCTTCGGGCATCCCGAACAGCGACACGTACACCGACCGCGGCGTCTCGTCGAGCACCTGCGCGATCTGCCGGTCGAGCTCCTCGGGCCCGACCACCTCGGGGATCAGGTTCACGCCGACGGGCCGATCGGTCCCCTCGGTCAGCCGGCGGAGCATGGCCGACAGCGCCTCGCCGGCCAGCTTGTAGCCGCCGACACAGCCGGCCGCGCCGGCGTTGGACACCGCGCACGCCAGCTCCGCACCCGCGACACCGCCCATGCCCGACTGCAGGAGGCTCACCTCGACGCCGAGCACGGCTGCCACCGAGGAACGCATCAGCCCAGACTTTCGACCGCGGCCAGCGCGGCCTCGGCGCTGCCGAACCGATCCGTCAGGGTGTGCACCCACCGCTCCAGCCCGAAGGCGAGGCAGGAGGTGTGCGCCGTGTCGTCGCCGACCTGGATGTTGCACCGCTCGCCGAAGAAGTTCCGGTGGTAGTTGACCGAGCCGATCGCCAGGCCGTTGACGACGAACTCCTCCTTCACCGGGAACAGCCGCTGCATCTTCGCCTTGCTGCTGTTCTTGTCGAAGAACGGGTCGGTGGCGACGTTGAGCTGGACGTCCAGCTTGAGCTCCGCGCACAGGGCCTTCACGGCGTCCTTGGCGCGGAGCAGGTGCTGCTTGGCACGCTCCTCGGGCCCGATGCAGACGATCTCCCGCATGGTGAACCCGAGCAGGCGCTGAAGCCCCTCGTAGCGCTCCTCGTTGCGGAAGCACGTGGCGACCGTGGTCCGCATCGTGCCCTCGCCGGGCAGCGTCGCACCGGCGAGATCCACGTAGATCGCGTAGCACGCCGCGGAGGGCAGCGCGAACGCGGTCGGCTCCATCACCTCGGTCGGCATCCGGTCCACCGGCCGGGACGCCTCGGACAGCGTCGTCTTGAGGCGCTGCGGATCGAGCCGGGTGGCGGCGAGACCCAGGTGCGGGAAGTTGTCGTAGTAGTCGAACAGATCGAGGTCCCGGCACCGGATCAGGTGCGGGTACCGGAACTCGGGGACGTCCCAGCCGTCGGCCAGGCGCAGGAACACCGCGTCGATCGCGCGCAGCAGACGAAGCTGGCTGCCGTCGAGAACGCTCAACCCGTTGTCGGTTGCTGTGGTCATAATGATGCCTTCTGCGAGAAGAATCGCGCTTGGATCGCGGCGAGGGTGCGGAAGTCGTCCAGGTCGAGCGCCTCCGGGTCGATCGGCTCGCCGGTCAGCTCCTCCAGCAGGAAGATGAACTCGACGAAGGCGAGCGAGTTGATCGCCCGGCTGTCGATCAGATCCAGGTCGTCCGGCACCTCGCCGAGCTTGGGGTTGCGCTCGATGATGAAGTCGCGCACCGCCTGTATCGGGTCGCTCATCGCCTGATCACTTCCCTGCCGGCGCCGACCTTGGACAGGAACGAACGGGTCCGCTTCAGGATCTTGTCGTGCGCCTCGATGCGGGCGGGGTGCTCCAGCGCGCGCCGCCGCAGCGCCAGCGCGTCCGGGATGCCGGCGTCGCGGTAGGCGGCGGGGTTGTAGAGGGTGCCGATGCTGTACTGCAGGTAGTTCTCGAGGTACTCGGCGATCAGCGGCACCTCGTCCGGGTCGCGCTTCATCACCTGGCCGAGCAGGTTCTGGAAGATCATGCGGCCGAAGGCGACGTGCCGGCTCTCGTCCTGGTGGTGCACCCGGTTGATCTCGCGGGCGATCGGCGGCAGCGTCTGGTCGGTCGCCATGTACGAGTTGTAGTAGTCGACGATCTCCTCGAAGATCAGGATGCGCGCGAAGACGATCATCTCGCGGGCCACCGGCGACAGGTGGTCGGCCGAGGCGACCTTCAGCGTCGGCTGCGCGGGGTACAGCTTGCCGCCGTAGCGCAGGCAGAACTGCGCGAAGAACCACATGTGCTCGTTTTCCTCACCGATGAAGTGGTGCAGGAACTCCGAGACGTGGGCGTACGTCTTCTCGTGGATGCGCATCACGACTTCGCTCATCAGCTCGCGAATGCCGTGGATGTTCAGGCTGAAGAAGTTGACGGCCTCCCACCTGGTCAGCGCGATCTGCTGCTCGCGCGTCAGCTCGTCCCACATCGGGGTGCCGGCCAGCGTGGTCAGGTTCTCGCTCATCCACGGCTTGTCGGGCTCGATCGAGTCGGGCCAGTCGAACATCGTGTACGGGTTGTAGTAACCCGACTCGGCCATCTGCTCCAGCCGGTTCAGATCCAGCACAATCGGTTCGATCTCGCGTACAGCAGCCATTTTCCTCTTCTCCGTGAAGTGGCTCGAAGATTCAGCTTGAACGCACCGCGCGAATGTCTGCGTGCACCCTTATCGGCACCTGCGAACCGCATTCGTGACGGCCGAAGGGCGCGTTACCGGAGGCAGTGGACGGAATCACCTTGTTGTAGATCGACCCGAGGCACAGCTCCTGGAAGTCCCCGGTGTCCGGCGACAGCCGCGCGGCGAGCTGGGCCTTGGCGATGTCGACGGTCCGGTACGTCCCGTCGTCGTCCTCGACCTCCACGCAGGCGTGCGGCAGGTCGAGGGCGCCGCCGAGCACGCCGCAGAACCAGCCTCGTTTCGCCTCGGCCCGATAGCCGGCCGCGCGGAACTGCTCGGCCAGGAACAGGCTCGCCGCGATGCAGCTGGTCGCGCCGAGGGCGTGCACCTGCTCGTAGTCGGCCTGCATGGGGACGGGGATCATCTGCCAGCGGTAACCGGCCTCCAGGTAGTCCCGGGTGAGCCGGCGCAGCACCGGCGAGACGATCGGGGTCCGCGCGCCGGTCGTGGTGACCTTCGCGGAGAACTCCGCCGATCCGGCGCTGACGGCCGGCCTCGTCACGTCGGCGACGCTTCCGCCGAACCGGACGACGTCCGGCTCCTCGAAGTGCCACGGCGCGGCCCCCGCGCACTCGGTGCACTCGAACCGGACGCGGAAGTCCCACGTCTTCGGCCGCAGCAAGTCGTCCAGCGGGCGCGTGGTGAACCGGAAGAGCATCCGGAAGGCCAGCTCCGGCTGCGTCGTCGACCTGTTCGAGTACATACCGAGGTTGTACAGATCGTTCGGGTCGAAATAACGCTCCCCGGACCGGTACTCGTACGGCAGGCCCGCCTCGACCAGCCGGTCGATGTCAGCCGATTCGCAGCGCAGCATCTCCCGCGCCACGGATTCCGGCTCGGTCTTGACGGAATAAGCAGCGGGAATGAATTCGATGGATTCCGCTACTTGTTCCCAGGGGGTGTTCACGGTTGCAGCTTGATGCGGCACAGCCTATCTCCCCTAAACGACCGCGCCGACGACTCGGCGCTGGTAATCGGCCACGACACCACATGAAAGTTCCGGATGCCCATGGCACCGGTAATGACGGTACCAGCCGGACGGCGCACGCCAAAGATTACTTTTTATATATATCCCCATGCGTTTTACATAAGGGGATTGGAAAAATCGACGCCCCCGGCGGACGGGCGGCGGGACGGCCCCGGGGAGGGACCGGGGGGACGCCCCGCACAAGGCCGGGAAGCCGCGTCACGGCTTCCCGGCGGTACGAGCAGACGTCACGCGGACGCTTCGGTCTTGGTGACGAGGTAGTTGCCGAGCACGAGGTAGTCGATCTCGGTGCCCAGGAAGCAGTTCAGCGCGTCGGCCGGGGCGCACACGATCGGCTCGCCGGCCACGTTGAAGGAGGTGTTGATCAGGCAGGGCACGTCGGTCAGCGCGGTGAACCGGCGCAGCAGCGCCGCCAGCCGCGGCGTGTCCTCGTCGGTGATCGTCTGAACCCGCGAGGTCCCGTCCACGTGGGTCGCGCCGGGGATCACGTCGCGATACTCCGGCCGCACCGGGAAGACGAACGTCATGTACGGCGAGCGGGCCTTGCGACCCATCTCGAAGATCCGCGGCGCGTCCGACTCGAGCACGATCGGCGCGAACGGCCGGAACGGCTCGCGGTGCTTGACCCGCATGTTGATGACATCCTTGATGTCCGGGAACTTCGGGTTCGCCAGGATGCTGCGGTGGCCGAGGGCACGCGGGCCGTGCTCGATCCGGCCCTCGAACCAGCCGATGACGACCTTCTCGGTGAGCAGCTTGGACACCTGGTCGACGACCTCCTCGTCGGTCAGGCGCTTCCACTCCACCCGGTCGCCGAACTGCTGCAGCGCCTGCTCGATCGCCGAGTCGTCGTACTCCGGCCCGAGGTACGGGGTGATCGTCGGGGTGGGCTTCGGCTTGCCGACGTTGTCGGGGTGGTTGGCCCAGGCGTAGACCGCGGCGCCGATGGCGACGCCCGTGTCGCTGGCGCCGAAGCTCACGTCCATGTCGGCGAAGCGCGACCCCTCGAGCATCTTGGTGTTGTTGACGCAGTTCAGCGCCACGCCGCCCTCGAACAGCAGGTGGTTCAGGTCGGTCTTGGACTCCAGCGTGCGGAGCTGGTGGGCGGTGACGACCGTGAGCATCTCCTGCGCGGCGGCGGCGATGTTGGCCTTGTATTCGAGGGTGTCCTCGAACGGGCCGAAGTGCTGCTCGAGCAGGGGGTCGAAGCAGCGGGGGTTCTCCAGGTCGTGGGGCCGGCAGAGCTTGTAACGCCCGTTGTCCAGCAGCTCGACGAAGTGCTCCAGGAACGGGTTCGGCGACGGGGGGTTGGCGAACCCGGACAGGCCCATGACCTTGTACTCGTCGTTGTTGGGCACGAAGCCCAGGTAGCGGGTGATCGACGCGAACAGGTTGCCGATCGAGTCGTTCGCGCTGATGAACGACTCCTCGAACAGGCGGATCTTGCCGTCGCGGATCTCACCCATCACCGACGAGAACAGCTCGGCGCGGCCGTCGCTGATGAGGAACGCGGCGTCCTTCATGCCCGCCATGTAGTAACCGGTCGTCGCGTGGGCGAGGTGGTGCGGCACGAACACCACCTTGTCCGGGTCGGGGGTGAAGCCGGTGCGGGCGGCGAAGTCGGCGAGGATCGCGTCGCGGCCGAGGACGTGGGTGAACAACTGGCCGATGCGGCTCAACCGGCCCAGCTTCTCCATGGGGTCCATCGGCGTGGACGCGAGGTCGAACAGGACTCCGTCGAAGACCTCACCGGAGAAGTTCCACGGAATCGCGATGAGGTCGATGTCGGAGAACTTCACGCCCGCGAACTCAAGGCACCATCTCACCGCGTTCAGCGGGAAGTCGGAGGTCTTCTTCTGCCGGTTGAGCCGCTCCTCCTCCACGGCCGCGACCAGCTTGCCGTCCACCAGCAGGGACGCACCCGCGTCGTGGCCGAGGACGTAGTGCTTCTCGATACCAACCGCGCCATAGTGCTCGGCGAAAATCTCAGCGCCGCGGGTCCAGCCGTTGCAGCCTAAGACGATCATCAGATCTCCTTCTCTTCATGCCACGTCGCGTGCGCAGACACCACGAAGTGCTCCGCACGGATGAGCGATGCACTGGTGTCACCCGGCCTCGGCCGGCATGCGGTATTCCAAAGCCGTCCTCGGCGATCTGGTCCCCCCGCCGCGCATCCCCCCACGTTGGAGATCTGGACCGACTTTGGAATACGATAATATTCGAGGATTTTCTTCAGCTATTTTTCAACTGAAACTGCGGACTGTCCCGGCAAAGCCTACGGCGGAAATCGATCTATCGCAATATGAGAAGCACACCACCGTTGATGCGTTTCTCACGACTCCCGGAGAACCGGCCGGTGTCATAGGGTGTACCAATGGGGATTGCGTGAATTCCTCGGTCACGTGTCACGGGGGCGGCGAGCGTGAAGCCCGCGGAGGATTGCCGTACGACGCCCCGGCGACGTATCGCGAAGAAGATGAACGGGAGTTCGCGAAGTCGCCACCGCGCATTCCAAAGACCATGGTCTCGTAATTCACTTCGATCAAGTGCGTAGGAGGGCCGCGATGCCTTTGGACCGCATACTCCGGAACCTGATCACCTGGCAACGTGCCGGCGGTCCTCCGACTCCGGCTCGGGAGATGACCGTCGAGGAGGCCCGCGAGAAGTACCGGGCGAGCGCGATCCGCCCCCGCCGCGCGGACGGCCCCCAGGCCGCGGTGGCCGCCGCCGACACGATGATCGACACGGCGGACGGGGCGTCGTTCCGGTGCAGGGTCTACACCCCGGAGACGGACGGGGGCCGCGTGATCACCTTCCTGCACGGCGGCGGCTGGGCGCTCGGCGACGTCGACACCCACGACTGGGGCTGCCGCACCATGGCGGCGGCGCTGAACGCCGTCGTCGTCTCGGCCGACTACCGGCGGGCGCCGGAGTTCCCCTACCCCACGCCGCTGCGCGACGCCATCACGGCGGCGCGCTGGACGAGCCGGTCCTTCCCCGGCCACGTCCATGTCCTCGCCGGTGACAGCGCCGGCGCCCACATGGCGCTCGGCGTCGCGCTCGACGCGCGCGACACCGGCGGCGTCGAGTTCGCCGCGCAGCTCCTGCTGTATCCGCCCGTGGATCCGAGCCTGCGTTTCGCCTCGGCCTGCGAGCACGCGGAGGGCTATCTGCTGTCGGTCGACGACATGGCCCACCACTACGAGCTGTACGCGCCCGACCCGCGGCAGCGCAAGGAGCCCGCCGTCGACCTGCTCAGCGCGGACCTGCGGGATCTGCCGCCGACGGTGCTCGCCACGGCCGAGTTCGATCCGCTGTGCGACGAGGGGGCGGAGATGGCCGACAAACTGCGCGCGGCGGGGGTGCCCGTCCGTTACGTGCCCGGACCCGGCCTCGTGCACGGCTTCTTCGTCATGCAGGACATCGTGCCGGCGGCGGCCGCGCACACCCGGGAGGTCTTCCGGGAGCTGGACGAGATGCTGCGGACGGCGGGCGACGCCACGGCCGGGCGGCGCGCCGAGGCGCTCCCCGGCGACTGATCCAGAACACACGGCGCGAGGCCCGGACGCGCCCCGGGAGCCCACGTCCGCGCGGGCCCCGGGGCGTCGCTCCGGGCTCGGCCGTGTTCCGGCCGGCCGAGCCCGGCCGGGCCCGCTAACGGTGCGGGCCGGTCACGAGCGGGAGGCGACGCCGCCGCCGTGGACCCGCGCCGGCTTCTCGCGACTCGCCCGCCCCTGACGGTTCAGCCACAGCGCGTTCGCCAGGCGCAGCTCGTAGTCGACGCACACCGCGCTGAGCTCGCCGTCCAGGAACAGGCGGCGCATCTCCGCGCGCTGGATCTTCCCGCTGGTGGTGCGCCGGACCCCGCCGCGCCGCAGCAGCGCGACGCCGTCCACGTGGATCCCGAACCGGCGGGCGACCGTCTGCCTGATCTGGACGGCCAGCTGCCGCAGCCGCGCCTCGCTCTGGCGCCCGTTGATCTCATGGGTGACGATGACGAGGTCCTCGCTGCCGGCCTCGGGGAGCGAGACCGCGAAGACCGCGCCGGCGCTGCCGAGCTCGGGGTGCCGCGCACGCAGCTCCCGCTCGATGTCCTGCGGGTAGAGGTACCGCCCGCAGACGTTGATCACTTCGTCGAGCCGCCCGGTCACGTACAGCTCGCCCTCGTGCAGCGTGCCGAGGTCGCCCGTACGCACATAGCCGCTCGGGGTGAAGGCCCGCTCGTTCGCGGCGTCGTTGCGCCAGTAGCTCTTGGAGACGCTGGGGCCGCGCAGCCAGATCTCGCCGACGACGCCCGGGGGCAGCACCTCACCGGTCCGCGGGTCGGCGATCAGCACGTCGTGGTCGCGCGGCGTCCCGCAGCTCACCAGATCGGTGCCGGTCTCGGACGGCACGAACCGGTGCTGTTCGAGCTCGTCGGGGTCCACCGTGGTCACCACGGCCTTCCGGTACGCCTCGCCGGACACGTAGACCGTCGACTCGGCCATGCCGTAGCAGGGGCACAGCACGTCGTCGCGGAGACCGACCGGGGCGAACCGCTTGGCGAACATGTCCATCGTCGCGGCGTTGATCGGCTCCGCTCCGTCGGCGGAGAACCGCCACCGGGACAGGTCCAGGCCGATCACCTGCTCCTCGGTTATCCGGGCACAGCACAGCTCGTAGGCGAAGTCCGGGGCCGCCGACAGGTCGATGTCGTACTTGTCGATCAACCACAGCCAGTGATGCGGCCGCAGCAGGAAGGCGCTGGGACGCATCAGCACGCAGGTGGCCCCGAGCAGCAGCGCGGGCATCAGCTGACCGAGCAGCCCCATGTCGTGATATAGGGGGATCCAGCCGCCCAGCCGGGTGTCCTGGGTTATCGAGCACGCGCGGCGCTGGCCGTCCACGTTGTGCAGGATGTTGCCGTGGGTGAGCATCACGCCCTTGGGCTCACCCGTCGAGCCCGAGGTGTACTGGAGCATCGCGAGCGTCTCGTGGTTCAGGTTCTCCGGCGTCCAGTCGCCCGGGTCCACGAGGTCGGCACTGTCCGTGGCCAGCAGAGGTATGCCGGTGAGCCCTTCGGCCTCGGCCCATTCCGCGACCACGGGCAGGTGCTCGTTGTCGGTCAGGATCGCGGACACCGCCGCGTTCTCGGCGATGCTGCGCACCCGGGCGCGCTCGTGGCGATACCGCCCGGGCAGCGGTGCGGGCACGGCGACCGTTCCGGTGTACAGGCAGCCGACGAAGGCCGCGGCGAAGTCGAGCCCCGTCGGATACAGCAGGAGCACCCGGTCGCCCGCGGAGAAGCGGGCGCGCAGCCACGCGCCGATCCGCCTGGCCTCGGCGTCCAGTTGGGCGTACGACCACTGGGTGGCGCCGTCGGCCCGCTCCACGTCGTCCACGAAGATCAGCGCGGTGCGCTCCGGTGTCGAGCGGGCGTGTTCACTAATCACCGCGGCAGCACTGGTGGCGTGCGGCAAATCGACCATGACCCTGGTTTCCTCTTTCTTTCCTGCCGTGTGCACGGCTCGGCAACCGTCACGAATCGGCTACTGGGCGCTTCAGGGGCTCGCCGTGCGACGAACAGGAGGCGAGGCACACGGAAAGGACACGCCTGCCGGCGTGCAACCGTGCGCCGCGCATTCGAGCAGCAGGACGAGATGACTACGAGATCTGAAGCGATCTCCAGGCCGCGGAACTAACGAAGAGGTGTTGTGCGCTGACCACGGCGGCGCCAGGACGACCCGCCGAGCCGATTGCGGACCGCCGCGTGTGGAGCGCGAAGCGGCGGCCGGTCCGAGCGCGTTCGGCATCGGCGTCAGGAGCACGCCGCGATCCCGGATAGAAAGATGCCGTACCGGGGAGGTTCATCGACGGACGCGGCGATACCCGCGGAGCTGAGCGGCAGGTCCGCAACGCGTCCACGACCGTCGACCAATATGTGATGCCGACGAAGTGCGTCTTCACAGGTGGGCGCCCCCGACAGCGGGCATGCCTCCACCCGCGCGCCTCGGCGTTGAGGCCGCGCGAAGCGTCGAAGGCGGTTCCCCTGTCCGTCCGGCCACCGCACGGGCGGTTCGCCGTCGCACGCGTCCACCCGCCCGCCGGCATCGCTCGCCCTCGGCGTTCGCTTCGGGCCGACGAGCAAAATTCAATATTTTTTAAGAGATGAGAAATTCACGAGCAAGCCCGTGGCCGCTCATGGCCGGCCGTCCACCGAATGCTCATCCATACCGTCACCTCCCCCAAGAACACCGCGTTGACTCGAATTGAGGCTAGCATGGCCGGGGTTAACCATCTAGCGGCCGACAGAGAGAGGTGAGAATCGCGTATCCGAGTATTAGAAACTCATTTAGGCGCAGCCAAATACGAGCGGCGCGGGACCATTACGCCGCCGCGGGCCGCTCGCCATTCGGCCGCGCCTGTGCCGTGGGACCGGGGGTCTGCGCGGCGATGCCCGCCTGATCAGGCCGCGTCCTGCGGGCCCGGCGAGGCCTCACCGTCGCGTCCCGTTCGCGGCGTGGTCTCGCCCTCGCCCACCTCCAGCGCCTTCCGCCGCGCCAGTTGCTTGGCCTGCAGACGGTTCCTGACCACATCGCCGGGGAAGGTGACGATCAGCTGCGGCGGGATCCGCTCGGCGCGCAGCGCGAGCGGGTACTGCCGCCGGGCGCGGTCCCCGGGCTCGGGCACGCTGTTGATCTGGTCGTAGCCGGTCGCGTGGACGTCCCATACCTGGATGCGCCACTGGGTGTCGTCCTCGTCCTCCCACAGGAAGAACTCCACCGCGCCGGGCGCGCGTTCGACGAGCCTGTTCAGGTAGTCGTCGAAGGTGGTGCGCGCGAAGTCCCCGGGATTGTCGGGCAGGCCGTCCTCCACGCCGCGCCCGATCACGTCGCCGAAATCGACGATCCAGGACCAGTGCCTCTCCTGGTTGTCTCTCGTCTCGATGACGTAGGCGTACTGGCCGCCCGCCGAATCCGTCCGCGGCCTGCGGAGCGTCTTGTTCATCAGCTGCGGTACGTCGGACATGCGCTGGGCCCGGCCGTACAGGCCGTAACCGCCCTCGGGCAGGGGGATCACGTTGACCACGGCCCGCGGCTCGGGATTGCCCTCCATCTCCCCCAGCTCGGCGGTGATGCGGGAGATGAGATTCTCACTGATCTCCTTCCCCCACATGCCGGCAATCACGTTCACTATGTACCGGGGGCCCTCCGAGGCGTCGGAGAGGCGTCCGCCCACGCTCCAGATCTCTTCCTCGCGCACCACCACGTGAGTGAGGGCGTTGAACAATTCGATCACGTCGGACTCCACGGGCGCCGCTTCCCCGTCGGCGTCCGACAACAGGCGCCGCCCGGTCAGCCGCTCGGCGATCCTGCGGCGCTCGTGCTCATCGAAAACGCCCTTCGGCACCAGCAGCTCAACGAACAGCATTGGGTAGGTCCTTTCCAGAGGGAATCGATTAATGGAATGCTCCCGCGCCGACTCCCCCACCTCATCGACTTGCTGACTACTTTTCTAACTACATCGTCAGAAGTAACAGTCAAGCATTCTACGACGTGCGGAGTAGTTAGGTTTCTCCCGGGTCCTCGGTACCGTCAACTGGCGGTGGGGTAAGCCCGAGGCGGTGAGATCCACGCGGACCGTACGGCGGTCCAGCGGCAATGGCTCAGGAACAGGAATTGAGCCGGTGTGCGGCTCGAGAGCCTCGGCAAGACACATTCCGGCGAGATTCGGAAACAACAGGGCGCGGCGCCGGAGCTCATCCCCCGGCGCCGCACCCGTCCGCGCCGCACCCGTCGGCGCCATGTCTGCTCGCGCCGCGTCCACCCGCGGCGTATTCGTCGGCGCCACAGTCATCCGTGGCGTATCCGTCGGCGCCGCACCCACCCACGCCACACCCGTCGGCGCCGCATTCGCCGGCGCTCCGGCCCACCCGGACCGGACGCCCTCACCGAGACCACTCCACGACGAGATCGCGTGGTGTGTCGCCGCGATCGCGAGGTCCCGCCGCCGGTCGTCCCTCCCATTCCCCGGCAGCGTGAGCACACAGGCGTAGCCGGATGGGCATCGCGCCCATCGCGGCGCCGCGCGATTCGGCCGATCGCACGACTGTGGCCGCGCCAGCGAAGACCTCGCTGACCCGGCCCACCTGTTCTCCTGGCGGCTCCGTAACGGAGCGGCCGGCCCTCGCACCTGCACGCGCAGGCGTCCGCGATACACCATTGCGTCCCGCCGCACTCGCCATCCGCGTCAACGCGTTCCCTGAGGCGCCGGCCGAGTGTCCGCCCCTGCGCCGGTTCCGGTTCGCCGCACGGGCTAGACGGTCTCGGTGCGAAGCAGGCGTTGCCGCGTTCCAAACACGTCCGCGGCCGGGCACTCCGGCCGAGGCCGCACGCTCGTCACCCGACGGACCGCAACCCTCAGCCGAAGCCACACGCGCGGATCGTCTCCCCGACGATCCCCGCGCCGGTGCTCCGGAAGCGCATCGGCGCGTTCAACCCCCCTTTGACGCTGTAGTTGCAACTTGAATCATGCACGATTACCGCAGGCCTGGATGCGGTAATCGAGATGTTCAGATCCAGTGCGCGTTCTGGGCGATTCGCAACGCGTCGATCCGGTTGCGCGCGCCCAGCTTCGCCACCACGGACGACAGGTAGTTGCGCACGGTGCCCTCAGACAGATGCAAACGCGCCGCGATCTCGGCGACCGTGTCGCCCTGGGCGACGTATTCGAGCACAGAAAGCTGCCGCAAGGTCAACGGACAGCCCCCGTTGGCCAGCGCGGCGACCGTAAGCTCCGCGTCGAAGACCCGCTCTCCCTGATACACCCGGTAAATGGCGTCAAAGAGCTGACGCGGCGGGGCACTGCGCTGCACCATTCCGTCGATCCCGCTGCTGAAGGCCTGACGCACCACGGTCCTGCTGAACGCCGTGGCGAGCAGCAGGCTCCGGCATCCCGGAAGGCTCGTAATCTTCTCGGCGATCGCGATCGCGTCGTTGTCCGCGCCCTCGAAGCTGATGATGGTGACGTCCGGCCGATGCGTCTCGGCGAACTCCAGCGCGTCAAGGCTGTTACCCGCTGCGCCGACGACTCGGATGTCCTCGTTTCGCTCAAGCAATGCGGTAAGCGCGAAACGAGACAGCTGAAGTTCGTCGGAGACCATGACATCGATCTGCACGTGAATCCTCCCCGTAATTCATCTCAGTAGGGTCGCACGGTTGGGTCACAACCTGCGGCTCGCGTACCATGACGAATTGATTTAGGATCGACCTCCTTCCCAAAAGTGACTTTCACACTGTCGAGCGGTTGTCAAGGCCCTCAAATTGCGGTTGTCAAGCGGGTTCGCCGCCTCCTTCACCAGCGAGTGAATTCCGTTTCGCCTGGCAGGCGCGGCGCGAGCCGCTCCGGCCGGACGCCGGCACGACCGGTGTCGGCGCACGCGCAGGCGGCCGGCAGGCGGACGACGTCCACCGCCGGCGGCTCTGTGGCCATACGCTCGCGCCGCCCGGCCAGGCATATGTTCACGGGCACGCTCAAGACCGCAGCCGAATGGAGAAACCTCCCACAACCAGGCGTGACATGCGCGTTCATCGGGTCGTGCGGGGGCGGTCCGCCGACTCGCGAAATCTCGCGGGCTGCGGGGACACGAGGTCCGCGAGGAGAACCACCCACCTCCGCCCGCCACCTCGCCGGCAGCCGTGCCGGCCGCAGGCGGAGCCTCGGCCTCGATCGCGCCGGCGTTGGCGAGGATCTCCCGCGGCCGGCACGAGCCGACGGACACGGCCGGGCGGTTGTCGCGGCTGCCCCACCCGCCGGCGAAATAGGCGCCCGCCATACCGTCTGGGTGGTCAACCGAAAAGTTGCACACTAACGTGAGCGGCACGGACGCACCTTCCCGATCGACGCGTCAACGTCAGCCCTATCTCGAATCCATCGTCGGATGATCCGGGAAGGTACGCGCCTTCCGGCGAGCATTCACGTTTCGGTTGTAGACATGCACGTATCATACGCGTACGAAAAGGCAATCTCAATACCCAATCACCTGCACGACGAGGGCATACTCCACCTCGGGAGAGGGGATTCGGAGGGGCGCCGGCACGCAGGCGTCCGATACTTTGAGTGATTTCTCTGTCACGCACAGTCCGCAATCGGGCCCGGGTCGCCCGGTTTTTTATTTTCGGCAGTTCCGTTAATTGCCGATTAATGCGCTCCGATCGTGCGGCGTCCCGGCCGTGAACGTGCGATCACGCCCCGGGAGACGCCGTCGCCGCGGTGCCCGCCCGTGAGCCGCCCGGAAGTGGGCACCGGCATGTCCTGGTGCGAGACTTCGCATCATGACGGAGAAGAAGCCCAGTTCGCTGATTCCCAACATGCGGCTGGACGACCTGCTGGCGGAGCTGCAGTCTCGCCTGGAGGCGGTGCTGGCCACCCGCGATCGGGTGCACGCGCTGCTGGACGCGGTCGTGTCGATCGGCAGTGGCCTGGAGCTGGAGTTCGTCCTGAGGCGCATCGTGGAGACCGCCACGACGCTGGTCGACGCCACGTACGGCGCCATGGGCATGATCGGGGAGGACAGCACGCTCGTCCAGTTCGTCCCCGTGGGCCTGACCGAGGAGGAGATCGCCAGGGTCGAGCACTGGCCGCGCGGGCTCGGCCTGCTCGGCCTGCTGATCAAGGAGCCGCAGACCCTGCGGCTGGCCGACATCTCCCAGCACCCCGAGTCGTACGGCTTCCCGCCCGGCCATCCGAAAATGCGCAGCTTCCTCGGCGTGCCGGTCCGCGTCCGCGACGAGGTGTTCGGCAACCTCTACCTGACCGAAAAGCGCGGCGGCGGACAGTTCGACGAGGACGACGAGGCGATCGTCGTCGCCCTGGCCACCGCCGCGGGCGTCGCGATCGAGAACGCCCGCCTGTACGAGGAGAGCCGCCGCCGGGAGACCTGGCTGCAGGCCTCGGCCGACATCACCACCCGGCTGCTGTCCGGCGCGGAACCGCAGGAGGTGCTCACCCTGATCGCCCGGCGCGCCCGTGAGATGGCCGGCGCGGACGCCGTGGCGATCCTGCTGCCCAACTCCGACCGCGACGCCCTGCGCGTGACGCTGGAGGACGGCGAGCTGACCGAGGACGGGCGGCAGAGATTCCGTCTCGTCGACGACGAGGTCGCGGTCGAGGGATCGCTGGCGGGCCGGGTGTTCCTCGGCGGTGAACCGCTGATGCTCGAGGACCTCGACCACGATCCCGAGCATCTCGCCTGGGCCGACGATCAGCCGCTGGGTCCGGCGGCCGCCGTCCCGCTGGGCACGGCCGGGACGGTACGCGGGGTGCTGACGCTGGTCAGGCGCTCGGGACGGCTGCCGTTCAGCCGGTCGGAGCTGCGCATGCTGCACGCCTTCTCCGGGCAGGCCGCCGTGGCGCTGGAGCTCGCCGAGGCCCGCCGCGACGCCGAACGGCTCGGCCTGCTGGAAGACCGCGACCGCATCGCCAAGGACCTGCACGACGTGGTGATCCAGCGGCTGTTCGCCGTCGCCATGACGCTGATGAGCGCGGTGCGCCTGGTCGAGCGGCCCGAAGCGTCCTCCCGGCTGCAGTCCGCCATTGACGAGCTGGACACCACCATCAGGCAGATCCGCTCGACCATCTTCGCCCTGCAGACGCCGCACGAGGAGACCTCCCCCAGCCTGCGCGCGCAGATCGTGAGCCTGGTCGAGGGCTCCCGCGGGCACCTGGGTTTCATGCCGGGCCTGAGCATGGAAGGGCGGCTCGACAACGACGTGCCCGCCGAGGTCGCCGAGCACCTGCTCGCCGTCCTGCGCGAGGCGCTGTCCAACATCGTCCGTCATGCCAGGGCCTCGCACGCCGACGTGGCCGTCAACGCGGCGGACGGGCGGCTGACGCTCGTGGTGAAGGACAACGGTGTCGGAGTCCCGGCCGAGGGCCGCCGCAGCGGCCTGCGCAACCTCGCCGACCGTGCCGAACGGCTCGGCGGCTCCTTCACCCTGGCCTCTCCCGAGACCGGCGGCACCCGCCTCGAATGGAGCGTCCCGCTGGACTGACCTCCGTACGGGCACCCGGCCTCGCGAGGACCGAGCGGCCGGCCTCGTCCGCCGGGGACGCGCCACACCACCCCTTCGAGGCCCACCACGGCCGCCCGGGGACGCGCCGCCACCCTTTCGAGGCCCGCCGCGGCGACTTGCCGCCCCCCTTTCGGAGTCCGCTACGGCCGCCGACGGCGACCTGCGGCGCTCAGTCCTGGCGACCCGCCTTGAGGCGGGCGGCGAGCGCGGCGGCCTGGGTGCGGCGCTGCATGTCGAGCTTGCTCAGCAGGTTGGAGACGTAGTTCTTGACCGTCTTTTCGGCCAGGAACATCCGCTCGCCGATCTGCCGGTTGGTCAGGCCCTCGCCGATCAGCTCCAGGATCTGCCGCTCCTGGTCCGACAACGCGGCCAGCGGGTCCTTCTTCGCGGCCTGATCGCGCAGCCGGTGCAGCATGGCGGCCGTGGTCTGCGGGTCGAGCAGCGACTGCCCGCCCGCCACCGTGCGCACCGCGCCGACCAGGTCCGAGCCGTGGATCTGCTTGAGCACATATCCGGCCGCC